>DATHEF010000015.1:0-230050 GCA_035490435.1 Thermoanaerobaculia bacterium
GAACGCGCCGCTCGTCCGGCTGGGTCTCGGCTCAACCAGGCGTAACCCGCTCCAGCAGCGCGGCCGTGGGCGTGCCCTCGGGGAGGGTGCCCGCCGTGCGCCACGGCCCGTCGGCGTCGAAGCGCGCGCCCAGGAACGCCGACGAGACCTCCTCCGGCGCGTGCCGCACCAGCAGCGATCCCTGCAGGCACAAGGCGAGCAGCTCGGCGAGCCGCCGGGCCCGCCGTTCCTCGCGCCCGTGCAGCTCGGCGCGCAGCGCGCGGACGGCGCGGTCGAACCGGCTGTCCGCGCCGCCGGCGGCGTCCACCTCCGCCAGCACCGCGTCCACCGAGTCGGGATTGCGGCTCACGGCGCGCAGGACGTCGAGCGCCGTGACGTTGCCCGAGCCCTCCCAGATCGAGTTGAGCGGGGCCTCGCGGTAGAGCCGCGGGAGCGCCGACTCCTCGACGTACCCGTTGCCGCCGAGGCACTCGAGCGCCTCCCCGACGACGACCGGCGCCCGCTTGCACACCCAGTACTTGCCGACCGCGGTGGCCAGTCGCCGGAACGCGTCCTCGCCCGCGTCGACCGCGTGCGCCAGCCGCATCGCGAGGGCGGTCGCGGCCTCGGACTCGACGGCCAGGTCGGCGAGCACGTTCGCCATCAGCGGCTTGTCGACGAGCCGGCCGCCGAACGCACTGCGGTACGCCGCGTGGTGCGTCGCCTGCGCCACGGCCTGGCGCACCAGCCCCGTCGAGCCGAGCACGCAGTCCAGCCGGGTCGCCGCCACCATCTCGATGATGGTGCGCACGCCGCGGCCCTCCTCGCCGAGCCGGGCCGCGCAGGTCCCCTCGAGCTCGACCTCCGCCGACGCGTTGGAGCGGTTGCCGAGCTTGTCCTTGAGCCGCTGGAGGTGGAAGCGGTTGCGCGCGCCGTCCGGGGTGAAGCGGGGGAGGAGGAAGCAGGAGAGCCCTCCCGGGGCTTGGGCGAGGATGAGGAAGGCGTCACACATCGGCGCCGAGCAGAACCACTTGTGACCGGTGATCTGGTAGCCGTCACCGGCTGGCAGGGCCTGGGTGGTGTTGGCGCGTACGTCGGAGCCCCCCTGCTTCTCGGTCATCGCCATGCCACAGAGGGCGCCCGCTTTCTCCCAGGAGGGCACGAGGCGCGGATCGTAGACCGCCGAGGTGAGGCGCGGCGCCCATTCGGCGGCGAGCTCGGGCTGGAGGCGCAGGGCCGGCACCGCCGAGTAGGTCATCGAGAGCGGGCATCCCACCCCGGCCTCCACCTCGGCCAGCAGCATGAACATCGCTGCCCGCGCCACGTGCGCCCCGGGCCGCGGCTCGCGCCAGGGGAGGGCATGCAGCCCCTGCTCCACCCCGAGCGCCATCAGCGCATGCCAGGCGGGGTGGAACTCCACCTCGTCGATCCGGTTGCCGTTGCGGTCGTGCGTGCGCAGGACCGGCGGATGCTCATTGGCCTGGAACCCCCAGGCGATCGTCTCCCGCCGCCCCACGATCTCCCCGAACGCCCGCGCCCGCTCCGCAGCCCACCCCGCCCCCTCCCGCCGCAGCGCCTCGGCGAGAACGCGGTCGGAGGTGAAGAGGTTGACGTCCTCGAACGGCGGCGGCTGGTTGAAGACCGTGTGCGTCGCTTCTGTCATGGGAGGAAGGATACTCCGCCCGCTCTGCGGTACGATCCTCTGCCAACTGACAGGAGACGACGTTGGCCATTCGTGAAGGTGCCTGGGATTGCCCCGTCTGCGGCCGGAAACGGAACCGCGGACCCGACAAGTTCTGCGGCGGCTGCGGTTCCCCCCGCGGCCCCGAGGTCCAGTTCTATCTGCTGGACGACGCGCCCGAGGTCACGGACGCTGAAGCCCTCAAGCGGGCCGCGGCCGGCGCGGACTGGATCTGCCCCTATTGCGACGCGGACAACCCCGCCGATAACACGTTCTGCTCCGGCTGCGGCGCGCCTCGTGACGCGGCGAAGACGCGCGAGGTCGTCGAGCGGCGCTTCGACGCCCCGGCTCCTCCTGCTCCGGAGCCGCTGGCGGCTCCCCCCCAGGGGAGTGGCGGATCGCGGCTGAAGAAGGGCTTCGGCCTCGGCTGCCTGGGACTGGTCGCGCTGCTCGCACTCGCCGTCTTCCTCGGCCGGCCGAAGTCGACGACGCTCACCGTCACCGGCTTCCACTGGCTGCGAACGATCGCGATCGAGGAGCTCCGGCCGGTCACCGAGCAGGCCTGGGAGGGGGAGGTGCCGGGCGGTGCCCGCATCCTCGGCAGAAGCCGCGAGGTCCACCACGTCGATCACATCCAGATCGGCAGCGAGACGCGGACCCGCACCGTCAGCGAGCGGGTGCGGACCGGCTCCCAGCGGGTCAAGGTCGGCACCCGCGATCTCGGTAACGGCTACTTCGAGGACGTCTACGAGGACCGCCCCACCTACGAGAACCGTTCGCGCGAGGAGACCTACCAGCAGCCGGTCTACCGCGATCAGCCGGTCTACCGGCAGCGCGTCCGCTACGAGATCGAAAAATGGCAGCCCGACCGCGTTGCCCGTGCCGAAGAACGGGACCACGCGGCCGTCTGGCCCGATCTCCGGCTGGGAAGCAAGGAGCGGGAGGGGAAGCGCGAGGAGACATACGAAGTGTTCTTCCAGACCGCCGAGGGGAAGGCGGTCACCTACCAGGCGCCGAGCGAGCAGGTCTGGCGGGGCTTCGAGGCGGGGCGGAGCTACAAGGGGAAGGTTTACGGGAATGGGAAGGTGGCGGAGGTGGAGGGGGGAAGCTAGACAATCCTGACGTCCATTTCGCGAAGATCGTCCATCAATGAGGGATCAGGAGGTAGGCCTCGAAGAGCCTTCAGGAGATCCTCCTTCGGCACCCACTGCCGTTTTTGGCAAGGGCCGAGAACAGCCACCGGGCGGCCGTCCACGGTGATCGTGAACTGCTGCCCCGCTTCCGCTTGACGAAGGATCTCGCCGCTCTGATTTCTGAGCTCACGCTGAGCGATGGTCTTCATAACGCCCATTGTAGCAGAGGTGCTACGCCGCCTCCTCCTCAATCTCCCGTTCCCGCTTCGGCCCCCACTTCGGGAGGATCCGCCGCACCAGCCCGCCCTTCTCCTTCCCCCGCAGGTCGTCGAACAGCGAGTAGAAGACCGGGGTGGCGAGCAGCGTCAGCACCAGTGAGAGGCTCTGGCCACCGATGACCACGACGGCGATCGCCCGCCGCTCCTCGGCTCCCGGGCCGGTGCCGAGGGCGAGGGGGAGCATGCTGGCTACCAGGGCCAGCGTGGTCATCAGGATCGGCCGCAGCCGGTCGCGGTTCCCTTGGAGGATTGCCGGCAGGCGCTCCATCCCCTGCTTCCGCAGGTTGTTCATGTGGTCGATCTGCAGAATGGCGTTCTTCTTCACCACGCCGAAGAGCACCAGGATCCCTAAGGCCGAGTAGAGGTTCAGCGTGTTGTGCGTGGCCCACAGCGAGAGCAGGGCGAACGGCACCGCCAGCGGCAGCGACAGCAGGATGGTCAGCGGGTGGACCACGCTCTCGAACTGCGAGGCCAGGATCATGTACATGAAGATGATCGACAGCGTGAGCGCCCAGATGAACTCCCTGGAGGTGCGCGCCAGCTCGCGGCCGCTGCCGCCGATCGCCGTCGAGTAGGTGGGCGGCAGGTTCATCTCGTCGACCGCCTGCTGCAAGGCCTCCAGGCGGTCCGCCAGCGCGTAGCCGGGAGCGACGCTGGCGCGCAGGCTGACCTGCCGCTGGCGGTCCAGGCGGTCGACGCGGGAGGCCGTGGTCTCCTCGTGGAGGGAAACGAAGTTGCCGAGTTGGTAGAGCTTGCCGTCCCGGCCCGGGACGAAGAGCCCCTTGATCGCCTCCGGATCGTTGCGCGCCCCCTCGGTGAGCCGGAGCTGGACGTCGTAGTCGTCGTTGATCCCCGGGTCGTGGAAACGGGAGACCTGGGCGTCGCCGCCGACCATGAGCTGCAGGGCGCTGCCGACGTCGGACATGTCGACCCCGAGGGCGGCGGCGCGCTCGCGGTCCACCTCGACCCGCAGCTCGGGGCGGTCGAGCTTGAGCGTGGTGTCGGCGTCGACGATGCCGCCCAGCTCCTTGGACTTCTCGCGCAGTTGCTCGGCGTAGTTGGCGAGCGCCTGGAGGTCCGGGCCGCGCAGGGCGAAGTCGATGTCATAGCCGCCGCCGCCGATGTTGAAGGATCGCGGGTTGCGCACCGAGCAACGCAGATCCTTGAATTGGGCGAGCCGTCCGCGGACCGCCGTCATCACCTCCTGCTGGCTGTAGTTGTCGCGGAAGGCGGCGCCGGGATCGAGGTGGACCAGGCCGTTCAGGAAGCGGGAGATCGAGAACTTGCGCTCCTCGCTGGGCGTGATGCGCACGAACACGCTCCCCTGGTTGACGCCGCTGAGGAAGCCGCCGCCCGCCGTGGCGAGCACGTCGCGGATACCGTGGACCTGGCGCAGCTCCGCCTCGATCGCCCGCATCGCCTCGTCGATGCCGGCGAGGCTCGTCCCCTCGGGAGCGCGGACGTTGACCTCGAACTCCGACTCGTCGACGTCGCTCGGGATGTACTCCACCTTCACCAGCTTGAAGAGGGGGATCGAGGCGAGCATGATGCCGAGGCAGATCAGGGCCGCCGGGCGCCGGTGCGCCATGGTGAACCGCAGCAGCCGCTCGTAGATGCGGTCGATGCGGGCGTAGAACCCCTGCCGCGAGCGGGCGCCCTGGTCGTGGCCGGACGAGGTGTCCTCGGCGCGCAGCATGCGGGCGCTCATCATCGGCGTCAGGGTGAAGGAGACCAGCAGCGAGACCAGCACCGCCGCCGCCGCCGTCAGGCCGAACTGGTAGAGGAACCGGCCGGAGATGCTCGACATGAAGGAGACCGGCACGAAGATGACGACCAGCGACAGCGTCGTCGCCAGCACCGGCAGGCCGATCTCCTGCGTCGCCTTCTTCGCGGCCTCGAACGAGCCCATCTTCTTCTCCTCGATGAAGCGGAAGATGTTCTCGAGCACGACGATGGCGTCGTCGATCACCACGCCCACCATCAACACCAGGGCGAGCATGGTGACGCTGTTGAGGGTGAAGTCGAGCGCCTTCATCATGCCGAAGGTGGCGACTACCGAGGTCGGGATCGCCACCGCCGCGATCACCGTCGAGCGCCAGCTCCGCATGAAGGCGAACACCACCAGAGAGGCGAAGATGCTGCCCAGGAGCAGGTGCAGGTTGATCTCGTGGAGGGCGGCGTAGATGTAGGTCGACTGGTCGCGGATGACATTCAGCTTGAGGTCCGGCGGGAGCTGCGACTGAACGCGCGCCAGCGCCGCCTTGACCCCCTCGATCACCGCGACCGTGTTGGTCCCCGACTGGCGCCGGATGTCGAGGCTGACGGTCGGCACGCCGGCGAGCCGGGCGATCGAGCGCTGCTCCTTGGTGCCGTCCTCGGCCTCGCCGAGGTCGCGCACGCGCACCGGCTGGCCGTTGATCGTGGCCACCACGAGGTCGTTGAACTCGTCCGCGTTCTCGAAGCGCCCCATGGTGCGCAGCGTCTGCTCGCGCGCGCCGGAGGTGACGTTGCCGCCCGGCGCCTCGGCGTTCTGCCGCACCATGGCCTGGCGCACCGCGGTGATCGGGATGTTGAAGGCGGCCAGCCGGTCGGGATCGATCCAGATGTTGATCGCCCGCTCGAGACCGCCGACGAGCTGCACCTCGCCGACCCCGGCCGAACGCTCGAGCTGGACCTTGATCACCTTGTCGGCGTACTCGGTCAGCTCGCGTAGCGAGCGGTTGCCCGAGAGTGCGATCGACATCACCGGCGAGCTGTCGTTGTCGAACTTGGAGACCACTGGCGGCTGCACGTCGAGCGGCAGGTTGCGGATGACCCCCGCGACCCGGTCGCGGATGTCCTGGGTGGCGGTTTCGATGTCGCGGCTGAGGCTGAAGGTGGCGATGACGAAGGAGGTGGATCCGGAGGAGACGGAGCGCAGCTCCTCGATCCCCTCGACGGTGTTGACCGCCTCCTCGATCTTCTGCGAGATCTCGGCCTCGGTCTCCTCGGTCGAGGAGCCGGGCAGTGACGTGCGCACCGAGACGGTCGGCAGGTCGACCGAGGGGAAGCGGTCCACCCCCAGCCGGCTGTAGCTGGCGGCGCCCACGACGACCAGGGCGAGAATGATCATGGCCGCGAACACCGGCCGGCGGATACAGATATCGGCGAGCTTCTGCATACGACTCCTTAGGACTCCCGTCGCTTACGAAACGACGCGCACGGCCTCGCCCGTGACGATGTTTCCGGGCTGGACCACCACCGACTCACCGGGTTTGATCCCCTCGACGATCTCGACCCGGTCGCCCGAGTGGCGACCGGTCCGGACCTTCTTCTCGACCGCCTTCCCCCCCTCGACCCCGACCACCTTCTGGATGCCGGCGAAACTGACGATGGCAGAGGCGGGGACGAGGACGGCCGGGTCGCCCGACTGGACGATGATCGCCGCGCGGGCGAACGAGCCCGGCCGCAGGGCGCCGTCGGCGTTGGGCACCTCGGCCTCCACCATCAGCGTGCGGTTGTCCTCGCTGATCGACGGGCTGATGCGGGCGACCTTGCCGGTGCGCTTGGTGGGCACCCCCTCGACCGTGAGCTCGACCGGCTGGCCGACGCGGACGCCGAGCGCCTCGCGCTCCGGCACCGAGAGCTTCAGCCGCAGCGGGTGGACCCGCACCAGGACGGCGACCGGCGCGCCGGCCGCCAGGTAATCGCCGGGGCTCACCAGGCGCTCGCGGATGGCGCCGTCGAAAGGTGCCGTGAGCACCGAGTCGACGAGCTGCTGCTGGGCGATTGCGAGCTCACTCCGGCGCTGCGAGAGCAGGGCCTGGCGGGTGCGGGCGGTCTCGATCGCCTCCTGGTGCCGCCCCTCGGCCACGCCGAGAGACGCCTCGGCGGCGTCGAGGTCCTGCTTGGGGATGAGCTGCTCGTCGAAGAGCCTGACCATGCGGTCGCGGGTGAGCTGAGCCTGTTTGAGGGTCGCCGCGGCCTGCTTGACGCCGGCCGTCTGCCCGGGATCGACGGCGTCGCTGGTGCCGCCGGGGGGGAGGCCGAGCTGGGTTCGCGCCTGCTGGAGGGCGGTTTCGGCCTGACGGACCCGGAGCTGGAAGTCGGTCGGCGCCAGCCGCGCGATCACCTGGCCGCGGCGCACGGGTGAGCCGATATCCACCTGCATCCGCTCGAGCCGGCCGGCGATCTTGAAGCCGAGCTGGGTCTCCTCGTCGGCGGCGAGCGTGCCGGAGACCTCGACCGTCCTCGCCAGCGTCCCTTCCTCGGCTGTGGCGAGGCGCACCTCGCGTGGGGGACCGGCGAGCTTGCCTTCCTTGCCGCCCTGCTGCTCCGCCCCCTTCCCTTTCCCCCCCGCGGCCGCGGGATCCCCTCCGCACCCCGCCAGCAACGCCGACAGGACGAGAGTCGGCACAAAAAGACTAAAGAGCTTCCTCAAAATAATTCTCCCCTGGAGTCCTCTGCGGAGAGCAGAGAGATAGGTACGCCATGGCACCCCGCAGGTTTCAACCCCGCCAGCCGGGCCGAGATTCCAGCGGGTACCGGGCGCGCGGTAAAAAAGTTGTAAGGTCGGGAGGACGTCAGCCCTTGGCCGGAGGCTTGACATCGAAGTTCCGCATCAACCGGTGCAGATAGGTCGGATTCAACTCGAGGAGATCCGCCGCCCTGGTGATATTGCCGCCGGCCTGATCGATGGCGTCGAGGATCAATCGCTGTTTGAAGGCGTTCACCGTGTCGTGATACTTGCCGACCGGACCGCCGGCGCGCTCCGCGGGCGCGGCTTCGAGCACGGTCTCCGGCAGGTCCTCGGGGCGGATCAGCTCGCCCTCGCCGAGCACGACCGCGCGCTCGATCGCGTTGGCGAGCTCGCGGACGTTGCCCGGCCAGCCGTAGCGGAGCAGGCAGGTGCGGGCCTCGGGGGTGAAGCCCACGACGCGGCGGCCGAGCTTGCGGCTGAACAGGGCCGTGAAGTGGCTGGCGAGCAGGGGGATGTCCTCCCGGCGCTCGCTCAGCGAGGGCAGGGTCACCGCGATGACGTTGAGGCGATAGAAGAGGTCCTCCCGGAAGGTCCCTTCGCGGATCCCCTTCTCCAGGTCGCGATTGGTGGCGGCGATCACCCGCACGTCCGCCTTGATCGGGCGCGTGGCGCCGACTCGCTCGAACTCCCGCTCCTGCAGGACGCGCAGCAGCCGGGCCTGGAGCGTCGCCGGGATCTCGCCCACCTCGTCGAGGAACAGGGTGCCCCCCTGGGCCGCCTCGATCCTGCCGATCTTCCGTTCGACCGCCCCGGTGAACGCTCCTCTTTCATGGCCGAAGAGCTCGCTCTGCAGGAGCGTCTCGGAGAGCGTGGCGCAGTTGACCGCCACAAACGGCTTGCCGGCCCGGGGGCTGCCGCGGTGGAGAGCGCGGGCTGCCACCTCCTTGCCGGTGCCGCTCTCGCCGCGCAGCAGGACGGTCGAGTCGGTGGCGGCGATCCGGGCGAGCAGCCGCTGGATCTCCCGGATGCGCGCGCTCGCGCCGACCATGCCGGCGTCCAGAGCGCCCTCGATCCGCCGGTTCTCCTCCTCCAGGGACTCCAGGTGGCGGACGTTGGCGAGCGCCGCCCCGGCGATGCCGGCCGCGGCCGTCGTCAGCTCCAGGTGGCGTTCGTCGAAGCGGGCTCCCGCCTCGCGGGTATCCAGATAGAGGACGCCGAGCGTCCCTTCGCGGCCGGTCAGCGGGGCGGCGAGGAGGGACTGAAGACGTGCCAGCCGCACGCTTTCGACGCCCTCCCAATCGTCGCCCTGGAGCACGTCGTTCGCGAGCACGGCCGAGTGTTCGGCGACGACGCGCTCGATCAGTGTGCGGGAGATGGGGAAAGACTCGGTCCGGCCCTGGCGGTCCAGCGCGCGGGAAAAGCTGAGATCGCCGGTCGGATCCAGCAGCAGGAGAGCGGCGCGCTCGGCGGGTACGGTTTCCAGGGCCAGCTCGAGAAGGCGGCGGGCGAGCGGCGCGGTGGCGCGGAGCTCGTGGAGAGCGTTGGCGATCCGCAGCAGGGCCTGGAGGTCGCGGGCCACCCTGGCGTCCGCGGGCAGCGCCGCGAGCACGTTTCCGGGATGCGATACGCCCGCCGCCAGATGGGTCGTGCTCTCCGCGACCCAGGCCCGCTCATCCAGCAAGACCGGCTTCCGGGCGGCCTCCGGCTCTTCGATGTGGGTCTGAAAAAGAAACAGCGAGCCGCCGATCGTGATCAGGTCGCCGTGCTCCAGGACCCTTTCGACGATCGGGACGCCGTTGACGAAGGTGCCCTGGCGGCTGTCGAGATCCCGCAGGCGGAAGAACTCGTCCTCGGCCTCCAGCACGCAGTGTTGCCGCGAGGCGGCGAGGTCGCGCAGGTGGACCATATTGCCGTGGTCGCGGCCGAGCGTCAGCCGCTCCGTCCCGAGGGTGAAGGTCTGGCCTGCCAGCGGTCCGGAGGCTGCAATCAGTCGCGGATTCATGAAAGCTCTCTTTTGTCTTGGATACAGCCTATCCGATCAGAGACAGTAACCGGCGGCCCTGGAAGGCCGGCTTCCCTCTCATAATCCATAAAATCAATAACTTGTGCGAAAAAGTTGGTGCCCTGCGCGACTGGCACGGGATATGGAACCTCCAGGAAGGAGCGAAAGGAGACCGACATGCTAAAAAACATCAAAGTTGCAAAGGTCAAGGGTTTTATTAATCCTCCGAGTCAGCCCATCTCGAGCGGGGACCTGGTGACTTGGGAGATTGACGAGATCAAGAGCAGTGAAGCACTGGTCGCCAAGTCCACGGACCCAAATCTCTCGTTTGATCTCAAGGGTGCGGCAGGGAATAAAACGCTCAAGGCGACCTTGACTTATAGACCCCCCACCTCGGTGATTCCCACTTACGAGGTGCCCTACTCGCTCTATATCGATAATGGGTCGCTGACGGCGGTGTCCGGCGGTTACCTGGTGATCGATACCATCGGGCCGCCGACGGGACCTTCGTTCCGTCCGCACGATGAGGACGAGCCGGATGCGGAACGATTATAGGCACGAGGACCGGAATTAGGTCCATCGGCGCCGGGGGTTCATCGATGAGCCCCCGGCGCCTTGCTGATCAGGTCCCGGAACTCCGGGTCGTCTCGCAGGGAATCAAAACCAGGGAAGAGGAACCACCGAGGCTGGACTCCCTTCTGGAGGGCTCTCTCGACTTTGGCCAGCGCGGTGGAGTGGTCTCCGACGAGAGCGGACACCAGCGCCGCGGATTTGAGGACATCAGGATCGTCGCGTTTCTGTTCCGGCGCGTTGAGGATGATCGCCACCGCTTCCCGCCGGCGGCCAAGGTACGCCAGGCACTCCGCTTTGGAAAGGCTGTTCTCCGGGACGGGGTTCTTTTCAATCTCGCTCAACGCCTTCCGAAAGTGGGCTTCGGCGTCCCGCGTGCGGCCCAGGGCGAGCTCGGCCTGGGCCAGGTTCAAGTTGACGTCGGAGTTGTCCGGATCGATCTCCAGCGCCTTGTGGAGGGCCGTGATCGCGTCCTGGTAGCGGCCCAGGAGAATCCGGGTCACGCCGAGGTTGGTGTAGTGGGCACGCTGGGGTTTCGGGGTCCGGTCGATGAGGTTCTGGTACCGCTGCTCGGCCTGATGCAGGTCGCCGAAGAGGAGCTCGATTCCGGCGAGCTTGTCCAGGGCGTAGACATTGCCCGGCGAGCTTTCGAGGATCTGATGGAGATGGCCGCGGGCCTCTTCGACGTGGCCGGTCCGGACCTCGAGATCGGCGAGGCTGTGGAGGTTGCGCCAGGTGGGAGAGCTTTGGACCGCGGTCCTCAGATCCGCGAGCGCCTCGTCCAGACGGCCTTCCCGCTCCGCGAGGCTGGACCGGAAGACGAGGACCCGCGGGTTGCCTGGGAGGAGGAGCCTTTCGATCCGCGCCAGGGTCTCGGCCGCGACGCCCGGCTGATCCAGCTCGGTCTGGAACTGGGTGAAGAGGGGACGGGGATCGTCCGGCGCCAGCTCGCGGGCTCCGCGGACGAGGTCCAGAGCCCTGTCGCGGTAAGCAACCTTTTTCGTCGATACGAAGCGTTTCTGCAGGAGGTCGGCCGCGAGGAGGCGGGCATCCAGAAAGCCGGGAGACTTGTCCATTACCCGCTGGAGGCGCTCCAGGTCGTCCTCAGACGGGACGGCTCCCGCGTCGAGCCGCTGCTTGACGGCAAGGAACGCGGCGTAGTCTTCGGTACGTGCCGCCAGGGTAGGAGTCCCCGGCCGTAGACGGCGTTCCTTGTAGCCCCGGAGCAGGCTCGTGTCCACCTGTTTCGCGAGCTGGAGGAGGTCGTCGGCCTCGACGGGCGCGAGGAATGTCTCGGTCCACAGGATCTGGCCGCCGGGGCTCTGGCGCCGCAAGGTGATCTTCCCCTGGTTACCCATTTTGGCGAGGATCGCCACCAGGAGCTCGTCCGCGGCGGCGACCTTCGCCATCTGCCGGACCGGCACGCCCTGGAGATCGCTCGGACCGATCGCGTCCACGCTGACGAGTGAGCTCAAGGTGCCGAGGGAGGTGGTCAGGATTCCCGAGGCCGCGAGTTGGAGGCGCTCGTCCTTGCCGTTCACCTGCGGCCGGGCCACGACCACCCGCAGGGACGCGGGGACGACGGCCGGCGCCGCGGGGCGCTGGGCGGGCTGGAAGCGCCTGCCGATCAGGAAGCCGAAGGTCGCCAGGAGCACCACCGCCAGGACCGCTCCGGCCACCGTCCTCATCCCACGCCAGCGGATGGCCGACATTCCCGCCGTCGACTGGGGAGCCGTGGCCGATGGTGGAAGCGCCTGAGACGGGGGCGGTGTGGAGGGGTGGAGGAACCCGGTGGGCAGAGCGCTGATGGTCTCTTCGGAGTGCGAGCCGGAAGCGGACTCGGCGGCGATGGCCGCGAGCTCCCGCATGACCTCGGCCGCGCTCTGCGGACGCGCGTCCGGCTCCTTTTCGAGCAGGCGCCCGGTCAGGGTGCCGAGCCGCGGCGAAAGCCCCGGCTGGACCGTGTCCACACGGGGAGGGGTCAGGGACATCACCCGGGTGAGAATCTCCATGGCGCCCGAGCCGCGGAAGGGGGATTGGCCGGTCAACATCTCGTAGAGCAGGACGCCGAACGAGAAGAGGTCCGACCGCTCGTCGACCTCGGCGCCGCGGGCCTGCTCGGGCGACATCGAACGCCAGGTGCCCACCACGAAGCCCGCCGCGGTCAGGGCGGGGTCGCCCGCCGGCGGCGCGAGCGGTTTCGCCAGACCAAAATCGAGGATCTTGGCCTGCCCGGCCGGGGTGACGATCACGTTCTCGGCCTTGAGGTCGCGATGGACGATCCCCGCCGCGTGGGCGGCGTCGAGCCCGGAGGCGATGTCCCGCGCCAGGCGCAGGGCGGTCGCCGGTTCCAGGGGGCCGCCTTTCAGGATCTCGGCCAAGGTCGACCCCTGGACGTACTCCATGATGATGCAGTCGTCCTCGGCGTCCTCCAGCAGGTCGTAGATGTGCACGATGGCGGGATGGCTGAGGCCGGCGACGGCCTGGGCCTCCCGCAGCAGGCGCTGGCGCAGGGTCGGGGTCATCTCGCCGTCGTGCCGGATCCGCTTGATCGCGACCGACCGTTTCAGACGGTCGTCCCGCGCCAGGAAGACCTCCCCCATGCCGCCGCGACCGAGAATCCTGACGATTCGGTAGGGGCCGATGCTCTCGCCGTTTTCGGGGGGCAATTCGGATCCCGGCACGGAAATCTCCTAAGCCAGCGCTGCTGAGAGGGAACTTCATCATTATACGCAAAATGAGAATTTGAGGTTCCAGCGGGCTGCGGGGGGGCAAAACAGCCCCCGGCCGGGCGGCCGGGGGCGTGGGAGGGACGGATTTTCAGGCGGTGCGGCGGCGCCGGACCAGCAGCAGGGCGGCGGCGGCGAGCGCCATGGCGAGGGCGGCCAGACCGTATTCCGAGAGGGTCGGAATGGTTGCGACGGGAGCCGCCGTCACGGTCAGCGACGTCGGATCGCCGGCCGTCGCGGTGCCCGGGTCGTCGGTGACGCCGCTGGTGTCGTTGGTGCCGTCGCCGTTGGCGTCGTACGAGATCGATCCCTGGTTGGAGATCGTCTGGCCGCCGGTCCCGGCGTTGATCGTGGCGTTGATGGTGATCGTCACCGAGGCGCCGGCGGCGAGCGAGCCGTTCCAGGTGACTGTGTTGGTGCCGACGGTGGCGACGGCAGTTCCCGAGGTGGCGGTGGCGCTCACCAGGGTGAGGCCGGCGGGGAGGACGTCGGTGAGCTCGTTGCCGGGGTTGTCCCCCTGGGTGGCCCCGCCGGAGTTGGTCAGCACCACGGTATAAGTGATGCTGGAGCCCTCGACCAGCGAGCCGCTGACGGTTTTGGTACCGGTGACGAGCGGTGCCGCGCCGACGATGAATGAGGTGGAGTCGCCGGCCGGCGCGGTGCCCGGATCGTCGGTGACGCCGGACGCCTCGTTGGTGCCGTTGCCGTCGGCGTCGTACGAGAAGGTCCCCTGGTTGGAGATCGTCTGGCCGCCGGTGCCGGCGTTGACGGTGGCGGTGATGGTGATCGTCACCGAGCCGCCGAGCAGCGCCAGCGAGCCGTCCCAGGTCACGGTGTTCGTGCCCACGGTGGCGACGGCGGTTCCGGAGGTGGCGGTGGCGCTCACCAGGGTGAGGCCGGCGGGGAGGACATCGGTGAATTCATGCCCCGCGTTGTCGGCCTGGAGGGCCGCGCCGTTGTTGACTAGGGTCACGGTGTAGGTCACCGTGCCGCCGACGCTGAAGGTGCCGCTGGCGGTCTTCGTGCCGGTGACGGTGGCGCCGGCCACGAAAGCGCTGCAGGAGAAGGCCTTGGGCGTCACGATGAGCGACCACGAGTTCAGCGTGCCGGAGTCGATGCCAACCTGATCCGTGAGATGGACCTGCCAGTTGCCTTGCGTGCTGAGGCCGTTGAGGCGCGAGAGCTGGCCCACCGGGTCGGGGCTGAGGTTCGGGATGCCGAAGAGGCTCCAGATCACCGAGTTGAACGCTGGCGCCCAGTCGCCCGTGTAAGGCGCGTCGGCCTCGCCGGTCAGGTTGAGGTCGTTGCTCGAGGCGTCGTCGATGAGGGTGTTGACGAAGTTGTCGCCGTCGTCGTCGCCGATGAAGATCCCGCGCCGGTAGATGAGGTCGGTGCCGTAGCCGTTCGGCGCCTTGAGCTCGACGGTGAGATCGCCGGTGAACGTGTGGGTGAGGCTGTCCACGCGGAAGTCGAGGTCGGAGATCTCGAAGTCGTCGGTGACGGCGAAGGTGTCGGTCGCGCCACCGGCCAGATCGCCGTCCGGAATGGCGAGGCCGCCGGGGATCGTGCGGGTGTAGGTCACCGGCGCGCCGTTGCCCGCGGCGGCGCCGACCCGCACCACGAAGTCGACGCTGGTGGTGCCCAGGGAGCTGACCGTTTGCAGCGTGAACTTCAGCGACTGGCCGCAGAGCGCCGACGGCGCGAGCGTGAAGAGGAAGGTATCGCCACTGCCGGTGCCCTGAGCGGGTATGGCGCCGTAGGTGGAAGCGTTGTCGACGATCGTCACCCCGGGGGTCGACGAGGTCAGGATGGCAGTGGCGCTCGCGACGTTGAAGGCGGTGTTGTGCCACGGGTTCAGGAGCGCGACGTTGATGCGGATCGGCTCGCCCGGATCGATGGCGCCGTTGTTGTTGCCCAGGCTGTCGTCGACGGTGACCGTGCCGGCGTCCAGATAGGGCACCTTGAAGGATTCGCCGATCCCCAAGTGGCCGCCGGCACCCAGGATGCCCGACTGGCCGAGGGGGGAGATGGCTCCGTAGCCCAGGCCGCGGTCGGCGAAGCCGCCCCAGATGGCGGCCTCGTTGGCGCAGGCGTTGGTGACGCAGTCGGCGGCGACCAGGGCATCGCGGGCGTCGACGAAGCTCGGATTGATCGGCGTCATCTTGAGGGCGTCGGTGACGAGCTGGAGCGTGGTGGCGTTGCCGGTCGGCACGTCGCCGTTGGCCCCCGCGGGATCGGCGATGATGCGGCTGCGCACTTCCCACAGCGTCAGCGCCCAGATCTCGCCGATGTTGTGGACCTCGAGGGCGCCGCCGCCGTTGAGGAGGGGCAGCAGCGGGCTCGGGGTGATACCGCCCGACGGATCGAAGGTGACGTCGTCCACGTCCGCCCAGGTGAGGGGGTTGACGCTGTTGTTCGTCGAGTAGGGGAAGCGGCGGATGCCGTAGAGGTAGTTGTCGGTGAGCCCGAAGAACTGGTACGTGGCATACGCCCCGGCGGCGTACGTGGCGTTCGGGTCGAAGGCGTTGCTGTTGTGGGTCAGCGACAGGGCGTAGAAGTCGCTCCACCCCTCACCCATGCCGCTGCCTTCGTCCCAGATCAGGCCGTTGGCGTCGCCGATCAGCCGGTTCGAAACGCCGTGGGTCATCTCGTGGAGCACGATGTTGGCGTCGAGAGCGCCGTCGCGCTCGGGAGAGGGGAAGTCGAAGAGGAACATCTGCATGCGGCCGGAGTTCCCGTCCGGGGGGGTGGAGAAGTTGGCGTTGTCGGTCCCCGCGCCGTCCTGCGCCTCGGCGAGCACGGGGTCAGCATCCGCTCCCATACCGCTGAAATTGGTGCTCTGGAAGTTGCCGGCCGCCTCGTCGAAGCCATAGCCGTAGAGCTGGTCGTGGTACCAGTTGGCGAGGTAGAAGAGGTGGGTCACGGCGCCGCGCTGGAACGGGGCGGTGCCGGGGCTGTCCCCTGCGTCCGGATTGCCGCCGACTGGCGGGGGGCTGTAGTTGAAGTCGCGGGGCGCGGCGCCGAGGAAATCGCGGTTGTTGGTGTTGGCGTCGGGGTTGCCCACCGGCCGGCCGTTGTTGTCCAGGGCGCCGGCGTCCGGCGTGTCGGTGTCGTCGGTGTCCAGGTAGGCGTCGACGTTGTTGCCGGTGGTCGTCGAGCCGCCGTCCGGGATCCAGCCGTTCGGGCTGAACGTGAGGTTCTGCGCCGTGGACATCGGGACGATGGTGCGGGCGATCTCCGGGAACTGCGTGCCGGAGCCGGGCGTCACGGTGCTGGGCTCGTTGGGCGCCGGACTCACGGCCGGGGTCGTGCCGTCGGCCTGCGCGTAGACGCTGAACCGCGCCTCCTGCGTCGAGGCGTGGGCGCGGATGTTCTTGCGCCAGAGGAGGATGCCGGTGTCGGCGTCGACCACCGTGTACCAGTCGGCGCCGGAGCGGGTGAAGGTGATCTGCCGCCAGGCCGGGACGAGCACCCCGGGCCCGGCCGGGAAGTAGACGATGTCGCTCGCCACTTTGCCCACGATCCTGGAGTCGTTGGCGATCACCTGCGTCACGGTGCCCTCGGCGTTGGCGCCGGCGGCGGTCATGCGAGCGGCGTCGACCGGCAGGCCTACCGTCCGCATCGCGCTGGCCAGGGCCTGGGGGGCGCTGAGCCTGGGCGACAGCGCGGGCGCGGCGGCGTTCGGCATCAGCAGGCCGAGGGAGCGCCAGACGCGGCCGGAGCGGTCGAGGATGAACCGGGTGTCACTCTGGAACACCGGGCGGTCGTTGATCCGCTGCTCGACGCGCACCATCCGCATGCCGTTGCGCGGGCTCACGCTCTCGCCACGGAAATGCAGGGCGTCGATCTCGCCGCCGGTGAGGCCGTAGAGGGCGCGGTTGGCGTGCAGGAAGGCGCGCACGATTTCCAGTCCGGACTGGCCGGGAGCCGGCGAGGAGAGCGGGCCGCGCTCCCCCGCGACGATCTCGGGAGCCACCGTGACCGGCGAGAAATGGGCCGTGGCGCCGGGCGAGGCCGTCCGCAACTGCCCCAGCGCCGCCTGCATGGTATGGATCTGCTGGCTGAGCTGGGCGGGAGTGGGTGGAGGCTTGAGCGGAGGCGCGGAACGCTCGGCGATGACCGCGGCCAGTTCGTGACTGGTGCCGACCCGCACGTCGAAGTTGCCGGGGGCCCGCGCCGCCTTGCCGGCGGCGGGAGCCGCGGCATTCGCGGCAAGTACGGGCAGTGTGAAAAGAATTACGCCTCCAACGATGGCCTGCCGAACGACATTCCAGCCCATGCGGACTTCCCCCTTTAGAGCGAGCAGAACAGTATTGCCGAAAGCTGAAACGCGATTCTACCTCTTTAGAGCCGCAATCAAAACCTCTGCGGAGAAGCGGGGGAGCGTCCCTCCGTCGCCCCGTAGGGGCGAACTCTTGAAAGGCCTGGGGTTTCAACCCACCCTCTTATAAACATCTCGCTGATCAAGACCTGCGTGGCCTGTGGATCGTTGTCGAAGCTCGGATTTGTCCCTCCCCCTGAAAAGGGGGAGGGGTTTTGACAGGAGTCTTCAAGGGGTGAGGCTGTACGGCTGCATGGCCGAGGCCGCCTGGGCGATCGCTCCCTGGTAATAGGAGAGGCGGAAGGCGGACTCGGCGGACTGGCCGTTCAGGCAGGCGCGGGCTGACTCCTGGAGCTCGGTGTAGGCCTTCTTCAGGGTGCGGGCCACCGTCACGTCCGGTGGATCGAGAGCGGCGACATCGGCGTTCAGGGCCGCCGTGGCGTCCAGCAGCGTCTGGCAGATCGGCATCAGTTGCGAGTCGGGCCCCCGCCGGTTGCTCATGAAGCTGGCGAACGCCGCGCGGACTGGAGCGGCCTTGCTCGTATAGCCGGCGTGCCAGGTCTGCATCGTCTGCTGCCGCTTCTCCGGCGACAGGTTCTCCTTGGCCGCCAGCTCGGGCGCGTCGCCGATCTTCGCCATGATCGGCGTCTTGCCTTCCTCGCGCTGCCGCCAGCGGACGACCGCGGCGTCGTGCTGGGCCTGCTGCTGCTGCAGGAGCTCCTGGGTGGCCTCCCACTCCCGCCGCTCCTCCCGGAGCTGGTCGGGAGTCAACGGCCGCATCGGGTTGCCCGAGTGGCGATCCGTGCTGGCGCTGACCTGGTCGAGCATCGGCTTGTACTTGTTGAGGGCGAACTGGGAGTCGGTGGAGCTCATCGTATAGAGCAACTGGAGCTTCGCCTCGGCGGCGTCGTAGTCACGGACGACGTAGTCGAGGTTCTCCTGATAACTGGATCGCGTCGACCGGGCACCGCGGATGCGCTGGCAGACCTGCTCCTCGCTGTTGAGCAGGGCCTGAACGGCCTGGGCGATCTCCGGCGAGGCCTCCTTGCCCACCTCCGGCATGAAACCGCGGATCAGATCGCCGGCCCGGTCCACCGCCGCGAGCTCCGGCGCCGCCTCGTCCTTCAGGTATTTCTCCAGCGTCACCTCGGCCATGGTCTCCGTCGCCCCCCACCGCAGGCGGGGCTGGTTGTTTTTCCCCGATTCGAGAGCCTCTTCCTGCTTGCGCCTCTCCTCTTCCTCGGCGTCGCGGAGCTTTTCGAGCCCTGTCTTGGCGACCTTGACGCAGCGCGTCTTGGCTTCCTGGATCAGGGTGACGGCCTGCGGCGTCGCGGTCAGCGCGGCGGCGGCCGATTTTCCCGGCAGACGGTCGCAGCCCAGAGCCGCCGCCATCCATCCGAGCGCGCCGAGCACGAGCAGGGCCCGGCCGGAGGCCGGGAGCTGCCACGATGGGGTGATCCTCTTCATCTCCTCATCCCTCACGACATACGGGGAATCGCCAGCGATCCCCCGAAGGGTCCGCGATCTTCTGATCTGAACGTGATGCCGTAACCATATAATGTTGGCCGTTCCCCTGGAAGTATTTCTGAGGAGGCCGTGTGCCGATGATCCGATCCGTCCTGACCAGGGCCGTGGCCCTGGCCTTCCTGACCCTGCCCGGGCTCGCTCTCGCCGCGCCCGCCCCGGCGCCCGAGGCGCCGCGGGCCTTGAGCGAGGCCGAGCGGCAGGCGGTCGTGCTCGCCGCGGAGTACCTGGACAGGGGGCCCGCCGCCTGGTGGGACCGCCTCGCGCGCAACTCGCCGCTGCGCCGGCTCGGCCGTGAGGCCGCCCTGGCCGAGATCGAGGTCCGGGCGGGCGCGCCGGCCGGAGCGGAGTGGGCTCTCGAGGCCGCTCCCCGGGAGATCCGCGGCGCCGTGTTCACGCTCGGCTTCCCTTCGGGGGTGGACGACACCCTGGTGCTCGATCTGGTGCAGGAGGACGGCGGATGGAAGATCGGCTCGCTGCGGACCGCCGCCGAGCCGGTGGCAACGCAACGGCCCATCGAGGCGATGGACGGGAAAACTGCCGCCGCCGCTCCGGCGCGCCCTTCCGCGCTGGTGCCGCTGGCGCGGTCGCTGGCCAAAATCCCCGTCTGGCTGCTCCTGGTTGTCGGGGCCGCCGGCGCCCTGCTCCTGGCCGCCGCCGTGCTCGAGCGGCATCAGCGGGCGCTGGCGATCCCGCTGGGGCTCGCCGGCGGCCTCGTCGCGGCGAGCGTCCTGGCCGCCGCGCTCCTGCCCCGCGTGCTGGCGCCGGGACCGGTGGCGATGGGAGAGAGCGGAGATCCGGACTTCGCCGAGCTGCGCTCGCTGCTGCCGCTCCGGCGCGCCCTCACCCAGGCGGAGGGGGCGGTGTCCGCGTCGGTTCCGGCGGAGACCCGGGCGGCCGGCGTTGCCGGCCAGGTCGCCCAGCTCTGGTGGGCTCAGAGCCTGCTCGGCGGGATGGACCTGCGCGGCGTCGACGCGGTGCTGAAGGGTTTCCCCTCGCCCGGTGGCTTCCCGCTCGCCGAGCTGCTGCGCGCCCGCGTCGCGTTCCTGCGCCTCGAAGAGCTCGCCACGGCGACCGGCTTCCAGCGCGCGGCGGCCACCGGCGTGGCCCATGAGGGGCTGCTCTACGAGTCCGCCGAGGCCTTCCTGCTGCTCGGCTTCCACGAGCACGCCAAGCAGTTCCTGCATCAGCTCGGGGCGCTCGGCGCGCGGCGCGCGGCGGCCTGGTACGCGCTGGCGCGGATCGCCGTGCTCGACGACCAGTCCCGCGACGCGGGCCAGTACTTCCGCACCGCCTGGCAGCTCGAGCCGAGTCCGCGCGCCGAGATCCTGGACACGACTCTGCTCACCGCGCTGCTGGCGGATCTCCAGATCCGCGAGCTCATCCACCTCGGCGACGCCGAGGAGCCGGTGGTCGCCTGCCCGCAGGTCTCCATCCGGGCGATCACGCTGCCGGCCGGCTTCGAGGCGCGGCTGCTCGGCGGGACGTTGCGGATCCGCCGCGGCGAGACTGAGCTGCGGGTGCCCGGCGGCTGCGATCTCGCTCCGGCGGGGACGCCGAGCGATCCGGCGGGGGTCTGGGCGCAACAGCGCGCGGAGAGCCTGCTGGCGCGCCTGCCCACTCTGCTCAAGGCCGCGCGCACGCCGGGAGCGCTCGCCCAGCCCGCCGTGCGGCAGAGGACGGAGGACGCCGCCGAGGCCCTGGCCGAGCGCCGGCGGTGGCCGGACCTGCTGGCCCTCACCGAGTCGCTCTCCGGCGAGCCGGCGAGCCTGCCTCCCAACCTGGTGCGGTTGCGCGCCGAGGCCCTGCGCAGCTCCGGGCGCGACGCCGAGGCGCGCGACCTGCTGATCCTGCTGGCCAAGGGGAACACGGCGGACCGCCGGGGCGACCCCGCGACGCTGTACGACCTCGCCCATCTGCTCGCCGGCGAGGGGAGCTTCGACACCGCCATGAAGCTCGTCGCCAAGGCCGACTCGCAGCTCCCCTTCGAGTCGAGCGGCAACCTGCTGCGCCAGCTCCAGATGGAGAAGCGCCTGGCGGCCTCGTCGGAGGTTTTCCACAGCCCGCATTTCGCCATCCGCTACCAGCCGGTGCGGGGGGAGAAGTTCGCCCGCGAGACGGCGCGCATCCTGGAGGCCGAGCGCCAGCGCCTGCAGGCCTGGATCCCGCTCGCCTCGTCGCGGGTGGTCGAGGTCCATCTCCTGCCCTACGACGATTTCCGGCTCGGCTACTCCCCCGACATGGACGTTCTCGGCCTCTACGACGGCAAGATCCGGGTGCCGCTCGGCGATGCTCCCAAGTTCGTTCCCTTCATCGTCAGCCTGCTGACCCACGAGCTGGCCCACGCGCTGATCACGGAGAAGACGGCCGACCAGGCGCCGCGCTGGTTCCAGGAGGGGCTGGCGCAGCATCTCGAGATGGTGGACGACGACGTCAATCCGATCGGCGGCTACCGCGACAAGGAGAACCTCGCCGGCTTCCCGCTGATCGAGCCGGCGATCAGCAGCTACTCACCGGCGCTCGTCGCCATCGGCTACGACGAGTCGCGCTGGACGCTGCACTACGTCGAGCACCGCTACGGCCCGGCCGGCATCCGGCGATTGCTCGACGCCTTCCGCGCCGGCAAGACCACCGACGAGGCGATCACCACCGCCCTCGGCCTGCCGGTTGCCCGCTTCAACCAGGAGCTCTGGGACTGGGGCGTGAACCAGGCTCCGGTCGTCTGGAAGGTGCCGATCGTGCGCTACGACGAGGACGAGAAGAAAAAGCCGTGAACGCCCCGGCGAGCTCCGCCCAGAGGAGCCCGACGGGCAGACGGTGCCGGCCGAGGAGGCCGCGGGCGAGGCGGCCGGCGAGCCAGGCGGCCCAGCCGGCGGCGAAGCGCGCCACCGCCGGCCGCGGCACGGTCCGCCGGCGCCAGACCTTCCGCAGATAGAAGACGTACGAGCGGCCGTTGTCCCGCAACTGGCGGCGCAGCTCCGTCATCGTCCGCCGGTGGTGATGATGGACGACGGCGGCGGGCTCGTAGCGGAGCACGAAGCCGGCGGCGAGCAGGCGATGGAAGAGGTCGAGGTCGCCGGCGCCCGCGGCCGGGGTGCCGGCGTCGAGGTCGGGATCGAAGCCCCCCACCGCCGCCAGGGCCTGCCGCCGGAAGGCCATGTTCGCCCCCACCCCCACCGCCTGCGCCCGCAGCAGGTCCGCCGGCTTCAGAAGAGCCGGATCGAACCGCCGCGGGGAGCCCCCCTTGTCCATGCCGTTGCCGTAGGACTGGAAGAGCCGCTCGGCCGGCGTCTTCAGAGAGACGGGGAGGACGCGGCCGGTGACGCCGGCCACCCGCGGATCGGCGAAGGGCGCGATCAGAGCGCGCAGCCAGCCGGGGTCGACCTCGACGTCGTCGTCGGTGAAGGCGACGAGGTCGTGGCGGGCTTCGGCGATCCCGCGGTTGCGCGCCAAGTCGAGCCCGGGGGAATCCTCGCGGATATAGCGGAACGGGGTGGCCGCCACCACCCGGGCCGTCTCGCCGTCGCTGGGCGCGTTGTCCACCACCAGGACCTCATGGGGTGAAGGGTCGAGCCGGGCAAGCGAGGCGAGGCAGCGGGCGAGCGAGGCGCTACGGTCGCGGGTGCAGACGACGACTGAGATCTCCATCAGCGTCCGGCTACCCCGGCGTAGATCTCCGCGTAGCGCGGCGCGAGGTTGCGCCAGGAGAGCTCCTCGGCCCGCCGGCGCGCCTGGCGCCCCATCTCCCGCGCCGCTCCGGCGTCTTCCTGGAGAGAGCGGACGGCGCCGGTCAACTCGTCCGGATCGTTCCCCGCCACCAGGATCGCCTCGCCGCCCGGGACGTAGGCGGCGATCGACAGCAACCGTGTGGAGATCACCGGCAGGCCGCAGGCGATCCCCTCCAGCAGGGCATTGTTGGCGGTCGACCGGTAGACGGGCAGGAGCAGGGCGTCCGCCTGTTGATAGAGGGCCAGCAGCCGATCGTCGTCCACTTTGCTGTGGCGCCGCACGTTCGGCAGGTCCTCGAGCCCGGTCTCCCGGTCGGTGACGACGTGGAATTCCACCGCCTCGCCGGCCAGCCGCTCCGCTACCCCCCGGATCGCCGCGAAGTCGCGCAGGTAGTGGCCGACCGTGATGCAGCGGAAGACGCCGTGCTCTGGCTCTCCAGCGGCCGGTCGGAAGAAGTCGGAGTCGATCCCATGCAGCAGGACGGTCACCCGGTCGGCCCCGAGCCGCTCCGCGAACCAGCCGGCCTGATCGGGGGAGACCACCGTGACCCGGTCGAGCCCGCGCAGCGCCCGCTCGGAGAGCAGGCCGCCGAGCAGATCCGGCGGCTGATGGAAGGTCGCCACCACTCCCGCCCGGCGTGGGCGCAGGCCCGGCAGAAACCGCGCCGAGTGCTCGCCGTCCAGGAAGTGGACGACGTCGATCCGTCCGCGCCAGCAGCGCGCCAGGGCTCGCATCTCGGCGTCGAGGTCGCTCAGCTTGTACCAGGGCATGCCGTCTCGCATCAAAGTCCGCAAACCCCGCCGGAAGGCCGGGCTGCGCACGGGGAAATCGTCGTCGCCGTCGGCGGCCACGCGCTCCTCGATCTCGAAGCGCTCCGGGTCCAGGTAGCGAAGAAACTGGTGAATCCCCGAATGTCCTCCCCAGTGCGGGTAGCCGGTGCGGATCACATGCACTCGTATCCCTGCCGTCCCTTGTTCCCTCACCGCCGCGCCGCCCCCAGCAGCCCCAAAGTGTGCCCGAGCGCGATCCAGGCCCAGCACTTCCGCGTGAAGCGCGCGGGCTCGTCGGTGGGGAGGAGGAGCGTGCCCAGCGTGGCCGGCGGGCGCACCAGGGCGAGGGCGCGCCGCCCGGCGAGGCGCAGGCGCCCCAGCGGCGAAGGACGCTCCTCGAGGAGCTGCATCACCGCGTCCGACACCCCCTGCCAGTAGTAGCGGCGCACGAACCAGGGCTGGCGCAGCCGCTCGCCGGGCACGTGATGCCCGACGGCGACCGCCGGGTGGTACCAGCAGGCGAGGCCGCGGGCGGCGATCTGCTTCTGCAGGAAGACGTCGCCGCTCGACAGCAGGTTCCTGCCCGCCCGGTCGAGCCCGTCCGCGAAGCCGCCGACCGCCTCCAGCACCTCGCGGGGGAAGGCGATGTTGGCGCCTACCAGCCACTCCCGGCGGAGATCGGGGAGCGGATGCGGCGTCGCCGACCAGTCGATGGCGGTCAGGCTGGTGAGGATCTCGTCGCCGAGCCAGGGGGGGCGGGGCGCCTCCCAGAGCGGGGCCACCGGGCCGCCGACGCACCCCGGCCGCGGCTCGACGCTGGCGAAGACCTCCAGGATCGCGGCGAGCCAGCCGGGGGAGGCCACCGCGTCGTCGTCGAGGTAGGCCACGATGCTCGCGCGCGCCGCGCGCCATCCCGCGTTGCGGGCATGGGAGAGGCCGAGGGCCGGCTCGTAGAGATAGCGCAGATCGATCTTCCCCTCCCCGGCGAACGCCGCGGCGATCTCCCGCGTGCCGTCGGCGGAGCGGTTGTCCACCAGGACGACCTCGAATTGGGAGCCCGGCAGCGTCTGCCGGGTCAGGCTGCGCAGCGCCTTCGGCAGGTACGCCGCGCGGTTGTGGGTACAGACGACGACTGAGATGGCTGGTCCACTCACGGCTCGATCCTCCCGGCGAGGCGGCCCAGCATCTTCATGGCGTCGGCGGCGGCCCGCCGGGGGGAGCGGACTGCCTTACGCAGCGGACGGAGGAGATGGATCCGCGGCCGGGGCGGATCGGGAATCCGCCCCTCGGCGAGATCGCGAAGCGTGGCGGGATCGCCGCCGGGAAGCGCCGGCGAGCAGCCGGCGCCGCGGGCCGCCACCGCGGAGCGGAAGGCGAGGTGGGCGGCCAGCACGCGGTCGTTGGCGCACAGGCGCGCCACGTCTTCCGCCGCCCGCCGCCCCATGGCGCGCAGGCGCTCGGGCGGGGTGGCGAGCGCCCGCTCCAGAGCCCCGGCCAGCGCCGCCGGGTCCGCTTCATCGACCAGCCAGCCGCTCTCGCCGTCGGAGATCAGCTCGGCCATCCCCCCCTGGCGGGTGGCGATCACCGGCAGGCCGGAGATCATCGCCTCGACGCAGGTGTTGGGGAAGTTCTCCCAGCGCGACGGCACCACCGCGATCCGCGCCTTGGCGAGGAAGCCGCGGAGGGCGGCGCGCGGCTGCCCGCCGTGGAAGTGGAAGCGGGAGCGAACGGCGCGCGGGATCCGATGTTCGACGAATCCCGCGCCGCCGATCCCGGAGGGGTCGAGCACGTTGGCGCCGACGAGCTCGAACCGCGCGTCCGGGTGGGACGGGGCGACCATGGCCGCGGCGTCGATCCACTCGAGGATCCCCTTGCGCCGTTCGAGCCGCCCCACGTAGCAGACCGTCCCTCGCTCCCAGACCGCCGGGTCGCGCTCGACCGGCGCGCCGTCGCCGAGGGGGAGCGGGATGACCTCGACCGTGCCCGCCGCGAGGCCGTAGCGCTCCTCGGCCTGGCGGGCGAGGAAGCGGCTGGGGCAGAGGAGGGCGTCGGCCCCGCGGATGCTCTCCGCCTCCAGGCGCGCGGCCATCGCGACGCCGGGCCGGTCCGGCCGCCACCCGTTGTGGCGGGCGATGAATTCGGTGGGGGAGTGGAGATGGACGAGGCAGGGGGGCTGGCACCGCGGCCCCAGTCCCAGCGCCCGGCGGAGCTGGAAGAACCAGAGCGGCGCCTCGTACTCCTGGGCCTCGACGAGGTCGATCCCCTCGCTCTCGATCAGCCGCTCGGCGAGCAGCGCGGCCTGCCAAGCGAAGCATCGCGCCGGCAGCTCCGAGCGGAAGAGCGGGCCGAGGGGGCGGGTCCGCGGATCGAATCGCGGCCGGCCGCCGCGCAACGCCTGCCAGTCCTCGAACGGCAGCCGGTGGATCACCAGCCGGCCGCCGTGCCGCTCCTCGACCGGCTGCTCCGCTCCCGCCCAGAGCTGACCGATCACGTGCACCGTCTCACCGGCGCCGGCGAGGAGCCCGGCGATCTGCTCGACGTACCTCCCGATCCCCCCGGATGGGGCTGGCGGCATCTCGCGGCAGACGATCAGGTGCTTCACCGCGCCGTCCGCCCTCGCTTGCGGGCGAGCGCCAGCACTCGCCGCGCCGCCTTCCGCCAGCCGGCGCCGCCGCCGGCCGCGGCGCCTCCGGTGGCGGCCTCCAGGGTCTTCCAGCGGTGCTCGATCTGCATCGCGATCTCGACGGCGAAACGGGATGCGGTCTCGCGATGGGTGGCGAGGAGCCGCTCGCGCATCGTCTGGTTCTGGACTGGGGTCAGGGTTCGCAGCAGGGAGTCCGGACGCACCCGGTAGCGGGCGAGATAGGCCGGGATGGTGACGATCGGCCAGCCGGCGGCGAGCAGACGGACGGCGAGCTCCCAGTCCTCGTAATTGAAGCGCTGTCCGGTGTCGTAGCCGCCGAGCGAGCGGAGCAGGGCGGTGCGGGTGACGCAGGGGACGAAGACGCAGTTTTCGACGAAGAGGAACGGCAGCTCCGGCTGCGGCGGGTTCCAGAAGCCCACCGGCCCCTCCGGCCCGAAGCAGACCGAGAAGGCGGCCACCCCGCCCAATCCCGGAGAGCGCTCCAGGAGGTCCAGGGCGAGGCGGTAGAACGCCGGCGCGACCAGATCGTCGCCGTCGAGGCAGGAGATGAAGGCGCTCCGCGCCGCCGCGAGGCCGGCGTTGCGAGCCCCCGCGAGCCCCCGGTTGGACTGCCGCAGCACGGTCAGCGGCAACCCGCGGCCGGCGGCCTCCCGCTGCAGATCGGCGAGGCAGGCCCGCGTCGCCTCGTCCCGCGAGCCGTCGTCCACCACGATCACCTCGTCCGGCCTCCGCTCCGAGGCCCAGACGCTCTCCACCGTCTCGGCGAGCATGGCGCCCATCTCGTAGCAGGGGATGACGACGGTGAGGGAGGGGACAAGCCCCTCCCCTACGAAAATCTTTGGAGACGCCATCTCCCCCAGCGGCCGCGTCCGGTCCAGCAGCAGCGCCGCCGCCCGTCCGAGATCCTGCGGTTCCTGCCCGGCGATCAGCCCGCGCAGCGCCTCCGCGGTGCCGTCGAGGAGCTGCCTTCGCGCCTCCCCCCGGTGCGCCGCCACCACCCGGCGGCAGAGCTCCCGGCGGGCGCGGTCGATCTCCGCGCCCCCGGTTTCCAGGACCGCCGCCAGCCTTGCCGCCAGCCGTTCGGGATCGGGCTCGCCGCCCAGCAGCGCCTCCGGCGGCGGCTCTTCCCCTGGCACGAGCCCCTCGGCGGCGGCTGGGGAGAGCAGGACCGCCGAGCCGCGGGCCAGCTCGCTCCAGACGTCCGGCAGATGCTCGAACCGGCTCGGGAACAGGCGCAGGGGGAGCGTGTCCCCCTGGGGCCGGTCCCGCCAAGCCCAGCGCCCTGCCGCGATCAGCTCGCGGACCCAGCCGCGCGATCCCCAGTAGTCTTCGAACGAATAATCCTCAAAAGGCCGCTTCATCGGCGCGAAGAGCATGGACGGCCCGGCGCTTATCATTGGAACCGCGAGATGGCGCGCCGCGTCGAGGGCGGCCAGAACGCCGGACGACCCGTCCTGCGGCTCGTCGAGAAAGACCTGGACATCCCCTCCCCGCGCCGGTGTCCCGGCCGCGGCGGCGATCCGCTCCAGCACCCCCGCCTCCACCCGCCGCGGCGCCCGCACCGGCGGAGCCGCATCCGGGAGCCGCCCGGCACGCGCCAGCGCCTCCCCCCGCGGCCCAAAGACCAGCGCGAGGTCGGCGAGCGCCAGCGAAAGGTCCTCGGCCTGCCGCCGGACCTGCGCCGGCCGCGTCCACAGCCCCTCCTGGTTCGCCTCCTGCCGGTGTGCCGAGACGTCGGTCACCACCACGGCGAATGGCGCCTCGAAGCCGGCGATCCCGGTGGCCCGCGCCATCATCGGCAGGTAGCCCAGGCCCCCCCACTGCGGCACCAGCACGGCGAGGAAGGGGTCGGCCTGGAAGAGCCGGGCCAGCTCCTCGTTCAACTGCCAGGAGAGGAGGAACAGGAGATCGTTGCCGGCGATCAGCCCGAGCGCCGGCGGGCTCTCGCGGATCTCGTGGAGGGGGAGATCCCGGTCCGGCCTCTGGCCCGGCACTCGGGCCGGCACCTCCCGCCAGAGCACCTCGGAACCCCAATCCGGAGGTTCCGCGGGCGAGGGGGGCGGCGCCACCGGCCGGGTGGCGGCCACGTGATCCCAGGTGAACGGCGAGCCGAAATGCGTCTCGGTGCGCTTCCAGGCGTCCCAGGTCAGGACGGTGAACCGCGCTTCGAGCGCCTCGGCGAGCTCCGCGAGCGGCAGGCCCAGCCCGCGGGCGGCCCGCTGCTCCGCGGGATCGGCCGACAGCAGCTCGATCACCCCGTCGTAGGCCTCGACCACCACCAGATGCCGGCTCACGATCCGCTCCCCTGGCGCGCGCTCGCCGCGTAGGCGGCGGCGACCTCGGCCGTCGGCCCCTGCATCCGCACCTGCCCGTCCTGCAGCCAGACCGCGCGCTCGCAGAGCGCCGCGATCCCCTCGGGATCGTGCGACACCGCCACCAGCGTCCCCCCTTCCGCGCGGAACCGGTGCAGCCGCTCCATGCAGCGCTCGCGGAACGCCTGGTCCCCCACCGCCAGCACCTCGTCGAGGAGCAGGATGTCCGGATCGACGCAGATCGCCACCGCGAAGGCGAGCCGCGCCTGCATGCCGGACGAGTAGTACTTCACCGGCATGGCGATGAAGTCGTGGAGGCCGGCGAAGTCGAGGATCCGCCCGTAGCGCGCCGCCAACTCGCGCCCGCTCAATCCCAGCATGGCGCCGTAGAGGCGCACGTTCTCGCCGCCGGTCAGCTCGGGGTGGAAACCGGCGCCCAGCTCCATCACCGTGCCCACCCGGCCGCGCACCTCGATTGACCCGGAGGTGGGTTGATAGATGCCGGCGAGGAGGCGCAGCACCGTGCTCTTCCCCGAGCCGTTGGGGCCGAGGAGCGCCACCCCTTCCCCCTGGCCGATCCGCAGATCGAGGCCGGAGAGGGCGAACCGGGGCTGGCGCACGTGGAGCGGCCGGCGCAGCACGCGGCGGCGGAACATCTCGCGCAGCGAGGTGGTGCGGTGCTCGTAATAGTAGTAATGCTTGACCACGTCCCGGCAGACGATCGCCGGCTCGAGCGTCGCGAGCGCCGGGGGGTGGCCCCCCGGCCGCTCAGACGATCTCGGGGAGGAGGGCACGGTAGCGGCGGAAGATGGCATATCCGATTCCGGCGATCACCAGGGCCTCGGCGGCGGTCAGGGCGAGCGGCCCCGGCGCCGGCGCGTGCCCCTGGTAGAGAGCACTCTGGTAGGCGGTGAGGAGCCCGGCGAACGGGTTGAGCTGGTACCAGGGGCGCAGCCGCTCCGGCACCAGGCTCGCCGGATAGAATACCGGCGAGACGTAGAAGAGCACCATCAGGCCGAGGGGCAGCGCGTGCTGCACGTCGTGGAAGAAGGCCGACAGGGTGGCGATCGGCAGCGTCAGCCCGAGCACCAGCGCGACCTGCAGGAGGATCAGCGCCGGCAGCCAGAGATACCCGGCCGGCACGCCGCCATGGTGGAACGCCGCGAGCAGGATCAGCACCAGCGCGAGCTCGGCCAGGAACTCCACCAGGCGCGACAGGACGGTGGCGGTGATCAGCACCTCGCTCGGCAGCGGCAGGCTGCGGGCGAGGTGGGCGTGCTCCGGCAGCACCGTGGTGGCCGCGGTCAGCGTCTGCAGCGTGAAGCTCCAGACGAAGTAGCCGGAGAGCAGGAACGCCCAGTAGTGGGGCACCTGGATCCGCACCACGTAGTGGAACACCGCGATCAGCACGCCGACCGTGAGCAGCGGGTTGAGCAGGGTCCAGACGAAGCCCAGGGCCGAGCGCTGGTACTTGACCCGCAGATTGCGCGCCACCAGGTTGGCCAGCAGCCCCCAGGACCAGCGGAGCGACGGGCTCCGGTGGGGAACGAGGACGGGAGCGGTCTCGAGGGTCGTCATGGCGTCAGGACACCGTGGCCCAGGCGAGGGCCTTCCGCCGCCGGGCGGCGCGGCGGGCGGCGGGGTAGGCCCAGAGGCCGGTCCAGCAGGCCCCGAGCATGCGCAGCAGCAGGCGGGCCGGCAGCGGATCGCGGCCGGCGGCGCGGCGGGCCAGGCGGACGGCCGGCTTGACCAGCCGCCAGGCGAGGAAGAGGAGGATGCCCCGGCGGCGCGCCCCCCGAGCGCGGGGCAGCGATTTTACCAGAAAGGCGACCAGCGCCCGCTGGTGCCCGGCGATCTGCGACCAGGCGGCGGCGAGATCGCGCCGGTGCTCGTGCCGCGCCCGCGCCGCCGGCTCGTAGACCACGTCGGCGCCGGCCTCGAGCACCCGCCAGAGGGCGTCGTGATCGCCGCCCCCCGGCAGCGCGGCCCCGAGGTCGAGCGCCTCGTCGAAGCCGCCGAGGCCGAGCAGCAGCCGCCGGCGCACCGCCAGGCTGCAGCCGCTCCCCACGCTCACCGCCCAGGCGATGCGCGGCGCCCGCCGTCCATGCAGGGGGCGGCCGGCGTCCCGCGGCAGGCGGATCGTCTCGTCGCCCCGCCAATAGCCGCCGTTGGCCTCGACCAGCCGCTGCCCGGCGGTCGCCGTCTCCAGCGGCTCGACGCGGCCGGTGACGGCGCCCACCGCGGGGTCCGCGAACGGCGCCAGCAGCGCCGCCGCCCACCCCGGCTCGGCCACGGCGTCGTCGTCCAGGAAGGCGACCACCTCCTGGCCCGCCGCCGCCAAGGCGCGGTTGCGGGCAAAGTCGAGGCCCGGGACCGGCTCGACGAGATAGCGCACGCCCGCCATCACCCCCTCCGTCGCCAAGGCCACGGCGCGGGTGCGGCCGTCCGCCGGCGCGTTGTCGATCACCAGGATCTCGGCCGGGGGCGGCGTCTGAGCGGCGAGCGAGGCCAGGGCGCGGCGGAGCTGGTCCGGCCGGTCCCGGGTGCAGAGGGCGACGGTGAGGGGGAGCGAGGTCATCTCCATCGCGATCCCCTGGTGCTCTCCCGCCCGCCGCGCAGCCAGCGCACCCCGCCCGTCGCCATGCCCGCGGCGTAGGCCAGCCGGGAGGCGGCGATCAGCGGCAGCATCACGACCGGCTCGAATTTGCCGTGCCGGGCCCAGGTCGCGACGGTGTGGACAGTGTGGACACCGGCCAGGGGGAGGCTCGCCGCGATCAGCAGGGCGGGGTGGCGGTAGAGCCAGGGCCACCGGCCGGCCCCCGTCTCCGCCTTTCCCTGAATGGCGCTGTAACCCCAGCGCCAGCTCCGGCGCAGGAGATTGCCGATCCCCACCCGGTTGTGGTGATGGACCACCGCGGCGGGCTCGAAGCGGATGCGCACCCCCCGGCGGGCGAGCTGGGCCTGCCACCGCAGCTCCTCGTGGCCGTCCGCCACCGGCGACCTTTCGGCGAAGCCACCGGTGGCCAGGAACGCCTCGCGTCGGACGCTGAGGTTGGCCGGCGTATGGCTCGGCACGTAGCCGGCCGGCCGGGCCGGGTGCAGGTGATACGAGCCGCAGTAGTGGTCGCAGCGGCCGGTCGCCGGCAGGCCCGGCGGCGCCTCCAGCGCGCCCCCCACCACCACCTCGCCGGCGTCGTGGGCGGCGAGCAGGGCCGCCAGCCAGCCCGGCGCCGGCGCGCAGTCGGCGTCGAGGAAGATCAGCGGATCGCCGGTCGCGGCGGCGGCCCCCCGGTTGCGCGCCGCGCCCGGCGAGCCCCCCGGATCTCCAGGCCGCGGCCGCAGCACCCGCGCCCCGGCGCCGGAGGCCACGGCCGCCGTATCGTCGGTCGAGCCGTCGTCCACCACCAGCACCTCCAGCTCGATCCCCGGCGGGCTTTCGGCGAACAGCGCGGCGAGCGTCCGGCCGAGACCGGCGGCCTCGTCGCGGGCCGGGATCACCACCGAGACCCGCCGCGCGCCGGCAGCGACCGGCGCCTCAGCTCCCACGGTTGTTCCCCCCGGGACGGCTTTCCCTGGGATGGCCATTCCCGTGATGGATCTCCCCGTAGAGATCTCCCACCGAGCGGACGAACGAGAACCAGCCGAGCTTCTCCTCGGCATAGGAGCGCCCGGCGGCGGCCAGGCGGGCGGCGAGCTCCGGATCGCGCAGCAGCCGCGCGATGCCACGGGCGAGGTCCGGCGCCCCGGTGCCGGTGAGCAGCGCGTTCTCCGCCGTCAGCGCCGACCGGTGCGCCGGGATGTCGGTCGCCACGATCGGCTTGCCCGCGGCGAGATAGTCGAAGATCTTGAGCGGCAGGTTGTCCCCGTACGCCCGCGGCGACACCACCACGTCCGCCAGGGCGAGGAACGCCGGGATCCGCTCGCGCGGCTGGCGCTTGATGACCCGCAAGGCGCCGTCGCGTATCAGATCCACGTGCTCGCGTTCCACAAGGGTGCCGCCGCCCGTCTCCGGGGCGCCCACCAGCACGAACACGGCGTCCGGCACCTCCGCCCGCACCTGGGGGATCGCCGCGAACAGCGTGGGCAGCCCCTGGTACGGCTCGAAGGTGCCGGAATAGAGGACCACCGGCCGCCCCGCGGGGATGCCGAGGTCCCGGCGCAGCGCGGCCGTCTCCTCGGGCGATGCGGCCGGCAGCGTCCCCGAGTACTCCCACTCCCGCAGCCGCGCCGCGGGGGCCATCGCGCGCACCCGCGCCGCCAGTCCCGAGCTGCTCACCACCGAGTCGGCCTGCTGCAGCAGCCAGCGCTCGATCCGGCACAAGGCCCGCTGCATCGTGGCGCCACGGAAGGCGAGGAGCCGCGCGAGCTGCTCCGGCAGGCTCGATTGCATGTCGTAGATCACCGGCACGCCGAAACGCCGCCCCAGCACCACCGCCGGAAAGGCCGCCTCCTCGAGCGCGTGGACGCAGAAATAGGCGCGGGTGGAGAGCCGGCGCGCCAGTTCGGCCACCAGCGTCGTGTCGAGCATCAGCTTGCGCAGCGAGAACCCCACCGGCACCTGGCGCAGCCGCAGCGGATTGAGCGAGCGGAAGTAGCGGACGCGCGGGATGTCGATCGAACGCCCGATGGGATACGTCAACACGTCCACCTCATAGGCGAGCTGGGACAGCGCCTGCAGGAGCTGGCATACCGCGATGGGTGTCCCACGATCTTCGTAGAACGGTTGCGGCGCGACGACGAGTATCCGGGAACCCGAAAGAACTTGCGACCTCCTCCTCTGACCCATCCCAAGCGAAATGAAAAACCGGCAGAGCCTTTTTCATGTAGCAAGATTTGTACCTTGAACAGGTGCCGGGGAGATGCCCGGGAGGAGGAGGATCGAAAAGGAAGTAAAGGTGGTGAGCGGAAAGAAAGTGAGGTAAAACAGATACAGCGGGAAGCGGATATGTCTATAAAAGACGGCGCTAAAGAGGAGGGAACGCAATGAGGATCGGGGTCATCGGAGCGGGAAGCGTCGGTGGGGCGTTGGGGCGCGGCTGGTTGCGCGCTGGGCACGAGGTGACGTTCGGGGTCCGGAACCCGTCAGACCCGAAGTCGGCCCGGCTGCGCGAGGAGACGGGAGCGCAGGCCGCCTCTGTTGCCGAGGCCGCGGCCTCTGGCGAGGTGGTGGTGTTCGCGACCCCCTGGGAGGCCACGCAGGATGCTGTGAAGAGTGCCGGCGACCTCGCCGGCAAGATCGTGTTCGACTGCACCAACCCGCTCGCCCCGCGGCTCTCGGGGCTGACCCACGGCTTCGACACCTCGGCTGCCGAGCAGGTGGCGTCCTGGGCGCCGGGTGCGCGGGTGGTCAAGATCTTCAACACGACGGGCGCCAACAACATGGAGAACCCGGACTTCCATGGCGTCGCGGCGACGATGTTCTATTGCGGCGACGACGCGGAGGCGAAGGCCACCGGCGCCGGGCTCGCCGCCGACCTCGGGTTCGATCCGGTCGACGCCGGCAACCTTGAGCAGGCGCGGCTCCTAGAACCCCTCGCGCTGCTCTGGATCCGGCTCGCGTACGTCCAGAACCAGGGACGGGACATCGCGTTCAAGCTGATGAAGCGGTAGATCCGCCCTGCCGGCCGCTGGACCCGCGGATTGGAGTCCACGACCCGCGAGCCGGAGAGCCGGGACCGCGGGTCGGAGTCCGCGACCCGTGGGTCGGAGTTCGCAATCCGTGGGTCCAGGAGCCGGGACCGTGGGTCGGAATCCGCGACCCATGGGTCGGAGAACCGCAACCGCGGGTCGGAATCCGCGACCCGTGGGTCTGTTCGTCCCTCGGCCGGGTCGGACGGTACAATTCCCGAATCCAACGGAGGCCGTTCATGAACGCGCAGGAGACTCTCGATACCCTGAAGTCGCTCGGCACCGAGCAAAACCGCAAAATCTACCGGCGCCATGGCGCGGGTGAGGATGTCTACGGCGTCAGCTTCGCCCATCTTAAGGATCTGAAAAAGAAAATCAAGATCGACCACGATCTGGCTGTGGCGCTGTGGGAATCCGGCAACCACGACGCCCGCATGCTTGCGGGGATGATCGCCGACCCCAAGCGCCTCGATGCCAGGACGCTCGACACCTGGGTGAAGGGGCTGCGCAACTACGTGGAGACCGACGCCCTGGGCGGCCTCGCCGCGAAATCGCCGCACGCCCGCGAGACCATGGCGCGCTGGATCGCCTCGGACGAGGAGTGGACCGCCTCCGCTGGCTGGCGGGTCCTCGCCCAGGTCGCGATGGACGACGACGCCCTGCCGGACGAATATTTCGAAAGGTTTCTTTCCACGATCGAGCGCGACATTGATGAAAGTCAAAACCGCGTGCGTCACGAGATGAACAACGCGCTGATCGCGATCGGCATCCGCAATCCCGCGCTGCAAGAGAAGGCCGTCGCCGCCGCGGCGCGGATCGGCAAGGTGGAGGTCGATCACGGCGAGACCGGCTGCAAGACGCCGGACGCGGCGGGGTATATCCGGAAGACGGTAGAGCGGAAGAAGTAGGAAGAAAAGGCAACAACAAAGGACGTAAAGGACGGCAAGGACGACAAGGACAAGCAGGAGACCCGCAGGAACCCGGGGGGGGCTCGTTCCTGGGTCCTTTGCGTCCTTGCCGTCCTTTACGTCCTTGCCAGCTCGACGCCCAGGAATCTCCCCCCAGCACTTCCACCATTGCGGATTGCACCCTTTCCTGTACAATCCACGCAGCAGTCGCGGTTTTTGAGAGTTGCCTGTTTACGTGCAGTTGTCTCCTCATTTCATTCCTTTGAGGAGGAAGCCGGGCTTCGTCGTCTGGAGGCCCCGGGTCAGCTTGGCGCCGTATGAAAGAGCGTGTCGTAATTGTCGATGACGAGCCCGCTATCCGGGCTCTGCTGTCGTCTCACCTCTCCTCGCTCCCGCTGGATTGCCGGACCGCGAAGAACGCCGCCGAGGCCTTGCTCCTCGCCGCGGAGGAGCCCCGGCCGTCGCTGGTGCTCTCGGACATCGAGATGCCGGGCCTCTCCGGCATCGAGCTGCTGGGGCGCCTGAAGGCGCTCGACGAGACCATCCAGGTGGTGATGGTCACCGGCGTCGCGCAGATCGACACCGTCCGCCAGTGCGTGCGCGCCGGCGCCTACGACTACATCGTCAAGCCGTTCGAGGTCGACGACCTCCTCGTCACCGTCGAGCGGGCCGTCGAGCGCGCCCGCCTGATCCGCCAGAATGAGGAGTACCGCCGGGATCTCGAGCGGATGGTGAAGGAGCAGACGGTCGAGATCCGCCAGACGCGGGACATCGCCCTGCTCACCCTCGCCCGCCTCGCCGAATCGCGCGACAGCGCCACCGGCCGCCACTTGGAGCGCATGGCCGAGTACAGCCGCCGCCTGGCCCAGGCGGCGAGCCGCGAATCCACGCCGGGAGCCCATCTGGGGAAGATCACCGGCGAGTTCGTTGAGCATCTTTACAAATCGAGCCCCCTTCATGACATCGGAAAGGTAGGCATCCCCGACGCCATCCTGCTGAAACCGGGGCCTCTCGCGCCCGACGAGATGACGGTGATGCGCCGCCACCCGGAGATCGGCGGCGACACCCTGCGCGACGTCATCGAGCGCTATGACGGCCACCGGTTTCTCCGCATGGGTATGGAAATTGCTTATTGTCATCACGAACATTGGGACGGCTCAGGATATCCGCGCGGCCTTGCAGGACTCGACATCCCGCTCGCTGCCCGCATCGTGGCTCTCGCGGACGCCTACGACACCATCACCAGCCGCCGGCCCTACAAGAGCGCTTTTGATCATGAGGAAGCGGTCCGCAGGATCGCCCGGGATCGTGGCACGCACTTCGATCCGGTGCTGGTGGATGTCTTCCTCCGCTGCCACCGGGAGTTCGCCGAGATCCGTGGGCGGCTCACGGACCAGGCGCATGGGGATCCGGTCCGCGTCTGACGCGGGGAGGCGAGGATGATCGCAGGGGACAGGCTCGCGGAGCCGCTGGTGCTGGAGAAGGTATTGGAGAGGCCCGCCCGCTGGGAGATGGGCAAGTCGAACGAGGAGCGCCGCTCGCCCCGGCGCCGCACGCTGGCCGCCGTGCGCATCCTGGAAGGGCCCGATCTCGGCGGCGGGCTGGTGGCCACCGACCTCTCGGCCGACGGCGCCTTCCTCCGCGCGCAGGCCGCCGTGGCGCCGGACGTGCGCTTCCGGCTCGCGCTGGAGATCCCCACCGACCCGAAGCCCATCGTGGTCACCGCCCGCGCCGTGCGCTCCTCGCCCGAGGGGGTCGGCCTGCGCTTCGAGGAGGTCTCGGCGCGCGATCGCGCCCGGCTGCGCGCCCACGCCGGCTTCTACGAGATGGACGAGGCGATCGTCCGCGTCCAGCAGGCGCTCGGCGACCTCGTCCCCGGCAACCTGCTGCCGCTCGGCGAGCCCTCCGAGATCCGGATGCTGCTCGAGGGCCTGGTCGAGCGGGCGCTGCCGGTGACCGCCATCCGGCCGGGGCGCGGCTTCGATCCGGTGGTCTGCCGGGCGATCGCCTATCAGCCGGCCGGCCCGCACGGCGCGACCCTGCGGCTCGATCTCATGGTGCCGCCGCGGACGCGGGTCCTCTATCTCGCTTTCTCCGATCCGCCGCTCTTCTACGCCCTGGAGGCGATCGTGCTCGGCGGGACGGCCGCGGGGACGGAGGTAATGGTCCCCGAGCGCGTCTACCTCACCGAGCGCCGTTCCGAGCGGCGGGCCAGCCTGCGAACGGCTTTCTGCGAGCTCGCCGCGCCGCACGTCCCCGGGGGGCGGCTGCGGCTGCCGGTGATGGATCTCGGCGAGGGGGGCGCCTCGGTCCGCCTCGGCGCCGCCACAGCGCTGGTGCCGGGCGCCCGCCTGCCGGCGTTCACCCTGGAAGTCGAGGGGGCGCGGCGCGAGATCGCCGGCGCCACCGTGCGCTATCTCTCGACGCTCGACGACGGCGGCGTGCGCGCCGGCCTCCGTTTCGACGAGGGGGAAGGGGAGCGCGACAGCTTCCGCGAACTCAAGGTGCACGGCGTGCGCGGCGGGTTCGCGGCGAAGCTCACGCGCACGGTCTCGCTGCTCGGCGGCAAGGTGGCGGCGTTCGTGCGCCGCCCCAAACCCCACCACGATGGCGTCGAGGTCGTCCGCTTCAAGAACCGCCGCGGCGACGCGGTGGCGGCGATCGTGGACGCCAACTTCGACACCTCGGATCCCGCGATCCGGCCCGACGTGGCGGTGGTGATCGCACCGGCGATCCTCAAGCGCAAAGAGGTCTTCGCCCTGCTCGCCCGCACCATCCTGGACGACCTCGACCGCGACGGCCGCAAGGCCGTGGTGCTGCGTTTCGACGCCACCTACATCGCCGGGGAGAGCGCCATGGACCCGCGGCTGGCGGCTCAGGGGCGCCCCTATTACAACTGGACCTTCGGTCATCTGGGGGACGACACCGCGGCGTCGCTGCGCTATCTCCAGCGCCGCTTCCGGCCGGTCCGGCGGACGCTGGTGAGCGTGTCGCTGTCGGCGATCCCGGCCCGCAAGGCGATCCTGGAGTGCGAGAGGGAGGCGCCGGTCGACCTCTGGATCGCCCCCTTCGGCTGCCCGGACGCGCAGGACGTGCTGCGCAACTATCTCGCCGGGCTCGATCTCTTCGACCTCTACCGCCGGGGGGAGGGGCCGGAGACGATCCTGATCCACGGCCGGCCGATCCGCGGCATCTCGCTCTACGGCCAGGCGATGGAGGCCGGGCTCGCCTTCCTGGAGGACGGCCGGCGCGACCTGGCGCGGATCGCGGCGCCGGTGGTCTGGATCCTCGGCACCTACGACTGCTGGGTGACGCGCTCGCGGGTGCGGGCGATGCTCGATGCTCCCGGGGGCGGCGTGCGCGAGGTCTTCGAGTGCGCCACCGGACACGTGCTGAAGAGCGGCGGCGAGGCGATCGAGCTGTTCAAGCTGGTGGCCGAGTCGATCTCCAAGCACCTGTTCGGCGTCGACCGGCCGGCGCGCGAGCCGAACCTCGCCCGCTTCGCCCGCCAGAGCGAGGCCGAGTGGGGGCGGGTGAGGCGGCAGGAGCTCTCGGACGCCGAAGGGTTCTGGAAGGAGCACCTGTTCGGCGCGCCGGGGGACGACGTCGGCTACGACGTCTTCCTGGAGCACCCCGAGTACCCTCGCTTCCTCGCCCGCCAGGTCGAGCTGCTCGATCCGCGGCCGGGGGACCACCTGGCCGACTTCGGCTGCGGCACCGGCAACCTTCTGCTCGCCCTGCTCGACGCCTGCCGCGACGGCGGCGCCCCGGCCTCGCTCACATTCCTCGACCTGGTGCCGGAAGGGGTCGAGCGCACGCGGGAGAAGGTGCTCGCGGCCTGCGCCGGGCGGGGACTGACCGTCCCCGAGCTGCGTGGGGTGGTGGCGGACCTGGAGGTATCGCGCTTCGCCGCGATCGCCGATTTCCTCGACGGGCGGCTGTGGGGGGTGGAGGGGCTGGTCCACCGCGTCGAGGGGCTGCCGTACGCCACCGCCCGCAAGCTCGCCGAGGGGTACGGCAAGGAGCTGCACGCCATCCTGCGGGGGGAGCCGGCGGCGCCGGGGCGGGTGCGCGAGCTCTGCCCGGCGCTCGACGAGCGGGAGGTGGAGATCGCGCTGGAGCTCGGCCGCGCCGCGCGCTTCCTGCTCGGCCGCGCCACCTCCGAAGACCTGAAGCCCGGCGCGCCCGCCGACCCGGGGGCCCGCACGGCGCGCCACCTGCGCCTGCGCCACCTCCACTTCGGCGACTCGGCGCCGCGGCTCCGGCTCGACCTGCCGGACGGCTGCTTCGACCGCATCGGCTCGTCGCTGGTGCTCCCCTATCTCTACGATCCGCTGGCCAGCCTGCGCGAGATGCACCGGCTGCTCAAACCCGGCGGCACCCTGGTCGTCTCCTCGATCCTGCCGAACTTCGACCCCTCGAAGCTCTACACCGAGGGCGCCGACATCCTCTCCCGGCAGGCGGCGGCGGGGGACGAGCGGGCGGCCGGCAAGCTGGAGGCGTTGCGCCATTTCGCCAACTCGATCAGCCGGCTGATCGAGCTGGAGGAGGACGGCCGCTTCCGCTTCCTCGACGCCGGAACCCTGGAGGCCCTCCTCGCCGAGGCCGGCTTCTCGCGGGTCCACTGCTTCCAGGCGCTCGGATCGCCGCCGACGGCGATCGTGGCGCGAGCGGAGAAGTAGGCTTGCCCATCGCCTTCCGGCTTCCCGGGTTCGAGGCGGCGTACCGCGCGGAGAGCCGTGCGCTGTTCGTCGAGCGGTCGCGCTTCCTGCTCTGGTCGGTGCTCGCGCTCTATCCGACCTTCTGGCTGCTCGACCTGGCGGTGGCGCCCGACCAGGCGACGTACTTCCTGTTCATCCGCCTCGCCGTCACCGCGGTCTATGCCGCCGGTCTCGCCGGCGTCTACTCGCGGTGGGCCGAGCGGCTGGCGCAGCCGCTGGTGATGGCGGGCGCTCTCGCCTCGGCGGCGGGCATCACGCTGATGACCGCCCTGCTCGGCGGCTTCACCAGCAACTACTTCGCCGGCAACCTCATCGTCATCTTCACGATCGGCGTCTTCCTCCCCTGGGAGCCGGCGGTGCTGGCGGTGCTGTGCGCGCTGATCGTGGCCATCGACCAGGGGATCAACCTGGCGGCCCACGGGCCGTCGCGCGAGATGATCGGGCCGCTCTTCTTCCTCGCCGGCGCCGGGCTCTTCACCTTCCTCGCCACCGTCTCGAGCCGGCGGACGCGGCGGCGGGACCTCTCGCTGCGGCTGCGCCTGGAGAAGGCGAACGAGGAGCTGAAGGAGCTCGATGAGGCCAAGACCCGCTTCTTCGCCAACATCAGCCACGAGCTGCGCACCCCGCTGACCCTGCTCCTCGGGCCGCTCGAGACCCTCCTCGGCGCGGAGGAGGAGACGGGGGAGCGGCGGGCTCTTCTGGAGGCGATGGAGGCCAACGCGCGCCGCCTGCTGCGGCAGGTCAACGCCCTGCTCGACGGCGCCAAGCTGGAGTCCGGGCGGCTGCGCCTGGAACCGGCGCCGGGCAACCTCGGGGTGCTGCTGGCGGATCTCGTCGCCGCCGCGATGCCACTCGCGGAGCGGCGGGGGTTGCGGCTGCGGACGGAGCGGCTGGACGAGATCCCCGACTCGCTCTTCGACGGCCACAAGACCGAGATCATCGTCGCCAACCTGCTGTCGAACGCCCTCAAGTTCACCCCCCGCGGAGGAACGGTCACCGTGCGCGCCGAAGCGGAGCCGGACGGCGTCGCCTTCACGGTCGAGGACGACGGCCCTGGAATCCCCGAGGACCAGCTCGAGCGGATCTTCGATCGCTTCCACCAGGTGGACGCCTCCTCCTCGCGCGAGCACGGCGGCACCGGCCTGGGGCTCGCGCTCGCCCGCGAGCTCGCGCGGCTCCACGGCGGCAACGTCACCGTGCGGAGCCGACTGGGGGCGGGCGCGGCCTTCCGCGTCGAGCTGCCGCGCGATCCGGGCGTGGCGCTGGTCGACCGCCGGCGGCGTCCGCGCCGCCGCGAGGACCAGCTCACCCAGACGCGGTCGGACGCCCAGGCGGCTCGCGAGTACGCCCTGCGTTCGATGCGCGAGACGCTGCTCGCCGACGTCGACCTGCCGCGCCGGGAGAGCGAGGCACCGCGCCCGCAGCCGCCGGCCGGCGCGCCGCGCCTCCTGCTGGTCGAGGACAACGACGACCTGCGCAGCTTCCTCGCCTCCCGCCTGGCGCGCCGCTACCGGGTGGAGACCGCCGCCGACGGCGCCGCCGGCCTCGAGGCGGCGCGGCGGTGGCGCCCCGACCTGGTGGTCACCGACGTGATGATGGCCGGCGTCGACGGCCTGGAGCTCTGCCGGCGCCTGAAGGCCGACCCCGCCTTCGTCACCACGCCGGTGATCCTGCTGACCGCCCGGGCGGGCACCGACGCCGTGGCCGAGGGGCTCGACGCCGGGGCCGACGACTACGTGGTCAAGCCCTTCGCGCTGCGCGAGCTGGAGGCCCGCATCGCCGCCCACCTGCGGGCCCGCGAGACCGAGCGGCAGCTCCACGAGCGCGAGAGCCGCCTGGCTGCCATCGGCCAGATGACCAGCTCCGTCGTGCACGACCTGCGCAACCCGCTGACCCTGGTCAAGGGGTACGCCGACCTCGCCCACGCGCTCGCCGTCCGCGGCGGCGACGCCGCTACCATCGCCCGCGAGCTGGAGACCGTGCGCAGCCAGTCCGACCGGTTGCGGCGGATGATCGAGGAGATCCTCGACTTCGCCCGCGGCGGCGCGCCGCGCCTCGCCGTCGAGACCGTCGCCGCCGTCCCCTTCCTCGACGGCGTCCTGCAGCCCCTCGCCGCCGACCTCCGCGAGCGCGGGATCGAGGTCGGGATCGACCTCCGTCTCGACCCCGCCCTGCAGGTCGCCCTCGACCGCGACCGCATCCAGCGCGTGCTCGAGAACCTCCTCACCAACGCCCGCGAGGCGCTGGCCACCTGGGAGCAGGGCAAGCGGGTCGCCGTCCGCGCCCGGGTGGAGGAGGGGCGTCTCGCCATCCGCGTCGCCGACTCCGGCTCCGGGCTGCCGGAGGAGGCGGTCGAGCACCTCTTCGAGCCGTTCGCCACCAACGGCAAGAAGCAGGGCACCGGCCTCGGGCTGGTCACCGTGCGCAACCTCGTCCAGGCGCACGGCGGCGAGGTCCGCGTCGAGGCCAAAGCGCCGGAAGGGGGGGCGGCGTTTACGGTTTTGCTGCCCTTGGTTGCCTTGGCGGGGGCGGCGGCGCGCGTGGCGTAGGTTCAAAAGCACACGGACGATCACGGACGAGTACGGACCGTCACGGACGTCCTTGATCGTCCGTGCTCGCTCTGTTGCAACGTGGGCTGTCGAAGATGAGAACGGGCTCAGTCCGGTCCCCTCGGAGCACCTTCCCAGAGTAGGCACTTATCAGAGGGGAGTATCATCCGCGGAAATGCGGCTCGGGCTCAAAGATCTCATCGGACGTTTGCACCGTCGGCGGCTGAATCACCGGGCGGTTCAGGAATTCAGTCGCTCCCTGGCGCTGATCGTCGATCGCGAGGCGTTGGAAGCCAGCGTTGCGGCGCGCATCCGGGAGCTCTTCAGCCCCGACCGCATGGCTGTTCTCGAGCCGGATCTGACGACCGCCAATTTCCTGCCGGGCTTCTCCTTCGGGTTGCAGGAATCCAACCTTGCCGGCCTTCAGTTGGCGGCGCGGGGAAAGCTCGCGCGCTGGCTGTCGGTGAACGAGACCTGTCTCGTGCTCGACCGCCAGCCCGGGATTCACGAGTACCTCGATCCCGCCGAGCGCGATCTGCTCGACGCGCTACGGCTGAACCTCTGCGTTCCGATGATCTCTCTCAACCGTCTGACCGGGATCCTGCTCCTGGGCTCGGACCGGCCGGGTTGGAGCGTCGGGAGCGGCGACATCGAGCTGCTGAACGTGCTGGCCTCCCAGGCCAGCCTGGCGCTCGAGAATGCCGCGCTCTACAGAGCCCAGCGCGAGCGGCTCGACCGCCTCTACCGGGCCGAGCGCCTGGCCGCCGTGGGGCAGCTCGCGGCGGGTGTGGCCCATGAGATCCGCAACCCCTTGACCGCGATCCGCTCGACGATCCAATACCTGCTTCGCGGGCTCGATCCCGAGGAGCCGAAGCACCAGCTCATGGCGGAGCTGCTGAGCGAGGTCGACCGGATCAACAGCACGGTGGGCGGTCTCCTCAGCCTCAGCCGCTCGGGGGAGCTGAAGCGGTTGAACATCGACCTCCGGGAGCCTCTCGGCAAAGCCGTGCAGCTCCTCCAGGCCCAGGCCGGCGAGCAGGGGGTGGAGGTCGAGAGCGACCTCGGGGATCACGAGCTGCGGGTCCTCGGAGATGCCGGCCAACTGAAGCAGGTCTTTCTGAACCTGCTGCTCAACGCCCTGCAGTCCATGCCCGGCGGGGGGCGGATCGCGGTGATGGTGACGCCATGGTTGCACCCCTCTGAGCTCCCTGACCGGCGGTGGGCGCAGATTCGGATCGCGGATACCGGACCGGGGATCCCCGCGGAGCAACTGCGGCGCGCGTTCGATCCGTTCTATACCACCAAGCGCGACGGCACCGGCCTGGGGCTGGCGATCAGTCACGGCATCGTGGAGCAGCACGAGGGGGAGATCCAGCTCGAGAGCGAGGTCGGGACCGGCACGGTGGCTTTGATCCGCCTGCCACTGGCCCAGGGAGACTCATGGCAAGCATTCTGATCATCGACGACGAGGCCCCCATCCGGCGCATCCTGACCGTGCTCCTTCAGGAGCGCCGCCACCAGGTCACCGGCGTGGGCTCCGGGGAGGAGGGCCTGGCCGTGCTGCCCGAGGCGAAACCGGACCTCGTGCTGCTGGACCTGAAGCTCTCCGGCATCGACGGGCTGGAGACCTTGAAGCGCCTGCGCCTCCTCCAGCCGCGCCTGGACGTGGTGATGATGACCGCTCACGGCACCATCTCGTCGGCCGTGGAGGCGATGCGCCGGGGAGCCTTCGACTACATCACCAAGCCTTTCGACAACGACGAGCTGCTGATGATCGTCGACCGCGCGTTCGAGGTGCGGCGGCTCAGCTCCGAGGTCGAGACGCTGCGCGAGGATCTGGAGGCGCGGTACGGCTTCAGCGAGATCGTGGGCATCAGCCGGGAGATCCAGGACGTCTTTCGCATGATGGCCAAGGTCGTCCGGGTCGACGTCACGGTCCTGATCACCGGTGAGTCGGGCACCGGCAAGGAACTGGTGGCGCGGGCCATCCATCGCCGCAGCGCACGGGTCCAGGGCCCCTTCATCGCCGTCAACTGCAGCGCCATTCCACAGACGCTCGTCGAGTCAGAGTTCTTCGGCCACGAGAAGGGGGCTTTCACCGACGCCCGGGAGGCCCGGCCCGGCAAGTTCGAGCAGGCGGACGGCGGCAGCCTGTTCCTGGACGAGGTCGGAGACCTCGCTCTCGAAGCCCAGGCCAAGCTCCTGCGGGCTCTCCAGGAGCGGCAGATCCATCGCATCGGCGCCCGCGCCCCACGCCTCGTGGACGTGCGGGTCGTCGCCGCCACCAACAAGGATCTGGAGAAGGAAGCGCGGGAAGGCCGTTTCCGGGAAGACCTGTACTGGCGGCTGAATGTGGTCCACATCCGCCTGCCCGCGCTGCGCGAGCGGCGTGCCGACCTGCCGATGCTGATCGATCATTTCGTCGATCGGTTCAACCGCGAGTTGGGCCTGGCGGTGGAGGCCATCGCGCCGGACGCTCGCCAGATCCTGTGCGAGTACCAGTGGCCGGGCAATGTGCGCGAGCTGGAGAACATGATCTGCCGGACGATGATCCTCTGCGAGGGGAATGTCCTGACGGTCGCCGACCTGCCCGGCAGGGTACGGGGTGAGCCGACGGGAGAGGGGGCGCTCTCCCGGTCCGACCTCTCCCGCCTGAGCCTCGCGGAGGCGGTGGCGGAGGCGACGGAGCGGCTCGAGAAGGTGATGATTCTCTCCCGGCTCGCCGAGCAGCGGGGGAGCCGCACCGCCACCGCGGAGAGCCTGGGAGTATCCCGCAAGACGCTGTTCAACAAGATGCGCCAGTACGGCCTCGGCGCCGAGGATGGTGAGGACGGACTGGCCTAGTCCCGGCGCCCCTCGCGCGGAAGCCCTGGATTCGCTCCCCCCCCGGAGCGCAGCCCTCCGCGCATGTAGTCCAGATAGAGCTTCTCCAGATTCTCGTAGCGCAACTCCTCGCGGGTGCGGGTCAGGGCCTGGCGCCCTTCCTGGAGGATCCCCACGCGGTCGGCGAGCTGGCGTGCCCAGAAGAGGTCCTGCATCGTGATCAGCAGGGCCTTGCCCTGGTCCCGGAGCCCCTCGATCAGCTCCACCAGCTCGGCGGCCGCTTTGGGGTCGAGGCCCGAGAGCGGCTCGTCGAGCACGAGAGCCGGGGCCCCCTTCATCAGGGCCGCCGCGATGCCCAGCTTCCGGATCCCGCCGGGGCCGAGCTCCGAAACCCGCTGGTCGAAGGCCAGCTCGGGGAGCCCTACCTCCCGCAGGGCCATCTCGCACTCGTGCCGCGAGGGGCTCCGGCGCCCGCCCAGACGGGCGAAGAAGTCCAGGTTCCGCAGCGCCGTGAGCCGGCGGTAGAACGCCGTGGTATCCGCCAGATAGGCGACCCGGCTCTTCGCCCGGAGCGGCTCCCGCTCGACGTCGATGCCGTCGATCCGGGCCGTGCCGGATGTGGGCTGAAGGAAGCCCAGGAGGAGGTTGATGACCGTCGTCTTGCCGGCGCCTTTGACGCCCAGCAGGCAGTAGATCTCGCCGGCCTCCACCCGCAGGTTCAGGGCATCCAGCGCCAGCGTGCCGTTGGAGTAACGTTTGCTGAGGTCGATGGCTTCGATCATAGATCACCCGTGTCGACGCGGGAGAAGATGAACAGGGAGGCCGCCGCGAGCGCCGCCGTCTCGAGGGCGAAGACCCCCAGCGCGGAGAGGCCGGAGGCCAGGGCCCGGCGGACCGGCTGCTCGCGAAAGGCGAACCGGGGGAGAGAGTCCCCCCCGATCGGACGCCGCGAGACGTAACCGCTGAAGAACAGGATGTGCGGGCTCTCCGGATCGCGCCGGTCGAGCTCCGCGATCCGTCCGGCCAGGGCCGAGCGGAACCTCCGGGCCTGCTCGAGGAAGCTCTCGTCCCGCCAGAGGCCCGAGCCGGTCAGGCGCTCGGCCAGTTCCTGGACCAGCGACACCGGAGAGAGGGAGGCGAGGCTCCTGGCCAGGCGGACCTGATCGAGCCTGCGCGTCAGGCCCTGCCGGCGCACTCCCTCCTCCAGGGCATGGCGCCGGTTCTCCGCCGCGGCGGACGCCCGTTCCCAGGCGTAGCCGTCGGCCGCGGCCCACTCCGGCCGGCGCCAGTGACCCTCCCGGCCCGTGTACTCGCGGGCGATCTGCTGGTTGATGGCCCGCAACTGCAGCGCCGTCTCCCCCTCGCTTGGAATCGGCCGCAGGCGGTGGGCCAGCAATCCGCTCACGGCCGGCACCACGATCACCGCCATCACCCAGAGCCACGCCAGCACGCTGAGGCTGGTGGAGCTCTCCCGGGACACGGAGGAGACCAGCAGGGAGATGAGGGCGAAGAAGCCCGCCGCCCAGAGCCCGAGGAGGACCACCAGGCCGGCCTTGACCAGGTCTCCGGGCTGGAGGGGGATCCCTTCCAGGCCGAGGGCGAGCAGCAGGCTCAGGGCCGCTCCCGTCAGGAAGGGCGCCGCAAGGCAGCTCCAGAGGGCCAGCAGCTTGCCCGTCATCACCTTCCAGCGGGCGACCGGATAGGAGAACAGCAGCTTCAGGGTGCCGTCCCGGCGCTCTCCATAGACCGCGTCGTAGCCGAGGAGGAAGGCGGCCAGGGGGAGCACCACCCGGATGACGAACATCCAATCGAGCGGTTCCTGATTGGGGAGCCGGTAATTGCGGCTCTGGATTCTACGGATCTCGGGCGCGACGAGGGCGCTGAGCGCCTGCGCGTAGACGTCCGGCGTCGCCGTCTGGCCGCCGTCCACGACCAGGTCGAGCCTCCAGGGGGGCTTCAGGGCGGGGTGAAGGATCTCGACGGCGCGATCGACCGTGAGGCCGGCGAACTGCCCGGCGTAGTCCTGGGTCAGGGCCTGCTGCTCGCGCATCTCGCCCCGATACCGTGCTCCGGCCGTGATCGCCGCGAGTGCCATCAAGGCAATGGACAGGAGAGCGAACGCGGGGAACCGGAAACCATCGGTGACCCGGCGGATCTCATTGCGGAAGATGGCCGCCACCGGGCTCCAGCGCGACGATTCCATGAGGACCCAGGGGGCGGCATGGACCTCGGAGGAGGACGGGGCGGCGAGGCTGCGGGCGGAGGCTTTCATCGATTTATCCAAGCTCAAGTTATCCGAGCTCATAATGATGGAAGCGAGCCCAGACCGCCGCGGCCACGATCGCGTTGAGGATCAGCAGGGCGGCCGCCGCCGGCGCTCCGCGGCGCAGGGCGCCGGCGAGATCCGGGCTCTGGTAGGAGAACCGGGGCATGTCGTCGGCGCGCAGGAGACGGGACGGATCCCTCTCCATGGCCTCCCGGTCCCGGCGCAGGCGCGCCTGCACCCCGGGCTCGTTCAACTGGTTGATCAGTTGGTTCACCTGCCCCGGATCGACCGCCTCGGGAGAGAGCCCCAGGTAGCGCGGCCAGGGGCGGAGCTCTCCGGGCGGATCGTCCGAGAACCAGCGCCAGGAGCCGAACGCCCCCTGCCGTTCCAGGTAGGCGAGGAGCTCTCCGCGGTAGCGCCGGCACGAGGCCAGGAAGCGGTCGTGCTCGGCGATGGAGGTGCCGGAGAAGGACTCCGAGAGGCGGCCGAGGAGAAACGCCGGCGAGAGCGCCGCCAGTGCCGTCCCCAGCCGTTCGCCGGTGCGCAGCCTCCGCTCGTAGCGCTGCCGCAGCTCGAACACCCGTTCCGCCTCGCGGACACCGGAAGCCGTCTCGAACTGGAAATACCTGGCGAGAGCGTCGTAGTACGCGGCCGAGCCGTGCCGGTAGCGGACCGCCCGGTGCCCGCCGCTGGCGAACGTCATCGCCGTGTGGCCGCTCACCGCGGCGAGCAGAGGGGCGCGCCGGAACTCCTCGGCGAGACGCCGGTCATGGGCGGCCGTCAGCTCCGCGATCTGGCTCTCGGTACTCCTCTTGACCTCCTCGGAGGGCACGAGATCGCTCGCCATGGCCACCGACGCGGCGGGAACGACGATGGTGAGCACGAACCAGAGGAGGACCGAGATGCCCAGGGCCTGGGAGGTGCTGCGGGCGGCCACGGAGATCAGGAGGCCCAGCAGGAGCATCAGCGACAGGTAAGCGCCGTACGCGCCGGCCATGCCGGCGACGCGCAGCCACTGATCCAGCGTCAAGGGAGCCCTGATCAGGAGCCGGAGAATGGCCAGGCTCACCGCGAGCCCTCCCGCCAGCGGGAGGGAGATCGCGAGCAGGCCGCCGGCGAGCTTGCCGGCCAGCACCGCGCGCCGCGACACGCCGTTGGCGAAGACCGCCCGCAGCGTACCGTCCTCCGTCTCGCTGGTCACCGCGTCGCAGGTCAGCAGGAGCGCGAGCAGGCCCAGGACCACGCTCACCACCGTCGTCAGGTCCACCGAGGGGATGGCGGCCAGGAACTCATTGCCCCGCCGCTCCCCCATGGCCTCGAATGGAATGGCGAACAGATGGATCACCACGTCCGTTCCGAGATGGGCGTCGAAGCCCTGGTCGAGAACGCTCAGCGGCTCCGGGGGGCGTACCGCCAGCGGCTGCAGATAGGAGTAGACGGACACGCCGCGGAGCGCCTTCTGTTCCCCCGCGACGCGATCGAGATAACTGTTCAGCCGCAGGTTGTAGTCCCCGGCCGCCACCCGGGTCGACGACGCGGCGAGCACGAGAGTGAGCAGCGCTCCCACCCAGAAGCGAAAGCTCGCGAGGTGATTGAACAGCTCTTTCCTGGCGACTGCGCCGACCATGCTTGAGTTCCCTCGAGTTTCGATCAATCCATATTCGATCTGCGCCCGTTGCGCGGAGACGAGTATATCCGTAGCCCAGTGCACCCCCCGTGCCATGCCTCCGCCGGGGGCTTCCGCGGCCGTCGGGCCCGCATTGGAGTAGACCGTTACCCGGCGGTGGGTAACGGCTTACTCACCGTCCCCGTCCTCCACCCCCGACAGGCCCCTGAAAGCAATGTTTTCTGGGGTTTGCGAGCCTGGCCCATCGCTTGCAATCGACCCCTCACGAGTCAAAAAAACGATCGCATCGACGACGCTACGAAAGGCAGGGTGAAGATGTTCCGCACGAGCAGCTACACGATCTTCGTCAATCTGCCGGACAACGATCAGGACGTGCTGCTGGTCCATGGCTATACCGGGGCCTACGATCGGGTCTCGCGCGAGGTCGCCGGGTTCCTGCGCTCACGCGAGGCGAAGCGTTCCGCCAAGCCGCTCTATGGTGATTGGAGCGCTGAGCCGGAGGCCGCCGGCGCCGGAGCGGCCGGGGTATCGGATGCGACGATCGATCTCCTGCTCGATCAGGGATATCTCACCGAGCTGTCGCCGGAAGAGGAAGAAACGTTTTTCGCGCAGCTCGCCGTCAAGCTCCACCAGCGCGCGCTCCAGCAGGCTCCCGGCTACATCTTCATGCCGACCTACGACTGCAATCTCCGTTGCTCCTACTGCTATCAGGACCACATGCGGAGCGACTGCAGCTTCAAGCACCTGCTGCGCACTATGGGCCGCCCGATGATCGATCGCATCTTCGCCGCCATGCCCCGTATCGAGGAGCGCCACGGCCTCGATCCCGCGGCGCGGCGGCGGCGGAACATCGGCTTCTTCGGCGGCGAGCCCCTGCTCGCCGCCAACCGGCCGGCGATCGAGCACATCCTGGGCAAGGCTTTCGAGCTGGGCGATGTGGACCTCTGGGCGGTCACCAACGGCACCGAGCTCGACGCCTACCGCGACCTCCTGGGGCCCGCCGGCATCGCCCGCCTGCAGATCACCCTCGACGGTCCGCCCGAGCAGCACGACGCGCGGCGCGTCTACGCCGACGGCAGCGGTTCCTATGAACGGATCGCCCGCAATCTGTCGATGGCGCTCGAGCTGGGCACCCAGGTGAGCGTGCGGTTGAACGTCGACCGCAACAACCTCGGCCAGCTCCCCGCGATGGCCGATGAGATCGTGGCCCGCGGCTGGGACCGCCGGCCGGGCTTCTCGGCCTACACCTCGCCGGTGCGCGCCGGCAACGGCAAGACCGAGGCGCGCAGCACCCTGAGCTCCTGGGAGCTCGACCGGGCGCTGACGGCGATGCGCGAGGAGCACGCGAACATGCGGGTCCTGGCCAGGCCCGACGAGGGGATGCGCGGCCGCGCCCGGCGGATCTTCGCCGCCGGCGAGGAAGTCCTCCCCAACCTGCGGCCGAGCTTCTGCGGCGCCCATGACCGCATGTACATCTTCGACCCCTTCGGCGACATCTACGCCTGCTGGGAGCGGACGGGCGACCGCGACGTCCGCGTCGGCCACGTCACGCCCGAGGGGGAGGTCGAGCTGCAGGAAGACCAGTTGCAGATCTGGCGCGGCCGCACCGTGGCGAGCAATCCGGTCTGCCGGCGCTGCCGCTTCGCCCTCCACTGCGGCGGCGGCTGCGCCATCCTGGCTCTGGGCAAGAACGGCGAGTTCAACTCGAATTATTGCGATGGTTTCGCGGCCCGCTTCCGCGCCAGCGTCGCCGAGGCCTACCTGGAGCATCTCTCCGGGGCCGGTCCGGCCGCGGTGCAGGAGCGGGTCTGTGATCTTTGACCGCCGGTGACGGCGAATTTCCTTTGAGGAGAGGTGAGATGAAAAGGAATGGCGCGCAGCAAGAGATGACCCCCCTCAACCGGGCGGCGTTCCGGATCGGCGCCGGGGCCCTGCGGGGAAAGGGTCTGGAGCTGTTGCTGGAGGAGGCCCTGGCGCGGGTGACCGGCGGTCTCGGAACGGGCGTGACGGATTCGGCGATCTGTACCGAATTCAGTTGCAATCTCTACGTGCCGCCGCCCCCCCCGGTCGGCTAGCCGAATCGATCACGAATGGCTCGAAGCGATCGAACGTCAGGAGGTCAGCAGTCATGGCTTGGAAGGTTTTGACGGAAACCCTGGAGCAAGACATTCGTTATGCCCTGCGGCTTCTGCGGAAGCACAAGGCGACGACGTTCGTCTCGATCGCCACGCTGGCCCTCGGGATCGGCGCCACCACCTCGATCTTCAGCCTGATCTATGGCGTGCTCCTGCGTCCGCTCCCGTATCCGCGGCCTGATCGCATCGTGGCGGTGGAGCGGGCGGTGAAGTCGGGGTCGGTGGATCCGGACACGACGGCGGCCAAATATCTGTTCTGGAAGGAGTCTCAGCGCTCGCTCGCGAGCATCGCGGCCGGCCTCGATTCCAGGCTGGTCACCCTGGACACCCCGGACCGGCCGGAACGCCTTGAGCAGCGCCCCGTCACCGCCGGCTTCTTCGAGGTGCTCGGACGCAAGCCCGTCGTCGGGCGGATGTTCGTGCCCGGCGACGATCGCCCGGGCGCGGTGTCCGTCGCCGTGCTGAGCCAGGAGCTCTGGCAGCGCCATTTCGTCCGCGACCCGGGGGTCCTCGGCCGGACCCTGTCGCTGGACGGCCACGATTACACCGTCGTCGGAGTGGCTCCGGACGGGATGGACTCGACCCTGGCGGCGGACGTCTGGACCTCGTTCGCCCCGGCGACCGATCCGCTGGGCTCCGGGGACAATCTGCGGGTGATCGGACGCCTGAAGGATGGCGCGACCCTGGCGCGGGCCCAGGCCGACCTGGAGAACGTCGGGCAGCGGTTCCGGGCCGAGAGCCCGGAGGCGATGTCGGAGACCGAGACCGTCGCGATCGAGCCGTACCGGGACAAGGCTGTCGGCAAGGCCCGCAAGGGGCTCCTCATCCTGATCGGCGCGGTGAGCCTTCTCCTGCTCATCGCCTGCGCCAATGTGGCCAACGTCCTGATGGCCCGGCTGGTGGCGCGCCGGCACGAGTTCACCGTACGGTTGGCGCTGGGAGGCGGCCGGGGCGGGATCGTGCGGCAGCTCCTCACCGAGAGTCTCTGCCTGTCGCTCCTGGGGAGCCTCGCCGGGCTCGGCCTGGCGCGGCTGGTGATCTGGGCCGTCGTCCATTTCCGGCCGGTGGAGCTGCCGCGGCTCGACGAGGTGGCGCTGGACGGCCGGGTGCTGCTGTTCACGCTCGGGCTCGCCGGGCTCACCACCCTGCTGTTCGGCCTCGTGCCCGCGCTGCAGTCGTCCCGCGCCGAGCTTCAGACCACCCTGCGGGAGAGCGGTCATCGCGGGAGCACCGGCCGGGAGCGCGTCAGCCAGGCGGTGGTGGTGCTGGAGTTCGCGCTGTCGGTGATCCTGCTGGTCGGCGCCTCTCTCCTCCTGCGCAGCCTGACGAATCTGTGGCGGGTCGACCCGGGGTTCGACGTCGACCGCGTCATGACCTTCCAGACCGGGCTCAAGGGCAGCCATTACGGCAGCGCGGCTCAGGTCGATGCTTTCGCCCGCCGGGTGACGGACCGGCTGAGCTCCATTCCCGGAGTGGAGAACGCGGCCCTGTGCGCCTGCCTGCCGCTGAAGGGCGGCCTGAAGCTCCCCCTGCACTCGGTCGACGGTCATCCCAAGCCGCTCGACCACTACCTGGACACGGTGCAATGGATGCCGGTGACGCCGGAATTCTTCAAGGTCCTGCGCATCCCGGTGCATGGCGGCCGGGAGTTCTCGGCCACGGATTCGGCCGGATCGCTGCCGGTCGCCATCGTCAGCGAGACGTTCGCCCGCAAGCATTTTCCCCGCGGCGACGCGGTGGGGAAGCGCATCCTGCTCGGGTGGGACATCCTCGGCCCCGAGTACCAGGAGGGGTGGCGGGAGATCGTGGGGATCGCCGGCGACATTCACGAATCCAGGCTGCAGTCCCAGCCCAGGCCGGCCGTCTTCGTCCCGCTCGCGCAGTTGAGCGATCCTGCCGTCGCCGTGACCAACAAGTTCCCGGCCACCTTCCTGGCGCGGACGGCGCGGGAGGCCCCCTTGAGCCTGGATCTGCTCCGGTCCGCCTTGCGGGACGTCGACCCCTACCTGCCGGTCGAGCAGGCGCGCACGCTGCGCGAGGTCGCGCGGGACTCGCTCAAGGAGCAGCGGTTCCAGGCGATTCTGCTCGGGCTTTTCGCCCTGACGGCGCTGGTGCTGGTGAGCATCGGGATCTTCGGGGTGCTCTCCCATTCCGTGGCCCAGCGGACCCAGGAGATCGGCATCCGGCTGGCGATGGGGGCGAGCCCGAGGGATGTGATGCGGCTGGTCCTGGGCAAGGCGCTCGGGTTGACCGCGCTCGGCGCCGCGCTCGGAGTGCCGGGCGCGTTCGCGCTCAGCCGGCTGCTCCAGACCTTCCTGTTCGGAGTGCAGCCGCACGACCCGGTGGTCTTCGTGGCCACTCCTCTCCTGCTGGCCGCGGTCGCGCTGCTGGCGAGCTATTTCCCGGCGCGTGGGGCCGCGGCGACGGACGCCATGGTCACGCTCCGCCGATCGTGAAGACACCTTTCCGCGATTGAGGACACGAGCATGAAAAGCAAGCAGATAGCCCTGTTGCTGGGGATGACGGCGCTCCTGGCGGCTGCTTCCGGGTGGGCGGCCCCCAACGAGCCGGGCTCCGGCCTCCCCCTCAAGGCGGAGCGCACGCTGGAGTTCTCGACCGACGAAGGCACCTGGATCTCGCTCGACGTCTCGCCGGACGGCAAGACCGTCGTCTTCGACCTGCTGGGCGATCTGTACATGGTGCCGTTCAGCGGCGGCCAAGCCCGGCGCCTCACCTCGGGGTCCGCCTTCGACGCCCAGCCGCGCTACTCGCCGGACGGGCAGTGGATCGCCTACACCAGCGATGCGGGGGGGAGCGAGAATCTCTGGATCGCCAAGGCCGACGGCTCCTCGCCACGGGCGCTCACCCGGGATCGTGACCGCGGCTTCGCCTCCCCGAGCTGGACCGCCGACGGCGAGTACGTGCTGGTCTCGCGGGGCACCGGCGGCGTCGGCGTCAACGAGATCTGGATGTATGGGGTCCGGGGCGGCAGCGGAGTGCGGCTGACCAGTGCCGGGGATCAACGGCTCAACGGCATGGGCGCGGTCTCCACGCGGGACCAGAGCCATCTCTACTATGCGCGGCGGCGGGGCTCCTTCTCCTGGGCTCCGACGCTCCCGCTCTGGCAGATCGTGCGCCGCGACCAGGGGACCGGCGAGGAGGAGGTGATCACCGCGCGGCCGGGGAGCGCCTTCAGCCCCGTGCTCTCCCACGACGGGACGAAGCTGGTCTATGGAACGCGGCAGAACAGCGAGACCGGCCTGCGCCTCCGCGACCTCAGGAGCGGCGAGGAGCGGTGGCTCAAATATCCCATCCAGCGCGACGACCAGGAGGCGAGGTCGACCCGCGACGTGATCCCCGGCTATGCCTTCACCCCGGACGATCGCGAGCTGGTGCTCTCCTACGGCGGCAAGATCCGGCGGCTCGACGTGGCGACCGGCGAGGAGCGTCAGATCCCCTTCTCGGCCGCGGTCTCCCTCGAGCTGGGCCCCCGTCTCCGCTATGAGTCGCGGACCGAGGAAGGGCCGGTGCGCGCCCATCTGATCCAGTGGTTGCAACCCTCCCCCGACGGCCGCCGCCTGGCCTTCTCGGCGCTTGGCCACCTCTGGACCACGGACGGCGAAGGGCGCGATCCGGTCCGGCTGACGCGGGTGAGCGACTTCGAGTTCCAGCCGGTCTGGTCGCCGGACGGGACCCAGATCGCCTTCGTCACCTGGTCCCCCGCCGGAGGGCATCTCTGGAAGGTCCGGGCCGATGGCCGGCCGGCGCCCCAGCGGCTGACCACCCTGGCGGGCTATTACCACGACCCGGTCTGGACGCCGGACGGCGCGCGGATCCTGGCGCTGCGGGGCGCGACGCGGGCCCGGCTGGAGGCCCAGGACGGGCTGTCCGAGGCGGAGCCCGAGGATCTGGTCGCCGTGCCGGCCGGGGGAGGGGAGCCGGTGACGCTGGCGCCGGCCGAAGGCGCCGGGCATCCGCACTTCGCCGCCGCCGGTGACCGCGTCTACCTCTCCTCGGGGCGCGGGCTGGAGCTGCTCCATCTCGACGGCGGTGAGCGCCATACGCTCCTCAAGGTCACCGGCAAGGGGATGGCCGGCGCGCCTTCGCCGACCGTCGCAGACGAGCTGCGCGTCAGCCCGGACGGCCGCCAGGCCCTCGCCCTGATCAACAACCAGCTCTATCTCATGGACCTTCCCACCAGCGGTGACACGCTGACGGTGGACGTCAGTGCCCCGCCAGTGAAGCTGCGCCAGCTCTCCGAGCTCGGCGCCGACTACTTCGCCTGGGCCGACGGCGGCAAGAGCGTCGTCTGGTCCCTCGGCGCCTCGCTGTTCCGCCAGCCGGCGGCGGCCGCGGCCTACCAGGAGACCGCCATCGTCGTGGAAGCGCCGCGCAACGTGCCGCGAGGGACCGTGCTCCTGCGCGGCGCCGCGGTGATCACCATGCGCGGCGACGAGGTGGTCCCGGATGCCGACGTGCTGGTCGCCGGCAACCGCATCGCCGCCGTCGGGCCGCGCGGAGAGGTGAGGGCGCCGGCGGGGACCACCATCATCGACGTCGCGGGCAAATACGTCATTCCGGGCCTGGTCGACATCCACGAGCACTGGAACGAGCTCGAGGTCGGGCTGGTGAACCGGGAGAACTGGCCGATGCTGGTGGACCTGGCGCATGGCGTGACCACCACCCGGGACCCGCAGTCGCGCACCATCGACATCTTTCTCTATCAGGATCTCGTCGAGATGGGAGAGGTCCTCGGCCCCCGCATGTACACCACCGGGCCGGGCATCTTCTCCAAGCTCCCGCTGCGCTCCTATGACGACGTGCTGCAGGTCGCCACCCGGTATCAGAAGTATTACCGGACCAACATGATCAAGGCCTACAACGTGGGCGACCGGCAGTTGCGGCAATGGATCATCCAGGCCTCCAAGGAGAAGAGCCTGATGCCCACCACCGAGGGGGCGATGGATCTGAAGCTCAACCTGACGCATGCCCTCGATGGTTTCAGCGGCAACGAGCACGCGCTGCCGGTGGTCCCGCTCTACAAGGACGTGGTCGAGCTGTTCGCCAAGTCAGGCATCTATTACACGCCGACCCTGGTGTTGAGCTATGGCGGCCCACTGGGCGAAAACTTTTTCTACGAGAGCACGGATGTGCGCGCCGATCCGAAGCTGAAGCACTTCGTGCCGCCGCAGATCCTCGACTCGCGGACCCTGCGCCGCTCCTGGTATCACCCGCAGGAGTACGTGTTCCCGAAGCTCGCCGAAGCCGCGACGGCGATCGCCCGCGCCGGCGGCAAGGTCTGCGTCGGCGGGCACGGCCAGTTCCACGGCATCCAGACCCACTGGGAGATGTGGGCGCTGGCGAGCGGCGGGATGTCGAGTCTCGAGGTGATCCGGGCGGCCACCCTCAACGGCGCCGAGGCGATCGGTTACGACCAGGATCTGGGCAGCGTCGAGACCGGCAAGCTGGCCGATCTCGTCATCCTGGACAGGAATCCGCTCGACGACATCCGCAATACCGACGCGGTTTCCTACGTCATGAAAAACGGCAATCTATACCGCGCCAACACCCTGGAGCAGATCTGGCCGGCGCGCCAGGAGATCGCCGATCTGTGGTGGTGGCGGGATGAGCCCGTGAGCGGTCCGGTGAGCCCGGTCAAGGCGGCGCAGCCTTAAGGCGAGCTCACGGTTACTGTCAAAGGAGAGAGGTCATGACGACCGACATTCAAGCGCAGGTGGTGGACATCCGCGTGCGGCGGGTGCTCGAAGCGCTGGAGCAGTCCTCGCGCCAGGGCGTGCGCGAGCTGGCGTCCCGCGTCAACCTGAGCGCCTCGCGGCTGAGCCGCCTGTTCAAGAACGAAACCGGCATCGGGCTCGGCGAATACATCACCGAGCTTCGCCTGCGGCACGCCGCCCGCCTGCTCGCCGCCACCGGCGATCCGGTGAAGTGCATCGCCTCGGCGGTGGGCTATCACCACTCGTCGAGCTTCGTGCGGGCGTTCAACGCGCGTTTCGCGGAAAATCCGAAAGCCTATCGAACCAAGATGCATCTTGCGATCGAGAACGAGCGCTGCGGCTAGCGCCAAAGCCCACGAGACCAGAAAGGATTCCACAATGTCCAGCGTTCCGAAGGCCTCCTACACCATCGCGGATAAACTCTTCTACGAGCCGCTCGACCGTTACGAGCCCGACCGCCAGGCGTTCTTCAACCTTGTCAAGGAACGGCTCCCCGCCGACTGGCAGATCGTCCGCAAGGGGGTCTGGTTCAACGCCGTCCCGTTCGCCAAGGCGCTGGCGGTGCAGGGGTGGAAGATCCACGTCTCGGCCACGCAGACGAACGCCGAGGAGATCCTCCGCCGCGTCGTGCCGATCCTGACCGGCCAGCGCACCGTTTTCAAGTTCGGCCTCGACCGCCGCATCCTTTCGATCATGACCGGCAAGAACTGGCACCGGGGAGGTTCGGGCAAATTCATCACCATCTACCCCGACGATCAGGACCACTTCATCCGGTTGATCGAAGAGATCCATCAGGCGACCGCGGAGTTCGAGGGGCCCTACATCCTCTCCGACCGCCGCTACCGCGACAGCCGGGTGGTCTTCTATCGCTATGGCGGCCTGTCGCCGGTCGACACCCTGACGGCGAAGGGGGAGAAGACGCTCGTGCTGTCTACCCCCGAGGGGGAGACCGTCCCCGACGAGCGGCAGCCCTATTTCGTCCTCCCCTCCTGGGTAGAGGACCCCTTCGGGACGCCGGCCGAGGAGGAGAGCGCCGAGAACACGCTCAAGGGCGGGCGTTACGAGATCACCTCGGTGCTCGCCTTCTCCAACTCCGGCGGCGTCTACCTGGCGACCGACCGGGAGAGCGGCGATACGGTGGTGATCAAGGAGGCGCGCCCCCACGTCAACACCACGCCGAGCGGCGAGGACGCGGTGGCGCTGCTGCGCAAGGAGTACCGCCTGCTCCAGAAGCTCGACGGCACCGGCGTCGCGCCGCGGCCGATCGATTTCTTCACCGACTGGGAGCACTCCTACCTGGCCGAGGAGTACCTGGGGGACGTGCCGACCCTGCGCCTCTACGGCGGCTCGGTCAAGCGGAGCCTCGTCCTGCTCACGCAGCCGTCCGCCGAAGCGGTCCACGCCTATTGGGCGGACTACAAGCGGATCTTCACCCGCATCGCCGAGATGCTGGCGGTGCTGCACGAGCGCGGCATCGTGTTCATGGACGTGTCGATGAACAATATCCTGCTCGTCGACGAGGGGCGGGATCTCAAGCTGATCGATTTCGAGGGCGCGTTCGAGCCCGCCATCGAGAAGCCCACCTACATCTTCACCCCCGGGTTCGTCTCCTACAAGGACATGATGCGGCAGGAGTACCAGTTCGAAAGCGATTATTACGCCTTCGGCGCGCTGATGATCGCTTATATCCTCCCCATCAACGGCATGCTGACGGTCGATCCCACCGTCCACCTGCGGTTCATCCGCTCGATCTGCGAGGATTTCGGGCTTCCCGGCGAGCTCCTCGACGTCATCAACCGCCTGCTCGATCCCGAGCCGTCGAAGCGGGCGACGCCCGCCGAGGTCATCGCCGCCCTCGGGCGCATGGAGATCACCCGGCCCCCCGCTTTCCGGCTCCGTGACGATCTGCCGGCAGCGTGCGGCGAGGTGCTGCGGCGCTCGGCCGATCACTGGCTGCGGACGGCGACCGAGGACCGCGCCGACCGGCTCTTCCCCTCCGATCCCAAGCTGTTCGTCACCAACCCCCTGAGCCTGGCCTACGGGGCCTCCGGGGTCGCCTATGCGCTCAACACCCTGACCGGCTCCGTGCCCCAGGGGATCTCGGACTGGATCCTGCGCCAGAGCGCCGGCGCGAAGACCTACCCCCCCGGTCTCTACCTCGGCCTGTCGGGGATCGCCTGGGCCCTGTGGGACATGGGCTTCCGCGAGCCGGCGGAGCGCCTGATGCGGGAGAGCCACGGCCACCCGGGCCTCGAGGAGTCCGCCGACCTGTTCTACGGCGCCGCCGGCTGGGGCCTGGCCCAGCTCCGCTTCTTCCTCAACACCGGGGACGAGCGCTATCTCGACCAGGCGATCCTCGCCGGCACCACGCTCGCCCGCACCGCGCGGGAGGAGGACGAGTACCGCTACTGGCCGGAGGCCGACGGCGGCATCCCCCTGGGCCTCGGCCATGGCGCCAGCGGGATCAGCCTCTTCCTCCTGTACCTCTCGATGGTGACCGGCGACGAGCAGTATCTCGACCTCGGACGCCGGGCCCTGGACTTCGATCTCGCCCAGGCGGAGAGCAACCCGGAAGGGCACTCCACCTGGCGGATGCGGCGGAACCCGGCGTCGACCATGCTCCCGTACCTGCGCTACGGCACCGCCGGCATCGGCCTCGCCACCGTCCGCTATAACTGGCTGCTGGGGGGAGATGAGTATCGCGCGGCTCTGGAGATGATGCACCCCGACGTCGACCGCAAGTACGCCATCTTCCCCGGCCGTTTCATCGGGCTCACCGGGATGGGGGAATTCCTGCTCGACCTCGCCGCCACGCCGGGGTTCGAGGAGCGGGCCGAGGCCTCCCTGCGCCGGCTCATCTCGGGCCTGCTGCTCTTCCAGGTGGAGACGGAGAAGGGGGCCGGCTTCCCGGGCTATGAGCTGTTCCGTCTGAGCACCGACATCGGCACCGGCAGCGCCGGGGTCGCCCTCTTCCTGCATCGCTATCTGACCCGCCGGCCGGCCGATTTTCTGGTCGATGAGCTGTTCGCTCGCGAGGCGCGGCCGGCGGTGCTGGCCGGGGCCGGGCTCGAGGGCGGGATCGCGGCCTTTTTGCGCCAGACGGAGAGCCAGGTGCTGGCGGCTGCGAGACCGGCCTGAGCACCCTTTTCGGTGTCTCTTCGTGGCGGCGGGCCTTTGGGCCCGCCGCCTTTTTTAATGCCTGATAGAAAGATTATTTTTTGCTCCCGTTCACGGGCTTGCGGGACGCCCGTTCATGCTAACGAAAGACAAGTAATGCTAACGTTTTTCCCTTGCTAATGGCGGGGCGAGGACCTACACTGATCATAGAAATTAAATAGAGAGATCGCGAGAGCGACTCTCAATACACAGGGAGAAGAAACATGAGCCGCATCCTCCGCCTCCAGGCCCTCACCACCACCTCCTATGCCAAGGACGCCGCCGCCGACGACAGCTCGATCAGCGCCGGCCTCTGCTCCTCGATCAGCGGCGGCCTGTGCTCGTCGGTCAGCGCCGGCCTCTGCGCCGCCGACGCTTCGTAAGGTTTTTCCTGTCCACCGGAGAGATTAAAGAACCACTACCGAGAGCATTTACTCTCGACTCAAAGGAGAAGAAACATGAGCCGCATCCTTCGCCTCCAGGCCCTCACCACCACCTCCTATGCCAAGGACGCCGCCGCCGACGACAGCTCGGTCAGCGCCGGCCTCTGCTCCTCGATCAGCGGCGGTCTGTGCTCGTCGGTCAGCGCCGGCCTCTGCGCCGCCGACGCCAGCGCGCAGTAACCGCGCGATCCCCCAGCAGCCCGGCGGCGGTTCCTGATCCGCCGCCGGGTCGCCCTTTCAAGAAAGAGGTGCTTCGATGACCAGGATCTCATCCGCCTTCCTCCTGCTTTTCACCCTCTGCGCGGCGGCGGCGGCGGAAGAAGGCATGTGGCCTCCTCCCCAGCTTCCCAGGATCGCCAAGGACCTCAAGGCGCTCGGTCTCGAGATCGATCCCCGCGGCTTGACGGATCTGGCCGCCTATCCGGTGAACGCCGTCGTCAGGCTCGGCGGCTGCTCGGCCTCGTTCGTCTCGCCCGACGGGTTGATCATCACGAACTATCATTGCGCCTACAGCAGCATCCAGCTCAGTTCCTCGACCGCGAAAAACCTTCTCAAGCAGGGTTTCCTCGCCCGCTCCCGCGGCGAGGAGCTGCCCGGCTCCCCGGGCCTCCACGTCTTCGTGACCGTCGGCCTGGAGGACGTGACCTCCCGGGTCCTCGACGGCCTCCAGGAATTCGCCGGCGAGGATCGCGTCGAGAAGATCGATGCGCGCCGCCGGGCCCTGGTGCGCGACTGCGAGAAGGAGCCGGGATTCCACTGCCAGGTAGCCTCTTTCTACGGCGGCGTCCGCTACTCGCTGGTGCGCCAGCTCGAGCTGCGGGACGTGCGCCTCGTCTATGCCCCGCCCGAGGGGATCGGCCGTTATGGCGGCGAGGTGGACAACTTCGCCTGGCCGCAACAGCGGGGGGATTTCGCCTTCTTCCGCGCCTACGCGGGCCCCGACGGCAAGCCCGCCGATCCCGCCGCGGAGAACCGGCCTTATCACCCCGGGAGCCACTTGAAGATCGCCGCCAAGCCGCTCAAGGAGGGGGACTTCGTCATGGTGGCGGGTTATCCCAACTCGACCAACCGCTACCGGCTTTCCTCCGAGGTGGAGGACAGCTTTCTCTGGCAGTACCCGCGCCTGATCGAGAGCTATCAGAAGATGCTGCGGGTGGTGGAGGCCTCTATCGACGGGCGTCCGGAGGCGGCGCTCAAGTACGCCGGCTTCAACGCGGGGATCAACAACAGCCTGAAGTACATCGAAGGGCTGGTCGCGGGCTACACCGGCTCGCGGATGCTGGCGCGGAAGCTCGCGATCGAAAAGGATCTCACCGGCTGGGTGATCTCCGATTCCCGGCGGAAGGCCGCCTACGGCGACGTCGTGGGCGAGCTGCGCGGGGCGTTCGCCCGCCAGCGCGAGACCCGTGAGCGCGAGCGTCGGTATCACCTGGCGGTCCAGTCCACGCTGCTGAAGACCGCGCGCGAGGTCTACCGGCTCGCCAGGGAGCGCGGGAAGCCCGCGGCCGAGCAGGCGCCCGGGTATCGCGAGCAGGACCGGGAGAAGATCCTGCAATCGCTGGAAAAGAGCGCCCGCAACTTCGATCCCCAGGTGGACCGGGCGATCTGGCGCGCCTTCCTCCTCGATTATCAGGAGCTGCCGGCGGACCAGCGGGTAGAGGCGCTCGACCGCTGGTTCGATCTCCAGCCGGGCCGCGACTCCCGGGAGACCCTCGACCGTGCCCTGGATGGCATGTACGCGCGGACCGGTCTCGGCGATTTCAAGCGCGTCCGCGACCTCGCCGGCGCCACGGCGGCGGAGATCGCGGCCGCGTCCGAGCCCTTCCTCGAGCTGGCCGCCCGCCTCGACGCCTACGACCGTGACCAGGAGGCGCGGGAGAAGGGGGAGGCCGACGCCCTGCGCTCGCTCTACGCCCGCTACATGAGCGCCCTGGTCGCCTATATGGAGAGCCGGGGCGAGACGCTCTACCCCGACGCCAACGGGACGCTCCGCGTCTCCTTCGGCCAGGTCAAGGGGTACACCGCGTCCGCGGGGACCCGCTTTCCGCCCTTCAGCAAGGCGGAGGACGTGGTGGCGAAGAACACGGGGACGGAGCCGTTCGATACGCCCGCTCCCGTTCTGGCGGTGCTCAAGGAGGGGCGCTTCGGAAGCTACCGGGACCCGCGCCTCGCGACCCTCCCCGTCAACTTCCTGGGCACGGTCGACGTGACGGGCGGGAATTCCGGAGCGCCGACGCTGAACGGCCGGGGCGAGCTGGTGGGGCTGCTGTTCGACATCAACCAGGAAGGGATTATCTCCTCGTGGGACTACAACCCGGCGATGACCCGCTCGATCCATCTCGACATCCGCTACGTCCTCTGGCTGCTGGACGAGGTCGAGCACGCCCGCGATCTGCTGGTGGAGATGGGAGTGGCCTCCACCAGGGATCCCGCCGGGCCCAAGGTGGCCGTGAAGGGGGTGCCATGAGCCTGTGGCCCCGGCTCCGGCGCGTCTGGCGGCTCTCCTGGCCTCACCGCTACACGCTCGCCGCGTCCATCGCTCTGATCCTGCTGGCCACGACGGCCACCCTGGCACTCCCCCTGGGGATGAAAGGGCTCCTGGATCAGGCTCTCCAGGGGGGGCGCAGAGGGCTGCTCGACCGATTCGCGCTGGGACTGCTCGCCCTGTTCCTCATCCGTTCGCTCCTCGCGTTCGTCGGGCAGTACCTGATGCGGATGACGGGGGAGCGGCTCATCGCCGAGCTGCGCCTCTCCCTCTACCGCCATCTTCACGGGATGGATCTCGCCTACCACCAGCGGCAGCGGATCGGCGACCTCTCCTCCCGCCTCGCCAGCGACACCGACGCGATCCGCGCGGTCGCCACCGACGTCCTGGTCTCGCTGGCGCTGAACCTCTTCCAGCTCCTCGGCTCGATGGCGGTGATGCTGGTCCTCAACTGGCGGCTGAGCCTGATCGTCCTGCTGGTGACCCCGTTCGTCACCCTGGTCTCGAAGCTCTCGGGCCCCCCCTTGCAGCGGATCGCGCGGGCCGTCCAGGAGCGTTTCGCCCATTGCACGGCGGTCGCCCAGGAGGGCCTGTCGGCGCTGCCGGTGATCCAGGCCTTCGCGCGTTCCGAGTACGAGGTCCGGCGCTACGGAGACGCCCTGCGTTCGCTGATCGAGACCGTGCGCCGGTCGGCGCGGGCCAACGCGATCTTCAGCTCTTCGATCACCTTCCTGTTCGCCGTCTCGTCGGTCGTCCTCTTCTGGTTCGGCGGCCGGGAGGTCCTCGGCGGCCGCCTCACCGCGGGCGACCTCGTGGCGTTCATGTTCTACTCCCAGACCATCTCGCAGTGCATCAGTGTGCTGGCCACCAACTACGCTTCGCTGCGAGCGGCGGCGGGAGCCTCCGAGCGCGTCTTCGAGCTGCTGGATACCCGGCCGGCGGTCGCCGAGGCCCCGGGAGCCTCGCCACTCCCGGCCGGCGAGGGCCGCGTCTGCTTCGAACGGGTCTCGTTCGCCCATGTCCCCGGGCACCCCGTGCTGCGCGACCTCTCGATCCAGATCGAGCCCGGAGAGACGGTCGCTCTGGTGGGGCCGAGCGGCACCGGCAAGACGACGCTGCTGCATCTGATCCCGCGCTTCTTCGACCCTACCGAGGGGAGGATCCTGATCGACGGGACCGACGTGAGGAACGTCCAGTTGCGGTCGTTGCGCGAGCAGATCGCCATCGTCTCCCAGGACGTCTATGTGTTCGGCCTCTCCGTCCGCGAGAACATCCGTTTCGGCCGGCTGGAGGCGAGCGACGCGGAGATCGAAGCCGCCGCCCGGGCGGCATACGCACACGACTTCATCACCGCGTTGCCGGAAGGCTACGACACCCAGATCGGCGAGCGGGGGGTGCTGCTGAGCGGCGGCCAGCGCCAGCGGCTCTCGATCGCGCGCGCCGTGCTCAAGGACGCGCGCATCCTGATTCTCGACGAGGCTACCTCGTCCGTCGATCCCCTGGCCGAAGAGTCGATCCGGGAGGCGCTCGAACGGCTCCGCGCGGGCCGCACGACGATCCGGGTGACGCACCGCCTGACTGGCTTGCGGGATGTCGACCGCATCCTGGTAATGGACGGAGGGAGGATCGTCGAGGCCGGTACGGAGGAGGATCTCCTGGCGCTCGGCGGGCTCTATTGCCAGTTCGCCACCGGGCGGGGCCGCCTCGCGGCCAAGGCGCCGGAAGGGGGAGCCGCCTTCACGGTCCTGCTCCCCCTGGTTGCCGCGGCGGGCTCCGCGGCGCGCGTGGCGTAGCAGATCCCTTACCGCCGGTCCCGGATGACCACCGTCGCGCCCGATCCCGCCGGGCCGATCCCGCGCAGGGTGATCCGGTTGGCGTCTCCGGGCAGCATGGCGAGCCTGACATTGAGCAGCCTCTGCTCGCCGCCCCGCAGGCCTTTCAATTCATAGATTCGGCCGTTGATGCCCGTGACGCCGCATACCGGGGGTGGCGTGGTGCCGTGGCAGGCCCGCGCCGGCGGTGGCGAGGAAAACGTTAATGTTACTAATAATGACGACAGGATGAGCAACAGCCATGGACGTGAGGGCACGGTCTTGGCGCACATGAGAAACCCTCCTTTGCGGCTTCGCCGCAGTTGAGAACCGTTCCTTCAGCGCGCCTGGCCAGGCCGGTGATCGATTGTCGGAGAAATCACCCATTTTCATATTCCGGCCGCGCCACCGGGCTGTCAAGCTTATCCCCTGCTGTACATGGGGGCAGATGGGTCCTTGACAACACGGCCTTCAGGGACGGACCGGCCGCCTGCCGTGACGAATTGTGCGGTTTAGGTGAAGAGCCCCTCTTGCGTCTAACCTATGAGGAACTTCACGGGAGGATCGCGATGAGGCGGATCTGGAAAATATTTTCGATCGGCATGGGTCTGGCGCTGCTGGCCCTCGCGGCCGGGGCGCAGCAGGTCACGCTGCCGCTGGAGAAGTTCGAGCAACTGCGCACCCGCGCCAATCAGGAGACGGAGACTCCGGCTCGCCCGCCGGCGCCCTACGCGCTGGAGCTCGCCGAGTACGAGGTGAAGGTGGGACCGGAGAGCGCCCGCGTCGCGCAGATGCTGCGCTTCACGCTCTACGACGACCAGTGGCAGACCGTGCCGCTGGGCGAGGCGGGGTCGTTCATCGCCGCCGACTTCAAGGGCTCGGAAGGGCGGGTGGAGGTCTCCGACGAGGGCCTGAAGATGCACGTGCGGGGGCGCGGCCGGCGCGAGGTGCGGCTGGAGTCCGCCGTGCCGGTGGCCCGCGACGACAAGGCGACCCGGCCGACCTGGAGCTTCGGCCTGCGCTTCCCGGCGGCGGCCGTGGTGCGCGGGCGGATCGAGGCGCCCGCGGCGGTCGAGGAGCTCGACGTCCAGGGCTCCGGCCTGATTCTCCCCATCTCTCCCGGCGGCGGCTGGACGTTCGTGGCCCTGCCCGCGACCGAGGTGCGCTGGACGCTCTCCGGCCGGGCGACCGTCCCCCAGCGGGCTCAGCTCCCGCTCCGCTTCGAGGCCACCTCGGCCACCGCCACCACCCTCTCGCGCACCCGGCTCCAGGTGCTCGGCTGGATCGAGGTGCGGATCGCCCAGGGGCGCCTGGAGACCCTGCGGGTGCCGGTGCCGGCGGGCCTGGAAGTCGCCGACGTCCGCGGCCCCTCGGCCGGCTGGAAGGTCGAGGCGGGAACGCTGATCGTCACCCCGCTCGCGCCGGTCGAGGACGCGCTGGCGGTCGAGATCGTGCTGACCGGCGATCCCAAGGACCACTTCGCGACCCCGCTGCTGATCCCTGAAGGGAGCGCCCGCACCGCCCTGCTCGCCAAGGCGGCGCTCAAGGGGGACGGCATCCTCTCGCTGACCGATCCCGGAGCGGCTCGCGGGTCCGACGAGCGCGAGGCGGCCCGGCTGCCGGACTCGTTGAAAGCGATCGACGGCCGCCTCTTCGCGGTGGCGGACCCGGCCCGGCCGCCGCTCTGGGAGGCCGCCTGGGCGGAGCGCACCGAGGTGCTGGCCGCCCAGGTGGACCGCCTGCTGGTGGACGTCGCGATAGGGGAGGCGGGAAAGGCCTCCTACCAGCTCTGGGCCGAGGTGCGGAACCGCGGCGCGCAGCAGCTCACGCTCACCCTGCCGGCCGGCTTCGAGCTGGCGGTCGGGCATCGCGACGGAGTCATGGTCGTTCCTGGAGTGACTGGCCCCGGATCGACGGGCGGCTCGCTCTCCATTCCGCTGCTGACGCAGGACGCCGCGCAGGTGGTTCACCTGGAGGGAGTGGTACCGCTGCCGCTGCCGCGGGGGAAGGGCGATTTCTCGGTGCCGCTGCCGGCCCTTTCGGCTCCCGTGGCCCGGGTCGAGGTCCGGCTGGTCCTGCCGGGCGGCCGCTCCTACGAGTTGGGCGAGAAGGCGCGGGCGGGCCAGGTCTCCCCGCCGCCCGGCGCCGCGGCGCGCAAGGCCGTCTCCGGTCTCGCGGTCCAGGCCAACACGCAGATCAACGCCGGCCAGGCGTTCGCCACCCAGCAGGGCGCGCCGGCGCTCTACAACGTCCCGCCCGGTTTCGCCTTCCTCCAGGCTGCCTGGAGCGCCCTCTCGGCCGCCCCGCCGCCGCTCGCCGTCCACGTCGAGCGGGAAAAGGAGAAGCCCGAATGGTTCTGAAACCTCGAGCTTTGCTGGCGGCCCTCATCCTGACGCTGGCGATCCCTCACAGCGCCGCCGCCGAGGCGCCGCGCTCGGAGATCACCCTCGTCCTCAAGGACTACCTCGAACTGGTCGAGAAGGGGGATGCGGCGGCGAAGGAGCGGCAGCGGCGGGAGGCCTCCCGCGAGGCGCCGGTCGCCGAGGTGGTGTCGCAGCGCGTGCGAGTCGCGCTGGGCGAGGGGGACGTGGCCGAGGTGACGGCCGAGTATGAGGTTCTCGTCCAGGGGGATCCCAGGGGCCCGGTCGTCCTGCCGGTGACCGGTGTTCCCCGCAAGGCCGAGGTGAAGACGCCGGGAGCCGCCCTGAGCGCGGGCGCGAAAGAGGGGGAGTGGCTGCTGGTGGCTCCCGCCGCGGGGCGGTACGCTGTCGAGATCTCGGGACCGGTGCTGCTCTCGGGCGGCGGCGTCAGCCGCCTCGTCCTGGCGCCGGCCGCGGCGCCGGTCTCGCTGACCGAGGTCGAGCTGCCGGCCGGTCTCGCCTGGAGCGCGCCGGGGACGGTAGTGGTCGACGACCGGGTGGCGGGGGACCGGCGCACGGTGCGCCTGACCTCCCGCCGTGGGCAGGCGCAGACTCTGGAAGTGCGGCGCAAGGTGGACGGCGATGCCGAGAAGCTGCTCGCCCAGAGCCTGGTGCTGACCCTGGTCCAGCTCCGGCCGGACGGCCCGCGGCGGCACGACGTGGTGCTCTACGAGGTCTCGCGCGGCGGCCTCGGCAGCTTCACCGTCGAGCTGCCGCCCGGCCTCGCCGTGGAAACGGTGGGCACCGACGAGGGGGAGGTGACGCCGGCGATCGAGTCCCGGCGGCTGACCGTCCAGCGCCGCCAGCAGTTGCGCGGGCTGGGCTATCTTGTGCTCACTTCGACGCCGGCCGCCGGCGCCGAGCTGCCCCTCGATCCCGTGATTCCTGAAGGGACGGTGCGGGCCCGCTACGTGGCTCTGGCGTCGTCGATAGCGGCGGACGTGAATCCGCTCCCGGCGGCTGCCTGGACGCGGGTCGATCTCGACGACCTGCCGCCGACCCTGCAAGATGCCCTCGGCGGCGTCGACCTCGCGGCGGCCTGGCGGCTGGCGAAGGAGTCGCCCAATCCGCGGATGGCCGTCTCCGCGCTGCCGGCCGCGCGCGCCCTGCCGGCGGTGGCGAGTCTGCGGGAGACGACGACGCTGATCACCCTCGACGGCACGCTCCTGCACCGCGACCGCATCACCCTGCGGCCGGCCGCCATCGGCACCGCCCTCGACCTGACGCTGGCCGCTGGGAGCACCCTCTGGTCGGCGCGGGTGGACGAGGTGGCGGTGCGGCCACTGGAGCGCGGGGGCGGCAGGATCTCGGTGCCGCTCGGCTTCGACACCGGGAAGGACGCGGTCGTCGAGGTCGTCTCCGTGCAGCAGAAGGCGATCCCGGCGGGGCGCTCCGAGCTGGCGCTCGACGTCCCGCGCGTCGCCGTGCCCGTACAGGAGCACCGCTGGCGGCTGCTGCTGCCGGACGGCGCGCAATACCGGTTCCGCACTGGCGATCTGCGGCCGGCGAGACAGCCCCGAACTTTCCGGGGTGGGGCTCCGAGGGTGGAGAGGGGCCACGGCAGGAGGATCGCGACGGGAGCGACCGTTAGTAGCGCGGATCTGGAGAAGATCCCCACAGCCCGGGATCCCTGGGTTATCCTGCAGACTACGCCCGGCGTCGTCACCGACCGCATCAACGTCGGCGGCAACGAGTCGGGCCAGCAGTCGCAGTACGTCGGCCCGGGGGCGACCGGAAACGTGCGCGGCCGGGTCGCCGACGACAGGGACGCCGCCCTGCCGGGGGTGACGGTGACCCTGCGCCCCTCCGGGGCCGCGCCGATCGTCCAGGTTACCGATACCCAAGGCCTTTTCAGCTTCAAGGATGTGCCTCCGGGGCCCTGCGTCCTCAAGGCCGAGCTCGAGGGGTTCTCCTCTCTGGAGTACCCCAACATCCGTCTGGGGGCCGGCCAGGTCGCGTCGCTCGAGATCCGGCTGAACCCGGCCGCCGAGGACGCCATCGCGGTGATGGCCGAGTCCCCCGTCCTCGACGAGCGCAGGCCGGGCAAGACCGAGACCGAGGCTTTCGAGGAGCTCAAGAAGGGGCTGGTCGGCGGCGTCAAACCGCTGCCGATCGCCATCCCCGAGTCCGGCAAGCTCCTGCTGCTGACCGGCGTCCTTCCCCCCGAGAAGATCGGCGTCGAGATCGAGGTCAAGGGGAACAAGGAGAAGCGCGGATGGTTCTGAAAACCCGGATCTTCATGGTGCTCCTCGCGCTGGCGCTGGTGGTTCCCCACGGCGGAGCCGCCGAGCCGCCGCGTCCCGAAGAGGTCTCGCTCCCCGTCAAGGACTATCTCGAGCTGCTCGAGAAGGGGGAGGCGGCGGCGAAGGCGCGGCAGCGGCGGGAGTCCTCCCGCGAGGCGCCGATCGCCGAGGTCGTCTCGCAACGCGTTCGGGTCGTGCTGGGAGACGGCGATATCGCCGAGGTGACGGCCGACTACGAGGTTCTCGTCCAGGGGGAGCCCACAGGTCCAGTCGTCCTGCCGGTGACCGGCGTCCCCCGCAAAGCGGAGGTCCGGACGTCCGGAGCCGCCCTGAGCGCGAGCTCGAAGAAGGGGGAGTGGCTGCTGGTGGCTCCCGCCGCGGGGCGGTACGCCGTCGAGATCTCGGGACCGGTGCCGCTCTCGGGTGGCGGCGTCAGCCGCCTTGCCTTGGCCCCGGCCGCGGCGCCGGTCTCGCTGACCGAGGTCGAGCTGCCGGCCGGCCTCGTCTGGAGCGCTCCGGGGATGGTAGTGGTCGAGGACCGGGTGACGGGAGACCGGCGCACGGTGCGCCTGACCTCCCGCCGCGGGCAAGCACAGACGCTGGAGGTGCGGCGCAGGGTGGATGGGGACGTCGAGAAGCTGCTCGCCAAGAGCCTGGTGCTGACCCTGGTGCAACTGCGGCCGGATGGCCCACGGCGTCACGACGTGGTGCTCTACGAGATCTCGCGCGGTGGCCTCGGCAGCTTCACGGTCGAGCTGCCATCCGGCCTTGCCGTGGAGACGGTGGGCACCGACGAGGGGGAAATGGTGCCGGTGATCGAGTCCCGGCGGCTGACCGTGCAGCGCCGCCAGCAGTTGCGTGGGGTGGGTTATCTGGTGTTGACCTCGACGCCGGCTGCCGGCGCCGAGCTGCCCCTCGATCCGGTGATCCCCGAGGGAGCGGTGCGGGCGCGCTACGTGGCTCTCGCCTCGTCGGTGGCGGCGGACGTGAGCCCGCTCCCGAAAGGCGCCTGGTCGCGGATCGACGTCGACGACCTGCCGCCGACCCTGCGCGACGCCCTGGGCGGCGTCGACCTCGCGGCCGCCTGGCGGCTGGCGGCCACGCCCGCCGGTTTGCGGATGGCCGTCTCCTCGCTGCCGGCCGCGCCGTCCCTGCCGGCGGTAGCGAGCCTGCGCGAGACGACGACGCTGATCACCCTCGACGGCACCCTCCTGCACCGCGACCGCATCACCCTGCGGCCGGCGGCCCTCGGCACCGCTCTCGACCTGACGCTCGCCCCGGGCGCCACCCTCTGGTCGGCGCGGGTGGACGACGTGGCGGTGCGGCCGCTGGAGCGCGGGGGCGGGAAGATCTCTGTGCCGCTCGGCTTCGACACCGGCAGGGACGCGGTCGTCGAGGTGGTCTCCGTGCAGGCGAAGGCGATCCCCGTGGGGCGCTCCGAGCTGGCGCTCGACGTCCCCCGCGTCGCCGTGCCGGTGCGGGAGCACCGCTGGCGCCTGCTGCTGCCGGACGGCGCCAGCTACCGGTTCCGCTCCGGCGACCTGCGGCCGGCGCTCCCCTCGGGTGGCCGCGTGCGGATGGTGACAAAGAGGCCTAGCCCCGAAGGGGCCGGCTCGGGAGGCGACCAGGCGGTGTTGAGCGTTGATGGGATGGTCATCACCGACATGACCGCCACCGGCTCCTCTCCCGCCTACTATGATTTTGACGCCTTCGAGGAGATGAAGGTCCTCCGCCAAGGCCTGGTCGGCGGCATCAAGCCGCTGCCGATCGTCATTCCCGAGACTGGCAAGCTCCTCCTGCTGACCGGCGTGTTGCCCCCTGAGAAGATCGGCGTCGAGCTGGAAGTGAGGGGGAAGAAAAAGTAGGCCTCGCGGGGGTTTCCGGACCCTCTCGAAACGTTTCCGGGCCTTCCCGAAACGTTTCCGCGACATCCGCCAACGTTTTTTGGAGTCCCGCCAACGTTTCCGGGCCTCCCTGAAACGTTTCCGAGACTCTCAGAAACTTAAACAAGAGCCCGTGAAACGTTTCCAGACCCTCCTGAAACGTTTCCGAGACCCCGGAAAACTTAAACAGGAGCCCGTGAAACGTTTCCGAGCCTGTCGAAAAGGCGGGCGAGACTCCTGAAAAGGCTCTGGAAGTGAAGGGGAAGACGTCGAGACGCCTGTTCCGCTCAACGCCTGACTTGTGCCCCGCTTGGCACCATATATGCTTTTAGCAATGAGTATGGCCCTCTGACGAACGGAGGGCTTGAGCGATAGGAGGTACTCACCATGCGTAAGACAGCAGCTCGAATCCTGGGATTGCTCGTTACCGTCGCGGCTCTTGCATCTGCCACTCCGAAGACGGAGGCGGCTGACACGGCATGTACCCTGCTCTGCATCCAGGGCTATCACTGCTGCGTCCAGGGCAACCACCCGACCTGCGTTCCGGAGACGCAGGCCTGCCAGTAAGGGGAGCGTAGCTCTCCCGGGACGGGGCCTCGGCCCTGTCCTTCCCTCGCCCTCGCCTCAGCCGTTCGTCCGCCCCATCCGCCGCGCGATCAGCAACGCCATCTCCAGCGCCTGCTCGTAGTTGAGGCGCGGATCGACCTGCGAGCGGTAGGCGCGCTGGAGATCCTCCTCGGTGACGCCGCGGGCGCCGCCCATGCACTCGGTGACGTCCTCGCCGGTGAGCTCGAAGTGGACGCCGCCGAGGTAGGACCCTAGCTCCTCGTGGAGGTCGAAGGCCTGCTGGAGCTCGGAGAGGATGTGGTCGAAGCGCCGGGTCTTGAGGCCGCTCGCCACCGCCTCGGTATTGCCGTGCATGGGATCGCACACCCAGAGCACTGTGCGCCCCGCCCGGCGGACCGCCTCGAGCAGCGGCGGCAGCCCGTCCGCGATCTTCTTGTGGCCGAAGCGGTGGATGAAGGTGAGGCGACCCGGCTCGCGGTAGGGATCGAGCACGTCCGCGAGCTCGACGATCCCCGCGGGCGTCATGGCCGACCCCACCTTGACCGCGATCGGGTTGGAGATGCCGCGGAAGTACTCGACGTGAGCCCCGCCGAGCTGCGCCGTGCGCATGCCGAGCCACGGGAAGTGGGTCGACAGGTTGTACCAGCCGGCGCGGCGCGGCACCCTCCGGGTCTGGGCCTGCTCGTAGAGAAGGTGCAGACCCTCGTGGCTGGTGAAGTAGTCGACCCGGCGGATCTCCCCGGCCTGGTTGCCGGCGAGCGACTCGAAGAACTGCAGCGAGTCGCGGATCGCCGCCACCCGCCGCCGGTACTCCTCGGCGTGCGGCGAGTGCTTTACCCAGGAGAGGTCCCAGTACTCGGGGTGGTGAAGGTCGGCGAAGCCGCCCTCGATCAGGGCGCGGATGAAGTTGATGGTCAGCGCCGCCCGCTCGTAGCCGCGCAGCAGCAGCGCCGGGTCCGGCGTGCGGTCGGCGAGGGTGAACGGCGAGCGGTTGATCAGATCCCCCCGGTAGGAGGGGAGGGTCACGCCGTCCCGTTCCTCCAGGTTCTCGCTGCGCGGCTTGGCGTACTGGCCGGCGAAGCGGCCGACGCGGATCACCCGGCGCCGGGCGCCGTGCACCAGCACCAGGCTCATCTGCAGCAGGATCTTGAGCTTGTTGGTGATCGACTCGGAGGTGCAGTCGCCGAAGCTCTCGGCGCAATCGCCCCCCTGGAGGAGGAAGCTCTCGCCGCGGGCCGCCTCGGCGAGCTGCGCCTTCAGCCGCTCGATCTCCCAGGAGGTGACGAGCGGCGGCAGGCTGGAGAGATCGCGCAGCACGCCCTCGACGCGGGCGGCATCCGGGTAGACCGGCTGCTGCAGCGTCGGCCTCTCCTGCCAGGAAGTGGGGGACCAGTCGGCCATGGCGAGGGGGAACTGTACATCATCCTCCACACCATCCCCGCGCTCTCGAAGTTGAAGATCCATTGTCAGGGAGGTGTGCCGAGAGGAGGAATCCGGGACTGCGGACGGCCCCGGAAGGCCGTCCGTGCCCCGGAGCCCGCTAAGCGCAGGTGCAGGAGTACTGAGGAATCCCAAGGTGCGAAAACTCTGGCAGCCGGGACGCGTAGAATGTCCCTGGAGGTTCCGATATGTACTTTTTCAGTTCTCAAGCCGTCTGGGTCCTCATTCCGATCGCCGCGATCCTCGCAAAGACTTTGAAGTCCTGGATCCACATGAAGACGCAGCAGCAGGTCCTGGGCGCCTCGAACCACGAGCTGGAGCGGGACGTCGCCACCCTGCGCAAGGACCGGGACGCCCTGCTCGAGCGGCTGGAGAATCTCGAGGCCATCGTGGTCAGCCAGACCTGGAACGTGGTCCACGACAACTCCCTGCCGCCGGCGGAGAAGGAACACCGGGTCGCCGCCGCCGTCCGCCGCGAGTTGGCCCCGGCGGCGAGCGTCCCCTCCAACCAGCAGCGCACCGAGCAGCTCGCCCAGCGGCTCCAGGGCTGACGGTCCGCCGGTCGGCCGCAAAAAAGTTGTTCCCGCCCGCCTCCCCGCCTGTCTCATAGGACTGAAGGCACACCCGCACGGCTCAGGAAACTCCCCGGGCCGGTCGCAACCCAAGGAGGTCCTATGACGACTAAACTTCGCTTTCCCCGCATCCTGACCCTGCTCTCCCTTTCCACTCTCGTCGTCGGCGCGGCGGGCTGCTCGAATGGCCAGAGCCCCACCGAGCCCGCGAGCTTCGATACCCCCGTCGCGGCCAGCGCGGTCGCCGTGTCCGGCGACAAGCGCCATGGCGCCGACGATCCGGCCGGCGACGACCGCGGCGGCCGCCAAGGGCGCGGTAACGACGATCCGGCCGGCGACAATCGCGGTGGACGCGGACGCGGCCGCGGCGGCAATAACGGCGGCAATAACGGCGGCAATCAGCAGCGTCCGCCGCGCGCCGGCGTCGAGCGCGAGGGCACGGTGACCTCGGTCGCCGCCGGAACCCTGGTCCTGGCCAGCGGCCAGCGGATCGTGGTGAACGCCCAGACGCAGTGGGACTCCCGCGGCGATCTCCTCTCGCTCCAGCAGGTGGCCGCCGCGGTGAACGCCGGCCGGCCCACGCGGGCGGAGGCCCGTGGCACCGTTCGGGCCGACGGCGCCCTCGTGGCGCAGACGGTCAAGGCCGAGGTCGACCAGTAGGAAACAAGGGACACAAGGGACGACAGGGACAACAGGGACAACAGGGACAACAGGAAACCACCAGACCGGGGCTCTCTCTGCCCTGCTGTCCCTGGAGTCCCTGTTGTCCCTCAAGTCCCTTTTTTCTTATTTCTGCCGCATTCCCTGAGTCACCCACTCCATCTGCCGGCGCCGGCGGCCGCGCCTCGCGAGGTAGGAAGGGCACGTGTAGAGCGCCCCGAGGATCCCCCCGGCCACCACCGCCCCGCAGAGCCCCGCGAGCCAGGGGATCTCCTTTCCACCTCCCGACGGCCAACTCAGCAGCAGCCCGACCATAGCGACCAGGAGAAGGGTGAGGGCGACCGTCACCCACTGGTTCATGGGAGCTCCGAGCATCGGCTGGAAATCGGTCTGGGCGAGGCCCGGCTCGATCTCCCGGAGGAGGCCGGGGAGCGCTTCAGCGGGCACTTTCCCGACTTTCCAGAGATGGCTCAGCGCGTCGGGCAGGAAGCGCTCGACGCCGTCGATGCCCGAGCGCAGGCCGTGGATCGGGGTGCTCCCCCAGCGCCAGCTCACCACCCGCACGTGCCCGGGCACGTAATAATACGTTTCAATTGAAAACTCGGCCGGAGCGCCCCCGTTCCAGGGGTCCGCCGCCCGGAAGCATGCCTCCGTCCGCACCCGCCGCGGCACCAGCTTGGCACGCAAGAACATGCGAATCCTCCCCCGACGATCGGGCCGGCCGGGCTCGGCCGTGGAATGCCGTGGATGTGAGGCCTGCTGGGGGGATTATGCAGCAATGAGCGCCGCGGACGAAATGAAAAGGAAAAGGGGGAGGATCTCTCCTCCCCCTTCTCGCGAGCCCTTACGCGGTGCAGTCGATGACCGTGCAGGCGATGCCGCACGAGCCACAATCGGAGTACTTCCGCGACGGCACGCCACCCGCCACGTCGGCCATCTGGTCCTCGTTGAGGTTGCGCAGGGTCTCCTTGGCGAGGGTCAGCTTCTTGATGGTCTTGTTCATGGAAAATCTCCACTTCTCTTTAGGTTGTCTAACTGGAGCGGACCGTTCCAGCGCCCGCCCACCGTTTGCGAAGACCGCGAAATCCCAGCCTGTCGCGGATCGTTTTCCACACAGCACCGGTCTTCCGCGACCAGGGCCATGGTCCCATAGATCAATGCGGATATCTAGCTTGACAAATCAGATTGGAGCTTCTACAGAAGGGCCGCCGGCGTAGCGGAACTTTCAGGCTGCCGGACCGTACTGCTTTGCCTGATGGCCGGGCGGCGATACTCTCTCCCGGCGGTCCCAACCGCCTCGGAACCAAAGGAGCCTTGATGAACCGCCGTCTCGCCGTCCTCTCGATCCTCCCCCTTCTCGGGCTTGCCGCCGTGCCAGCCCGTTCCCAGGAGCGCCCCTTCACGGCCCTTCCCTATACGCCGAGCCTCGACACCTCGGCGATGGACCGCTCGGTCGACCCGTGCGTCGACTTCTACGCCTTCTCCTGCGGCAAGTGGCTGGACAAGAACCCGATCCCCGCCGACCGTTCCCGCTGGAGCGTCTACTCGAAGACGGCCAACGACAACCAGCGCTTCCTCTGGGGAATGCTCGAGGAGGCCGCCCGTCCGCTGCCCGGACGCGACGCCAACACCCAGAAGATCGGCGACTATTTCGCCTCCTGCATGGACGAGGCGGCCATCGAGAAGGCGGGGATCGACCCCTTGAAGCGCGATCTGGCGGCCATCGACGGCCTCGAGTCCAGGGCGGAGCTGGCCACCCTCCTCGGCCGGCTGCACCCGGCGGGGGCATCGGGTGAGATGTTCTTCGGCTTCGGCTCCGGCCAGAGCCCGAAGAACGCCTCCCAGGTGATCGGTTTCGCCGGGGCGGGTGGCCTGAGCCTCCCCTCGCCCGAGGACTACCTGAAGGACGACGCCAGGTCCAGGGAGGTCCGCGAGCGCTACCGGACCTACGTGCGCAGGCTCCTCGAGCTGCTGGGGGACCCGCAGCCGGCGCGCGGCACGGAAGCGGTGCTGCGCCTGGAGACCGCCCTCGCCAAGGCGTCCCTCACCCCCGTCGAGCGCCGCGACCCCTACAAGACCGCCCACGTGATGAAGCGCCGGGATCTCCAGGCGCTCACCCCCACGTTCCGCTGGGACGTCTACCTGAAGGCGCTCGGCCAGCCGGGCCTCGCCGACTTCAACGTCACCGAGCCCAGGTTCTTCCAGGAGATGGAGAAGCAGGTGTCCACCAGCAGTCTGGACGACCTCCGGGCCTACCTCCGCTTCCACCTCGCGGACACCGCCGCCCCCTATCTCTCCACCCCCTTCGCGCGGGCGAACTTCGAGTTCTACGAAGCCTACCTGCGGGGCTCCAAGGAGATCTCGCCGCGCTGGAAGCGCTGCGCCTCCTGGATCGACCGCGACCTCGGCGAGGCGGTGGGGGAGGTCTTCGTGGCCAAGAGCTTCCCGCGCGAGATCAAGACCGACACCGACCGGATGGTCCGGCAGATCCGCCAGGCGATGGCGATGCGGATCGAGCAGTCCCCCTGGATGACCGCCGAGACCAAGAAGCAGGCCCTGGTCAAGCTCCAGGCCGTTCGCGACAAAGTCGGCTATCCCGAGCGCTGGCGCGACTACTCGGCCCTCGAGGTGAGGCGCGGCGACTTCACGGGAAACGTCGAGCGGGCGCTCGCCTTCGAGTCGCGCCGGAATCTCGCCAAGATCGGCCGGCCGGTCGATCGCGGCGAGTGGGAGATAACGCCGGCCACCGTCAACGCCTATTACAACCCGTCCATGAACGACATCAACTTCCCGGCGGGGGTGCTGCTGCCGCCGCTCTACGATCCGAGGATGGACGCCGCTCCCAACTACGGCAACACCGGCACCACCATCGGCCATGAGTTGACCCACGGCTTCGACGACGAGGGGCGGCAGTTCGATGACCAGGGCAATCTGCGCGACTGGTGGACGGCGAAGGATGACAAGGAGTTCCGCCAGCGCGTCGCCTGCGTGGCCGATCAGTACGCGCAATATACGGTGGTGGACGACATCAAGATCAACAGCCAGCTCACTCTCGGCGAGGACGTGGCGGACCTCGGCGGCACCCTCCTCGCCTATCTCGCCTGGAAAGAGGAGACAAAGAACCAGAAGCTCGAGACGCGGGACGGCCTGACGCCCGAGCAGCGCTTCTTCGTCGGCTTCGCCCAGTGGGACTGCGGCGGCGACCGCCCCGAGGCCCGGCGCCTCTCCGCGCGGGTCAATCCCCACTCGCCGCACGAGTTCCGGATCAACGGCGTGGTGGTGAACATGCCCCAGTTTGCCCAAGCCTTCGCCTGCAAGCCGGGCCAGCCGATGTTCAAAGAGCCGGCGAAGGTCTGCACGGTCTGGTAGGGGAGAGGCGCATCTTCTCCTGAGGAACACGCCTCGCCGCCCGGGATTGAAATCCCGGGCTACCCACGGCCGTCCCATCCGGGACTCCCACAAATCCGTTTCCGGCAGAGCCCCGGGAAGGGGCGACTGTCGGTAGCCCGGGATTTCAATCCCGGGCGGCAGGGCTTGTCCCCGCCCTTTTCGCGTCCGGTCGAGCCCCGCCCTTACGTTTCTGTCTCGAAATCCCCCTGTAACCTTTTCCCTCCATCCTGCGTAGAGAGGTTCGGAAGGCAGTACCCCGAACCAAAATAAAACGACTCCGAGGTCGTCTGGCAAGAAAGAAGGGCCTCTCATGCGCAAGAACAAGAAGTGGGTGATCGCTGGTTCCGCGGTGGTGATCTTGGCGGGGAGTCTCGTCGTGGCCCGCGCCACTACGAAGTCGAAGCCCGAGGTGGTGGATTCGCCGTTCCGCCTCGGCAAGGTGCAGTCCGAGGATCTGCAGGTCAGCGTGCGCGAGGTGGGCGTGGTCGACCCCGAGATCAAGGTGGACGTCAAGTCCGCGGTGTCGGGGCGGATTCAGGCTCTGCGCGTCCGCGAGGGGGACGTGGTGCGCACCGGCCAGGTCCTGGCCGAGGTCGAGCCCGACGTCAACCAGGCGCAGTCGCTCTCCGACGTCAAGTCGGGCGTGACCCAGGCCAACCTCAAGCTGCGCGACGCCGAGCGCGAGCTCGCCGCCCAGCAGGCGCTGTTCGACAACGGCCTGATCGGCAGCCAGGCGCTGCGCAACTTCCAGACCACGCGCGACATCGCCGCCGAGTCTCTGGCCAATGCCCGGTCGCGCTATCAGATCGTCGAGGACCACGGGATTCCGATCTCCGGCGCCTCCAACAGCCAGCATGCGCGGGTCACCTCGCCGATGTCCGGAGTGGTGATCAACAAGGGCGTCGAGCTCGGTGAGACCGTGACCTCCGGCGTCTCCTCGTTCAACGAGGGCACGGCGATGTTCACCGTCGCCGACCTCAAGTCGCTGATCATCCGCGTCAACCTCAACGAGGTGGACATCGCCAAAGTGCGCAAGGGGCAGCCGGTGCGCGTCACCCTCGACGCCTATCCGCAGAAGGTCTTCACCGGCAAGGTGCGCTTCGTCGCCCCCGCCGCCAAGGTGGTGGACAAGATCAAGGTCTTCGAGATCGAGGTCGCCCTCGACCATCTCGACGAGTCCTTCCGTACCGGCATGAGCGCCAATGTGGAGATCCTGGGCGACCGGCGCGCCAGCACGCTGTCGATCCCGCTCGAGGCCCTGCAGCGGCGCGACGGCGCGACCGTCGTCTACCGACTGAAGGCGAGCCTGCCGCCGAAGGAGATCGACAAGGCGCGCGAGGCCCTCGATGGCCGCAGCAAGTTCGTCTGGCTGTCCGAGAATTGGAAGGATTATTTCGAGCCGGTGCCGGTGAACGCCGGCATCGCGACCCTCGAGCGGGTCGAGATCATGACCGGCCTGCGCGCCGGCGATCAGGTGGCTCTCGAGGACGTGACCCGCAAGAAGGTCGAGAAGGACGACGAGAACAACTAGCGACCAGACCTTGGGGGGAACGAGCCATGAGAATCATCGAAACCAGGGGCCTGGAGAAGGTCTACGGCAGCAATAACAATGCGGTCCACGCCCTGCGCGGCGTCGACCTGGACATCGAGAGCGGCGAGTTCGTGGCCCTGATCGGCCCCTCGGGCTCCGGCAAGAGCACGCTGATGTCGATCCTCGGCTGCCTCGACGTCCCCACCGGCGGCACCTACGCCCTCGACGGCCGGCAGGTCGAGGGCCTCACCGGCGCGGACCTCGCGGCGATCCGCAACGAGAAGATCGGCTTCATCTTCCAGCAGTACAACCTGCTGCCGAAGGCGACGATCCTGCGCAACGTCGAGCTGCCGATGCTCTACGCCGGCGTGCCGCGCCGCGAGCGCCGCGAGCGGGCGCTCGATCTGCTCGCCAAGGTGGGCATTCCGGACAAGGCCGGCGTCCTGCCCGGCCAGCTCTCCGGCGGCCAGCGCCAGCGCGTGGCGATCGCCCGCGCCCTCGCCAACCGGCCGGCGCTGCTGCTCGCCGACGAGCCCACCGGCGCCCTCGACACCAAGACCGGCGAGGAGGTGCTGGCGCTGTTCCGCGAGCTCCACGCCCAGGGCAACACCGTCGTGCTGGTGACCCACGACCCGGGGATCGCCGCCCGCGCCGAGCGCCGCGTCGAGCTGCGCGACGGTCTCCTCCTCCGCGACTGGAAGGAGGAGGCGGCATGAACGCCAGCGGCGCCTTCCGCGAGCGCCTGTTCGAGTCCTGGATCGAGCTCCGCGCCAATCCCGGGCGCTCGTTCCTCCAGGCCCTGGGCGTGATGCTGGGCGTCGCCTCGGTGCTCGGCGGCTTCTCGATCTCGGACAGCCAGCGGCAGCAGGCGGAGAGGCTCTTCGCCCGCCTCGGCGGCATCGACAAGCTCAATGTCCTGCCCGCCGACACCGTCTACCAGGGGACGCCGAGCGCCCTGCGCAGCGCCAACCTCGGCCTGCGTCTGGAGGACGCGGTCGAGGGAGGGAGCCTGGCCTCGGCCAAGGCGGTCGACGGCACCAGCGTGGTCAAGCAGGCCCGGGCGCGGGTGCGCTCGGAGTTCGCCGACCAGGAGCGCGACATCAACGGCATCGGCGCCGACTACATCCCCCTGAACGGCTATGAGATCGAGCAGGGGCGCGGTTTCTCGGCCCACGAGCTCGCCACCGGCGCGCCGGTGGCGGTGCTCGGCGCCGAAGCGGCCGGCGTCTTCTTTCCCACCGGTGAGATTCTCGGCAAGCCCCTGCGCGTCGGCGACGTGCCGGTGACGGTGATCGGCGTCTTCGAGGAGAAGAGCTTCCACTTTCAGGAAGGGCAGCAGAACGTCTTCGCTTGGCGGAACAGGATCGTGGCGGTCCCCTCCCGGCTGATCGCCGCGCGCATGGAAGGCGACGCCTACAACCGTGTCGACCGCGTCACCTTCCGCATCCCCAACCTCGAGACGATGGCCGACTTCTCCCGCGAGCTGACCTCGCTGGTTGGCGCCAACCACCGCCTGCAGCAGGATTTCCGCCTCGACGACGTCTACAAGCGGCAGGAGCGCCAGCGCAGCCAGGGGGACGTCTACAACATCATCTTCATGCTCTCGGGGGTGCTGGCGCTGATCGGCGGCGGCATGGTCAACGTCAACATCCAGCTCGCCTCGCTCAAGGAGCGGGTGCGCGAGGTGGGGGTCAAGATGGCGATCGGCGCCACGGGGAGCGAGATCTTCAAGACCTTCATGACCGAGGCGCTGCTGCTCACCCTGCTCGGCAGCGCGGCCGGCTACGTCGTCGGCATCGCCTTCTCGTGGGTGATCACCAAGGCCATCGGCGTGCCGCTGTCGATCGCGCCGATGAGTTTCCTCTGGGCCACCCTGCTGGCCCTCGTCTTCGGATTCCTGTTCGCGCTCTATCCGGCCGCCAAGGCCAGCCGGCAGTCGCCGATGGAGGCGTTGCGCTATGAGTGACGCACTGCTCACTTTCGCCACCGCCGTGACCGGCCCCACGGGCACCGCCCGCCGCCGCGGCCTCGGCGTCCGCCTGGCCCTGGTCTGGGAGGTCGTCACCGGCGGCCTGATCGAGCTCTGGGCGCACAAGCTGCGCTCGATCCTCACCCTGACCCTGCTGATGCTCGGCGTCTTCGCCCTGGTGGTGATGACCTCGGTGCTCGACGGCGTCAAGGACAGTGTCTCGAAAGGTTTCGCCGGCATGAGCTGGGACGGCACGCTGGTGCTCGCTCCCAAGACCGCCAAGACCTCCGAGGAGCAGAAGCGCTTCGCGATGAGCACCGGCCTGCGCTACGAGGATCTGGCGCGCGTGGCCGTGCCGCACCCCAAGGTGCTGGGGTTCTCCCCGCGCGCCAGCAAGCGGAGCGTGGTGCAGGTGGCCAGCGGCGGCGAGCGCATCTTCGTCAACGGCGTCAGCGCCGACTACTCCTTCCTGATGGACCGTCCGGTCGGCCTCGGCCGTGGCCTCACCGCCGACGACCAGCGGCGGCACTCGACGGTGGCCGTGGTGGGAGCGACCCTGGCCTCGAAGCTGTTCGGCGGCAGCGACCCGGTGGGGAAGGACGTCGTGGTCGAAGGCGTCCCCTACCGCATCGTCGGCGTGCTGGCGGGCGGGCAGATCTTCAATGAGGAGATCTACCAGGACGCCAACGGCATCCTCATCCCGCTCGAGACCTACATGGACCGCATGGACACCGACCACCAGCTCACCCAGATTTCGGTGAAGCTGAAGTCGAAGCGGGACCTCGACGAGATCTCCGCGGTGATGGTCGCCCGCGCCCGTCAGGCTCATCACGGGATCGAGGACGTGGAGGTCAAGAACCTCGATGCCGAGCTGGCCCGCGCCTCGGGGGACTTCCAGAACCAGATGCACGGCTGGGCCGTGGTGCTGCTCAGCCTCGCCGGTACGGTGCTGCTGGTGGGCGGGGTGGGGGTGCTGTCGGTGATGCTGATCTCCTTCTCCGACCGGCGCTACGAGATCGGCCTGCGCAAGGCGATCGGCGCCAACGACGGCCAGATCCTGGTGCAGTTCCTGCTCGAGGCGCTGGTCCTGGCGGCGATCGGCGCCTCGATCGGCACGCTGGCCGGCAGTGCCCTCTGCCGCGCCCTCTCCGACAAGTTCCCCTGGGGCCTGGTGGTCAACCCCTACGGCCTGGCCGCCGCCTGGGGGATCGCGCTCGTCCTCGCCGCCGGCTTCGGCCTGTATCCGGCGATTCGCGCCGCCCGGCTGTCGCCGATGGAGGCGATGCGGTAGGGGCTCCGCCGGGCGGATTCCAGATAGATTTCAGACAGATTTCAGACAGATTTCAGGGTCTTCACAGGCGGCCGGACCTCCCGCGCCGCCAGAGTCCTGCTGTCCGGCGGCAGTCTCGCCGCCGGGCAAGACAGGGAGCACGAACATCATGATGACCTTGCGTTTCTGGACTCGAATCCTCTGTTTGGCGGTGCTGCTCGCCGTGGTGCCGGCAGTGCGCGCTCAGGACATGCCGCTGAGCCTGGACGACGAATATGCCCAGATGGCGGAGAGGGTGCACGGCTTCGGCGGGCTCTATCTCGACGAGCGGGGCACCACCCATGTCTATCTTCAGGACGTCACCCGCGCCGGCGAGATGCTGGGGCTGGGCGACCGCGTGGTGTTCGAGCAGGGCGATTACGATTTCCGCGACCTCAAGGCCTGGAAAGACCAGGTGCGGCCGGAGCTCTCCGTGGCGGGAGCGGTGTACCTCGACATCGACGAGCGGCGCAACCGCCTGGTCTTCGGAGTGGAGCGCGAGGCGATCGACCGCTTCACCGAGGAGCTGCAGAGATTCCTGCGCGACACCCGGGTGCCGCCCGAGGCGGTGATCGTCCAGGCCGCCGAGCCCATCCGGCCGGTGGCTCTGGTCACCGACACGATCCGGCCGGTCCCCGCCGGCGTGCAGATCAGCGTGCGGCTCAACAGCTTCAGCATCGGTTTCTGCACCCTGGGCACCAACGCCGTCCGGGTCGGCGTCAAGGGCTTCATCACCGCCTCGCACTGCACGCCTGCGAGCGGCTTCGTCGACGGCTCGACCTTCGCACAGAGCACGCTTGGATTCCCGATTGGCGTCGAGACCGTCGATCCGCCGTTCCTCATCGGTGGCTCCTGCCCCTCGGGGCGGCGGTGCCGGCACTCCGATGCGGCGTTTGTCGCCTACAACTCCGCCAGTCTTTCCGCGGGTGCGAAGATCGCCAATCCCCTCTTCTGGGGGGTGGGCTCCGGCACCCTCCAGATCAGTCTGGTCACACCGCGTCTGCCGGTGGGCGGATTCCTGTTCGGCAACCTGCCTTCCGGCACAGTGGTCTTCAAGGTCGGCTCTACTACGGGAGGCACCATGGGATCGGTGATCTGTACCTGCGCCGACATCAACGACAGTACATCGACCATCACCCAGCTCTGCCAGGACGTAGCGGGGGCCGCCGCTCGTTCGGGAGACAGCGGCGCGCCGGTTTTCATCCAGAGTGGCGGGGTAGCGACTCTGGCGGGCATCGTGTGGGGCGCCGACAGCAGTTCCTACGCCTATAGTCCTTGGAGCTTCGTCTTCACGGAACTCGGCGGGCCGATCCCCACCGCGCCGTAAGCGGCGGCGGGGGCCGGAGCGTTCCGGTCGGTTAGACTGTTGTCGTTGATGTCTGACCGCTATCGCTTCGGCCCCTTCGATCTGGATGCCACCGAGCACAGCCTGCTGACCCACGGGAAGCCGGTGGCGCTGACCCGGCGGGCCTTCGACACGCTGCTCTACCTCGTACGCCATCCCGGCCGTCTGGTCACCCGCGACGAGCTGATCGCCGCCGTCTGGGGCGAGACGATCGTCGAGGAAGGCAACCTCCACTGGACTATCAGCGCCGTCCGCAAGGCCCTCGCTCAGGAATCCGCCGAGACCTGGATCGAGACCGTCCGCGGCCTCGGCTACCGGTTCCTCGGCACGGTCGAGGCGGCCGAAGAAGATGCGGAGGATGCGGTGCCTGAAAGCCTGCCGCCGGCGGCTCCAGTCCTCGCCGCTCCCGGGCGCCGTCCCTGGCGGCTCTGGCTGGCCGCCGGCCTCGGAGCCGTCCTGCTCGCGACAGCGGGGGTCTGGATCGCCGATCGGCCTGCCGATCGATCCGCCAATCGGCCCAATACTGCCCCCGAGGCCCAGCGGCTCTATGCCGAGGGGCTGGAACGGCTCCAGCGCCGGGATGCGCTGAACGCCGCCGACCGGCTGGAAGGGGCTGTCCGTGCCAACCCCGGCTTCCCCGCTGCCTGGCTCGCCCTGGCGGAAGCCTACGAGTTGCTGGGCACCGAGCGCCGCGCCGAGGACGCCGCCCTGAAAGCCGCCCAGCGGTCGAACGGGCTCCCGGAGCCGCAGCGGGTTACGGCCGAGGCTACCTACCTTCGCATCGCCCACCGGCTGCCGGAGGCCGCCGACCGCATGCGCCGCGCGTACGAGCTCTCGCGGCACGCGTTCGAGGCCGGTCTCGCGCTGTGCGAGACCCAGACCAGGGCTGGGCAGGGCCGGGAAGCCCTGGCAACGCTCGCCGAGCTGCGCCGGGAGCACCCCGCGGAGAGCGGCGACCCCCGCCTGGCCCTGTTCGAGGCGGAAGCCTGTGCCGTTCTGGAGGATTACCGCGGCGAAAAAGACGCCGCGGAGCGCGCCTTCGCCGCCGCCCGGAGCCGGGGGATGGTCCAGGTCGAGGCGCGCGCCCTGCTCCTCCTGGCGCTCGCGCGTCTCCGCGCGGGATCCGCCGCCGACTGCCGCCCGGCGCTCGCCGATCTCGCGCTGGCTCGCCGTCAGGCCGAGGCCACCGGCGACCGCTTCCTCCTCGGCAGCGTCCTCCAGAGCCTCGGCAGAGTCCTCTCTCAATGTGAAGATCCGGCCGGCTCCGAACAGGCCTACCGGCAAGCGATCGACCTCTACCGGGAGATCGGTGCCCTGAGCATGCTTCCGGCTCTGCTCTATAGCCTTGGCGGCAGACGGCTCTACGCCGGGGACCTGTTCGGGGCGGACAGCCTGATGCGCGAGGCGCTCGACAGTTGCGGGGCGCAGACGACTCCCTGCCGGGAGCGTTTCCTCACCGCCGTCGGCGCCAACCGTCTCCACCGCGGCGAGCTGGCCGAGGCCCGCCGCATGATCGACCAGGGGATCCAGCGCAACCTCAAGATCGGCAACCGCAACCGCGTCGCCGAGGCCGGGGGTTTCCTGCCCGACCTCGCCTTCTGGAGCGGCGACCTGGAGCAGGCGGTCGAGCTGCAGCGCCAAGTCCTGGTCCTGCGGCAGGAGATCGGCACGGCGGGAGGCATCGCCTGGGCCCGGTCCGACCTCGCGAACTGGCTGGCCGAGGCCGGGTATGGCGCCGAGGCGCTGGAGTCCGCGCGCCTGGCGGTCGCTATGGCCTCCCGGCAGGGCGACCCATCCCTCAACGGATGCTCACGCGCCAGCCTCGCTCTCTCCGACCTCGTGGCTGGGGATCTCACGGCAGCGGACCGCGAGAGCGCCCGCGCGCTGGCCATTTTGCACCCGCCGGGCCAGCCCTTCTGCTCGTTCACGGTCCTGCGGGTGCGAACCCAGGTGCTCCTCGCCCGCGGCCAGCTCGACGCCGCCGCTACCGCGATCGACGAGGGGCTGGAGCTGGCGCGGCGGGGAGGCTTCGTGACCTACGAGCTCCAGAATCGCCTCTTGCAGGCCCAACTGGCGCTGGCTCGCGGCAGGACGGGCGAAGCCAGGAAGCTCGCGGCGGATCTCGCCACCGAGGCCCGCGCCAAGGGCTTCGGGATCATCGCGCAACGCTGCGCTCTCCTGATCCCGTAACATCCCCGCGCCTTCGTGGCGCAAGCACGCACCGCGTGACGCCGTGCTCTTCTCGTGTGTCGCCACCCGTTCGTTGTGTCTCGCCGGAGCCGGCGGGAGGCGTGGAATCTATTTTTTGTGTCTCGCCGGTGCCGGCGAGACGCGCGGAACGCATTCGCTGTGACCCGCCGGAGCCGGCGGACGGTTCGCCGGGCATTTTTCCGGGCTCGCCGGAGCCGGCGAGAGGCTTGCCGGAGGTTTTCCGGATGTCGCCGGCTATTTTTTGTGTCTCGCCGGGCCCGTTGCGACACTCGCCGGCCCCGTTGCGACATTCGCCGGCGCCGGCGAGCCATCCGCCGGGGATCTTGCGTGGCGAAAAAAGGGATTCCGCACTTCTCGCCGGGCACTCCGCGGGGATGCAGGCGTCCGGCGCGCAATCGCCGCCTTCTCGGGATGATATCGAACCCGATTCATGCAACGGAAGACGGAAAGCACGGAGCTCGCCGCGCCGTGGGGGGCTCGCCCTGGAAGGGCGATATTTGAATAGCCTGGCGCTTCAGCGCCAGGTAGGCGATCCCACAATCCCACCCGCCCTGAAGGGGCGGAACCCAACGCTTCCTGGACTGAGGGCCGTCGCTGAAAGGCACCGCCCCTCGGGGCGGATTGGAGGATGCGAGACGGCCGACCTGGCGGTAAAGCACCAGGCTCTTCAAATGTCGCCCTTCCAGGGCGTGGGCAGCCCACATAGGGCCGCCCTACAGTTCAGTCCTGCCCTGACGAAGTACCAGGAGTGCGGTGAGCCCATCTTTTCCGCGTATAAGCCGATGGGGCGCGGAACCTTATCCGTGCCTGGCCGCGCGTAGAAGTCGCGCGCCTTTCCGTTATAAGAGCTGCAAGTGACTCAGTGGGAAATAGATACGGCACCGCCTCCCTTTGCGTGGAATGCATATCGTGCCCGTATAACGTTCTGTCCCGGCTTCTTATCCGTGCTGATCGGCCCTCCGAGAGGGAGAATGATTCATCCTTTCTGCAAGATGCATCCTGAACCCTGTCGCATGGGCAAGGTGGGGAGGCACATCAAGGGCAAGGCAGATCTACGCTGACAGGTTCCGGTGTTGACGTGGATTAGGAAGGGACGTAGAATTGAAGGACTTATAGAATGAAAGACATGCAACAGTCTGGGCACGTCGCACCCCAGGGGGACTGAGACCACGATAGGCATTCTGGGCGGAAAGCGCGAAAGGTTAATCTAGAGGTTGGCCAAGCAGGAGAAACCGTGAAACGCGATCTTGACCTTATTCGTAAAATGTTGCTGGCAGTTGAGGAAGCACCCTCAGGCTATGCACCGGATCTTGAGTTCGAAGGCTATACAGATGCCCAAGTGAGCTACCACGCCTATTTGCTCATCGATGGCGGCCTCGCAAGAGGGGCGGATGTGACCAGCCACGGGAGCGAAGGCCCCGAGGCGATTCTCGAGAGCCTCACATGGGAAGGGCATGAGTTTATAGATGCTGCACGCGATGATAGCCGCTGGCAGAAGGCTAAAAACATCGTCGCAGAGAAGGGTGGTGGTATCACTCTCGACATCTTAAAGTCACTCCTTACAAATCTGACTAAAAGTGCGCTTGGGCTCCCATAAGATCACACAAGCGACCGAGCCGAATTAGAGAAGATGGCCCTCCGCCAAATGATACGCGTGTTAGCTGCTTGGCACCTCCGCTACGCTCCGGCACTCGCTCACCTTCAGAGCGTTGGCCGTCGCGCCAAGCTTGATGTTTTCTGTGAGAGTAAAATAAAAGGAGTTAGGCTGATGCGCCAGTTGCTTTCGAGCTTCATGCTTTTTGTCCTTCTCAGCTTGTCCTCTGCTGTGGCAAGCACAAAAGACGGTGATAGTAGCGCCGCTGCGCCCCAAGAAGAAGCTCTCGTCTTTGTCGAAGAAGGATATCTTCGAGTGGAAGTAGTATCTGTTAAAAAGACCGGATACAAAGTGGATCTAACCCTTACATATGAAAACCTGACAAATGTAGACCACCGTATGGCCATCTATAATGGCGGGGCGAATGGTAAAGATACAATGCTGATCGACAGTGAAGGCGAGAAGTGGGAGATGTTAAAGGCGTACAAGGGTGGCACAAAGGGGCCAGCAGGCAAAATTTTTGTTCCTAGTTTGAAAGTGAAGGTGCCAATCACCTTTGTAAAAGAAACTGGCAACCTCGATGTTGAAAAGTTCACACTGATTAATCACGTCCACATTTTGGCGTCATCTGGCGCGACATCCAAGCCGCATTGGACTAAGGTAACCATTAAAGATATACCGAGTACATACAGCCGATGAAGTTCGTCGGACCGTAAGATGCGCGCACATGTTCCGGATAAGGCGGCCGGCCAACCCTAAGCCTGCAGCGGACACCTGGGCTGACGCCCAGGTGCGCGCCGAGGCTCAACGCGTTGCTGCCGTCAGTACCCTTGGGGGTACGGCCTATGCCGTTGGAATAAGATGATAGGCTAATTTGTCTTTCGCCAACCAAGTGGAAATTGATATGGCAAGTAGCAAATGGGAGCTGCTGGCGAGCACGTTGGAGGACAATAGAGCAAGCTCTTCTGCTCTACGGGATGTAGTCTCTGCTTCTCAGCAATTCTCGGCCTGGGGCGTCGGAATTGCAACCCCGGGAATGTTAGGCATTCTTGCCAATGTGACTAAGCTGCGCGATATCTCGAGGCTCGGTCCTATCATATTTAGTGTGCTCTTCTCCGTGGGAGAAGTGCTCTTCATCGTAGCTATCATGGCTGCAGTTGTTTACCATCGATATTGCTCGCGAGCGGTGATGTTGATCGCCGCTTCATCCGGTAACGTGGTGGTCCAGACCGGACTTTGGCGGGAGCCCCTTTCGGAGGGTCGGGAAAAGTTGAATGAGCGTGAGCAGACGATTGCTGCCGATTTCCAGAGGCAGCAAACGGTACTTGAATCGGAATTAAAGGAGGTCCTCAAGTTGTCGAAACCGTTCGTGCTCTATGAATACTCTGTTCTCTTGGTCGCTTACATCATCGTCGCAATAATTTTCGGAACCTCTTGGCCGTGAATAAAGTTTGAAGTAAATTGGAGGTAGTCGCTGAAAAGGAGAAGTTGTGTACAATACAATAATATGTCTTTTAGGCGGCCAACCCTGGCGCTGCGCCGGACGGCAACCGCGCTTTGCGCGCTTGCCGCACGGTGAGCTTCCGAGGCCTAGGCAACATAAGGAGATCGCTTGAAATCCAGCAAGGAACTTGAGACAAAGATCCAACAGCTTGAACTCGAGTTGGTGCCACTCACCGCCCAACTGGACGATAAGATAAAGGCGTTTGCGTCAGATCTTTCATCTGTAGTCGAAGCTTGGATGGCTGCGGAGACAAAGAGAAGGGTCGAAGCGAATGCTGAGCGTGTAAATGCTGCGGGTATCGAGTCACTTCGCAAGCTCAAGGCCGACCTGTCAAAGCTTGTCGCACGGCTGCCCGAGCTTTGTGGCAAGGCAATTGGAAGTGAAGAGGATTGGCCCCATAGGCAGCCGGTGGCTACCCACAAAGCAGGGCACTTAAATTCCGGTGAGTCGTATTTCTCAGGTGTTTTCCGGACAGCTATCAACCACTTGGGCGCGGTTTTGAACAATCACGGTCTTCTCGAGGAGCCCGCCGGGTATGCACGCTCTTGGGAGAGATCTTCAGGCAATCAGTTTCGCTATGCCTTTAATCCTGGCTTAGATGAAAATAGATTAGCGCCTGTTGTTGACTATCAAAAGATCCGTGCCAACCACAAACTTCAATCAGAGGAGCTCGAAAAGATGCGGCAAGAGCTCGTTCAGGCAAGGGCTCGGGAGCTCTGGGAGAGTGCCTAATCCCACGGTCGAGCGGACGGAAACTGCAAACAGCGCGGTTCCCGCTCGCTCACCTTCTGCGGCTGTTAGGCGTCAGGCGTCAAACGCATCATAATCGAGAAAACAATATGGCTGCCATAAGTCATGCTCACTACATCCGCGTGGCGCCACTCCTTAAGGAGTACCGCAGAATTGATGAGCAGATTGTTGTCGCTGTCCCGCGATTCAAGAAGGAGAGGACGCGCGTACTAGCGCTGCTTGATGGTGAAGTCAAGAAACTGAGTGATTTCCAAGAGCAGATGGTGAACTCATTGTCTGCGGCACAGGAACTGACAGACAACTTAGCCGCCGAGGCTCGATGATCTCGACGCCTAACCCCGGGCATCAAGAGGATGGCTGACGCCCCGCTTATGCCCAGAAGCGTTGGCCGGCGAGACAGAGCCATGTTTAGTCTTGAGCTACTGCAAGCGATCAGCGACTGGCAGCGTGGAGGGGACCTGAAGCAGAAGGCGCGACGAGGGAAGCGTCTGAAGGCCTTATCCGAAGCCCTCGATCCAGAATTTCGTGAGACGTCTTTATGCTGCTTTAGGCAGATCTCCCTGGACAAAGGTTTTCTTTGGAAACTTGGGGATAAGCTACATCTTAAGGAGGATATCTCCAGTTGGACCTTGGTTACCGATGTTGCCAAAGAGTTTAAAGGGGGACCACCGGCAGAGGGGTGGCAGGGAGTCATCTTCGAGTTTGTGCCAGAGGGTAGCCAAGTAATTCTCAACATCGATGCCCTCTTCAGGGATCCGCGCTTCTTGGAGGCTTGCGAGGCTGCGAAGGGAGACGTCATAGGCTATTATGAAGGCATAGGGCAGTACGGCCGATCTCAGCGTGAAGTGGTCTTGGAAGTGGAATCCTTACCTATAGAGGCTGTGTATGCCTTAGGAGGCCACTCCAGCACCAAAGAATCACTTGCGGGTATGTATTTCGGCCGCGAGCCAAACGCAGGAGAGTTAGAATTTTTCAATAGCTTGCTTGTACGTTCTAAGGCTAGGTTTGGCCCAGTCTGGGTAACTGGGGATGCAATGAAGCGCGTTATGTCCCAGATCTTTAAGCAAATCGAAGTTATGCAGAACTTATGAAAAGCGCAAGGTCGCTTCCGAGCTTCTCGCTTCGCCGTCTGCGGCCGCCGCTTATGTCGAACGCTGGCCGGCTTTGAGGTGGTCGTCATGGTTCGAGTAAAGCGACTTCGCAGTGTCTGCCACAGCATTGCCCATCACGCCACGAGTGGGCTTTCGTGGGTGCACCCGCACGTCTTGCTTGCCTGCGAGGCTCGCGGTCTCAGCGCATTGGAGGTCAATCTTCTGGACGACGAGCCATGTCCACTAGCTTGTCTAGAGATCGAGCCCTTAAAACTTTCACTTCGAGGTGTAAAGTCGAAGCTCCGCGAAATCCTATCCACCGAAGGCATGACCATAGAAGATTTGACCCAGGCCTCGCTTACTTTCATCCGCGCTCCTGAGGCGCGCGATGACTACAGCACTATTTGCCGCGCACAGTTGGCTGCCGACGAGGGACGCGGGGTGAATGTAGCTGTTGACTTCATGGGTAACACACGAACCTGGACGAGGTGATCCGATGCCATCAATGATGGGAGCATACGAAGAGCTCGCCTGCCGGGCTGGCTCCTGCAAGAGATGGAGACGGCGAGCATGCGTGTAGGCTGACCGGATATAGAGTGGTGGTCCAGCTTCCGTTAGCTATACTGCCCACCATGAAGGCCTCCGTTCACCTCTCCGATCTCCGCGGGCTTGCCCGGATGGCCACCGACGCCACCCTGGGGGTGACGAACCTGGTGGAGACCGTGCATCGCGACATCGCCCGTCCTCTCGGCATGCCGAGGCGGGGGATCGCGGGTCTGGTGTACGGCGGCGTCCGCGGGGTGACCCGCCTGGTGGGCGGTGGGGTGGACGCTCTCCTGGCGCCCCTCGCCGCGCGGCCTGCCAAGAAGGTTCCAGACGATTCCATAAGAAGCCCTCATCTTCTCCGGCAGGGTAGGCCAGAGCGAGGTGCTGGAGTCGGGTTTTCGGAGATTTGGGCACTGGTCTCCAACCACTGAACGGGAAAATCGGGAGATGCTGGCCTTTTACGAGCCTGAAATCTTGCGAAACCCGATCTCTGGATACACGAACTCTGAGGAAGAGCATTCCGCGCCTTCGTGAATCTGTGGTCAGACTGCCTGGGACGGGAGATTATCCGCCGACGAAGGGGAGGGCTGGTGGGAAGCTTCCGACGGGGAAGGCCGCGGTGCGATCACCTGCTCTCAGTTTCTCGGCGGCCTGCCGGAAGGTGGCGACGAACCAGGCATATCCTTCGTAGAACTGCTGGCGCACGAGATGGCTGATGGCGTGAAATAGGGGCGCGGGAGATTTCTTCAGACGCGCGGGACGATGGTGCGGATGTTGGCCCAGGATTGCCGCCACTCCCAGAGGCTCGCCGCCGGTCCTGGCTCTCCGGGCGGCGGCTTCGGTTTCGATCTGGCCGATCAAGCTGAGGACTCGTGTTCTCCGGGCATCGGTGGAAAGATCCTTCCAGGATGGAAGGGGAGAGAGGGTCACCGTCTCGCGGGTCGCATACTGGAGACGGTCGAACGTCTCTCCTCGTTGCCGGGCGGCATACTCCAGGGTCCGGCTGAACCAGTAGCCCTCGATCGGCTCGCCGTCGGTGAGAGCTCGGACGCTATGGAGACCCGGCCAATCCCTGGGCCGCTTCACCAATTCTTCCTTGACCCCGTGGCTCAGGACGTATTTTAGTCGCGCAATCTGCGCCCCTTCCTCGCCGCTGACCAGGATCGACTGGTACCGTCGCGACCAGACGCCATCACTCCAGCGGACGAGCCGGCCGACTTCCCGCGCCAGGTTGGAGTTGAGATAGCGCATGAAGTTCGCCAGTTGGCGAGCGTCGTCGACGTCGAGCAGCAGGTGGTAGTGTGATGAGACGAACACGTAGGCGCAGATCCGGACGGAGTACAGCCTCTGGGCGCGTCCGAGGACGCCAACGATGATCTCGTTGAGACGCGGGCTGGGGCGGAGAAGGCGGCGGCCCTGCACGGTGCGGCAGGTGACCTCGACCAGGGATCCGCCTTCGGGGACGAAACGAAGTCTTCGGCTCATGCCCAGATAAGACGTAAAATCGGTCCCCAATCTTCTTCGGCCTAGAACGGCTTACGTTTGCGAGGGGGGTTTCAGGATACTGGAGAACTTTCCGAAAAGCGCAAGGTCGCTTCCGAGTTCCGCACGCGACTACCCGCTACCCGTCCGGAATCGTCTGACCCCCAGTCCCAGCGGGCTCGTTATGCCTATAATGGGCTGTCTCTGCAGGAAACGCCGCCGCGATCCGCATGGGCCTTTTCTAGGGGCTCCCCGCGCTCCAACAATGCTTTACGGCTTGAAACGCTCTCCGGCGCCGAAAAACATTGTCCAAGCCGCTTGAACAATGTTCAAAGCGGCCGGACCATCTCCAAGGCCGCCAAACAATGTTCAAGCCCAAAAACAAATGTACAAGGGGATTTCGTCTGAAAAAACGTCGCCGCGGCCGGAAAAGGCCGGCGGACAATGTCGTAGCGCATCATCTCGTCGCGAAATCTCTTCACTCTTCCTCGAGCTCGAGCGGGATCGGGCGAAGAGAGTCCTGGGTCCGAGTGGTGGTCCAGCTTCCGTTAGCTATACTGCCACCATGAAGGCCTCCGTCTATCTCTCCGATCTCCGCGGGCTCGCCCGGATGGCCACCGATGCGACCCTGGGAGTGACCGATCTAGTGGAAGCGGTGCATCGGGACATCGCCCGCCCTCTCGGCATGCCGCGGCGGGGGATCGCGGGTCTGGTGTATGGCAGCGTTCGCGGGATGACCCGTCTGGTGGGCGGCGGTGTCGACGCTCTCCTGGCGCCGCTCGCCCCGCGGCTCGTCGGGCGGAGCTCGTGGCGCCGGCGTGAGGCTCTGCTGGCGGCTCTGAACGGCGTGCTGGGGGATCAGTTGGAGGCCAGCGGCAATCCGCTGGCGATCCCCATGTCCCTGAAGGCGGCGGTTCTGGAGGAGGCCGGCGGCAAGGTGGTGGTGCTGGCGCACGGCCTGTGCATGAACGATTTGCAATGGCATCGCCGAGGGCACGACCACGGCGCGGCCCTGGCCCGCGATCTCGGCTACTCGCCCGTCTATCTCCACTACAACAGCGGTCTTCACACCTCGATCAACGGTCGCGCGTTTGCCGATCGGCTCGAAACGCTGGTCCGGAGCTGGCCGGTGCCGGTCGAGGAACTGGTGATCGTCGGGCACAGCATGGGGGGGCTGATCTCCCGCACCGCTCTTCATTATGCTGAGGCCACGGGGCACGAGTGGCCGCGGCGCCTGCGCAAGATCGTCTTCCTGGGCACGCCTCACCATGGCGCAGCGCTGGAGCGCGGCGGCAACGGCGTGGACGCCATCCTGGCAGCGCTCCCCTACACCGCCCGGTTCGCCCGTCTCGGAAAGATCCGCAGCGCGGGGATCACCGATCTGCGCTACGGCAATCTGCTGGATGAGGATTGGGAGAAACGTGATCGGTTCGAGCCGGCGAGGGACGACCGTCGCGCCGTGCCCCTGCCCGAGGGCGTCGAGTGCTACGCGGCGGCCGCGACGACCGGGAAAAAGCCAGGCGACCTCAACGACCGGCTCTTGGGCGACGGCCTCGTCTCGGTGAGCAGCGCGCTGGGCCGCCATGAGGAAGCCGGGCGGTCGCTGCCGATCCCGGAATCCCGGCAGTGGGTGGGCCACGGAATGAATCACATGGATCTGCTCAGCCGGCCCGAGGTTTACGATCAGATCCGGCGATGGCTCGCGGAATGATTCCGGTCCCAGCGGCTCGGATGTTGGTTTTCTCTCTCGCCGTGCTCGCGGCCGGCTGCGGCCGTGGAGCGGACCCGCGGCCCGACGCGGACAAGCCCCCGGTGCCGCGGGCGACCCGCGGCTACATCCTGATCTCGATCGATACGCTGCGGGCCGACCATCTCGGCTGCTACGGCTACCCCCGTCCGACCAGCCCGTTCCTGAATTCGCTAGCCGGGCGGGCCACCCTGTTCGAGGAGGCGTACGCCCAGTTCCCCAGCACCCTGGTCTCGCACATGTCGATGCTGACCGGCCTCTACCCGCGGGAGCATGGGGTGTTTCCGCCGAACTCGGTGCTCTCTCCGGAGGTCGAGACCCTGCCGGAGGTGTTCCAGCGCGGCGGCTTCCGCACCGCCGGCTTCACGGAGGGGGGGTATGTGAGCGGTCGCTTCGGCTTCCGCCGGGGCTTCGACGTCTTCGTCAGCCGCAACCGCGACCACAACCGGCCCGTGGAGGGGACCTTCGGCCGGGGCGTCGACTTCCTGAAAAGCGTCGGGCCGAAAGACCGCTTCTTCCTCTTCCTCCATACGTACGCCGTGCATACTCCCTATGACGCGCCCGAGCGCTACCGGGAGCCGTTCTGGCCCGGGGTCCCGCCCCCCGGGGCGATCGATGGCACGGGCCCGGCGCTCACCCAGTACAACATGACCGGCGAAGGGCTGCCGCGGCCCGCGGTCGAGTGGCTCAAGGCGCTCTACGACGCCGGCATCCGGCAGACCGACGACGTCCTGCGGCGGTTCTTCGCGGAGCTCGAGCGGCTCGGCCTCGCCGGCGAGGTCACGGTGGTGATCACCGCCGATCACGGCGAGGAGTTTCTGGACCACGGCCTGTTCAATCACACCCAGCTCTACCGCGAGAGCCTGCACGTCCCGCTGCTGGTGATCCATCCGGACCATCGCGCCGCGGTGCGCCACGGCGGCGTCGTGCAGCTCATCGACCTGGCGCCCACGCTCTACGAGCTGGCGCGGGTGAGGCCGCGCCGCGCCCCGTCCGGCGCCAGCCTGGCCGGGCTCGTCGGGCGCTCGTCGGCGCCGCTCCCCGGCACCGCCTGGAGCGAGACCCTGGGCGGCCGGCGGGCGGTCTACCGCGGCGAGCGGCGGCGACAGGAGAGCCTCCTGCTCTTCGATCCTCCCGCCGGCGACTGGCTGCCGCGGCAGGTCGCCTTCGACACCTCCGGCGGAACCCTGGCGTTCCAGGCCCGCTCCCTGGAGCCCCGGCTTCTGGTCATCCGCCAGGGGGAGAAGAGGCTGGCCCAGGTTACCCTGACGCCCGAGTGGACACCGGTCCGGGTCGCGCCGGCCCAACCCGGGCGCCTCCTCCTGGAGACGGACGGCTGCGCCGGCTCCGATCTGGTGGACGGCCAGAAGCAGGCGGAGCTCGAATGCCGGTCTTTCCAGGTCCGCGGTCTCCCGCTCACCCGCATCGAGCTCTACGACGTGTCACGGGATCCGGGCCAGGTAGAAGATCTTTCCCGCGAGCTAAGGCGGGAGACCCGGGCGCTGCTGCGGGATCTCGTGGCGTTCAATCCGCCGCCGGTGGCCGGGGCCTTGGCGCCCCCGCCTCTCGATCCCGAGCTCGAGAAGAGCCTGCGGGCGCTCGGGTATCTCAAGTAGGACTCAGCGTAGATAGCCGAGAGCTTCGAGCTGTTTCTGGAGCTCGGAGTCCGGATTCGTCTTGCCGGCTCGCAACTGCCTCTGGCGGAGGCGCTCCTCGGCCCGGAGCCGGGCGCGGAGGTAGCCGGCCCGCACCGCTTGCTTCGCCGCGAGGTTGCGATGCTCTCCGGGATCGGCCTGGCGATCGTAAAGAGCGCGCCCGGGGACGGGGAGGCGATCTTCGATCAGCCGCCAGCCGGGCGTGGTCACCGCGGCCGCCCGCAGGCCGTGCTGGTCGAGCCACGAGAAGGCCATGGACTCCGCCGGGTCATCCCCGGGCGGGCCGTCGCCGGAGATCCATCGGGCGAGGCTCCGGCCGTCCATGTCTGGCGGAACCGGCAGATTCAGAAGATCGAGGATCGTCGGCGCCACGTCCATCTGCTGGGCCTGCCGCTGCACGATCCTGCCGCTCCCCATCCCGGGGACCCGCACGATCAGGGGGACGTCCAGCATCTCCTGGTGCAGCGTCCTGCCGTGCTCCCAGCCGCCGTGCTCGAGGAACTCCTCGCCGTGATCGGAGACGAAGACGATCACGGTGTCCTCCAGAAGCCCGCGCTGGCCGAGGAGGTCGAGCAGCTCGCCGAAGGCGGCGTCGTTGGCGGCGATCTCGGCGTCATAGAGGTCCATGAAGTTCCGGAGCACCTCCGGCGTGGCCGCGATCTTTCCCTCTTCGACCCGGTGCAGGAAGTTCATGCGGATGAGGCCCTCGTCCCGCACGCCGGGGGCGAAACGTTGCCGGAAAGGGAGCGGGGGAGCGTACGGGGCGTGCGGCTCCACGGTGTGGAGATAGAGGAAGAAGGGGGCGTCCCCCTTCCACCGGGTCCGCAGCCAGTCGGCGGCCTCGGCGTTGACGTCGGTCGCCGCGCTGTGTTTCCGCGGGAGGAGCTGGTAGGTCTCGAATCCCTGGCCCAGGCCGTAGCTGCGCGCCACATTGCCGTTGGTGACCAACCCGGCGGTGTGATACCCCCGCTCCCGCAGTCTCTCCGCCAGGGTGACGGCCTGTCCGGCGAGGACGTCCCGCCGGCCGTTGACGCCGTGGGTGCGGGGTAGCAGGCCGGTGAGGATGGTGGTGGCGGCGGGGCGGGTCCAGGAGGACTGGGCCACGGTGTGCCGGAAGAGGACCGCGCCGCGGGCGAAGTTGTCGATGCGGGGCGAGACCGGCCGGGCGTAGCCATAGCAGCCGAGGTGGTCCGCCCGCAGGGCGTCGACGAGATAGACGATGACGTTGCGCGGCCGGCGAGCCGTCTGGAAAGAGGCCGGAGCCGTTTTCGCCGCGGTGGCCGCCGTGGCCGCCGTCCGGGAGGGCCCGGTCTCCGGGCGCGGCGCGGCTATGGCCGGCCGCCGCAGCACGAGGCCGCTCCCTGCCGCCTCGCCCGGCTCCCTGGACACGGCGGTGAGGGAGATCCGCGCCGGCTCGGTCCCGGCGTCCCCCAGCTCCACCGCGACCGGTCCCTCGTCCGGGCGGAGACGGGCCAGCTCGCGCTCCGCGCCGCCTTCGGGCTGCAGGGTTACCCGCAGCTCTCCGGACGGGCCGCCGCGGGAGCGGAGATCGTCCATCGCCAGCACCGCTCCGGCGGGCAGGCGCAGGAAGGTGTCGAGCCGCCGGCCGAAGGGGAGGGCGAGCCGGTCGCCGGCCGCGCGCACCCGGCTCTGCTCGTCGACGCCGGTCTCGAAGCGGAGAAGGTCCCAGGCCACTCCGAGGTGGCGGCGGTCGCTGTTCTCCCCGCCGTTCTCCCCGCCATACTCCCCACCGCTCTCCTCCCAGGGGGAGCGCGTCCAGGCGTAGCGCAGAGTGAGGTGGTTCTCCCCCTCTCGCAGACCGCGCCGCGGCAGGACCACCCGGGCCTCTTCATGATCCGGCGAGAGACTGACCCGGCCCACCGCCTCGCCGTTGAGAACGAGGGCGACCTCCTGCTCCGGAGATCCGGGGGACGAGTACGGCGACCCGCGGAGGGTCAGCGGAATGTCTCGCGGAGCGGCGAGGAAGAACTCCAGCTCCGACTCCGGCCCGTCGCTCCAGACGAAGGTATGCCGGCCGTCATCCTCGTCCTGGGACCACCCTTGCCGCAGCAGCGGCCGGGCTTCGGAGGTCCCGAGGTCGACCCTCCCGGGCTCGCGCTGGATCTCCGCCAGATCGAGATCGGCGATCAGGTCGCGAACCGTCCCGCCGGGCCGTGGAGGCGCGGTCCGGCCGCACCCGGCCAGGAGGCCGAACAGGCAAGCCAGTGGAACGCAGCTCCGGAACCAGGAACGAGACATCATGCGAGTCTTGAGGATAGAGGCAGAGATCCGGCTTGTAAATTACTTCTTGACTCCGAGGACCCCGCGAGGTATGATTTTTTATCTGCTGCGGAGTCAATGGGTGACTCCTCGGTACCCAAGCCAGAAATTACGAAAGGGACCCCGGTACGACAAAGGGTCCCTTTTTGTCTTTTTGGCCCCAGAACAGAAAGAAAGAGAGACAACGACAATGCGCAACACAGGAAAAGTGAAGTGGTTCAATGACACCAAAGGCTTCGGCTTCATCACGCCGGAGGATGGGGGCAAGGACCTCTTCGTGCACCACTCGGCGATCCAGGGATCCGGATTCAAGAGTCTCGCCGAGGGCGACCGTGTCGAGTTCGACGTCGTGCAGGGCCAGAAGGGCCCGGCGGCTGAGAACGTCAGCAAGATCTGACCGTAATCTTTGCGCCGCAAGGCGCTCCAGATAAGGAATGATTTGGAGGACCACCCCGCTGGGGTGGTCTTTTCTTTTGTGGTCTTCAACATATAGAATCTTTTCAATGATCAACCGGATGTCGACCGGAACCGCGGTCCTCTGTGGATGCGCGCTGCTCGCCGTTTCCGTAGGCACCGCGGGAGGCCAGACTCCTCCCGCGGCCGGTCACGGCCCCTATTTTCCCGCCGATTCCCCCTGGTACCAGGACGTCTCCTCGGCTCCGCTGGACCCCGAGTCGGCGACGGTGATCAACTGGCTCGCTGGAGTCGGTGGCTGGGGCGGGGGTCGGATGCAGATCGACTTCAGCATCGAGGTGTTGGAGGCGGATGCCAGCACCCCGCTCCACGGCTTTACCGATACCGACGATTTCTACGACCCCGACTGCGACCGCCTGGACCTCACGTCCGTCCCCCTGCCGAACGGTGGCGCGCTGGAGGGGGAGAGCGGTTACGAGTGCGAAGGCAACGGCGACTGCCACCTGATCGTGGTCCATCGGCCGACCCACCGTCTCTACGAGATGTGGCGGGCCAACGTCGTGGGTGAGCAGTACTCCGGCGGCTGCCTTACGGTGTGGAACATGGATCTCACCTATCCGTCGGCGGGGCGCGGCCAGGATTGCACCAGCGCCGACGCTGCCGGCTTTCCCATCGCGCCGCTGCTGTTCAATGCCGACGAGGTGGCGGCCGGGCAGATCGATCATGCCATCCGTTTCATCCTTCCCAACAGCCGCATGCGGCGGCTGGTATACGTCCACCCGGCGACACACTCGACCAACCCTACCAGCGGGCCCGCGGCGGCGCCCCCCTACGGCACCCGCCTCCGGCTGCGGGCGGACTATCCCCTCCAGAACCTGCCGAACGAGGGAGCGCGGGTGGTCGCGCGGGCGATGCAGAAGTACGGCATCCTCCTGTCCGACGGCGGCACCATCGCCCTCACCGCCCAGAGCGACCGCTTCACCACCGCCAAGTGGGCCGGGCTCCTCGGCCCGCTCGACCTCAGGGCCCTCCAGGTGACCGACTTTCAGATGGTGGCCGGCGGCGACCGCTACAACTACACCGGCCACTGCGAGCGGACCACGCCGCTGTTCAACGATGGTTTCGAGCTGGGCGGGCGGTCAAAGTGGAGCGCGTCGGTTCCGTAAGTAAAAGTTTGTCATGGCCTACGACTGCTCGGGCGGCTGCCCTCGCCTGAACTACTGGTCGAACCCGAACAAGCTCTACAACACCCACCCCATGGGCACGACCACGAGGAACCACAACGCCCGCGTGCTGAACGACACGCGCGCGACGGTCGCCGCCTTCCGGTAGGGCAAGACATCCCTTTCGAGTATGTCGGGAACGGGGGCTTCGGCCCCCGTTTTCGTTGGCGCCGCTGGCGGTACGATCCGCGGTGCCGCGCAGCCAACGTTAGTTGTATCAATCTCTCTTGCGCTGCTTGATTTGGTCTGGTATTCTGTACCTGGTTCTTTCGACATCTGACCGTCGAACGAACTGTAGTCATGCGAGACCCTCCTCAGTAACTCTTTCCCCGAAGTCACAGCATTGGTTCTGAAGGTGTACCGTTCTGCCCGGCAGATGGAGAATTAATCTTTGCCGTCTGACGGGGGACTGATGCCAGATTGATTCGCCGAACTGTGAAACTGGAGGTCTTCATGCTTCGCACGAGCAGCTACACAATCTACGTGGATCTTCCGGAAAATAACGCGGACATGCTTCTTGTCCATGGATACACTGGAGCATTCGATAAGGTTTCGCGTCGTGTAGCAACCTACGTGCGCTCTCTGGAGGCACGTCGCCCCCCTCGGCCGCTCTACGGTACCTGGAGCCCGGAGCCCGAGGCCGACGACCGGACCCTTGTTCCTTCAGACCAGACGCTTGAAGTCCTAAAGCGCAGGGGATATTTGACAGATCTCTCTACCGAAGAGGAGGAAGAGGTCTTCGCTAAGTTCGCGACGGAGATTCATGAGCGGCAGATCCGTCAGATGCCGACGTACATGATCATGCCTACCTACAACTGCAATCTCCGCTGCGCATATTGCTTCCAAGACCATATGCGCACCGACGCTCGCTTCAATCACCTCCTGAAGACTGTCCAGCCCGGTGTAGTGGATCGAGTTTTCGGCGCTATGGTGGAGATCGAGGCCATGCATGGAGTTCCTGAAGATGCCGAGCGCTTGCGGACCATCGGGTTCTTCGGCGGCGAGCCGCTGCTCGAAGCCTCCAGCCCGATCGTGCGATACATCGTCGACAGGGCCTTGGAGCTTGGACCGACGAACTTCTGGGCGGTTACCAACGGAACCGATCTCCATGCCTACGAGGACCTTCTCTCTCCCGAGAAAATTTCAGCGCTGCAGATCACGATCGATGGCCCGCCCGAAGAGCACAACCGGCGCCGTATCTATGCTGATGGATCAGGAACGTACGATCGGATTGCCCGCAACATCCAGATGGCCTTGGACAAGGGAGTGAGTATCAGCATCCGGCTCAACCTCGACCGCGGCAATATCGGGCATCTCCCGTCCATGATGGACGATTTTATCACTCGCGGCTGGGATCAATACGCTCATTTCTCCGTATATGCGGCCCCTATCCGGGCAGAGAACGAGCGGACGGATTCCAAAACCACGTTCGACACTTGGGAGTTGGACCAGACTCTTGCTGAATTAATTTCCAAAGATCAGCGGCTAGGGTTGATCAGCCGGCCAGATGACTCTATCAAGCTGGGGGCGTATCGGATCTTCAGGAGCCCGGAAAAAACGATGCCCAGTTTCCGGGAGAGTTTCTGCAGCGCGCATACCCGAATGTATATATTCGACGCTTTCGCGGACATTTACGCCTGCTGGGAAAAGACGGGTGATCCCACTGTGCGGATCGGTCGCGTAGAAGAAGATGGCAAGGTAACTCTCAATGTCGCGGTGAACCATCTCTGGAAGAGCCGGACCGTCGCCAGTAATCCGGCTTGCCGGAAATGCCGGTACGCTCTGCATTGCGGGGGTGGTTGTGCCGTGCTGGCACTTGGAAAGACAGGCAGGTATCACGCGAATTTTTGTGACGGATATGCCTCGCGCTTCCGTGCAAACGTCGCCGAGGCTTACCTCGACTATGCGCAGGGAAGAGAGATTCAGGCGAGGGGTGGAAAGGTCTGCGACCAGTGATCGTCTTATCTGCCAGGCCTGCGAGCTGGCTTGCTGAAAGGAGTAACCAACATGGCAGACAATCGGTCCGATGACGTCCAGAGCTTGAACCAGGGAGTTCTCAACGCGGACGAGCTCAGCCCCGAAGATCTGGAGGGAGTGGCTGGGGGGGATTGCACAGACTTCACCGGTAGCTGTCAAGGGTTCGGCGGCAGTTGCACCCGCTTCGGGATCCAGCCGGATCAGCCGTCGTCGACTTAGTATCGCTCAAGGGAGGTGCGTCCAACATCTGTCCTCCTCACGTCTGGGATGGCGCCGCGGATCCGTGGTAAGCATGGCAGGCCGCAGATGAGAACTGTTTTCCACCTCGGGCCGGGGCGCCATTCTTGAAACTGGTTCGACGATGGTAACCTTGTATGAAATTCTTGTTTTGTTCTCTAGATAGCCCGGGGTTCTTGTATCCTCTGATTGGCATTGCCGAAGTCCTGAAGTCGCGGGGGCACGAAGTGGCCTTCGTGACCAACCTGCAACATGAGGCGCTGCTCGCCGAAGTGGGGTTGCGGCGACTCCCGCGAGGCATTTCCGATGGTGCCAGCTTTCAGGTCGCGCAGTGGGGAAAGCCCCTTTCCATCGCTCTTCAGGTCAAGCACATCGAGTACGCTCTCGATTTGTTTCCGGCGGACATTCTGGTCGGTCAATCACTGACTTATGGACCTCTGCTGGTCGCTGCTCGCCGCGATCTGCCCGTCGGGCTCCTGGGGTTCTGCACCTATCTCTGGCCGGCGGATGCCGCTGAGGCGGAAGGCTGCCAACCCTCCGAGGTCTCAATTCTTTCCTCGGTGGAAGAGTGGCGCGCGTGGCGCTATCGAGGCATGCTGCAGACATTGAACGACGCTCGGGCCCTCTTCCGGCCCGATTCGTTCTTGAACAGCCTCCAGGCTCCTCTGTTAGGAGACCTTTTCCTGCTGCAGAGCGTAAACGAGCTCGAACCTCAGAAACACCTGCACGAGAGGGTTCATCTGGTGGGGAGCTGTTTATGGGAGCCGACAGCCTGCGATCCCGAATTGGAAGAATGGATGGAGGAAACCATCCGGCTCGGCTCGGCTCTTATCTATGTCCAGCATGGCCGGTCATTCCATATCCCGAATTTCTGGCACGGGCTCGTCGACGCGCTCGCCGGGGGAGATTACCGGGTGGCAGCGTCGACCGGGCGGTTGGACGGCGAGATCGGCAGCCTGCCGGAAAATTTCTTCGTCCGGCCTCATCTTCCCCAGGGGAAGATTCTGCCCATGGCCCGGGTCGTCGTAGCCAGCGCGAACACCACAGCGGTCCTCGGGGCGTTGACGGCAGGCATTCCAGCCCTGCTCATTCCCGCCGGCGGTGAGCAACCCGACGTAGCGGCGCTATGCAGGACCGTCGGCGTTGCGCAGACCCTTACTCCTGAAGAGGGGACGCCGGAGAGGATCCATGCCTGCATCAAGAGCCTCTTGGCAGATCCCGGTTTTCAGGAGCGCTCTCGGTATTACGCCGCCGCGTTCGCAAGGCTGAACGGCTGCGAGCGGGCTGCGGATCTCCTCACGACTTTGGCTCGAAACCGTTCGCCCATGCTGCGCAGACAACGAGTGACGGCCCTGATGGAACAGATCGCTTGAGGGACAAACAGAGCTGATAACATCCACCCGACCTTGAGTCGGAGAGACACCTATGCGACAGGCCCTGAAGCGTTCCTGCCTTATGGCGTTGCTCTTGATGGTTCCGGTGGCCGCCCTGGCCCAGAGCCGGGACCCGGATGCGGCGCGCATCGTCACCGAGGATATCGCCCATTTCTGGGAAGCGTTCGACCGGGCGGCTCCGGAGTTTCCCCCCCAGTCGTTCGGAACGTTCTACTTGTCCCGGGGAACTCCTGGTCTCAAGGACTTCGTCTCTCTGCGGATCAGCAATGCCGAAGAACTCGCCCGAGTCGTCCGGAGCCACCCCAGGTACTATGCGTCTATCCGCGACAGCACATTGCGGATCCGTGAGATGGAACCCGGCATCCGCGCATCCTTCTATGCCTTGAAGTATCTCTATCCCGACGCCGTTTTTCCGGACGTCTTCTTCCTGATCGGACGGCTGAACTCCGGAGGCACGGTCTCCGACCGTGGGTTGTTGATTGGCGCCGAGATGCACGGCCGGACACCGCAGAGTCCTGTGGACGAGCTGAGCGAATGGCTGCGGCAGGTGACCGCACCGGCCGCGGAGATCCCCCACGTCGTCGCGCACGAGTTGATCCACTTCCAGCAGAAGTATCCGGAATCTCCAGTTCTGCTCGGTCAGGCGATCCGGGAAGGGAGCGCCGACTTTCTTGCGGAGCTCATCTCCGGCCGTCCAGGCGATCAACACGTCGCAGAATTCGCCGCCCCCCGTGAAGCCGAGCTCTGGGAGGAGTTCCAGCGGAAGATGCACGGGAAGGAGCTCTCCGGCTGGCTCTACAGTGGCTCGCCCGGCCGTCCCCAGGACCTCGGCTACTGGGTCGGCTACAAGATCACGAAGTCCTACTACGACCGGGCGGGCGACAAGCGCCAGGCGATCCGGGAGATCCTGGAGATCAAGGACTTCGACGCATTCCTCGCGAAGAGCGGTTACGCGGAGAGGTTCTCGGCGCCGGTTGGCGTAAAATAATCCTCGAGTTCCGCGACTCCTGGAGCAGCGGCTCTTCGGGCGCGGGTGCGAGGATCTGTGAGCAAGCGACCTTTCGACATCGATCGGGCCCTGGAGCGGATCGGCGAGGCCGTCCAGCCGTTCCCGAAGGCGGCGATGTTCGAAGCTGGCGGACGAGGGGTTCGCCTCGACGTTCGAGCTGCTGGTCGCCTGCATCATCTCGATCCGAACCCGTGATGAGACCACCCTGGTCTGCGCGCGGCGGCTGTTCGCGCTCGCCCGCACGCCGGAGGCGGTGAGCCGGCTGCCGGTCGAGCGGATCGACGAGGCGATCGGCCTCAGCACCTTCCACGAGCCCAAGGCGCGGCAGATTCGGGAGATCGCCCGGCGTATCGTGGCGGACCACGGGGGCGAGCTGCCATGTGCGGACGACGTCCTGCTCTCGTTTCCGGGCGTCGGCCCCAAGTGCGCCAACCTCGTGCTCGGCATCGCCTGCGGCAAGGCGCGGATCGGCGTGGACGTCCACGTCGATCGCGTCACCAACCGCTGGGGCTACGTGGCGGAACGGACGCCGGAAAAGACCATGGCGGCGCTGGAGGCGAAGCTTCCGAAAAAATACTGGGTGGAGATCAATCGCCTGCTGGTCCCCTTCGGCAAACACGTCTGCACGGGGAAGCTTCCCAAGTGCTCGACCTGCCCGGTGCTCGACATGTGTCGGCAGGTGGGGGTTACGGCGCACCGGTGAGGCAGATTTTCAGGCAAGCCATAGGGCCGCCACCATCGCCAGGCCGATGAGGGCGTAGAGCGCGCGGTAACGTGCTTGCAGGCGGTGGATGCTCGCGTAGGTGAGGCCCTCGGCCAGAGTCTTGAGCGACCAGCGCAGGTGAACGGGGTAGAGGGCGACGAGGGCTGCCAGGGGATGGGGGAGGATGCCCTGGAGGGCCAGGAGGAGAAGGAGAGCGTGGGCCAGGGTGAAAAGGGCCAGGCTGGCGGCGAAGGTGCGGCGCGGGCCGAAGATCACCGCGTTGGTCCGGATGGCGTTGAGGACGTCCCCCTGGTGGTCGCGGACCTCCTGGGTCAGGTGACCGGCGGCGAAGGTCAGGGCGAAGAAGGTGGCAATGGCGAGGCCGCGACGGTCGATGACGTTCCCCAGGGAGTAGCCGAGGAGGAAATGGAGGACGCCGCCGGCCAGGTGGGCCGCCGAGTTGAGGAGCGGTCTGCCTTTCCAATTGAAGCGGGGCAGGGAGTAGAGGGCGCTCAGGGTGGCGATCGCCAGTGACAGGCAGAGGGCGCTCGGGCCGAGGCGGCTGAAGAGGAGGAGGCCCAAGGCCAGCAGGCCGGCCGCCAGACCGCCGATCTCCTTGCGGCTCGCGCCTCTGGCGGTGAAGACGCCGGCGGCCTTGTTGGGGTCGGTGAGGTCGGTGGTCAGGCCGGACCAGTCGTTGAGGATGAAGACGTGCGCCATCAGGCAGACGTTGGCGAGGGTGAGGATCGCCAGCGGCCCGACGTTCTCCACGGCCGGATGGCGGATCGCGAAGGCGGCGCCGAGCAGTGGCGAGCCCTGGAGAACGAGGATCTCCGGCAGGCGCAGGCAGGACAGGTAGCGGCGAAGGCGCTCGCCAAGGCGGCCTGCCGTCGAGATGGCGGCCGGTACGGCGGGCGCGGCGGCCGCGAATAGCGATGAAGTTTTAGCCGTTCGAATGGGGCTGCCGGAGGTGCGCATGTATGTGAGCAAGCCTTAGCCAGAGCGCGTAGCCGACGTCTTCCGACCAGTAGTATCTGGGGACCGTCGCGGTGAGATCGTTGTGGTAGAGGAGCGGCGGATTCTTTCGCAAAAGGGCAAAGTCGTCCTTGGCGAGTTGGCGCAGCACCGCCTGGATTTCTGCAGCGTCGGCTGGTGGGCCCCCGGGCGTCAGCGCACGGCCCAGCAGCCGAACGGCGGACACCCAGATCTCCTGGCCTGGCACCGATGTCCGCAGCCGCGACTCGGGCAGCTCCAGCTCGCAGCCGGCGCGCCGGAGATCGGTCAGGCGCAGGATCGGGACCAGCGGCGCCATTCGGTAGTAGACCCAGATCCGGTCCTGGTCGACAACCGGGCGGAGAGCTTCGCAGAGCGCGCGGCCGGCCGGCGGCCGCTCCTTGGCCAGCAGCAGCAGCAGGTGCATCTGGATGGCAATGTCGGTAGGATTTGGATCGCCGCCCGGGTCGAGGCACTGGTAGGCCTCACGCGGCGCGAGCCAGGTGCGGTAGAGGCCCTCGCGGGTGCGATATTGGTCGAGGGTCGCCAGGGCGGCCGGCAACCGCCGGCGGTCGTGGTCGGGAGCGATCCTCCAGACGAGCGCCGTGTCGTCGGTATCAGGCGTGATGGCGCATCCCAGAGTGCCGATGCCGGGAGCGTCTGGCAGGCCGTGGTAGCGCACCAGTCCGCCGGCCTCGATCTGGCCGGTGAGGTGCTGGCGGGCGCGCTGCAAGCTGTCGCCGAGACCGCCGGTGGCTGCCAGCGGATCGAGCAGGTCGAGCAGGAGAGCGGTGAGGAAGGTGTTCATCTCCTGGCGCGGCTCCTGGAAGCGCGCCGCGCTGGTGTAGGCGGTGAGCCAGTAACCCGGCCCCTGCTGGTGCGCGCGAAGCCGCGCCGCCGCCGTCCTGAAGCCTTCGTCGAGATCCTCGCCCGCCGCCGGTGCCGCCAGCACGGTCAGCTTGCGCTTCTCCAGGTAAGATCCCTCTCCCTTTTTGGAGGCCCAGACGAAGGCGGTCAGAGAGTGCTCGCCGGGAGCGAGGCCGGCCGTGTCGAGCGGGATGCGCCAGCCGGCGGGGCTCGCCTCGCGCAGCACGCCGCGGACGTCGGGCCGGTCGAAGAAGGTGTGGGAGGCGACGGGCGGCCGGCCGTCGATGATGACCGCCACCTGCCAGGGCGTTGCGTGGCCGGCCAGCGCCCAGCCGGTGGCGACGACCTTCTGGCCGGCGGTGATGGCGGAGACCGCGCGGCCGCCGGCCTCGATGGCGTCAGTCTCTATGGCGTTGGTTTCGATGGCGTCAATACCGCCGCGCGTCTCGATCATCAGCTCCGCCGGCGCGAGGCCATGCTGGAAGGAAGTAACGAAGGGTGCATTCCGCCAGTCCCACGCGGCCCGCATCTGGTGGGGACCGTTGGCAACGGCGAAGATCGCTCTGTCGGTCGCGCCGGTGTACCAGAAGGCGCCGATGGCCTCGATAGCGACCGCGGCGCCGACCGCGAGCAGGAAGCACGTCCGGCCGAAGCCGCGCAGAGCGGCGACCACCGGCGCCAGCATCCAGAGGAGCAGCGGCAGGAGGTCGGTCATGTAGCGCGGCCCCCAGGAGGAGCCGCCTCGCCAGTCGGCCTTGGCATAGAGCAGGACCTGGAGGACGACGCCGGCGCTGATCGCCAGGCTGAGGCCGCGCTCGCCGCGGTCACGCGGCGGGTGCCGCCAGGCCAGGACGAGGAAGAGCAGGAAGGGTGAGAAGACGAACAGCCCCCGCGTCGGGCTGAACAGCAATCCGCCGAGGCCGGAAAGCAGGTTGTACTGGAAGACGCCGGGGTCGCCCATCAGCCCGTAACCGCCGGCGACGTGGCCGGCCACTCCGAGGTTGTAGAGCAGCACCAGGCCCATCGGCAGCGCGGCGGAGGCGGCGAGCAGCGCCGCCCGGCGGCCGGCCCAGAACAGTCCGTAAGCGCCCAGCGCCGCCGCGAGGATAGCATCCGGAGGGCGGTTGCCGGCGATGAGCCCGCACAGCAGCCCCGCCGCAATCACCCGCGGCGCGGTGCACGGCCCGGTAAGGAGCAGCAGGGCGCCGACCACCAGGAGCTCAGCCATCCCGTGCTGCCACAGGGCCTGGCTGCCGATCATCCAGGTGGTGGTGCCGAAGGCATAGGCCAGGGTGAGCAGCAGCGCGATCGGCGCCGCCGCCCGGCGCCGCAGCAGCAGGTAGAGGAGCGACGCGGAAAGCGCCGCCACGAGCGAGGCGGAGAGCTTCTCCATGACCTTCGCCATGTGGTCCAGCCGCGCATCCGTCCAACCCCGCAGGTGCAGGGTACCGACCGCGGGGATATAGAGCGGCGCGATGAGCACCGGTGCCACCACGGGGTAGAGCGAGATGGTGTGGCCGCCGGCCACGTGCACCATCCAGTACGCCGCATCGCCTCGCCCCTGGGCGGTGAGCGGCGCGATCGGATCGAGAAGGAGGGTGTGGTACCGCCAGATCGCGAACGGCAGGTAGCGCGCCGGGTAGGTGTCGCCGGCGCTGATCGTCCGCAGGTTGGCATTGTAGACCAGCAGGCAGCAGAGCCCGATGAGCAGGCTCGCCCGCAGCTCGCGCCGGCCGCCGAGGATCGGGGTCATGGTTTCCTGCTCACTTGCACGGGCTTGCTACGGGGGGTCCGTCTCCACTACTAGGTTGGCGAGAGGCGGGAGGCTACCACAAGGCGCCGCCGGCAGGGTAGGGGACCGTTGAGGCGGCCCCGCCCGGGCATTGATGCCCGGGCGGCGACTGAGGCGATCCGGTCCGGTTCTCCTCTGATAGACTTTCCCCGTCCTGAGATATCGTCATTCCGTGACCGCCCGTTGAATCCAGCCGACCCCCTTTCCTGACGTGCTGCGCGAGATCCACGTCCGTAACCTGGCCGTTCTGGCCGAAGCCGCCGTCGAGTTCGGGGCGGGGTTCAACGTGCTTTCGGGGGAGACCGGCGCCGGCAAGTCGATCGTCGTCGATTCGCTCTCGCTGCTCGCGGGGGCGCGGGCCAGCACCGAGATGGTGCGCACCGGGGCCGAGGCGCTGACCGTCTCCGGCGTCTTCGAGCCCGAGGGGGACGGCTGGCGGGCGGTGCTGGAGGCGGCCGGACTGGAGGCGGAGGGCGCCGAGGTCCTGGTGCGCCGGGAGATCGGCCGCAGCGGCCGCAACCGCGTCTTCGTCAACGATCAGCCGACCACGCTCCGGCTGCTCGCCGACCTCGCCCCCTATCTCCTCCGTATCCATGGCCAGCGCGACGAGCTCGGACTGATCGAGCCGGACCTCCAGCGCGCCATGCTCGACCGTAGCGGCGGCCCGGAAGCCGCGCCGCTCCTCGCCCGGGTGGCCGAGGCGTACGAGCAGCACGCGCGCCTCGCCGAGCGGCTGGGGCACCTCTCGGGGGACGACCGCATGCGCCGCGAGCGGATCGACCTCCTCCGTTTCCAGGCCTCCGAGATCGACGCCGCCAAGCTGCGCGCCGGCGAGGAGGCCGAGCTCAAGGCGGAGCGGGACGTCCTGCGCAACGCCGAGGCGATCACCCGCGCGCTCGGCACCGCCTTCGCCCTGCTCTTCGAGGAAGAAGGAGCGGCGGTCGAGCGGACGGCCAAGGCCGCTGTGCTGCTCGCCGAGATCGAGGCCTGGGAGCCGGCCGCCGCGGCATGGAGGGCGGAGATCGAGGAGACGCGCATCCGCCTGACCGAGACGGCGCGCTCGCTGCAGCACCGGCTGGACGGCCTGGAGGCCGATCCGGCCCGTCTCGACTTCATCGAGGAGCGGCTGGCCACCATCGAGCGCCTCTGCCGCAAGCATGGCGGGGATTCCGGCGCCGTCCTCGCCCGCCGCGCCGGGATCGAGGCCGAGCTCGCCGAGCTCGAAGGGGACGCCGAGAACCGCGACGAGCTGGAAGGGAAGGTCGCCGCCGCCCTCGCCCAGTATCGGGACGGGGCGCTGGCGCTGTCCAAGGCGCGCGAGGAGTGGGGGAAGGCGCTGGTCGAGCGGATCGAGGGGGAGCTCAAGGAGCTCGGGCTCGCCCGCGCCCGCCTTTCCGTGGCGCTCGAACGGCGCCGCCGCGCCGGGAGCCCTCTAGCGATCGATGGCGAGGAGATCGACTTCGGCCGCGAGGGGATCGATCAGGTCGTCTTCCTCTTCGCCCCGAACCCGGGGGAGCCGCCGCGGCCGCTCGCCCGCATCGCCTCGGGGGGCGAGCTGTCGCGCATCCATCTCGCCCTCCAGCTCGCCTCGCGGGGTGAAGCCGAGAAGGCCCATCCGACGCTGGTCTTCGACGAGGTGGACACCGGGATCGGCGGCGCCGAGGCCGCCGCCCTGGGCGCCAAGCTCCAGCGCCTCGCCAAAGGCGGGCAGATCCTCGCCGTGACCCATCTGCCGCAGGTGGCGAGCTACGGGGATCTCCACTTCAAGGTCGCCAAGCGGGTGGACGGCGACCGCACCAGCGTGAAGGTCGAGGAACTGGAGGCCGGGGACCGGGTCGAAGAGGTGGCCCGCATGCTGGCCGGCAAGAAGATCACCGACACCTCCCTCTCCCACGCCCGGGAGCTGATCGCCGGCTCGGCCCGCAAGCGGCGGGGATGAGCACCCCGATCTGGCACTGGGGCGATCCCGTCGCTCCGCTCCGCGACCTGCTCGCTCGCGGCGGCGTGCTGGCGATCCCGACCGAGTCGAGCTACGGCCTGGGGGTCGATCCCTGGAACCGGACGGGGGTCGAGACGATCTATCGGATCAAGGAGCGGGAAGCGGGCAAGGCGCTGCCGGTGGTGATCGCCGGCCGGGAGCAGCTCGCCGGTTTGGGGATCGATCCCGACATCAATATAGTTGAGCGCCTCCTCGCCCTCTGGCCGGCGCCGCTGACCGCGGTCCTGCCGGTCGCGCGGCCGCTGCCGGCCTCGGCCGGCGGGCTGGATCTGGCCGTGCGGGTGCCGGCTCACGGCCGGCTGCGGGAGCTGCTCGCCGCGATCGGCCACGGGCTGACGGCGACCAGCGCCAACCGGAGCGGCGAGCCGCCGATCCTGGAGCCGGCCGGGGTCGCGGAGCTGCTCGCCGGCGAGGATGCGATGGTGGTGGACGGCGGCGCGCTCCCGGGCGGGCCCCCGTCGACGCTGGTGGCAATAGAAAAGGATGGGCTCGTGGTTCTACGAACAGGAAGATTTCCCTCCGAGCGCCTGATTCAAGAGCTCGGCCGATCCACGGGAGAGGAACAAGCATGAAGCACCCAGCGTTTGGTGTCTCGGCCGGGGCGGCGTTTCTGCTCGCCGCGGCAGCCCTGCTCGCGGCTCCGGCCGCCTCGCGAGCGGCGGCCCCGGCAGCTCCTTTGGCTCCTGTGGATGCCGCTTCAGGCGTGCCGGCGGGCGCGCTGCCCACGATCCCGCTCGCCGAGGTCCAGCGCGGGCAGCGCGGCTACGGCCTGTCGGTCTTCTCCGGCACCGAGCCCGAGCGCTTCGACGTCGAGGTGATCGGCATCATGCGCAACGTCAGCCCGGACGTCAGTTACATCCTCGCCCGCCTGACCGGCAAGGGGCTCGAGAAGAGCGGCGTGGCGGGGGGCATGAGCGGCAGCCCGGTGTTTCTCGACGGCCGGCTGGCCGGCGCGGTGGCGTTCAGTTGGCCGTTCACCAACGAGGCGATCGCGGGGATCACGCCGATCGGCTCGATGCGGCAGCTCTCGGGCCTGAAGCCGATCGCGGTCTCGCCGCCGCCCCCCTCGATCAATCTGTCGGACATCCTCACCGGCCATCTCCCCAAGGATCTGATCGCGACGCAGTTCTCGCGCCTCCTCCCCCGCTTCGCCGACGGCGCCGCGCCGGCTGTCCAGTGGACGGCGAGCGGCTTCGGCGAGAAGTCCCAGGGGATGCTGCGGCAGGTGCTGGGGAGCGTCTCCTCGTCAGGGAAAGCCACCCCCGGCACGGTGTCCGACGACCTCACCCCCGGCAAGGCGGTGGACGTGGTGCTCATGGACGGCGATTTTCAGCTCGCCGCCAACGGCACGGTGACCGACCGCTACGGCGACCAGGTCCTCGCCTTCGGCCACCCCTTCCTGGGGCTCGGCCCGGTGCGGGTGCCGATGGCAACCGCCGAGGTGGTCACGGTGCTTTCGAACGCCAACAGCTCGTTCAAGATCTCGAACTCCGGCAAGATCGTCGGCGCCTTCGAGCAGGACCGCAAGACCGGCATCCAGGGGCGGATCGGCGCCGAGGCGCCGATGATCCCGATGGTGCTGAGGGTCAAGAGCGAGCGCCCGCGCGAGTACAAGATGCGGCTCGCGGCGCTCCCGGACTTCGTGCCGCTGCTGGTGGGCAGCGGCGTGGTCGCCGGGCTCGAGGCCGCCAGCTACACGACCGGCTCCCAGAGCCTCGACATGACGGCCCGTCTGGGCCTTCACGGCTACGGCGACCTGGTGGTGCGCCAGAGCTTCGACGGCAACACCGCGGTGAGCGAGGCCTCGAGCTTCCTGCTGGCGATCGTCTCCTACATCTCCCAGAACCCGCTGGAGAAGGTCGACGTCGAGAGCGTCGAGGTCGATCTCGCGCAGACCGATCAGCCGGTGTTCGCCAATCTGGTGGGCGCCAACGCCAGCCGCACCGTGGTCCGCCCCGGCGATCGCGTGATGCTGAACCTGGACTTCGTTCCCTACCGCGGCGACCGCTTCCGCCACTCGATGCCGCTCGACCTCCCCGGGGACCTGCCGGCCGGCCGCTATTCGCTGCTGGTAGGGGACGGCGCGAGCGTCGACGCCGCCCGTCTGTCTCTCGAGCCGGCCGAGCCGGTCAGCTTCCCGCAGGCGCTCGAGCTGCTGCGCTCGTTCCACTCCCGGCGCGACCTGATCGTGCTGGGGGTCTACAGCGGGGCGGGGCTGTCGGTGGCGGGCGAGGCGATGCCCCGGCTGCCGGGCTCCGTGCGCTCGCTCTGGGGGGCCGCGGCCTCGGGGAGCGCGGTCGCCCTGCGTTCCGCCGTCGTGCAGGAGAAGCGCGAGGCCATGGACGTGCCGATCCAGGGGCTGGTGCGGATCGACCTCGACGTGCGCCGCCGCGAGCCGGTGGCCGGGGAAGATCAGGGTGCGGGTGCGGCAGAGAACGACGTGGCGTCCAAAGACAAGGGGAGGGTATGAGGAGAGCGCGATTCAACATTCTGGCCGCGGGGCTGCTGGCGGCCGCGGCCGTCCTGCCGGCACGCGGCACACAAGTCAAGATCTTCCAGGCCCGTAGCCAGACGGCCTTTCTCGCCGGCACCCTCGACGGCATCAGCGTCGACGCGCTCGGCCGCATGCAGCTCGCCCCCAGGGTCGACCGCGTGGCCTCGGTCGCCGAGCCGTTCCTGCTCTCCGCTGCGGTTCATCCGGACGGCTGGGTGGTGGGCACCGGCAACGCCGGCAAGGTGCTGAAGATCGATCGCAAGGGGGGCGTCACCGAGCTGTTCACCGCCCCTGAGCCCGAGATCTTCGCCGTCTGGTCCGATCCGGACGGCACCGTCTACGCCGGCACCTCGCCCAACGGCAAGGTTTACCGGATTCCGCCGGCCCACGGGGCGAAAGCAGCCAAGGCGGAGCCCTTCTTCAATCCCGGGGCGACCTACATCTGGGCCCTGGCGCGCGCCGCCGACGGCTCCCTGCTGGTCGGCACCGGCACCGAGGGCAAGCTCTTCCGCGTCGATGCCAAGGGGAAGGGAACGGTCCTCTTCGACAGCGACGACACCCACATCCGGACGCTCGTACCCCTCCCCGGGGGGGACGTCCTGGCCGGCACCGCCGGCGAGGGCTTGATCCTGCGGATCAGCCCCGATGGCCGGGCGCGCACCCTCTATGACGCCCAGGAGCCCGAGGTCGTCTCCCTGGCGGCGACGGCGGACGGCACCTGCTACGCGGCCGTGATCGCCTCCGAGGCGAGCCTGGTGGACCAGGCCAAGGATCAGGCCCCGGCGGCTCCGGCCGCCGCCGCTCCGGGCCGGCGAGGGGGGGGCGGCGGCGCCAGCCAGCCGCAGGTCTCCGTCTCCGTCGAACAGGTCGAGGCGCCGACGGTCGGCACCGGGCGCAAGGGCGGGACCGCGGCGGCTCCGCGCAGCCAGGTGCTCTCGATCTCCCCTGCCGGCGTGGTGGAGAGCCTCTGGAGCTTCCCCGAGGATACGGTCTACAGCCTCCTCTGGCAGAACGGCAATCTCTGGGTGGCGACCGGTCTCGAAGGGAAGCTCTATCGCTGGGCCGACCAGCAGATGCTCCTGGAGAAGGACGTCGACGAGCGGCAGATCGTGGCCGCGCTGCCGGGGGACCCGGGGCCGGCCTTTGCCACCACCAACGCCGCCGCCCTCTACCGGGTGACGGCGGGGACTGAGCGCGCCGGTACCTATACCAGCCCCGCGCTCGACGCCGAGCAGGTGGCGCGCTTCGGCACCTTCTCCTGGGAGGGGGATCTGCCGCCCGGCGGCAAGGCGCGCTTCTCGTTCCGCAGCGGCGTCAGCGCCGAGCCGGACCGCACCTGGTCCGCCTGGACCGAGCCGCGCGAAGGGCGGGAGATCCCGCTGACCGGGCTGCCCCGCGGGCGCTTCGTGCAGTGGCGGGCCGAGCTGCGGGAGGGCGACCATGCCTCGCCCCGGATCTACGAGACCGAGCTCTCCTACCGGCAGGAGAACCTGAGCCCCAAGATCGGCGGCGTCCAGGTGCTCGATCCCGGGCAGATCCTGGTGCCGGCCAATTTCAATCCGGCCAGCCAGGTCTTCGAGCCGGCTCATCCCAACCGCGATGGGATCTTCACCAGCCTGACTCCCGCCGCCGACGACGACTCCGGCGGCCGCAGCAAAATGCTCTGGAAGCTCGGCTACCAGACGCTGCGCTGGTCGGCGGCCGATCCCAACGGCGACGATCTGGTCTACGATCTCTCCTTCCGCCCGGCCTCCACGGCCGGCGACAGGGAGGGGGACTGGCTCGAGGTGGTGAAAGATCTCAAGGAGGACCACTACAGCTTCGACGCCATGTCGCTGCCCGACGGGATCTACCGCTTCCGTCTCCGGGCCTCCGACCTGCCGTCGAACGATCCCGACGCCGCTCTGGTGGCCGAGCGGGTGAGCGACCCGGTGGTGATCGACCACGCCGCTCCCGGTCTCGTGAAGACGGAGAAGGATAAGGATGGCAAATTCCTGCGGGTCACGGTGCGCGATGCCGAGAGCCCGCTGCGGGAAGCCGTCGTCAGCGTCAACGCGCAAGAGTGGAAGCCGGTGCGGGCGGCCGACGGGCTGCTCGATGGACGCACCGAGACCCTGCTGATCGAGACCGGCAAGCCGGGGGACCTGATGCTGCTCCGGGTCACCGATGCCGCGCATAACGTCATCACCTTCAACCTCAGCCAGGAGCGATGAGCAAGCGGATCGCGGTCTACCCCGGGTCGTTCGACCCCATGCACAACGGCCACCTCGACATCATCGAGCGTTGCCGTCCGCTGTTCGATGAAGTGGTCGTGGCGGTGCTGCGCAACGAAGGCAAGCAGCCCCTGTTCTCCGTCGAGGAACGGATCGAGTCGATCCGCGAGATGGTCACCGGCGAAGTCCGGGTCGAGAGCTTCTCCGGCCTGCTGGTCGACTTCATGGATCAGGTGGGCGCCCGCGCCGTGGTGCGCGGGCTGCGCGCCGTCTCGGACTTCGAGTACGAGTTCCAGATGGCGCTGATGAACCGGCGGCTCAACCCGCGGGTCGAGACCCTGTTCATGATGCCTCGCGAGGATTACACCTACCTCTCGAGCCGGCTGGTGAAAGAGGTCTTCTCGCTGGGCGGCGATCTGACCGGGCTGGTCCCCGAGCCGGTGCTCGCCAGGCTGCGGCAACGGCTGCCGCCCAAGGCGGGCTCGGGGGGGACCGCGTGAGCCTCGAGCGCTTCCTGCTGCGCCTCCCCAAGGTCGAGCTCCACGTCCATCTGGAAGGCTCGATGCGGCCGGCCGTGCTGCTGGAGCTGGCGCGGCGCAACGGCATCGAGCTGCCGGCCCAGGACGAGGCGGGTCTCAAGCGCTGGTTCCGCTTCACCGACTTCGAGCACTTCGTCCAGGTCTACCTCGCCTGCTCGCGGGCGCTGCGGTCCCCGGAGGACTTCCAGCTCCTGGCGCTCGACTTCCTGACCGAACAGGCGTACCAGAACGTCGTCTACACCGAGGTCCACTTCACGATCTCGACCCATCTCGCCAACGGTGTCAACGGCGACGAGGTGCTCGCGGCCCTGGCCGAGGCGATCGCGGAAGGGGAGCGGCGCCACGGCGTCACCCTGCGTCTGATCCCGGACATCGTGCGCAACGTCGGCGTCGAGCCCGCGGACCGCACGCTGGAGTGGGCGCTCGCCGGCTGGAAGCGGGGGGTGGTAGCGGCGCTGGGCCTTTCGGGGAGCGAGCGGCTCTACCCGAACGAGCCGTTCCGCGAGCACTTCGCCGCGGCGAAGCGGGAGGGGCTCCGCCGCGTGGCGCACGCCGGCGAGCACGCGGGTCCGGAGTCGATCCGCTCGGTCCTCGACGTCTGCAGCGCCGAGCGCATCGGCCACGGCGTGCGGGCGATCGAGGATCCAAGCCTGGTCGAGGAGCTGCGGGCCGCGCAGATCCCGCTCGAGGTCTGTCCGACCTCCAACGTCTGCCTGGGTGTGTTTCCGGATCTGCCGGGCCACGCCTTCGACCGGCTCTACCGGTCGGGCCTGGCGCTCTCCGTGAACTCGGACGACCCGACCTTCTTCAACACCAATCTCACCCTCGAATATCTGCGCCTGCACCAGACCTTCGGCTACTCTCCGGCCGAACTGGCCGGCTTCTCGCTGGCTGCCCTCCGGCAGTCCTTCCTGCCGGAGGCCGAGCGTGCGGCACTGGCGGAGAGCTTCCGCCAGCAGTGCGACGCCCTGGGGAAAGAGATGTTCGGGGTGCCTGTCGAGCCGCCGGTGAGCTAGAGGATCTAGTCGTTAGGGAGGGCCCAGAGCTCCATCCCCATCGTCCGGGAGAGATGGAGAAGGTGCTCGAGCCTCTGCAGGAAATCGAGGAGACCGCGCCAGCCGAGCTCCTCGCCGAGTCGGATGTCATCCGTCCCCTCGAGGCCGACCCACTCCGGCGGCTCGGGGATCTCCCGCTTCCGGGCGCGCGCCGCGAGCTCCGCCACCTCCCGTTCCCACATTCCCCGGACCTCCGCGTCGATCCACGTCTCCTCGGCGGGATCGAGACCCCGGAGCCCCTGGAAGACGGGAAACCCCGTCAGCCCCGAGAGATAGCCCACCAGCTCGTCGTCGAGGAGCACGAAGGTCTCCTGCAGCGGGGTCCCCTCTTCGTCAGCCATCAGGAGAGTCCACGACATGGGAGGAGTCTATCCCGATTGACAGATTCAGCCGGGAAGACATATGTTCACTAAGGAGATTTTCCTATACTTTGGCGTCATCTTCTGTACCTTGGGTCGGATTCCAGGCATCTCGATGTCGCACTCCCTCTACGCCTCCAGCGATGGGCGCGGATACCCCATTGAGCTCCCCGACGGTGTGACTCCCGCCTTGGACGACCAGGAAGACCCCAGCCTCCGTCTGGTCGACAAGATCCTCGCGGGTATCGACGTCGACGAGAGTTGGCATCAGCTCCACGAACTGCACCGTCGGAAGATTATTAATTTCTTCCGTAAAAGGGGATTTTCTTATGAGGAAATCCACGATCTCACCCAAGATGTCTTTTCCCGTGTCTTTAAAGGTATAGCCACTTTTCGACGGGAGTCCCCGTTTGAAGGGTGGCTGTTCGAGATCGCCGCCAACACCTTCCGGAACGAGCTCCGGAGGAGAGGGGCGGAGAAGCGGGATGCTGTGGAGGTGTCGATCAGTGCCTCTCAGGTGGACGATGGAGCTAAGAGCCGGATCGTGGAGCCTGCATCAGGAGAGCGGAGCGCGCTGGACTCCATGATAGAACAGGAGCGGCGCGCGAAGCTGCTCGCGGCACTGCAGGAACTGCCGCGCAAGATGCGCATCTGTTGCGTGCTGCGCTATGAGCGAGGGCTGAAGTATCAGGAGATCGCGACGGTCATGAAGATCTCCATCGAGACCGTCAAGGCCCACCTGCACCAGGCCCGCAAGCGGCTCGCCGAGAAGCTCGGCGATGGGGGGAAGGGGGCATCGTGAGCGACGAAATCGAGGATCTGGACGGGATGCTCGGCTTCCTCGCCGAGGACGGCCGCCACCGGCGCGACCCTGAGGAGCATCCCAGTCCGGAAGAGCTGTCCGCCTACCAGGCAGGTGAGCTGACTCTGGAGGAGGATGAGCGGCTCCAGGACCACCTCGCCGTCTGCCAGCACTGCACGGAACTGCTCCTGGATCTGGAGGAGTTCCTCGAGCCGGCCCCGGCAGCGGTCAAGCCTGTAGTCGACTTCGAGGCCGCGGCGGATTTGCGGCGGCTGCGGGATCACCTCCCGAAGCCGACCCAGACTACGTCGCGAAAGCGTCTTCCATACCTGTTCGCGGCTTCTCTGATCGGGGCCCTGATCCTATCGGGGCTCCTTTCCTGGCGGGCGATTCGTCTACAGCGAGAGGTGACTGAGCTTCGAAGCCAGGTGGCGGAGCTGCGACAGCCGCTCGTGAACCTGCAGCAGATCAGTCTGCGGAGCGTTCGCGGTGAAGCCTTCGAGCTGCCAGCGGATCGTCCTGTCCGGTTGACTCTCGAAACGTCAGCTCCCGAGGAGTACGACGAATATCGAGTCCTGATCATGGACGGTGAAGGCAATCCGCTCTGGAGGCGCACCCTCCACAAAGATGAAAATGGCCAATTAACCATGACTCTTATTAAGGGTTACTTGAAGCCGGGGTTGCATAAATTTCGCCTGGTAGGGGTACATGCTGGAAGTTTGGATCTGCTTGAGCAATACCAGGCTCGCGTGACGGCCAATTCCTCTGGAAGCCAGGAAAGATGATCTGTCTTTCGGGCGGCAACTCCGAGTACAATAAGTAGATTCAATTGTAAGCACGAGTCGGCTCGGCTTGGCCAGGCGCTTGCCTGGAATTTACAGAGCCGTCCTTGGTGGGAGGAGCCTCATGTTCCGTACCTTGAACCTACTTCTCCTTGGAATCCTGGCGCTGAGCCCCATGGCCGGTTTCGAACCCCCACTAAACCAGGGACGCTTACCAACTCGTCCTGACCTGCCCGACACCCCCACACATCTCCTCGGTCTCGTCGAGCAGGGAGAACTGCCGCGCGACGCGGGAAAAGTTCATCGAGTACCGCTGAAGAAAGGGCAATTCATCCACCTCTCGGCGAAACCAATCGATGCCGATGTGGTGCTCGTATGGGTCGGTCCCGTGGGGGACGATCTGTTCCGCGTAGATACCCAGTTCTATCCCTTCAAGACGGAGCACCTCTTTTTCGTGGCGCGGACAGAAGGCCTCTATGGAGTCCGCATCGAGGACGGCAGCCGAGGAAAGAGGGCGGGAAGGTATACCCTTCGCATCGAGGACCTTCGGGTTGCCGATGATCGTGACCGCAAGAATGCTCAGGCCGAGGAAGCTTTTCATACTGGGAAGGGGCTCTTTCGGCGGGGCTCGTTGAAAGAGGGGGAGTCAGATCTGCGGTACGCCCTCCAGAACTGGCAAGATCTGGGCAACAAGGCCCGCCAGGCGGATGCTTTCGAACAGTTGGGGCAGTTGCGAGACATGGCCCATGATTCCAAGGGGGCTCTCCAGGCCTATCAGCAATCCGCTGCCTTACGGATCACCTTACGAGATTTTCAGGGGCAGGCCAATGTCCTGAGAGAAATGGCGACGAGTTACGACGCGCAGGGCAAGTTCCAGCAGGCCGAACCTCTCTATACCAGAGAGTTGGAGATCCAGCGGCATCTCGACGACAAGAGCGGAGAAATCAATGCGCTCTATAACCTTGCCCGGGTTGAACAGTTCCTTGGCAAGTTGGAACGGTCCCTGGATCACTTCAGCCAAGCGATTGCAGGCTACGATCGACAGAAGGACTGGAGTCTAAAAAGTCAAGCCTTGAACGGAAGAGGTAGTACCTATCTGTACATGGGCATGACGGATCTGGCTCTGGACGACACCGAACTCGCGCTGAGGCTAGTGGCCCCTTCGGACCTGAAAAACCGGGCCATCATTCTCACGCAGAAAGCAGGGATCTACCGGGACCAGGGAAGGCTGGAGGAGGCGCTCTCCACCGCCGATCAAGCCTTGGCGCTCCGCAAGCAGATCCGGGACGCCAATGGTGAGGGAGTCACCTTGAGCAGTCTCGGCTCAACCTACTTTCGCCTCAATCGATTCGGCGATGCCTTGAACGCGTTTCAGCGGTCCACCCAGATTTTCCGGGACATCGGAGACCGAAAACGTGAGACCGATTCCTTGGTGAATCTGGGCTGGATCCATGCCACTCAGGATCGAACCGAGCTTGCTCTCAAAATTTTTAACGAGGCCCTTCCTATAGCCCGCGAGGGGGGAAACAAGCTTACGGAGGCCAAGCTACTCCACGGCATAGCTTATGCCGAACGTAAGAGGGGAAATCCGATCGCCGCGATGGCCAGGATCGATGAGGCGATCGCCGTCGCGGAGTCCTTACGCGGCGCAGCGGAGCGCCGCGATCTGCGCGTGTCCTTTCTCGCCGACCGCCAGGATCTCTACGGCCTCAAGATCGAGCTTCTGATGGCGCAGCATTCCATACGGCCGAGGGCCGGTTACGCCTGGAAGGCGTTCCAGACCAGTGAGCGAGCCCGGGCGCGAGGGCTCTACGATGCGCTTGCTGAGGAGGAGGGGCAGAGGGCTGATCCACTCGTCAGACCTGAGCTTCTCAAGGAGCATCAAAGGCTGCAGGAGAGGATCAACGAGATGGATCAGCAACTCCGGCGGCCCGACATATCCAGGGATGAAAAGAGGGAAGTCGACTCTCGTCTTCGCCGTCTGATCGGGGAGAACGAAGCCCTCGAAGCCAGGATGCGCGACGCCGGCGGCTGGACGCCAAGTCTCAACCTTCCTCCCGCCCTTTCCCTGCGGGAGATCCAGAACAAAATTCTGGATCGGGATACGGTGCTCGTCGAGTATTACCTGGGAGAAGAAGGGAGCTTCGTATGGGCCGTGACCCCGGAATCCTTCCAGAGCTTCGAGATCGAATGTTCCGATCTTCGTGAATTGGCGCGGAGGGTCTATCAGGGTCTAGCGAATGGAGTTGCGCAGGCCGGTGAACCGAAAAGCACCGCGGATCTCGAACGTCTCAGCAGTTGCGTTCTGGGGAAGGTTGCGCACCTTCTCGTCGGAAAACGAGTCCTGGTGGTGGCCCATGGTGAGATCCAGAAGATTCCGTTTTCAGCATTGCTCGAGCCAGCGGTCAGGAAGTCGGCGCCTCGCGAAGCTGTAGCCCTTCCGTATCTCATATTGCATCACCAGGTGGTCCACGTGCCTTCGGTTTCCGTTCTGTCCATGCTGCGGAAACAGCGGGCGGCACCGCACTCATGGAAGCGTTTCCTGTCTATGGTGACGGACCCTGTTTACGATCCCGGTGATGAGCGGTTGCCTCGTGAAGCCGCGATCGTGGCGAGACAGAGGCTGCCCGGCCGACCGGAGCCTTATCCTCTTTCTCGCCTCCTGAGATCTGGAGAAGAAGCTCGACAAGTCCGCTCCCTTGCTCTCGCCAAGTCGCTCGGCGTCGACTTAGCCTCTGGATTTCGGGCGACTCGGGAATGGGTCAAGCAGGGGCACCTGTCAGATTCGCGGGTCGTGCACTTCGTAACTCACGGAGTTCTCAATGAGGTCTATCCACAATTGTCGGGCCTGGTTCTCTCGCAGTTCGACCGGCAAGGGCAGCAGCACGACGGGCTGCTGCGGGTCCATGAGATCGACGATCTGAAGTTGGACGCCGATCTGGTCGTGTTGAGCGCCTGCCAGACAGCGTTGGGGAAGGATGTGCGCGGCGAGGGCCTCGTGGGACTGACGCAGGCGTTTCTCGTCGGGGGATCCTCCTCGGTCCTGGTGAGCCTCTGGAAAGTGGACGATCGAGCCAGCGCAGTGTTGATGACTCAGTTCTATCGATATCTGGTTGAGGGACTTCCGCCCGCGGCGGCTCTGAAATCGGCGCAGGAGCGCATGATCGAGAGCAAGGCGTGGCGCTCCCCGTATTACTGGTCAGGCTTTATTTTGCAGGGGGAATGGAAGAAAGTGGTGCCCTCCAGGCAGGCGCTCCGTAAATAAATATAAACAAGCTCCGTACCAACGTGTCTTCCCGAGATGGAAACGCGAGGAAGCTGCCGATCGTGAAGAGGGGCTCCAGGTCATCGTCCCCAGCCTCCGGCGGCACCTCAGTCCATCAACGATATTTGGCAAGGAGGAACGTATGGACCAGGGCTCGAAAGACCAGAGTAAGCTTGCTCATGCCGAGGATTCTGAGTCGAACCACTCCGATACTTCCCGGGAAGATCCCCCAGCGCCGCCGCCCGTCGACAACGTCCAGATTGTCAGAGACCCCCCGGACGGCGATTCATAAGCCGGAAGCTTCTCGTCTCGTCCCTCTGCGCAGAGCCGCAGGCCGGCAGGCATCTTGCCGGCCTGCGGCTCTGGCCCCGCTTTTCCTGGAGGATCGATCATGAAACCTATAAATTATTGTCTCTTGGCTCTGCTGCTTGTATGTGCGCAGTGCCGCCACATCGGCCCCGCGGAAAAGTCGTTCGATCAGATCTCCGGGATGGTGAACGGCCGGACGGCCGACGAGGTCGAGGAGATCCTGGGGCTCCCGAATACCCGGCAGTCGGTCCTGTTTGGTGATGAGCGTTGGATCTGGTGGAACTATACGTATCTCGACGGCAAGGACTATGCGCCCGAGGTAAGGGGCCGTGTCGTGCATCTCGAGATCCTGTTCAAGAATCCTACGCCCCCTGGGAAGCGACGTCTCCCATATTCCCAATGGCATATCGTTTCGCCGTATGGTGTCAGTTACTCGGGTTTTCCGCCGGAGAGGATGGCGGTTCCCGCTAAACAAACCTCTTCCGATGGTGTCTCTCCCCGTGAGACTTCTGAAAGGAGTCCCCGCCCATGAATCAGGCCGAAGACCGCCCCAAGTGGGCCCTGCTGATCGGCATCAACCGGTATCCCAACTTTGCTCCGCGAGGTCAGCTCACGGGCTGCATCAACGATGTCGAGGTGATGCAGCAGGTTCTGGTGAAATCATTTAATTTTCCTGAGAACCATATCGCCGTGCTCAAGGATGAGCAGGCGTCTCGCGAGGGCATTCTCGGGGCGATGCGGGAGCTGGTTCAGCGGGTAGGGCAGGACGATGTCGTCGTCTTCCATTTCAGCGGACATGGCTCGCAGATGACCGATGTCGAAGGGGACGAGCCGGATGGTCTCGATGAGACGATCGTCCCCTATGACAGCGGCCGGGCTCCCGACCATGAGAACCGGGACATCAAGGACGACGAGATCTATCTCTGGCTCAGGGACCTGACGGCCAAGACTTCCGCCGTCACCCTGATCTTCGACTGCTGCCACTCGGGGACGATCGTCCGCGACGACTTCGGCGGCGAGATCCGCTGGGTCGAACCGGATCTCAGGCTAGAGCACGAGCTGCCTCCTTCCCCGATCCCACTCGCGTTCCGCGGTCAATTGGACGGCGGCCGGGATGTCGGGCCGAGCGGCTGGCTACCCCTCGGGGAGAGGTATGTCCTGATCTCCGGTTGCAGCCAGAAGGAGAAGTCGTTCGAGATCGAGGAGCCGGCCGGGGTCCGCCAGGGCGCGATGACCTATTTCCTGAGCCAGGAGCTGCGCAGGGTCAAATCCGGCGCCACGTACCGCGATGTCTTCGAGGCGATGGCGCCGCGAGTGTCGTCGCGGTTCCCGGATCAGCACCCGCAGCTCGAGGGGGCCCGGGACCTGGAGATCTTCGGCGTCCGCTGGATCGAGCCGATGAAATTCGTGCCCGTCCTGCAGAGGTCCGCCGACCGGGTCATCCTGGAGGGCGGGGCGGCCTGCGGGCTCACCGAGGGATCGCAATGGGCGATCTATCCCGCGGGGACGAAAGCGGTCGCGCCGGAGGACGAGCCGCTGGGCGTGGTGGCGCTGACGGCCGTGCGAGCGGTCACCAGCGAGGCGAGGCTGCTGCGGGAAGTCCAGCCGGGAGCGGTGGCGGCGGGCCTGCGGGCGGTCGAGCAGAGCCACTGCCTGGAGACCCGTATGCCGGTCGAGGTGATCGCTTCCTCCGGGAAGGACGTCGAGGCCCTCCTCGACGGACTCGACCGCTCGCGGCTGCTGCGGCGGGCCGAGCGGGGGGGATACGCCAAGGCGCGGGTCTACCTGCTGCCTCCGCGCTCCAGAGCCGGGAAGCGGGATCCCGTGCCGATGCTCGACCTGCTCCGCGAGGAGACCTGGGCAGTCGTCGGCGAGGACGGCAACCTGCTGACGCCGGTCCACCCTCGACACGAGTCGTGCGTCGTGGGAACCCTGCTGGACAACCTGGAGAAGGTGGCCCGATATCGCCTCACCCTGGATCTCAAGAACCCGGCCAGCGAGCTCGCCGGCAAGGTGGACGTCGAGCTGCTGCGGAAAACGGCCTATGGTCTGGAGGCTCCGGAGCTCGGCGCCGACGGCCGGCCGATCTTCCATGAGGGGGACAGCCTGGCGCTGAAGATTTCCCATCGCTGCGACCGGCCGCTGTACGTCTACGTCCTGGACCTCGGGCTCACCGGCCGGGTCATGCTCAGTTATCCGCCCGCCGGCTCGAAGGACAGTCTCCTTCGAGATCGCCCCCTGGAGGTGGGGACCCGTCCAGGGAGCGAGATCCATCTCTATATCCCAAGCGAGTTTCCGTTCCTCTCGGCCGGCCCCGGCGAGGAGGTGACGGGGTTCGAGACGCTCAAGATCCTGTTCACCACTCATCCGGCCGAGCTCGGTCCGCTGCTCCAGGATGGATATCGCGAAGGGGAGATTGGGACGGACAGCTCCGACGGTTCTCTTTCCAGCCTCCTGGTGACCACGTTCGGTGGCGGGGGATATACCAGGAGGGACTTGCGCACCCAGGAGCAGGGCGGCGGCCCCGAGGACTGGACCACCCTCGACCGTTCCTTCCGGCTGGTGCGGCCTGCCTCTTCGCGGCAGGTTGCCTGGGGTCGGGGGTTCTGAGTCGCCCCTACAGCCTCCTTCCATGTCATATGCTTCCGGGTTGCCTCACCTTGGGTGGACGTGTCACCCTCTGGAGACGGCGCGCGGGGGTGATCCCCGCATGGAACGGAGGAGGCACTGGGAATGAGCAAGCCGTATCAGGCTCCACTCAACTGGTACACGGGTGGAGAAGCGGATAGCGACGTCAACGAGACCGAGGAGTGGCTGACCGCGTTCGAGCAGTTGGTCGAGATCGAGGGGAGGGACCGGGCGTGCTTCCTTCTCAAGAAGCTGCTCGAGAAGGGGTATGAGAAGGACGTCGTCCTCCCCTTCACCGGCAACACCCCCTACATCAATACCATCCCGAAGAGCGAGGAGCCCCCCTACGGAGGGGACCGCGCCCTCGAGCGCCGCATCAAGAGCATCGTCCGCTGGAACGCCATGGCGATGGTGGTGCGGGCCAACAAGAAGTACTCCGGCCTCGGCGGCCACATCTCGACCTTCGCCTCGTCGGCCACCCTCTACCAGGTCGGCTTCCACCACTTCTTCCGCGGCCGGGGGGAGGGCGGGTTCGACGGCGACATGATCTACTTCCAGGGTCACGGCTCGCCGGGCATCTACGCTCACGCCTTCCTCGAGGGGCGGATCACCACCGGGCAGATGGACGCCTTCCGCCGCGAGCTGGTGCCGGGGGGCGGCCTCGCCTCCTACCCCCATCCGTGGCTGATGCCGGACTTCTGGGAGTTCCCCACGGTGTCGATGGGCCTCGGCCCGATCAGCGCCATCTACCAGGCGAAGTTCAACCGCTACCTGCGCGACCGCGGGATGCGCGATCCGCAGAACCGGAAGGTCTGGGCGTTCCTCGGCGACGGCGAGACGGACGAGCCGGAGACCCTGGGCGCGATCACCCTCGCCTCGCGCGAGAAGCTCGACAACCTGATCTTCGTCATCAACTGCAACCTCCAGCGCCTCGACGGCCCGGTGCGCGGCAACGGCAAGATCATCCAGGAGCTGGAGACCGCCTTCCGCGGCGCCGGCTGGAACGTCATCAAGGTGATCTGGTCGAGTGAGTGGGACCCGCTGATCGAGGCGGACAACACTGGCCTGCTGATCCAGCGCATGAACGAGACGCTCGACGGCGAGTTCCAGAAGTACGTCGTCGAGACCGGCGCTTACTTCCGCCAGAATTTCTTCGGCAAGTATCCGGAGCTGCTGGAGCTGGTCAAGAACTACTCGGACGAGCAGCTCCACGGCCTGCGGCGCGGCGGGCACGACCCGATCAAGGTCTACGCCGCGTACAAGGCCGCCGTCGAGCACAAGGGGTCGCCGACGGTGATCCTGGCCAAGACGGTCAAGGGGTACGGCCTCGGCGAGGCGGGGGAGGGGAAGAACGTCACCCACCAGCAGAAGAAGCTCACCGAGCAGGAGCTGCACATCTTCCGCGACCGTTTCGACATCCCGGTCACGGACCAGGAGCTGGCCGAGGCGGCCTACTACTGTCCGCCCGAGAACAGTCCGGAGGTCCAGTACCTCCGCGAGCGCCGCCACGCCCTGGGCGGACCGGTGCCGTCGCGGCGGGTGAAGAAGGAGCCGCTGCCCATCACCCAGGAGATGAACGTCTGGGGGCGCTTCTTCGAGGGGGTGGACCGCGACGTCTCGACGACGATGGTGTTCGTCCAGATCCTGACCCAGCTCCTGAAGGACAAGGAGATCGGCAAGAAGATCGTCCCCATCGTGCCGGACGAGGCGCGCACCTTCGGCATGGAGTCGCTGTTCCGCCAGTTCGGCATCTACTCCCACGTCGGGCAGCTCTACGAGCCGGTCGACAAGTCGATGCTGCTCTACTACCGCGAGGCCACGGACGGGCAGATCCTGGAAGAGGGGATCACGGAGGCGGGCTCGATGGCGTCGTTCATCGCCGCCGGCACCTCCTACGCGACGCACGGGATCGACATGCTCCCGTTCTTCATCTTCTACTCGATGTTCGGCTTCCAGCGGATCGGCGACCTGATCTGGGCCGCCGCCGACCAGCGCACCCGCGGCTTCCTGCTCGGCGCCACCGCCGGACGCACCACCCTGATCGGCGAGGGGCTCCAGCACGAGGATGGCCACAGCCATGTGCTGGCGAGCGTCGTCCCCAACCTGCAGGCCTACGATCCCGCCTTCGCCTACGAGCTGGCGGTGATCATCCGCGACGGCATGAAGAGGATGTATACCAACCGGGAGGACATCTTCTACTACATCACCCTCTACAACGAGAACTACCCGATGCCGGCGATGCCGGAGGGGGTGGAAGAGGGGATTCTCAAGGGGATGTACAAGTTCCGGCCGGCGCCCGAGCCGAAGGCCGATCAGCAGGGGGAGCGCCACCGGCTCCATCTCTTCGGCAGCGGCTCGCTGATGCTCGAGGCGATGCGGGCCCAGGAGATCCTCGCCGAGCGCTACGGCGTGGCCGCCGAGCTCTGGAGCGTGACGAGCTACAAGGAGCTCCGCCGCGACGCCCTGGAGGCGGAGCGCTGGAACCTCCTGCATCCGGACCAGGAGCCGCGCAAGCCGTATGTGGTCGGCCTGCTCGAGGGGGACGACCACCCGATCGTGGCGGTCACCGACTACATGAAGCTGGTGCCCGAGCACATCTCGCGCTGGCTCCCCGGCCGGCTTTATCCGCTCGGCACCGACGGCTTCGGCCGCAGCGAAACCCGCGAGGAGATCCGCCGCTTCTTCGAGGTGGACGCTGAGTGCATCGTCATCGCCGCCCTTCACCAACTCGCCAATTGGGGGAGGATCGACCGCGCCGTCGTCCGGCGGGCGATCGACGAGCTGGGCGTCGATCCCGAGAAGCTGGACCCGATGCGCAGCTAGAACGGCGTAACGAATCCGACGAATCCTGTAGGGGCGGCCCTGTGTGGCCGCCCTGGGGGAGGGCGGTACACGGCCGGGATCATCCCCCACCCAGGGCGGCCACATAGGGCCGCCCCTACAGCGGTTTCCTCGGTCTACATAGCCATGTAGTAAACTGTCGATTCGATTTCGTCGAAGGAGCCGATCATGAAGAGACGCACGCCCCTGCACACTCTCCTGTTGGCGCTCCTGCTGCCGGCCCTGGCGCTGGCCGAGCCGGCGGTCTACAAGGTGGACGCCGACCACAGCGGCGTCAACTTCAGCATCCGGCACTTCGTCTCCAACGTCTCGGGGCGCTTCCGGGACTTCGACGGCGTCATCAAGTACGACAAGCAGAACCCGGCGGCGAGCAGCGTCGAGTTCACCGTGCGGGCGGCGTCGATCGACACCGCCAACAATGACCGCGACGAGGATCTGCGGTCCAAGAAGTTCTTCGAGACCGACAAGTACCCGACCCTGACCTTCACCAGCGCCAAGGTGGTCCCCAAGGACGCCGACACCCTGGAGGTGACGGGCAATCTGACGATGCACGGGGTCAGCCGGCCGATCACCTTTCCGGTGCAGGTCCTGGGCACGATGGCGGCTCCGCGCGGCGAAAAGGCGGGTTTCGAGGCTACCTTCACCGTCGACCGCAAGGAGTACGGGATCGCCTGGAACAACGTCCTCGACTCCGGCCCCATGCTCGGCGACGCCGTGAAGATTCATATCGACATCGAGGCCAGCAGCGTGGGGGAGGGGGTCGGGAAGTAGGGGGGCTCCCAAGGCAGACCGCGATCTTTGAGCCGGCTTCAGCCGGCTTTTCGCGTTTCTGGTAAGAACGCGGCCTCATGATGCGTGACAGGATGTTTGTAAACAGGGGAGGAAGGTAGCGTGTCTGAGCCTGTAATGTTCAGAAGAGAGCCACGCGGCCAGACTAGAAGCGCGGAAGACTTTGATCTTCTGATCTGGAAAACCCCTGAGGGATATCGGGCTCGGGTCCGAGAGCCCGAGAGCGGCAGGGAAGCCCACTCCAACTTTGCCTGTCCGTTCTCCGCGGAGGATCTCGAAGGGGCGTTCGGGGCGGGAGAGGCCTGCCGGGACCTGCGGCTATCCCGGCCCGAGGCCGGCGATTTCGCATTGAAAGCAGGACGTGCCCTGTTCGAGGCGGTCTTCGTCAAGGAGGTCCTGGTCTCCTGGCGCACGGGGCTGCGCAAGGCGGAACAGGCGGGAAAGGATCTCCGGCTCCGTCTGCACCTGGATTCTCCCGAGCTCTGGGATTGGCCCTGGGAGTTTCTCAACGATCCCATGCACGGATTCCTGTCTACTTTTCCCGCGACGCTCGTCGTCCGCTATATCGAGATGTCGGAGCGCATCCGACCCCTTCGGGTGAGACCACCGATCCGGGTGCTCGTGGTGGCTGCCTGTCCAGCCAGGTTCAGCCCCATTTCCATCAAGGACGAGCTCGCGGATCTGGATCGCTCTCTGGCGGAGTTGAAGCATGTCGAGCTCCACCGGCTGGAGGGGGCAACCCTGGATGCATTGCGCCGGAAGCTCCAGGGGCAGACCTTTCATATCCTCCACTTCATTGGCCATGGCGCGTTCGACGCGAGCCGGGGGGGAGTGGTGCTGCTCGAGCGCGAGGATGGCGAAGCGGACCCTCTCGGAGCGCAGGATCTGAGCGTTCTTCTGCGGGCTCATTCACAACTCCGACTCGTGGTCCTGAACATCTGCCAGGGCGGGAAAGGGGATGACTCCGATCCCTTCGCGGGAGTGGCGCAGAGCCTCGTCAAGGGGCGCGTACCCGCGGTGGTGGCCATGCGATCCGCGGTGACGGATCGCGCGGCGGTTCTCTTCTCGCGGCATTTCTACGATTCCCTCTCCCGCCGGGAGCCCGTTGACCGGGCGGTCTCCAAGGCGCGACACGCGATGTTTCGCCAGGACTCCGCGGAATGGGGGAGCCCCGTCCTGGCCATGCGGTCCCCGGACGGCCGTCTCTTCGATCTTTTCTGGTGGGAAATCCTGTGGGATCGACTGGAACGTATCGCGATCGAATGGAGACGCTGGCTGGTCGCTCTCCTTCTTCTGTTTCTCCTTGCCCTGGCTTTCCGTTTTTGGGGAAGGCGTTGGTTCGATCCCAATCTGGTCTTTGCATTACGCAATCCTCCAGAATGCCCCTCGCCCCCGGGGCTTTCGATTGCCTTCGTCAAGGTGACTCCTGATCCACCTTCGCGGCCGTTCTGTATCGGTCGCTTCGAGGTCACCCAACACCTTTGGACGAAAGTTATGAAAAAGAAGCCGCGGACCCAGAGGCATGGGAGTGGGCTGCCGGTGGTGAGGATCTCCTGGGAGGGTACGGCACCCTTTTTCGCAAGGCTGGAAAAGCGTGATCCTGGCGGCCGATTCCGGCTGCCGATTGGAGCGGAATGGGAGTTTGCGGCACGGGCCGGAGAGAAGAGTCCCCCCGAAGCCTCTTCCTGGACCGCGAATTGTGCGAACAAGGAGGAGAACGATGGTTATGAGGCGACGGCCCCAGTGGGTTTATATCTCCCCAATGACCTGGGTCTCTACGACATGCGGGGCAATGTCGCGGAATGGGTGTATGACGGGACCGGAACGAAAAAGGTTCGCCGCGGAGGAAGCTATCGCAACGTTCTGAAGAACTGTTCCGTGACCTCTCTGTCCCTCGTGAAGATGGATGTGCCCTATCCAGATACCGGCTTCCGCGTCGTCCGCGACCCGGTGAAGTAAAGGGCGAGGCAAGGGAATGCCTCCTCCTTGACGGAGAACAGGCCATTCCCCGCTCCTACTGTCACGCGTCCTCAGCCCGTCAACCCATTCCCCGAGCCCATTGAGTCATTCCCTCTTGGGAAAGCCTCACGAAACGCGGGGAATGCGCCCCGCCGGCAAAGAAGAGCCCTGTTCGAGGGACGGCCTTGTCATTCCCCGCGGGGAATGACGCAATGCCTCCGGGGAATGCCTCACTCGGGACGAGGATTGCGCTATTTCTTCCACCGGATGCGTCATTTCCCCTGGGCAACACGGCGGCTTTGGCGAGCCGGCCGGCGTTCCCCAGGGTCGTGATCCCTTTCCCCCTGGGGAACGCTTCGGTTTGCTGAGGGAATGCCGCGTTACTTTCCCTTCCTGTTGACCTCGGCCAGCGACTTCTTGCGCGCCGCCTCGAATTCGTCGCCGGGATTCCAGGTGGGCATTTGCGAGTTCGTCGCCACTACGAGGCCGGTGTAGAAGCCGAGTTGGGCGTCCTCGATCATGCCGTCGTAGTTCCACTTCGGATCGAATTCGTCGCTCGGCTGGTGGTAGCGGTGCTGCTCGTACTCGTTCGCCTGCTCCTTGCCCCAGCCGGCCGGCTTGCCGATGTAGTCGGTGCCCCCTTCCGGGTGGATCGCGGGGACCCCCACCTTGGCGAAGCTGAACTGGTCGGAGCGGTAGAAGAAGCCGCGGTCGGGGAACTGGTCACCCACCAGCTTGCGCCCCTGGCGGGCGGCGATCGCCCGCACGATCATGTCGAGCGAGGACTTGCCGAGGCCGATCTGGGTCACGTCGCGCGTGCGGCCGAGAACGTTGCCGCCGTCGAAGTTGAGGTTCGCCGCGATCCGGCCGGCCGGTACCGGCGGATGGGTCGCCAGGTATTGCGAGCCCAGCAGGCCCTGCTCCTCGGCCGCCACGAAGGCGATCAGGATCGAGCGGCGCGGGCGCTGCGGCAGGGTGGCGAAGGCCTTGGCGATGGCCAGCACCTCGGCGCAGCCGGAGGCGTTGTCCACGGCGCCGTTGTAGATCTTGTCGCCGCGCTTGTCCGGCTGGCCGACCCCGAGATGGTCGTGGTGGGCGGTGTAGACCACCACCTCGTCCTTGAGGTTGGGATCGCTCCCGGGCAGCAGGCCCAGGACATTGGTCGTATTGCTCTTGTTGATCCGGTTGGAGAAGGTCAGCGAGGTGGTGATCCCGAGCGGGACGGGTTTGAAGTCGCGGCTCCTGGCCTGCTCGATCAGCTTCGCGAGATCCTTGCCGGCGGCCTGGAGGAGCTTGCGGGCCGCGTCCTCGGTGGCCCAGCCCCGAAGCTGGACGCGAGGCTCGCCGGCGGCGGGGAGCTCGAACTGCTCGCCGCTCCAGGAGGTCTGCACCACCTGCCAGGGGTAACCGGCCGAGGGGGTCGTATGGATGATGATCGCCCCCGCCGCTCCCTGGCGCGCGGCGCTCTCGTACTTGTAGGTCCAGCGGCCGTAATAGAGCCGGCGGTTGCCTTCGAAGAGCTTGGGGTCGGAGTCGGGGTCATTGTTCATCATCACCAGGACCTTCCCCTTGAGGTCCACCCCCTTGAAATCGTCCCACTGGTACTCGGGCGCCTGGATGCCGTAGCCGACGAAGACCAGCTCGGCGTCCTGGATTGTGGAGGCCGGCCCCTGGACGCCGCTGGCGCCGATGTAGTCGTCCCACCACTTGAGGGGCACGGTCTGGCCGCCGGCCTTGAACTCCCAAGTCTTCGGCATGTCGGACTTGATACCGACGATCTGGAAGCGCTGCTGCCACTCGCCCCCGGGGAGGACCGGCTGATAGCCGAGGAACTCGAGGGTCGAGGCGAGATAGAGCTGCGCGGTCTCGTCGCCACGGCTGGCCGGTCCGCGCCCTTCCAGCAGGTCGTCGGCCAGGAAGCGGATGGGCGCCTGGAGGGAGGAGCGGTCGATCGCCTTGGCGGCCCGCTCGGCGCCGGTGGGGAGCTGGATGCCGGCGGCGGGAGCGTTCTTTTCGGCGCCGGTGAGCAGCGCCGGGATCGCGGCGAGGGCCAGGGCCGTGGCGAGGGCTCCCAGCCAGGCTTGTCGTTTCGGGATTTTCATGTGAAAGAAACCTCCATGGGTTCAAAGACTTCCGTGGGGACTGTAGCAAAGTCCGCCGCACCTTCCCCGCCCGGGATTTCAATCCCGGGCGGAGGAGGTAAAGCCTGCCCCCCCACCTTGCTCCCCGCCGCCGCCCACGCTATGTTTGCCGGGACGGGCTGAACCATGCTCCGAACCACGGTACGCGACTGTCTCTATCTCAACTGGGCCTTCCCCGCGGAGGCCTTGCCGCCGCCGCCCTCGCCGTTGCGCTATCAGCGCCACGTCTGGCAGGGGCGCGACTATGTGTTCGCCTCGGCGCTGCTCTTCCATCAGGACTCTCTCCACCTCACCGCCCTGCCGTCGATCAAGTTCGGCTATCCGCAGCTCACCGTCCGCCTCTATGTGCTGGACGACGAGGGGGTCCCCTCGGTGCTGTTCCGCCGGATGCTGATGCCCGCCTGGGTGGCTCCCGGGGTGCGGCTGATCACGCATCAGCCGGCGGCGCGAGCCCATCTGCGCTTCCCGCGCCCTTCCCGCAACGGCGGCGGTCCGTGGGATTGGAGCGCCGAGCGTCACAAGGGGCGGCTGGAGGTGCGGGCGTGGCCCGGCTCGCCGCTCGTCGGCGAGGGGCCGCGCCTCGGTTCGTGGGAGGAGTCGGTACGGTATTTCCAGGAGCGCCCCCGCGGCTACGCCCTGGCCTCCGGCAGGCTGCAACGGATCTCGGCCGATCACCCCGCGGTCGCGATCTGGCCGATGCGGGCGGAGGTCAGGGGGGACTACCTGCTGCCGCGCCTGCTCGATCTGGCGCCGGGGACCCACTGGCCCGGGCTCCACTCGGTCTGGCTCTGCCCGGAGATCCCGTTCGTCTTCGAGCTCGGGCTGGTGCTGCGGATTCCGTCCGCTCCCGCCACCATGCCGCAGCCGGCGGCGGGGCGGGTGGTGAGCTTCTTCGACCGTCCGGCGGCGAAGCGGACCTCCACGGAGCGTCGGCGGGCCTCGTGCTAGCATCCCGCGCATGAATCCGACCCCACCTTCTGAACGCCGGCCGCAACGTATCGCGGTGCTGCCCGGCGACGGCTCGGGTAAGGACGTGACCACCGAGGCCGTCAAGGTCCTCGAGGCCGCCGCCGAGGCCTGGGAGCTCCCGCTGGAGCTGGTCCATTTCGACTGGGGCGCCGACCGTTATCTGGCGACCGGCGAGACGATCCCCGCGGGAGCCTTCGACGACTTCCGCGACAACTACTCGGCGATCCTGATCGGCGCCTTCGGCGACCCCCGGGTGCCGGACAACAAGCACGCCGCCGACATCCTCCTCGGCACCCGCTTCCAGCTCGACCTCTACATCAACCTCCGCCCGGTGAAGCTCTACGACGCGAGGCTCTGCCCGCTGAAGGACCGCACGGAAAAGGACGTCGATTTCGTGGTCTTCCGCGAGAACACCGAGGGCGCCTACGTCAACGTCGGCGGCACCTTCAAGAAGGGGTGGGAGGAAGAGGTCGCGATTCAGGAGGAGATCCACACCCGCAAGGGGGTCGAGCGCATCATCCGCGCCGCCTTCGAGTACGCGGTGGCCCACGGGCGCCGCGAGGTGATGATGAGCGACAAGTCGAACGTCATGCAGCACGGGCACGGCCTCTGGCGGCGGGTCTTCGCCGAGGTGGCGAAGGAGTATCCGCAGATCAGGAACCGGTGCATGTACGTCGACGCCCTCTGCATGGAGATGGTCCTGCGGCCCGAGGGGCTGGACGTGATCGTGACCAACAACATGTTCGGCGACATCGTCACCGACATCGGCGCCGCGCTCCAGGGGGGGCTCGGCGTGGCGGCCTCGGCCAATCTCCACCCCGGCCGGACCTCGATGTTCGAGCCGGTCCACGGCTCGGCGCCGCCGCTCGCGGGCACCGGCCGCGCCAACCCGGTGGGCGCCATCCTCTCGGCCGCGCTGATGCTCGACTCTCTCGGGCACAAGGAGGCCGCGCAGGCGATCGACGACGCCGTCGCGCGCTCGATGCGCGAGGGGCAGACTACCCCCGATCTCGGCGGCTCGCTCACCACCTCGCAGGTGGGGGATCTGCTGGCGCGGACGATAGGCGCGGTGGCGGCCCGGTAGGCTCCCTGGGGATCTATAATCCTGTCGATTGGAGATTTTGATGCACCCCAGTGAGTCCGAGCTGATCTACGACTGGAACCGCGCCGGCGGCTCCGAGCTGCGTCCGGCCCGCGGGCGGGTGGAGCTGGACGACGAGACGCTGCGGGACGGCCTGCAGTCGCCGTCCGTCCGCAACCCGTCGATCGAGGAGAAGCTCAAGATCCTGCACATGATCGCGGAGCTCGGCATCGAGTCCCTCGACATCGGCCTGCCCGGGGCGGGGCCGCACGTGGCGCGCGACGTCGAGCGTCTCGCCCGCGAGATCGTCGAGCAGAAGCTGAAGATCTCCCCCAACTGCGCGGCGCGCACGGTGATCGCGGACATCCGGCCGATCGTCGAGATCTCGCAGCGCACCGGCATCGCCATCGAGGCCTCCTGCTTCATCGGCTCGTCGCCGATTCGCCAGTACGCCGAGGGGTGGACGCTCGACCGCATGCTCAAGCTGACCCGCGAGGCCGTCGAGTTCGCGGTCAAGGAGGGGCTGCCGGTGATGTTCGTCACCGAGGACACCACCCGCGCCGCGCCGGAGGACCTGCGCCGACTCTACACCGAGGCGGTCGAGGCGGGCGCCAAGCGGGTCTGCGTGGCCGACACGGTGGGGCATGCGACTCCGAACGGGGCGCGCAACGTCATCCGTTTCATCCGCGAGGTGGTCGGCGACGACGTGATGATCGACTGGCACGGCCACAAGGACCGCGATCTCGCGGTGGTCAACGCCCTGGCCGCCGCCGAGGCGGGTGCCGACCGGCTGCACGGCACGGCGGTGGGGATCGGCGAGCGGGTGGGCAACTGCCCGATCGACACGCTGCTGGTCAACATGCAGCTCCTCGGCTGGATCAACCGCGACCTCCACCGGCTGCTGGAGTACTGCCAGTTCGTGTCGGAGACCACCGGCGTGCCGCTGCCCGACAACTACCCGGTGGTCGGCAAGGACGCCTTCCGCACCGGCACGGGGGTGCACGCTTCGGCGATCATCAAGGCCCGCGCCCGTGGCGAGGACTGGCTGGCCGACCGCATCTACTCGTCGATTCCGGCGGGGCTGATCGGCTGCCGGCAGGTGATCGAGATCGGGCCGATGAGCGGCGAGTCGAACGTCGTCTACTGGCTCCAGGAGCGCGGGATCGAGGCGAACCCTGAGCTGGTGAAGGAGATCTTCCAGAAGGCGAAGGACTCGGCGGTCACCCTGGTGGAGAACGAGATCCTGGAGATCTGCACCGCGCGTGGGGTCACGCCGCAGCCGCCGAGGCCGCGGGCGCTGCCGTGACGGCGGTGGAACCGGCGGCATCTGCCAAAGCTCCCGTCCCCCCCTGGCGGCGGGTGCTCGACCGTTATCTGGAGAGCCTGGCGGTCGAGCGGGGGCTGGCGCGCAACACGGTCGAGGGGTATCGCAACGATCTCTCCCGGCTGGGAGGTGCGCTGGCGAAGAAGGGCGGGGCGGACCTCCTCGCCGCCACCGCGGCCGATCTCTCGGCCCACATGCGGGACCTTCAGCGCCAGGGGCTCTCGCCGCGGTCGAGCGCGCGCGCGCTGTCGGCGATCCGCGGCTTCTACGATCACCTGGTCACCGCCGGCGAGCGCAAAGACAACCCGGCGGTCAACCTGCTCCCCCCCAAGCTCTGGAAGCCGCTGCCGAAGGTGCTCTCGGAGGCCGAGGTCGAGGCGCTCCTGGCGGCTCCGGACGTGGCGACGCCGCTGGGTTTGCGGGACCGCGCCATGTTCGAGCTGCTCTACGCCACCGGCCTGCGGGTCAGCGAGCTGGTGGGGCTCACGCTGCCGCAGCTCCGTCTCGACGCCGGCTTCCTGATCGCCTTCGGCAAGGGGAGCAAAGAGCGGGTGGTGCCGGTGGGGGACCAGGCCGAGGACTGGGTGAAGCGCTACCTGCGCGACGTCCGCCCGGAGCTGTCGCGGGGGCGGCATCTCCACGTCTTCGTCAACAAGAGCGGCGATTCCATGAGCCGGGTGGGGTTCTGGATGATCATCAAGAAGTACGGCCTGAAGGCGGGGCTGCGGGCGGAGATCTCGCCGCACATCCTGCGGCACAGCTTCGCCACCCACCTCCTGGAGCACGGCGCCGACCTGCGCGCCGTGCAGACGATGCTCGGCCACTCCGACATCGCGACCACCCAGATCTATACCCACATCCACCAGCAACGGCTGAAGAGCCTCTACGACCGGTTTCATCCGCGGTCGTAGCCCCCACTGGAATTTCAGCGCCCGTTTTGGGTTGTAAACTCTTGAGAGCAAACATTCCCGAGCGGGGCATTAGGCGTTTTCGGCCGCTGTTCCGTACAATGTGTTGGACCTGTTGACGACCGGACTGGAGATATTTGCCCTGATGCACAGCCCCCGGCCTTCCACGCTCTTCGTCCTCGCCTCTCTCCTGCTCGGCCTCGGCATGGCGGTTCCCGCTCGCGCCGAGCTGGTGATCCTGGTAGACGGCAGCGTGATGAAGGTGACGGGCTTCGAGGCCAACGACGATCAGGCTCTTCTGCAGCTCGCCACCGGCGGGCGGATGACCCTGCCGATCGATCGCGTCGACCGGGTGATCGAGGACGAGGTGATCCCCGAGCCCGAGCCGCCGAAGACGATCGCCGAGACGGTGACCGAGGAGCTCAAGGTGGCCTCGGTGCCGCTCCACTTCGAGGAGGCGCAGGCCAAGGTGCCGGAAGGCCCCTACGGCTCGATGATCTTCGAGGCGGCGAAGCGCCACTCGGTCAATCCCCAGGTGGTGGCGGCGTTGATCCGCGCCGAGTCGTCCGGCAACATCCGGGCGGTCTCCCACAAGGGCGCCCGCGGGCTCATGCAGCTCATGCCGGCGACCGCCGAGCGCTTCGGAGTCCGCCGGGAGAAGCTGCTCGATCCCAAGCAGAACATCGAGGCCGGCATCACCTACCTGAGCTGGCTCGTCGAGCAGTTCCCCAACGATCTCTCCAAGGTCCTCGCCGCCTACAACGCCGGCGAGAACGCCGTCTGGCGCTACAACGGCATCCCCCCCTACCGCGAGACCCGCGAGTACGTCCGCCGCATCTTCGGCACCCTGGGGCTGACGACGGCGAAGATCGCCGGGATCTAGGCCGTCCCACTCCACCGCATCACCATCAACGTCCGGTCATCCTGTAAGGGGTGGCCCGCGGTGTGCCGCTCGACCGCGGCGAGCAGGCGATTGCGGATCTCGATCGCGCTCTCGCCGGCCGCTCCCGCCAGGACCTGCTTCACGCTGTCGTAGCCGAAAGGCTCATCGGCCGCGTTGGTGGCCTCGATCAGACCGTCGGAGAGCCAGACCAGGGAGTCCTCCGGCTCGAGCGTCAGCGCCGCCTTGGCGTAGTTGTGGCCGAGGCCGCCGAGCGGCGAGCTGGGGAGGAGGATCTCCTCGACCTCGGCGCCCCGCACCCGGTAGGTGGGGGGGTGGCCGGCGTTGGTCAGCCGCAGGTGGCCGGTGCGCAGGTTGAAGAGGCCGAGGGTGGCGGTGACGAAGAAGCGCCGTTCGCGGTTCGAGCGCACCACGGCGTCGAGACGGCCGAGGATCTCCTCCGGATCGCGGGTCTCCTCGACCAGGATCAGCAGCGCCGCCTTGAGCATCGCCATCCGCAGGCCGCTCGACAGCCCGTGCCCGGAGACGTCGGCGATGATCACCGCCAGCTCGTCCTCCGAGATGCGGAGGACGTCGAAGTAGTCGCCGCCGATCGCGGCGCTCGGCTCGAACAGGGTGGCGAATTCGACGCCGCTGCCGGCCGGCAAATCGCTCGGCAGCAGGCTCTTCTGCAGGCTGCGGGCGAGCTCCAGCTCCTTCTCCAGAGACTCCTTCTGGGCCGCCGTCGCCACCAGCGTCTCGAGATCGCCGGCCATCTCGTTGAACGAGCGCTGGAGATCCCCCACCTGGTCGCGGCGGCGCACCGGGATGCGGACGCCGAAATCTCCCTGCCGCACCGCCTCGGTGCCGCGGCTCAGGCGGTTCACCGCCCGCGACAGGCCGACGATCATGAACACCGCCATCAGCGCCGCCGCGGCGTAGACGTCGAACAGCAGGAATCCCACGACGAGCAGGGTGAGCCAGGCGAGGCCGTCGATCTCGGCGGCGCTGGAAAAGAGGTGGGTCCGCACGATATTGGCCGTGGCGTTCAGGTTGGCCGCCACGTAGTCGGTCACCTGCCGGCCGGTGGAGAGGTCGAGGAGGGGGCCGGAGATCTCCCCCCACCAGAAGAGCGGCTTGTCCCAGTAGCGCTCGCCGCGCGCGCGCTGCTTGAAGAAGCGCACCGCGTCGGTGGCCTGCTGATCCTTGCGGGTGTGCTGAAGGAGAGGGACCCTGCGTCCGCGGACCTCCAGGCCGATGGAGGCGAGGTCGGGATCGTCCGAGCGGAACATCTCAGTCCAGACGTCGGCGCGCCGGCTGAGCTCGCCGTCGAAGTCGCCGGCGTAGAGAGCCACCACGCCGCTGCCGTTGCGCGAGGCCGCCGCCGCCATGGTGGGACGGCCGCCGGGCACCGAGACGAAGCGCGGGGCTGTCCGCAGGCGGTCCCCTTGCCGGTAGTTTCCTGGGAGAAGCAGCGGGGCCGGCAGCTCCAGCCAAGCCGGCCAGACGGCGGGCAGGCGCGGATCGCCGGCGAGCTTCTTGCCCCCCCGGTAGTAGCCGAAGACGACGTCCCCCCCTTCGGCGCGGCGGGGCGGCCCGTCCGTGGCGAAGGCGCCGAGTCGTCCCTGGGCCGCCGCGACGAGATCCCCCTGCATCGACTGCACCGCGTCGCGGTAGAGATGCCCGAGGAAGAAGCCGGAGAGCAGGTAGGCGAGCACCGCCAGCAGCAGGAGGAGCAGGGGGATCGGCAGCACGCCGAGCAGGAAGTAGGAGAAGGCGAGCCGGCGTCCGACCTTCCAGAGGAAGGCGCGGTAGGCCCGCCAGAGCCCCCAGATCAGGAGCGCCACCCCGCCTCCGGCGAGCAGGACGCGGGTGAGGACGCTCAGGTAGGGGATGCCCGCCAGCGCGACGAAACCCAGGACCGCGAGGGTCACGAGGAGGGTCAGGAAGCGGCGGAGGCGTTCTTTCACTTGGGATCGGCCAGGGGTCGCCAAGGGGCGCCCCGAAAGGCACTACGGGGTGGTGAGGGCAAAGTTTCCCGGGTCCGGAGGCCGCCGGGAAGCGCCGAGGTTGGACAACTACTCCAACTCCCATAGAATTGGCCCGCTTTCCCCTGGCGGGCAGGCGTACCCGACGAGCGCCAGGGCATCTTAGCGCGAACCGGAGGAGAGGAGAGAACCGTGTCGAGGATCCCGCGTTTCCAGGAGCACCTGAAGACCGCCTTTGCCGCCGAGGCCGCGAGCGCCGCGCGCTACCGCGCCAACGCCACCCGAGCCCAGCGGGACGGCATGCCCAACGTCGCCCGCCGCTGGCAGCAGCTCGCCGCCGCCAAGGACGTCCTCGCCATCGAGCTGCTCGATGCCGCCGGACAGGTGCGCGGCGCCGACGCCGACATCGGCACCGCCATCTCGGAGGAGCGCTACGAGAACGATATCCTCTATACCAAGATGATCCAGGACGTGGATCAGGAGACCGCCAACGTCTTCCTGCGGGTCGTCAACGCCCAGAAGGAGCATCTGCGGCAGCTCGAGGGGCTGCGGACCGACCTCAACGCCTCCCAGGGGGACGTCTCGCTGCCCCCCGAGGTCGACCGCGGCACGGCGCCGTCGGCGCCGGAGTCGTAAGAGTGAGGCCGCCCGGGTGTCAATGCCCGGGCGGGTCGCGCATTTTGATCCCTACAGCGAGTTCAGGAACTCGAAGAGCTTGGCCGAGTCGGTTGCGCTCAGGGCATTGAAGTTGGTGACGCTCGCCGTGGCCTGGCCGCCGTGGCGCAGGATGGCGTCGCGGATGGTGAGGGACTGGCCGTCGTGCATCAGACGGGTGCGGGTGCGCAGGCCCCAGAGCGGCGCCGTCCGAATCTCCTCGGTGTTCGCTTTACCCTGGGAGATGCCGTCCCCTGTGCCGATCTCGTGCAGCATGAAGTCGCCGTACGGGTGGATGATCTTGTCGCCCAGCGCTGCGGGGACGACGAAGAAGCCGCCATTGAACGAGGTCCCCGTCGGCGCGGTGGTCAGCGAGTTGGTGTGGCAGGTCTCGCAACCGATGTCGGTAAAAACCTTCTCGCCGATGTCGTCGCTCGGGAGAGGGCCGCGCGAGGGCGCTTTGGTCGATCGCATGAAGCGGGTGAAGGCCTCGACGTCCGGCCCGAACGGGTTCGCGCCGGTCGCCGCGTCCTCGGGGTCGGCCACCGTGTCGAACGCCGCGACGGAGTTGCCGTTGGAGGTGTTCTCATTCGGGAAGATCGGGCTGGTGATCCCCATCTCGTTCAAGTAGGCGTCCGCCGAGAAGGAAAGCAGGCTGGAGTGCTGGTTCTTCCAGCCGAAGCGGGCGATCCGCGGGTTCCGCTGGCTGAACGGACCGGTCGAGGCCTCAAGGACATTCACACTGACGATCCTCCCCTTCACCCCGGTCGGCTGGGCGGTCTGGACGCGGAGGAATTCGCTGTCGGGGAGCGCCTCGACGAAGCCGTCGCCGAGGATATTGAGTGAGGTGCGGAAGGCACGCGCGTTGTCGGAGTCGAAGACGTGCTCCTGGATGGAGGGATCGATGGCGCGGTCGTTGATCAGCGAGCCGCCGGGATGATCGGCAAAGAGGCCGTGGTTGTTCTGGCCCGCCCGCAACTCGTTGACCTGGGTGCTCGATCCGGAGACCGGGTTCTGGTGGCACTCCGTGCAGGCCTGCGCGTTGTAAACCGGGCCCAGCCCGTCCGGAATCTCTTCCCGCGCCTCGAACTGCGCGCGGTCCAGATCGAAATTCGTCTGACTTTCAAAACCGTTGGTCCCATTGTCGAAGCCAGTGGGGGCGTCCACGGCGGCGTACACCAGAGGAACGCCCACGAGCAGAGTCAAAACGCCTCCGGCAACCAGGGACCGCTTCGACAGCTTCCTACTCCTTGAGCTCGACATCTACCGTCCTCCTTTCAAGCGCCGATCATCGGCGCATGGATGCTCCTGCCAGGATGCGAAAGGCTCTGGTGTCTTGAAAGGGAAGGTACAGATTTCCCTTTAATAAAATCGGTGCGTGGAATGGCCCAAACCGAGCCTGCGAAAACCGGCCGGACATCTCAATCCGGCCGGTCTTGAAAAAAGGATCTACAGCGAGTTCAGGAATTTGAAGAGGTTGGTCGTGTCGGTCGCGTTGAGGGCGTTGAAGCTGGTGACCGTCGACGCGGCCTGATTGCCGTGGCGCACGATGGCGTCGCGGATGGTCAGGGACTGGCCGTCATGCATCAGGCGCGTGCGGGTGCGCAGGCCCCAGAGCGGCGCTGTGCGGATCTGGGCGCCCGTGGCATCTCCCTGAACGATGCCGTCCCCCGTGTTGACGTCGTGCAGCAGGAAGTCGCCGTAGGGGTGAATGGCCTTGCTGCCCAGCGACGCGTCGACGACGAAGAAGCCGCCGTTCAGGGAGGTCCCGGGCGCCGCGGTGGTGTACGTGGAGATGTGGCAGGTCACGCAGCCGATGGTCTTGAAGACGGTCTCCCCGTCGGTGACGCCGGGGTCCGTCATGTCGCCGCGCGGCGGCGCCTCGGTGGAGCGCATGAAGCGGGCGAAGGCCTCGACGTCCGGGCCGAACGGGTGCGGGCCGGTCGCCGCGTCCTCGGGATCGGACACCGTGTCGAACGCCGCCACGGAATTGCCGTTCGAGGTGTTCTCGCTCGGGAAGATCGGGCTGGTGATCCCCATCTCGTTGAGGTAGGCGTCCGCCGCGAAGGAGAGCAGGCTGGCGTGCTGGTTCTTCCAGCCGAAGCGGCCGACGCGCATGACGAGCCTGCCACCGCCCACGCCCGTTTCCAGAACCGGGACCATGATGCGGCTTCCCCGCATCCCGAGCGGCTGGGCGAGCTCGACGTTCTTGAACTCGATGTCGTTGATCGCCTCCACGAAACCGTCTCCCGCGAGGTTGAGCGAGGTGCGGAAGGTACGCGTGTTGTCGCTGTCGAAGACGTGCTCCTGGATGGCGGGATCGATGGCGCGGTCGTTGATCAGCGAGCCGCCGGCGTGGTCGGAGAAGACACCGGCGGCGGTCAGTCCCGCCCGCAACTCGTTGACCTGCGTGCTCGATCCCGAGACGGGATTCTGATGGCACTCCCGGCAGGCCTGGGCGTTGTAGACCGGTCCCAGGCCATCCACGATCTGCTCGACCGCGTCGAACTGCGCGCGGTCGAGATCGAAATCGGTCTGAGTCTCGAAGCCGTTGGTCACATTGTTGAATCCGGTCGGGGCGTCCACGGCGGCCAGGACCAGCGGAACGGCCACGAGCAATGTCAGAAATACACCGATGGAAAACTTGGTCGACAATCTTTTCTTCAGACGCGCCATCAACTTCCTCCTTTACGAGTAAGGATCGTCACCAGCTCAGACCGATCCAGCCTGAGCAAAGCTCCGACCCGTCTGCACGATGCGAACGGCTCCGCTCGACGTATAGGAAAGGAATGTGTTCTCCAGCCCTTGGGGGCTCCTGAAATTCAGTGCTACGGCGTGCACAGAATGCAAGAAACAGGCCGCGGGTTCGCTCTTGACACCGGACGCCACCCCCTCATACATTGATGGCGTGATGGAACTCCGTTTCGCGACCGCCGGCCTCTGTAGCATGCGAATCAGCGCGCGAATGCCCATGAGCATGCGCTCGCCGGGCGCTGGCCTTTTCGCGGACGCGGGGTGCGTCATCCTGTCTTTGACCTGTAGATAACCCGCCCCACAGCTTTCACCAAGCGAAAGACCACCGCCCGGCTTCTCCGGCGGTGGTTTTTTGTTTTTATTCACTTTTTCAGGAGACTCTCATGACGATTTCTTTCGATGTCGAAACCGATCCATCCCTCGATACGCTGGCTCTCCATGCGGGCGCCTGGCCCGATCCCGCCACGGGCGCGCTGCTGACGCCGATCTATCAGTCGACCACCTATGTGCTGGAGGCGGTGGGGAGCGACAAGGGCTTCACCTACAGCCGGACGGCGAACCCCACCGTCAGCGCCCTGGAGCGGCGGCTGGCGGCGCTGGAGGGGGCCGGGCACGCGAGCTGTTACGGCACCGGCCTTGGGGCCACGACCGCGCTGGCCCTCGCCCTGCTGCAGGCCGGCGACCGCGCCGTGCTCTCCGACGTGGTCTACGGCGGCACCGTGCGCCTCTTCCAGAAGATCCTCTCCAAGTTCGGCGTCGAGTCCGAGTTCGTGGACGCGGCGGATCCGGCCGCCTGGGAAGAGGCCCTCCGCCGTCCGGCGCGCCTGGTCTTCGTCGAGACGCCCGCCAATCCCACCCTCAAGCTCACCGACCTCGAGGTCGTCGCACAGCTCGCCCACAACGCCGGGGCCGTCGTGGTGGTGGACAACACGCTGCTGACGCCGGTGCTGCAGCGGCCGCTCGATCTCGGCGCGGACATCGTGCTCCATTCGACGACCAAGTTCATCGAGGGGCACAACGCCACCCTGGGCGGCGCGCTGATCACCCGCGACGCCGGGCTGCACGAGAAGATGACCTTCCTGCGCAACGCCATCGGGGCCATCCAGTCGCCGTTCAACGCCTGGCTGACCTTGCAGGGGGTGAAGACGCTGCCGCTGCGCATGGAGCGCCACTCGGCCAACGCCCTGCGCGTGGCCCGCTTTCTCGAAAGTCATCCGCGGGTGACCAGGATCCTCTATCCCGGGCTGGAATCCTTCCCGCAATACGAGCTCGCCCGGCGGCAGCAGGGGAGCGGCGGCGCGCTGATGGCCTTCGAGGTCGAGGGCGGGGCGGCGGCCGGCGTCCGCGTGATGAACGGCGTCCGCCTCTGCGCCCTGGCCGAGAACCTGGGAGCCGCCGAGACCCTCGTCACCCACCCCGCCTCGATGACCCATGCCGCCGTGCCCGTGGAGCAGCGGCTCGCGACCGGCATTACCGACGGCCTGATCCGGATCTCCGTCGGGCTCGAGAACCCCGACGACATCATCGCCGACCTGCGCCGCGCCCTGGAGGCGTGAGCGCTTTTGCCAGAAAAGAGAGGAATTCATGAAACAGACATCCGTGCTGAAATTCGGCAGCTCCGTGCTGCGCTCCGACGCCGACCTGCCGCTCGCCGTTCACGAGATCTATCGCGAGTGGCGGGCCGGCCGCCGCGTCCTGGCGGTGGTCTCCGCCCTGGGTTGTACCAGCGACGACCTGCTCAAACGGGCGCAGCAACTGGGCCTGCCACCTCAACGGGAGGGGCTGGCCGCCCTGCTTGGTACGGTTGAGATGGCCGCGGCCGCTCTCCTGACTCTCGCGCTCGACCGCTCGGGCCTTCCCGCCACGCTGCTCGATCCCACCCAGATCGGCCTCGTCACTCGAGGCGACGACCGGCTCGACGCCGAGCCCGCCGCCGTCGACATCCCTTATCTCGATCATGAGCTGGACCGCGCCATCGTGGTGGTCCCCGCCAGTGCCGGACGGGACTCCGCCGGCCACGTGACTCGAATGGACTCGAATCTCACCGCCCGTTTTCTCGCAAGAAAGCTGGGAGTCGCCTGTCCAGACCGCGTGCCACCGCGGGTTGCCGGTCCGCCCCTGCGCGTGGCCCTGCTCGGCTGCGGCACCGTGGGCGGCGGCGTGCTGGCCCGGCTCCTCGCCCTCCCCGCACTTTTCCGGGTGATCGGGGTCGCGGTGCGAGACCTTGGCCGTGTCCGCGAGCCCGCCGTGCCGCGCCGTCTGTTGACGGATGACCCCGCCGCGCTGCTGGCGCGAGACGCCGACGTGGTAGTGGAGCTGCTCGGGGGGCGCGAGCCCGCTCATGAATGGATCACCCTGGCGCTGGACAGCGGGCGCCACGTGGTGACGGCGAACAAGGCTCTGCTCGCCGGCGAGGTGGAAAACCTTTCGGAGCGGGCGCGGCGGCGCGGCGTCTCCTTGCGCTTCAGCGCCAGTGTGGGCGGCGCGCTGCCGGCGCTGGAGGCGGTGCGCCGGGCGGCGGCTGCCGGCCGCGTCCAGTCCATCACCGGGGTTCTGAACGGCACCTGCAACTTCGTCCTCGACCGCTGCGCTGCCGGCGCCTCCTTCGCCGAGGCGGTGGCGCTGGCCCGCGAGGCCGGCTATGCCGAGGCCGATCCCACCCTCGACCTCGACGGCTCGGACGCGGCACAGAAGCTCTCTCTTCTCGTCCGGGAAGCCTTCGGCGTTTCACTGCCTTGGGAGAACATTCCGCGGCGGGGGATCGCGGATCTCGACGAGCGCGCCGCGGCCGAGGCGGTCCGGCGGGGGAGGCGCCTGCGGCTGGTCGCCGCCTGCGAGCGCCGGGAGGATGGGCTGCGGGCCAGCGTTCAGCCTCTGGACCTGTCGCCGGACCACCCCTGCGCGTGGGCGGCGGGCGCGGAAAACGCTCTCGTTGTCCAGCTCGAAGGCGGCGGCCAGATCAGGATCGCCGCACGCGGCGCCGGCCGCTGGCCCACGACCGAGGCGGTGATGGCCGATCTGTACGATCTGGCAGAGGATGTCGAGTGGCGGAAAGAAGGTGCGGCATGAGGCTCGCCACCCGCTGCGTTCATCTGCCGCCCGGGAACGATCCTTACGGTGCCACGGCGCCGCCGATCTATCAGACGGCGACCTTCCGCCAGCCGGGCGCCGCTGAGTTTGGCGAATATGACTACTCGCGGACGGCCAACCCGACCCGCGCGCTGGCCGAGGAGCATCTCGCGGCGCTGGAGGGTGGCCGCTTCGGCTGCGCCTTCGCCAGCGGCATGGCGGCGCTCGTCGCCGTCACCCGCCTGGTGAAGATGGGGGAGGAGATCCTCGCCGGCGACGACCTCTACGGCGGCACGGTCCGCCTCCTCTCCCGGGTGGCGCCGGGATTGGGAGTGCGCGTCCGTCACGTCGACACCACCGACCCGGAGGCGGTCGCGGCGGCGCTCTCCCCGGCCACCCGCCTGCTGCTGGTGGAGACGCCGACCAATCCGCTGCTGCGGATCGCCGACCTGGAGCGGCTGGCGGAGATCGCCCATCGCGGCGGCGCGCTGCTGGCGGTGGATAACTCGCTCCTCTCCCCCTGTCTCCAGCGTCCGCTGGCGCTGGGGGCCGACCTGGTGATCCATTCGGCCACCAAATTCCTCTGCGGCCACGGCGACGTCAGCGCCGGGGCGGTGGTGACCGGCGATCCCGCTCTCCACGAGCGGCTCGCCTTCCACCTCAACGCCGAGGGGACGGGGCTGGCGCCCTTCGATAGCTGGCTGCTGCTGCGGGGGATGAAGACGCTGGCGCTGCGCGTCGAGCGCCAGGGCGCGACGGCGGCGCGGATCGCGGATTTCCTCGCCGCTCATCCACGGATTGAAAAGGTTTTCTTCCCCGCTCTGGCGGCGCCGGCGATGCGCGAGATCCACGAGCGTCAGGCGAGCGGTCCGGGATCCGTCGTGAGCTTCACCACGGGAGACCCGGAGCGCTCAGAGAGAATCGTGGAAGCCGCGCGGCTGTTCGCGATCGCGGTGAGCTTCGGCTCGGTGGGCTCCTCGATCAGCCTGCCCTGCCGGATGTCCCACGCCAGCATCCCGCACGAGCTGCGGGGGAGGCTGGGTCCGCCGCCGGATCTGATCAGGCTTTCGGTAGGGATTGAGGACGCGGACGACCTGATCGCGGATCTGGAGCAGGCCCTGGAGGCATGAAGATTCAGGGGTGAGGCTGCCCGGGCGCGAACGCCCGGGCAGCTCGTCTAGGAGAAGTTAGGGGATGACGAATTCGGTGCCGTCGCCGATGGCGCCGTTTCCGCCGAGCTTCCTGTTGTCGTTGCCGGCGGTGGCGTAGGGCAGGTCGATCGACCAGACGTTGAAATGCGTGCCGGAGGCAATTCCGCCGCTCGGGTAGTAGTCGAAGTAATGGGCCGTGCCGCCGCCGCAGGTGCTGTTGATGGCGGAGCTGGAGCCGCCGGAGGCGCCGGCGCTGCCGAGGCCCTGGCCGTTGGTGTTATAGACGTCCACCCGGTTGCTCTGGGTCGGATAGTCCTGATCGCAGGCCCAGCCCCAAATGTGCTGCGAGTTGTAGCCGTCGACCCACCCCTTGGCGGGATACGCCTGGGCCACGGTGACCTGGACCCCCCCCGCGTTGGTGTAGGCGGCGTAGCCGTAGCCATTGGCGTTGGCCGCCGTGTTGCCGTCCTTGACCCAGATGAAGATTTCCCAGGCGCCGGCGTCGGCCGAGGTCGGGGTCCAGGTCATGACGTTGCTGGTCTGCCAGGCCGGAGCGCTCACGTCCGGGATCCAGGCGGTAGCCCCGGAGCGGCGGCGGAAGAACGCGAATTTAGTGGTTGCCGGGACGCCGCCGCTGGCGGTAGCCGTCCAGGTGATGGTGTTGCCGTAGGGCGATGTCGCCGGGCTCGGGGTGACCGTGAGGCCGAGGGGCGGCGCCGTGACCTGGACCGGTCCCGCGTTGTAGTAGGCCCCGTAACCGTAGCCATTGGCGTTGGCCGGCGTGTTGCCGTCCTTGACCCAGAGCACGATCTCCCAGGAGCCGACGTTCGACGAATTGGGGGTCCAACTGAAGACGTTGCTGGTCTGCCACACGGGAGCGGTGGCGTCAGGCATCCAGGCCGTGGCTCCGGCGGGGCGGCGGAAGAACGCGTACTTGGTGGTCGACGGGGTTCCACCGGTCGCGGTGGCCGTCCAGGTGAGGGTCGTGCCGTAGTCCGACGACGCCGGGCTCCGGTTACTCGTGAGGCCGAGGGGAGTCAGGACCTGAACGGCGCTCGGGCATGAGGAGTAGTAGCCGTAGCCGTTGTAGTTGGCCGGCGTGGTGCCGTCCTTGGTCCAGATCGTGAACTCCCAGGTGCCGACGTCCGACGAGGCCGGAGTCCAGGTGAAGACGTTGCCGGACTGCCACGCCGGCGCGGTTACGTCAGGAATCCAGACCGTGGCTCCGGAGCGGCGGCGGAACAATGCGTACTGGAGGGTTGCCGAGTCTCCGCCGCTGGGGTTGACCGTCCAGGTGATGGGGGTGCCGTAGTTCGTCGGCCCTGGATTCGGCGGGCATGCGAGGCTGATGGGCGCTACGACCCGGACCGCGCCCGAGTTGTAGCCGGCGGAGTAGCCGTAGGTGTTCATGCTGGCCGGGGTGTTGCCGTCCTTGACCCAGACGTAGGTATCCCAGGTGCCGACATCGGCCGGGGCCGGGGTCCAACTGTAGGTGTTGCTGGTCTGCCAGGCCGGCGCGGTGGCGTCCGGGGTCCAGGGGGTGGTCCCGGCGCGGCGGCGGAAGAACGCGTACTTGGTGGTCGACGGGTTGTTGCCGCCGCCGGCGGTCGCCGTCCAGGTGATGGCGTTTCCGTAGACCGACGCCGCCGGGCTGCCGGTGACCGTCAGGGTCAGCACGGGTGGGGCCGTGACCTGGACGTTTCCCGCGTTGACGTAGGCGCCGTAGCCGTTGGCGTTGGCCGCCGTGTCGCCGTCCTTGGCCCAGATGAAGATTTCCCAGGTGCCGACGTCGGCCGAGGACGGGGTCCAGCTCATCACGTTGCTGGTCTGCCAGGCCGGCGTGGTCGCGTCAGGAGTCCAGGGCGTGGTCCCGGCGCGGCGGCGGAAGAACGCGAATTTGGTGGTTGCCGGGGTGCCGCCGGTGGTGCTGGCCGTCCAGGTGATGGCATTCCCGTAGATCGACGACGCCGGGCTCGGAGTGACGGTGAGGGTGATGGGCGCGGTCACAACCTGGACGTTTCCCGCGTTGGCGTAGGCGGCGTAGCCGTAGCCGTTGGCATTGGCCGGCGTGTTGCCGTCCTTGACCCAGATGAAGATCTCCCAGGGAGTGCCGGTATCGGCCGAGGTCGGGGTCCAGCTCAGGACGTTGCTGGCCTGCCAGGCGGGGGTCGTGACATCGGGAATCCAGGCGGTGGCGCCGGCGCGGCGGCGGAAGAGCGCGAACTTCGTGGTAGCCGGGACGCCGCCGCTGGCGGTCGCCGTCCAGGTGATGGCGTTGCCGTAGACCGAGGAAGACGGGCTCGAGGTGATCGTGAGGCCCAGGGGAGCGACTACCTGGACGGTGTTCGGGAAGGTATAGGCGGAGTAGCCGTAACCGTTGGCATTGGGCGCCGTGTTGACGTCCCTGACCGCGACGGCCATCTGCCAGGTACCGACGTCCGCGGAGGTCGGGGTCCAGCTCAGGACATTGCCCGCCTGCCATACCAGGGGGGTGGGAATCCAGGTGCTCGTCCCGACGAGTTGGCGGGCCAGCGTGTACTGGATGGTCCCCGGGGTTCCACCTGTCGCGGTGGCGGTCCAGGTGAGCGCGTTGCCGTAGGTCACCGAGGCTGGGCTGGTGGTGGCCGTGACGGCGAGAGGGGCCACGACCAGGGTCTGGCCCGGGTTGGCGGAAGCCGCGTAGCCGGGATCGGCCGGCGTGTTGCCGTCCTTGACCAGGATGAAGAACTGCCAGGTGCCGACGTCGCCGGCGAGCGGGGTCCAGCTCAGGACGTTGCTCGTCTGCCATGCCAGAGTGGCGGGAAGCCAGGTGGTCGTCCCGGCGAGCTGGCGGACCAGCGCGTACTGACGGGTCGCCGGGTCGCCACCGGCCGGGGTGACGGTCCAGGTGATGGCGTTGCCATAGGTTGACGACGCCGGGCTCGGGGTGGACGTGATGGTCAGCGGCACCGGCACCGTGACCTGGACGGTGAGCGAGGTGCTCTGATTCAGCGTCCGGCCGTGCAGGTCCTGCACCGAGGTGGCGGTGACCGCCGGGCTGCCCGCCGCGGTCCAGGTATGGCTGGCCGGTACGTCCGTGCCGGGAACGCCCTCCAACGGCTGCGCCGCGCTGCCGTCACCCCAGTTGAGCTGGTAGGTGACCTTGTCGGTGTAGGGCCAGCACGGGCGGATCTTCACGTTGTAATTGCCGGCGGTCCCCACATTGAGGTTCGCCGGACCCTGGAGCAGGGGCTGCATCGCATCCGAATTGATCAGGTCCCAGAAACCCATGTGCACGACCGATCCGGTCCTCAGCGTCCGCTGCCATGGATCGCGGCCGATGATCTTCGCCTCGGCCGTGATGTCGATGCGGCGATCCAGATCGAAGGTGAGCGCATGGACGGACTCATTGTTGCCGTTGCCGTCCGCGTCACCGCAGGTGTTGCCGGTATAACCCCACAGGTCTCCCAGGAGGTACGGCCGCACCCCGACCTGCGCATAAAGGAGCGCGTCGTCGTAGAGGTAGGCGCGGATGGCGACATCCACGTGGGGCACCGGCTTGATATGGCCGGACACCGAACCGGTGATCGACTGGGTGCTGCCGGTGGGCGAGGTGTTTTCGAAGTTGGCGCTGCCTGAGCAGTCATCGAGCGTGCAGACATAGTCGAAGGTGCCGCTGGCGACGTAGTTTCCGTTGTAATTGATCGTGCCGGTGACGCTGGCGCCCAGGTCGAGGCCGGCGGTGATCGGCAGGTTGAAGCCGATGGTGATCGGGATGGGGCCGGCCCAGTAGGTGAAGCTGAACAGGTGCGCCTTGGAGATGTCCCACGGTCCGAAGGTGTTCTGGTACGCGAGCCCTCCCGTGAGCGTGATGCCCGCGGTGGACGTCGCGTTGCCGAAGGCGTGGACGTTCTGGAACTTCACGCCGTACGGCACGCACTTGCCGAACACCTTCTTGCGCTTGAGGCCGAAGTTGAGCTGGGCGGTCACCGAGCCCTCCAGTTGGGCGTTGGCGGAGAAGGAGCCCGTGAAGCCGTCGCCGAGCTGGAAGGTCTTGTCGTAGTTGTAGCTGTGCAGGTTGATGACCTTGCTGTAGTTCTTGTCATGGGTGGCGCAACTGCCGCCGAAGATCGACTTGTTGGTGGTCGAGGCGGAGTAGGAGGTCTCCTCGTCGAGCGGCTCGGCGATCGCTTCGATCTCCGGAGTCAGCGCGCCGGCCAGCTCCGACGCCTCGATCCCGTCGGCGATCTCCTGACTCACGATGTAGGCGTACTCCCCTCCATCCTCACTGGAAATAGAGATATCGCCGTCCGGGGGGGTCGGGACGAGATCATCCTTGATGGTCTGCGGGAGCGGCGACTCGGAGATGCCGGCCTCGCCACGGAGGATGTAGACATGGCCGGTAGAGGGAGGCGGAGAGGTGCCCTCCGTGGACACCCCGCCGTCGCCGGGGGCGTCGATAACGACCCAGCTTTCCGGCTCGAGAGTGATCACCGGGGGACCGCCAGGGCCAGGGCCGGGGGGGGGCAGGGCGATCTTGCCGGCCAGGTGAGGCGCGGCGAGCTTTCGTGGAGTTTTTGAAGAAGTCGGCGGTGGTGACGCCGACGCGGCAACGGAAAGCAGAGCAAAGACACAGATAGACACGAGAACGGACCGCAGTCGAACCATAGAGCTCTCCTCTGTTAGGCGGGAAATGGATGTAGTACCCGCCTCCAGGAAGCGAAGCGCCTTTGGCGCGCCAATCGGGTCAGCCCCGCGCGAATCCTTCCAAATTCCCTACGGTGGCGGCCATCGCCCCATCGAGGGAGCGGCGCCATTCTCATTGGGCAGCGGCTGCCCACTGAGGAGGAACCGTTCGTTCTCACTGGGCGGCGATTGCCCAGTGAGAACCGCCCCTCCCCCACGGAGGGGGACGGCTCCCCTGGAGCGATCTGTGCAACCCTTGCGCGGGGAAGTCGGAGAGAACCGGATGGCACGAGAGAACAGCACGAACGGCCGCACCCCACCCTCATTTCCAGCGCCAGCCCCGGCGCCGCGGTCGCTGCGCGAGCGGTTCGGGGCGCTGCGCAACCTGCCCCCCTTCCTGAAGCTGATCTGGCGGACCAGCCCCAGCCTGACCGGGTCCGATCTGACGCTGCGCCTGGTGCGGGCGCTGCTGCCGGTGGCCACTCTCTACGTCGGCAAGCTGATCATCGACGAGGTGATCCGGCTGGCCGGGACGCCCGGGGTGCCCCCGCACTTGCGGGACTGGCTGGCCAGCGGCCTGCTGGGGCATCTCGGCTGGCTGCTGGCGGCCGAGCTCATCCTGGCGGTGCTCTCCGACGGGCTGGGCCGCCTGGTCTCGCTGCTCGACTCCCTCCTTTCGGAGCAGTTCACCAACGCCACCAGCGTGCGCCTGATGGAGCATGCGGCCACGCTCGACCTCGAGGACTTCGAGGACAGCGAGCTCCAGGACCGGCTCGAGCGCGCCCGCCGGCAGACCACCGGCCGGATGACGCTGATGAACCAGCTCTTCGGCCAGGCGCAGGACATCGTGACCATCGTCAGCTTCGCCGCCGGGCTGGTGGTCTACGCCCCCTGGCTGATCGCGCTGCTGATCCTGGCGCTGGTCCCGGCCTTCCTCGGCGAGGCGCACTTCAACTCCCAGAGCTACTCGCTGGACTTCATGCGGACGCCGGAGCGGCGCGAGATCGACTACGTGCGCCAGACCGGCGCCAGCGTCGAGACCGCCAAGGAAGTGAAAATCTTCGGCCTCAACGCTTTCCTGATCGAGCGCTACCGCCAGCTCGCCAACGCCCTCTATCAGGGCAACCGCCGGCTGGCGATCCGCCGCGCCGGCTGGGGGGGCGCGCTGACCGCCATCGGCACGGTGGGGTATTACGTGGCCTACGCCTACATCGCCTGGAGCACGCTGAGCGGCCGCTTCAGCATCGGCGACCTCACCTTCCTGGCGGGCTCGTTCCTCCGCCTGCGCTCCCTGCTGGAGGGGCTGCTGATCGGCTTCTCGCAGGTGGCCGGGCAGGCGCTCTACCTCGACGACCTGTTCTCCTTCTTCGAGATCGAGCCGGAGATCGTCTCGCCGGAGAATCCCCGCCCCTTCCCCGTGCCGATCCGCGACGGCTTCGCGTTCGAGGACGTCGGCTTCCGCTATCCCGGCGCCGAGCGCTGGGCGGTGCGCCACCTGAGCTTCGATCTGCGGGGCGGCGAGGTGCTGGCCCTGGTCGGCGAGAACGGCGCCGGCAAGACCACCCTGGTCAAGCTGCTGGCGCGGCTCTACGACCCGGACGAGGGGCGCATCCTGCTCGACGGTCACGACCTGCGCGAGTACGACCTCGGCGCGCTACGCGCCAACATCGGCGTCATCTTCCAGGACTTCGTGCGCTATCACCTCACCGCAGCCGAGAACATCGCCGTCGGCCTCATCGAGGCCCGCGACGACCGCGCGCGCATCGTCACCGCCGCCGAGCGCAGCCTGGCCGACGAGGTGATCGAGAAGCTGCCGGCGGGCTACGACCAGATCATCGGCAAGCGCTTCCGCACCGGCGTCGACCTCTCGGGAGGCGAGTGGCAAAAGGTGGCCATCGCCCGCGCCTACATGCGGGAGGCCCAGGTGTTGATCCTCGACGAGCCGACCGCGGCGCTCGACGCCCGCTCGGAGTTCGAGGTCTTCCAGCGCTTCAAGGAGCTGAGCGAGGGGAAGACCGCCGTGCTGATCTCGCACCGCTTCTCCAGCGTGCGCATGGCGGACCGCATCCTGGTCCTCGCCGACGGCAAGGTCGAGTCGATGGGCACCCACGAGGAGCTGCTGGCGCGGGGCGGGCGCTACGCCGAGCTGTTCGAGCTGCAGGCCGCGGGCTACCGCTGATCGGCTGCCCTCAGCGCCTCGCGCACCCGCTCCACCCCCGTGTTGCTGCCGGTCAGCAGGATGCCGACCCGCCGGCCGCGGAAACGCTCGTCGGCCAGCACCCCGGCCAGGGCGGTGGCGCCGGCCGGCTCCACGATCACCCTCAGGTGCCGGAGGATCAGCCCCATGGCGGCCAGGATCGCCGCGTCGGGGACGGTGAAGACATCCGTGGCCCAGCGGCGGATCATCTCGAAGTTGTAGGCCCCCGGCTTCGGGGCGGTGAGGCCGTCCGCCACGGTCTGCACCTTCTCCGGGGGAGTGGGCGCGCCGGCCGCCAGCGAGCGCACGATGCCGTCCGCCCCGGCGGGCTGGATGCCGTAGACCTTCGCGGCCGGAGCCAGCCCGCGGGCCGCCAGCAGGGCGCCGGAGAGAGGGCCGCCGCCGGAGGCGGGGATCGCCAGGGCGTCGAGATCGGGCGCGTCTTCCAACAACTCCCAGGTGGCGGTGCCGGCGCCGGCGATGACCAGCGGATCGTCGAAGGGATGAACGAGCGTGTAGCCGTGCTCCTCCCGCAGCCGCGCCAGCCGCTCGAAAGCCTGGGTGGCGTTGGTGATCCCCTCTTTCTCGATCTGCCCACCCATCGCCGCCACCGCCGCCAGCTTTTCGGGGACCGCGTTCTCCGGCATCACCACCACCAGTCTGGCTCCCGCGGCGCGGGCCGCCCAGGCGGCGCCGAGAGCGGCATTGCCCGCGCTCACCGTGATCAGGCCGCGCGCCATCTCCTCCGGCGAGAAGGACCGGATCCGGTTGTAGGCCCCGCGCACCTTGAAGGAGCCGGTGATCTGCAACCCCTCGGCCTTGAAGAAGAGCCGCGCTCCGGCCAGCTCGTCCAGGACGTCCGAGCGCAGCACCGGCGTCCGCAATACCACCCCGGCCAGCGCGCGGCGGGCGGCCAGGAGGTCGGGGAGATCGGGGAGGATCAGCTCACCAGCCAATTCCATAGTCCTCTCCGTAATCGCTCGACCCGCCCCAGATCGTGCCGTGCTCCGCGTCGAGCAGGATGGCGTTGATCGGGCCGGAGTTGCGCTCCTCGACCTCCACCTTGTAGCCCATCCGCTGCAGCTCCTGCCGCACCCACGGCGGGGTGCTGGCCTGCACGGTCAGCCGTCCGGGCTCGGAGGCGTGGTCGCCGAAGGAGCTATGCATCTGATAGCTGGTGATGTTCGGCCCCTCCGCCGCCTCCTGCACGGTCATCCCGAACTCCGCGACGTCGAGGAAGAACTGCAGGAGGTTCTGGTCCTGGGTGTCCCCCCCCTGTACCGCGAAGGCCAGCCAAGGCTTGCCGTCCTTCACCGCCAGGCTGGGGGTGAGGGTCACCCGCGGCCGCTTGCCGGGCGCCAGCACGTTGAACGGCCCCTCGGCCGGGTCGAGCACGAAGCTCTGCATGCGCTGCGAGAGGCCGATGCCGGAGCGGCCGGCGATGAAGGCGGGGGTCCAGCCGCCGCTCGGCGTCACCGAGACCAGCCAACCCTCCTCGTCGGCGGCGATCACCGAGGTGGTGCCGGCGCGGAAGGACTCGTCAAAGGTCAGTTTTGAATTCTGCGGCTGCGTCCACTTCTTTTTGTCCGCCGGCACCCCCCAAGCCTTCAGGAGGTCGAGATAAGGGTTCTGCTTCCCCTCGAACGCGTAGGGATCGCCGGGCTTCACCGCCGGATCGTTCCGCTTCCAGTCGATCTCCTTCCGCCGGGCGTCGGCGTACGCCTTGGAGAGCAGCGGCTGGAGCGGCTCCGCGGGCGGGAAGTAGGGGTCGCCGTAGTAGAAGTCGCGGTCGGCGAAGGCGAGGCTCATCACCTGGTAGAGGGTGTGGATGTAGCGGGTGCTGTTGAGCCCCATGCCGCGCAGGTCCATCGGCTCCAGCAGGTTGAGCGCCTGGAGCATGGCCGGCCCCTGGGTCCAGGCGGTGAGCTTGTAGACGTCGATCCCCTTGTAGGTGACTTTGACCGGCTCCTCGGTCTTCACCTGCCAGTTGGCCAGATCCTCGCGGGTGAAGAGCCCCCCCTGCTCGCGGGTGCCGCGGACGATCTCCTCGGCGATATCCCCCTTGTAGAAGCGGTCATAGGCGGCCTGGATCGCCTGCTTGCGGTTCTTGCCGGCGGCGAGGGCCAGGCGCTCGGCCTCGACCAGCTTGCGCAGAGTGGCGGCGAGATCCTTCTGGCGGAAGATCTCGCCGGCCCGGGGCGCCTCCCGGGCCTCGTCCGCGTGGGTGAGGAAGAGGGCGCGCGAGGCCGGCCACTTCTTGATCTCCCCCTTCTGCCGCTCGATGGTGTCCGCGAGCTGCGCCTCGATCGGGTAGCCGTCGGCCATCTGGATCGCCGGCCCGAGGACGTCGGCGAGGGAGAGGCGGCCATACTCGGCGAGCATCACCAGCAGCCCGCCGGGGGTGCCGGGCGTCACCGCCGCCAGCGGGCCGTACTCCGGCGGATAGGCCATCCCCTTGCCATGGTAGAAGTCGGGCGTGGCGCCGGTGGGAGCGACGCCCAGCGCGTCGATGGCGATCACCTTGCGGGTCTTGGGGTTCCAGATCAGGGCCTGGGTCTCGCCCCCCCAGCCGAGGGTGTCCCACATGGTGCAGGCGGCGGCGAGCATGGCGGCCGTCGCGTCCACGGCATTCCCCCCCTTCTGGAACATCATGGCCCCGGCGGTGGCCGCCAGGGGCTTGCCGGTGATCGCCATCCAGTGGCGGGCATGGAGCGGCGGCTTGGCCGTGCGCGCCGCGCCGGGCTGGGCGGCGAGGGCCAGGAGAACGATTACGATCAAGGAACGCTGAAGGCGGGGATAGGTCATGGCTGCCTCCTCGTGGGGAGTCTACAATCGTCGGTAGCCTAAAGAGCGAGGGAGAACCGCGATGCTGAGAGAGCCGTGCGTTGAAGGGGTGGTGCGGGCCGGAAAGAGCGCGGCTCCCTGCGGGCCGGTGGCGGAGCGGTGGGTGCTGGCGGCGACCATCCTCGGCTCCAGCATGGCCTTCATCGACGGCACGGCGGTGAATGTGGCGCTGCCGGCTCTGCAGAGGAACCTCGGCGCCACGGTGGCCGACGTCCAGTGGGTGGTCGAGATCTACGCTCTCTTCCTGTCGGCCCTGCTGCTGGTGGGGGGATCGCTGGGCGACCGCTTCGGGCGGCGGCGGGTGTTCCTGTCCGGCGTCGCCGGGTTCGCCGCCGCCTCGGTGGCGTGCGGCCTGGCGCCGGGCGTCGGGACGCTGATCGCCGCGCGGGCCGTGCAGGGGATCGCCGCCGCCCTGATGGTGCCGGGGAGCCTGGCCCTGCTCTCGGCGTCCTTCGATCCGGCGCGCCGCGGACGGGCGATCGGCACCTGGTCCGGCTACGGCTCGATCATGGCGGCGGTGGGGCCGCTGATGGGCGGCTGGCTGATCGATCACGCCTCCTGGCGCTGGGTGTTCTTCCTCAATCTCCCGCTGGCCGCGGCGGTGATCGCCATCTCTCTGCGCTTCGTGCCGGAGAGCCGGGACGATCAGGCCGCGGGGAGGATCGACGTTCCCGGCGCGCTCCTCGCCACCCTGGGTCTGAGCGGCCTGACCTTCGGCCTCATCGAGTCGCCGCGACTGGGCTGGGGGAACCCGCTGGTCTGGGGGGCACTGCTCGCGGGGTGCGCCGCGCTCCTCGGCTTCCTCGCGGTGGAGTCGCGGATCGCCGCCCCGATGATGCCGCTCTCGCTCTTCCGCTCACGCACCTTCGCCGGCGCCAACCTGCTGACGCTCTGGCTCTACGCCGCCCTCGGCGGCGCGCTGTTCTTCCTGCCGTTCGATCTCATCCAGGTGCGCGGCTACTCGGCGACGGCGGCGGGAGCGGCCCTGCTGCCGTTCGTCCTTTTGATGTTCACGCTCTCCCGCTGGTCCGGCGGGCTGGTGGACCGCTACGGCGCCCGGCTGCCGCTGATCATCGGCCCGGCGATCGCCGCCGCCGGGTTCGCCCTGTTCGCCATTCCGGGCCTGGGGGGCGGCTACTGGACGGCGTTCTTCCCGGCCATCCTGGTCCTGGGATTCGGCATGGCGATCAGCGTGGCGCCGCTGACCACGACGGTGATGGGAGCGGTGGAGGAGCGCCACGCCGGCATCGCCTCAGGGATCAACAACGCCGTCTCCCGCTGCGCCGGGCTCCTCGCCATCGCCGTGTTCGGCATTCTGATGCAGGGCCTGTTCGGACGCGGGCTCGACCGCCGGCTCGCCCAGGCCGATCTGCCCCCGCAAGCGCGGACGGCGATCGAGGCGCAGCGGCAGCGGCTGGCGGCCGTGGAGATCCCCGCCGGGCTCGGCGAACCGGCGCGGACGCAGGCCCGGACCACCGTCGACCGGGCCTTCCTGGATGGCTTCCGGGGCGTGATGCTCGCCGCGGCCGGGCTCGCGCTGCTCGCCTCGCTCAGCGCGGCGTGGCTGATCCGGGACGAACGATCGCCCGCGGAGGGCTGAAGATGTGGGCCTGCCGGGCGACCTGCGGTCGCCCTCTCGGCTCAAGCGGTGAGGCTCCGCACCTTGGCGTCGAAGTCGCGGACGAAGCGGGTGTCCGGGTAGTAGTAGAACGTGCCGATCGGGCAGTTGCCCTTGGGGCCGCAGAGCGGCGTGATCGTCTTGTCGGTCTCGGGGTCGTGCTCCCAGCTCATCCGGGCGCGCATGATCCGCGACAGCTCGGCGCGGAAGCGGTTGTACGGCTCGCCGTGCCAGATCTCGCGGATCGACTGCCGGTAGACGTTCCCCAGCTCCGCCCCCTGGATCAGGCAGCAGGGGGCCACCAGGCCGGTCGGGCGGACGAGCATCGAGTGCCAGCCGATCAGGCAGTGGGTGTCGAGCCCCGCGTTGGCCGCGAGGACCCGGTCCCGCTCCCGCCGCTTGCGGACGTGCGCGATCTTTTCGCCCAGCGAGAAGTCCTTCCGCGCCACCATCCGCCCGATCCGCCGGGCGGCCGGGATCGCCTTGCGCTCCTCGCCGAGCTTGACGCCGATCCTCGTCACCCGCTCCGAGATGTCCTGCTCGAAGCTGTTGACGACGTCGATCCGCCGGTACTCGTCGATCCGCAGCACCTCCTCGTAGAGCCCCATCATCTCCTCGGTCTCGGCCTCGCTCATCAGTTTCTCGGGCGGCAGGAAGGCGAGGCCGTTGAACAGGATCGAGTCGGCGCCGGCCTCGCAGGCAAGCCGGTACATCTCGGGGATCTGGCGGAAATTCTCCTTCCAGACCAGGAACTGGAGCTTGACGTGCGGATTCCGCGCGCCCTGCCGGCGCTTGGCGGCGACCAGGCCGCGGAGGTTATCGATGACGCGCTGGAAATTGCGCTCATTGGTCTGCATCATCGCGGCGTAGGTCGTCTCGTCCGCCGTGTTGAGGCTGAACGTGACCTGTTCGCAGGTGCCCACCAGCAGCTCCGCGACCTCGGAGCGCAGCAGGACGCCGTTGGTGGTGAGATTCTCGATCGGCAGACCGCTCGCTTTGATAGCGCGCAGAAAATCGTGAATCTTGCGATGGAAGAGCGGCTCGCCGCCGCCCGACAGGCGGATGGCCCGCGTGCCCATCGCTTTCAATTCGCCGAGCATCTCCTCGAAGCGGGGCATCGGGATCTCGTCCTTGCCGCGCAGCGAGGCGGTGGAACAGAAGAAGCAATCGACGTTGCAGCGGTCCTGGGGGTGAAATTCGACATGATAAGGACCGCCGTAGGCGACGCCATCCTCGATCCCCTTCAGGATGGCAGCCTTGTCCTCGCGTGTCAGGTGATCCCAACCGAGTTGACTCATGATCGATTCCTCCCGGGCCGGCTTCCACCGCGCCTGACCATTCTACGGATCGGCGGCGCGAAACGTCGGGGGGAATCGATCAGAGATGATTTTCGATCAAGGGGTGAGGTTGCGCAGCGCGCCGTTGAACGAGCGCAGGAACGGCACGTCCGGCTTGTAATAGAAAGTCCCGATCGGGCAGGCGTCCTTGATGCCGCAGAGGGAATCGACCGTGCGGTCGGCGGTCTCGTCGTGCTTCCAGGCCGGGCCCTCGCGCAGGATGCGGGAGAGCTCGGCGCGGAAGCGGTTGTAGGCCTCGCCGTGCCAGACCTCGCGCACCGTCTGGTGGTAGACGTTCCCCAGCTCCTTGCCCTGCAGGATGCAGCAGGGGGCCACGACGCCCGTGGTGCGGATGACCATCGAGTGCCAGCCGATCAGGCAGTAGCTGTCCAGCCCCTGGTTGGCTCCGGCCGCCCGCCGCATCCGGACTTGCTCGCGGAAATGGCCGACTTTCTCGCGTACCGTGAAGCCGTCCCGCAGCAGGAAGCGCGCGGCCCTCCCGGGCAGGGAAACGCGCGAGCGCTCGATGCCCAGCCGGTGGCTGATCTCCGCCACCCGTGCCGTGAGATCCTGCTCGAAACTGTTGATGACGCCGATCGTGCGGTACTCGTCGACGCGGAGGATCTCCTCGTAGAGGCCCATCATCTCGTCGGTCTCGGCCGGGGTCATCTTCTTTTCCGGCGGCAGGAAGGCAAGGCCGTTGAACAGGATGCGGTCGGCCCCGATCTCCCGGGCCAGCCGGTACATCGCGGGGATCTGGCGGTAGTTCTCCTTCCAGACGAGGAACTGGAGGAGCACGGAGGGGCTCCGCGACCGTCGCTGCCGCCGCAGGGCGATCAGCGCCTTGACGTTGTCCACCACCCGCTGGAAGTTGCGCGGATTGGTCTGCATCATCGCGGCGTAGGTCGCCTCGTCGGCCGTGTTGAGGCTGACCGTGACCTGGTCGCAGGTGGCCACCAGCAGCTCCGCGATCTCCGCGCGCAGCAGGACGGCGTTGGTGGTGAGGTTCTCGATCGGCAGGCCGCTCGCCTGGATCGCCGCCAGGAACTCGCGGATCTTGCGATGGAAGAGCGGCTCGCCGCCCCCCGACAGGCGGACCGACCGCGTGCCGGCCTCCCGCAGCTCCCCGAGCAGCTCCTCGAAGCGCGGCATCGGGACCTCGTCCGTGCCGCGCAGCGCGGCGGTCGAGCAGAAGAAGCAGTCGACGTTGCAGCGGTCCGCGGGATGGATCTCGACGTGATACGGACCGCCATGGGCGACGCCGTCCTCGATCCCTTGCAGAATCGATCGCTTGTCTTCTGGCGTCAGGTATTTCCAGCCCAGCTCGCTCATGGGCTGAAGGATAGCAGGAGTGGCGCTCCCGCTTACATTCGCTTACAGCGGCGCGATCAGCGCCGCCTCGTCCGCCGCCGGCTGGAACAGGGAGACCGAGACCACCCCCGGCCCGGCGTGGGTGCCGACCACCGGGCCGACCTCGGCCTGGATCAGCTCGCTCACCGGGAACGCCTCGCGGACGAGCTTCTCCAGGCGGTCCGCCCAGGCGGGGGCGTTGCCGTGGCTCACCCCGGCGATCACCGGCTGTCCGGCGTCGACCCGGCTCTTCAGGATCTCCAGCATGCGCGGGTGCGCCGCGCGCCCGCCGCGGATGCGGTCGACGGGGGCGACCTCGCCTTCGACCACCCCCAGGATCGGCTTGATCCCGAGCAGGCCGCCGAGCAGCGCCTGCGCCCGGCCGATGCGGCCGCCGCGGGCGAGGTATTCGAGGGTGTCCACCAGGAAGAGGGTATGGATGCGCGGCGCCATCAGGGTCAGGCGGCGCCGGATCTCGGCGGCGGTCTCGTTGCGCGCCGCCATGCGGGCGGCGAACAGGGCGAGCAGGCCGAGGCCGAGGCTCACCTGCCCCGAGTCGACAACCTCGATGGCGGGGGCCGCTCCGGCGCCGCGCTCCTTCGCCGCCGACAGCGCGGCGGCGGCGGCGCCGCCGGCGTTTTCGAGCGTCTTCGACAGGCGCGCCGAGAGGTGGACCGAGACCACGTCGTGGCCGCGGGCCAGCCACTCGCCATAGCGGCGGGCGAGCTCGTCCCCGGCCGGCGGGCTCGAGGCCGGGTGGGCGCGCCTGGTCTTCAGCAGGCCGTAGAACTGCCCGGGCTGAAGGTCCACCCGGTCGCGGAACGATTCGGCGCCGAAGGCCACCGTCAGCGGCACGACGTCGATGCCGTGGGCGGCGGCGAGATCCGCGGGGAGATCCGCGGTCGAGTCGGTGACGATCTGCACCGCCGGCTCGCGCCGCACCAGGAACCCCCGTTCCTCCAGGCTCAGCACCTCCTGCACGATCTCACCGTCGCGGTCCGGCAGGCCGTCGAGGATCTGCCGCAGGGTGGCGCCGCGCTGGGCGGCGCCGAGGATGCGCTGCTGGAGCGGCGCGAACGGGGTGGCGAAGAAGCTCGGGCCGATCTCCACCTCCAGGCGGACGCGCGGGTCCGGGAACTCGCCGAGCGAGTCCTCGATGGCGGCGAGCACCAGGGCGTCGAGATCCTCCTCGATCTCCCGCCGCCCCGGCAGCTCGCCGGGCACGAAGCGGAACGGCCCCTCGTGCAGGCGGCCCATGCGGCAGAACGCCTTGAGCCCGCGGGCCGAGCCGGCGGCGGCGGCGATCACCTGGCCCGCCTGGAGCAGGAGCGAGCCGCCGCGCAGGTCGATCCGGCCGCTGGTGCCGGTGGCGTCGAGGCCGCGCAGCAGCTCGATCAGCGGCATCTGGGAGAGATCGCCCACCAGCGAGGCGAGGCCGGCGTCGGGCACCGCGCCCAGCTCGCGGCCGAGCAGCACCAGGAGCAGGCGGCGAGCGATCTCCGGGGCTTCGAGACCGCCGACCGGCAGGAAGGCCACCTCCTCGGGGAGCGCCTCCTCCTCGCCGGGGCTTTCGCCCAGCACGACGAGAGTGCGAGCCGCCGAGCCGCCGAGCATCGCCGCCGGATCGACCCCGGCCGCCAGCGCGTCGGTGGTGGTCACGATCACGGCGGCCCCCAGCCCCTCCGCGAAGCGGCGGGCGCGCGTGGGATCGGCGATCGGCACCACCTCATAGCCCTCTTCGGCGAGGCGGTTTCCGAGCTCCCGCAGGCGCCCGGCCTGGGGATCGATCAGCAGCACGGTGGGACGGGTAGGCACGGTCTGATTCTTTCTACGGTTTGATTCTTTCTAATGAGCGTCCGGATGGAGGAGCCGCAGCAGGCCGAGCAGGCTCTGCGGCTCGTGCGGGGTGCTCCGCCAGCGGGAGGTGCCGCGCGCCAGGGCGCCGGCCTCGCGGCTGGCCGCCTCGGCGCCGGCCACCAGCACGCCGGCCGCGCCGCGCGGGCCGCTCGCCTCCAGCCGCTGCACCACGGCGCGCACGCTTTCCAGGGCCTCGGTGCCGCGGATCCAGACGAAGATCCCGGCGCAGCCGGGGACGATGGCGTTGACCTGCGGCTGCGACGCTCCCGCCAGCACCTGTACGTGCAGCGAGAGCTTGCCGCGGCGGCTCGGGAAGGTGGCGCTCCCCGCCTTGCGCAGCTCGACCTGCTCGACCAGCCGGCGCAGCCCCTCGTTCTGGCGGAAGCCGGGCGACTGCTCGATCAGCCGGCGCAGGGCCGGCCAGATCTCCGGCTCCACCAGCAGCAGGTAAGGCAGGGCCGAGGACGCGAACCCCGCTCCGGCCGCCGCCTCCAGGAGATCGTCGATCGCCACCTCGAAGAGGATCGCGGTCGAGATCTCGCGGGTGTTCTGGAGCTCCGCCTGGGTCTCGTCCGACTGCGGAGCGAGAGCGCCGTGCTCCACCAGCAGGGCGGTGGCGAGCCGGGTCGAGATCGGCGCCTCGGTCTCGTCGGCGATGAGGTCGAACAACCGCACCCCCGGCCGCTGGAGCACGCGCTCGAAGACCCGCCGCAGAGGGAGGGAATCGAAGCCGTCGATCGCCGGCAGGTTGGGGGTGAGCGCCTGAAGCGGCTGGCCGGTGGCGGGGATGTGATGGCGGCGCTTGCCGATCTCGTCCTTCAGCCAGGCGGAGTCCATCAGCAGCTCCTGGAGCGGCAGCTCCGAGGCGGCCGGCCGCGGCGCGCCAGGGGGGACCGGATCGAAGCGGAACCCCCCCTCCTCGAGCGAGAGCAGGGCGAGCAGCGCCTGCCGGCCGCGCAACTGCCCCTGCCAGCGGGCCTCGGCGGGCTCGCCGTCGCGCATCTCGATCGTCCCCGCGCCGGCTTCCCCCTTGACCCGCAGGATGCCGGTCTTGCGCACTTGGCCGAGATACTGGAGCAGGGCCCAGAGCGGATGGTTGGCGAGGTCCCCCTGGAGCACCTGGAGGGCGGCGGTGCGGTTGGCGAGCAGGCGGTCGAGGCGGAGCAGCAGCTCTTCGAGATCGCAGGGGCTGGCGAGATAGTCGTCGGCGCCGGCCCGCAGGGCGGCCACGCGGTCGGCGGCGGCGTTCTGGCCGGAGAGCATCAGGATCGGCACGGACCGCGTCGCGGACTGCCCCCGCAGGGCCTCGATCACCGGCAGCCCCGCGTTCGGCGAGTCCCCCAGCACCACCAGATCCACATGATGCTCCTGGGCGGCCGCGGCGGTCCGGGCGCCATCGCTCAACCGGCGCACCTCGTGGCCGGCCACGTGCAGCCGGTCCGCGAGCACGGCGGCGAACACGGAATCGCTGTCGACGACAAGAACCTTGGCCAAGGCGCCCCTCTCCTTCAATCCGTTGCGGCGGGATCAGGGGGCTATTCTATGCCGGAAGGGAGAAGAACAAGGACGCAAAGGACGGCAGGGACGGCAAGGACAGGAAGGAGATCACCGGAATCGTGTCTTTCGTCCTTGATGTCCCTTACGTCCTTTTCGCCTTCGCCCGCTTCTTCCGCGGCCGCGCCGGCGCCAGCGCCGCGGCGATCTCCTTGCGCAACTCGATCGCCGGCTCGAAGTCCGGCGCCCCTTCGAGAGCCTGATCCATCTGCTTGCGCGCCTCTTCGAGATCCCCCAGGTGAAACAGGCAGAGGCCGACGTTGAACACCGTCGCCGGGTTCGGCCCGTAGACCGCCATCGACTCGTGGAAGAAGGGGAGGGCGTCGCCGTAGCACTCGATCTCGCAGAGCAGCACGCCGAGATGGAAGGCGAGGTCGTGCTTTTCGCGGATTGAAAAATAGTGATCCCAGACCTCGTGGACCGCCCGGTAGATCTCCAGGCGGAAGACCCCCGAGGCCTCGCCCGCGTGCTTCATCATCGTGGGCCAAGCGCCGAGCAGGATGTTGGCGTCCCAGTCGGAGATCCGCAGCCAGGCCAGGAGATGCTCCAGAGTGAGGTCGTCGTAAGGCTGTCCGAGGCTCACCTTGAGATCGAAGAAGTCGTCCGGCCCCCGGCGCTCGACGGCCTCGTCGAAGGCCAGCCGGGTCTCCACCGTGCCGCCCGGAGGCGTGCCGAGCAGGCCGGCGACCACGCTCAGGCTGGAGTGCAGATGGGCGGTGCACAGGAGCTCGCCCCCCCGGTGGGCGAACCAGCGACCCAGGGCGTGGTAGTCGACCATCATCGAGAAACTGCCGTGGACGGTTACCGCGGGCTCCCCGCGGCCGTCGATCAGCTCCTCGCGGCAATATCCCTTATCCCCCGAGAGGAGCAGGAGCCGGCCGTCCGCGAGCCTGGCGAGATGGCGCAGGCAGCGGATCGCGGCGAAGGGGAAGAGCAGGGTCGAATCCTTCAGGCGCTCCGCGTACTCCCGCAGGATGGCGTCGAGCTCCGGGTCTCCGTAGGGCTCCATGACGGCCGGACGCTCCTCCCAGGTGACCTCCACCCGCTGGAGGATCGTGGGATCGTCGAGGTCTTCCTCCTCGTCCGGGACTGAGAGGGTGGCGAGCAGCTCGAAGAGCTGGCCGCCGCGCGCCGCGAAAGCGTCCTGGGGGATGCCGTCGAAGACGTAGTTGGCGATCACCACCAGCGGATTGCGCAGCGTCTGGGGCGAGAGCGCCACCCCGGACCGTTCGAGCCGGATCTCTCCAGGCTCTGAGGCGTCGAAGCGCGCGAAGTCGAGGATCCCCGCCTCGATCCACGGCTGGAGCACGGGGTGATTCCGCAGCGGCTCGAGATTCTTTTCCGTGAAGTCGGTCAGCACGTAGCGGACCGGCACGTGGCTCAGCGAGGAGCGGTTCAGGAGATCGAGGAGCCGGTTGAAGAAATGGAAGCCGAACCGTCCCGAGCCGCACCCGAGCTCCACGATGTAGACCGGATGCCGCAGGTCGAGCGGCGCGAAGGAATCCGGCTCACGGACCGCCCCCGCGCAGTCGCGCAGCCAGCCGAGGACCACCTTGGCGTAAGCGTCGGCGATCCAGCCGTTGCTGGTGATGTAGTGGGGGACGATCCCCGTGGTCCAGGCCTGAACGCCCTGGGCGTCGAAGAAGTTACACTGGAGGCGCCAGAGGAGGGATTCGGAGAGGCGCTTGCCTTGTTCCAGGATGGATTCGGTGGTCTCGGAATCGGGCATATGAGGCCAGAGCCTTCCGTAGGGCGGCGCGGAGTCATCATAGTGGATATGGACGGCCACCCGGGCGGTGCGGGCCTTGCATCCTCCCGCGGTGGCCCTTGCCGGGCCGGCTTTCCGGGAAGGAGCTCCCCATGTCCAACGTCAAGTTCCGTGGTTGCTGCTGTGGGATCCCCTTCGGCTGTGGCGTGCTTCTGATCGCGCTGCTCGCCGTGACCTTATGGCGGTTCGTGATCCCCGGGGATCTCTGGCCCACCGGCACGGGCAAGGCGATCGCCCTCACCTTCCTGGCCGTTCCTGGCATCATCCTCTTGGTGAGGGCCGGGGGCTGGCGTCACTGAAAGACGTCGCCACCCCTCGTGGCCGAGGCGGCGCATCGTCGCCATGTTCTTCTCGTAGATCTCGGAGGCATCCGGAAACGCCGCCACCGCGCGCTCGACGCTCGCCTCCCGCAGCAGGTGGAGGATGGGGAAGGGGGAGCGGTTGGTGCAATTCTCGATGTCGTCCGGCGCGGAGCCGGCGAACTGGTACTCCGGATGGAAGCTGGCGACCTGGATCACCCCTTCGAGCCCGAGATCGACGACCGCCGCGTCGGCGACACCGAGGAAGTCGTTGTAGTCCAGGAAATCCCCGAGCACCCGCGGATGGATGATCAGCGTGGTGTCGATCGCGCCCGGGTCCGCCGCCGCCAGCCCTCGAAGCTCGGCGACGAGGTCGGCCAGCAACGCCTCGGGGACCTCCGCTTCGCTGACCACATAACGGATCTGGTCCCGGACATAGACCGCCTTGGCGAACGGACAGAGGTTGAGCCCGATGATCGCCTTTTCGAGCCAGTTTTTCGTGGCGGTGATGATGTCTTTGGCTGTGGCGGTGTTCATGTTGCTGACTCTTGTACCCGCCATCATTTCCTTTTGGAGCGCTGTTTCTTCTGACGGTGAGCTCCAGGGAGCAAGCTAAGCTGGCTGCGTACTCCTTTCGTGTCCGGATGATCTGGACCGAGGCTGGCGATCAAGATCCGCAAAGCTCGCTCCGCGAACCAGCGCGCTCTTGGGAAGTTTCTCTGACTGAAGTAGATGCCTCCAAGGTTGTTGAGGCTCCTGGCGGTATCTGGGTGCTCCGGTCCCAGCACCTTCTCCTGGATCGCCAAGGCGCGCTCGTAGTAAGGACGTGCAGTAGTCTCATATTCTCCTTGGGCTCGGAGGAGGCCTCCAAGGTTGTTGAGGCTCGTGGCGGTATCTGGGTGCTCCGGTCCCAAGACAATTTCTCGGATTGCCAAGCTTTTCTCGTAATGCCAATGTGCCTCAGGGTAGTCACCTTGATGATCAAGGAGGAGCCCGAGGTTGTTCAGGCTGTTGGCAGTGTCCTGGTGCTCTACTCCTGAGACTTTTGTGTGAGTCGCAACCGCCTTCTCGAGGTATGGCCGCGCTCCTGAGTAGTCGCCGGCCTGCCACAGATGAACTCCTAGCTCGTCGCAGAGCCGGGCCGCTGTCCTATCACCGCGATCCATAGCTCGATCAGTTATGGTCAGAAGGTGGGGCTGCCAAACCAAGAGAAGCGCAGGGTTGTTCGTCTCGTTCAACCGGTGTGCTTCCGTCAGGATCGCCTCTTCGACGGCCTCCCGAGCATCATCGCCCTTGACCACGCCGCGAGCCCATGCTGCGACGAGGCGGTGCATCAGCAGATCATTCCGATTATTCGCCTCCACAAGCCCCAGGTTAGTCAGCCGTCGAAGCGCATCCTCGGCCATCAACTCCATCATCTGATCCCCTGAATCCGTGTGGACCGTCTTGAAAAGCAGAGGTCTTGGGATTGGCTCGCCGGGTGTAAACCAAGCGGCCCGAGAGAGAAGATCTATGGCGAGGGCGCCGGCTTCGTCGGTTGGATCCAGCCTCTCGAAGCTCAGGGCGAAGGTGCGGCCTACGTGCCCCTCGTGCCCCGTGGGGGAAATTCCAGCACCTCGACCTTGCAGCGAGGGGTGGGCCAGCAGATCCGTCTGCTGCAACGACTCCAGGTAGGCCGTGGGCCTTCCGAAAGAGGGGGAGGAGCGGTACGTTTGGAGGAAGCTCCCCGCTAGATGGAGGGCCAGAGGCAGATCACCAAGCTCTCTCGCGATTCCGTCGAGGGCCTGCTCAGTGTCCGGAATATCGGGCCGGAAGCGGCGCAGGAGCTCGATGCTCACGGGGCGCGGCAAGGTTGTAATCGGGACTGTCTTGACGCCCAGGGCTGGATCCCATTCGGGCCGCCGGCTGGTGACAAGGACCCGCGCGCCTCCAAAGGTGGGGCGCCAGCGCAGAAGCAACGCTTCCTCCTCACAGTTGTCGAAGACGAGGAGACGAGGGAGGGGGTTCTGCCAAGCCTCTTGGACCAAGCGGACCTGCTGGTCGAGAGTAAGAGTCTCGAAGCTCGAGTGAAGGCCGAGGCTCCGGCCGCAGGCGGCTACTTCCGCGGGAACAGAGCTGGCGTCCGCGAAGCTCATCCAGAACGCTCCTCCGCCGAAGAATTGGCCGTAGCAGTGGACGAATTCGGATGCCAACTGGGTTTTTCCGATCCCTCCGAGACCCGTGGCCGCGGCGATCTTCACTTGTCCGACCGCAGAGATTCCGCCCGCTTTGAGTTGGCGGGCGAGGGTTCTCAGATCCTCCTCACGGCCGACGAAGAGCGGGTTGTGAGCCAGCGGCATGCGCGAGCCTACCGGGAGTGGGCCGGGCTGCGGAACCTCGTCGAGGGGAAGGTCCGCTAGAGCAGCCTTGGCCTGCTCAGGGTCAGGAGGCGAGGGCGCCGGACCTGGGAACAGGTGCGCTCCGGGAAACCGGACGCTCTCCGGCCTAGGCCTCTCATGTGCTAGCCCGCTGAGGAGCGTTTCCCGTGCAGCGGCCTCGCCCAAACCCACAAGATTGATGTGGATGATCGCGGTCAGCAGACCTTCCAGCGCTACCTCGCGAACTTTGACAGGGACGAGCTTCCTTTTCGCTCCGTCCGGATCTGTAGCGAAAACCGCGGTCCACTCGGCCATGGCATACAGGGAGCGCGGATAGTCGGGGGATAGGACTGCGATGGTGCGATCCGAGTCGGCGACGGCCTTCTGCATCTCCACGACGAAGTTGCCACCCGGCCGGAAGTCCCAAGCCTGGATCACGATGGAGAACTTCGCCGCCTCCAGGATCGAGGCGATCCATTCGGCCCATGGTCGGTCGGCTCCGGTGTAGCTGATGAAGAAGTCGGTCATGAGTTTCAAGGCCTGGCACAATCATAGCGGAGGCGCCTAGCCGGAGGCGGAGCGCGCCCGCCCATCTCAGCCAGTCTTGGAACTTGCCCCGCAAGGGGCAGAGGCATGTAGCCTGGGGCGTGAGCCCCAGGTGGCAGCAATTCCAAGAATCCATGAGCCCCGGAGGGGCGACGGCGGTTTTCCCCGGAGCGGTGGCTGCCGTCGCCCCTCCGGGGCTTTTGGAGGGGATTGGCTCCTTCCTGGGGCTCACGCCCCAGGCTACATGCCTGGGCTCCTTCGGAGCCGATGAATCCGTAGGAGCCCTACGGCCAAGCGTTGTTGTCTCTTCCGCGGTCTCGCATCAAGGACCCGGCTATTTCGCAACACGACCCCTGGGCCGCTCCCCTGGACCCGCCTATTACGAAACAAGACCCGGAGTCCTGAGAGGGGGACCCGAAATCCGCCGTCCTCTCCAACCCAAGTACGGAACCGTTGGTAAGATTGGTGTTGCGAGTCGGGCTTTCCGACCTTGCCCTCGCAGGGATTATGCTGCGACTTTCGTGGTCCATGCTGCGACCCGCGCGAATGACAGAGCCGGACCCATGCCTGCCCTAGTCTCGGGGGGTTGCTTTGTTGCGAAAAGGTTCTGGGTGGCAGCAGCGAGGCTGGAGTGGATGAGTTGGCGAATCTTTGTCGCAACAAGGGGGGAGGTCCGGATTGGGTCGAGCCTCTGGGTTGGATCGTCCTGGGTGTTGCTGACAACATGGACCGGTTATTTCGCATCTTGACCCGTGGGTCACAAAACACGACCCGCGGGTCTCGCAACCCGACCCACGGGTCCAGACTTGCGACCCGTGGGTCACGTAACAGGGAACTGCCGGGTCGCAGCAAGGGAGCCCTTTTCGCAACTTCCCGGCTTAAAAAGACATCCTGCCGTGCCGTCCGGCTTACGGGAAGAACCCGGCATTGTACAGGTCGGTGAAATCGTTGCTGCCGGAGACGGTGGACAGGATCGGCAGGCCGAGGATCCGGTCCACGGACTTGACCAGGGAGCTGTGGGTATAGGAGACCGCTCCCGCGTAGTTGGCCTTGACACCGGGGCCGACGACCAGGAAGGGCATCTTGGTCGTGGCGCTCCCCTCGTCCCAGGTGATGAAGATGGTGCCGGCGTGGGTAGTGGCGTAGTTGATGATGCGCGGGAGCTGGGCCTTCAGCCAGTCGTCTCCGGAGCGGATCGAGTTGCTGTTCGGGCAGCCGGTCGCCCCGTGCATGTCGTTGCACAGGTTCGGGGTGATGAAGACGTAGCTCGCCATGTTGTTGGCCGCCAGGTCGGTCGCGAACGAGCTGTAGGCCTTGTGGTGCGCCACGCAGTAGGCGTTGGTCTTCGACGGCGGGTTGCCGGAGACGTCCTTGAAGAAGACGAACGGGTCGTGCTTCGGCGCGTAGAAGCCGCTGCTCGCGATCGGGCAGGCGCCGGTCGTGGAGTTCAGCCCCTCCTGGTAGCTCCTCCAGGTGACGCCGCTCGTCGCGTTCTTGATCTGCGTCGCCAGGTGGGCGGTGCTGCTGGTGCTGTTGGTGCTCGACGGGTTGTTGTCGGTGGTGAAGGTGTGGTCGGAGAAGGCGTTGGTCCCCGCCTCCATCCAGATGTAATGTGGCTCGCTGGCGAGCGACGGGAGCTCGTCGTTGAAGTTGGTGGAGCGGGCGTAATTCGGGATCAGCGTGCCGTTGATGTACGGCGCGTCGGTCGTGTTGCCGTAGATCTGCGAGCCGTCGTGGTTCTCCATCGTGATCACGAACACATGCTGGATGACGCCCGCCCGCGCCGCCGATACGGCGGACAGGCTGAGGGCGCACGCGGACAGGAGGGCGATACCGTTCCGAGACAATCTCATCATCAGGACTCCTTCAAGAAGTTGCACAGCAGCATTATCTTAAGGGATAGGCGCCACGGTTGCAGCAGAAGGGATCCAGGTTTACGGATTGTACCGATCTCTGGTACAGTTCGGGCCATGCGAGAGATGTCAGCTCATGAGTTTCGCAGTCACCTCCGGGAAGCGGTCGAGGAAGTCGTGGAAGATCACGTCCCTCTGCGGGTCAAGCGCCGCGGAGGGCAGGATTTCGTCGTCGTCAGCGCCGAGGACTGGGAGCGGGAGCAGGAGACGCTGTATGTCTTGCAGAACAAATCGCTCATGGAGCAGATCGAGCGTTCGCTGAAGACTCATCGGGAAGGCACGGGTCGCCGGCTCTCTCCGGAGGAGCTGGATGCGCTCGATCGTTTTTGAGGGCGAGACCTGGGAGCATTACGAAGACCTGCGCCGTCGCGATTCTGCCCTGCACCGGGTCCTCTGCCGTCAGCTCAAGGAGATGCAGCGGGGTGATCCTGCGGTCGGGGCCGGTAAGCCGGAGCCCCTCAAGCATGCGCTGAGCGGGCTCTGGTCCCGCCGGCTTTCCCTCAAGGACCGTCTCATCTACAGGTTCGACGATGAGAACCTCTATGTGATGGCTATCGGCGGCCATTACGATCGCTAGATGAACACCTCCGTCCCGCAGACCCTCGTCTCCCGCCCGGTCGCGGAGTGCACGGCCGCCGAGGTGGCGGCAGCGCTCGGCCGCGCGTTCGCCGGCTATATCGTCCCCCTCAACTTCACCGCCGAGGCCTACGAGCGCCGGTTCCGCGCCGAGGATCTCGACCCCTATACGAGCCGCGTCTATGAACGGGACGGCGCTCCGGCCGGCGTGATGCTGATCGCGCGGCGGGGTTGGAACAGCCGCATCGCCGCCATGGGGCTCGCCCCCGAGCTGCGCGGCGGCGGCCTGGGACGGCGGGTGCTCGGGGAGACGATCGCGGAGGCCCGGGCGCGCGGTGAGCGGACGATGGTGCTGGAGGTCATCGAGGGCAACGCGCCCGCCGTGGCCCTCTACACGAAGCTCGGCTTCCGGCCGCGCCGGCGGCTGGTCGGGTACCGGTGGGAGGTCCAGATCCCTGAGCCGTCGGACCCGCTCGAAGAGATCGATCCGCTGGACTTCGCCCGCATCGTCGCCCGGGAGGGGGAGCCGGACCTGCCCTGGATGCTGACCGCCGAGACCCTCGCTGCCTTTGCGCCGCCGTCCCGGGCCTTCCGCCTCGAGGACCGGGCGTTCGCCATGATCAGCGATCCGGCCGCGGAGAGGCTCGCGCTGACCGCCCTCGTCGTCGCCCGCGACCATCGCCGGCAGGGGTGGGGATCGCGCCTGCTGAGCGCGCTGTCCGAGACCTTCGCCGGCCGCCCGTGGGCGATCTCGCCGATCGTGCCGGAGGGGCTCGCCGCCGGGTTCTTCACCCGGCTCGGTTGGGAGCGGCAGCCGCTCTGCCAGTGGGAGATGGTGCTCGACCTCGCGTCGTCCGCCGCTCCGTAATCTTTTTCGTAATCTTCGGCTGGCAGAATCACGCCATCATAGATTCCCCAATGTGACGGCCGGCTATACGCCGGCCGCTTTTTTTAGGTGGCTTTGCGGCGGATTGAGGGATTGCGGGTGCCGCGGTCGTCTCTTTCTCTGTAACACGGGCCGCGCGGTCGGCCCGGGAGGATGTAGGCCATGCAGTTCACCCAGGAGCAGGAAAAGCCGGACAACAAGCTATCCAAAGACCCGCTGCTCGAGGCGCTCGAGAAGACTCTGGAAGAGTCTCGCCGCCTCCGCGGCGAGATCCATGGGGACGGACCGCCGCCGCCGCTCCCGCCGCACCTCGCCCGCTGGGTTTTTTCGCCGCGGATCTCATAGGCTGTAACCGATCTCTTCCAGCTTCCCCGGCTGGAGCAGGTCGTTTCGAAGGGCTCCCCACGCCTGACTCACCGGGTCTTTCTGTGGCAGAATCCGGCAGATTCTCCACAAGAGGTCCGACAATGCGCGAATGCAAATTTCTCCGGTGCTGCACCGTGGCCGCGATGGCGGCCGCCTTCGTCCTGCTCGCCGGCGCGCCCGCCGGCGCGGCGGTCCAGGTGGTCTATGACAACGCGCTCCGCAACGGCTGGCAGGATTGGAGCTGGGCGGCCCACAACCTGGCGCAGACGCTGGTCTTCCAGAGCGCTCCCAAGGCGATCTCCTGGGAGCCGGACGCCGTCGGCGGCGACTGGCAGGGGATCTACTTCCACAGCGACACCGGAGCCGCGGACCCCGCCGTCGCCGACTTCACGGCGGTGCGCTTCTGGATCAACGGCGCTGGCGGCGGCCAGGCGGTGCGGCTGGCGATCTATCAGAACAACGTCGAGGTCGGGAGCCGGGACCTGACGCCGCTCCCCGCGGGCTGGACCCAGATGACCGTGACCTGGGCGGAGCTGGGCGTCGCGGCCCCCGCCTTCGACGGCATCATCTTCCAGACCAACGCCAACGCGGATCAGGCGGCCGCCTACGTCGACGATCTCGAGCTGGTCCAGGCTACCGGGGGTCCGCCTCCGGGCGGCCCGGTGACGGTGGCGGTCGATTCCAGCCTCGACCGGCGCGCCATCAATCCGCTGATCTACGGCGTCAACTGGGCGGACGCCGGCCAGCTCGCCACCGGCCTCTACACCGCCAACCGGCGCGGCGGCAACGGCACGACGCGCTACAACTGGCTCTTCGACACCTCGAACCGCGCCTTCGACTACTTCTTTCTCAACATCAACGAGACGGTAGGCAACGTCAACGCGGCCGACAGTTTCGTCAGCTCGACGCTCGCCGCCGGCGCCGAGGTGGTGATGACCATGCCGATCGATCAGGTGGCGAAGTCGTCGGCCCGCCTCCCCGGTTTCTCGGTCGCCAAATACGGCCCCCAGACCCTCACCGAGTGCGCCTGGAACCCCGGCGTGCCCGGCTGCGCGGACAACGGCAACGGCGAGTGCGATCCCAGCGTGAACTTCACGATGTGCGGCGGGGCTCGCTGCTGCAGCCCCGCCGGCCTCATCGTCGGCAACAGCCCGGCGGATACCTCGATGGCGGTCAATCTCGACACCCACGTGGGGGACTTCGCCACTCATCTGGTGACCCGCTTCGGCTCCGCCGCGACCACCGGCGTGCGCTTCTACAACCTCGACAACGAGCCGATGCTCTGGAACAGCACGCACCGCGACGTCCATCCCGCGGCGCCCGGCTATGACGAGGTCTGGGCGAAGGGGCTGGCGGCGGCGAGCAAGATCAAGAGCCGCGATCCCGGCGCCGAGATTCTCGGTCCCGAGACCTGGGGGTGGTGCGACTTCTGGACCTCGGCCAAGGACGCCGCCCTCGGCGACTGCCTCGACGGGCCGGACCGCGCCGCCCACGAGGGCCTGCCGTGGCCCGCGTGGTACATGCGGCAGTCCTGCGCCAACCGGTTCCCGGCGGGGCACCCGGCGGCCGGCAAGCTGCCGGTCGACTGGCTCGACATCCACTTCTACCCGCAGGGCAACGAGGTCTCCGGCGTCTCCGGCGACCAGTCGGCGGAGGACGGCGCGTCGACCGTCGCGGCGCGCCTGCGCTCGCTCAAGGAGCTCTACCATCCGACCTGGATCTCGGAGTCCTGGATCGCCGACGGCGCCACCAAGGTGGTGCAGCTCATTCCGCGGATGCGCGCCTGGCGGGACTCCTACTGCCCGGAGATGAAGCTCGCCCTGGCCGAGTACAAGTGGGGGCGCGACAATACGCTCTCCGGCGCGCTGGCGCAGGCCGAGGCGCTCGCCATCTTCGGCCGCGAGGGGCTCGACATGGCGCTGCGCTGGGTGGCGCCGGAGTCCGGCAGCTTGGCGGAGGACGCGTTCCGCCTCTACCGCAACTACGACGGGGCGGGCGGGCGGGTGAGCGGCGAGAGCGTGCGGGCGGTCTCGAGCGAAGTCGACGGCGTGGCGAGCTATGCCGTCCGCGCCGCGGACGGCAAGCTGTTCGTGCTGCTGTTCAACAAGGATACCGTCGCCCGCGACGTCACGGTGACGGTGGCCGGCGGCGCCACCGGCAGCGTCGGCCTCTGGCGCCTCGACGGCACCGGCCTCGCGGGCGCCGGCACGCTCGCGAGCACGTCCACGGGCTTCACCGCCACGCTGCCGGCGCGGACCGCCACCCTGACGCGCGTCCAGCCCGCGTCGGGCCTGCCGAACCTGATCTTCGCGGACGGTTTCGAGACCGGCACGACCGCGATCTGGGAGCCGTGAGCCCGCCGCTACGCTCAATCCTTGGTTGACTTTTAGTAAGGTAAGTGCTCCAATTAATTCTATGATTAAGACCGTCGCACGTTCGGCTTGTGCAGGACTTTTGCTCCTTGGCATCCCCGTCGGATTGGCGATGGCAGGCCGCAATGCTCCAGGCGTGATCTACATGAAGGCGGGTCCGCGGATCGAGCCGGTCTGGATCTCGGCAGAGGAGGCTGCGGCTCCGGAGAAGGGCGGTCTGCGATGGCGTTCCTTCTCGGAATCTGACCAAGGCAATCTACGCCGTTTCCTGGCCGAGAGCGAGCGTCTCCAAGGGGAGCGGAAGAGCCACGGAGCACAGGATTCTGATTTGACCTGTCCGATCTTCCTCTCGACTCCGGATGAGGGCAGGATCGACCCCAAGCCGAACCGTTCGTTCTCCGACCTCGCCGGGCAGGCTCTTGCCATCTACCGTGGCCGAATCGAGGGTATTTCCCAGGGCTTCTTCGACGGCCTTCCCTCTTCCCTGCTGCGAGTAAAGGTCACGGAAGCATTCCGGTCCTCGAAGGAGGTAGCAAAGGAAGAGGTTTTGATCCCTTATCCCTTTGCCCGGTTCAAGATCGGAGCGTCGATTTTTTGCGGCGGCTCTGCGGCGCTGTATCAGCCGGTGACGGGAGATCAGGTGCTGGTGTTCATATACGATCCACCGCTCGATGCCGCCAGGAACCTCGTCTATCCCCGGAGCCCGGAGCTTTTCTTTCAGACCGCGGCGGGACGTCTTATTGTTCCCGAGGCCCTGAAAACAGACAGGAATATCGCGGTGGCCGGCAGTATCGAAGGCCTGGAGAAGCTCCTGCGTCAAGGATTGTGAAGAAGCGGCACGAAGACGAGCGCATTCCTTCTACGAGTCTGATCATGCGCAATAGAAGCAGGTCGACTGCCCACTATCTGATCGCGGCCATGGTGTCTTTGACTGCGCTCCATGTCGGCGCAGATGAATGTTCACAGCCCAACGGCAATGGAATCTCGAGTGGTGACGTGCTCAACATCTCGGGAGTGAGCAGCACCGATATCGATACGTCCATCGGCTACTGGTCTGGTGGTTGCCCGGGCTACGGCAACAGTTTCCCCAGCATGTCGATAGGGGGAAGTGGGGGCGTAGCGGTCAATGTGACCCACCACACCGGCACCTCGACCTTGGCCTCGGGCAGTTGCGGCCGGACGACGTTTACGCTTCAGGCACCTGGAAATACGGTCACGGGCGCCAGCATCGACATCTGGGACCGGCAGGGAAATGGCGTCAATTGCATTTTTACCGACACGCTGGCCCACGAGTTGGGGCACGTCCTCGGGCTAGCAGACAACGACACCTCTGCCTGCATCGGCCATATTATGGGAGGGCGCCCCTCCGGAGGGACCCGGTCGATCAGCGCCAGCGATTGCGTTGTGGCGGGGCAGCGGTGGTCGACGTCTCATGATACTTCCCTCGGTCCTATAGCCGGGGCTGATTGTCCGCCTGTTTACTAGGAGTTGCGATGCGGATCTCGAAAGCAATGGCCTTTCTAATCTGCCTGATGTTCTCTGCCCATATGGCATCAGCGTTTTGTCCTATGAGCCCACTGGTGCTCGATCTCAACGGCGATGGCGTTCAAACCACCGATCTGTTTGCGCCGGTTTCGTTCGATCTCAACGGTGACGGAGTTCCCGACCGTACCGCATGGACCTGCGGTTGGACAGAGGAAGGGTTCCTCTGGCTGGATCTCAACCGGAACGGTACCGTCGATGGCGGCCGAGAACTGTTCGGCCAAGGCACTCTTCTCCCTTCGGGTGAAAGCGCAGCCAACGGTTTCGAGGCATTGAGAGTCTATGACGGTCTTTCCTATGGAGGCCATACTGACGGCGTCATCTCGGAAGACGACCTGATCTGGAGCCACCTTCTGCTGTGGGTGGATAGGAACCACGACGGCATCTCCCAACGGCAAGAGATCGCCTCTCTTAGGCACTTTGGTATTGTGGCTATCGGTCTCGACTTCTCGCGCGTCCAGGAGGTGGATGGTAACGGAAATCTCCATCCTTTGCAGAGCACCTACCTGAAGCGGCTGACGGTACCTCGGCTCGGCTCTCGTCTGGTCCCCTATGCCGTTCATGATGTCTTTTTCAAGATTGGTGACGACTAACCGAGGCCTATGGACCCGGCGCGGACCGCCACCCTGGCGCGCGTCCAGCCGGCGTCGGGCCTACCGAACGTGATCTTCGCGGACGGCTTCGAGACCGGCACGACCGCGATGTGGGAGCCGTGACTCCTCGCGGTGGGCGGATCTGGCTTCGACCTGAAATGGTTTATCCTTTCCGGCCAATCCCTTCAGGCAGGAAACTTCAGGCAGGAAAGGAAGTGCCATGAGTCTGACGATGCTCGACCTGAGCGGCGAGGGGCAGAGGGCGACCTATAGTCAGGAGCCGGTGCCGCCGCTCCGCAAGATCTGGATCGGCTTCGCCTTTGCGTTCGCGTTCCTGGTGGGGGAGGGCGTCTATCTGGCCGCCGGCGAGTCTCCTGCCGCCAAGCTGGGTCCCCTGATGGCCGCCTTCGCCGGTTGGTTCTACTGGCTCGCCTGCGTGCAACGGTTCCACACCATCCTCAACCGGATCTCGCCCCGCGTGGCCGGAGCGCCGACGTATCCCATCACGCCCAGCCAGGCCGTCGGCTACCACTTCATACCGTTCTTCAACCTCTTCTGGCTCTTCAAGTGGCCGATGGTGCTCTCCAAGTATTTGCGGGAGAACACCTCGGTGCGGATGGTTCCCGGGGCGCTCCTGGGGCTGCTCGGTTTTCTGGGCCTGCTCCTGCGGGTTGTCGACGGCTTTCTCGGGCTCTCGGTGATGTTCTGCGTCGCCTTCTACATCTCACGCAAGCTGCGGGAGGCGGTCGCCGAGTACGAGAGCCTCAGGGACGCGTCCGAAGTCTTCGCCTGAGCCGCTCCGGCTTCCCAGAGCCTGGCGGAGCGGGCCGACCCCTCCTCGGCTTTCGGCAGGTCGCCCCGGACCTGCGGGCGTTGCCGACGTGGGCACAGGCGTAGCCCTGGAGGCACCAGCGCCAGGGCTGCTCTCCGGGCGAGAAGTCCGCGATCCAGAGGGCCAGCTCCGCCAGCTCGACGGCGCGGTCGGCGTTGTCCGCCGCCGCCTTGATGCTCTCGCCAACGTTTCACGGGGTTCCCGAAACGTTTCCGGACCTCCCCGAAACGTTTCCGGACCTCCCTGAAACGTTTCCGGACCTCCCTGAAACGTTTCCGGACCTCCCCGAAACGTTTCCGGACCTCCCTGAAACGTTTCCGGACCTCCCCGAAACGTTTCCGGACCTCCCCGAAACGTTTCCGGACCTCCCCGAAACGCTTCCGGGCCTCTCTGAAACGTTTCCGCATGTCCGTGAAACGTTCCCGGAACCCCATGAAACATTCCCGGAACCTCCAGAAAGGCCCTATGTGGCCAATTTCCATCGCCGCTGGAGAAAAACCGTCCCAGGCCCCCTGGTTGCCACCCCCGCCGCGATCGGTCAGGATTCCGCCGGGAGGGAGCTAACGCATGCGGCTGATCAAGATCGCGCTCGGCAACGTCAACCCGACGGTGGGGGCGGTGCGCTCGAACGTCGACCAGGTGCTCGCCCAGGCGCGGGAGATGGCGGCCGATGGGGTGACGGTCGGGTGCTTCTCGGAGCAGGTGGTCGGCGGCTACCCCGCGGAGGACCTGGTCCAGTGGCGGGCGTTCCTCGCCTCCCAGCGCAGCGAGCTGGAGCGGTTCGCCCAGGAGACGGTGGACCTGCCGACGGTGTTCGTGGCGGGCGTGGCGGTGGGCGCCGGCGGCCAGATCTTCAACTGCGCCGCGGTGATCCACGGCGGCGAGATCCTCGGCTTCGTCCCCAAGGAGAAGCTCCCCACCTACAACGTCTTCTACGAGGCGCGGACCTTCTCGCGCGGCGCTCCGGGGCTCGCCCTGGAAGCCGGCGGCGTCCCCCTCGGCGACCACCTCTTCGCCTTCGACTTCGGCCTGCTGGCGGTGGAGGTCTGCGAGGACGTCTGGTCGCCGGACGGCCCGATGCGGCGGCGCTGCTACTCGGGAGCGGAGCTGGTGGTCAACGTCTCCTCCTCCCCCTTCCGCGTCGGGGTGAATTCGACCCGCCGGGAGATGCTCGCCACCCGCTCGGCGGACAACGAGGCGACGCTCTCCTACGCCAACATGGTCGGCGCCCAGGACGGCCTGGTGTTCGACGGCGGCGGCTTCGTGTTCCAGAACGGCCGGCCGATGCTGGAGGCCCCCCGCTTCCACGAGGGGTGGACGGCCTGCGTGATCGATCTCGACCGCACCGTCAGGGCGCGGCGCGAGGCCTCGACCTGGCGCAGCGACTGCGAGGCCTTCCAGCGCCAGGAGATCGCGGTGCCGGTGCTGCGCAGCGAGCATCCGGTGATGCCCAGCGAGTCGCTGGCGTATCCGGCGCCGGCCTGGGAGAACCTCTTCCTGCCGGCGGCGGGGGCGCCCTCGCGCACGGCGCGCGAGGAGGTGCTGGACGAGATGATCGAGGCGCTGGCGCTGGGGGTGCGCGACTACTTCCGCAAGTCCGGCGCCTTCAAGCTCCTGGGCGTCGCCCTCTCCGGCGGCCGCGACTCGATGCTGACCCTGCTGATCGCTTGGCGGGCCGCCTGCCTTCTCCAGGAGGAAAAAGTAGGGGCGGGGCTTGCCCCCGCCCGGGAGGGGACAAGCCCCTCCCCTACGACAGACGAAGAGATCAGAAAAAGGGCCGGGGCGATGATCCAGGCCTTCTACATGCCGACCCGCTACTCGGGGGAGGGGACCCGCGGCGCCGCGTCGACGCTGGCCGAAGAGCTGGGCGTATCCCTGCGCGTGGTGCCGATCGAGGAGGCTTTCGACCGCGAGGTGGAGGCCACGCGGGAGATGCTGGCCGGCGGCGAGCCGACCGGGATCACCCGCCAGAACGTGCAGGCGCGCGTGCGGGCCGCCCGCATGTGGAACTGGGCGAACAGCTCCGGCGCTCTGTTCCTGCAGACCGGGGACATGAGCGAGAAGGCGGTGGGCTACACCACGATCGGCGGCGACCTCGAGGGGGCGCTGTCGGTGATCGCCAACGTGCCGAAGACGGTGGTGAGCGCGCTGCTGGAGCGGTTCCTGGCGCGCTTCGGCTTCTCGGGGATCCGCCAGACGCTGGACACCGAGCCCGGCCCGGAGCTCGCCGACGCCCAGACGGCGGAGGGGGAGCTGATGCCCTTCCCGGTGCTCGACGCCTGCCTCTACCTCTACGCCAGCGAGAAGCTCTCGCCGCCCGAGGTGGCCCTCGCCCTGCGCACGGTCTTCCCCGAGATCCCGGCGGAGCGGCTGGCCGGCTGGGCCGGGCGCTTCGCTACGCTGTTCACCCGCTCGATCTACAAGTGGGTGCAGTCCCCCCTCGCCCTCCACGTGGGCTCGCTCGACCTCGATCGCGAGCGGGCGCTGCAACTTCCGGTGGTGCAGCGCAACGAGTGGCCGGAGGGCTGAGGATGGAACGCGCCGCTCGGCGGGTGGCCTCCTACGCGGCGGTCGTGCTCGGCTGCCTGACCCTGGCGCCGTGGATGGTGCGCTCCGGCTGGGTGGGCAACGTCCACATCCACATGCTGCACGAAACGGCGGCGGTCCTGCTGGCCCTCGGGGTCGCGGCGATCGCGCTGGTCCGTTTCCACAGCCACAAGAGCGACACCTTCCTGCTCCTCGGTACGGCCTTCGCGGGCACCGCCTTTCTCGACGGCTACCATGCGCTGGCGACGTCGGCGTTCTTCGCCGAGCGCTTTCAGGCCTCGGACCTCGCCTCGACCAGCCCGTGGAGCTGGCTCGCCTCGCGTCTCTTCCTCGCCGTCTTCCTCTGGATGAACGCGCCGTCGGGCCGGTCGTCCACCACCAGGGCGCCCACCGAGGCGCGGCTCGACGAGCGCACGGTCTACCTGCTGGTGGCCACCGTCACGCTCGCCTGTTTCGCCTTCTTCACCTTCACCCCCCTGCCGTCGGCCTATTTTCCGCACCTCCTCGTCCGCCGGCCGGCCGAGATCGTGCCGGCGATCTTCTTCCTGCTCGCCATCGTTCGCCACCTGCGGCGGGGGAGCTGGCGGCAAGAGGGGTTCGAGCACTGGATGATGATGGCCCTATTGCTCGGGCTGATGGGGCAGATCGCCTTCATGCCTTTCGCCTCGCGGCCGTTCGACGCCGCTTCGGAGGCTGGGCACATGGCGAAGAACCTCAGCTACGTCTGCGTGCTGACGGGGCTGCTCGGCAGCATGTACTCGCTGTTCCGGCGGGCCGACGACAGCGCCGCCGAGCTCGCCCGCATCAACGCCGCGCTGCAGGCGGAGATCGACGAGCGCGCCCGCGCCGAAGAGGAGCGCGACCGGTTCTTCGACATGTCGGTCGAGATGCTCTGCGTCGCCGGCTTCGACGGCTGGTTCAAGCACCTCAACCCGTCCTGGGAAAAGGTGCTCGGCTGGACAGCCGCGGAGCTGATGTCGCGGCCATTCACGGAGTTCGTGCACCCGGAAGACCGGGCTCCCACCTCGTCCGAGCGGCAGCGGCTGAGCGCGGGCGAGGTCACGCTGGATTTCGAGAACCGCTATCTGGCCAAGGACGGCACCTACCGCTGGCTCTCTTGGCGCTCGGTCGCCGTGGAGGAGCAGGAGCTGATCTACGCCGTGGCGCGCGACGTCGAGGAGCAGAAGCGGATCGAGCAGTTGAAGAACGACTTCGTCTCGGTGGTCAGCCACGAGCTGCGAACGCCGCTCACCTCGATCCGCGGCTCGCTCGGGCTGATCGCGGGGGGTGTCGCCGGCGAGCTGCCGGCCAAGGCGCGCTCGCTGGTCGACATCGCCGCCAAGAACTGCGAGCGGCTGGTGCGCCTGATCAACGACATCCTCGACGTCGAGAAGATCGAGTCCGGCCAGATGGGCTTCCGCCTCGCGCCGGTCGATCTGGCGGCGCTCGCCGAGCAGGCGACCGAGAGCAACCGGGCGTATGCCGAGGGGTACGAGGTCGAGCTGCGGATCGTGACCGCCGGCGAGGCCGCCGAGGAGGCGCGGGTCTGGGGGGACGCCGACCGCCTGCTGCAGGTGATCACCAACCTGATCTCGAACGCCGTCAAGTTCTCGCCGCGCGGCGGCGTGGTCGAGGTGGCGGTCACCCGCGGGGAAGGGGAGGCGCGGGTGGCGGTGACCGATCACGGCCCGGGGGTGCCGCCGGAGTTCCGGCAGCGCATCTTCGAGAAGTTCGCCCAGGCCGACTCCTCCTCGACGCGCGAGAAGGGGGGCACGGGGCTGGGGTTGAGCATCTCGCGCGCCATCGTCGAGCGTCACCAGGGGAGGATCGGCTTCGCCAGCGAACCGGGAGTGGCGACGGCCTTCTTCTTCGATCTACCCCTCTTCGATCTGCCGGAACGGGGGGCGCCCGCCGCCGGGCCGGAGAGCGGCGAGCGTCCGCTGATCCTGATCTGCGAGGACGACCGCGACGTCGCCCGCCTGCTCAGCCTGATGCTGGAGCGCGAGGGGTACCGCGCGGACGTGGCGCACGACGCGGCGGAGGCCCGGCGGCTCCTCGGCGAGCGCTCCTACGCCGCGCTGACCCTCGACCTCGTGCTGCCGGGCCTTGACGGAGTCACGCTGATCCGCGAGCTGCGGGGGAGTGAGGCGACCAGTCGCCTGCCGATCGTCGTGGTCTCGGTGCGCGCCGAGGAGGGGCGCACCGAGCTGAACGGCGGCGCCGTGGGGGTGATCGACTGGCTGGCGAAGCCGATCGACGAGGGGCGCCTGCGGTCGGCGATGCGGCAGGCCGTCCGCCCATCCGGCGCGCGCATCCTGCACGTAGAGGACGATCCCGACCTGCAGCGGGTGGTGGCGGCCATCGTGGACCGCGACGCCACCGTCGAGCAGGCGCTCAATCTGGCCATCGCGCGGGAGCGGCTGGCGCGGCAGCGCTTCGATCTGGTGATCCTCGATCTCTACCTGCCGGACGGTTCGGGGCTCGAGCTGCTGCCCTTCCTCGGCAGCCTCGATCCGGCGACGCCGGTGCTGATCTTCTCCGCCCATGAGGTGGACGCGGCCGTCGCGGACCGGGTCGCCTCAGTGCTGATCAAGTCCCAGACCTCGAACCGCGAGCTGCTGGAGCACATCCGCTCGGCGCTGAACAGCTCTTCCGTTGCTAATTAGCTATAAGATAGAATTCAAGGCGCACCCGGGAAATACTGCCGGGAATGCAAACTTGAAGGAGTTGTACGATGAAGATGAAGTCTGTTCTCAAGCTCGGTTGTGCCGCCCTGATCGCCACGTCCACGATGCTGGCGCCGAAGCCCGCGCAGGCTGCCCCCCACACCGCCCCCCTCTGTATCTACAGCTACACGCAGTCGGATGGGGATGTTTGCACTTACGCCGGCACGCAGGGCCGCTGCTGTATCTACACCAGCAGCAGCGGCGGCAACTGCCCCAAGATCTGCAACGTCTGACTTCTCAGGGGGCCTCCGCGGAGGCCCCCGTTCCGAGCTCCCGCAATTGGCGAAGGAGGCCGTCAACCTCCCCCTCCACGGGGGGCGCTCCGCTGGCGAGAGCGCTCTCGAGCAGGCTCTCGAGCCGGCGGGAGACCTCGCTGACCTCAGGAAAGCCGAACGTCGCGCCCACCCCGGCGAGCGAGTGGGCCAGGCGGTGGAAGGTGCGCAGGGGCTCGCCCGTCCAGCCAGCGCCGCGGGCGGCGTCGCGGGCCGCTTCGACCTCGGCGACCCGGATGGGTAGCCGGCCCGCGAAGTAGCGCTTCAGCTCGCCGTCGTCCACCGGGTCCTCAAGGGTGCAGGGAGCGCCAGATCGCCTGCACGGTCGCCGCGAGGGTCATGGGATCGAACGGCTTGGCGATCACGTCCACCGCGCCCATCTGACGGTAGTCCGCGATCTCGTGCGCCTGCACGCGCGCCGTCATGAAGACGACCGGGACGCCGCCGGACGGCAGTCGCCGCAGCGCCGCGAGGGTCGCCCGGCCGTCCATGCCGGGCATCATGACGTCGAGCAGCACGAGCTCGGGGGCGAACTCGTCGAAGCGGGAGAGAGCTTCGGTCCCTGAGCCGCAGGCGAGGACCGTGAAGCCGCCGAGCGACTCGAGCGCCATGGTGGCGACGACCTGGATGTCCGGATCGTCCTCCACGAAGAGGATGCGGCGCAGGGATGAAGCGCTCATGGGCGGCATCTTCATAGCAGAGAGGGCTGCTACAATCCAGCGGTTCACGGAAAATCCAGGATGCTCGCCGACCCCTCCGTTCCGAAAGGGCCTTCCGACCGCCGGATTCTCGCGGTCGAGGACGATCCGGACCTCCTGCGCCTGATCCGCCGGGAGCTGGAGGGGGCCGGCTTCACGGTCTGGGCCTGCCCCTCGGCCGAGGAGGCTCTCGACACCATCGCCCGGCGGGGGCTGCCGCACCTGGCGCTGGTGGACATCCTGCTGCCCGGGATCGACGGCCTGGCGCTCGCCCGCAAGCTCCAGGAATGGAGCGACCTGCCGATCGTCATGCTCACCTCGGTCGACGAGGAGGAGACGGTGGTGCAGGCGATCGAGCGCTTCGCCGAGGACTACATCCGCAAGCCGTTCAAGCCGCGGGAGATGGTGGCCCGGGTCGAGCGGGTGTTCCGCCGCATCGGCGACTTCGCCTACACCCTGCAGCCGGTGGTGCGGGTGGACGGCTCGCTGTCGATCGACTTCGCCCACCAGCGGGCGGTGATCGACGGCCGCGAGGTGGCGCTCACCTCCACCGAGACCAAGCTCCTCTACGTCCTGCTGCGCAGCGCCGGCCGCGTGGTGGCCACCGACTTCCTGCTGCGGCGTCTCTGGCCCTCGGACGAGGTGTTCGAGGATTCGCTGCGCGTCCACGTCCACCGGCTCCGCGCCAAGATCGAGCCCGAGCCCTCCCGGCCGCGCTACGTGGTGACCGAGCGCGGAACGGGCTACCGGTTCCCCTCCACGTCCTCATGAAGCTGCCGCGCCTCGGCCTGCTCACCCGCGTCGCCCTGGCCCTGGGCGCGGTGGGCCTGCTGCCGCTCGCCATCTCCTGGTTCGGCCTGGTGGGGGTCAACCGCGAGGCCCTGTTCGACCAGACGCTCCACACACACGCCCTGGCGGCGCGGACGGCGGCGGACCGGGCGGAGGCGTTCCTCGACACCCGTCTCTCGCTGGCCCGCGGCATGGCGGCCAACCGGGCGCTCGCCGATCCCCGCTCGCCGGCGGCGCAGGAGCTCCTCGCCGGCAGCCTGCAGGCCTGGGCCGACCTCGACATCCAGGCGGTGGCGGTGGTCAACGCGCAGGGGGAGGAAGTGGTGAGGGCGCAGCTCAAGGGGGCGCCTCCGGGAGTCGCGGCGGCGCTGCGGCTCCCCGGGGTCGGGGCCGCTTCTTCCGGGCCGGTAACTGCCGTGCCGGGCGCCGGCGCGCCGGCGATCCGGATCTCGGCGCCTCTCCCCGGCGGAGCGGGCACGGTCGTCCTGGTCTCCGGCGGCTCCGCGCTCGCGGGCCTGGCGCACCCCGAGGAGCTGGGCGGCGAGGCCGATCTCGCGGTGGCCGACCGCGGAGGGCGGGTGGTGGTGGGGGACGCCCGCTCGCTCTCCCCCTTCCCCAGGGGGCTGATCGACGCCGCGCTCGCCGGCCGGGTGGCGGGCGCCGGGCGCTTCCGGGGGCGGGGGGGCGAGGAGGTCCTCGGCGCCTACGCGCCGGTCGAGACGGCGGGGTGGGCCGTGATGTCCAGCCAGCCGGCGCGGGTGGCGGAGGCGGTCGCCGCGCGGCTGCGGTGGCAGTCGGTCCAGGCGTTCGGTGCGGCGCTGCTGCTCATCGCCCTGCTCCTGGCGGTGGCCTGGGCCGCCGTGGTGCGGCCGATCCGCGATCTCGCGCGGGAGCAGCGGGAGCTGGCGAAGGTGGGGCCGGTGGCCGCCGGGCGGGACGAGATCGACGATCTCCGCAAGAGCTTCGAGGCCCTGCGCCGCGGCCTCGCCGAGCGGCGGGCGCTCGACGACGTCTTCCTCGGCCGCTACCAGGTCGTCGAGCTGCTGGCGACCGGCGGCATGGGCGCCGTCTTCCGCGGCCTGGACCCCCGGCTCCAGCGCCCAGTCGCCCTGAAGACGCTGCGTCTGGGGGACCTGCCGCCCGAGAAGCGGCGCCAGCGGACCGAGCAGCTCGTGCGCGAGGCGGTGACCGCGGCCCGCTTCAGCCATCCCAACGTGGTGGCGGTCTACGACGTCGAGGAATCCCCCGAGGGGGCCTACATCGCCATGGAGCTGGTGGATGGGATCAGCCTCGAGCGGCTCCTCCTGCAGCGCGGCCGGCTGCGGCCGGCGGAGGTGATCCCGCTCGGCGCCGCCATCGCCCGCGGGCTCGCCGCCGCCCACGGCCGCGACATCGTGCACCGCGACGTCAAGCCGGCCAACGTGATGCTCGGCCGCGACGGTTCGATCAAGGTGACCGACTTCGGCATCGCCGACCTGATCGCCGCCTCCATCCGCGCCGAGGGCCTGGTCTTCGGCACCCCGGGCTACCTGCCTCCCGAGGCCCTGCGGGGAGCCGGTCACAATCGCGCCGGCGACCTGTTCGCGCTCGGGGTGGTGCTCTACGAGTGCCTGGCTGGGGTGAAGCCGTTCGGCGGCGGTCTGGATGTCTCAGACATCGTCCAGGCCACGCTCTTCGGCGCGATCCGGCCGCTCGGCCCCCGCGTCGAGGAGCCGCTCCCCCGGGAGCTCGAGGCGCTGGTGCTGGATCTGCTGGAGCGCGACAACTTCCTCCGTCCCGCGAACGCCGCCGCCGTGGCCGACGAGCTGGACCGCATGGCCGCGGCCTCGGGCCTGCGCTGGCGTCTCGAGGAGAGGGCCGCCCGGCCCGCCGCCGTGGAGTTTCCCGAATTTACCGTCGAGGCGCAGTGGGTGGAGACCGCGCAACTGGCGACGGAGAAGCGCTCCGTCGCGGGTGGGTAGACCCTACCCGCCGCCCTTCCGCAGCGCGATCTCCTGCCGGCTGACGTTCCCCACCAGATCCTGGGCCTCGATCTCCAGAATGACGCGGTCGCCGTCGGCGCGGGTGTGGAAGGTCAGGCGGTCGACGCCCGCCCCGGCGTCCTCGGCATCGATCCAGAGGATGCGGTTCTGGCCGAGCGCTGCCTCCTTGCCGTTCGTCGATAGGGCCGTCCCGGGCGCGGCGAAGAACGCCTGGGGGTGATCGCTGCGGACCGTCACCGCGAGATCGGGGGCCTGCTCCTTCTCCTTCCCCGTGACCCAGGGGAGGGGGAGCTGCCAGATGCCCGCCTGCGACTTCCAGGCGTCGCGGGCGGAACGGCCGCCGCTCCGCCGCCCGCCCAGGCGCCGGCGGTCCTGCTCGGTGTCGGGCGCCAGCCGGTCGGAGAGCGAGGAGCGGTCCCCCACCTCCCAGCGGATTGCCGGCGGCTCGGCGTCGACAATGAAGGAGACCGGCGCGATCGCGGCCCGGCCGCCGCAGCCGTCCATGGCCACCGCGCCGGCCGTGTGCTCGCCCGCGCTCCAGGTGGCCGGCCAGGCGTTCTCCTGCTTCCCCCCGATGACCGGCAGCCAGCGCGCGGGTTTGTCCGATGCCACGGCGACGGTGGCGGCGGAGGACACGTACAGCCGCTCACCGACGCGCAACTGCGGGCCGCCGACCTGGAGCGAGCCCTCCGCGGCCAGGGCCTCCCGCGGGCCGGCCTGGTCCGAAGTGATGGCCAGGCGGATCGCCTCGCTCGGATAGCCGTCGAGCCCCGAGAGGCTGCGGGCGGTTACCCGCCAGTAGAGCTGGCCCACGGGCAGCCCGGCGGGGCGCCATTCCGTCGCCGTTTCGCCGACCCGGCGGTCGACCAGGGCGCCGCAGCCGGGATCGCGGCAGACCTCGACGATGTAGGAGGCGGCCCGCGGAACGGCCTGCCAGGCGAGCGGCGGATCGACGCAGGCGCGCTCGGCGTCCGGCTCGGGGCCGGCCAGGACGGGCGCCGGCAGCAGCGGCTCGGGCGGCGAGGGGGGGCCCTGGGTGGCGACCGAGGTGCCCATGCCCCGCTGCACCTTGACCCTGGCGCCGCCGGCCTCGACCTCGCTCTCGCCGCCGTAGGCCATCAGCTTGGCGCCCCCCTCCTCGGCGCGGCGGGCGCGGGTGCGCGCGGGACCCTTGGCGTCGGGCCGCGAGGTCGCCCGGGTGTTGCCGAGGACGATCTCGACCTCGGGGGGAGGGGCCGAAGCCGACAGCACCTGCGCGTTCAGCTCCGCAGCCCCTTGAACGATCTCGATCGACTTCTTCGGGGACCCCGCCAGGGTCTTGCCTGAGCGCTGGAGGAAGACCAGCGAATCCTCGGTCACCGTCAGCCGGGCGCCGTCCAGGAACTGCATCTCCGCCGAGGACTTCTGGCGCGTGCGCACGGCGTCGCGCTCGACCAGCATGTCCCCCACCTGGGCGCTCTGCCAGGGGATGGGGGAGGGCTGCTCCTCGACCTGCCGCGAGAGCCGCTCGAGGCGTGCCGCCGGGATGCTCGACTTCTCGGCCGGCACGCGGATGCGCTGCCCGGGCGCGATCCGGTCGGGATCGGCGATGCCGGGATTGAGGCGGTGGATCTCCTGCCAGAGCTCCGAGGAGCCCAGGAACCGGGCGGTGATCCCCCGCAGCGTTTCCCCCGGGCGCACGGTGTGCCACGATGTCGGCTCCGACGCGAAGACCGAGGGCCGGGCGGGAACGGGCCGGCTCTGGGCACCCAGGCCGGCGGGAGCGAGCAGCAGGGAGGCGAGGAGCGCGGACAGGCGGCGGTTCATGAGGTGCCTCCGAAGCGCCGGCGTCGAGCCCGGCGCGTCAAGTCGGATCAGTTTGATCGGTGGATCGCGTCCATATACTAATCCGCTCTGGAGATGAGAAGTAAGATGCCCGGCATGAAAACGATTCTGGTGGTGGACGACGAGCCCTCGGTGCTCTTCGCCCTGTCCGAGAGCTTGAGCGACAAGCGGCGAGGCGTGCGGGTGGCGACCGCAGCCAACGGGGTCGAGGCGGTCGCGGTGCTGGAGTCCGAGCCGGTCGACCTGGTGCTGACCGACCTGCGGATGCCGGACATGGACGGCTTCGAGCTCCTGACCTTCCTGCGCCGCAACCACGCCGCGCTGCCGGTGATCCTGATGACGGCCCTGGGCAGCGCCGACACCTCCGCCCGGTTGGCGACGGCCGGCTCGTTCGAGTGCCTCCCCAAGCCGTTCAACCTGCCGGACCTGAAGCGCAAGATCGCCGAGATGCTCGCCCAGCGCGTCAAGGGGCGGGTCGAAAATATCTCCCTGGCCTCCTTTCTCCAGCTCCTGGAGATGGAGCGGAAGACCTGCACACTGTCGGTCCGCTCCCCCGATCCCGAGACCGAGCGCGAGGGGAAGCTCTACTTCCGCGCCGGCCGGCTGGTCGGAGCGGCCAGCGGCGAGGAGAGCGGCCGCGAGGCGGCCCTGGAGATCGTCACCTGGGAGCACACGAATATCGAGATCGCGGACGGCTGCCCGCCCGTCGATCCCGAGATCGACGTCTCCCTGAGCTTCCTGCTGATGGAGGGGATGCGGCTCAAGGACGAGCGCGAGCAGGGGACGGAGCCGGCGGCGGCCATGCCGGCAATGCCGGAACCGGACCTCGACGAGATCCTGACCGGCGTCTCGCCGCGGTCGGAGGAGCTGAGCCGTCTTCTCGCCGAGCGGCTGAAGCGGGGGAAGGGGACGAAAGGGGTCGAGGCGATCCTGCTCGTCGAGACCGCCGGCATCGTCGTCGCCGCCGCGGGGGAGGGCGAGAAGCGCGGCGCCGAGATCGCGGCCACGGTCTCCCGCTTCCTGCGCGACCGCGGGCTCGGCGAGACCCTCCAGGAGGTGCTGGTCACCACCGCCGACCACTACTGGCTCGTGCGTCCGGTCGGCGTCGGCCAGCGCTTCCTGCTGCTGGTCCTCGACCGCCACCGCGGGAATCTGGCGCGGGCGCAGCTCGATTTGGTTGAAATCGAGAGAGCGCTGTAAGAACACAAGGGACAGCAGAGACTCCAGGGACCCCAGGAACACCCCCTGGAGTCCCTGTTGTCCCTTGTGTCCCTTGTTCTACAACCCCTCTTCTACCGGCCCCCGCGCAGGATTCCGCCGGCCATGCCGGCGACGTCGTCCATGATGTGGCCGTCGTGGTTGCGGTCGAGCAGATCGCCGAGGATGCCGCTGTGCTCGGGGTGGCGCTGCTCGATGTGGCTGCGTTCGCCGTTGAGGATGTCGGTGATCCCCCCGAACGGGCCGCTGCCAGCCGAGCTTCCCATGGCGCCTCCCATCGGGCCGGTGGTCGCGGGGACGCTGCCGGCGCCGAGGTCCCCGGCCGGCGCCTGCTGCTGCCCCTGCTTCCGCGCCCGGTTGAGATAGCTGAGCACGAACGGCGCGAGGAGCATCAGGAGGCGGGCCGCCTGCCCGGCGTTGAGCCCGGTCCGCTGGCCGACCTGAGAGGCCACCGCCGGCTGATGATTCCCGAAGATGTGGCCGAGGATGCCGCCGCCGTCCGCGGCGCCACCGCCGCCGAGGAGGCCGCCGAGGCTGTCCAGGATGCCGCCGTCGTGGTTCGCCAGGGCATTCTCGAGCTGCTGGGCGCCGCCAGGCCGCTGGACGTTCTGGGAGAGCCCGCCGAGCAGGGCGTTGAGCGCCGCCGGAACCGCCTGGCGGGTGGTGCCGGGGTCGGCGCCGAGCTGCTGGCTGAGCTGCGCGACCGTCTTATCGTCAAGCTGCTGCTGGATCATGTCGATCAGGGCCAAGGTGCACCTCCTCTTGAGATCGAGTGCCGGACCTCCGGCGCCTCGCGATTCTTTCTTCCGCGGGCAAGGACGCTGCAAGGGCGTTGCCATGAAGATCGTTGCTCCTGCACGGAACAGCGCATACCCTTCCCCCAATATGCCGTTCCGCCGCCGCATCCTCTTCCCCCCCGTGAGCTGGGCCTCCCCCGAGGGCGTCGTCGCCGTGGGCGGGACGCCCGACCCGGAGACGCTGAAGGCCGCCTATACGCGCGGGATCTTCCCCTGGCCGCACGAGGGGGTGCCTCTGCTCTGGTTCTCGCCGGACCCCCGCTTCGTGCTGCGGCCGGAGGAGGCGCACGTCTCGCGGTCGCTGCGCAAGGTGATGCGGCAGGGCGCCTTCGGAGTCCGCGCCGACACGGCGTTCGAGGCGGTGATCCGCGGCTGCTCCGCGCGCCCCCGGCCGGGGCAGGACGGCACCTGGATCACCGGGGAGATGATCGCCGGCTATACCGCCCTCCATGCCGAGGGGATCGCCCACTCGATCGAGGCCTGGCGCGGCGGCAAGCTCGCCGGCGGCCTGTACGGGATCTCGCTGGGGGGCGTCTTCTTCGGCGAGTCGATGTTCGCCGAGGAGCCGAACGCCTCGAAGGTGGCCTTCGCCACCCTGCTCGCCAACCTGATCCACTGGGGCTTCACGATCGTCGACTGCCAGGCCTACACCGACCACCTGGCGAGCTTCGGCGCGGCCGAGTGGCCGCGTCCGCGCTTCCTCGCCGTCCTCAAGCGGGCGCTGAGGGAACCGACCCGGCAGGGGCCCTGGGAGCTGGAGCTGGGGCCGGCGGAGGCCGCGGAAGCGCTATCCTCTCTGCCGTGAGGCTCTCTCTGCCATGAACTGCCGTGCCGGCTGCGGCGCCTGCTGCATCGCGCTCTCGATCTCCTCGCCGATCCCCGGGATGCCGGGCGGCAAGCCCGCCGGTGTCCGCTGCGTCCAGCTCACCGACGGCAACCTCTGCCGGATCTTCGGCCACCCGGAGCGGCCCGAGGTCTGCGCCCGCCTGCGGCCGTCGGAGGAGATGTGCGGCGAGACCCGGGAGCACGCCCTGGCCTATCTCGCCGCCCTCGAGCGGGCGACCGCGCCGGGGTGAACCGCCGGGCCTCCCGGAGAGACTCACTGAAGTCGCAGGCCTGTATTTCTTCCCGGTAAAGAGTTCTATATGATGAGCTGGTAGGTTGGTTTTCTTCATCATGCCTCCGCGATGTTTTTCCATCACCGGCGCGCGTCTCTACTGCTCATGAATCGCCTGGAGGGGCCTCCTGCCGGGTGGTTTGCACGACAGCGTAGTCCTCACATCTTTGTACCGCAAAGGAGATTGTCATGCCCGAAGATCGTGATGAATCGAAGCGAGAGGAAGCGAAGAATTCCGCCGAGGTGAGCCGGCGCGACTTCCTGCGCCTGGGCGCCGTGGCCGGCGCCGGGGTCCCCCTGGCGGGGCTGGTCGGCGCCTCGGAGGCCGGCGCCGCCAACCAGGGGCTGCCGAACATCAGCCTGGAGGCGATCCAGCTCGAGGAGGCCACCATCGCCGAGATGCAGGCGGCGATGACCCGCGGCGGGCTCACCTCTCTCGGGCTGGTCAACATGTACCTGGAGCGGATCCAGACGATCGACGAGAGCGGCCCGACCGTCAACTCCGTCCTCCAGGTCAACCCCGACGCGCGGCGGATCGCCCGGCAGCTCGACCGCGAGCGCAAGGAGGGTCACGTGCGCGGCCCGCTGCACGGCATTCCGATCATGCTGAAGGCGAACATCGACACCGCCGACCGCATGTCGACGACGGCCGGCTCGCTCGCCCTGATCGGCGATCCGCCCCATCAGGACGCCACCGTGGCCGCCAGGCTGCGCGCGGCGGGCGCCGTGATCCTCGGCAAGACCAACCTCTCGGAGTGGGCCAACTTCCGCGGCTTCAACTCCACCAGCGGCTGGAGCGGCCAGGGGGGGCTGACCCGCAACCCCTACGTGCTCGACCGCAACCCCTGCGGCTCGAGCTCCGGCTCGGCCGCGTCGGTGGCGGCCAACCTGACCGCCGCCGGCCTCGGCACCGAGACCGACGGCTCGATCATCTGTCCGGCGAACAACAACGGCGTCGCCGCCATCAAGCCGACGGTGGGGCTGACCAGCCGCGCCGGCGTGATCCCGATCTCCCACACCCAGGACACGGTCGGCCCCCACGCCCGCACCGTGGCCGACGCCGCGGCCGTCCTGAGCGCGCTGGTCGGCGTCGATCCCCGCGACCCGCAGACCGCGGCGAGCGCCGGCAAGTTCTCGACCGACTACACCCAGTTCCTCGATCGCAACGGCCTGCAGGGGGCGCGCATCGGCGTCCTCCGCACCTTCTTCACCGGCTACAGCGCGAAGACCGACGCACTCTTCGAGAAGGCGCTCATCGCCCTGCACAACGCCGGCGCGACGCTGGTCGATCCGGCGGACCTCCCCAGCATCAACGACCTGCTCGCCGATTCGTCCGAGACGATCGTGCTGATCTACGAGTTCAAGCGCGACCTCAACGCCTATCTCGCCACCCGCACGGGCGTGCCGATCCACTCGCTCGCCGATGCCATCGCCTTCAACAACGCCCACGCCAGCCAGGAGCTGCAGTACTTCGGGCAGGAGTACTTCGAGCTCGCGCAGTCGGAAATCTTCACCGAGGCGCAATACCTGGAAGCCCTGGAGGTCGGGCACCGGCTGGCGGGCGCGGAGGGGATCGACGCCGCCCTGGCGGAGAACAACGTGACGGCGCTGGTGGCGCCCAGCGGCGGCCCGGCGTGGACGACCGACCTGATCAACGGCGATCACTTCGGGGGCTCGAGCACCTACCCCTCGGCGGTGGCCGGCTACCCGATCGTCAATGTCCCGATGGGTTTCGTCGACGGCCTGCTGCCGGTGGGGCTCAGCTTCATCGGCACGGCGTGGAGCGAGCCGACGCTGATCAAGTACGCCTACGCCTACGAGCAGGCGACCCACCTGCGGCGGGCGCCGACCTACCTGCCGACGACCCCGGTCCCCGTCGGCCAGCCGGTGTTCACCACCGCGAGCTCGGGAGCCTCGTCGTCGGCGGTTCCGCAACGCCTGGAGCTCCTGATGGAGCGGCTGAACATCAACCAGAGCTTCCGCACCGCCCTGCGCAACCTGTAAGACCTACCTGTAAGCCTGGGATCCGGCCGGCGCGAGCCTCCTCGCGCCGGCCTCCGTTTCAGCAAGGCCCATGGAGCGCACCAGAAGGATGGAGACTCCCTGGTGCTCCTCGAGGGGGCCTTCCGGAACCGCCGTGCCGTCCGGCCCGGGCAGCACGCCCACGGCGCGGTTGCGCCCCTCCCGCTTCGCCAGATAGAGGGCGCGGTCGGCCAAGCTCATCACCTGCTCGTAATGAACGGCTTCGGGGCTCTCGAGCCGCCAGGGGTAGGGCGCCCAGCCGACCGAGCAAGTCACCCGCGCGCCCGCGTCGGGTCCGATCGCGAACGGCGCTGCCGTCACCGCGTCGAGCAGGCGTTCGGCGAGCACTTCCCCGGCTTGGCGGCCCGTCCAGCGGCTGACGATCAGGAACTCCTCGCCCCCCCAGCGGAGCACCGCGTCGGTGTCGCGGGCGGCCTCGCGCAGCCGGCCGGCGATCTCCACCAGCACCTGGTCGCCGGCGGCGTGGCCGGCGCGGTCGTTGAGCTGCTTGAAGTGGTCGACGTCGAGGAAGTAGAAGATCAGGTCGGCGTTGCGCTCGGGCGCCGCCCCGGCGTCCAGGGAGCTGCGCACGGCCTGGCGCACGTCCGGCTCGATGCTGACGCTGAGGAAGCGGCGGTTGTGCAGGCCGGTCAGCGGATCGGTGAGCGAGGCGAGCTCGAGCTGATGGTTGGCCGCGGCCAGCTCGCGGGTGCGCTCGGCGACCTCGGTTTCCAGGGTAGCGGCGCGGCGGGCGAGCGTCCTGACGTGGCTGGCGCCGTAGCCGAGCCCGATGAGCGCCGCCGCGTAGAGGGCGAGCGCCCAGGCGGCGAGCCAGGGCGCCGGCCGGATGCGGAAGGGGATCTCGATCGGCCCGGAGAGCGCCCCCTCGCCGTCCATCCCCCAGACGCGGAAGGTGTACTCCCCCTCGGGGAGGCGGGTGTAGACCGCACTGCCCTCGGCGGTCCACGGCGAGGGCCGGTCCTCCAGGCCAACGAGCTGAGTCCGGTAGCGCGTCGCGTGCTCGCGGCGGTAGCTGAGCAGGGCATATTGGAACTCGACGCTGTTCTCGTCGTGGCCCAGTGCCGTGCCGGCGGCGAGCGGGCGCTCCCGGCCGGCCACCAGGACGTGCTCGAGCCGCAGCGGCGCCGGCTGGCGCGATGGCGCGGCGGGCTCGGGAGGGGCCGGATCCAGGACCGCTGCGCCGCCGGTCGCGCCCCCCCAGATACGGCCGAGGTGGTCGACGAAGGAGGCGTTGAAATCCATCCCGGGCAGGCCGTCCCCGGCATCGAAGGACTCCACGCGGGCGGTTTCGAGACCCCGCCCGGGCGCGACTGTGAGGCGGCTCACCCCCCAGTCGGTGAACAGGTAGATCCGCCCCCAGGCGTCGATCTGCATCCGGTTGACCAGCGGCTGCGGGAGCGCCGGCCGGGTTTGGGCCGTCAATGCCTGGCACCCGCCGCGCGGGCGCCCCTCGGCGTCGAGCCCCAGGCGGACCACACCCCCCCGGGTGCCGATCCAGAGCCAGCCGCTGCCGTCGGGATTGAGCGCGGGACGCAGCGTCAGGACCACCGGGTTGGGGAGACAGGGGATCGAGACCTTCTCCCAGGCCTCCCCCTGGAACCGACCCACTCCATGCTCCGTGCCCGCCCAGACGACCGCGCCGCCATTTCGCAGCGGCGTCAGCGCCAGCGTCCGGACCTGGTTACCCAGGCCGGGGCTGCTGGTGGGGAAGACCGTCCAGCGCCCCCGCTCCAGACGCGCCAGCCCCCGGGGAGTGATCGCCCAGAGGGCGGTTCCCGATCCGGAGGGCACCGCGAGCAGGAACTGAATCCAGTTGTGCGGCAGCGGCGAGTTGCCGGTGTCGAGGGTGGTCCAGCTCCCGTGGGCGAAGCGATGGAGACCGTCCACGGAGCCGATCCAGAAGGCCGCCGTCCCGTCCTCCTCCCGCGTGTTGAGCACCGACAGGGCCACGGTGGGCTCCGCCGGGGAGATCGAGAACGGCTCCCAGCCCTTCGGGGTGAGCCGGATCATGCCGCCGACCGTGCCGATCCAGTAGGTGTCGAGCCCGTCCGGAAAGGGCACTTCCCCGAGGCCGATGACGACTTCGTTCGGCAGCCCCCGGCGCGAGTCGATGGCGTTCCAGTGCTCGGGCTCGAGGCGGGCGAGGCCGGCCGGGGTCGCCACCCAGAGCGTCGGCTCCCGGCCCGCGGCGCTCGGCGTCAGCAGCAGGTTGAGGACGAGGTTCACCGGCAGCCCCGAGCGGGTGTCGTAGACCGCCCAGCGGCCGTCCTCCTCGAACCGGATCACCCCCGAGCGGAAGCTCCCCGTCCAGACGATGGGCCGCCCTTGCGGCGAGTGGCTCACCGCCAGCTTGACCATCGGGCCGGGAGGGAAGCCGGAGCTGGCGTCGTAGCGCGTCCAGACGCTGTCCCGCAGGGTGGCCACGCCGTTGTCGGTGGCGACCCAGAGCACGTGCGAGCCCCCGGGCGCGGCGGTCTCGGCGAGGTCGCGGATGGAAGGGTCGGGCAGCGCGGCGCGGTCGTCGAAGCGGGGGGAGAGAGTGGGGGAGGGGCGGTCGATACCGTCGAGGCGCAGGAGCCCGCGGCTGGTGCCGATCCAGAGGGCGGGCCGGCCGGCCTCCGTCCGTGTCACGACGAGGCCGCGCACGTTCTCCCCGCGCAGGGCCTTCTCCTCGACGCAACGGTCGTCGCGGCAACGCGCGAGACCGCCGGAAGTCCCCACCCAGAGGGCACCCTGGCCATCCTCGACCAGCGCGCCGACCAGCCCGGCCGGCACGCCGGAGCCCGGCGGGTACCGCTTCCAGACGCCGTTCCGGAGGCGCAGCAGGCCCCCCTCGACGCGGCCGAACCAGAGGCTGCCGTCGCTCGCCGCGAGCAGCGACCAGGAGCGCGCCGGGAACGATTCGCCGGGAACCGCGACCTTCTGCCAGGTCCGGCCGTTGTAGCGGATCGGTCCATCCGCCCAGATGTACCCCTGGAGGTCCTGGGCGAGAGCGGGGTTGCCGGGCTGGACGCCGTCGCGCCAGGTGAACACGCGCCACGGCAGCCAGCGGTTCGGGTCCGTGGGGAGCCGCGGCGGCATGGGCTCCACGACGCTGGGAGCCGGGCCGAACGGCGACGTCGCGGCACGCCCTGGCCAGGGAACGGCGAGGGCGGCGGCCAGCAGCAGCGGAAGAAGCCGGGCTTTCATCGGATCAGCTTAGAATTGTACCCCGGACTCCCTCCAGTCTCTCAATCCCGCAACTTCGCGCGGCCGGTGCATGACGGATCGCTACTCGCCGCTCTTGCCCCAGATCTCCTCGAGCCGGTGGTCGCGGCCGCAGCTCGTGCGGTAGAACTTGTAGCGGACGGGGTTCTTCTTGTAGTAGTCCTGATGGTACCCCTCGGCGGGCCAGAACGCCGACGCCGGCGTGACCTCGGTCTGGATCGTCTGCTTGAAACGCTTCTGCACCTCGGCCCTCGAAGCCTCGGCGAGCCGCTTCTGGTTCTCGTCGTGGACGAAGATGCCCGAGCGGTACTGCGTCCCGTGGTCGCAGAACTGGAAGTTCTTGGCGAACGGATCGATGTTGTGCCAGAACACCTCGAGCAGCTTCTCGTAGCCGATCTTCGCCGGGTCGTAGACGATGTCGACCGACTCGGCGTGGCCGGTGATCCCCTCCGAGACTTCCTCGTAGGTGGGGTTCTTCTTGGCGCCGCCGGTATAACCCGAGGTGACCGAGATCACGCCGGGGAGCTGGTCGAACGGATGCACCATGCACCAGAAGCAGCCGCCGGCGAAGGTCGCGTGGGCGGTCTGGCGAGCGGGGGCGGCCGAGGCGCCGAAGGCCGGCAATCCCGCGATCAGCAGCGCCGCGATCAGCAGACCGGCCTGTTTGAAGATTCTTTTCATGTCACTCTTTCCTCCCTGTGTGCCTTCCAACTCAATCTACGCAGCGGATGTTCCGGCCGGATGGCGGCGGGCTGTTTCAGCCGCTAGACGCTCGCCAGCGCCTGATCACGGCGGGCGATCAGCACCATCACGATCCCCGCCGTGATCGCCACGTCGGCGACGTTGAAGATGCCGGTGTGCAGGGGGCCCAGGCCCAGGCTGACGAAGTCGATCACCCGGCCGTCGTTGGCGAGGCGGTCGATCCAGTTGCCGAGGCCGCCGGCGAGGAAGAGGGAGAAGCCGATCCGTTGCGCGGTTGTCAGGCTGCGCGTCCGCATCAGGAAGGCGAAGAGGGCGAGCTGCGTCGCGCCCACCAGGACCACCCCGAAGAGGTAGCGCACGGCGGCCGGCAGCTCCGCCCCCAGGCTGAGGAACGCGCCGGGGTTCTCGGCATACTGGAACCGCACGGCGCCGTCGAGGAACAGGAGCGGCGGCGAAGAGGCGAGAGCCCCCCTCGCGATCGCCTTGACCGCTTGGTCGCAGCCGACACAGCACAGCAGGATTAGGAGGACCAGGACGAACCGGAGATACTTCTTCATCAGGTTTTTTTTGTTTTTATTTCCGTGCCTGAGAATTGTAACCGAAGCGGTGGAGGAACCATGCGGGGATCGAGGAAAATCTGGATTCTGTCGCTGCTGCTGCTCGCCGCCGTCCGTTCCGGCCTCGCCGCCCAGGACGGCTCCCTGATCGCGCTCCGCTCCGGGATCATCGACACCCGCCAGCCGGGGCCGGAGATCCCCGAGGCGCTGCGCGCCCGCCCGGAGGGTGCCGCTGCGGACGAGATCGTGCTGGTGAAGTTCTCCGCGCCGCCCACGGCGTCTCAGATCGCGGCCCTGGAGACGGCGAGCCTGCGGGTCTATGCCTACCTGCCGTACTACACCTGGCTGGTGAGGATGCCGGCGGGCGGGGCTCTGCCGGCGAAGCTCGGCGCGAGCTGGTCCGGCCCCTATCACCCGCTCTACAAGATCTCCCCCGAGATCGCGGCGGTGGCGGCCGGCGGCTCGAAGTCCAGGACGGTCGAGGACTACCGGCCGGTGATGCTGCAGGTCTATCCCGACGCCGACCTGGAAGAGGTGGTCGGCAAGATCCGCGACCTCGGCGTCGAGGGGATCGTGGGCTTCCGGCGCAACCCGTTCTTCTCCCGCGTCCGCCTGCTGCTCAGCCCCGCCGAGATCGCGGCGTTGCGCGAGCCGCTCGCCGGACTCCGCGAGGTCTTCTGGATCGACCTCGAAGGGCGGCGGACGCTGCTCAACGACACCACCGTCTGGGTCGCCCAGTCGGGCCTCGCGGGCCGGGAGGCGACGCCCCTCTTCAGCCATGACCTCTACGGCCAGGGTCAGACGGTCGGCGTCCTCGACACCGGCGTCGATCCCGACGCCTGCTACTTCCGCGATCCGGTCCGCGGCCTGCCTGCCATCAACGCCTGCAACGGCGGCACCGCCGTGGACACCGGCCAGCGGAAGGTCCTCGCGGTCGACTTCCTCTGGTCCAACGATTGCGCCGGCGGCATCGGCGCCGCCGAGTGGGACAGCCACGGCCACGGCACCCACGTGGCCGGCACGGTGGCGGGCGACGATCTCGCCCATCCTCTGCTTCACGATGGCGGCGACGGCATGGCGCCCGGCGCCCGGCTGGTCATCCAGGATGGCGGCTTCCAGACCGACAACTGCGGCGACCTGCCCGGCATCGGCTGCCCGGTGGTCGACCTCAATCCGATCTTCCAGCAGGCCTACGCTCAGGGGGCGCGCCTCCACACCAACTCCTGGGGGGACAACGAGAACGCGGCCGTGCAGAGCAACTACACGGCCGCCAGCCAGGACGTCGACGAGTTCATGTGGAACCACAAGGACTTCCTGATCTTCTTCGCCGCCGGCAATTCGGGGCCGCGCGCGGGCTCGGTGACGAGCCCTTCCACCGCCAAGAGCGCCGTTTCCGTTGGCGCCACCGAGCGGGGGGAGAGAGCCGGCTCGATGGCCAGCTTCAGCAGTTGCGGCCCCACCGCCGACGGCCGCATCAAACCCGAGGTCACGATGCCCGGCGTGGGCATTCTCTCCGCCGGGAACGACGGCAACGCCGCGACCGACAACTGCGGCGTCCTCTCCTCCTCCGGCACCAGCATGGCCTCGCCCGGAGCCGCCGGCATGACCGCCCTGATCCGCCAGTACTACACCGAGGGGTGGTATCCCGCGGGCAAGCGCAGCCGGGCCAGGCGCTTCGTCCCCTCGGCGGCCCTGCTGCGGGCCACCCTGGTGAGCTCGGCCACCAACATGGCCGGCGCCCAGGCCATCCCCGCCAACTGCCAGGGGTGGGGGAGGGTGCAGCTCGACCACGCCCTCTACTTCGCCGGCCAGGCGCGCAAGCTCTGGGTGAAGGACGACGCGGCCCCCTTCGCGACCGGCGCGGCCAGCCAGGAACGGACCTACTCGTTCAAGATCGCCGGCGGCGGGCCGCTCAAGGTCACCCTGGCGTGGACCGATTTCCCCTCGACCCCGGCGGCGAGCGTCAACCTCAACAACGATCTCGATCTGATCGTCACCGGTCCGGCGGGCAAGACCTGGCGCGGCAACGTCTTCGCGGGCGGCGCCTCGGCGGCCGGCGGCGACGCCGACCGCCTGAACACGCTCGAGCAGGTGCTCCTCGCCACCCCCGCCGCCGGCACCTACAAGGTCACCGTGCGCTCCTTCAACGTGCCGAACGGCCCCCAGCCGTTCGCGTTGGTGGTTACCGGGAAGAATTTGCGGGCACGGTAGGGGGCCCGCCCCGCACCCGCCTGTGTCCCCTCCAGATCCTCCCCGGCACCAGCTCTTTTGTAAGCTCATTCTTTTCCCCAAGGAGGGCACATGCCTGGATCGAGGAAGGTCTGGAGTGTCTCGTCACTGCTGCTCGTCGCCGTCTGTCTCCGTCTCCCCGCGCAGGAGGCCTCGGCGAGCCTCGAGGCCCGGGCGTCCACCCTCATCTCGCTGAGCTCGCGGGTGATCGACACCAGCCGGCCACAGCCGGAGGTCTCCGCGTCCCTGCGCGTCCGTCCCGAGGATTCCCTCGACGACGAGATCGTGCTGGTGAAGTTTCCCGCGCCGCCGAACGCCCGGCAGATCGAGGCCCTGCGCAAGGCGAGCCTCGCGGTCTACACCTACCTGCCGTACTACACCTACCTGGTGAAGATGCCGGCCGGCAAGCGGAGCGCGGCGGACCTCTCCAAGCTCGGCGCGAGCTGGTCCGGCCCCTATCAGCCGCTCTACAAGATCTCCCCGGCGATCGCGGCGGTCGAGACGACCGCGGCGGAGGACAAGGCCCGCGGTGGGGAGATGCGGCCGGTGATGGTCCAGGTCTATCCCGACGCCGACCTCGGCGAGGTGGTGCGCAAGATCCGTGATCTCGGCATCAAGGGGGTCGTCGGCTCGCGGCACAACCAGCTCTTCTCCCGCGTCCGCCTGCTGCTCAGCGCCGCCGAGATCGCCGCCCTGCGCGAGCCGCTCGCCGGGCTGCGCGACGTCTTTTGGATCGATCTCGAAGGGCGGCGGACGCTGCGCAACGACACCACCGTCTGGGTCGGCCAGTCGGGCCTCTCGGGCGGGCAGACGACGCCGATCTTCAGCCAGGGGATCTTCGGCGAGGGGCAGACGGTGGGCATCATCGACACCGGCATCGATCCTGATTCCTGCTACTTCCGCGACACCGCCCGCGGCCTGCCGCCTACCAATGCCTGCAACGGCGGCACCGTCGTCGACACCGCCCAGCGCAAGATCGTCGCCGTTGACTTCCTCTGGTCCACCGATTGCGCCGGCGGCATCGGCAGCACGGAGTGGGACACCCAGAACCATGGCACCCACGTGGCCGGCACGGTGGGAGGGGACAACTTCGCCAATCTCCTGACCCACAACACGGGGGACGGCATGGCGCCCGGCGCCAAGCTGGTGATCCAGGACGCCGGCTTCCAGACCGACAACTGCGGCGACCTGCCCGGCATCGGCTGCCCGGTGGTCGACCTCAATCCGATCTTCCAGCAGGCTTACAACCAGGGGGCGCGCCTCCACACCAACTCCTGGGGGGACAACGAGAACGCGGCCGTGCAGAGCAACTACACGGCCGCCAGCCAGGACGTCGACGAGTTCATGTGGAACCACAAGGACTTCCTGATCTTCTTCGCCGCCGGCAACGCGGGGCCGGGCACCGGCTCGGTGGGGAGCCCGGCCACCGCCAAGAGCGTCGTCGCGGTAGGCGCCACCCTGCGCGGCACCAGCGCCGACTCGATGGCCAGCTTCAGCAGTTGCGGCCCGACGGCCGACGGCCGCATCAAGCCCGAGATCACGGTGCCGGGGTCGAGCATCGTCTCCGCCCGCAACGACGGCAGCACCGCCACCAACAACTGCACCACCCTCTCGATGTCCGGCACCAGCATGGCGTCTCCCGGGGCCGCCGGCCTGACGGCGCTGATCCGCCAGTACTACACCGACGGCTGGTATCCCACGGGCAGCAAGATCTCGACGAACGCCCTCACCCCCTCCGCGGCCCTGCTGCGGGCGACCCTGGTGAACTCCGCCGTCAACATGACCGGCACCACCGCCCTGCCCGCCAACTGCCAGGGTTGGGGGCGGGTGCTGCTCGAGAACGCCCTCTTCTTCACCGGCCAGACCCGCAAGCTCTGGGTAAAGGACGACGCGACCCCGTTCGCCACCGGCTCGACCAATGAGGACCGGACCTTCACCTTCTCGGTCACTGCCGGTGAGGCGTTCAAGGCCACCCTGGCGTGGACCGACTTCCCCTCGACCCCGGCGGCGAGCGTCAATCTGAACAACGATATCGATCTGATCGTCACCGGTCCGACCGGCACGGTCTGGCGTGGCAACGTCTTCTCGGGTGGAGTCTCGGCGACCGGCGGCACCGCCGACCGCAGGAACACGCTGGAGCAGGTGCTCCTCGCGGCCCCGGCCGCCGGGGTGTACATCGTCACCGTGCGCTCCTTCAACGTGCCGAACGGCGCGCAGCCCTTCGCGCTCGTAGTCACCGGCAACGCGGTCGCGGGGGGCACGCCGCCGCCGCCGCCGGTGACCGTCTTCTACGACACCTTCGAGACCTCCCTGGGGTGGACGGTCAATCCGGGCGCGACGGACACGGCGACCACCGGCCAGTGGGAGCGGGGAGTTCCCCAGTCGACCACCTCCGGCGGCATCAAGCAGCTCGCCACCACCATCTCGGGGACCAACGATCTGGTCACCGGCCGTCTGGCAGGGACCGCGGCGGGGGACTTCGACGTCGACGGCGGCACCACCTCCGTCCGGTCGCCGGCGATCGTTCTTCCCGCGACCGGCACGCTGACGCTGTCGTTCTCCTACTACTTCGCCCACGCCACCAACTCCTCGACCGCCGACTTCCTGCGTGTCAAGGTGGTGGGAACGACGACCTCGCTGGTGCTGGAGGAACTTGGCTCCACGGCCAACGACGACGCGGCCTGGGCCGCCCGGACGGTGGACATCGGCGCTTTCAGGGGGCAGACGGTGCGTATCCTGATCGAGGCCGCCGACGCGTCCACCGCGAGCCTGGTGGAGGCGGCGATGGATGACGTGAAGATTACGCAGCAGCCGTAGGCCTCACCGCGCCTTCACCTCCGTCCACAGCTCGTCGATGAGCTGCGTGGTCTTCCCGAGGTCCTCGATCAGCTCGCAGCGGTCGAGGACCTCTTTCGAGGGGTAGATCGAGGGATCCTGACGGATCTTGGCGTCGATCAGCGGCAGGGCGGCCTGGTTGGCGCCGGCGTAGTGAACGCCGTTGACGATCTTCGCCGCCACCTCGGGCTCCATCAGGTAATCGAGGAAGACGTAGGCGGAGTCGAGGTTCCGCGCTCCCTTGGGGATGGAAAGGTTGTCGATCCAGAGAGTGCCCCCTTCCTTCGGCACCGCGTAGGCCAGCCGGTCCGGAGCGTTGGCGACCACCTCGGCGAGCTCGCCGTTGTAGCCGTGGGCGAGGTCGACGTCCCCGGCCGCCAGCAGGTTGGCGAAATCGGAGCTGTTGTAGGTGCGCACCAGCGGCTTCTGCCGCTTCAGCATCTCCGCCGCCTGCCGCAGCACCCCGGGGTCCCGCTCATTGATCGATCGCCCCATCAGCTTCAGGGCGGCGCCGAACGCCTCGCGCGGATCGTCGAGCATCAGAATCCGCCCGGAGTATTTCGGATCGAACAGCACCCGCCAGCTATCCACCGTCCCGACCTTCTTGTTATAGCCGATGCCGGTGGTCCCCCAGAGATAAGGGATCGAATGGCCGTTACCGGGATCGAACTTCTGATCGAGGAAGCGCGGATCGAGGTTCTTGAAGTGGGGGAGCCGGGCGCGGTCGAGCGGCCGCACGAGGCCCTGCGGGATCAGCACCTTCAGCATGTAGTCCGACGGCACCACGAGGTCGTAGTCCGCCACCCCGGACTGCAGCTTTTCGAGCACCGCCTCGTTCGAGTCGTAGGTGTCGACATTGACCGCGATCCCGGTCCGCCGCTGGAACTCGTCGACCACCTCCCGTGGCAGGTAGTTCGTCCAGATGTAGACGTTGAGCACCTTGCTGGACGTCTCCATCTCGATCTTCGGTTCCATCCGCACTCCGCACGAGACGAGAAAGAAGATCGCGGCGAGGAGAAGAAAGGATTTCTTCATGAGGGTCCTTTGGCAAGCAGGTCTTTTCCGAGGAGATAATGAGCGATTACGATCAGCACGATCGTCCCGGCGAGCAGCAGTGTCGAGACGGCGTTGACCTCGGGGGTCACGCCGACCTTGAGCATCGAGTAGATGTGGAGCGGCAGCGTCGTGGCTCCCACCCCGGCGACGAAGGAGGTGATGACGTAGTCGTCGATCGACAGGGTGAAGACGAGCAGGGCGCTGGCGAGGATGCCGGGCGCCGCGAGCGGCAGCGTCACCCGCCGGAAGGTCTCGAAGGGGCCGGCGCCGAGGTCGCGCGCCGCCTCCTCCAGCGCCGGATCGAGCCCGGCGAGGCGGGCCCGCACCACGATCGCCACGTAGGAGACGCTGAACACGACGTGGGCGATCACCACCGTCGCGATCGACAACCGCAGCCCGGCCGCGCCGAAGAAGGTCACCAGCGCCGCGCCCAGCACCACCTCGGGGATGATCACCGGCAGGTAGAGCAGCGCCTGGGTGGCCCGCTTGCCGCGGAACTCGTGCCGCGCGAGCGCCAGGGCCGCGGGCGTGCCAAGCAGGACGGCGATGAAAGTTGTCGCTCCGGCCACCACCAGGCTGTTGCGGACCGCCCGGAAGAGGAGCGGGTTGGCGAAGAGCTGGCGGTACCAGTCGAGCGTGAAGCCGCTCCAGAACGCCGTCTGCCGCGAGGCGTTGAACGAGAAGACCACCAGGATGGCGATCGGCGCGTAGAGGAAGAGGTAGACCAGCGCCGTGTGCGCCGCCAGAAGCCGCCGGGTCCCCTTCACAGCAGCGCCTCCCCGCCCCGCTTTTTCGCGTAGACCGCGTAGGCGAGCAGCAGCACGAGCACGGCGGCCATCAGCTCGAAGGCGAGCGCGGAGCCGAACGGCTTGTTGCGGGCGACGGCGAACTGGTTCTGGATCAGGTTGCCGAGCAGCATGCTGCGGGCGCCGCCGAGGAGGTCGGAGACCACGAACTGGCCGAGACTCGGCACGAACACCAGCACCACCCCGGCGGCGAGCCCGGGGAGGGTCAAGGGGAGCGTCACCCGCCAGAACGACTGCGCGCCGCCGGCCCCGAGATCCGCCGCCGCCTCCAGCAGCGAGCGGTCGAGCTTCTCCAGTGAGGCGTAGAGCGGCAGGATCATGAACGGCAGCTCGCCGTAGACGAGGCCGATCAGCACCGCCGTCTGGGTGTAGAGCAGCTCGACCGGATGGTGAAGCAGGCCGGTCCCCATCAATACGTGATTGAGCAGCCCCTCGGTGCGCAGGATGAACATCCAGGCGTAGGTGCGGATCAGGAAGCTGGTCCAGAACGGCACCACGACCAGCCCCAGCAGCAGCCCCTTCCAGCGCGCCGGCGCCAGGATCGCCAGGTAGTAGGCGATGGGGAAGCTGACGGCGATCGCGAGCGCGGTGGTGAGCGCCGCCATCCAGAGCGAGCGCCAGCCGATCCAGAGATAGAGGGCCCCGAAGGAGCGGATATAGTTGCCGAGGAAGGCGCCGGAGCGCAGGTAGGCCCAGAGGTTGCCGACCGGTTCGATGCCGCCGTAGGTTCCTCGCTCGGCGAAGCTGACAGCGAGCATGAGGACGAGCGGCGCCAGGAAGAAGATCCCCAGCGCGATCCACGCCGGCAGGATCAGCGGGTAAGCCGGCTTGCGGAAAGAGGCCGATCGATCGGGAGCCACGGGCGGACGCTAAAGGGGCAGCGCCGGCCTGTCAAGGCATCTCCCTTGCCCGGCGGCCTCTTTCTGTGTACAAGGAGAAGGTAGGTGGCCATGAACGGTGATCTGCGGACAGCGCTGAGCGGATATTTCGAGAGCCATCCGGATCTCGGCGTCGCCTCCGTGTACCTCTTCGGGAGCCACGCCGAAGGCCGGGCGCACCGGGAGAGCGACGTGGACGTGGGGGTCCTCCTCGACTGGGGCCGCCATCCCGATTCCCGGGAGCGTTTCGAGATGCGGCTCCGGCTGGGCTCTGATCTGATCTCCGTCGTGGGCTGCAACGAGGTCGACGTCGTCATTCTCAATGACGCTCCGCCACTCCTGGGACGGAAGATCATCTATGACGGTCTGCGGGTCTATCTCGGCGAGCCGGCCGCGGATCACGCCTACGTGCGGGACGTCCAGATCCGCGCCGCCGACCTGGAACCCTGGCTCAATCGCTGGCGCAAGCTCAAGCTGGAGGCGCTGGCGCGATGAGCCCCGTGATCGATCGTCTGGCTGAGCTGCGCCGGCACCTCGACCATCTCCGGGAGCTCCGCCCCCGGGTGCCGGACCCGGAGGTGCTGAGCCAGGATCTCTCGCTCCATAACGATGTCCTGTTCTCTCTGCAGACCGTCTGTCAGGTGGTGATCGACATCGCCAGCGAGCTCTCCGCCCGCCGCAAGCTCCGCTTTCAGGATTACACCGAGGCCGTGCGGAACCTGGCCGCGTTCTCCGAGTTTCCTCCCGCCATGGTGCGAGGGCTGGAGAAGCTGCCGGCGTTTCGCAACGTGCTCATCCACGACTACGTCGCTCTGGACTTCACCCGTGTCGTCGAGGCCCTGGACCGGCTGGAGCCGATCGAAGAGTTCGCCGAGGCCGTCCGGCGCCTGGAGATGGGCGAGGGCTGACCGCGAAGCCCATCCCGTAGATGCTCCCATCCTGGCTCCACGTCGTCCTCGTCCTGTCTCCGTTCGTCCTCGCGGCTCGAATGGAGCCGGAGGCTTCGCGGGATGAGGCTACGGGGGATGACGTCGCCGACCTCGCCCGGCGGATCCAGGCGGGCGATGCCGCCGCCGAGAGCGAGCTCGTGGCCCGCTTCAGCCGCGGCCTCCTCCTGATGCTCCGCCGCCTGGTCCAGAATCCGGCCCTGGCCGACGACCTGCACCAGGAGACCCTCGCCCTGGTCCTCGGCAAGATCCGCCGGGGCGAGGTGCGGGAGCCGGAAAAGCTCAACGGCTTCATCCGCAGCACGGCGCGCAACCTGTTCATCGCCGACCGGCGCAAGGAGGCGCGCTACCGGGCTCTCGACGAAGATTCAGAGGAAGGGGGGCACCCAGCGCCCGCGCTGACGGATCGTGGCCCGGCTCCGCTCGAGCGGGTCCTGGCCGTGGAGGAGGCGCGGCAGGTCCAGCGGCTCCTCGCCGAGCTCCGCTACGACCGCGACCGCCAGCTCCTCCTTCGCTTCTATCTCTCCGATGAGAGCAAGGAGGTGCTCTGCGCCGATCTGGAGATCGAGCCGGAGCGCTTCCATCAGGTGCTGTTCCGGGCTCGCGAGCGGCTGCGGGAGCTCTGGGAACGGGCGGAGAAGCGGCAGCGGTTCTTCGCGGGGGCCCAGAAAATTGTCGGCAGGATCGGCGGCGATCCTTCACGGAGCAAATAGAGGCTGAAGAGACGCGACGCCATGGACCACCAGAGCATCGACGCCGGCAACATCGCCGAGCATTACGTGACGGGCCGCCTGCCGCCCGAGGAGGCCGCGCGCTTCGAGGAGCACTATCTCGATTGCCTGTCCTGCTGCGCCCGGGTCGAGGCCGCCGAGCGTCTCCAGCGCGGTCTCCGGCGGCTGGCCGGGGAGGCGGCGGTCCGCGCGCCCGGAGCTTCGAGATCCTTTCGCCCGCGGCTGGCCCTGGCCGCGGCGGCCCTGCTCGCCGTCGCCCTCCTGCCAGCCTGGTTCGAGCTCCAGGAAGTCCAGCGTCTGCGGTCCGATCTTGCCCAGACGCGGGTGGAGAAGGGTTCCACGGACCGTCTGGCCGCCCTCCAGGGGGAGCTCCAGCAGACCCGGCGGGACCTCGCCGCCGAGGCGGCGAAGCGCGAAGCCCTCGCCCGCGAGATGGCGGCGGACCGCCAGCCGCAGACTGACCTCCCCATCCTCTCCTTGACGCCGGTCCGCGGCGGCGCTCCCGCGCGTTCCCTCGAGCTTCCCGCGAAGCCGGGCTGGATCGCCCTCTGGGTCGAGCCCGGCGATACCGACTTTCCTTTCTACCGGGCGACGCTCTCAAACGAAAAGGGCACCGTCGTCTTCCAGGTCTCCCGCCTGGCGCTCAACGACCTTGGCGCCCTTCTCGTCACCGTCCACTCGACCTCGCTCGCCCCCGGCAAGTACCGGCTCGACCTCGACGGTCTTCCCGGGACCGGCGCGCCGGTCCCGGTCGGTCGCTTTCCGCTACGGCTCGATTGAAACGAGAAAAAGCGGGAGGAACGGCATGCGGCCGCGCCTCCCGCCCTGGCCTCCAGCCGGGAGCCTGACGACTCTATCCGGGCAGCGGCCCGGCTTCCCTCTTGATCACTTCGCTCAGCGCCTGGGTGATGCGCTCGCGCCGGGGAATTTTGTCGTTCACCGCTTCATACTTCTTCGCGACAGCCTTGGTCGAGTCCTTCGGCACGTCCAGAGGCAGATCGTTGAGCGGATCCTCGAGCGGGTCGATCGCGCCGTTGACATACAGGTTCACGTACTCGTCCGTGCCCACGATGAGCTGGCCCGGCTCCTTGCCCTTCGCGACCATGATCGTCGACTTGAACGGACCGGCGTCGAAGTAGTTGGCCTCCGCGGCGAGGATCCCGAAGTTGCCGGAGACCATCCCGTTGACCTGGTCGGCGGGGACCACGGGACCGGCGATCCCCCAATCCTTGAGCACGTTGTTGAACGCGTGGACGAAGGTCCTCTGCGAGCTCCGCGGCTGACGCCGCCGGACGTTCTCGAAGTAGTTGCGGTAGATCGTCGCGTAGGCGTTGGTCTCGCGGTCCGAGGGACCGGAATTCTTGTCGTCGTCGCCACCGGTGCCATGGATCCCGAGCGCGCCGTGGTTTTTGCCCCCGTTCGGATTGCGGTCATGGAACCGGCAGTGCGAGATGGTGATCAGGAGGGGTGGCGCGCCCTTCTTGTCGCGGGTGTTGCTGGTGATGCTCAGATCGTAATAAGCCTCGAAGGAGCAGTGATCGATCCAGAACCCGGTCTCCCCGCGTCCCTCGGTGGCCTTGATCGCGATGGTATCTCGCGGCTGGCCCAACGCGTCGGAGTCGAATCGCAGGTTGGTCAGCCAGATGTTGTCGGCTTTCGTACAGTCGAAGACCAGACGGTTCTGATGGATGACGGCGCCGCCTTCAGCCCGGATGGTGAGGTTCCTGGCCGTCACGGTCAGACGGTCCTTCTTCGGGTTCGGCTCGATGTTGGTCGTGATCACGATCTCCAGGTCGCGCCCCTTGGCGGAATTGGCCTGGTCGATGGCGTCCGCCAGCGTGCCGGATCCCTCGTTCTTACCCTTGATCACTTCGATCCGATCGGGTTTCTTGCCGCCACCCGTTACGTTCTTGCCAAATCCTATCGCGCTCATTTCTTTTCTCCTCGTCAGAGATTACGGTCCATCGACAGCGCAGTCGCTCTCCGGGGCCCCTGCTCCGTCGCGCCTCGCGAGTCGCTCGTCTGAGGAGTGAGACGACGGCGCGGTTTGTTCCAAAAAAATTTTGGGCGGCCGGCAGTCGATTGCCGAGCCGCCCAAACAGAGGGGGAAGCGGTCCTGAGGGCCCCTAGCCGTTGTCAGGCCCAGGCGGGCTGTCATTGGCGGTCCAGGACCCCCCGATCCCCCCCGAGCCCTCCTGGGAGGCAGGAGTGAACTTGATCTGGTAGCCCCCTTTATCCTCGGTTATGGTGATCGTATAGGTCCCGTCCGAGATCGTGCCATTGTCGTACTTTCCGTCCGCGTACCGTTTACATTTAATTTCCACTTTGTCCGCCGACCCCTCAATGGTGACGATATCGTCTACCGCGTGCTTCGCCCCAGCATCGGCACTTCTGACTGTAAACTCCCGGCCCTTGAGGTTCTCGAATCCCATGATCCATGTCTCCTTGAAATGAAAGTGTTTATTGCCAATCCCCCTGGAGGACGAAGGCCCCCCAGTAGGCGGGATCGCGGAAGCGGTGCTGGCGCGCCAGGGCGAGGCGGGCCTGGCGGAGCGCGGCGGCGGGGCGCAGCCCTTCAACCCACAGGCCACGATAGAACGCGGTCATCAGCGCGGCCGTCGCCCGGTCGTCGATCCACCACAGGCTCGCGATCACCCGCGGCGCTCCCGCGTAGAGGAAGCCGCGGGTGAGCCCGAGGAGCCCCTCGCCGCGGATCTCCTTGCCGAGAGCCGTCTGGCAGCCGGAGAGCACCACGAGGTCGGCCGCCAGGTCGAGGTCGTAGACGTCGCGCAGGCTCAGGAAGCCCTCCCGCGGCTTGCCGGCCGGATCGACGCGTGAGAGCGCAAGCCCCGAGAGCTCCGGCCGCTCCGCGTTGAAGATGCCGTGGGTGGCGAAATGGATGTAGCGGAAATCGCGCAGCCTTCCGGACAGGACGAGGTCGCGGTCGGCCGCGAAGTCGAGCCGGGTGGTGACCGCGCCCGCCGGGGCCAGGGCGGCGATCCCCAGGGCCTCCTGGCGGGAGAAGTGGAGACGGGGCAGGAGGGGGGTGTCCGCGCCGCCGCCCCGCCGGGCGCTCTTCGCGATCCGGGGATCGTCCGGCTGGAAGACCGGGTCGGCGAGCACGATCGCGAGCTCGCGGGCCGGCGGCCTCCGGGCAAGCTCCCGCCGCTCGGCCGCGAGGACGGAGGCCGACGGCAGCTCGACCACCTCGTGCCGCGCGAGGAGGGAGTCTTTGCTCCCTGGCTCCGGCAGGACGTCGAAGGGAATGTAGCCCAGGGCGCCGTCGGGGACGATCGCCAGCCGGCGTTCGCCGAGCTCGCCGGCCACCGGGCCCAGGAGCATCCGGCTCAGCGTCCGCCCGATCCGCTCCCGGCCGCCGCTATTCGGGGTGCTCAGGGTCTGGTGGAAGGCGCGGGCGGCGCGCTCGATCTCCTCCCGTCCGGGAAGGACGAAGGCGCGCACCCCGTTCGCGTCGACCGCCCAGAGATATCCACGCTCGCGGCCGAGGAAGTATTCGAGGAGGAGCGTCCCGGAGTCGAGAAGCGCCTGGATCTCCCCCGTATTCGCGGCTCCGGGGTGGGTGAGATCGGCGTAGCGCGGGTTCCGCCGCCGGATCTCGGCATCGAGGGTATCCAGCTCGGCCCGGATCTGCTCGCTCTCGATCTCCAGGGCCTTGCTCTCCGCCGGATCTCCCTTGGCGCGGCCGAGGAGGGTCTGGAACCGGTCCTCCTTGAGGGCCAGGCGGCGTTCGAGATCCCGTTGCCGCGCCGCGAGCGCTGGATCGATGCCGGTCCGAAGCGCGGCGCGGCTCTCGCGCAGGATGTCGAGGAGAGAGCGGGCGCGGGCGTCCTCGCTGGCTTCGAAGGCGGCCCGGTCAAAGCCCTGGCCGGGGTGGGCCGCGGCGAGGCGCATCAGGATGTCGACGCGCAGCTCGTAGACGTCGCCGCGGGAGCCCAGGAAGGCGGCGCGGAGCTCGGGGTTGCCCAGCCGGGCGCGGAGTGATTCGAGGGCCGCGATGGCGGCCCGGGCATCACCTGCCGCCGCGTCGAGCTCCCCCTGGTCCCGCAGGACGCGAGCTCGCGCCGAGAGGGTGATGGTCTCGTTGACCCGGTCGTCGGCGGCGCGCGAGGCGAGGAGGGACTGCGTGAGGAGCGGCAGGGCCTCCGCGGTGCGCCCACCGGCCGCCAGGATCTCCCCCTTCCGGCGCAGGGTGCCGGCCTCGTTCGGGCGGTCCCCGGTCTGGCGCTGGAGGGTGAGCGCCTGGTCGAGCTCGGCGAGCGCCTCGGCGGGGTGGCCGGCCGCGGCCAGGGCCTCGCCAAGATAGCTGCGGCTGATCCCCTCGTTGCTGGCGTCGGAGGTCGCGCGGGCGACCGCGAGGGCTTGGCGGTGGAGAGAGACCGCCTTGCCGGCCGCGCCGCTCTTGCGCTCCAGCCAGCCCAGGCTGTTGAGAGTCGCGATCTCGCCCCGCCGGTCCTCGACCTTCCGACGGAGCTCCAGGGCCTGGGTCAGATAGAGCCGGGCCCGCTCCACCTCGCCGATAGCGCTATAAGCCACCCCCAGGTTGTTCAGGGTGGCGGCCTCCTGCCGGCGGTCGTCCAAAGTGGCGAGGATCTCCCGGGCCTCGCCGTAGGCCTTGAGCGCCTCGCCGATCTCCCCCATGCCGCGGTAGAGGACGGCGAGGTTGTTGAGCGCCTGGGCTTCCCCGGCCCGGTCGCCGATCTCCCGGCGGATCGCCAGCGCCTGCCGGTAGCTCTCCTCGGCCGGCCCCGGCTCGCCCAGGTTGAAATTGGCGAAGCCGAGGTTGTTGAGCGCCGTGGCCTCGTCCTTGGTCTCGCCGAGTTGATGGTAGAGCGCCAGGGCCTCCCGGTAGCAGACGAGCGCCGGTTGGACGCCGCCCCGGGCGTGGAGCACCAAGCACTGGTTGTTGCGCACATCGGCCTGAGGGTAGGCCAGACCGAGACGGCGCGCGAGGTCGAGGGCATGGGCGAAGGCCTCGTCGGCGGCGGGGAGCTCGCTCCTCTCCCAGAGGGTGAGCCCGAGGTCGTTCCAGGCCACCATCTCGCGCTCGGGCCGTTGCAGATCCCGCCAGCGCGAGACCGCGTCGCGATAGAGAACGACGGCCTGGCTCTGCCGGCCCAGGCGGTGGGTGACGTCGGCGAGGGCGGCGACCGCCTCGGCCTCGCCCGGCGGGTCGCCCGCGGCCTGGAAGTGGCCGCGCGCCTCCCGCAGGGCGGCCTCGATCTTGCCGAGGCTGCCCGTGGGCTCGCGGCGCAGGATCGTGCCCGCTTCCGTCATCGCGGCGAGGGCGCCGATCCGTTCCCGTTCGGCGGGTGTCGATTCAGGGATCTCGTCCAGCCGGATCGCGCAACGGCCCGGTCCGACGCCCTTCGTCTCGGCGCGCACCTCGATCCGATAGGAGCCCGTGGCCGCCGGGCGGAGGAGAACGGTCTCGATCCCCCAGCGGTCCAGGGGGGAGTCGACCGCGGCGAGGCTCGCCCCTTCCGGCCCGCGCACGTCGACGACCAGATGGATCCCCTGCTGCTCGACGGTCAACGGGTACAGCCTGCCGGCGGCGAGCTCGGCCGCGAAGACCTGGGTCTCGCCGGCGGCGAAGGAGGGCTCCAGAGTCGTGCCGGGGGAGAGGGCGAGAGGCGTTTGCGCGTTCCCGCGGCCAGCCGCCAGAACGAAGAGCGCGGTGAGAGCTGCCCGTCGTAGACCTTGGCTGCGCCGCATACAACCTCTCCTGGAGGGCCGGCTCGCCACGGACCGGCCGCGCGGCTCCCATCGACTTCAGATCAGTAAGGTGGCGGTCAGTATAAGCTTCGACGGAATTCCGTCAAGGGATGGGAGCTCGGGGCGGGGCACCCCTTCCAGCGGAGTGAGTCCGCTCGATCGGGGAGCCACGGCGACGATCAAGGGAGCGCGCGGTCTTCTGAGGGACACCCCCGGAACGTCGGGGAGACCCCTCCCCCAACTTGGGGGACCCCTCCCCCTTTTGGGGAGACCCCTCCCCCTTTTTGGGGAACCCCTGTACCCACCGGGGAGAGGGGTATACCTGAGCGGGGGCTTGACTTCCCCAGCGGGGAGACTCCTCTCCCAACTTGGGGGACGCCTGTACCTGGCGGGGAGAGGGGTCTCCCTGAGCGGGGGCTTAGATTCCCTCGCGGTCCCGCAACACCACGCTGTGCCGCGGGTCCCATCCCAAAAAGGCCGGGCTTCCCGGTGAGAAGGGCAGGGCCTCTCCTGTCAGCCCGGCGTTCTGGGAAAGGACGGTGAAGCGCTCGCCGCGGCGGTCGCGGACGATCCATTCGGTGCTGGCGCCGTGATAGACGCGGTCCTCGACGGTCACCGCCAGCGAGACCTCGGGGGGAGCGGGGACGGCGCGCAGGACGAGCTTCTCCGGCCGCACCACGAAACGCACCGGCTCGCGCCGCAGCCGCGGCGGACCGGCGGCGGATACGGCCAGCTCGGTGCCGTCCGGAAGCTGGAGGAGGAGGACGCCACCCTCCATCCGCCGCACCTCGGCGGTGAAGAGGTTGGTAGCGCCGAGGAAGCGGGCCACGAACTCGGTCTTGGGGGCTTCGAAAACCCCGGCGGGGCTCCCCACCTGCTCGACCTTCCCCTGGTTCATCACCGCGATGCGGTCGCTCATCGCCAGCGCCTCCTCGCGGTCGTGGGTGACGAAGGCGAAGGTGATGCCGAGCTCGCGCTGGAGCGCCTTGAGCTCCACCTGCACTTCGCGGCGCAGGTTGGGGTCGAGCGCCGCGAGCGGCTCGTCGAGCAGCAGCACCTCGGGCTTCAGGACCAGGGCGCGGGCGAGCGCCACCCGCTGCCGCTGGCCGCCGCTCAACTGGTCCGGCCGGCGCTTTTCGAGGCCGGTCAGCCGCACCAGCGCCAGCGCCTCGCCGATTCTGGCCGCCTGCGCGGATTGCGGCAACTCTTTGTAGCGCAGACCGAAGCCGACGTTCTCCTCGACCGTCAGGTGGGGAAACAGGGCGTACTGCTGAAAGACCATGTTGACCGGCCGCCGGTGCGGGGGAATCCGCGTCACGTCCTGTCCCTGGATGCGGATCGTGCCGGCGCTCGGCGTCTCGAAGCCGGCGATCATCCGCAGCAGCGTCGTCTTGCCGCAGCCGCTCGGCCCCAGTAGAGCGAAGAACTCGCCCCGGGCGATGGCGAGCGACACGCCGTCGACGGCCGTCACATCGCCGAAGCGCTTGGTGACGTCCTGGATCTCGACGCTGGGTTCTCCCTGCATGGAGTCCACAGCCACTTCAGGAACCGGATGATGGCTCAGACTCACCAAGGATCTTTGCCACCTGAGCCTTCAAAGGCGGGAGGTCTTCAAGCGCCGTGAGCCAGACCGTCTCGATATCCACTCCGAAGTAGTCGTGGACGAGCTTGTCTCGCATTCCGGCGATGTCTTGCCAGGGGACGTTCGGATACCTGTCCCGCAGATCACGCGAGAGTCGTCGCACGGCCTCTCCGATGATTTCGATCTGCCGGATGACCCCGTCCTGAACCAGACTCACTTCGGTGAAGGTCTGACGATTGATACCAGCGATGTACGTCTCTACCTTCGAGATTGCATCGAGGATGTGCTGAAGATAGACGGAGTTATCCCGTGGCATAGAGGACTTGAAGCTCACCGAGAATGCGCTCGCGAAGGTAGGGGCTGAGGGCTCCTTCGGTCAGGAGGTCCACCTTCCTGCCGGCGGCGTCCGTAAGCTGGCGTTCCAGGGCCACCATGGAAAGAAGGCTCTTGGGCTTCGCCATGCGAACCAGCAGATCGATGTCGCTGTTCTCGGTCGCTTCCCCGCGGGCCATGGAGCCGAACAGCCCTACCAGGGTCGCGCCATTCGCCTTGCAGATCTCGACGAGCTCGCGAGCGTCGAAGGGATAAGCGTTCATCGGCGGAAACTCTAGCATGGACGAGACTATTGCCGGTTTTCCTTCACAATCAGCGCATAGTGGGTCATGGGGGAAATACCAGAACATGAAAGAGGAGCGACCTTCATGAGCCGAACCAAGAGTTCGTGGATCATCTCCCGCCTGGCCGGAGGGCTTCTCCTCGCCTTGGCCCTCGCGGGTCCGTCGCCTCCCTCTCCTCCGTGGATACCGCCTACGCGCCGCCGAGGATCCTGGCGGCTCCGGCGGACCCGAGCCATGTCGCCTACGCGAGCCGGAGAGAGATCCACGTGAGCGCCGATGGTGGATTGAGCTTCCAACTCGCGGCCCGTCCAGACACGGTCTATCTGGACACGCCCGCGAGCGTCCAGGTCAGTCACGACGGCGGCGCCACCTTCACGCCGGTCAACACCCCCTATGAGGCGGAGAAGCAGGGCGCGAACCGGCTCTGGACCGACCGCAACCGGCCCGGGCGCCTCTACGCCATGCCGGCCGCGGGCGGATTGTTCGCAGGAGATCTGGAATGAGAATCGCGTTCCGATCGCGGATCCTCCTCGTCGCGATCCTGATCCTGGCCTGCGCGACGAAACCGCGAGCGCTGAGGTTCCCGACCCTGTTCGCCGTGGCGCCGGGCGATTTCCGCGTCCTTTATGCGCTGGACGAACCCCTCCAGGGCGGCCTCCGCCTGCTCCGCAGCGTGGATGGCGGAGAGAGCTGGAAGGTCGTCAACAGGAGCCTGCCGCCGAACGCGAGCTCCTTCTTCGGCTCCATGGCCGTGGACGCGGCCGATCCGAACACGCTTTACATCGCGGCGAACCCGCTGGTGGTCAGCCACGACGGCGGCGCCAGCTTCGAGTCGACCGCCGCCCCTTTCGAAGCCGGGAAACTGGGAGCGGTCCGGCTCTGGACCGATCTGACAGCCCTGGATTCGTCTACGCCGTCGCGGAAGCCGGCGGCCTGTTCGAGGGCCATTTCGAGTAGGCATCCGTGGCCTGCGACCTCATCCTCTATCTCCTTCTCCTCCTGAGGAAGTGTGACCTTTGTCGAAGCCCGGATTGTTTCCTCCACCCGGAACGGGGGGAGGCCAGGAGGGGGGCTTTGCGGAGTCTGCGGGACCGCTCCTTGTCTGGGGCGGCCCCCTCCTGGCCTCGAAGGTGTGCACAGCACACCCTACGCGGATCACCGGTTCTGACAGGCCCTCCCTCTCCTTCAGGAGAGGGACCGAGGGTGAGGTCGCAGGCCACGGATGCCTGATTCCGGGCGCAAACCCGGCGCGCTTCGCCTCCCCGCGCGCACCCTCTTTTTTGAAGCCCTGGCTCAACATGGACTTTTCAACGGAGGAGGTCGCCCGATGAAGTTCCGTCGTCTGATCGTCCCGCTCCTTGCGACGCTGGCGTTCGCCGCCGTCGCGGCGGAGGCGGGAGCCCAGCCCTGCCTGATCTTCGTTCACGGCAAGCAGACCAACACCAATACCTACACCAGCTATGCCTCCGCCCGGAACTACTGGGTGAACGGGTCGAACGACTTCATCCGCACGGCGACGAAGAACTTCGCGACCTCCTACTACGTGGTGGGGTACAACGGCACCCGCCCCTACTGGGACGCCCAGGCGGCCGGCGAGGTGGCGAACGAGATCGTCAACGCCACCAACGGCGGCGCCGACGCCGGCGGCAACCGCTGCCGCCTCTCCTACGCGCAGGGGGGCACTTTCTGGGTGATCGCCCACAGCATGGGCGGCACGGTCATCGACTACGTCCTCGGCAACAACGACGCCTCCGATCCCAATTTCAACGCCAACGGCCCCTATGACCAGGTGGCGCAGCGCCTCAGCATGGCGATCACCACCGGCGGCGCCCATCGCGGCTCGCAGGGGGCGGACGCCGTCTGTCTGCAGTCGAATCCGCTCTGCAGCTTCATCGCCATCTTCATCCAGAGCTGCGACGACGCCACCTACTGGCTGCGCAGCTCCGACGACGTCCAGGTGCGCACCTTTTCCAACGCCCCGGCGAAGACCATCTACCTGACCGGCGGCTACGAGGCGATCTTCGGCTCCAGCGCCTGCCTCAACGGCGAGGACGACGGCGTCGTGCAGTACGCCTCGATCTTCGCCTGCAACGGCAGCGCGACGGCGAGCTACGACAACACCAACGTCTGCAACAACTCGAACAAGCAGGAGGCGAGCGGCTTCCGCAACCTCGACGCGGCGCACGAGAACCATAGCGACGAGCGCGACGCCAGCGACTCCGACACCCGTAAGGCGATCCCGGGCGGCAACTGGACCTGCGGCGGCGTTCCCTGCGCGCCCAACACCACCGTCGCCACCATGACCACCGCCAAGTACATCACCCTGCTCTACTAAAAGGAGACCGACATGCTCAACGCGAAGAAAAGGATGGCCATCGCGATGGTGATGCTCGCGGCTCCGGCGCTCGGCGGCCGGCCCGCCGCGGCGCAGGTGGAGCCGGGCCAACTGGCCCGCGAGACGGCCAAGGAGTACCGGGAGCAGGCGCGCTACCCGGAGAGCTCCCGCGCCCTCAAGAAGGGGGAGGCGGACCCGATCCAGGCGAAGCGGATCCCGACCCGGCAGACGCGGCGCGGGCCGGATGACGCCGAGCCCGCGATCTCCGTCTGGGCCGCCAAGGTGAGCTTCGAGAAGGGGCAGCCGGTGGACCTCTACGCCACCCTGGAGAGCCGCGGCAAGGCGGTCGCCGTCGCTCAGGTCACCGGCGAGATCGTGGACGCCTCCAGCAGCATCACCGCCCTGGTGGCGTACCGGGACGACGGCCAGGGGGCCGATCGCAAGGCTGGGGACGGAATCTACTCGGCCCGCTGGACGCCCACCGGGATCGAGGCGGCCCCGGCGGCGAGCTACATGGTGCGGGTGAAGGCGCGGCTCGCCAGCGGCGACCTGCGCGAGGCGGCCGGCGGCTTCCTCTATAGCGATCCGTCCGCTCACCTGACCGGCCGCTACCGCGACACCCTGCGCGACGGCAATCTCGTGATTTCCGCCGAGATCGAGGTCGCCGAGACCGGCCGCTTCCATCTCGGCGGCACGCTCTACGCGACGGCGGGGGAGCCGATCGGCTTCGCGCAGGCCGCGGCCAACCTGGAGCCCGGCCGCCACTGGCTCGAGCTTTCCTTCTATGGGCTGATGTTCCACGAGCGCCAGGCCGCCGGTCCCTACCGTCTGGGCACCCTGGCCCTCTCGACCACCACCCGCATGCCGAACGCCCTCAACGACCTGGTGGAGGACGCCTACACCACCCGCCCCTACCGCATGGGGCAGATGCGCGAGACCTCCTTCGAGAGGCCGCAACTCCTCGAAACCGCCAAGCGCCTGGATCTGGACGCCGTCCGGGCCGAGCGGGAAGCCAGGGAGCCGCAGCGGCAGTAGGGTTTGAAATGTAGGGGCGGGGCTCGTCCCCGCCCCCCGCTCGAATCGGAGCTTCAGGACGTTTTTCTACGTGCTCTCTGGGCCTCCGTGGGGAGCTGTTTGGCCCTGTCTTCCAAGCTCCGGACGGCAGAGCTTTCCGCCTCGGCTTCGAGGAAGGCGCGGCGGCGGGCGGCAAACTCTTCATATTCCGCGTCGGCCCGTGCGTCAGCGTCCTCTTTGCTGACCGTGCCGGCATTGGGCAGGACCCGGCGCTCGTTGAAGGCCAGGAAGTCGTTCAGCTTGGTTTCCCAATCCCGGAGAAATACCTGCTTCCGGCGCTTCGCCTGGTCCTCCGCATAGTCGAGCCACATGACGACAATCCTATTCAGCTCAGAAATTTCTGCCTCGCTGAGGTAATTCTTGGCGACCTTGATGTCCGCTTTGCGGACGGTGGAACCCTTCCATGTGGTCAGGCCCATGTTGGGCTTGGAGTGGTCGGCGCGTGTCGCGATCAGTTCAGCCGCCGTTTTGCCGGTGGAAGCGAAATGCAGCTTGTTCTGCATGATCTGGAAGAACTTCACGCAATCCGGAGCCGAGGGTTGGTGCATCCAGGCTATAGTGGTCGAGGAGTCGGGCGACCTCCCGCGTCCCTTCTTGGCGAACTATCCGGAATTTCCGGATAGTTGCCCCTGGATCGAGCTCCCCTTCTTCGAAAAGGTTCTGGAGGTGCTCGTTGATAGTCCGGACATCCTTTTGGTAGAGCTCAGCGATGAGGGCCTGTGTGAGCCACACCGTCTCGCCAGCAAAGCGGCATTCCACGCGCGCACGGCTGTCCTCGGTCGAGTAGAGGATGATCTCGCCAGTCGGCGGTAGAGGTTCCTGGGGCATATGGGCCGCTCCTACTTCCTGCTCTTCACCAGCTCGTACAGATTCCGCGCCGTCGAGAACTCCAGTACCGGTTTGTCGTCCACGTTGAGGACCGTCTTCTCGCTGCCGAGGATGCCCGGCACCTGGTCGGGGCGCACCTCGGGGGAGGTCAGGAAATCGACCACCGACCGCATGGTGAGGCCGAGGGCCGAGAAGTCGCGGGCGAGGGCGGGGTTGCGCAGCCGCTCCACCGTCGGCTTGAGCTCCAGCCGGAACGGCTGCGGCGAGGCGAGCAGGATCACATCCGTCCCCACCTGCCAGAAGGCGACGTTCGGGAAGACGCTGCTGATGGTGGCCAGCATGGTCCGGAAGTCCTGCCGCTTCATCTCGTAGAGAGGCACCCACTGGCAGAGGACGCCGTTGGCGGTGAGGTGCGCGGCGGCCGAGCGGTAGAACTCCTGGGTGAACAGGCCCGACACGCCGGCAACCCAGATACTTGGCGGCTCCGAGGTGATGACGTCGAATTTCTCGCTCGTGCCGTCGATGTAGTTGCGGCCGTCGTTGGTCACCACCCGCACGCGCGGATCCTCGAGCGCGCTCTCGTTGTAGGGGGCGAACCGCAGGCGTGCCGCGTCCACCACCAGCGGATCGATCTCGGCGACCGTGATGCGCTCCGGCTCGGGATGATGGACCACCGCGCGCAACGTGAAGGCGCCCCCCAGACCGATCGCCAGCACCCGCCGCGGGTTGGGGTGGTAGAGCAGCGGGATATGGCCGAGCAGGAGCTGGGCGCGATTGTCCTCCAGGGACGTGCTGGCGTCCGTCTTGCCGTTGTTCTTGAGCAGCAGGTACGGGCCGGAGCGGACGACCGCGACCTGGCCGTAGAAGCCCTGCTTCTGATCGATCCTCTCCAGGCTCCGCAGCTCCTTCCGGTAGGCTGCGAGGCTGCCGTCCCGCAGTCCATGGTAGTAGAGCGCCAGAGAGGGCATCTGGAAAGGCATCGCCACCGGCGAGAGCAGGGCGGCCGCGCCGAGCAGGACGGCGCAGACCGCCGCATGCGCCCAGCGCCGCGGGCCAGGGGAGAGCGCGAGGAAGACGGCCGCCGCCACGACGTAGATCGCGAGCGTCGTCAGCATCAGGCCGGGGAAGCCCCAGGCCGGCAGCAGGATGAACTCGGCGAGGAACGCCCCGAGCACCGCGCCCAGGGTGTTGGCGAAGAAGACCCGGCCGGCCGAGGCCCCCCGTTCCGCCGCCACCCGGGTCGCGATGCGGGCGACCAGAGGGAAGTTGGCGCCCATGGCGAGAGTGGCCAGAAAGACGATGACGATGATCACCAGGCCGACGGCGAGCTGGAAGGAGTAGTAGCCGCCGGTGCCGTGGAAGAGCGCGAAGTAGGCGCGGGTGAACAGGTCCTCCGAGCGGAACACCAGCATGCCGCAGAGGGCGATCGCGCCGTAGAGATAGGCGACGGCGGCGAACGGATCGCGGATGCGGTCGATCCAGCGCGCCATCAGCAGGCTGCCGGCGCCGATCCCGGTCAGGAAACCGGCGAGCACTGTGCTCGTGGAGTAGACGTGGGTGCCGTTGAGCACCGAGAAGAAGCGGTTCCAGCCGGTCTCGAGCAGCAGCGCCGCGAGGCCGGAGAGGAAGAAGGCGGCGAGGATCGCGCCGAGCGCTCCTCGCCCCTCGGTCGCCGGCGCCGCCTCGGCCACCGGAGCGTTTTCCGCCTGCCGCCGTGCCTGCCGTTCCCGCCGGCGCTCGAACCCGCCGCGTTCCCCCTTCACGGCGAGGACCAGCAGACCGAGCCCCACCGCCGCCAGGCCCAGCAACCAGGTCGAGGCTGCGAGCCCGAGCTCGGGCACGAGGAGGAATCCTGCCAGCAGCGCTCCCACGGCCGCTCCGAGGGTGTCCAGGCCATAGATCAGCGACAGATCGCGGCCGAGGTGCCCCAGGTCCCGTCCATAGAGGCGCACGGCGAGCGGGAAGATGGCGCCGATGGCGAGCGTCGGGGCGATCATCGCGATCAGCACGATCACCAGCTTGCCCAGAGCGGTGGGCAGCGGCGCGAGATCGTCGGGGAAGATGGCCAGGAAGAGCCGCCTGCCGAGATCGAAGATCGGCAGCGAGAGCAGGCAGTAGGCGCCGATCCCGATCTGGAGCAGTCCGAGCAGCCGCCAGGGCCGCGGGCTGCGGTCCGCCACCTTTCCCGACGCCAGCGCCCCGAGGGCGAGGCCGAGCAGGAAGATCGACAGCACGGTGCTGAAGACGGTGGCCGTCGAGCCGAACAGATACGACAGCTTGCGCAGCCAGATCACCTGGCAAGCGAGCGAGAGCAGGTTGGTGAAGAAGACGGTGAACAGCAGCAGCCCGGCGCGCGGCCGGACGGCAATGGAATCAGGGGAGGTGCGCGGCTGAGAACCCTTCATGAGGCCGGAAGTCTAGCAGGCGGTATTCTCCTCCCATCAATTTCCCTCCACCCCCGCCGCCATCTCCGCCGGCGACTCCGGCGCCATCGGCTGATTCCCCTTGCGGCCGCCGCGGGCCACTTTCTCGGTCTCCACCTGCGTCATCAGCAGAACCTTCGAGGTGTTCACCGCGCGGGCCGCCAGCTCGCGGGCGGCCTGGTGCAGCGACTCGCTCTGCTGCACGAAGGCGATGTTGCGCTCCATGTCCTCGGCCGACCAGCCGCGCGAGTGGGCGATGTAGGGGAACTGCGGGAACAGGCAGCCGATCTCGCCGAAGAATCCGAGCAACTGGCCGGCGACCGCCTGGACGTTGTCCTGCCCGCCGGTGATGATGAAGGCCGCCACCTTGTTGCGCAGCAGCACCCGGTTGCGGATCGTCACCTGGTTCTGCACGCAGTTCATCCGCTCGACCATCTTGTAGTACAGCGAGCTCGCCGAGCCCCAGCGGATCGGCGTCCCGACCAGGATCACGTCGGCCCAGTGGACGATCCCCTCGTAGACCTCGGTCATCTCGTCGGCCGGGTCCATCTGGGTGATCGAGCACGGCCAGGTGCAGGCGTGGGCGCTCTTCGAGTAGTACCCCTCACAGGCGCGGAACTTGAGATCCGAGAGCCGCAGGCAGCGGGCCTCGGCGCCCATCTCCCCGGCCGCGGCGAGCGCCGTCTCGAGCAGCGCCTCGGAGGTGGAGTAGCGCGGATAGGCGGGGTCCATCACCGTCGTCGAGATCCCCAGCACGCGCACCGGCCCGTCCTCCCGGTGCACCGGCCGGGCGAGAGGATGCGGCGTGTGCGGCAGCTTGTGACGGCGCGTCACCGGCATCAGGTTGATCCAGAGCCGCCCCTCCTCTTCCCGCAGCTCGTAGCTCGGCACGCAGTCCTGCTCGAAGCCGGGCTCCCCCTCGCCGGTCCGGGAGTGGAATTTCCAGTGATGCCAGGGGCAAACGACATAGTCGCCGTCATGGTGCCCGTCGCCGAGCGGTCCGCCGGCGTGGTTGCAGATTCCCGAGATCGCCCCGAACCGGCCGTCCTTGCAGGTCAGGGCGATCTTCGTGCGACCGATCGTGACCTGCCGTAGCCGGTGTCTCGAAAGCTCCTCGACGGAGCCCAGATCGTGCCAGCGCGCTTCGTTGCTCATGGCCGGTCCTCCAGCAGCCCACGACAGGCGGCGACCGCTGAGTTCAGGAATCGTTCGATCCGTCCGCGCTGGTCACCCTCCGAGGCAAAATCCGCGGCGGCCAGTACCGCGCCCACCCAGTCCCCGGTATGCCACCGGCCGCCGTCGAGCTCGGGCAGATCGCCCGCCGGCCGGGGCCAGGGGAGCACGTAAAAATAGGGCTCGGGATTCCCGCCGTCCCCCGGGCTCAGGCCGGCGCCGATCGAGCGGGCGGTCTCGGGGTCGACGCCAGGATCCAGCCGGATCAGCGTCGCGATGTCGAAGTGGTGAGGCCAGCAGGCCACCGGCGACGCGCCGGAATTCCGCTCGCGAAGCGCGCGCAGCAGCCGGTCGGCGCCGGCGTAGTAGCGCTCCAGCTCGGCGGCGGCGGGACCGGTGAACGAGAACGGCGCCCCGGCGCTCACCGGATGGACAGGAAGCCCCTCCAGGCGCTCCAGAGGCATTTCGAGCGGCCTGCCGAGGAGTGACTCGACTTCCCGTCGCACCCACTCGTAAGCCTCGTCGAGCGTGCGGCCCTCCAGCGGCAGCGCGCGCAACGTCTCTCCGCCCTCGCCGAGCAGGACCAGTGCCGGGTTCCCCAGGCGGATCGCGGAGCGGAACGCTCGCGCTCCGGCCACCACGCCCTGAGCGAGCGTACGGGAACCCGCCAGCCATTCCAGGCTCTGTTCGCTGAAGTCCGGCTGATGAGGCAGGAGCTGTTTGCCGACCGCCGCGGCGGCCTGCGCCGCCCAGTGGAGCTGCAGCCGGGTGTCGAGCAACTCGCGCGGCTCCACAGCGCCCAGGGTTTCCCAATCGGACATGGCTAGACTACGTCCCTCCTATGCCGCTTGGATGCTGGGTTCGGGGAAAGATTGCGGAGGGGAGAATATCGCGAAGCGCGGTTGGGGTGGCGGCGGGGCCGCCCGGGCATCAATGCCCGGGCTACGACGCAAATGAAAAGCCGGCTGAAGCCGGCTCCATCTCATGCAACCTTCGGATCGCGCTTTGAGCCGGGTTCACCCGGCTTTTCGCTTCCAACGTAGCCCGGGCATTGATGCCCGGGCGGGGCCTGCCCCCCCTGATCCGTTAAACTCTCCTTCGATGCACCCGAAACGCGCCCTCCTACCGTCGCTCCTCCTCCTCGCCCTCGCCCTCCCCGCCGCCGCCCAGACTGCCCAGTCTTTGCGGGAGGACTACGACCGCCTGCAGAAATGGCGCTTCCGCACCGATCCGGTCACGGTGCCCTCCGGCGGTCTCACCTGGACGGTCGAGGGGGCCACGTGGACCTTCGAATCCGGCAAGATCTGGCTGCAGGAGCCCACCTCCGGTGGCGCCGTCACCGGCCTGGTTTTCGAGGGGAAAGGGCGATTCCAGATGGCCGTGCCCGACGCCGCGGAGCTCGCCCAGCTCCGGCGCTTCGCCCGGCGGCCCGATCTCGCCGGGGTCGACCAGCCCTTCACGGCTCTCGTCCTCCGCTCCTCCGGAGCTCCCGGCGATCTGCCGCTCGATCCCGCCAAGGTCCCGGTCGCCGCCGGCTTCGCGGTCAACAAGCTGGCCCGCGACCGCCACGAGCACTGGCTCACCCAGCGGGTTTACGACGCCGACGCCCGTATCGTCGAAGCCCTCGCCAACCCTGGCGACCGCTATCTCCGGGCCGACATGAAGACCGGCGACTTTGGCTGGGTCGCCTTCGACTACGACGCCCAGCGCCTGGAGGAGATCCATCTCGAAACCTTCAACTCCTCGCACCCCGCCATCGAGGTCTGGGTGAGCCTGGACCGCCCCGCGGAGCGGGACGAGCGGGGCCGCCCCACCAGCCGCTGGCAGCCGGCGGTCGATCTCCAGCACTTCGACATCGCCGTCGACCTCACCGAGGGGGGCCGCGACAAGGACTGGATGAAGGGCAAGTTCAAGGTCGGCGTCCGCCTGCTGCCACGGCGGGACGGCGCGCGGGCCGTGCAGCTCTACCTCCACAACTTCGCCAGGGTGACGTCGGTGAGCGAGGGGGGGAAGCCCCTGCCCGTCCTGCGCGATCACGTCGGCGCCCGCCGTGCCAGCCTCGACGACCGGCTCTACGACGGCTCGCTGATCGTCCTGCTCGACCAGCCCCTCGCCAAGGGGGTCGAGCGGCGGTTCGATCTCGAATACGAGATGGACGTCCGCAACTTCGCGGCGGGGCGGAGCTGGTATCCGAGCGCCGAAGGGGACGAGACCATCCTCCTCGACACCCATACCGCCCGCCTCGAGCTGACCACGCGCAAGAAGTTCGAGGTGCGGGCCATGGGGCGCCGGGAAGAGGGGAGTGGCGGGGAGGAGGGGAAGGCTTCGACCTCCGTCTGGATTATCGACCATCCGGTCAAGATGCTGACCTTCACCTACTCCGATCACTTCCACGAGGAGAAGCTGACCCGCGACGGCGTGCCGGACGTCATCTGCTTCGGCTCCAAGGTCGAGGTGAGCCGCGGCGGCCGTTTCCGCGAGGTGGGGCAGGACGTGATCGACAGCCTCGATTTCTACCAGAAGCTGTTCGATACGAAGCTGCCGGACGAGCCCATCTACGTCTCCAGCATCGCCGCGGGCCACGGCCAGGCGTTCGACGGCTTCATCCAGCTCGCCGAGAAGAGCTTCGACATCCTGGGGCCGGGAGTGGGGGAGCTGTTTCGGGCGCACGAGGCGGCGCACCAGTTCTGGGGCGTTCTGGTGGGGGCCGCGAGCTACCGCGATGCCTGGCTCGGGGAGGCCTTCGCGGAGTATTCGGGGATGATGTTCGTCGAATCGACGGTGAAGGATGGCCCGCGCTACCTCCAGGAGATCATCCACGCCTACAACGACGAGCAGAACGGCTCGATCAAGTCCGGCTTCAGCAAGTTCACCCGCATGGACGTGAACCTCGCCAACCGCGCCTACGGCGACCGCACCGGTCCGATCGGCCACGGCTGGCGGGCGGACACCGGCGAGGTGCCGACCGCCTACGGCTCCCAGGTCTACGGCAAGGGCGCCCTGGTGCTCCACATGCTGCGCGGCATACTGCGCGATCAGACCGGCGGCGATCAGGCCTTCCTCGACGTCCTGCGCGACTTCATCCATACCTACCAGGGCAAGGCGCCGTCCACCGGCGACTTCGAGGCGGTGCTCGCCCGCCATGCCCCCGGCGACTGGTCCTGGTTCTTCGACGAGTGGGTGGACGGCATGGCGATCCCCACTTACCATTGGAGCTACGACCTCGCGGCGTCGCCGGACGCCGAGGGGAAGTACGTTGCCACGCTCAAGGTCAGCCAGTCCGGCGTCCCCGCCGGCTTCAAGATGTCGGTGCCGGTCTCGATCCAGTACGCTGACGGCCGCACCGAGCGTCGCCGCGTGATGGTGGATCAATCTGTGCAGAGCTTTCCGCTGGCGTTTTCCGCCAGACCGAAGAGCCTGACGTTCAATCCGGACGCCGAGGTGCTTTCGAAAACAAGATAGAACCTTTGCACGTACTCCCCAGAGGGGGTCGGCTTGGCGAGAACCCTCGGAGACTGAAATGAATAACGATCAGGGCAATGACCGGTTCCAGTTGCTGGTGGAGGGGGTGAAGGATTACGCCATCTTCATGCTCGATCCCGAGGGGCACGTGATCAGTTGGAACCCTGGAGCGGAGCTGATCAAGGGCTACCGGGCCGAAGAGATCCTGGGCCGGCACTTCTCCCTCTTCTATCAGGCCGGCGCCCTCGAGCGCGGCTGGCCGGAGCACGAGTTGAAGGTAGCCCGCGCGGAAGGGCGGTTCGAGGACGAGGGGTGGCGGGTCCGCAAGGACGGCTCGGTCTTCTGGGCCAACGTCGTCATCACCGCCCTGCACGACGCGACGGGGGCTCTGTGCGGTTTCGCGAAGATCACCCGCGACCTGACCGAGCGCCGCCGGCAGGAAGAGGTCCTGCGCGAGAGCGAGGAGCGGTTCCGGCTGCTGATGGAGGGGGTGAAGGACTACGCCATCTTCATGCTCGACCCGGAGGGCAAGATCGCCAGTTGGAACAATGGGGCGGAGCTGATCAAGGGCTACCGGGCCGAGGAGGTCCTGGGCCGGCACTTCTCCCTCTTCTATCCGGCCGATGCCATCGCGCGTGGCTGGCCGGAGCACGAGCTGCGGATGGCCCGGGCGGAAGGGCGTTTCGAGGACGAGGGGTGGCGGGTCCGCAAGGACGGTTCAGTCTTCTGGGCCAACGTCGTCATCACCCCACTGTATGGCAGCGATAAGGAGTTGCGCGGGTTCGCGAAGATCACGCGCGATCTGACCGAGCGCAAGCGGATCGAGATGCTCGAGGAGGCCGACCTTCGCAGGAACGAGTTCCTCGCCATGCTGTCGCACGAGCTGCGCAACCCGCTGGCGCCCATCCGCACCGCCATGGAGGTGATCCGCCGCGTGGCGCCGCCCGACGCCACCCTGACCATGGCACGCGAAGCCGTGGACCGGCAGGTCGGGCATCTCGTGCGCCTGGTCGAGGAGCTGCTCGACGTGTCGCGCATCAGCGAGGGCCGCATCACGCTGAAGAAGGAGCAGATCGAGCTCAACAAGGTGATTGCGCACAGCGTGGAGACGGTGCGCCCGCTGATCGAGTCGCGCGGGCAGCAGCTCTCAGTCAGGCTGCCGCGCTCGCCGGTGTGGGTGTTCGGCGACGCCGTGCGCCTGTCGCAGGCGGTCGGCAACCT
>DATHEF010000016.1:0-249132 GCA_035490435.1 Thermoanaerobaculia bacterium
AGGGAAGTACGCCGCCGAATTCGCGCAGAGGCAATCCTCGCCGAGGGTTGACGCCCAGCAGGCAGATGCGATCGTCCGCGCGGCGCTCGAGCCGTTTGAGCGGCAGAGTGGCGGCGAAGGTCCGTATCAGGTCGAGCATGATCTTCAAACGACAATGCAGTCGCTGGTCGGCATCGTCCGCCGCGAAGACGAGATCCGGCGCGCGATCGACGAGCTGAAGACGCTGAAGGAAAGGGCCCGCAAGGTTTCCGTTACCGGTAACCGCGAGTACAATCCGGGGTGGCACACGGCGCTCGACCTCCAGAATCTGCTGACCGTTTCGGAGCTCGTCGCCCACTCGGCTCTTGAGAGAAAGGAGAGCCGTGGCGGACACTTCCGCGACGATTTTCCGGAGAAGGATCCGAGCTACGGAAAGTTCAACATCGTCACCCGGCGCGGACCGAATGGTGAGATGCAGGTGACACGCGAGACGATTCCCGAGATGCGCGAAGATCTCAAGAAGATCATCGAGGAAAACAAGTAATGGCGCCCGACAATTCGTTCGCGCACAACATCGTCGCAAGCGGTCAGCGTGCCGCCGCGCGCAGCAACGCGAGTGCGGGCACCGACACTCGTAGCGCAACGTTCAGCATCTGGCGCGGAGCTGCTGCGGGCGGGCGGCTCGAGGACTACTCGACGAGCGTCTCGGAAGGAATGGTGGTGCTCGATGCAATTCATCAGATCCAGGCGGAGGGCGCCACAGATCTCGCCGTCCGCTGGAACTGCAAGGCGGGGAAATGCGGATCGTGCTCGGCGGAGATCAACGGCATGCCACGGCTTATGTGCATGACGCGTTTGAGCGAGCTCGATCTCGAGAAGCCGGTGATCGTCGAGCCGATGCGCGCTTTTCCGCTCGTAAAGGATCTGGTGACCGATGTCTCCTCCAACTTCCGGGCGAAGAAGAGAATCAGGAAGTTCACGCCGAGACCTCCCGACGCGCCGGACGGCACCTGGCGGATGATGCAGGCCGACGCCGACCGCGTGCAGGAATTCCGTAAGTGCATCGAGTGCTTCCTCTGCCAGGACGTCTGCCACGTGCTGCGGGAGCACCATCTGCACGACGAGTTCATCGGCCCCCGGCTGCTGGTTTATGCCGCAGCCCTGGAGATGAACCCCTTCGACGCCGGGGACCGGCTCGGCGACCTCAAGGACGCCCATGGCATCGGCTACTGCAACATCACCAAGTGCTGCACCAAGGTCTGCCCCGAGGGGATCACCATCACCGACAATGCCATCATCCCGCTGAAGGAACGGGTGGTTGACGAGTTCTACGACCCGCTGAAGAGGCTCCTCCGCGTCTTCCGGAAATGATTCTCAGCGAGAGCCAAAGGAGGCCGGCCCATGTACACCTTGAAGCCCCTTTCCCGTGAAGCCATCCCCGCGGCCCTGGAGAAAGCGCAGCGCTACCGCCTCCTCAACGAGGGGCTGGAGGCCGAGAGCATCTGCCGGGACATCCTGGCGGCGGAGCCCGGCAACCAGGAGGCGATCATCACGCTGGTGCTCGCCCTGTCCGACCAGCTCGAGGAGCGCGCCAACCCCTGCCTCGAGCAGGCGAAGCAGCTCCTCCCCCAGATCGCCGACGAGTACGGCCGGACCTATTACGCCGGCATCCTTTACGAGCGCCGGGCCAAGGCGCAGCTCAAGCGCGGCGGCCTGCATGCCGGCCATATCGCCCACGACTGGTTCAAGGAGGCGATGGCGCACTTCGAAAAGGCCGCCGAGGTCCGCCCCCCCGGCAACGACGGCGCCATCCTGCGCTGGAACACCTGCGCCCGCATCCTGATGGCGAACCCGCGCCTGGTGCCCGCGCCGGAAGAGACGTCGCGCTCCTGGCAGGAGTAGGGGGGGCCGCCCGGAGTGTGCCGGCCTGTGGTGCTAGCATTTTGCATGTGCTAGCATTCAGTCATGCCAGCAGTCCAGATCCGGGATGTATCCCCTGAAGTGATCGCGGCACTCAAGCGGAGGGCGGCCAGGCACGAGAGGTCGCTGGAAGGAGAGCTCCGGTATATTCTCGCTGTGATCGCCAGGGAAGAGCCCCCGCCGTCACCTCTTCGCCCAATGGAGCTGAAATTCTCGCAGGCTTCGCCGTCGACCGATTGGCGCCGCGAAGAGATCTATGGCGATGACGGACGATAAAGCGGTCCTCGTCGACACCAACGTCCTGCTCTCCGCAACCGCTCCTCTCCGCGCGCTTCACCGCGCGGCGTGGACGGTGCTCAACGACTGGCCGAGCCAGGGGGTCGTCCTGACGGTGAGCAGTCAGGTTCTGCGCGAGTATCTCGTCGTCGCCACCCGGCCGGTCGAGGTCAACGGTCTGGGCCTCGGCACAGGTGACGCCCTGACCAACGTGATGGCCTTCTGGGGGCGGATGAGGCTCCTCGTGGACAGCGAGCCCACTTGGGATCGCCTGCGTACCCTGGTTGCCACCTATGACTGCAAAGGCAAGCAGATTCACGATGCCAACGTGGTTGCGTCCGCGCTCGCCTCGGGAGTGGCAAGGCTGGTAACGGCCAACGTCGGAGATTTCATTCGTTTCACCGCGGAGCTCGAGCTGATTGATCTGACCGCGCTCTGAGACCCGCTCCTCCCGCCGCTGCGCCGGTGTACCATTGTCGTGGTACACTAGCCGCTCATGCCCCCTCTCCTCCGCATCGACCCCCGCGACGCCCGCCCGATCTGGCGGCAGATCGAGGAGGGGGTACAGCATCTGGTGGCGCGGGGCGCGCTGCCGGCGGGGGCGCTCGTCCCCTCGGTGCGGGACCTCGCCCGTGATCTGCAGGTCAATCCGGCCACGGTCTCCAAGGCCTACCAGCGGCTGACTGACGCGGGCGTGCTCGCCGTCCGGCGCGGCGAGGGGACGTTCGTCTCCGCGACGCCGCCGGCGGTGGAGGACACCCGCCGCAACGTCCGCCTGCTCGAGGAGGCGGTGCGCTATGCCAGCCTGGCCGTGACCCTGGGGGCGGACCGCGAGGAGACGCTTGCGACGCTCGACACCGCCTGGCGGAGCCTTACGGACGGCAACCCTGAAGGAGAAGCAGGATGAGCTCGATCTCCCTGGACGGCCTCACCGTCCGCTATGGCCAGCGGCTGGCCCTCGATCAGGTCTCGCTCGACGTTCCGGAAGGGTCGGTCTACGCCCTGCTCGGCAGGAACGGCGCCGGCAAGTCGTCGCTGGTCCGCTGCCTGCTGGGGGAGCAGAAGCCGGCGGCGGGCCGGGCCCTGCTGCTCGGCCGGGACGTCTGGCGGGAGCGGGCCTCCATCCTCGCTGAGGTCGGGGTGGTGCCCGAGGACCCGAACGCGCCGCCGGCGATGACGGCGCGCCAGCTCTCCCGCTTCTGCTCGCGGCTCTATCCGCGCTGGGACGCCGCCGGAGTGGAGGCGCGGCTCAAGCGGTTCGGGGTGCCGTCCGGCACTCCGTTCGGCAAACTCTCCAAGGGGCAGAAGGGGCAGGTCTCGCTGGCTCTCGCGCTGGCCAGCTCGCCGCGCCTGCTGGTGCTCGACGATCCCACGCTGGGGCTCGACGCGGTGGCGCGCAAGGCGGTCTTCGAGGAGCTGATCGGCGACCTCGCCGACCGCGGGACGACGGTGTTCATCACCACCCACGACCTCGCGGGGGTCGAGCGGATCGCCGACCGGGTGGGTATCCTGAACCAGGGGCGGCTCGTGCTCGACGAGGAGATGGAGGCGCTCAAGGCCCGGTTCCGCCGCATCAGCTTCCCGCGCTCGCGGGAGGCGGCGGTGGGGCGGCTCGCGGCGCTGGCGCCGGTCGCCGTCGCCTCCCGCGGCTGGGAGGTCGACGCGGTCGTCTCGCGCTACGACGCGGGGAGCCTGCCGGTCGAGGATGGCCCCGAGGTCACCTCGCTCACCCTGGAGGAGATCTTCATCGCCCTGACCGGCACCCCGGAGGAGGAAGGGCGATGAGGGGGTTCGCCGCGGTCTTCGGGCGGGAGGTCGCCGAGCGGCGCATGCTCGCGCTGCTGGCGTTCGGTCTGGGGCTCGTACCCCTGGCCGCGCCTTGGATGCCGGGGGTCGGGCGCGAGAACCCGGCGGAGCTGAGGAGCGCCCTGGCGCTAGTGCTCGGCCTGGGGCTCAGTGCGGTGACCGCGATCCTCCTCGGCGGCTCGGTGATCTCCCGCGATCTCGCCGAGCGGCGGCTCGGCTTCTACTTCTCGCGCCCCCTGGCCGGCTGGGAGATCTGGGCCGGCAAGCTGGCGGCCGCGGCGGCGCTGACCCTCGGCTCGGCGCTCCTCGTGCTGCTCCCGACGGCGCTGCTGAGCGGTGTGCCGGGGCCGCGGAGCCTCGGCCTGCCGATCGCGGCGACCCCTTGGGATTTCCTGGCGCTGGGGATCTGCCTGCTCGAGCTGATCCTGCTCAGCCATGCCGGCGGCGTCATCCTGCGCGCGCGGTCCGCCTGGGTGGCGCTCGACCTCGCCGGCGCCGGCGTCTTCGCGATCCTGGGCTGGGAAGCCTTCCGCCGCCTGCTCTTCACGGGAGCTTTCATTCCCGCCCAGTGGGTAGCCCAGGCCCTGGCGCTGCTGATGCTGGCCGGCCTGCTCGCCGCCGGAGCCGTCCAGGTGACCGGCGGCCGTACCGATCCACGCCGGGGGCACCGCGTCCTCTCGCTCACGCTCTGGGGGTTGCTGCTGGCGGGCGGTCTCGCCGCGCAGGGGTACGCCCGCTGGGTGCTCGCGGCGGCGCCGGAGGATCTGGGCCCCGTGCACCAGGTGAAAACCTCTCCCGGGTCGTGGATCGGGGTCTGCGGATGGAACCCGCGCCGCCGCTTCGAGCCCTGTTTCCTGGTGGACGTGCCCACCGGCCATTTCGTGCGCGCTCGGCCCGCACTGGACCGGGGAGAGGCCAGACTGTTCGCCAGGTTCTCCGACGACGGGCGTTGGGCGGTGTGGCTCGAGCCCGAGGAGGGCGCCGGCAAGGGGGGACCGTTGCAACTGAACCGGCTCGACCTCCAGAGTCCGGACGCCTTCCGTTTCCAGGCCAACATCTGGTACCCCAGTCCGCCGGCGTCCCTGGTCCTCTCGCCGGACGGCTCCCAGGTCGCGGCGATCCAGGAAGGGCGGATCGTGGTCGACGAGATCGCCACCGGGAACCGGCTCGCGGCGACGCCGAGCCCACGGTTTGACGAGCCCGCGAGCCTGGAGTTCGCGGGCCCTGGGCGGCTCCGAATCCTGGGGAATGACGTCGGGAGGGACCCTCGGGATCCGGTGGTTGCTTACAGCGTCTGGCAGATCTGGGAGATGGACGTCGCCAAGCGCAGTCTCCGGCGGACCGGAGGCTTCGAGGATCAGTTCGGAAGGGCGGAATGGAGCCCTGACAATTCGCGAATCGTCCTGTTCGATCCGCGGGAGAGAGTGATCGCGCTCCGCGACGGGTGGACGGGCCGGCCGTTCGCCGGGCGCGCCTGGGTGGGTGCCGCTCCGAGCGGCGTGGACTTCCTCTCCGACGGCCGGATCGCCGTGACCGCCTCCAGGGATGGGGGGACCGAGGTGCGGATCTTCTCGCCGGATCTGTCCACGGAGCTTCGCCGCCGCCGCGTCCCGGGGGAGAGTCGCTTGTGGCTTGCGAGTCAAGCCGCTCCGGACCTCCTGGTCCTCGAGCGCGAGCCTCTGGATGGGTCGAAGAGGGGGCGCCGGTCGCTGCTGCTCGACCTCGCCACGGGCTCCACGCTCGACCTCGGCGGGGATCTGCGGCCTCAGGGTGGGCGCCTGTTCCTCGACCGTGGCGGGCGGCTCCTCCAGCTCGATCCGGGAACGGCGAAGCTGCGTCCGGTGCTGGGGCGGGAGGCGGCGCGGTGAGGGGTTTCGCCGCCGTTCTCGGGCGCGAGCTCTTCGAGCGCCGCCTGCTCGCCGTGGTGGCCCTGTTCCTGGGATTGGCCGCGGTGGCGCTGCCGCTGATGCCCGGCTTCCGGCCGGGCGGAGTGGCGGTCGCCGACTTCCAGGGGGGGATGGCGTTCGGGTTCGCGCTGCTCCTCACCTTCTTCATGGCCCTGTTCCTGGGCGGCTCGATCATCGCCTCCGACCTCGCGGAGCGCCGGCTCGGCTTCTACTTCTCCCGTCCGCTCCCCGGCTTGGCCGTCTGGGCGGGCAAGATGGGAGCCGCCCTGGTGCTGATGCTCGGCTCCGGGCTCCTCGTCCTCCTTCCGGCCGTCCTGATGGGGGGCAACCTCAGCCTCGACGGCATCTGGGGCGTGGGGAACGTGATCAGCGTGAGCGGGACGTGGCTCCTCTTTACCTGGGGCGCCGGCCTCCTCTTCCTCCTCTTCGGCGCCCATGCCGCGAGCATCGTCCTGCGCTCCCGTTCCTCCTGGGCCGTGCTGGACCTGGTGGCTCTGGGGGCCGTGGCCGGCCTTTTCTGGACGATGGTGCGGCGAATGCTGCTCGAAGGGGTCCTCTTCCGGCTGAGTCTTGCGCGGCAGGAGGAACGGCTCGGCATCGTGGCCTGGATGGAGATGGGGTTCTTCGCCGCCGCCCTGCTCTCCCTGGTGGCCGCCAGCGCCCTGCAGGTGACGAGGGGGCGGACGGACCTGAGGCGGGCGCACCGGGTGCTCTCGGCGGGCCTGTGGGGGATATCGGGCCTCGCCGCGCTCGTCTTCACGGGCCTTGCCCTCTGGGTGCTGGCGGCGGGGCCCGACGACATGCGGGGAGTCCAGCGGGTCAGCGCCGGCCCGGCAGGCTCCTGGATCGCCTTCAGCGGACCCGCGGCGGGGCGTCCTGGCTACAGCCCCAGCTTCCTCTACGACGTGAGCTCCGGGCGCTCCGTTCGCGCCCGCTTCGGGCTGATCGGCTACGACCTCGGGGAGTCCGCGGTGCTCTTCTCGGCGGACGGCCGGCGAGCGGTCTGGATGGAGTACGACGGCATCCCTTTCCGGTCTCCCGTCGTGGTCTTCCGGCTGGACCTCGACCGCCCCGGCGCCCGTCCGGTCCGGACCTCCATCTCGTTCCCGCGCCCCCCCGGCAGCCTGGCCCTCTCGCCGGACGGCCGCCGGCTCGCCGCGCACCAGTCGCAATCCCGCATCACCGTCGACGATATCGACTCCGGCCGCCTGCTCGCCTCGGTGCCCTACACCAGCCTGCGCCCCTGGCTCGCATTCGCCGGCGGCGACCGCCTCCAGATCTACAACCTCCCGTTCTACCAGTGGTACGGCGAGAGGGGAATCAGCTACGCGTCGACCCGCAGCCGCGGCATCGCCGAGCTCGATCTGTCCTCGGCGCCGCCCAGGCTCGAGCCGACCGGCCAGATCCCCGGGGAGAAGGCGATCTTCGGCTGGAGCCTCTCACCCGGCGGTGACCGGGCGATCCTGCGGACGCGCGATCTCCTGCAGCTCTGCGACGCGCGGACGGGGGAGCCCCTGGCCGAGCTCGCCGACGGCAAGTCGCACGGCGCGTTCCTTGCGGACGGTCGGATCGCCGTCACCCGCACCCAGCCCGCCGTGGAGCTGCGGATCTTCTCTGCCGACGGGCGCTCCGAGCTGCGGCGTCTCCGCTTCACCGGCGTCAGGAACCTGGAAGTGGCGGATCAGCCCGCGCCCGGCCTCCTCCGGGTCGCCGGGCTGCGGACCGGCGCTCCGCGCCCCTCCTGGGAGGTCTGGCGGGTCGATCTGGAGACCGGCGGCGCCAAATCCCAGGGCGTGCGGCGGCTCGCGGAGCTGAAACCCCCGGTGATCGCCGGGCCCCGGTTTTCCCTGGAGGACAAGGACGGCGTGATCTGGTACGACCCCTGGAGCTCCCGGGGCCGGATCGTCCTCAAGGGCTCCTGAAGCTTCAGAGCACCCGCCGCACCAGCCGCCGCAGCCCTTCGGTCGCGAGACCGTAGACCAGGTGCGCGCCGAGGGCCCGCGCGTGAACCAGCGGCGGGTACTCCCAGGGCGGACCGGAGAGCCCGAGGGCCGGCACCGTGATCTCGTCCGCGGCCAGCCAGACCGCTGCCCCGAACGGCGCTCCCGCGCCTCGCGTCACCCCGGGAATAATCTCCGCCAGCGCCCCGTAGGCCGCCCCGGTCAGCGCGCCGAAGCCGTAGTGCAGGGCCGGGCCGGCGACCTCCTTCTCCCGCTTGCTGAGCCGATGATGGAAGAGGCCGCGGGAGAGCCTGGCGGCCGCCCTTACCGTCGCGTCCTCCCCCTGCCCGTTCCCCTCCGCGCTCTCCCGCGTGCCGCGCTTGGCGGAATGCTGGGGAGCGCGGGGTTCGTCCTGCTCATGATCCCCGGCGAGCTGGCCGGAGAGCTCCTGGAACAGGGTCATCACCCAGGTCGCGGCAAGCCCGGCGACCAGCCCGGCGGCGGCCCCCTTCCAGGCGTTGTCTTGTGGATCTCGCATCGATTCCCCTCCTGCAGTAAATGGAGCAAGCGACGTGCCGAAGTGGCCAATTATGGACAGGCAAAGACAGGGGCTGTTCCGCCCTCCGGCCGGCCAGCCCCTCTTTTTGATCAATGGGGAAGGGTCATGGAAGGCGCGTGAAATTCTGTGCGGCTCATTACCCGGAGCCTGGGAGCGGGGAGGGGTGAGGGCGGGCGCGAGGGTGCGAGGGCCGTTGCATGCAACGGTTCCAGGCTTCGGGCGTTTTTTCTTACAGGGTGTCCATTTGGCCCTGAGCCGGATCTCGCCGCTGGCACACGTCCACGAGGGGGACCGGCGGCGTAATCCCTTTGAATCGACCGGGTGAATCGATCGCGGCGGGTCCGGCACTGTTTTTGAATTGAGGAACCGGCTGGATAAGGAACCTATCCCCACCTTTCGGTGTCTAACTGAGGTGAGGACCTTTTCAGGCTACGGACGTTCAGGGAAGGGAGGCTGAAGATGCGACATCGATCGATGGACAATCCGATCCCGAGGAACCTGGGGCATGGCGCCTCCCGGCGGACGACCGTCGACGTGATCCTCGAGCATCTCCACGCCCCCCAAGCCGATGCCGAGCTGCGGAAAGTCTCGGAGATGCTGAGCCGGAAGCAGCGGCTTCAGGATCAGCCCTGGCGCCGCCCCCGCCGCACCGGCGCCGAGAGTGCCTCGACCATGGAGCTCATCCGCCGCTTCGAGGCTCGCCAGAAGGCGCACTGAGCCCCCCTCCCTTCGAGGAGCGGTTGCGCGGCGGTGGCCGCTCCTGTGTCAAGATCCCCCTCGTCATGCAGGACCCCCCGTTTTCCGTCACCCACGAGCTCGCGGGCTGGGATCTCTTCTGGGCTCGCCTGGAGACGATCCCCGGACGGGACGAGGCGCTGGCGGACCTGCGCCGGCGGGCCGGCGAGCGGGCCCGGGCCGGCTGGAACGGCGAGGGCCTCGCCGGCGATCCCACGGTGGCCGCCCTGCGGTCGCTGTTCCGGGCCGCCGGCTGCGATCCCACCCGCTACCGCCCCTCCTCGGAGGCCCTGATCCGCCGCCTGCTCAAGGGGGACGACCTGCCGGCGATCCACCCGCTGGTCGACCTCAACAACTGCCTCTCGGTAGCGCTCGCCGTCCCCTGCTGCATCGTCGCCGAGGGGAGCTTCACTCCGCCGGTGGTGCTGCGGGCGGGCCGGGCGGGCGAGAGCTACGAATCGCTGCGCGGCCCCTTCAACCTCGAAGGCAAGCCGCTGCTGGCCGACGCCGAGGGCCCCTTCGGCACCCCGATCACCGACAGCCAGCGGGTCAAGGTCACCGGCGACACCCGCGGCGCCTGGATAGTCGCCTATCTGCCGGCCGGGGTGGTCGCTCCGGAGGCGGCGGCGAAGGCGCTGGACGATCTGCTGGCCGGGGCCGCGGTCGCGACGGTGGCGGAGAACGGGGCTTCCCGGGGAGAAGCGCGATGAAGATCACCCATTTGTTCACCGATCTCGGCGGCGTGCTGCTGACCAACGGCTGGGACCGCGGGTTGCGCAAGCTCGTCGCCACCCAGTTCAACATCGACCCGGCCGCGATGGACGAGCGCCACCATCTGACCTACGACACCTACGAGGCCGGCAAGATCAGCCTCTCCGTCTACCTGAGCCGGGTCATCTTCTGGGAGCCGCGGGAGTTCACCGAGGAGGCTGTGGTGGACTTCATGCTGACGCAGGCGAAGTGCTTCCCGGAGATGATCGAGCTCTACAGGCGGATCAAAGAGCACAACGAGATCAAGATCGTCGTGGTGAGCAACGAGGGGCGGGAGCTGACGGCCGACCGCATCGAGCGGTTCAACCTCAAGGAGTTCGTCGACATCTTCGTGGTCTCCAGCTACGTCCACTTTCGCAAGCCGGACGAGGACATCTTCCGCATCGCCCTCGACGTCGCGCAGGCCGAGCCGGGCGAGGTGGTCTACGTCGACGACCGCCAGATGTTCGTCGAGGTGGCCTGCCGGCTGGGGATGCGGGAGGTCTGGCACCGGGATCTCGAGCGGACCCAGGCGGCGTTCGCGGAGCTGGGACTGAAGTTCTGACCTAGGAGGACGAGCGTGGGGACAAGGGCAACAAATCCGACGGCTTTCGTGATCTTCGGCGGCGGCGGCGACCTGGCATGGCGCAAGCTGATTCCGGCCCTCTACAACCTCTGGCTGGACAAGTCGCTCGCCGAGCCGTTCAAGGTCGTCGCGCTCGACATCAAGGAGATGGACCCCGCCGTCTACCTCCAGCACCTGCGCGAGGGGGTGGACCGCTTCAGCCGGCGGGGGAAGGCCGAGGAAGAGCCCTGGAAGACGTTCGCCGCCCATATCGAATACCAGCGGGCCGACTTCGCCGACGCCACGGCTTTCAAGACCCTGGCCGACAGCCTCGACGCCTTCGACGCCCAGGCGGGCAAGCCCGCGATCCGCGTCTTCTATCTCGCCACTCCCCCCTCGGTGATGCAGCTCATCGCCCAGCATCTCCACGACCACCGGTGCCTCTCCGACGTCCAGCGGTCGCGCCTGGTGTTCGAGAAGCCGTTCGGCCACGACCTCGACAGCGCCCGCGAGCTCAACGCCTTCCTTGCCGGGCTGTTCGAGGAGTCGCAGATCTTCCGCATCGACCACTACCTGGGCAAGGAGCCGGTGCAGAACATCCTCGCCTTCCGTTTCGCCAACTCGGTCTACGAGCCGCTCTGGAACCGGCGCTACATCGACTCCGTGCAGATCACTGTCGCCGAGGAGGAGGGGGTCGGCACCCGCGGCGGCTACTACGACCATGCCGGCGCCCTGCGCGACATGGTGCAGAACCACCTGACGCAGGTGCTCTGCCTGGTCGCCATGGAGCCCCCGGTGGCCTTCGAGGCGGACGAGCTGCGCAACAAGAAGGTGGACGTGCTGCGGGCCATCCGCCGCCTGAAGCCGGAGGACGTCCACCAGTTCGTCGAGCGCGGCCAGTACGGGCCGGGGCTGGTCCGCGGCGAGAAGGTGGCGGGCTACCGGAGCGAGCAGGGCATCGATCCCCACTCGACGACCGAAACCTTCGTCGCCCTCAAGCTGTTCGTGGACAACTGGCGCTGGCAGGACGTCCCCTTCTATCTGCGGACGGGCAAGCGGCTGCCGGTCCACGCCTCGCAGGTCTGCATCCAGTTCCGGCCGGTGCCGCACCAGGCCTTCCCGTCCTCGGCGATCGGCGAGATGGAGCCCAACCGGCTGCTGCTCTGCATCCAGCCGCAGGAGAGCATCGCCCTGCGCTTCCAGGCCAAGCGCCCGGGATCGAACATGCGCCTCGCCGCGGTGGAGACCTGCTTCAGCTACAAGGAAGCGTTCAAGATGCCGGAGCCCGAGGCCTACGAGACGCTGCTGCTCGACGTCATCAACGGCGACGCCTCGCAGTTCATGCGCCGCGATCAGGTGGAGGAAGCGTGGAAGATCGTCATGCCAATCCTCGAGTACTGGGAGGAGCAGGGGCACTCCGATCTGCCGATCTACCCCGCCGGCACCTGGGGCCCCGAGGCCGCCTACGTGCTCACCGCCCGGGACGGTGGGGTATGGGTGGAGCCGCGGTGCGAGGAGGGGGAGGAGGAGAAGGGGGAGAAAAAAGAATAGTTAGAGCCCCCTCCTGACCTCCCCCGTTCCGGGGGAGGAAAAAAGCTACCGTCCCACCGAAGCCATCATCGCCTCCGGGTAGCGCAGCCCCGCCGCGACCCCCTTCGGCGCTACCTCGTCGATCCTCCTCAGGTCTTCCGGAGTCAGCGTGACGTCCAGGGCTCCCACGTTCTCCTCCAGGTACTTGCGGCGCTTGGTGCCGGGGATGGGCACCAGGTCGTCCCCCTGCGCCAGCACCCAGGCGAGGGCGAGCTGCGCCGGCGTGCACCCCTTGGACCTCGCGATCTCGCAAATCCGCTCGACCAAGTCGAGGTTCTTCTGGAAGTTTTCCCCCTGAAAGCGCGGGGAGTGGCGGCGGTAGTCGTCCGTCTCCAGATCCTCGAAGCGCTTGATCTGGCCGGTGAGGAAGCCGCGGCCGAGCGGGCTGTAGGGGACGAAGCCGATCTCCAACTCGCGACAGGCGTCGAGGACGCCGTCCTCGGGGTCGCGGCTCCAGAGGGAGTACTCGCTCTGCAGCGCCGTGATGGGGTGGGTGGCGTGCGCCCGGCGCAGGGTCTCCGGACCCGCCTCCGAGAGGCCGAGGAAGCGCACTTTCCCCGCCTCGATCAGCCCGGCCATGGCGCCGACCGTCTCCTCGATCGGGGTATCGGGGTCCACCCGGTGGAGATAGTAGAGGTCGATCGTGTCCACCCCCAGGCGGCGCAGGCTCGCGTCGCAGGCGGAGCGCACGTAGTCCGGCTTGCCGCTGATTCCCCGGATCCGCGGGTTGACCGCATCGCGGACGATGCCGAACTTGGTGGCGAGCACCACGCGGTCCCGGCGGCCGCGATCAGCCCGCAGGAAGCGGCCGACCAGCTCCTCGTTGGTATGGGGGCCGTACATGTCGGCGGTGTCGTAGAACGTGATCCCCAGCTCCAGGGCCCGCTCCAGGGTGGCGAGCGACTCCGCGTCGTCCCGGCCGGCGTAGAACTCCGACATTCCCATGCAACCCAGCCCCAGCGCCGAGACGGCGGGCCCGTTCTTCCCCAGTTTGCGTTCTTTCATCGCGCGCCTCCTTTTACTTCTTTACTTCCTTCGCTTCCTTCTTCGGCTCCTGCGGCAGCGGCTTGCGGGGGAGGGGCTCGGGGCGCATGGCGGCGTTGTAGAGGAAGGCGGCCATGAGGACCGAGGCCTGCTCCATGTCCCGCGCCTGGACGTGATCGTAGGTGTCCAGGTCCGTGTGGTGGGTATGCGAGAAGTAGTCCATCTGGTCCTGGATGAACTGGAAGCCGGGCAGGCCCACGCCGTCGAACGACACGTGGTCGGTGCTGCCGGTATTGCGCAGGGTCACGGTGCCGGCCCCGAGGTCGACGAAGGGGGCCAGCCAGGCGGCGAAGATCGGCCGCACTCCGGCGTTCTCCTGCCCGTAGATGCCGCGGATCCGGCCACCTCCGTTGTCGAGATTGAAATAGGCCGAGAGCTTGGCGTGCTCGGGCTTGAGCTGGAGCGGCCAGGTCTCCTCCCGGTAGTACTCGGGGATGTCCTTCTGGGCCGTGTTCTCGGGACGGGACGCGAAGTGCTGGCGCACGTAGGCGATGGAGCCGAGCAGCCCCTGTTCCTCGCCGGTCCAGAGGGCGAAGCGGATCGTGCGCCGGGGCTTGACGCCGAGGGCCTTGAGGATGCGCGCCGCCTCCATCACCACCGCGCTGCCGGCGGCGTTGTCGGTGGCTCCGGTGCCGGTGTGCCAGGAATCGAGATGGGCGCCCGCCAGGACGATCTCGTCCCGCTTGTCGGAGCCGGCGATCTCGGCCACGGTGTTGTAGGCCTGGGGGTCTTCGTCATTGAAGCGGGAGGTGACGTCGATCGCGAGCTCCACGGGCTGGTCGTGCTCGAGCAGGCGGAGGATCTCGTTGTAGTGCTCGGCGGCCATCACCAGACCGGGGACGACGGCGGCCTTGCCGGGCTCCCAGCCACCACCTCCGGACACGCTCAGGATGCCCTCATTGCGCGAGCTCGCCTCGACCGTGGCCAGCACCTTTTCCCTGGCCGCGAACTCCTGGAGCGCCGCCCGCATCTTGAAGCGCTGGAGCGCGCCGGAGCGCCGGTTGGGATCCCGCGGCGCCCGGATCTCGAACCCCGCGATCCTCTCCAGGTTCTCGGCCGAGTAGCGCTCGGGTTGATCGGCGAAAGACTCCGGGTCCGGCGGCGCCGTCGTATCCACCGGCGGCTTGAACTCCCGGGCGTCGTCGAGCAGGAGGATCTTGCCGGCGACCTTGCCGCTGTAGGCCGCGAGCTCCTCGGGGGTCTCCGCTTTGACCCGCGTCACCGGGCCGCGCAAGGTTCCGCTCGTCCCCGGCGTCCAGGCCTTGGGCAGGGCGAGGAGGACGGCCGAGCGCGGGGAGACCATACGCACCTGGCAGGCGCTGAACGACCAGCCGCGGCCGAAGGGGTACCCCTCCAGGTGGGCGTTGACCAGACCCCAGCGCGTGAACTGATCGCGGGTCCACTCGTTCGCCTGTTTGGCCTGCGGCGAGCCAGTGAGCCGGGGGCCGATGACGTCGGTCAGATGGAACAGGGTGTCCATCACCTGCGAGTGGTGGAGGCCTTCGTCGCGGATGCGGGTCATCATCGAGAGATCCACCGGCTCTTCGGCGCGCAGGGGGAGCACGGAGAAGGCCAGGACGGCGAGAACGAGCGTACGCTTCATGAGAGCTCCTTGGCCAATACGGATGGGATTGGCCGGCGGGAAAGTCTACCTGATCCCTCCGGCTCCGGTCCTGCTAGGATTTCGTCCAACGGACCACGAGGAAAGACCATGAACCGACGCTCTACCTGTCTGGCCGGCCTCGCGCTGGCCGCCCTGCTGACCCTCCCGCTGGCCGCCGAAGGCACCCGGCGCCCCTTGAAGGTGGACGACATCTTCGCCCTGAAGACGGTCGGCGACCCCCAGATCAGCCCGGATGGGAGCTGGGTCGCCTACACCGTCCGGTGGCTGGATCCCAAGGAGGACTCCTCCGACACCGACATCTACATGGTCCCCTTCGCGGGCGGGACCCCCCTGCGGCTGACCTCCAGTCCGAAGGCGGAGAGCCATCCGCGCTTCAGTCCGGACGGCCGCTATCTCGCCTTCCTCTCGGGGCGGGAAGGGAAGAAGGCCCAGGTCTGGCTCCTCGACCGCCGCGGCGGCGAGGCCGTCAAGCTCACCGAGCTGAAATCCAGCGTCTCGGACTTCGCCTGGTCGCCGGACGGCAAGCGCCTCGCCCTGGTGGTGGGCGACATCGATCCCGACGACACGGACGACGAGGACAAGGCGGGTGGGGACCAGGAGAAGAAGCCGAAGACGCCGAAGCCGATCGTCATCAACCGCCTGCAGTTCCTGCGCGACGGCGACGGCTTCCTGCGCGACCTCCGCCAGCACCTCTACGTCTTCGACGTCGCCGGCAAGTCGAGCGTCCAGGTGACCTCCGGCCCCTATGACGACGCCGAGCCCGTCTGGTCCCCGGACAGCCGCTGGATCGCCTTCACCAGCAACCGCACCGCCGATCCGGACGCCAACGACAACAGCGACATCTTCATCGTCGAGGCCAAGGCGGGGCAGAAGCCGCGGGCCGTCACTACCGCGGCAGTGACCGACCGCGAGCCGGTGTTCAGCCCCGACGGCAAGTGGATCGCCTACATCGCCGGGGGCGATCCCAAGGACATCTGGTACGCCTCCAATCATGTGGCCGTGGTGCCCGTCGCCGGCGGCGAGCCCCGGGCGCTGACCGCGCAGCTCGATCGCAACGTCGAGAGCCCACGCTTCTCGCCGGACGGCAGGTTCGTCTACTTCGGCCTGGAGGAGGGGGGCAACGAGCATCTCGCCCGCGTTCCCGCCGCCGGCGGCGCGGTCGAGCGCGTGGTGGACGGCGAGCGCTCGCTCGGCGCCTTCGAGATCGGCCGCGACGGCAGGATCGTGGCGCTCGAGAGCACCCCGTGGCGCCCGTCCGAGGTCGCGGCCGTCGAGGGGGGCTCGCTACGGCACCTGACGAAGGAGAACGACGAGCTCCTCTCCGGGATCCGGCTGGGCGAGGTGAAGCGCTTCCAGGCCACCAGCGCGGACGGCACGAAGATCGACACCTTCCTCACCCTGCCGCCGGACGCGAAGCCCGGGGCGAGGCTGCCGACCATCCTGCGCATCCACGGCGGCCCTACCTCCCAGTTCAACACCGCGTTCAACACCGAGTGGCAGATGCTGGCCGCCCACGGCTACGCGGTGGTCGCCTGCAACCCGCGGGGCTCCACCGGCTACGGCGGCGCGTTCAGCCGGGCGATCTGGGCCGACTGGGGGAACAAGGACTACCAGGACGTGATGGCGGCCGTCGACGGCGCGATCGCGATGGGAGTGGCCGATCCCGACCGCCTGGGTGTGGGGGGGTGGAGCTACGGCGGCATCCTCACCGACCACGTGATCACCAAGACCGACCGTTTCAAGGCCGCGACCTCGGGCGCCAGCGAGGTCAACTATCTCGCCAACTACGGCACCGATCATTACCAGAAGGAATGGGAGGCCGAGCTGGGGCTGCCGTGGAAGAACCCCGAGGGGTGGATGCGGATCTCCCCCTTCTTCCAGATCGAGAAGGTCACCACCCCCACCCTCATCCTCGGCGGCGCGGACGACGTCAACGTGCCCCTGCTCAACGCCGAGCAGCTCTACCAGGCCCTGCGGCGGCTCGGCCGCGACACCGAGCTGGTGATCTACCCCGGCCAGAACCACGGCATCAACAAGCCGAGCTACCAGAAAGACCGCTACGAGCGGTATCTCGCGTGGTACGGCAAGTACCTCAAGGGGGAGAAGGGGAAGAAAGAAACGGCGAAGGCGCGGTGAACGTATAACGAGTAGTATTGAGGAAAGGCTCCTGGAGGTCTTCATGCTGACGATTGAAACTGTCGCGACGGTCACAGAAGAGGGGATGATCACCGCCAAGGTCCCTGCCTATGTCCCCCAAGGCGAGCATCGCGTCGTCATCGTGGTGGACGAGGCTCTGATGGCGCGGACCACGCCCAGGTTTCCCGACATGGCTGCCTTCCGCGAGAGTCTGGGAGCTTCTCCTCATCCCGGCAATACCGTCCTGGAGATGCGTGAGGACGAGCGTTCTTGATCTACGCGGATACCTCGCTGCTCCTCCCCGTCTATGTGCCGGAGGCGCGGAGTGAGGAGGCGAACCGGGCTCTGGCATCGGCTTCCCCTGTCGCCATCAGCGATTTGACCACTGGGAAGCCGCCGGACATCTGGCCTTCCGGTCTACGGTGATGTTGCGCACCCTGGATGCCCTCCATCTCGCGGTAGTGGCGGAACTGGGATCTTCCGTGGCGACCTTTGATACGCGCCTCGCGGAAGCGGCACAGGACCTCGGTTTCGAGGTGCTGCCTTGATCTGACCTACGGCGAGTTGCCGTGGGAAATGCGCCCCGCCGCCTCGCGGGTTCTGGGTTGTAGACGGGAACCCCCCGCCATCCAGGTTTGTGAGAGAGTCCCCTTAACGATGTACGACCAGTTCTACGGCTTTCAGCAGCCGCCGTTCAACATCACCCCCGATCCGCGGTTCCTGTTCTTCAGCGACCGTCACCGGGAGGCGTACAACCACATCCTGTTCGGCATCCGGGAGCGCAAGGGGTTCATCCAGATCACCGGCGAGGTCGGAGCCGGCAAGACCACCCTCTGCCGGGCTCTGCTCGAAGAGCTGGGACCCAACTACGTCACGGCGCTGATCCTCAATCCCTGCCTCAGCCCCACGCAGCTCCTGCGCACCATCCTCACCGAGCTGGGGCTCAAGCCGGAGAAGGCGGAGGACCGCGCGACCTGCCTGGAGATGCTCAACCACTTCCTCCTCGAACAGCTCGCCAAGGGCAATGACGTGGTGCTGCTGATCGACGAGGCGCAGGATCTGGACGCCGAGCTTCTCGAACAGATCCGCCTGCTCTCCAACCTGGAGACCGACCAGCGCAAGCTGTTGCAGATCGTCCTCGTCGGGCAGCCCGAGCTGCGGGACAAACTGAATGACCGCAGCCTGCGCCAGCTCCGGCAGCGGATCACCGTCCGCTATCATCTGACGCCGCTGTCGCGCCTGGAGGTCGAGCGCTACATCCATCATCGTTTGCAGGTGGTTGGCGCCAACGGGCGCCCGGCCTTCACCTCCTGGGCGATCCGCTCGGTCTTCCGCTATTCGGGCGGTATCCCGCGGCTGGTCAACGCGGTGTGCGACAAGGCGCTGCTCGCCGGTTTCGTGGACGGCACGGACCTGCTGACCTGGCGGCAGGTGCGGCGGGCGATCCGCGAGTTGGAAGGGAAGTTCACATGAGTCTGATCAGCGACGCGTTGAAGCGGGCCCGGCAGGAGGCCGCGCGCCAGGATTCCCTCCGGCAGGGCGTGCCGTACGCCATGGGAGTGGCCGACCCGCCGGTCCGCCGCACCCCCTGGATCTCGCTGCTGGCGGGATTGGGGGCTGGCTGTATCCTGGCGGCGGCGGTGTTCGCGCTCGCCTTCTTCGCCGGCTGGGGCCCCTCCCGCAAGCCCGCGGTGGAGACCCGGACGGCGGAGATCCCCGCGGCTGCCGCGCCGCAGTCTCCTTCCGCGGCCCCGGTAGCCGCTCCGGTCGTCGAGCCCGCCGCGCTTCCGATCGCGCCGCCCCAGGAGAAGACGGCCCCCGCGCCGCCGCCGAAGCCTGTCCCGGAGCCCCCGCGGGTGATCGAGGAGCGCCGTCCGACTCCGCAGATTGAAGTAACGCCGCCGGTCGTCCGCCGTCCCCCTCCGGAGACCGTGCCGGCAGCGCCCGCGCCGGCTCCCGCTCCAACCACCGAGGTGGAGCGTCCGGCCCCAGCGCCGGTCCCCGCCGCGCCCGCTGAAAATTCGGGTAGCCTGGTAGAAGGTCAGGTCTACACCGGGGAGGTACCCGTCCCCGGGGGAGGGAGCCTCAAGCTGAACGGCATCGTCTTCTCCCAGGACCACCCGATCGCCGTGCTCGACGGGCGGGTGATGGGGCCGGGCGAGAGCGTGCAAGGATTCACGGTCGTCGCGATCGAGTCCGGCCGCGTGAAGCTGCAAGGGCACGGCACGACGGTCTACCTTTCTCCGAAATAACTTTCCCCGCGGCCTGACGAGTGAAGACGGCGGTCCTGAACGTCAGGATGCGGCTTCGCGAAGAAAGACAGGGCATTCCGAACCAGGATGGCGGCTTGGACGGGAAGACAGCGCGTTTCTTCACGAAGATGGCGCCTCGGGAAGAAGGACAGAGGCGTGGAAGCTCCAATAACCGTCCGGACCGAAAGGCAGCCGCTCGGGAAGGCAAAAAACCGGCCGGGGAACTAAAAAAACGGTCGGGAATCGAAAAAAAGCGGCGGGGAAGCTAAAAAACCGGTCCGGAAACCAAAATGGCGGTCCGGACGGCGAAAAATGGGCCGGGACGGAAAGACGGCGGCTCAGCCGAGGATTTCGTCGACGGCGAAGCCCGTCTCAGGGAAAGCTTCGGGGTAGATCGTCTCTCCCCGCCGATAGGCGCGCACGTCCCGATATCCCTCGGGAGACGGCCGGCGGTGGACGAAGATGGTGTCGGAATTCAGATCGGCCAGCCACGCCTCAGGGATACCCGCCTCAGAGTAGAGAGGAAGCTTGGTATCGCGCTCATAGATGAGGTCGGAGTTCGAGACCTCGATTACGAGAAGGATGTCTGTGGGGATCGGCAGAACGGCCGAGTAAAGGTCGTCCCGGAATCGAAGAAGAGCAACGTCCGGCTGCGGCGCTGAGTTCTTCTCATTCCAAAGGATGGGACTCTGCACATCCACAATGGCGCCGGAGGTGAGCCGAAGGCAGAATTGACGATTCAGCCTCCTCACACACCCGGCGTGACGTGGCACGATAACTGGAGCATCACGGTCCCCGAACGGGGGCACTCTGAGGATCTCTCCGCGGATCAACTCCAGCCGTTCGTTCTCTGGAAAGATTCCGGCATCCACGATCCGGTGCCACTCGTCAATTGTGATGCGCCTTCGGTACAGATCCTCCATATTTACCCTCCTTGAGCAATGAACCTATGGCCCGAATCCACCCAAGCAGTATTTATTCCTTGGTCCGGAAACTCCTGTCAAGGCTGCAGGTCAGTTCTGAAGCTTCTGCCTAGGAATTTATTGACAGTCCATGCGTTCTATGCCGTATGATGTGCATCGATTTGCAGCGAGAGAACTGACCATGCCACCCGACCACGAGAACCGCGAAGCCCGCCAGCAGGAGATCCTGGCCATCCTCGACGCCCACCGGGTGACGAGCCAGGGGGATCTCGTGGAGCGGCTGCGCGCGCGGGGGGTCGCGGCCACCCAGTCGAGCGTCAGCCGCGACCTGCGGGACCTCGGGGTGGGGTGGATCGGCGGCCGCTACGCCCGGCCCGTGGAGCGGGAGGAGAACGATCCCGGGGTGGCGGAAATCGCCCGGTTCCTGCGCGGGGTGAAGCCCGCGGGGCCAAATCTCGCCGTCGTCTTCACCATGGCCGGGGCCGCCCAGGCCGTAGGGATCGCCATCGACCGGGCCGGCTGGCCCGAGCTGGTGGGGACCATGGCCGGCGACGACACCGTCTTCGCCGCCACCGTCTCCGCCGCCGACCAGAAGCGTTTCATCCGCAGGCTCGAAAGCTTCCTCAAGGAGGGCTGAACCATGCCCGATCCGATCGTGCTCGCCTTTTCAGGCGGGCTGGACACCTCTTTTTCCATCCCCTGGCTCGCCGAGACCCTCGGCCGGCCGGTGGTTACCGTGACGGTCGATACCGGCGGGCTCGACGCGGCCGCCGCCGAGGACCTCGCCCAGCGCTCGCGTGCCCTCGGGGCGGTGGACCACCTGCGGATCGATGCCCGGCAGGACTTCTTCGACCGGGTGCTGCGCTTCCTGATCCTCGGCAACGTGCGGCGCGGGCAGGTCTATCCGCTCTGCGTCGGGGCCGAGCGGGTGATCCAGGCCCAGGAGGTGGCGAAGGCTGCCGCCCGGTTCGGCTCGCGCACCATCGCCCACGGCTGCACGGCGGCGGGCAATGACCAGGTGCGCTTCGAGGTGGCCCTGCGCACGATCGATCCCGGCCTGGAGATCCTGGCGCCGGTGCGCGACGAGCCCCGGCCGCGGCCCGAGCAGGTGGCCTATCTGGAGGCGCGGGGGCTGCCGGTGCCGCCGTTCGGCGCCGCCTACTCGATCAACCGCGGGCTCTGGGGGGTGACGATCGGCGGCCAGGAGACGCTGGACACGGTCTCCTCGATTCCGGAGTCCGCCTGGGTGCTGACGCGGGGGGCCTTCGACGCGCCGCTCGCGCCGTCGCGCCACACGGTGGCTTTCGAAGCGGGCGTGCCATCCGCCTGGGACGGCGAGGCGCTCGGGCCGGTCGAGCTGATCGAGAAGATCGAGACGGCGGCGGCGGCCTACGGGATCGGCCGCGGGATCCATCTGGGCGAGACGATCCTCGGCATCAAGGGGCGGGTAGCCTTCGAGGCGCCGGCGGCCGAGGTGCTGCTCAACGCTCACCGGGAGTTGGAAAAGCTCGTTCTCACCGGCCGGCAGATCCGGGTCAAGGAGACGGTCTCGGGAGTCTACGGCGACCTGGTCCACGAGGGGCAGCATCTCGATCCGGTCTGCCGCGACATCGAGGCGCTCCTGCTCTCCTCCCAGCAGCGGGTCACCGGCGAGGTCCATCTCCTCTTCCGGCAGGGAGCTGTATTCGTCGAGGGGGTGGCGTCCCCGTTCTCGCTGCGGTCCGCCTCGCGCGGCATCTACGGCGAGGCGGCGGGGGAGTGGTCGGCCGCGGACGCCCGTGGCTTCTCGCGGATCGTGGCCCTGCCGGGGGAGCTGTACGCCCGGATGGCCCCCGACATGGCGGACGAAGGAGGCGCTTCATGAAGACCGTGCTGCTCGAAAAGATCGCCTCGGTCACCCGCGCCTGCGGCCTCAAGCGGGAGGTGCGGGTCAGCGCCGAGATTCCCTGCGAGGAGGGAGTAGTGGTGGCGGTGCGGGTGCGCAACGACAAGAGCACCTACAGCCAGCTCGAGCTGCCGAGCGGCCGCATGGCGCAGGTAAAGAAGGGGGACGTGATCGCCGGCGCCCTCGGCCACCGGCACGCCCTGTTCGGCTACTCCGGGCACCTGCCGGAGCGGCTGGCCCCCGGCGATACGGTCCACCTGCTGAACATCGGCGGGGTGATCGGGATCTGCGACTCGGTGAACCCGGACCTCGGTCCCCCTTTCGAGTGCGAGGTGCTCGGGGCGGTGCTCCACTTCCCCTACCTGGGGGAGCGGATCGGCGTCGCGGCGCGGATTGGGGGCGAGCCGCTTTCCCTGGAGGCCCCGATCGACTCGGCCGGCGTGCCGGTGATCGCGCTGGTCGGCTCGTGCATGAACTGCGGCAAGACCGCCGCCGCGTGCACCCTGGTGCGGCATCTCAGCCATGGCGGCCTGACGGTCGACGGCCTCAAGGCGACCGGCGTCTCGCTGCGGCGCGACGTGCTGGCAATGGAGGACGCCGGAGCGCGGGCGACGGCGATCTTCACCGATTTCGGGGTGGTCTCGACGACGCCGGCCAACGCGCCGGCGCTTACCCGGACGCTGGTGACTCGCCTCGCCGCCGGCCGGCCAGACGTCATCGTGGCCGAGCTGGGGGACGGGCTCCTGGGCGCCTACGGGGTGGCGGCGATCCTCGAGGACGAGCGGATCCGCGCCGCCTTCACCGCCGTCGTGCTGGCGGCGAACGATCCGGTGGCGGCCTGGGGCGGGGTGCGGATGCTGCGCGAGCAGTTCGGCATCGAGCCGGTGGCGGTGACCGGGCCGGCGACCGACAACGTGGCCGGGACGCGGATCATCGAGGAGGTGGTGGGCGTGCCGGCGATCAACGCCCGCACGGACGGCGAGCGTCTGGCGGCGCTGGTGCGGGGAAAACTGGGGATCGGCGTTCCTGTCGCCGAGGTGGTCGCGGGATGACGACTTTGCCAGATGCTGCGCCGGTGCCCGCGGTGGTGCTGGGGGGGACGGGCTACGTCGCCGGGGAGCTGCTGCGGCTCCTCGCCGGCCACCCGCGCCTCGATCTCGCGGCCGTGCTCTCGGACAGCCAGAGCGGTGGTGGGGTGGAGTCCGCCTTTCCGCACCTCGCGGGTTGCTACCCGGGGCTGGCGTTCTCGGGGCGCGAGGATCTGGCGCGGCTGGTGGGAGAGTCCCAGACGGTCGCCCTGCTCTGTGCCGCGCCCCACGGCGCCGCGGCGCCGCTGCTCGACGAGGCGCTGACCGCGGCCGGGCGGGCGGGGACCGAGTTGAAGGTGGTGGACGTCTCGGCGGATTTCCGCTTCGCGGACGGAGCGGCCTATGAGGCGGTCTATGGCCATGCGCACGGCGCCCCGGACCGGCTGGCCGAGTTTCAATGCGGGCTGCCGGAGCATCTGAAGGCGACGCCGGGGGGGCACGTCGGCCATCCCGGCTGCTTCGTCACGGCGACGCTGCTGGCGGTGGTGCCGCTGCTGAAGCTGGGGTTGGTGGAGCCGCGGCTCTCGGTGGTCGCCGTCACCGGCAGCACCGGCGCGGGGCGGACCCCCACGGCCACCACCCATCATCCGGCGCGGCGGAGCAACCTCTTCGCCTACAGCCCGCTGAAGCACCGGCACGAGCCGGAGATGCGGGCGCTGGCGGCGGCGGCCTCGGGGGTGGAGGCGGACATCTTCTTCACCCCGCAGTCGGGGCCGTTCGCGCGCGGGATCTACGCCACGCTCCAGGCGCGGCTGCTCCGCGGGATGGAGACGGAGGAGGTCCGCGAGGCCTTGGCCGGCTTCTACGCTGGGGCGCCGTTCGTGGACGTCCTGGCCGATCCGCCGCGCCTGCAGGACGTGGTCGGGACCAACCGCGCCCGGCTTTCGGTGGCTGTGTCGGGGGATCACCTGGTGGTCTTCTCGGCGATCGACAATCTGGTGAAGGGCGCCGCGGGGGGCGCGATCCAGTGGATGAACCGGCTGCTGGGGTTCCCGGAGACCGCGGGATTGACGGTGCCGGGGCTGGGGTGGTTATGAAAGGAGATGAAATGACCGAGACCGCCGTCGAAACCGTTCTCCAGGCCGAGCTGGACGAGGCCCGCTGGCTGCTGCCCGTCTACCCGCACACGCCGGTCGAGCCCGTGCGGGGCGAGGGGGCGATCGTCCATACCCGCGACGGCCGCGCGCTGATCGACTTCTACGGCGGTCACGCGGTCGCCCTGCTCGGCTACCGGCACCCCCGGGTGCTGGCGGCGCTGGGACATCAGGCGGAGGAGCTGTTCTTCCAGAGCAACTCGGTGCCGCTCTCCCTGCGCGCCCGGGCCGCCGGACGGCTGGTGCGCTTCGGTCCCGAGGGGCTGACGCGGGCCTTCCTGGTCAACAGCGGCGCCGAAGCCAACGAGAACGCCCTCCGCCTCGCCTTCCGCCATACCAGGCGGACCCGGATCGTGGCCCTGGAGGGGGCTTTCCACGGCCGCACCGCGGCGGCGGCCGCCATCACCTGGAAGTCGGAGCGCTGGTACGGCTTCCCGCGCGCGCCGTTCGACGTCACCTTCGTGCCGCGCGGGGATCTGGACGCCCTGGAGGCGGCTCTCGGGGAGGACGTGGCGGCGCTGATCGTGGAGCCGATCCAGGGGCAGGCCGGGGCGGTCGACCTCGGCGCCGCCTACCTCGCTGCGGCCCGCGAGCTGACGTCCCGCGCGGGCGCGCTGCTGATCTTCGACGAGGTGCAGTGCGGCATGGGGCGCACCGGCCACCCGTTCGCGGCGCAGGCGTACGGCGTTACCCCGGACCTCCTGACCACCGCCAAGGGGCTCGCCGCCGGTTTTCCGGCGGGGGCGGTGCTGGCGAGCGACGCGGTGGCTGCGGGGCTCCAGTACGGCGACCTCGGGAGCACCTTCGGCGGCGGTCCGCTCGCCTGCGCGCTGATCGAGGCGGTGATCGATACCATCGAGTCCGAGGGGCTGATGGCGCGGGTGCGATCGCTCTCGCGGGCGATCCGCGACACCTGCCGGGTGGGGCCGGTCGAGTCGATCCAGGGGGACGGCTTTCTGCTCGGCCTGCGCACCTCGCGGCCGGCGCGGGGTGTCGTCGACGAGCTGCTGGAGAAGGGGATTCTGGCCGGCACGAGCGGCGACCCCAACGTCGTCCGGCTGCTGCCGCCGCTGGTCCTGGAGGAATCCCACGTCGCGACGCTGGCGGCCGCGCTGGCGGAGATCCGCCCGTGAACGGATTCCTCGACCTCGCCGACCTCTCCCCCGGGGAGGTGTCGGAGCTGCTCGACCGCGCGGGCTGGCTGGAGCGCCATCCGGAGCCGGACGCGCTCCGGGGCAAGGTCCTGGCGCTCCTCTTCTTCAACCCGTCGCTGCGCACCCTCGCCTCGTTCCAGGCCGGGATGTCGAGGCTGGGCGGCAGCTCGTTCGTCATCTCGCCGGGGCAGGGGACCTGGGTCCTGGAGACCCGCGACGGGGTGGTGATGGACGGCGCCGCTGCCGAGCACGTGCGCGAGGCGATCCCGGTGCTGGCGGGCTATGGCGACGCGCTGGGCATCCGCTCCTTCGCGGGGGGCACGGATCTGGAAGCGGACCTGGCGGATGCGACCTTCCGCTCGATGGCGGCGGTCTGCCCGGTGCCGCTGATCAACCTGGAGTCGGCGATCAATCATCCGTGCCAGGCGCTGGCCGACTGGAAGACGATGGACGACCTCGACGTCCCGGCGCGCGGCGGCAAATTCGTCCTCTCCTGGGCCTGGCACCCGAAGCCGCTCCCCCTCGCGGTGCCGGCGGCGGCCGTCCACATGGCGGCCCTGCGGGGGATGGACGTCACCGTGCTGCGCCCCGACGGCTTCGCCCTCCCCGAGCCGGTGATGGCGAAGGCGCGGGCGGCGGCGGCGATCTCAGGGGGCTCGGTGCGCGAGACCACCGACCGCGGCGAGGCGCTCTCCGGGTCGCACGTGATCTACGCCAAGTCCTGGACCTCGCCGCGGCACTACGGCGACCCGCAAGCCGAGGCGGCCTTCCGCGCCGGGCTCCGCGACTGGTGCGTGGACGACGACTGGTTTTCGACCGCCGCGCCGGACTGCCGGTTGATGCACTGCCTGCCGGTACGGCGCAATGTGGTGGTGAAGGATTCGGTGCTGGATGGGCCACGCAGCGTCGTGGTCCACGAGGCGCAGAACCGCATGTGGGCGCAGATGGCGGTGCTCCACCGTCTGCTGCATGGAAAGTCATAGAAGGAGAAGAGCGATGAAAGACGTCGGCCAGCGGACCGCGGAAGCGACCGCCCTCAAGCACGCGGTCCCCTACATCCGGATCTTCAAGGGGAAGACCTTCGTCCTCAAGGCGGGGGGCGGCGCCCTGGAGCGCGAGTCGACCGCCCGCGACCTGATCGAGCAGATCGAGGTGCTCCATCAGGTGGGCATCCGCGTTGTGCTGGTCCACGGCGGCGGCACCCAGTCGACCGACCTTGCCCGGGAGCTGGGCGCCGAGACCCGCTTCGTCGAGGGGCGGCGGGTGACCGACGCCAAAGCCCTGGAGGTCGCCACCATGGTGCTCAATGGCACGGTGAACACGCACCTGCTCGCCGTCTGCCGGAGTGTCGGCCTGCCGGCGGTGGGAGTGTCGGGAGTCGACGCCGGCCTGATCCAGGCCCGCAAGCGCCCGCCGATGCGGGTGGGCGGCGAGATGGTCGACTATGGATTCGTGGGGGATGTCGCCGGCGTCGATCCCAAGGTGCTGACCGACCTGATGGACGCCGGCTACGTGCCGGTGGTCAGCCCGCTCTCGGCCGCCGAGGACGGCACGGTGCTCAACATCAACGCCGACACCATCGCCTCCGCCCTGGCAGTCGCCCTCCAGGCGGAGAAGCTCCTCTTCCTGACCGGCGCGCCGGGGATCCTCGAGCGCGCGGACGACCCCGGCTCGCTGGTCTCCTACACCGATCTCGCCGGCCTGCGCCGCCTCCGGGACGAAGGGGGGCTGGTGCGCGGCATGCTCCCCAAGACCTCGGCCATCGAGGCGGCGATCCAGGGGGGCGTGCGGCGGGTCCACATCCTCTCGCACGACCTGCCGGACGGCCTGTTGGCTGAGGTGTTCACCAACGAGGGGGTGGGGACGCTGGTGGTCGAGGACGTGCGGATCCTCTCCCCGGCCGAAGCCGCGGCGGGCACGGCCGCCACTCCTGTCCCGGTTCTTACCGGCGTGGGAGCGGTCTGATGCTGCCCGAGCGGGAGATCCTGGCGCTCCACCGGGCGATCACCGCGATCCGCTCGGTCTCGGGGGAAGAGGGGGAGCTCGCCAGCTTTCTGGGAGACCTGCTGCGGCGCAACGGCGTCGCCCTGACCAGGCTCGGCTCCAGCCTGCTCGCCACCGTGGGCGCCGGGCCGGTGCTGCTCTTCGACACCCATCTCGATACCGTGCCGCCGTCGCCAGGATGGACGCGCGACCCGTGGGACGTGCAGTCGGTCGACGGCCGCGTCTACGGTTTGGGATCGAACGACGCCAAGGCTTCAGTCGCCGCGATGACCGCCGCCTTCCTCGCCTTCCGCGAGGCCGAGCTGCCGTTCACCCTCGCCCTTGCCCTGGTCGAGGGGGAGGAGACCCGGGGGACCGGCACCGAGGCGGTGCTCGCCGAGCTGGCCCGCCGCGGCACGCCGCCGGAAGCGGCGGTGGTGGGGGAGCCCACCGGTCTCGACGTCGCGGTGGCTCAGAAGGGCTTGATGGTCCTCGAGCTGGTGGCCCGCGGGGAGTCCTGTCACGCCGCCCACGCGGCGTCCCTGGGCGCGGTGAACGCCGCCCGGCGGCTGGCGCACGACCTGGTCGCCCTCGAGCGGGTGGACTTCGGCCCACCCCACCCGCGCCTCGGCCGGGTCACCCTGGAGCCGACGGAGCTCCGCGCCGGCACGGCGCGCAACGTGGTGCCGGGGGAGGCCACGGCCGTGCTCGACGTGCGGACGACGCCGGGCCTCCACGGGCGCGAGCTGGTGGAACTGCTCGAGCTCGCCGTGGCGGGAGAGGTGCGGGTGCTCTCCGAGCGCCTGCGGCCGCGGGAGATCCCGGAGGCCTCGCCGCTCGTCGGGGCCGCCCGCGAGGCGCGGCCGGAGGCTCGCCTGTTCGGCTCGGCGACTCTCTCCGACCTCGTCTTCATGGAGGGGATCCCCGCCCTGAAGTGCGGTCCGGGGAAGACCGAGCGCTCCCATACGCCGGACGAGTACGTGCTGGAGAGCGAGATCCTGGAAGGGGCCCGCTTCTACACCCGCATGGTGCGCGCCTACGCCGAGCGGCTGGTGGAGAGCGCGGCGTGAGCCGGTTGTGGGACAAGGGGGAGCCGCTCGACGAGCGCGTGCTGCGCTACACCGCCGGCGAGGATCACGGCCTCGACGCTCGCCTCGTCCCCTATGACGCCCGGGCCTCGGTCGCCCACGCCGGCATGCTCCACGAGGCCGGCCTCCTCTCCGCGGAGGACCTCGCCGCCATTCGCGAGGGGCTGGAGGCGCTTACCGCGGAGCACGCGGCGGGGGAGTGGCGGATCGCCCTCGCGGACGAGGACGTCCATACCGCCCTCGAGACCCGGCTGACCGAGCGGGCGGGGGAGGCCGGGGCCCGCCTCCATCTTGGGCGCTCGCGCAACGATCAGGTCCTCGCCGCGCTCCGCCTCTACCTGCGGGACGCCGTCGCCGCCCTCGCCGCCGGCGCCCGCGAGGTGGCCGGCGCGCTGGACGAGCTGGGCGCGCGCGAGGCAGATACGGTCCTCCCCGGCTACACCCACCTCCAGCAGGCGATGCCGAGCTCCGTCCCGCTCTGGGCCGGCGGCTTCGCGGCCGAGCTGCGCGACGACGCCGAGGGGATCGAGGCCTGCGCGCGCCGGATCGAGAAGAACCCGCTGGGCTCGGCGGCGGGATATGGCGTGCCGCTGCTCCCGATCGACCGCGAGTCGACCCGCCGGAGCCTGGGGTTCGCGGCGGTCCACGAGCCGGTGACGGCGGTCCAGCTCTCGCGCGGCAAGGCCGAGGCCCAGGTGCTGTTCGAGATCGCCCTGCTGATGCAGGACCTGGGGCGGCTGGCCGCCGACCTCGTCCTCTTCGCCACCGCGGAGTTCGCCTTCGTCAGCCTGCCGGCGGCGATGACCACCGGCTCCTCGATCATGCCGCAGAAGCGCAACCCGGACGTCTTCGAGCTGGTGCGGGGGCGCTCCGCCACGGCGCAGGGATGTCTGCTCGAGGCGCTCGCCGTCCCCGCCAAGCTGACGTCCGGCTATCACCGCGACCTCCAGCTCCTCAAGGCGCCGCTGTTCCGGGGGATCGACTTGGCGGCGGAGACGCTCTCGATTCTCGCCGCCGCCCTTCCCGGGGTCCGTTTCCACTCCGAGCGCATCCGCCTCGACCTCGGGCTCCACGCCGCCGAAGAGGCCTACCGGCTGGTGCTGGACGAGGGCATCCCCTTCCGCGAGGCGTATCGCCGGGTGGGAAAACATTTCCGCAAGAGCGAATCTTAGATACTCTAACGGCTTGGAATCCCAAGAAGATCGCCGGGAAGAACGCTGGCTCGGCGCCCTCTTTCTCACGCTGGCCCTGCTCTATGTGATCCCGTTCTGGATCGTACGCTACCTCCCGACGGTGGATGGGCCGTGCCATACCTACAACGCCTGGATCCTCCGGCAGTACCACCACGTCCCGCTGCTCCGCCAGTACTACCAGATCAACGCCGAGCCCTACCCGAACTGGACCGGACACGGGATCATGGCCCTGCTGATGTTCGCCGTGCCGCCGCTGGTGGCGGAGAAGCTGCTGGTGAGCGGTTACGCGCTGACGCTGCTCGCGGGGGTCTGGTATCTCGCCGGAGCGGTGCGCCCCGGCGGCAGCCGCTGGCTTGCCTTCCTGGCCTTCCCGTTCGTCTTCAACTTCCTGTTCCAGTTCGGGTTCTACAACTTCTCGCTGAGCCTGGCGCTGTTCCCGTTCGTCCTCGGCTTCTGGTGGCGATACCGCGAGCGGCCGGCCGCTCGCCGCTACGTGATCGGGATCAACCTGCTGCTCTGGCTCTGCTACTTCTCGCACATCGTCTCCTTCGGGCTCGCGCTGCTGGCGATCGCCATCCTCTGGCTGGCGACGCTGCGCCGCGAGAGCTGGCGGCGGCACCTGCTGCACGTCGCGGTCCTCGCGCCCCAGGGGCTCCTGCCGATCTGGTACTTCAGCATGGAGGGGGGAAGCGCCGTCGCCTCCTTCTGGCCGTTTGGGCGCCTGCTGCGCTATTTCGTCAAGATCGGCGCGCTCCCCAGCTTCGGACCGCCGCAGGAGCTGCTGGGCGAGCTCCTGGCGCTGACGTTCCTCGTCCTCCTCTTCCTCACTCTCCGGCGGGAGGGGCTCCGGCGCCCGCTGGAAGGTGAGCGCGCCTTCCTGCTCCTCGCCGCGGTTTTCACGCTGCTCTACTTCGTCAGTCCGGACGGGATGTCGGGCGGGACGATGCTGAAGAACCGGCTCTGCCTCTACCCCTACCTGATCCTGATCCCGTGGCTCGCGCCCGGCTTCGGCCCCCGGGGGCGCCGCATCGGCGCCGCCGCGCTCGCCGTCGTCGCCCTGCTCAACCTCGGCTACGTGGCCCACTGGTACCGGCTGCTGAGCGGCGAGATGGAGGGGTACCTCGCCGGGCTCGATCCGGTCGAGCCGAACACCCGGGTCCTGCCGCTGCTCTTCACGCACCAGGGCCACGGCGCCAAGGTGGACGTGCTCGGCCATGCCATGGGCTACAAGGCGCTGGAGCGGGGGCTGATCGACTGGGACAACTACGAGGCGGCGTCGACGCACTTCCCGACGCAGTTCCGGGATCCATGGCCGCCGATCCCGGAGATCGAGGCGCGGCCCGGCACCCTGCGCACCAAGGAGTGGCGCCACCGCGCGGACTACATCTACACCTGGCGGATGCCGTCGGGGCACCCGTTCTCCGGCCGCCTGCGGCGGTTCTACGGCCGGGTCTCCGAGACGAACGGCGGCGTCCTCTGGCAGAAGAGATCCCAAGAATGACCGAGCCTCATCTCCGCCGCCTGTTCTTCGCGCTGGCGATCCTCTACGTGCTCCCCTTCTGGGTCGTCCGCCACGTCCCCACCACCGACGGCCCCAGCCACACCTACAACGCCTGGGTGCTCCGCCACTACGCCGACGTCGAGCGCTACCCCCTGTTCCAGCAGTACTACGAGATCAACCCCCGGCCCTACCCCAACTGGATCAGCCACGGGGCGATGGCGCTCCTGATGTTTGCCGTGCCGCCGGTCGCGGCGGAGAAGCTGCTGGTGAGCGCCTACGTGCTGACGTTCCTCGCCGGCGCCTGGTATCTCGCCGGCGCCGCGCGGCCGGGGGAGCGCTGGCTTGCCTTCCTGGCCTTCCCGTTCGCCTATCACCAGCTCTTCCAGTACGGCTTCTACAATTTTTCGATCAGCGTCGCCCTGTTCCTGATCATCCTCGGCTACTGGTGGCGGCACCGCGAGCGCCCCGGCCTCGCGTACGCCGTGGCGATCAACCTGCTGCTCTGGCTCTGCTATTTCTCGCACATCCTGTCCTTCGGGCTCGCCCTGATCGCGATCGCCGTCCTCTGGCTGGCGACGCTGCGGCGGGAGACCTGGAGGCGCCACCTGCTCCACGTCCCGATCCTGCTCCCCCAGATCGCGCTGCCGCTCTGGTTCCTCCTCAAGCAGGGCCATCAGGAGGTCCCGGCGGCCTGGCCCCTGGCTCAACTGGTGAGGTACTTCGTCTGCATCGAGGCGCTGTTCACTCTCGGCGAGGCGCAGCTCTGGTACGGCATAGCGCTCGCGGTCCTCTTCCTGGTGCTGCTCGTCCTCTCCTGCCGGCGTGGCCGGGGCGAGGAGAACGCGTTCCTGATCCTGGCCCTGCTCTTCACCGTGTTCTACTTCGTGAGCCCCGAGGGGATGGCCGGCGGCTGGCTGCTCAAGAACCGTCTCAGCCTCTACCCCTTCCTGGTGCTGATCCCCTGGCTCTCCCCGCGGCTGGGAAGGCGGGCGGAGACGATCGGCGCCGCCGCGCTGGCCTTGGCGGCGCTGGTGAACCTCGGCTACCTGGTCCACGGCTATCGCGAGCTCGGCGCGGCGGTGGACGATTATCTCGCCGGGCTCGCGCCGGTCACCCCGAACACCCGCATCCTGGCACTCACCTTCGCGCACACCGGGCCGACCGACGTCTTCTCCCATGCGATCGCCTACCCGGCGCTGGAGAAGGGGCTGATCGACTGGGACAACTACGAGGCCAAGGTGGCCTTCTTCCCGGTGCGGTTCCGTCGTTCGGTGGTCTTTCCCGACATCCCGGGCATCCTGTGGGATCCCGGCTCCTATCCCGTCCGGCGGAACCGCGAGGTGATCGACGCCCTCTATCTCTGGCGGATGCCGCGGGGGAACTCGCTCGGCCACCGCCTGCGGCGGTTCTATGCGCTGACCGAGGAAGAGGGCGAAGGCCAGTTGTTCGAGCGCGATCGACCGCTCCGTGATTGACTTCCCGGAATGCGCACGGTACCCTCCACTAGCTCAATTCGTTGTTGGATGCTGTTTTTTGCGGAGGCGGGCAGCGTAGAGCCCCGCCGCCGGATGGGACGATACTGACGCCGTGCTTCGGGTGCTGATTCTCGACGATGAGTCGATCGTGGTCGATACTCTGGCCGCCTGCCTTCGGCTGCCGGGCATCGAGCTGACCACCTGCATGGAAATCGAGGCCGCGGAGGCCCTGCTCCGCTGCTTCCGCTTCGATGTCGTGATCACCGATCTCTCGGTCTCGCAGCTCGGCGGGCTCGACGGCATGCGGCTGGTCCGTTTCGTCACCGCCAACTTCCCCGATACAGCGGTCTATGTGCTGAGCGGCTACGTCGATCAGGCGGTGCGCGGCCTGTGCTCCGTCCTCGGCGTCACCGCGGTGCTGGAGAAATCGGAGGGGCTGACGCGGCTGCGCGGCTACCTGCTCGACCGCCGCGCCGCGCAACTCGCCCCCGGCACCGTGCTGGAAGGGGAGGGGGAGGTCCAGCAGGTCGAGCTGCTCGAAGACTTCATGGCGGCCAACCCGATCCGCGCCGTGCTGCAGCCGGTGGTCAAGCTGCAGGACGGCTCGCCGCGGTTCGAGGTGTTCGGCGTCGAGAGCCTGGCGCGGGGGCCCAGCGGCTCGGTCCTCGGCAGCCCCGCGGTCTTCCTGGCCTACGCGGCGCAGAAAGAGCTCCTCTTCGAAGCCGACATGATCTGCATCCGCGCCGCGCTCACCGAGGTGGTCCACCTCGGCAACAGCGTGGTCGTCTTCCTCAACGTGCAGCCGCGGTCGCTCACCAACCCCGATTTCGCCGTGCGGCTCTGCGACGCCGTGCGCTCGGCGGGCATGGAGGAGAAGGAGATCGTCCTCGAGCTCACCGAGCAGCAGACGATCGTCAATCCCAGCGCTTTCGCGGCGACCCTGCAGCGGCTGCGCGAGCGCGGCTTCCGCATCGCGCTGGACGACTTCGGCGAAGGCTCCTCGAACCTCAATCTGTTCCAGGATCTGCATCCCGAATTTCTGAAGATCTCCGGCACGTTCTGCCGCGGGCTCGCGCACGACCCCTTCAAGCAGATCATCGTCCAGAGCACGGCCGAGATGGCGGCGCGAGCCGGCACCGCGACGGTGATGGAAGCGGTCGAGACGGCGGAGGATGCCGAGGTGCTCCGGTTGCTCGGCATCGACTACGCGCAGGGGTATTTCTTCCAGCGGCCGCTGCCGGGCCGCGAGCTCGCCCTGCTGTTGAAGGGCGGCTCTACCGCCGATGGCTCGGGTGTGCTCGAGCCGCTCGGCGTCACACCGTCGGCGGTCTGAGCCTCCGTTTTCCGAAAGATTCAGCAGGGCTGTCCCGCTATTCAGGATATCGAGCACTAGAGAAGCCGGACGTGCACGCTCCTGCGTTTCCGTCGTTTCTTTTTTTTGACTTTCCAATGGGGGGACTTTGACATGCCAGGGTGTCTCACCTGACGGTCCTGACGGGCCGTCGGTTCTGTAGTCGTTTTCTCGCATCAAAAAACTTTAACGGGAGGGCCACAGGTCCTCCATGGGGAGAGCTACGTCAATGAAGATCCATGATTTCTATTCGAAGCTTACGTCCGTCACCGAAGAGAGCGGCCTGTTCCAGGCGCTCCGCACCCTGAGCCAGTTCGAGGACCCGAAGCAAGTCCTCAACGCCGACGGCGAGGGCACGTTTGGCGAGTGGGCGGCTTGGCCGGGCATGGAGCAGGGCGCGGTCGCCCTCGCGGCCGCCTGATCGCTGGCTGTTTGATCACTCATTCCGTAGGTTGGCGCGGAATTTGCAAAAATTCTAAACGCTGACCTCTTGCAGTTCCAGGAGCCCCGGCGGGCACGAGCGCCCGCCGGGGCCCCGATCTGAAAGCTTTTCCGGAGCGGAGAGTTTCGCGATGCGATTCGAAGAATTGAAGGACCGGGTCCGCAACCTGCCGACCGTCTCCGCGTGGCCGCAGATGCTCGCGATGATCGAGCGTGTGGTCCATCGGGAGTCGATCTCCGTCTGGGAGCATCCGGTCTCCGCATGCCGGGCGGTGGGAGGGCGCGAGGAGGATGCTCTGCCTGCCGCGGGGGCCCTGTTCTGCTCGATGATCAGCATCCATCTGGTCGACGACATGCTCGACGACGAGCCGCTGGGGGATTTCCGCTATCTCGGAACGGGGCGGACCGCCAACCTGGCGCTGGCTTTCCAGGCCGCTGGGCATCGTCTGCTCGAGGAGGCCACGGCGCCGGCCGCGATCCGCGCCGCGCTGCAGTCGAGCTTCGCCCAGATGTCGATCGCCACCTGCATGGGCCAGGAGCTGGACGCGCGGGAGCTCGCCAGCGAGGAAGAGTACTGGCGGGTGGTGGGGACGAAGACGCCGCCGCTGTTCGGCGAGGCGCTTCGCATGGGCGCCCTGCTCGGCGGGGCGCCGGCGGAGGTCGCCGACGAGCTCGCGGGGATCGGTCACGTCCTCGGCCGCTTCATCCAGGTCAGCGACGACGTGACGGACGCCCTGGAGACGCCGGCGCGCGCCGACTGGAAGCGCCGTTCGAACTGCCTGCCGCTGCTCTTCGCGATGACCGCCGCGCACGCCGAGAGGGAGGCGTTCCTGGATCTGTCGGCGCGTACCGACGATCCGGAGGCGCTCGCGGCGGCACAGAAGATCCTGTTCCGCAGCGGCGCGATCAGCTACTGCACGCTCAAGCTGATCGAGTTCTCGCGGGAGGCGCAGACACGTGTCGCGCGGATTCCGCTCCGCGATTCCGGACCGATCGAGCATCTCCTCGAAGTGCATATGCGGCCGCTGCACCGGCTGCTCGAGAAAGTCGGGGTCCAGGACCCCGTGGCATTGACGATCCGTTGAGGAATATGGTTGAAGGATGAGGAGTTTTGCCTCATAGTCTTACCTTAATTGAAAACTGTCCGGCTCCCTGGCTGGAGGACCGAGGTTCTCGAGATGCTCACGTCCTGGCGGGTTACGCTGAGCATGATGGTGGTGGAATCCAAGCGGCGGACCGTGCCGGTCGAGAATCTCCCTGCGAACTCGTTTTCCCCTTCCCGACAGTCCCGCGGTCTTTCCCTCCCGGCGCGCGGGCCCCCTCCTCTCCTCTCCCGTCCCGTTCATCGACACCTTCAGCACCTTATAGATATAGGAGGGATAAATTATGTTAATGCAAGAGTTCGTGTCCCGTTTTTCATCCAAGGATGATGGCAGCTTCCTGTTCGAGATCCTGCGCCGGGTCGGCCGGCTCGACCCGCTCGCGCTGACGGGCGATGCGGAACCGTTTGTCTGGGCCGAATGGGCTCCTACCGACCCTTCCATTCCGCCGAGCCTTGGAGTTGCACGAGCCTAGCGCGCGCCAGCGCCCGCGGGGCCCTCCGTGTCTGTCGTCCGAGAGGGCCCGCGGGCGTTGCCGCCCGCCGGGTGTGGACCGGGCGCGGTAAAGCCTGCTATAAAGGCTCTCGCCTCTTCAGTTTTGCAGTGACGATATGGACACCCGGCACGCTTCCTCCTGGAAGACCGTGGACCTCCTCCTGGTCCTCGCCTCGCTGTTTGTCCTTTTCCCCTGCCTGTACTACCCCTACGCCGCCCAATCTCCTGAGCTCGGTTTCACCCTCAGCCCCTCGGACTGGAAGGTGGTCAGCTCATCTCCGTGCCTGCGCTCTCCGGACGCCTGCCTCCTGGTCGGAGACCAGATCCTCGAAATCGAGAAGACCAGTTTCGAAGAGTTCTCGCACGACCGCCGGATCTCGGTCGCGCGCCTGTTCGGTGCCGACGGCGTCGCGCGCATCCGCCTGATCCGGGAGGGCCAGACGCTGGTGCGCGACGTGAGGGTTCGTTCCCCGCACGTGGACAGGCCCCAGGTGCTCCTCTCCACCATCGCGCCGCTCATCTTCTGGCTGATGGGGACCGTGGTCATCATCTTCCTGCGACCGCGCGACGAGCGCTGGCTGGTCCTGGTGCTCTTCAGCTACTCGATCGCGCTCTGGATCGCCGCGGGGATCGGCCAGCGGGCGGGCTGGGCCGCCCTCGTCTTCCATGCCGTCATCTGGTTCTTCCTGCCGCTCACCGTCCATCTCCACACCATCCTGCCCAGCGAGATCTTCGGACGGCGGCGGCGGCGGACCCTGCAGATCTCCCTCTACACCGTGTCCGCGGTCCTGGCGGTCCTCGACGCGCTATACCTGCTGGAGGGTTTCGCCTACTCGTTCGTCTGGTACACGCTGGCGGCGATCCTGTTCTCGCTGGCTCTGCTCTGTCTCCGGCTCGTCCTGCCCTCCGAGCCCGCCACGCGGGTCGCCGTCCGCATCATGCTGTTCGGCGTCACGCTCGGGCTGGTCCCCTTCGTGGCGTTCCACGGCCTGCTCCTCGTCTGGTTCAAGCACATGTCCATGGCGGGGCGCGGCCTGTACCAGTTCGCCCCCTACATGGTCGGCATCGCGCTGGTGACGATGCCGATCCTGCCGATGGGCTACATCTACGCGATCTACAAGCATCATCTGGGCGCCCTGGAGTTCCGGGCCAACCGCCTGCTCGGCATCTACACCTTCTCGGCGCTGCTGTTCGCGTCGTACACGCTGACCTTCTTCGCTCTCAGCAGCCACCTGCAGGCCGACAACGGGCTCTATCTGGCCATCCTCCTCCTGGTCTCCCTGCTCTACATGGCGGCGGTGCCGGTGCTGCGCGACCGCTTCCAGGCGCTGGTCGACCGCTACGTCTTCGGCATCAAGCATTCGGCGGACGAGGTCATCGGCATCGTCTCGGCGCGCATCCCCACGGCCTTCGACCGCCAGGTCCTGGGGCGGGTGGTCGCCGAGGAGATCCTGCCGACCCTGCTGATCCGCCAGTCGGCGCTCTACCTGTTCGGGGAAGGGCGTCAGGAGACCCTCTACGAGCAGGCCGTCCCGGCCGGCGCGCCGGAGCCGGTGGAGGAGGATCTGCGGGCGATGCTCGCCCAGAGCGGCAGATATCTGCCGTCGGGACCCGGCGACCCCGCGCTCTCCTGGGTGCGGCTGCTGATCCCCCTCCTGCTCCAGGGGCAGACCCTGGGGATCTGGCTGATCGGCCGGCGCGACCCGGACGACTACTATCCGGCCAGCGACATCCACCTGCTGTCGACGGTCGCCAACCAGATCGCTCCGATGGCAGAGAACGTCCGTCTCTACGAGAAGGCGCAGCAGGAGATCGCCCAGCGCAAGGCGGCCGAGGAGGAGATCCGGCGCAGCGAGGAGCGCTTCCGCACCCTGTTCGAGGCCACGCTCGAGGGGATCGCCATCGTGCGCAACGGCGTGATCCTGGAGGTCAACCACGCCCTGCTGGCCATCTTCGGCGCCGCGCCGGACGAGATCCTCGGCCGCCGGTTCGCCGACCTCACCGCCGGTGAGGTGGATCTCGCGGGGGTGCCGCGGGAGAGCATCGGCTTCAAGCAGGACGGCTCGACGGTGGATATCGAGATCGCGGGCAAGCGCTATGTCTTCCAGGGCGAGGAGGTCTCGGTGGTCGCCATCCGCGACATCGCCCAGCGCAAGAGCGACGAGGCCGAGAACAAGCTGCTCCAGCGCCAGCTCCTGCATTCGCAGAAGATGGAGGCCATCGGCCGCCTCTCGGCCGGCGTCGCCCACGACTTCAACAACTGCCTGCTCGCCATCTTCGGCTATAGCGACCTGCTGCTCGAGCGTTACCAGGACGACCCCTTCCTCGCCCGCAACCTGACCGGGCTCAAAGAGGCCGGGCAGCGGGCGGCGGCGCTCACCAAGCAGCTCCTCGCCTTCGCCCGCCGGCAGCCGATGGAAACCCGGGTGATGAGCCTGAACAGCGTCGTCACGGGACTCGAAAAGATGCTCCAGCGGCTCCTCGGCGAAGACATCCACATGTCCTCCGCGCTCCACCCGGAGCTCGGCAAGGTCAAGATCGATTCCGGGCAGATCGAGCAGGTCATCGTCAACCTCGCCGTCAACGCCCGCCACGCCATGCCCTCCGGCGGCCGCCTCAGCCTGCGCACCATACCGGTGGAGGTCGTCCCCGGGAGGCCCGCCCCCCATGAAGACGTGCCGCCGGGGACCTACGTCCTGCTGACGGTGACGGATACCGGACAGGGCATGGACGCCGCCACCCAGGCGCGCGTCTTCGAGCCGTTCTTCAGCACCAAGGGGGAGGGCACGGGGTTGGGCCTCTCGACCGCCTACGGCATCGTCCGCCAGAGCGGCGGCCAGATCTTCGTCAACAGCGCGCCCGGGCAGGGGGCCTGCTTCTCGATCTATCTGCCGGTCACCCAGGAAACCGAGGTCGTCCGCGGCGCCGCGGCGCCCGGCATTTCCGACCGGGGCTCGGAGACGATCCTGCTGGTCGAGGACGAGGACGAGGTACGGGCGGTGCTCCACCAGATCCTGGTCAGCCGCGGCTACCGGGTGCTCCAGGCGGGGTCCGGCGAGGAGGCGCTGGTCATCTCGCGGCTCCACCGCGGCGCCATCCACCTGCTGCTGACCGACGTCACCATGCCCGAGATGAAGGGGACGGAGCTCGCCCAGCGCCTGAGCGCCGAACGCCCGCGGACGCGGATCGTCTTCATGTCCGGCTACAACGACGAGCTGCTCTCCGATGGCGGGGAGGACTCCCCGCTCTGCCTGCAAAAGCCGTTCTCCCCGAGGATGCTGGGCGAGACTCTGCGCACGATTCTCGACCAGGCTGAGGGCGAGCTGCGCGCCACCGGTTGAAAGCAAGGGAACGACAGAGACGAACACGGACAAACACGGACGAACAGGGACAAAAAGAAGATACCGGCGAGGCGGTTCTTTCCTGGCGTCCTTGTTTGTCCGTGTCCGTCCCTTGTTTGTCCGTGGGTCCGTGCCGCCCCAGCTACTACGGCAGCCATTGCGGTGCCCGCGCCTCCGCCCTCTTGCGGGGCAGCCGAACCGCGAGCGTCTGGAGACGGCCGTCCGCCGGCGGCTCCGGCTCGGAGATCCAGATCGTCCAGCGGCGCGGCAGCTCCGCGAAGAGCGCCGGGAGCTGGACGTCGTAGCCGATCACGGTGCCCGCCGTGGCGGTGGCGAGAGCGCGGAGCGGCGCCAGCCGCGCGTCGGTGAAGAGGTCGACCACGCGCGGGAAGGCGAGGGTCGTCTTCCTGGGCGCGTGCCCCCGGATGGGCGGCGGGGGGCCGTTCGTGGCGCCCGACCAGGCCGCGCTCCCCGCAAAAAGGTCGAGCTCGCTCTTGGGAGCGAGAGGTGCGCCGGGCTCGTCCCGGCGCACGGCCAGGGCGATCCCCACCCAGCCGGAGGCCGCCAGGAGCCGGGAGGCGTCGCGGAACGAGGCCTCGGGAGCCGCGGGCAGTGATCCTGCCGGCGCGGGCGCGGTGCCGTCGGCCACCAGGAAGAGGGCGTGCGGCCCCGCGGGGCGGCGCGAGGCGAGGAAGGCGACCAGCTTGTCGAGCTGGCGGCGGACCTGGGCGTCGGACGGCGGCGGGAACACCTCGGTCCGGGCGCGGTCCCGCTCGACCCGGGCCTTGCCGGCGAGCCCGGCGAGCGTCTGCTCGAGCTTCCAGGGCTCGCGGGTGGGGGCGAGCACGGAGCCGAGGTCCGAGTCGGCGACGGCCACCTCGACGGTCCCCAGACCGGCCAGGTCCCGGGCGTGCTCGGCGAGGGCGAGGTTCGAGTAGAAGGCCGTGCCGGGGCTCGCCAGCACCCGGTCGACGTAGACCAGGATCGTCCATGGCGCGGGACCTTCCCGGGAGACCGGCTCGGCCCGCGTGACCTCGCGCGGCTGGCCGTCGACCAGGACCTGGAAATCTCCGGGCCGGAGCGCCTTGCCGGCGAGGTTGTCGGGGAGAGCGATCACGACCTCGCGCTCGCGGATGTCGAGCTGGCCGGAGAACGTCTGAGGCGATTGATGGGGCGGCTGAGCGGGTGCGCCGTTCGCGAACGCGAGGAGGGCCGCCAGCGCGAGTAGCGAACGATACGATCTCCGAGTCATTCGAGGATCGACTCGCAAAGCGCGTGCCGCTTGGGTTCTCCTCGACAGGCGCGGGAAACCGTCCGTGAAGAGTGTCGGAAAAAGCCTACAACCGTCTCAACGTTCAGGGATGACGACTCCGCCTACCCCCGAGCCGCGGGGGTCGGAGGCCGCCTCCATCCGGCCGTCCGGGAGCAGGTGGACGGCGTGGATCTTGGCGGTGTACGACTCGATCAGGATGGTGTGGCCGCGGCGCTCGAGGTCGGCCCGGGTCTCGGGGGAGAGGGCGTCGGGCTCGGCCTCCAGACGGTCGGGGAGCCACTGGTGATGGAGCCGCGGGCGGTCGAGCGCTGTCTGCAGGGGATCGCCGTCCACCAGCAGGTTGAGCAGCACCTCGATCACGTTGGTGGGGATACGCGAGCCGCCGCGGCCGCCTAGAGCGTAGGCCTCCTTCCCCTTCCAGAGGATCACCGGCGTCATCGAGGAGAGCATCCGCTTGCCGGGCGCCACGGCGTTGGCCTCCCCCTGGATCAGCCCGAAGAGGTTGGGCCGGCCCGGGGCGGTGGCGAAGTCGTCCATCTCGTCGTTGAGGAAGAAGCCCGCGCCGGGCACCCACAGTCCGCTGCCGAAGAGGTTGTTGAGCGTGGTGGTGAGGGCCACCAGATTGCCGTCGCGGTCGACCACCGAGAGGTGCGTCGTCTCGGTGCCGCCGGCCGGTGCCCTGGTTCCCGCCTCGGCCCCGGGCCAGGGCTTCACCTGTGCCGACGGGGTGGCGTGCCGGGGGTCGATCCGTGCCGCTCGCCGCGCGATCCAGTCGGGCGCCAGCAGTTGCGCTTCGGTCGCCTGGGTGGTCGCCGGGTCGCCGAGCAGGAAGCGGTCGGCGAAGGATTGCCGGAGGGCCTCGATCAACAGGTGGTCGCGGTCGGCGCCGAAGCGCGGCAGCCCGGCCCAGCCGAGCCGCTCGAGGATGCCGAAAGTCTGGCCGAGGATGACGCCGCCCGAGGAGGGGAGCGGCATCGCGGCGAGCTTCCAGTCGAAAGCTTCGAGGGTGAGCGGCTGCCGCCACTCCGGACGGTAGGCCGCGAGGTCGGCGGCGGTGAGCACGCCGCCATAGGCGTTCGACGCCTTCTCGACCGCGGCGGCGACCGGGCCGGTGGTGATCCCCCGCGGCCCCTGCCCGGCGTAGCGGCCGAGAGTCGCCGCCAGATCGGGGAGCCGCAGCACGCTGCCGACCGCCGGCGGCTCGCCGTTCGGGAGCCAGACCCGCGCGCTCTCCGGGAAGCGCTGGAAGAGCTTGCGGGTCTCCTCCTTGCCGAGCAGCTCGTGGAGATAGCGGCTGACGCGGAACCCTTCGCTCGCCAGCCGCCGGGCGGGGGCTACCACCCGTGTCCAGGGGAGACGGCCGAAGCGCCGGTGGAGCTCGTGATAGCCGGCCGGCGAGCCGGGGACGCCGGCGGAGAGCGGCCCCACGATCGAGGCGTTCTCGACCGGCTTGCCCTGGGCGTCCAGATACATGTCTTTCCGGGCCCGGGCCGGCCCGATCTCGCGGAAGTCGAGGGTCGCGAGGTCCCCCCCCATCCGCACCACCGCGAAGCCGCCGCCCCCCAGGTTGCCCGCCTCCGGGTAGACCACCGCCAGCGCCAGGGCGGTGGCGACCGCGGCGTCCACGGCGTTGCCGCCGGCGCGCAGGATCTCGAGCCCCGCCTCGACGGCCAGCGGGTCGGCCGCGGCCACCGCGCCGCCGGTGCCGGCCGGCGCCGGCACGGAAGCGGGCTGAACGGGGAGGGGAAGGAGCAAGGTGAGCAGGAGCAGCAGAGGCGCTTTCATGAGGAGACTACTTTACCGCATGGCGCAGGACCTCGGCCCTGGCGGCGAGCACCCGCTCCAGGAGCTGCGTCTCGCCGCTCTCGCGGTAGCGCGCGGCCGCCAGTTTCAGCAGGGCGGCCGCCTCGCCGCCGCGCCCCTGATCCCGGCGCACCGCCGCCTCGAACTCCAGCAGGCGCGCCTCGACGAGCAGGTCGCCGGTGCCGTGGGCGAGGCGGGAGGCGGCGGCGCGCACCGCCTCCTCGGCGCCGGCGAGGTCCCCCTGCCGACGCCGGGCCTCGCCGGCCGCGGCCCAGGCGCGGGCCTTCAGGTCCTCGACCACCGGCGCGGCGTGCCGCGAGGGGTCGAGCCGGTCGGCGCCGGCGAGCGCCAGCCCGGCGAGGGCGTCCGCGGCGGCGGGATCCACGGCGGGGTCGAGGCTCTGGGTCAACAGCAGCTCGCAGAGCCCCCAGGTCTGGAAACGCCCGTCGCGGCGCAGCCGCTCCTCCCTGCGGCCGGGGGCGAGCGCGAGCAGCTCGGCCGTCAGGGCGGGGGCCTCGGCGCGCTCGCGGTCGAGCGCCGACCGCAACCGGCTCAAGGCCGCGACCAGCGAGTCCGCGCCTTCGCCGTCCCCTGGAAAGAGGAGGGAAGTAGCCGGCTCGGCGATCTCGAGCGCGCCGCCGCGGTCGTCTTCAGTCATTCATGGTCGTCCAACCCACGGCTGGCGCGGGCAAATACAGAACCTGCAAGAAGTTGGGCCTCTTGTTCCACCAGTGCGGGGAGCTGGGCGAACCGGGACGGCCGGGGCGGAGCCCCGGCCGGGCGCTGGCGCTAGGCCGGCACTTCCGGGGTCGCGAGCAACTCGGCGATGGGCTTCTGGACGACCTGGCCGGCGTGGGTCAGGAGGGACCCGGCGATGATCTCGTCCTCGAGGTTGATCGCCAGCTTCCCCTCCTTGTCGAGGAGGAGCTGGAGGAGGGCGTAGACGTTGCGGGCGAACAGGAGGCTGGCGTCGTGGGGCATGGCGGCGGCCAGGTTCGAGGGACCGAGGATCAGGACGCCGTTCTCGACCACCTCGCGGTCCGGCTGCGACAGCTCGCAGTTGCCCCCCTGCTCGACGGCGAGGTCGACGATGATCGAGCCGGCGCGCATCGCGTGCACCATCTCGGCGGTGACCAGGCGCGGCGCGGGCCGGCCGGGCACCAGGGCGGTGGTGATCACGGCGTCGGCCTGCGAGAGATGGCGCTGGACGATCTCACGCTGGCGGCGCAGGAAGTCCTCGCCCATCTCGCGGGCGTAGCCCCCCTGCCCCTCGCCGCTCTCGGCCTGCGGCAGCTCGATGAACCTGCCCCCCAGGGACTCGACCTGCTCCTTGACGGCGGGGCGGATGTCTGACACCTCGACCACCGCGCCCAGCCGCTTGGCGGTGGCGATCGCCTGCAGGCCGGCCACCCCCGCCCCCATCACCACCACTCGCGATGGCTTGATGGTGCCGGCGGCGGTCATCAGCAGGGGGAAGTACTTGGGCAGCCGCCAGGCGGCGAGGAGCACGGCCTTGTAGCCGGCGATCGACGCCTGCGAGGAGAGGGCGTCCATCGACTGCGCGCGAGTGACCCGGGGGATCATCTCGAGGGAGAAGGAGGTGACGTTCCCCGCCGCCAGGGTGCGCACCATGTCGAGATTGCGGTGGGGGGCGAGGAAGCTGATCAGCACGGCGCCGGGCTTCAGCCCCTCGGCCTCGTGGCCGGGCAGCCCCGTGAAAACGCCCGGCGGCGTTACCTTGAGGACCACGTCGGCGATCTCCCACGCCTCGCTGGGATCGGCGACCAGATGCGCGCCGGCGGCCTCGAACTCGGCGTCGTGGAAGAGAGAGGCCGCTCCGGCGCCCTGCTCGACGGCGACCTCGAGGCCGAGCTTGATCATCCTTCGCACGGTTTCCGGAGTAGCGGCGACGCGGGTTTCCCCCAGGCGGCGCTCCCGTGGGATGAAGACCTTCACCATGGCCAGGACCTCCGATCGGATTCTGAATTCCGCCGGAATCCTACACTACCTCTTGCGTTCTTCCTCGATCGCGTCCTCGATCTCCATCTCCCGCGCGGCCGGACAGCTCGCGAAGTCCGCCTCCACATTCTCGCCCGGATCGTGCAGGATCTCCTCATCCTCGGGCGGCGCCACCGGGCGCGCCAGTGAGGCGCCGATGGCCACCGCCAGGATCGCCAGCACGATGCCGAGCGAGATCCCGGTCGGGATCTCGATCCAGTCGTGGGTGACCATCTTGGCGCCGACGAACACCAGCACCAGGCCGAGCCCGTAGTTGAGATAGCGGAACTTGTGCATCAGCCCGGCGAGCAGGAAGTAGAGCGCGCGCAGGCCGAGGATGGCGAAGATGTTCGAGGTGAAGACGATGAAGGGGTTGCGGGTAACGCCGAAGACCGCCGGGATCGAGTCGACGGCGAAGATGACGTCGGTGGCCTCGACGACCACCAGCACCAGCATCAGGGGGGTCGCCTTGAGCCGGCCGTCCTCGCGCACAACGAAGTGCTTGCCGTGGTACTGGCCGGTGATCGGGACGAAGCGCCGGAACGCGTTGACCACCGGGTTCCTCTCCGGATGGACCTCCGTCTCGTCCTGGCGGAAGATCTTGAACCCGGTGTAGACCAGGAAAGCGCCGAAGACCAGGATCAGCCACTCGAAGCGGGCGAGCAGCGCCGTGCCCATGGCGATGAACAGGCCGCGGGAGACCAGCGCCCCCAGGATGCCCCAGAACAGCACCCGGTGCTGCTGCTCCGCCGGCACGGCGAAGTAGTTGAAGAGGACGACGAAGACGAAGATGTTGTCGAAGCTGAGCGACCGCTCGATGACATAGCCGGCCAGGAACTCGAGCCCGATCTGCCTGCCGAACCGATCGGCGATCCAGAGGTTGAAGAGCAGGCCGACCACCGTCCAGACGACGCTCCAGAACAGCGCCTCGCGCAGCCCGATCCGGTGCTCCCGGCGGTTGAAGACCCCGAGGTCCAGCGCCAGCATCCCCACCAGCAGGACGAAAAAGAGGCTCCAGTGCAGGGGAGTGCCGACGACGGCCTGTTCCATGGAGATCCAAGAGCCAGAGGCCTGAGCGGGAAAAGCCGTAGGGGCGCAGCGGACTGCGCCCCTACCCGCCGTTTCTCCGTTCAGCCCTTCTTCAGGTGGGCGTTGACCAGCTTGGTCAGCTCGAACATCGTGACCGAGTCCTTGCCGTCGAAGATCGCCTTCAGCTTCGCGTCCGCCCTGATCGTCCGCTTGTCGTTCGGGTCCTGCAGGTTGTTCTGGCGGATGTAATCCCAGATCCGTTTCGTGACTTCGGTGCGCGGCAGCGGATCCTTGCCGACCACCGCCGCCAGCGCCTCATCTGGCTGCAGCGGAGCCATGAAGGCACTGTTTGCCGCCCCACCCTTGGAGCCGCCACCCGCCTTCTTGGCTGCGCCAGCCTTGGATGCGCCACTCGACTTTTTCTCGGCCATTGAAAAGCTCCTCCACAATCCGAAGGTTAAAGTTCACCACAGGTCAAAAGCCGTCGGGTACATATGCAAATCTCCCGCCGTCCTTTCCTCCGAGCGCGTGACCAGCCCCCCTATCGTAGCCCGGTTTTCCCCCGGGCCGCGCGAATGGTAACGTTGGCGCCCCATGTCGCCCCTGTTCATCACCTTCGAGGGGCTCGACGGCAGCGGCAAGTCGACCCATCTGCGGCGCGCCTCCGAGTGGCTGACCCGGCAGGGAATCCCGCACCGGGTCACCCACGAGCCGGGAGGGACGCCGCTCGGCGATGCCGTGCGCGCCATCTTCCTCGATTCCCGGTGGGGCGAGGTCGACGGCCTCGTCGAGCTGCTGCTCGTCTTCGCCAGCCGGCGCCAGCATCTGCTCGAGGTGATCGAGCCGGCGCTGCGCGCCGGCGAGCATGTCCTCTGCGACCGCTTCACCGACTCGACACGAGCTTATCAGGGGTATGGCCGCGGCGTGCCGCTGGCGGCGATCGACCAGGTGGACCTGCTGGCCACCGGCGGGCGCCGGCCCGATCACACGCTGCTCTTCGATCTGCCGGCCGAGGCCGCCCGAGCCCGCGGCCACTCCCCTTCCCGCCAGGGGCGCGGCGAGTCCGACCGGATCGATTCCGAGGACCTCGCCTTCTACGACCGGGTGCGCCGGGGGTTCCTGGAGATGGCGACGGGGGACGCGCGCTTCCAGGTCCTCGACTCCGCGGGGCCGGTCAGCGTGACCGAGCGGCGGATGCGCCGCATCCTGAAGGGTCTGCTCGGGCAGTCCGGGGAGCTGGAAGAGGTGGACGCTTGACTTACACCGCGGCCCTCGCTTCCGCCCGCCAGGGGAAGCTCTATCCGTCGGTGATCCTCGACGGCGGCGGCGTCGAGGCGCGGCGGAGCGCCGCGCTGGAGCTCGCCCGCGTGCTGCTCTGCGAGGCGCCCCCCGAGGCGCGGCCGTGCGGCGTCTGCCGCCATTGCCGGCGCATCGTCTGGCCCGGCGGCGAGGGGACCGCCTTCCATCCCGACTTCCAGGTGCTGGAGCGCGACCTCAAGGCCTCGACCTCGGTGGACGCCACCCGCGAGATGCTCAAGGTCGCCCAAGTCTCCCCCTATGAGGCGCGCGGGCAGGTGTTCGTCGTCGCCAGCGCGGAGAGCCTGACCGGCGAGGCCGCCAACGCCCTGCTCAAGACCCTCGAGGAGCCGCACGTCTCGGCGCCGCGTAATTTCTTCCTGCTCGCCCCCTCGCGGCTCGACCTTCTGCGCACGTTGCGCAGCCGCTCGCTCGCCATCTTCCTCGGTCCCGCCGAGCCGGTGGACCCGTCGGTGATCGAGCCCCTGGCGCGGGCCTTCTCCGCCGCGGTCCGGGCCTGGAGCGCCAGCGGCTCGCCCATCTACCTGCTCTCGGCGGCGGCGGCCCTCGCCGGCGTCGGGGGGTGGGAGGACCCGCGCTCGGGGCGCCCCTGGGCGCTGTCGGCGGCGGCGGTGCTGCGCTCGCTCGCTCTCGAGGAGGAGGGGGGAGAGGGGGCCGAGGCGACCGGCCGGCGAGCCCGGCTGGCCCTGGCCGAAGCGCTCCTCGAGGCGCCCGCCCTGCGCCTGCGCGGGATCACCGCCGAGCGCATCCTCGAGGGGCTGGTGGCTCGCCACCTGGCGGTTTGAGCACCTGTTCCAGTGAGTGGAAAGAAGGTCCGAACAGGGCTGTGCTAAAATATGCATCCGTTTTTTGATGTCCATAGGAATCTGTCCCGGTCTCGATCTGTTGGCAGCCTCTGAGACACCGTCCACGAAAAAGGAGTTTGACCCATGAATGCATTTCGTAAACAGTTGATCCCGGGTGCGCTCGCGCTGATCGCCACCCTGGGCGTCTTCCTGCCGGCCTGCTCGGCGCAGGACAAGGGCAAGAAGATGGACAGCATGTCCACCGGCTCGAACCAGGTGCTCGCCGTCGTCAACGGCCAGCCGGTCACCGAGGCCGACGTCCGCAAGGCGAACGCCGACCAGTTCAAGGCGCTCGACCGGGAGTACCAGCAGAACCTCCACCAGCTCATCGAGAACAGCCTGACCCAGGCCGTCCAGGACCGCATGCTGGAGTCCGAGGCCGCCGCCCGCAAGATCACCAAGGATCAGCTCCTCGCCGAGATCAAGCCCACGGCCGTGACCGACGCCGAGGTCGACGCCTTCTACGAGCAGAACAAGGCCCGGATCCCGCAGCCGAAGGAGCAGGTCGCCCCCCAGATCAAGACCTACCTCGAGCAGCAGGGGCAGCAGAAGGCCCGCACCGAGTACTTCAAGACGCTGGAGGCCAAGTACAAGGTCGACTACAAGCTCGAGCCGGTCCGGGTCGAGGTGGCCGCCACCGGCCCCGCCCAGGGTCCGGCGACCGCTCCGGTGACGATCGTCGAGTTCTCCGACTTCCAGTGCCCGTTCTGCTCCCGCCTGCTGCCGACGATCGCCGAGGTCGAGAAGAAGTACGGCGACAAGGTCCGCGTCGTCTTCCGTCAGTATCCGCTGCCGATGCACCCGAACGCCCAGAAGGCCGCCGAGGCCTCACTCTGCGCCCTCGACCAGGGCAAGTTCTGGCAGATGCACGACGCCATGTTCGCTAATCAGGGCGCCCTCGGCGTCGATCAGCTCAAGGCCAAGGCGGCCGAGTTGGGCATGAACGCCGACACCTTCAACAAGTGCGTCGACTCCGGCGAGAAGGCCGCGGCTGTCCAGGCCGACCAGAAGGCGGGTGAGGCGGCGGGCGTCAGCGGCACCCCGGCGATGTTCGTCAACGGCCGGTTCATCAACGGCGCGGTGCCGCTCGACCAGATCACCACCGTGATCGATGACGAGCTCCGCCGCGCGGGCAGCAAGACCGCCTCGAAGTAAGCTGGACGGTTCCAACGGGACTTTTCAAGGGCGGCCTCCGGGCCGCCCTTTTTCGTTGGTAGTGGCCGGCCGCGGGCCATGACCGCGCGCTCCGCCGCCGCGGTCTTCCTCGTATAGGCTTCCCCCCATGTCCAAAGACCTCCCCGCCGACGAATTCCGCTCCGCGATGCACCGTGTGGCCGACCTGGTGGCCGATTACCTGGAAGGGGTGGGCGAGCGTCCCGTGCTGCCCGCCGTCAAGCCGGGCGAGGTGCGCCGCGCGCTGCCCGCCGCGCCGCCCGTGGAGCCGGAGCCCCTCGACGCCGTCCTCGACGACTACCGACGGCTGATCGAGCCCAACGTCACCCACTGGAACCACCCAGGATTCTTCGCCTACTTCGCGATCACCGGCTCCGGCCCCGGCATCCTGGGCGAGACTCTCGCCGCCGCCCTCAACGTCAACGCCATGCTCTGGCGCACCTCGCCGGCCGCTACCGAGCTCGAGGAGACGGTCTGCGCGTGGCTCGCCCAGATGATGGAGCTGCCGGCGGACTTTCGCGGACATATCAACGACACCGCCTCGACGAGCAGCCTGGTGGCCCTCGCCGCCGCCCGCCACCGCCTCCCTGGGCTCGACGCGCGGATCAAGGGGCTCTCCGGCCGCCCCGACGCGCCGCCGCTCACCGTCTACGCCAGCGACCAGGCCCACTCCTCGATCGACAAGTCGGCGATCGTCCTCGGGGTCGGCCAGGAGAACGTGCGGCGGATCGAGAGCGACGGCGAGTTCCGGATGTCCGTCCCGGAGCTCGCCCAGGCGATCGCCGCCGACCGCGCCGCGGGGCGGCTGCCGATGGCGGTCGTGGCCACCGTCGGCACGACCTCGACGACCAGCATCGATCCCGTCCCCGCGATCGCCGATCTCTGCGCCCGCGAGGGGATCTGGCTGCATGTCGACGCCGCCTACGCCGGCTCGGCCGCGATAGCCCCCGAGCTCCGGGCGGCGATGCCGGGCCTCGAGCGGGCCGACTCGCTGGTGGTCAACCCCCACAAGTGGCTGTTTACCCCGGTCGACTGCTCGGTGCTCTACGTGCGTGACCCCGCCCTGCTGCGCGCCGCCTTCTCGCTGGTGCCGGAGTACCTGCGGACGTCGGAGGAGGAGGTCACCAACCTGATGGACTACGGCTTCCAGCTCGGCCGGCGCTTCCGCGCCCTCAAGCTCTGGATGGTGATCCGCTCCTTCGGCGTCGAGGGGCTGCGCGAGCGCATCCGCTGGCACTGCGAGCTCGCCCGCGAGTTGGCCGCCCGGATCGAGGCCGATCCAGGCTTCGAGCTGGCCGCACCGGTCCCCTTCAGCACCGTCTGCTTCCGCGCCCGCCTGGACGGCCCAGTGGAAGCCCAGGACCGCTTCAACGAGCGGCTCCTCGCCCGCGTCAACGCCGCGGGTCCCGTCTTCCTCTCCCACACCGCCCTCAAGGGGCTTTATACCCTGCACGCCGCGATCGGCAACCTGCGGACCGAGCGGGAGCACGTCGAGACGCTCTGGGGGCTGATCGTCCAGGCTCGCGAGGATCTCCGACGGGAGGAGGGTGCTTGAGCGGGGAGCATCCTTTCATCCCCTATCGCCCCAAGCGTCTCCCCGAGGCGGAGATGCGCCGCCGGGCGCTCGATTTCCATGCCGCGATGGATCGCCGGCGGAGCGTCCGCGCCTTCTCCCCCGATCCGGTGCCGCGCGAGTTGATCGAGATCGCCATCCGCACGGCGTCGACGGCCCCCTCGGGCGCCCACCGCCAGCCGTGGAAGTTCGTTGTCGTCGGTGATCCGGGGCTCAAGCGCGAGATCCGCGCCGCCGCCGAGGCCGAGGAGTACGAGAGCTACGTCGGCGGCCGCATGCCGGAGGAGTGGCTGGAGGCCCTGGCCCCGCTCGGCACCGGCTGGGAGAAGCCCTTCCTCGAGACCGCCCCCTGGATCGTCGTCGTCTTCGAGGAGCTGTACGGCGTGCGTCCCGACGGCGGCAAGCGGAAAAACTACTATCCCAAGGAGAGCGTGGGGATCGCCTGCGGCCTGTTCATCGCCGCCCTCCACCAGATGGGCCTCGCGACGCTCACCCACACCCCGAGCCCGATGGCCTTCCTTTCCCGCCTCCTCGACCGTCCCGCCAACGAGAAGCCCTTCATCCTCTTCCCCATCGGCTACCCGGCGCCGGACGCCGAGGTGCCGGATATCAGGCGGAAGGGGCTGGAGGAGGTTGCGGTCTGGTACGAGTAGGGGCAGGCGCCAGGAGCCAGATCGCCAACCCCGCCAAGGCCAGCGCCGCCAGTCCCAATCCGGCGATCAGACCCGGAGCCCTGTAGACCAGATCCAGCCTGTGCTCGCCGGCCGGCAGCCAAGCCGCGACGAAGGGGCCGTTGGCGAGCGTGGTGGAGTGGAGCCGGCCGTCGAGCAGGAGGCGCCAGCCGCCGTCCTGGTAGACGCTGGAGGCGAGGAGGCGCTCCTCGGCGAGGTGGGCGTGGGCTTCCAGGCGGGCGGGGTGGGCCGCGAGGATGTCCAGGGCTGAATCCGTGGGCCGGGCCGCTGTCCAGCCGGCCGTGGAGACAAGGAGCGCGCGGGCCGCGAAATCGGGGTTTGTGGCGAGCCAGGAGGGCCACGGCTGCCCCTGCGCGCTCTCGGCGGATTCAGGAAGGAAGAGCCGGGGGAGCACCCGCTCCCGCTCGAACACCCTTCCGGTGGGATCGCGAAAGGCTACCCGCAGGCCGGGGATCGAGCTCATCCGTGGCGGCGCCACCAGCCAGCGCACTCCGAGAAGCTGGTAGATGGGGTGCTCCGCCTTGATCAGGATGTGCTCGGTCGAGCGGATCGAGGCGCTGACCGGGCCGACCGCCTGCACGTAGGAGAAGGGCTTCAAGGGGTCCGAGATCCGGATGTCCGCCAAGCCGTAGACCAGGTTGGCGTTGGGCAGCATCCGGTTCGCCAGCCCCGCGATCCGTGAGCCGCCCGCGTTCTCCTGGAGGAAGCGGACCAGCGGCGTCGTCGTCGGATAATAGGCGCTCCGCGGCAGCGACGGGTTCGCCGGGCGGTGGATGACGAGCAACTCGACGGCGACCAGGGCGCAGAGGGCGGTGATCTGCCAGCCTGGCCTTCCGGTGTTTTCGTAGGGGCGGGGCTTGTCCCCGCCCTGTTCGCAGTCCGGTCCGCCCCCGCCCGGGTGGGGACAAGCCCCACCCCTACGTTCCTTGATTTCAGGGCGGACGCAGAAAAAAAGCGCCGCGCCCGCGACCGCCGCCAGTTGCGTCCCCAGCCAGAACCAGCGCAGGGCCGCTAGCGCCGGGATGTGTGCCGAGAGCAGATATCCCCAGGTGATCGCCGCGAGCAGGATCGCTCCGACCAGGAGAACGGCCCCCCGCCGCGGCCCCTCGCCGGTCCGCCAGCGCTCCACCGTGCAGGCCCCCAGCCAGGCGAACGAGAAAGCGACTACCAGGAGCATCCGCCGGTTGGAGCTGATCGACTGGTTGAGCACCGGCAGATTCGAGAGGAGGAGCGGCACGCCGGGGATGCGCAACGCGATCAGCAGGCTCAACGGCGCGAGCGCCAGGAAGATCCGCTCCTCGCGGAACCGCCGCCGGGCCGGTAGGAAGGCGAGCAGGGCGGCGAGGATCGCGGCTCCGCCCACGAAAGCGGTGGCGTCCTCGTTGTTGTTGGAGTCCCCCCAGTAGTCGCCGTAGCGGCTGTTGCCGAAGGAGTTCGGCGCGAAGATCGACACGACCCGTTTTTCGAGCCCGGCGCCCGCTCGGATACCGGCTCTGGGGCCGTCCATCCGCTCGTTGCGCACCTCGACCCAGTGGTGGCGGAGGGACTGCGGGATGAGCCGGAGCGCCGGAACCAGTCCGGGAGCCGCCAGCCCACTGGCGATCGCCGCGGCAAGGATCCAGCGGGCCAGCCGCGCCGGCCACTCGCCGGAAGGGCGGCGGAGGAGCCGCGAAAGGGCGAACAGACTCCCCACGATCGTCACGTAGAGGATGGTCTCGGGGTGCCCCCCGGTGACCAGCGAGAAGAGCGCGATCACCAGCAGCAGGAAATCCCGCCGGGCGCCGCGCTCGTCCGTCACCACCAGGGCATAAAGGACGAGCGGCAGCAGGGCCGGCGAATTGCCGATCGGCCAGTTCAGCCAGAGCAGCAGGAACCCTCCGAGCCCGAAAGCGAGGCTGCCGAAGAGCGCCGACCCCTCCGAGAGCCCCTGCCGTCGCAGCAACAGGAAGAAGAAGACGAGGGCGAACAGCACGCGAAGCCCGGCCGTGACCCCGACCGCCGCATGGAGGGGGAACGGCAAGGCGATCAGGACCAGCGGCTCGAACGTCTGCGACTGCGGATTGGCGAGCAGCGGCATTCCCGCTCCAGCGAGATCGTTCCAGAGCGGCCACTCCCCGCTTCGAATCTCCCGGCGCACCTGAGCCTGGAGGGGGACGATCTGGGTCACCAGATCGAGCTGCAGGAGATTGCCCTGAGGGGGCTTCCGCGCATCCTCCGGCTGCGCCACCCCCGGCAGGATGTCCCCGGGAAGGAGCACCTTCCCCAGGAACAGCGCCGGCCCGAAGAGGACCACGAGCAGCAGGGCGAACACCCCCCAGATCCGCGCCGGCACCGGCTCCCACCAGCGCCGGAGAGCGCGGTCGAGCAGGAAGGCGAGGAGGGCGAGGTAGAGGCCGGGGAGGAGGATCACGCGGGGAGTTTATCCAGTTCCCCGGCAGGCTCTCTTCAGATTCGGCGTTTACTGCGAGGTCGCGGAAAAATTTGGGAGGGCAAGCCTCCCCTCCGAGTTTTCCCGCCTTCTTTTCGGAGGGGGACCTTCCCCTGCGAACCCTTCCCGAAAAGGTTCAGAGGGGAGCCTTCCCCCGCGAAACTTACGGGCCGACTTTCAGAGGGGAGAAGCCCCCATTGAGATTTGGCCGTAAGGTTTGGGAGGGGAAGGGCGCCCTGCGAAATTGTTCAGGGATCAGACTTCCCGGCCGTCGTACATCGCTCCCACCTGCCGGGCGTAGCCGTTGTAGAGCTGGGTCGGGCGCCGCGCGCCGGTGCCGAGGTCGTTCTCGATCTCCTGGCTCCAGCGGGGGTGCGGCTTCTTCGGATTGACGTTGGAGTAGAAGCCATACTCGTCCGGCTGCATCATGTTCCAGAAGGTCGGCGGCTGATCCGCGACGAATTCGATGCGGACAATCGACTTCGGCCCCTTGTAGCCGTACTTCCAGGGGGTCGCCAGACGCAACGGCGCGCCGTGCTGCATCGGCAAGGCGTGGCCGTAGCTCCCCACGACGACGAAGGCGAGGGGATGGCGCGCCTCGTCCATCCGCAGCCCCTCGTAGTAGGGCCAGGAATACCAGGGGGTCTCCTTCTGACCGGGCAGGTGCTCGGGATCTTTCACCGAGACGAAACGGACGTACCTCGCCGAGGAGAGCGGCTCCAGCGAGTCGATCAGCGCGCGCAGGGGGAAGCCCGTCCAGGGGACCTGCATCGCCCAGCGCTCGACGCAGCGGAAGCGGTAGAGGCGCTCCTCCAGCGGGAACCCTTTCAGAAGGGCGTCGAGGTCGAGCGTCCGCGGCTTTTTGACCAAGCCGCCGACCTCGACGGTCCAGGGATCGACCTTGTAGCCGAGCCCCTTCTTCCAGACCTCGTCCTTGGTGGTGGAGAGCTCATAGAAGTTGTTGATCCCTCCGGCGTCCTTCTCCGGCGTGATCTTGCGATCTCCGACGCCGTACAGGGGGTTCCGCCTGGCCGGGAAGCGGTCCGCGTACTTTTTGCCGAGCGCGGGGGCGAGGCCGCGGGCGAGGAGCTCGGGGTCGGGCGGGCGCGCGCAGGCCAGGGAGAGGGGCAGGCCGAGCGCCATCGCGCCGAGGCCCATCGCGCCAAGGATCTGGCGGCGATTCAGATAGACGTCCTCGGGAGTCGTCAGCCTTTCGGGGATCTCCCAGGGCTTGGGGATGCGCAGGTTGGCCATGCCTGCGCCAGGGTAAGACCGCCGGTCGCGATCGTCAAGTTACGCCTGATTTCCGTGGCAGAGGGTTTGCAGTCGAAGTGAATGGGGTGGCGGGGGCCAGGGGTAAATACACCGAAAAAGGAGTCATCATGGCCGATAGAGCTGGAGGCGGAGAGGTCGAGATTCTCGAACGGGGCAACATCTATTTCTTCTACCGGCCGGCGGTGGGGGAGGAGACCCCCAAGGGGCTGGTGGACGTGCAGCGCTTTCATTTCGTGCTGAGCCCGGAGCGGCGGGACCTCTTCCGTATGATCACCGTGGGCAAGAAGCGCCTGCCCGAAGCGGACGACGCCGGGCAGCGGTTCTGGGGTTTTGTCGAGAAGGTGGGGCAGACCTCCGAGGAGATGGTCGAGGAGCTGGAGCGCGGGCAGATGCGGGACGGTTTCGGCACCAAGCGCTCCGCCCGGCCGGCGGGGGAGGGGGTCTACGCCGTCGCACGGCACGGCAACCATACCCATCTGCTCTACGCTCTGGAGCTGCCGGTCGAGCCGGACGAGGTGCAGCGCGAGCTCCACATTGAGAAGCAGGGGAGCTACCTGCTGAGCGTCAAGAACCCCGCGGCGGGTTCGCCGCCGTCCGTGGGCCTGGAGGAAGAGCGCAAGGCGGATTTTCCCGAGGAGCTCCAGGAGCGCTTCGGCGACCGGCGGTTCATCCCCTTGACGCCCGAGTTCCTGGATTACGAGGGGGCCGAGCTGCTCGTCATGGGCTCGGACGAGGGTCCGGCCGAGGCTCCGGACGTCGATCTGCGCCCCGAGTGCGAGACCGAGGAGTCGGCCAACCTCTTCCAGGAGCTGGATATGGACCGCGAGCGGCATCCGGTGGAGCCGTTGCTGATAGGGAAGTGGGCGTAGGAATGGGCGACCGCAGGTCGCCCATTCGAAGGGGTGGATATCGAGATACCGTACACCTCTCTTTGGAAGGAGAAGGGGACGACCATGCCGCGAATTACCCGGGTCTACACCCGGACTGGAGATGACGGGACCACCGGCCTTGGCGGAGGGCAGCGGGTGCCGAAGGATTCCCTCCGCATCGAGACGTACGGCACGGTCGACGAGCTGGGCTCGGAGATCGGCGTCGCCATCGCCCTGGGGATCGCCCCCCGGCTCGCTGAGACGCTCCTGCGGGTGCAGAACGAGCTTTTCAACGTCGGCTCGGACCTCTGCATCCTGGAGGAGGACAAGGTGAAGATGCCGGTGCCGGTGGTCGAGGCGCGGCATGTGGAGGCCCTGGAGCGGCTGATGGACGAGCTCTCGGAAGAGCTGCCCTACCTCGACAACTTCATCCTGCCCGGGGGCTCGGCCGGTGCGGCGCAGCTCCACGTGGCAAGGACCGTCTGCCGCCGGGCGGAGCGCCTGGCCGTCGGGCTGGCGCGCGAGGAGCCCGTCGGCGCCTTCGTCGTGAGATACCTGAACCGCCTTTCCGACGCTCTCTTCGTGATGGCCCGTTACGAGAACCTGAAGCGGGGGATTCCGGACGTCCTCTGGAACAGCCGGGCCTGAGCCGGAGGCCGGCGGGTTGGCTCGCCTTTTGTATTGATCCCCTGACGAGCGGCGGACCGGCTCGTGCCGGCCCGCCCGAGCACCTATCTAAATGGGAGGAGCAGGAATGTCATCCTCGTTCGGCATATATCTCGTCGGTTTCATCATTCTGGTCATTGGCTTGGCATTGGGGGCTCATCTGGCCGGCGTTCCCTCCATGTGGATCGCCGTCGGCGTCATCTGTCTGGTCGGCATCGGCATCCTGAGCGCGGTCAAGAAGACTCAGGGGCGCTCGGGTGGGCCCACCGGACCGACCGGTGGTGGGGCGGGCGGACCTCTGCGGTAGCAGGCTCCGGGGCTTCAGCTCTCTCTGGAGATCTTTCAGCACCTCATTTTGTGTGAAGATCTCCCCCGGATTGAGCGCTCCCTCTTTTTTCCATCGAATTCGCGAGCTGGCCGGCTCCGCCTTCGGCTTTGACCGGCTGGCGTACTTCTCGATCGGCCACCCGCGGCGGACGATCCTCTCCTTCGCCGTCCTGGTGCTGCTCGCCGCGCCGGGGCTCCTGCGTCTCCAACTGCGCACCGACGGCCACGCGCTGGTGCCGCCCGGCGATCCGGCGGTGGCGTTCGACGCCCGGGTGCGCCAGCACTTCGGGCTGCGCGATCCGATCGTGGTGGTGCTCCAGACCCCGCGGCCGAACGGCATCTTCAATCCCGACACCCTGCGGCGCGTCCGTGACCTGACGGCCGTCCTGGAGAAGCTCGACGGGGTTCCCCCGGGCGGGGTCACCAGCCTCGCGACGGAGAAGCGGGACCGCGTCTATCCCGGCACGCTCGATTTCCGCGCGTTCCTCGACGCCATCCCCGAGACGCCGCAGGACATGGAGATCTTCCGCGGCGACCTCGAGGCGATCGGCATCCTGCACGGGACCCTGGTGTCGAAGGACCAGAGCGCGGTCGCCATCCTGGTGGGGGCGCCCAACGTGCTCGACCGGTCGGGCGCTCCGGGGGGCGTCAACGCCGCCGCGGCCGACCGGGTCGCGCTCTGCCGGCGCATCGTCGAGGCCGCCGGCCGGTTCCAGTCGCCGGGGAACCGCGTCCGGGTGGTGGGGGCGCCGATGGCCGAGTCCCTGCTCGGCCTCCACATCCTCCAGGATCTGGTGCTCCTCCTGCCGCTGTCGATCGCCATCATCGGCTTCGTCCTCTGGCTCGGCTGCCGGCGGATCGCGGGGGTCCTCCAGGGGATGGTCCAGCTCGTGGCCGCCCAGGTCTTCACCTTCGGCCTCATGGGGTGGCTCGGCGTGCCGGTCTACCTGACCACGGCCGTGCTGCCGGTGATTCTGACCACCCTGGCGCTGGCCGACGAGATCCACCTCTTCTGGCGCTACCAGCAGCTCCTGGGACCGGTCCCGGGGAAAGCCGACCGGGAGCATCCCGAGGAGGTGCGGGTGCTGCTCTCGCAGATGAGCCGCCCGATCGTGCTGGCGACCCTGACCACGATCGTCGGCTTCCTCTCCTTCCTCTCCTCCCCGCTCGTCGCGGTGCGGAGCTTCGGGGCGTTCGCCGGCGTCGGGCTGCTCTTCTGCCTGTTCTGGTCGCTGATGGTGGGGCCTGCGATCCTCGCGCTGCTCCCCCCTTCCTCCCTGCGGCGGCCAGTGGGGAAGAGCGCCGCCCCCTCGGATCGCTTCCGGCGCCTCTTCACCCCGCTCTTCCGCTCGCCGCGGCGCACCCTGGGCACGATCGGGATCGCCACCCTCCTGGTGGGCCTGGGGATCGGCCGGCTGGAGGTGCAGGATTCCTGGCTCAGCGGCTTCGCGCCGGGCAGCCAGTTCCGCCAGGACACCGAGGAGGTCAACCGGCTCTTCAACGGCACCCACCTGCTGGAGGTCCAACTCGACCTCACGGGTTGGAAAGGGACGCTCGGCGACGTCTGGGAGGGGGTGCCGGGGCCGCTCCTCGATCCCAGGACCCTGCGGGCGATCGGCGATTTCGAAGCTTTCCTGGGGCGGCAGCCGCGCGTGGGGGGCGTTCTCGGACCCTCCTCGCAACTGGAGACGATCTCGTTCCTGCGCCATGCCCGCGATCCGAAGCGGCTGAGCATCCCCGGCACGGCGGCGGAGGTCGCGGACCTGGTCCACTGGTTCGACGAGGTGCGGACCGCCCCCCGGCGCCGGGAGGTGATCGACGATGCCCGCCGGCAAGGGGTGATCACCATCTTCCTCAAGGACCCGGACTACAAGCAGGTCGACGCCCTGATGAAGGTGGCCCGGCGCTACGCCCGCGAGCGGCTCGCGCCGCTGGGCGTCCGCATCGGATTCGCCGGCGACATCGCGGTGAGCCAGGCGATGATCCCGGCGATCGTCCGCACCCAGGTCTACTCGCAGCCGCTTGCCCAGATCGGCGCCTGGCTGGTGGTGACCCTGCTCTACCGCTCGTTTCGGGTAGGATTCCTGATCGCCCTGCCGTCCTCCGTGGCGGTGCTCTGGATGCTGGGCCTGATGGGCTGGACGGGGGTCCCGCTCGGGATCGCCACCGCGATGTTCTGCTCGATCACGCTCGGCGTCGGCATCGACTACGGTATCCACTTCTACGAGGTCTTCCTGCGCCTGAAGCGAGAGGGGCCGGGCCGCGACGCGGCGGTCGAGACGGTCGCCGAAGCCGGACCGGCGATCCTGGCGGACACTGCGGCGATCGCGCTCGGCTTCGGCGTCCTGGGAATCTCGCAGGTGCCCTCGAATGCCCGCCTGGGCTTTCTGGTGGCGGGGGCGCTTGCCGTGGCCTGCGCCCTCACCCTGGTCGGCCTCGGCACGCTGCTCGACCGCTCGGTGCGCAGGGTTCCGTCTTCGCATGATTCGGAGAGCGCCTTGTGATAAAAATTTCCTCTACATGACACGACAGGAAAAAGCCCGGCGTATCGCCGAGATCCTCGACGAGCTGTTCCCCACGGTCGACATCCCCCTGGAGCACCGGGATCCGTTCACGCTGCTGGTGGCGGTGGTGCTCTCCGCCCAGACCACCGACAAGCTGGTCAACGAGGTCACCCCGGCCCTCTTCGCCCGCGCCGCGACCCCGGAGGCGATGGCGGCGCTACCGGTCGAGGAGATCCAGGGTCTCATCCGCCGGATCGGCCTGACCGCCACCAAGGCGAAGAACCTCAAGCGCCTCTCCGAGCTCCTGGTCGAAAGGCACGGTGGCCAGGTGCCGCGGACGATGGCGGAGCTCGAGGATCTCCCTGGCGTCGGCCACAAGACCGCCTCCGTGGTGATGAGCCAAGCCTTCGGCCTGCCCGCCTTCGCGGTGGACACCCACATCCACCGGCTGGCCGCCCGCTGGGGCCTCTCCAGCGGCAAGAACGTCGAGCAGACCGAGCGCGACCTCAAGCGTCTCTTTCCCGAGGAGACCTGGGGCAAGGTCCACCTCCAGATCATCTACTTCGGCCGCAAATACTGCCCCGCCCTCTACCACGACCTCGATGGTTGCCCGATCTGCGCCTGGGCGGCGAGCAAGAAGCGGAAGGAGGAGGAGCGGAGGCGGGATGTGGCGGTGCGTCGGAGGGCGTAGGCAGAAGCGAGCTCCCCCCACCCCGAAACCTCACCCCTGGCCCCTCTCCCACCGCACTCCCCCCGACCGGGAGAGGGGAACTTGGCTGGACGGGCCGTGCTTGAAGGGTGCGCTGTGCGCACCATCAACGTTTCTGGTGCGCACAGCGCACCCTACGAGCCATACTTTCTCCGTTAAGTTCCCCTCTCCCGGTCGGGGGGAGTGCGGTGGGAGAGGGGCCAGGGGTGAGGATTCGGGGGGGGGCTCCCCGTCAAATCCAGGTCTTCCGCCGAGCGAAGCCAAGAATCTTCTCAACCACCCCCAAGACATCCCCAAAGACCCGGTCATTGGAAAACCGCAAAATCGTAAATCCCGATCCCTGAAGGAAGGCATCCCGCTCCCGGTCCCGAGCCGCCTGCTGAGCCTCCGCGTGGATCTCGCCATCCAGCTCGATCACCAGCCGCAATTCCCAGCAGCAGAAGTCCGCGACGAACGGATCGATCGGGAACTGGCGGCGGAACTTGAGGTCCCGCAGCCGCCGGTCTCGCAGAATCTTCCATAGGGCCTTCTCCGCGGGAGTCAGCCGTTTCCTCAGGTCCCGGGCCACCAGATAGTTCATCTGTCCCTCCCGATCGATGTTCCCGGATCACGGAATTTGAGGAGGCTACCACGCGATTTGCCCCCGGCCGTCCAGGGCACGGAGTAAGATCCCTCCATGACCCGCTTCGCCCGCTACTCCTGGTTCACCCTCGCCTTCAACGTCGCGGTCATCCTCTGGGGATCGATCGTGCGGGCCACCGGCTCCGGCGCCGGGTGCGGCAGCCACTGGCCGCTGTGCAACGGGGTGGTCGTGCCCCAGTCCCCCCGGATCGAGACCCTCATCGAGTTCTCTCATCGCCTGACCAGCGGCGTGGCGCTGCTGCTGGTCGTGGGCCTGGTCATCGGGGCGTTCCGGGGGCTCCCTCGGGGGCACGCGGGGCGCAAGGCGGCGATCTGGTCGATAATCTTCATGGTGGGGGAGGCGGCCGTGGGCGCGGCCCTGGTGCTGTTCCGGCTGGTGGCCGACAACCCGTCGATGGCTCGCGCGATGTTCATGGCCACCCACCTCGTCAACACCTTCCTGCTGCTGGCGGTGCTCACCCTTACCGCCCACTTCGCTAGCGGCGGAGCGCCGTTCCGCCTGCGCGGACGCGGGCTGATGAGGGGCGGCTTCGCCCTCGGGCTGTTCGGCCTGCTGCTCTCCGGCGTCAGCGGCGCGACCGCCGCCCTGGGGGACACGCTCTTCCCGTCGCGGTCGCTGGCGGCGGCCCTCGCCCAGGACCTCTCGCCCACGGCCCACCTGCTGATTCGGCTGCGAATTTTCCATCCGGGGATCGCGATCGCCTCCGGCCTCTTCGCCCTCTATCTCGCCATGAGGCTGCTCAAGCGGCGGCTGGGACCCGACACCCGGCGGTTCGCCGGCTGGACGGCGGCGCTCGTCTTCACCCAGATCCTGGCCGGGACGGTGAACGTGCTGTTCCTGGCGCCGGTCTGGATGCAGGTGATCCACCTGCTGCTGGCGGACCTGCTCTGGATCTTCTTCGTGCGGATGGGGGCTTCGGCGCTGGCCGCCGCCGGTCGGGAAGCCGGGGAGGCACCGGCCGGCGCGCCCGTGGCCGCCGGTCCGGTGCGGGTCTGAGGGACTGACTACAGAACCGTCTCGCGGACGACCTCTTCCAGCGTCGACATGCCGTCGCGGATCTTCTGCAGGCCGCTGCCGCGCAGGGTCATCATGCCGAGCTGGACCGCCTTCTGGCGCAGCTCGAAGGCGCTACCGCCGGAGAGGATCATCTCCCGCAGCTCGTCCTCGATCTCCAGCACCTCGTAGAGGCCGACGCGCCCCTTGTAGCCGGTGTTGCTGCACCGCTCGCACCCGCGACCGCGGAAGAGCTTGAGCGTGCGCGACTCGTGCTCGGAGAAGCCGGCCTGCACGAGCGCCGCGGGCGGCACCTCCAGCGGCTCCTTGCAGAAGCTGCAGATGCGGCGCACCAGCCGCTGGGCGACGATCAGGTGCACCGAGGTGGCCACCAGGAAGGGCTCGATGCCCATGTTCATCAGACGGCTGATCGACGACGGCGCGTCGTTGGTGTGCAGGGTGGAGAGCACGAGGTGACCCGTCATGGCGGCCTTGATCGCCACCTCGGCGGTCTCGAAGTCGCGGATCTCGCCCACCAGGACGATGTTCGGGTCCTGGCGCAGGAAGGAGCGCAGCGCCGCCGCGAAGTTGAGGCCGATCTGCTCGCGGGTCTGGACCTGGTTGATCCCCGAGAGGTTGAACTCGACCGGATCCTCGGCGGTCATGATGTTGACCTCCGGCGTGTTGATCCGCTGCAGGGCCGAGTAGAGCGTGTTGGTCTTGCCCGAGCCGGTGGGGCCGGTGACCAGCACCATGCCGTACGGCTTGAGAATCGCGGCCTCGAACTTCCGCAGCGACTCCGCCTCGAAGCCCAGCTTGGTCATGTCGAGCATGAGCTTGTCCTTGTCGAGCAAGCGCATGACGATCTTCTCGCCGAACAGCGTGGGGAGCACCGAGACCCGGTAGTCGAGGTCCTTGGACTTGCCGGAGATCTTGGTCTTGATCTTGATGCGCCCGTCCTGCGGCAGCCGCTTTTCGGCGATGTCGAGCCGCGCCATGATCTTGCAGCGGCTGGTGATCGCCTCCTTGAGCTTGAGCGGCGGGTGCATCATCTCGTAGAGGATGCCGTCGATCCGGTAGCGGACCCGGTACTCCTTCTCGTAGGGCTCGATGTGGATGTCCGAGGCACCGCGCTTGATGGCGTCGGTGAGCACCAGGTTGACCAGCTTGACGACCGGCGCCTGCTCCGACTCCTCCTCGAGCGTCGCGAGGTCGAGATCCTCCTCCTCCTCCAGAACCTCGAGGTCGCTGCCGGTCGCCGACTCCTCCGAGAGGTCCTCCATGACTTTCTTCAGCTCGATCGCGTGGGTCGAGCCGTAGTAGCGGTCGATGGTGGTGCGGATCGCCGACTCGGACGCGATCACCGGCTCGACGCGATAGCCGGTCATGAACTTCACGTCGTCCATGGCGAAGACGTTCGTCGGATCGATCATCGCGACGGTGATCGTGGCGCCGGTCTTCGAGACCGGCAGGATCGTGTATTTGCGGGCGAGGTCGGCCGGGATGATCTTGAGGACAGCGTCGTCGATGTCCAGGCCGTTGAGGTCGACCGAGGGGACCTTGAAGTGCTGGGAGAGCGAGTCGACGAGCTGCTTTTCCGTGAGGTAGCCGAGCTTCACCAGATTGGTGCCGACACGGCCGCCCTGATCCTTCTGGAGGGCGAGCGCCTCGTTGAGCTGGGTCTGGTCGATCCTGCCGTTACGGACCAGCAACTCCCCGAGCTTGTCGGGGACGCTCGACTGCGCTTGCGGCCGGCGGAGCGGTTCCGCGGATGATGCCATGCCAATCACCTCTCGGGCCGGATCTCCGGACCCTTGCTTCTTGGTGGGAGCGCGCTCCCGTGAAAACTGTCTGAAACTCTCGGGGAGTCTACAGCCGGCGGAGAAAGGGGTCAACGCACATGGAAATCAAGCTATGGAAAGGATCTCCGCCGCCCGCGCCGCCACCTGCCGCGGCGGGACCTCGAGCAGGCAGGCCTTGGTCTCGGCGAGCCGCTGATAGCAGAAGCTGCAGGCCAGGCGCTTGTAGACCGCGCCCCCGGGATCTCCGTAGGGGCCGTGCCGCTCCGGATCGGTGGGCCCCATCACCATGACGACCGGTGTGCCGAGCGCCCGCGCGAGATGGCTCGGGCCGGTGTCGCCGCCCAGCATCAGCCGCGCCCGGCGGATCAGCGCCGCGAGCGTCGGCAGGTCGGCGGCCGGCACGATGCGCGCCGCCCCCCCGCCGGCGGCCTCGACCTCGGCGGCCAACCCCTCCTCGCCGCGCGCCGCCGCGACCCAGGTCGGCAGTCCGGTCTCCGCCTGGAGGAGCCGCGCCGTCTTCCCCCACCAGGCCGGGGGGTAGCGCTTGTTGACCCAGCCGGCTCCGGGATGGAGGAGGGCGAACGGCTCCGGATGCGCCGCCAGGAGCTCCCGCGCGGCCGCCGGTTCCTCTCGGAAGAGCTTCTCCGGGCCGAAGTCCGCGGGCTCGGGGGGCAGGCCGAGGGCGTCCAGGAGCGAGAGCATGCGATCCACCGCATGGGTACCGCGGGGCACGGCCGGCCGGTTGATCCAGACCGCGCTCGACGGCTCGCGCCGGTGCCGGCGGGCGAAGCCGATCCGGCGGCCGGCGAGCGAGAGCGCGGAGAGGGCCCCCGCCTTGTGGTTCCCCATCAGGTCCAGCGTGACGTCGGGAGAGAAGCGCCTGAGGGCCGAGAGGAAGCCCCCCAGCTCGCTCAAGGCTTTGCCGGAGACCTTGCGCCACTGCCGCAGGCGCACCACGAGCAGCTCGTCGAGATCGGGGTGCCCGGCGAGCACCGGGGCCATCCCCTCCTCGACCACCCAGCCGATCTTCGCCTCCGGAAGATGCCGCCGTAGGGCGGTGAGCACCGGCAGGGCGTGGATGACATCGCCCAGGGCGCTGGTGCGGACGATGAGAATCCTCAATCCGGCAATGCCTTCACTCTGGCGATCAGGTCGCTCGTCGCGTGATCCTTGGGATCGCCCACCAGGGCCGTCCGGCCGCCGTAGGAGCGGACCGTCTCGTACTCCGGCACCCGTTCGGGCGAGCCGTAGTCCGTCCCCTTGCAGTGGATGTCCGGCCGCAGCTCGGCGAGGAGCGGAGCGGGGGAGTCCCCCGAAAAGACCACCACGAAATCGACTGGCTCCAGCGCCGCCAGCAGCTCGGCGCGCTCGGCGGCGGGGACTACCGGCCGCCCCGCCCCCTTCAGGCGCTCGACGGAAGAATCGTCGTTGATCGCCACCACCAGCGCGTCCCCCTCGGCGCGGGCGTCGCGCAGGTAGCGCAGGTGCCCGACGTGGAGGAGATCGAAGTGGCCGTTGGCGAAGGCGACCTTCTTCCCCGCGGCCTTGAGCGCCTGGATGCGCTCGCGGAGCTCGGGGACCGTCAGGACCAGCCCCACCGTAGCTCCTTCAAGGGGCGGAGGTCGGTCTCGACCGCCCGCCGGAGCTCCTCGGGCGAGCAGGTGGCCGTGCCCATCTTCATCACCACGATCCCTCCGGCATAGTTGGCGAGCAGCGCCGCTTCCAGCGGGTCGGCCCCGGCGGCGAGGGCGAGGGCGAAGGTGCCGATCACCGTATCGCCGGCGCCGGTGACGTCCGCCACCTGGTCGGTCCCGGAGACGGGGAGATGGGCAGAGAACTTCGGGCGGAAGAGGCTCATCCCGCGGCTGCCGCGGGTGATCAGAAGGAAGCGCGCGCCGAGCCGCTCGCGCAGGCTGCTGCCGGCCTCCTCCAGGCGGTCCGGATCGTCCCCGATCGCGGCGCCGAGAAACGCCTCGGCCTCCTCCTCGTTGGGGGTGGCACCGTCGAGGCCCACGAACTCGCCGAGCCGGTATCGGCTGTCCGCGATCACCGTGGTCCGCTCGCCCAGGGCATCGCGCACCTGCGGGAGCATCGCCGGCTCGACCGCTCCGTAGCCGTAATCCGAGAGGATGGCGACCCGGGCCTCGCCAGACCAGCGCTCCAGGAGACGGGTGAAATGATCGCGGTCCGCGGCCGTCAGCGCGAGCGTCTCCTCGATGTCATAGCGCACGATCTGCTGCTTGATCGAGTGTTTTCCGCCGCCGAGGATGCGGACCTTGGTGGGGGTCCGATAGCCGTGCCGGACCAGCACCCCCTCGGTCGTCACCCCCTGGGCCGCGAGCTCGGCGAGCAACCCCAGGCCGTGCGGATCGTCGCCGACGACGCCGAGCGGCAGCGGTCGCCCCCCGAGCGCGGCGACATTGGCGACCGCGTTCGCCCCGCCGCCGGGCATCAGCTTCTCCCCCTGGTAGGAGAGGATCAGGACGGGCGCCTCGCGGCTGATCCGCTTCGGAGTGCCGGTGATGAACACGTCCGCCACCAGATCGACCAGCATCGCGACCGGCTGGCCGGCCATGGCGTCGATCCGGCGCAGGAGCCGCTCGGTGGTGGGGAGGACCTGGACTTGGGGCATTTCGGCAGATTCTATCCCTTAGCCCGCGCCAGCGCCGCCTTGATCACCTCTTCCGGCATGCCGGCGTTCTTCCACTTGACGAGGTCGTCCGCGGGCAAGGCCTGGGTCAGGTCTCTCTGATTGACGAAGTCCACCAGGAGATCCGTCGTGAACCCCTGCTTCTTGAGCTTGACGAGCTCGGCCAGCATCGCCGAGGGGGAGAGCGTGGACTCGGGGGCGGCAGGGGCGGCGGCAGGAGCCGGAGCGGACACCGGAGCGGATGCGGTAACCGGTGTCCCCTTGCCCAGCCAGGCGCTCTGGAGGTCGGCGTTGTTGAAGACGTCCGTGTAGGCCTCCTTGATAGCGTCGCTCAGCACCTCGTTCGCGTTGTCCGCGCTGCGTTCCTTCCCGTAGCGCGTGGCATCCCCGCCGGCGGTGCCCTGCCAGAGGGTGCGCCCCCGGGCGTCCGCGAGCGTGAAGGCCACCTGGGTTTCCACGCGGTAGGTCGAGCCCATGGCCTTGGTGCTCGCGACCAGGCGGAGCTGGGTCAGCTTGCCGGTGAGGGCGAGGGGGGCGTCCGGCGCGGCCTTGATCCCCCATTCGGCGGCATACTTCGCGAGCACGTCGTTGGCCCAGGCGGCCACGTCGTTCGAGGCCCGCACCGGAAAGATCTTGTCGTCATGATCCGAGATCTCGCCGATGACGGCGGGATCGCTCTCCGCCCGGCCGTCCACGATCGACAGCCTGACCGGCCGGTCGGTGATCCCCGGCGCGAGCACGGCGTCCGCCGGGTCGAGCTTCTCCTGCGGCTTGTACTGGAGCGACATGGTCAGGGGGCCGGTGCCGCGGGCTTCGACCCGGATGCACGCCAGAAGGCTCAGGGCTGTCAGCAGCCCGATCTTTTTCCAGGATTTCCTGTTCATTTCTTCCTCCTAAGAACCTCAGCGTCCATATTGCTCTTCCGAGACCGGCTCCAGCCATTCCGTCTCGAGGTCGACATTCATCGCCAGGTGCGTCCGCGCCGCCGGCCCGAACTCCACGCGGATCAGCTTGACCGGATCGGCCCCTGCCACGGGCATTGGACGAAGCGTGACGTCGCCGCTGAAGTAGTTGGGATTGGCGGCGTTGGCGGGGAGAGATTCGACGTCGATCACCTGCATCGGATACCTCCAGGACTCTAACTAACTATCAGGCGAATCGAGGGTAGATCATACCGTGCTTCCTGTCCGCCTCCGCCTGCCGCCGTGGGCTAAACTCCCGTTATGGGGAGCGCTCCAGTGGATGTAACCGCACCGGCCGAGGCGAACGTCCTCACCACCACCTACGACAGGATCTTCGACTGGGCCCGGCGGCTGGGGGTCCGGCCGTTTCTGCTCGGGCTCTCCTGCTGCGCCGTCGGGATGACGCCGGCGCTCGACCCGCGGCATAATCTGGCGCGCTTCGGGGGGAGGGCCTTCCGCGCCGCGCCGGGGCGGAGCGATCTGCTGATCGTCGCCGGCACGGTCAGCGAGAAGATGGCGCCGCTGATCCGCCGCCTGTGGGATGAGATGCCCGATCCCAAGTGGGCGATCGCCCTGGGCTCCTGCGCCGCCTGCGGGGGGCCGTACCGCACCTACGCGGTCACGCCGGGGGTGGACCGCGTGATCCCGATCGACGTCTACGTGCCCGGGTGCCCGCCGCGTCCCGAGGCGCTCCTCGCCGGCCTCCTGGAATTGGAGAAGAAGATCGTCCCTCCTTGGGTCGGCGCATGAGCGGGCCGGAGTCCCAGCCCATGGAGGGGGCCGCGGAGGATCCTCTCGCCATGGCGCTCCGCGAGGAGCTCGGCGAGGCGATCGAGTCCGCGCGGATCCTCGGGGGGGACCTGACGCTCCAGATTCGGCGCGAGACGATCGCCGAGGTCTGCGCCGCGCTCAAGAGCAAGCACGGCTTTACCTATCTCGTGGACCTCTGCGGCGTCGATTTCCCCGGCCGGGAGCCGCGCTTCGAAGTGGTCTACCACCTGTGCAGCCCGGCGGCGAACCGCCGGGTACGCCTCAAGGTCGCGGCCGGCGAAGGCGAGGCGGCGGCGGCGGTCCCTTCCGTCACCGGCGTCTGGCGCGCCGCCAACTGGCCCGAACGCGAGGTGTGGGACCTCTACGGCGTCCGCTTCGACGGTCATCCGGACCTCACCCGCATCCTCTTGTGGGAGGGGTTCAACGGCCATCCACTGCGCAAGGACTTCCCCGTCGAGGGGATCGACACGGGAGCCGCCGCAGCAACCGTTAAGGTAGGCGGGAGCGGGGGAGGGGAGGCGTGAGCGATCCCCTCCTGCAGCGCGGCGAAGAGATCGAGCTCGGCTTCGGGCCGCGCCATCCGGCGATCCGCGGCGTGCTGCGCCTGAGCCTCCGGGTGGACGGTGATCGGATCGTCGACTGCCGCCCGGTGATCGGCCACGTTCACCGCGGCGTCGAGAAGCTCTTCGAGCTTCAGCCCCACGCCGACAATCTCTCGCATACGGACCGTCTGGACTTCGGTTCGGCGGCGGCGGCCAACCTCGCCTACGCGGGAGCGGTGGAGAAGCTATTGGGGATCGTGGTGCCGCCGCGGGCGCGCTATCTGCGCACGATCCTGGCCGAGCTGCAGCGGATCGCCTCGCACCTGCTCTGGCTCGGCACCCATGCCGCGGACCTCGGCGCCATGCCCCCCTTCTTCGCCGCCTTTGGCGAGCGCGACGGGGTGCTCGAACTGTGTGAACGGTATCTGGAGGATTACTTTGAATCAGACAACGAATCAGAGGCTGGGCAGGAGGCCGGGGCGCGCCTGCGGCTCGACGGCATCCGTCCCGGCGGGCTCTCCCATGATCTGCCGGCCGGCTGGGCGGAGAGGTGCCGGGAGTTCGTGGAGTCGTTCCCCGCAAGGCTCAACGGCTTCGCGGGACCGCTCACCGAGAATCGCCTCTGGAAGAAGCGGACGGTGGGGCTCGGTGTGCTGTCGCCCGAGGTAGCCGTGGACCTCGGCGTGACCGGGCCCGCGCTGCGCGCCAGTGGCTTCGCATGGGACCTGCGCAAGGCCCTCCCCTACGAGGCTTACGGCGAGGTGGACTTCGACGTGCCGGTGGGCCGCAACGGCGACACCTACGACCGCTACCTGGTGCGGGTAGAGGAGATGCGGCAGGCGAACCGGATCGTCGCTCAGTGCCTGGACCGGCTCCCGGACGGGCCGGTCCTCGCCGAGCCGTCGGTGCTCGAGGCCAAGGTCGAGGGCGAGACCTATCACGGCATCGAGGGGCCGCGAGGGGAGATCGGTTTCTATCTGGTGGGCGACGGCACGGCCAACCCCTACCGCTGCCATTTCCGGGCGCCGTCGTTCGCCCATCTCCAGGCGCTGCCCGAGCTCTGCCGCGGGGAGCTCGTCGGCGATCTGGTGGCGCTGATCGGCACGCTGGACGTCGCGCTGGAAGAGGCAGATCGGTAGGTGGGGACGATCGTGGGAAGAGCTCGGGAAGAAACGCTCTACTTTTCTGGTTGGAGTTCGAATACAGTGGACCCATAGAGACCGCAATTTGGCACCCCGTGTGCCGAATCGGCGATCTCTAGTGAATTCGGGCCAAGGCGGCACCCTCCGGCGAGTCTCCGGGAGAGGACGGTGCCCTGGTCCGCGCCTCCTCCGGAGTGTCATCCTGGAGGGACACCCTGTTCAGATTTTCAACAGATTGAAAGGCCGAAATAGGCCTTTTTCTCACTTCAAACCGTTGGCACCGTCTGTGCGTATGCATGGATGCGGGGAGAGGTTCCCGTTGAAGGGGGTAAGCATGGCAAAGACTAGCGTGGACCACCAGAAAGGGTGGAACTTCGAAGCGGCAGCGATGCCGTTCGTCGACGCTCTCTACAATACGGCCTATCGGATGACCCGCAATGCCGAGGACGCCCAGGATCTCGTGCAGGAGACTTATCTGAAGGCCTATCGCTACTATGACAAGTTCGAGGAAGGGACCAACTTCAAGGCGTGGTTGTTCAAGATCATGAAGAATACTTTCATCAACAACTACCGCAAGAAGCAGCAGTCCCCGACCCTCAGCGACTTCGCCGAGATCGAGGAGTCGTTCGAGAATCAGCTCAGCGAGGACTCTTCTCGCCAGCAGCTCAAGAACCCCGAGGAAGAGCTGCTCGAGAACGTGCTCGACGAGGACGTGCAGCAGGCGCTCGACAAGCTGCCGCCGGACTACCGCATGGTGGTGCTGCTGGCCGACCTCGAAGGGTTCTCCTACAAGGAGATCGCCGAGATCCTGGACGTCCCGGTCGGCACCGTGATGAGCCGCCTGTACCGCGGTCGCCGGCTGCTCGAGGCCGCGATGCTCGAGTTCGCCCGCGACCACGGTTATCTGCGGGAAGGCGAGCCGGTCAAGATGCGCAGCCGCACCGCGAGTCCGAAGTGAGCGGGACGCATTCAGGAGCGCGGGGAAGGGGGATCGTCCAGGCGCGCACCGTTCCGGTGAAATATCCAACCTCACGCCCCAGTTGAACAGTGCGGGGTGAACACCTGGAGCCGTCACACAAGACTGTTCTAGAGTATGGGTTCCGGAGGAAGGACGATGGATTGCAAAGAGGTCAGCCTGGTGTTGTTCCTGTTTTTCGACAACGAGATGGAAGAGGAGACGCTGACCCCTTTCAAAGACCACGTCGGACGGTGTGGCGATTGCGCGAAGCAGGTCGACTACACCCGCAAGCTGCTGTTGATCGTCCGTGAGAGGACGGTCCGCTGTCCAGCTCCTGAAAGTCTCCGGCACCGCATCCTCACCCACCTTCCGCATCGCCGCAGCGCTCCCGGCCTTCACTGAGACTTCCATGACAACGACCTCTTCCGCGTCACGCCGCAGGGCGACGGCCGTCCTCGTTGCCTCCCTGGCGTTGCTGGCCCTATCGCCGGCCGCCTCCCGGGCCGAGGACGTCAACCTTTCCTGTCTGGGCGGCGGCCGCCTGGGAGATGCGGATCTGGCGCGGGGCACCACCATCGTCGTGGTCTGGGCCTCCTGGTCGCCCCACTCGCGCGACATCGTCGAACGCGTCAGCGCGCTGGCGAGCCGCTGGGGCGGGCGCGCCCGCGTCGTGACTGTCGACTTCCAGGAGGACCGGCCGGCGGTCGAGCGCTTCCTGGCCGGCAGGAGCCTCGGCGCCCCGGTCTGCATGGACCCCGACGGCGCCTTCTCGCGGAAGTACAATGTCGCCACGCTCCCGGGTCTGGTGGTCTTCAAGGATGGTCCGGTCGTCCATCGCGGCAAGCTCCCCGACGACGCCGACCAGGTCCTGACGGACCTCCTCCACTGAGCGGTTCCGTACCGCCGTACTTTCTCCCTTTTTTTACGATCTTGGGGTTGCGCTGCGCGAGGAATCCTGTGTAGTATCCGACCCGCGTAGGGTCACAACCGCAGCGTTTTTCCAAACACCCCCTCCTGGGAGGTCTGCACGGATGCAGTCGAAGAGGGTATATCCAGGCATGACCGTTCTCCGCTGTCTTCTGCCGCTCGGGCTGATCGCTCTCGGCGCGGGACTCAGCTTCAGTACGCGAAACCTCGAGGCGTACAACCGGTCCGCCTACCCCCTCCCCCCGACCTCCCGTTTCAGCGCCCGGGTCACGCTTCCGGACGAAACCACTCCCTGGATCCATCACGCCCGCGTGCCGGTCGAGTCGCGGCTCCTGCGCGGCGAGACCGCCGCGGACGTCTTCGAGAAGCTCGGCCTGCAAGGGATTCAGCTCCGCGAAGCGACCGACGCCCTGGCCGGCAAGGTGGACCTGCGGAGCCTCAAGGCCGGCAACCACTACTCCGCCTTCTTCAATCCCGACGCCTCCCTCGCCTCCTTCGAGATGACCCTCGACGGCAGCGGCCGGGTCGAGATGACCCGCCGGAGCGACGGCTGGCAGAGCGACTGGCAGCCGTTCCAGCGCCGCGTCGAGGTTCGCTCGCTCCAGGGCACGCTCGCGAGCTCGCTGGAGGAGTCGATCCGCGAGGCCGGCGGGCCGCCGTCCCTCGCCTACCGCTTGGCCGACGTTTTCCAGTGGGACCTCGACTTCACCAAGGATCTGCAGAAAGGGGACCGTTTCGAGGTCCTCTACCAAGAGGTCCAGCTCGACGGCAAGTTCCACGATGTGGGGACGATCCTGGCCGCGATCTACGACAACCGTGGGCGCCTCCACGAGGCCTACCGGTACGGCGACGCCAGCGTCTACTACGACGGCGACGGCTCGCCGATGCGGAAGATGTTCCTCCGCTCGCCGCTGCGCTACTCTCGCATCACCTCGTCGTTCAGCCTGCACCGCTTCCACCCCGTGCTCAAGGAGTTCCGGCCGCACTACGGCGTGGACTACGGCGCCCCGGTGGGGACGCCGGTCCAGGTGACGGCCAACGGTACGGTGCTCTCCGCTGGCTGGGACAGGGGGGGCGGCAACGTCGTCAAGGTCCAGCACCCCGGCGGCTACGTGACCGCCTATCTCCACCTCTCCCGCTTCGCGCCGGGTGTCCGCCCAGGCGCGCGGGTGCGGCAAGGAGACATCATCGCCTTCACCGGGGCCACCGGCCTCGCGAGCGGCCCTCACCTGGACTACCGGGTGAAGTGCCGCGACCAGTGGATCGATCCGCTGACGCTCAAGGGTGTCCGCGACGAGCCCATCCCCGGCTCCCGCATGGCCTCCTTCCGCGCCTGGCGGGACAATCTGCGGACCGGTCTGCGCGACGGCGTCCTGCCGCGCGGGATCCAGGTTCCTGGGCTCGATCCGGGAACCCAGCTCGCCCTCGGCGACGCCGGCTCCGCCTCCATGCCGTCGCGAGGCTCGCTCGCCCGCTGATCCGCCGTACCGGATGCTGGTCACCATCACAGCCTGGTGCCGGGTCGATCTGGCCGGCGGCACCCTCGACATCTGGCCTCTCGGCCTCTTCCACCCCCAGGCCCGCACGATCAACGTGGCAATCGACCTCGCCGTCACTGTCGGGCTCCGCCCGCTGGCGGAAGGGTACCGGGTGCGCCAGGGGGGGGGCGTGGTGGAGGCCGGCTCGGCCGGAGAGCTCGCCCGCCATCCGGAGGCAGCCCTGATCGGGGTCGCCGCCGAGGCCCTGGATCTCCCTCCCTTCGAAGCGCTGCTGGCGAGCGACTCCCCCCGGGGGGGCGGCCTCGGCGCGAGCTCCGCGATGACCGTGGCCTTCCTGGCGGCGGCGGAAGAGGCGTTCGACCGTCCGCGCTCGCAGCCGCGCGAGCTGGCGGCGGTGGCGCGGGACCTCGAGGCGCGGCTGATGGGCCTCCCCACTGGCTTGCAGGACCACTACCCGGCGCTCCTCGGCGGCGCGCTCGAGATCCGGCCGGTGCCGGGGGGCGAGCGGGTCCGGCGGCTGGACGTCGATCTCGATGCGCTGGGGGCCAGCCTGGTAGTGGTCTACTCGGGGCAGAGCCACTTCTCGGCCGGCAACAACTGGCAGGTCGTGCGCCGCCGCCTGGAGGCGGAGCCCGAGGTCACCAGCCTGTTCGAGGGGATCGCCGCCACCGCGGCCGAGCTGACGCCGGCCCTCGAAGCGGGGGATCTGCCGCGGGTGGGAGAGCTGATGAGCCGGGAGTGGAGCGACCGCCGCCGCTTGGCGGCGGGGATCTCGACGCCCGTCCTGGAGGAACTGCTGCGGGCGGCTGCCGCGGCCGGAGCCTGGGGCGGCAAGGCCTGCGGCGCGGGCGGCGGGGGATGCCTCGCCATCCTCGGTCCGCCGGAGCGCCGGAGCGCGATCGAGGCGGCGCTGGAAGGCGCTGGCGGCAAGATCCTCGAGGCGCGCCCGACCGGGCAGGCGCTGCAAATCTCGCGAGACAAATAGAAAGGGCGCCCACAAGGGCGCCCTTTCAGCAGGATCGATCGGCCCGCGGGTCAGCGGTTGCGGACCCGCTGACCGAGGATGTCGTAGGCCTTATCGATGTCGAGCGACGGGGTAAAGCGGAGCTCCCGCGTCTCGGTCCAGGAGGAGTCGGTGCTGAGGCGGTAGAGCACCTTGTCGACCTGCGCCCAGGAGACCAGGACGTCATCCCCGGCTTCCGACACGAAGAGCTCCACGCTGCCCGGACCGACCCGGGGCACCGGCCGGCTGGAGGCCACGCGCACCTGGATCAGATAGGCCGCGGCCTCCGTCGGCTTGGGGGTCGGCGCCACCGCCCGTGAGACGTCGACGGGATCGTCGACCTGCACGATCTGGGTGTTCGCCTGCTCCTTCGGGTTGCGGAGGCCGCGCCCGGAGAGCTTCGCGCCGATCTCGATGATGTGGGAACGGGCCTTCTCGGCGAGCTGGACGAGATCGCCCGCGTCGTTTGCCAGGATCGTGGCACGGACCTGGTCGGCGAGGGTCGACGCCAGCTCCGGATGGAAGGCGACGCCGATCTCGATGATGTGGGAGCGGGCCTTCTCGGCGAGCCCGGGGAGGTCCGCCGGATAGAGGCTGCGCCCGATCTCGATGATGTGGGAGCGGGCCTTCTCCGAGAGCCGGCTCAGCTCCTCCGGCAGGACGTCGATCTCCACCGTCGCCAGCCGCCCCTTCGCCAGCGAGGCGAAAGCCACCACGACGGTCCGCTGGTCCTGCCCGGCCTGGATCGTGGGGGAGCGCAGCAGCGCCGGCTGGACGTCGCCGGCGACGCTGTCGGGCAGGAAGTCGCTGAGGCTGTAGACCGGATTGATGCCGGCGTAGATGCCGTCGACGAAGACGACCGGCGTATAGAAGGTCTCGAGCGAGCCCGTGGTGGCGCCCTCCTCCTGCCAGATCAGGTGGAGGGTGTTGCGGTGCTTGACGACCGGGGTGTTGTCATCGCCGGTCTCTTCGAAGCTCTCGCGGGTGATCGCGAACTGGGGCGAGGTCTTCGGCGCGAAGGGGTTGCCGACCACCGAGATCGGCGTCGACCAGGTGGTGCCGTCGAAGCCGGCGAGCCTCAGGACGGGGTGGATCCCCTCCTGGCTCTCCCAGACCACGTAGACGGTCCTGGAATCGTCTTCGTAGAGCAGCGAGGCCGAGCTCTCCGGCGCGGAGTCCAGGGTGTCGGGGATCAGCACCCGCTGCGGGGTGGCGCCGGGCCGCGTGACGTCGATCGCCAGGACCGGCGTGCCGGGAGCAGTGCCCTGGCTGCCGGGGAAGAGATCGCCGTACTTGCCGGACTTCACCTGATAGACCTCGCCGCTCGAGCCGAGGGCGGAGTCGTGGCTCGCGGCGAGGCCCGGAGCCGGGGCGGCGAGCCCCAGTCCGATCATCCCGAGAACGAGGAACCAGTGGTTCTTGCTCATGGTCGCGACCTCAAGCGTGCAGATTGACCAGCTTGCGGATGTCCACCGCGAGCAGGAATTCGGGTAAATAGCCGGCGTCGGGGAAGAAGTCCCGGTGGAGCCGGCCGAAGTAGCCGCGGGCGGCCTCGACGTCGTCGCTCAGGTGGGCGACCTCGCCGAGCAGATAGAGCGCGTTCTTGATCGAGGCTTGGTCTTCCATCGCCTCCGCCAGCGCGAGCGCGGCGATACCGTGACGGTGGGAGAGGCGAAGGCGGCTGGTCTCCAGATGGGCGAAGCAGAGGTCGAGACGGACCGAGATCTCGTAGCGCTGGGCGCCGCACCGCTTGAGGATGCGCAGGCTCTCGTAGAGCAGGCGGTACCCCTCGCGGTGGCGCCCCTGCAGGACGCGGCAGTAGCCGAGGTTGTCGAGGATCTGGCCGCGCGCGGCGGTCGGCTCCTGCGGCGCGTGCTCGAGAGCCTTCTCGTACTCGCGGCAGGCCTCGACGATGAAGCTCTCGGCGAGCAGCGTGTTGCCGATCAGGTTGTGGCTCGAGGCGAGCCAGTCGCGCCGCCCCAGCACCCCGGCGCGTTCGAGCGCGATACGGGCGTAGAACAGCGACTTCTTGTAGTTCTTGGTGAGCTCGTAGTGGCGCGAGATGTTGTATGCCGCGAGCTGGCAGATGAAGGGGTCGACGTTGCGGACCAGGATCTCGCGCAGGTGGGGGACCTCGCCGTCGCCGCGCCCCATCTCGATGACGACGGCCGCCCGGTTGCAGATCCCGAGATCGACCTGCGGCTGCTCCCCCTGCTCGCGGGCCCAGGTGAGGGCCTGATCGAAAAGGTCCTGCGCCTCCTCCAACTGGCCGGCGCGGACGGCCTTCTCGCCACGGCTCTTCAGTTCCTCGAACGTCACTGCACCATTCATTCGTCAGCCTCCCATGCGCGCATCGTGTCGGGGCCGGCTTCGTGGCGGCCCTCCTTGCTGCGTTTGAAAGCGATGAACTCCTCGACCTCGCGCTGCACGTCCTCGGAAAGGGCGTTGAAGCTCTGGACGAGCTGGACGTCGCGCGGCGTGATGGATTCCTTGGCGACCCCCTCGAAGAACTCGCCGATGCTGACCTTGAATTCGGCGAGGATGCGGAAGAGGGTGTCCAGGCTGACCCGGTACTCCCCCTTCTCCATGCGGGAGAGGTCGGACTGCTGGATGCCGAGTCTCGACGAGAGCTCGACCTGGGTCAGCTTGTGCTCCTTGCGGAGCTCGCGGATCTTGCGTCCTACCAACTGGACTTGACGAATCTTCTCAGCGGCCATGATGACATGTCTGGAAGTGCTGTCTATGTCAGAATGGCATAGCAGGATAGTCTAAGAAGGATAGTATCCCCGCCCCGGGGGGCTGTCAATGGAGCGCCCTTCGTGAATAGAGGAATGGGGCATAATCCCCGCCCGGTCCCGCTCTGGGAGACAGATACGCTTGCGACACCATCTCTTCCTTCTGAAGGAGCTCGTCAAACGGGACTTCCAGGGGCGCTACGCCGGCTCGGCGCTGGGCCTGGTCTGGTCGTTCCTGCAGCCGCTCTGGATGCTGCTGCTGTTCACCTTCGTCTTCTCGACGGTGATGAAGATCTCGCTGGCGGGGGCGCGCACCGGCCACTTCGCGATCTTCCTCTTCTCCGGCCTGCTCCCCTGGCTGGCGCTGCAGGAGGGAGTGATGCGGTCGTCAACGGCGATCACCGACAACTCGAGCCTGGTCAAGAAGCTGCGCTTCCCGGCCGAGATCCTGGTGCTGGCGGTGGTGCTCGCGGCCCTGCTGCACGAGGCGATCGCGGCCGCCATCTTCCTTGGCGTGCTGGCCTTCCTGGGGGAGCTCAGGCTGGGCGGGCTGCCGCTGCTGCTGCTGGCGCTGCCGCTGCAGATCGCCCTCACCCTCGGGCTGGGGCTCCTGCTGAGCGCGGTGAACGTGTTCTTCCGCGACATCGCGCAGGTGCTCGGCATGGTGTTCACCGGCTGGTTCTACCTGACGCCGATCGTCTATCCGGCGGCGCAGGTGCCGGCGCGCTTCCGCGGCTGGATCGAGCTCAACCCGCTGGCCGCGCTGGTCGAGCTCTACCGCCAGGCCTTCCTCGGCGGGCGGGTCGCCCTGGTGCCCGGGACCGCCGCCCTGGCGCTGGTGGCGGCTGTGCTATTATCCGCCGGCTTCTTGCTCTTCAGACGCCTCAAGGCCGCTTTCGTGGACGAAATCTGAGGATTGGTGCGGTTCTTGCTGGGCGCGGTCTCCGACATCCTGAAAGGAGCTTTCCAAATATGCAGTCGACCTCAAGGTTCGCGCCGCGCCTGATCCCGGCGCTGCTTCTCATCGCCGCGGCGCTATCCTGGGCCTCGCCCGGGCTGGCCGCGACGGCCGCCGCCCCGAAGAAACCGTCCGCCAAGACCCCGAAGGCCGCCACTCCGGCGCCCGCCGCGACAGCCGCGCCGGCCGCGGATGCCAAGACGGCGCCGGCCGCGGGCGCCGCCGTCGCGGACGGCCCGCAGCCGCCCAACGGCAAGTGGCTGACCGACAAAGAGGGGCGGCAGTACTTCGTCGACAAGCTCCAGAAGGAGGGGATGCGCTACCTGCGCGTCAACGACAAGGTGCTGCGCACCGCCTGGGGGATCAACGTCGACCTCGTGAAGGAAGACGACAAGTTCTTCTACTATAAGGTCTATCGCCAGATGGGCGGGGCCGGCCCGGTGGCCGGGCCGCAGGCCGGCGTCAAGCCGGAGGAGGTCCAGAAGATCGCCGCGACGTATCAGGTGGATACCCTCGAGAGCCAACTTCTGAAGTTCGTCCCATTCAGCACCGGGCTGCCCAACCGGGGGCAGTGGCGCAACGGCTTCGACATCGCGGACATGAACGGCGACGGGCACCCCGACATCGTGCACTCGGCGGCGCGCAAGGAGCCCGGTCCGCCGGTCATCTTTATCGGCGACGGCAAGGGGAACTGGCGACGCTGGAGCGAGGCCCGGTTTCCCCGCCTCCCCTACGACTACGGCGACGCCGCGGTAGGGGACTTCAATGGCGACGGCCACCCGGATATCGCGCTCGGCGCCCACCTGCGCGGGCTGATGGCGCTGCTGGGCGACGGCAAGGGGGGGTTCACCGAAGCGGGCAAGGGGCTCGACTTCGTGCTTCCCGGCCAGGGCCGGCAGCCCGGCTACTCGTCGCGGACGATCACGGTCGCCGACTGGAACCATGACGGCCGCCCCGACATCCTGGCGGTGGGCGAGGGGCCGCGCCTCAACGTGGTGAGCCGCGACCAGGCCCGGCCGAGCACGAACACGGAGTCGTACGGCGTCATCGTCTACCTCAACCAGGGCAACGGCACCTGGTTGCGCAAGGACCAGGGGACCTCGAACCGCGAGATCTTCTCCGACTCGATCGTGACCGGCGACTTCAACGGCGACCGCCGCCTGGACTTCGCGACGGGCTCGAGCATCCAGGGGCGCAAGAGCCTAGTCAACTACGGCCGCGAGGACGGCGGCTGGAACGCCATGGACGTCGACGTGCACCCCCGTTCCTACGTGCGCTCGGTCGACGCCGCCGACCTCGATGGCGACGGCCTGGACGATCTGCTCGTCGGCTACATGAGCTACGAGGGGGAGGCCTGGAGGAACGGCATCGACATCCTCTACGCGCGCAAGGACGGCACCTGGGCGCGCCGGGTGCTCGCCGCGGCCGAGCAGCGGGTCGAGGTCAGCGCGCTGGCTCACGGCGACCTGGACGGCGACGGCAAGCTCGACCTGGTGGCGCTGACCGGGAATGGCGCCACCTGGGTCTTCCACGGCGACGGCAAGGGGTTCTTCACCCGTGAGACGACGACCGGCATCCCGCCGTTCGTGGGCGGCTGCACGGGCTATTACGTCCGGCTCGCCGACCTCGACGGCGACGGCAAGGATGAGATCGTGGCTGACTTCGCCGGCGAGAGCTCGGCGATGTTCGATCCCGACCGCTGCCCGTCCGGGGGGGGATTGCAGGCCTGGCACCTGGCGCCGGCTGGAGCGCCCGCCGCTGGACGGTAGCCGGGGTAGCTGGAAATAAAGGCGCGCAAAGAAGCAAAACACCTCTTGACAGCCCTGGGAGAGATCCCTATAGTGCAGAAGCATAAAACATCGGAGAGGGCGGGGGGCTAGAGCCTTCAGGCCCTCCGGTTATGTTTGGAAGTTACGGCAGCAACGACCTCCAAGGTCGAGAGTCAGTGAAAAAAGAGCTGACAAGCGGCCCTGGGATGTTATAAAGTTCGCCGCACTCTATACTTTGAACAGGAGGTGATTTTTTTTCGAGGAGAGTGGAGAAACGGTTGTATCCCGATCGTTTCAACTTTGGTTTCAGCTTCAGCAAAACTAACTCTAGGAGATTGTCTGTCATGAAGAAGACCGCACTGTGTCTCGCTCTCTTGGGCCTTCTGGGCCTGGGCGGCCAGGCGCTTGCTGTGATCTGCACGATCGATGAGGTGCCGGCGGCCACGTTGCTGCTGCCCTACTTCGAAGTGGATCTCGGCAACCCGAACGGGCAAACCACCCTGTTCTCCGTCAACAACGCCTCGGCCACCGCTGTCCTGGCCCACGTCGTGGTCTGGTCGGACCTCTCGGTCCCCGTCCTCGACTTCAACATCTACCTGACCGGCTATGACGTGCAGACGATCAACCTGCGCGACATCCTGGTCAGCGGCGTGCTGCCGCGGACGGCGTCCGCGGGTCAGGACCCGGTCGACGCCATCAGCCCGAAGGGTGACTTCTCGCAGGACATCAACTTCGCGAGCTGCAGCGGCCTGCTGCCGCCGCCGGTCCTGCCGGTGAGCTTCGTTCAGCACCTCCAGCAGTCGCTGACCGGTCTGTCCTCGTCGGTCCTCGGCAACCGTTGCGCCGGCCGTGCCTTCGGCGACAACATCGCCCGTGGCTACGTGACCATCGACACGGTCAACAACTGCACCCTGCGCTTCCCTGGCGATCCGGGCTACTTCGGTCCGGGCGGCACGGGCGACGCCACCAACCAGAACGTTCTGTGGGGTGACTTCTTCTACGTCAACTCCGCCGAGAACTTCGCCGACGGCAACACGCTGGTCCACATCGAGGCTTCGGCGACCAACCCCGAGACTTCGGTTTCCGGCCAGTACACCTTCTACGGCCGTTATGACAACCCCGCCTTCAGCGCCGCTGACAACCGCGAGCCGCTGGCGACGAACTTCGCCGTCCGCTACATCAACGGCGGCACGTTCAGCGGTGGTACGGACATGATCGTCTGGCGTGACTCCAAGGTTAACCAGGCGCCGTTCACCTGCCCCGCGCAGACTGGCCGTCCGGCCTGGTACCCGCTGGGCCAGGAAGCGATCGTGATCTTCGACGAGGAGGAGCAGCCGCAGGTTCCGCAGAGCTTCCCCGTCTCGCCGCAGCCGCAGAACCCCGGCCTCGTTCCGTTCCCGGCTGAGTCGCAGTCGACTCACGTCGGTGGCGCCGCGCTGCCGGTGCCGTTCGACTTCGGCTGGCTGTACCTCAACCTGAACACCACCGTCCCGGCTGCCGGCGCCGTTCCGCCGGAAGACCCGGCGGCGGCTCAGGCCTGGGTGCTGGCCCGCATGACGGCTCAGGGTCGCTTCAGCGTCGGCTTCAGCGCCGTTCAGCTCGACAGCGCCTGCACCGCTCTGCACTTCGCTCCGGGTGGTCTCGTAGGTCCGACCGCTCAGTAAAACAGTTCGAAGGGGTGGGTCCGGTTCGCCGGGCTCACCCTTTTCTTTATCCGCGGCCCCGCCTTTCGGCTCCTGCAAGCTGCTTCTCCGCCCGGGGAGACAGCTTGGAAGAGCTGAGTAGCAGTCCAGATCGTCTTTTTGTATCCGGTACCCCTTGCGGTACGTGAGATCTGGGCCTAGACTTATGCTCAAAGTTCGATCTAGCCCTATGGCTTCCGAGCGAAGGTGGTTCTCGAGAGGGTGACCTCTCGGTCGCTGAGCCGCACTCGCCCCGGAGTTGTCGTTTACCCCATAGTGGTAGGAGGAGTTTTTTCATGGCGAACCCCCGTCCCTCTGGCCCGCGCACTTACCTCTCTGTCCACCGGATGCTGGCGCTGCTCGTGCTGCCGGCGATTTTCTTTCTAACTCGTCCGGTGATGGCGGCTACGGTTTGCGATCGCGCCGGGTGCGGGACGATCCGCCAGGGTCAGACCGTGGTCTGCTTCACCCCGGCCACTCCGGCCCCCAGCACCCTGTGGAGCCAGGGGCAACTGCAGCCGGCGGATACAGGGGCGCTGCCGCGGGAACGCGACACCACGGATTTCAACGAGGTGACGACCAACTACGGCGCCCGGAACTGGTTCTACGGGGTCGACATCCAGAACGGCTACATCCTGATGGGGCTCTCCCATGGCATCGGGATCTGGGATGCCCGCACCGATCCCGCCAACCCGGCCCTCGTGGCGGCCAAGCGCTATCCGGCGGACGCCGGCTTCCCCTACCTCCCTTCGGGTGAGCAGTCGAAGATCGTGTTCGGCGGGATCTCCGCTCCGGACGACAGCGTGGCGGCGATCGTCGGCTACAGCGGCGCCGGGATCCTGGTCTTCGACCTTTCCGACAAGACCAAGCCGCGGCCGGTTTACCAGAACATCGACAAGACCTCCGAATCCGTCTACACGGCGAAGATCAACGGCACCCGGTACGCCTTCATGGCCGCCCCGACTCCTGGCGGGCTGTACGTCTACAACCTGGACAAGGCGCTCACCTTCAACGGCTGCCTGGAGGACAACTCGACCGCCGGCAACTGCCCCGGGGTTCTCGTTTCCAAGGTCCAGACCACGACCTCGGCGGCCAGCTTCGTGCACGGCGCCGGCAACTACGTCGTCGTGAGCTTTGGCGGCACGGGCGGTTTCCAGATCTTCGACATGAGCGATCCGCTGCACCCGGTCTCCAAGCTCATTGGCCTGCGCAGTCAGCCGGTGCAGGGCGTTGCGCTGTGGAACCAGGGCTCGTCGTACTATCTCGGCGCCCGCCAGGGCGCGACGCTCACCAACCGGCAGCCGACGACGGCGATCTATGACGTGAGCTGCATCACCGGCGCCAATGGCTGCACCGGGTTGGGATCGCCGCTGGCGAACATGAACACCGACACCCAGAGCGGTGGCGAGTACCTCACCTTCTCGCGAGCCGGCTCGACCCCCTTCCTGTACGTGGGTGGCGACGCCTACTGCATCGGCGCCGACGGGCTTCAGCACGAGTGGCTGTTCGACGTCAGCAATCCGAGTAATCCGACCGACGTCACGCCGGTGCAGACGACGCAGGTGACCGCGCCCTACAACGGCGTGAACGTCACCCGTACGGTCGACTACTGGGCCTACTACTACCGGCCGAATCCGACGGGCTTCAACCTCGTTGCGCCGCGCGCCGGCAAGTTCAACGGCAACTATTTCTATCGCGCCGCCCGTTCGATCTTCGACATCCACAAGCTGACGCGCGACGTGCCACCGTCGGCGAACTTCACCGTCTCGCCCGCCGAGATCTATCCCGGCACGGCGGTGACGTTCAACGACACCTCGACGGGCTCGCCGACGAACTGGCAGTGGACGTTCGGGGGCGGCACACCCGCCAGCTCCACTCTGCAGAGCCCGGTGGCGACGTTCGCCACCGAGGGCTCGAAGTCGGTGTCGCTGACTGCGTCCAACTCCCAGGGACCGAGCGCCGTCACCAAGAGCATCGTCGTGCTGAGCCCCGTGCCGCAGATCGGGGCGATCACCGTGAGCCCGGCGAACCCGCTCGTCTGCCAGCCGGTCACCCTGACGGCGACCGGCGTGACCGGCCAGCCGACCCTGGCCTATGGCTGGACGCTCAACGGCTCGCCGGTCGCCGGCGCCGCGACGTCGACGTTCAACTGGTCGACGACCGGGCTGCAGAGCGGTCTCTACACGGCGGCCGTCACGGTGACCAATGGCGCGGGGACGGCCACGAAGAACGTATCGGTCAACCTCGGCGCGCTGCAGACGCTGGCCTTCACCGGCGCGAACGGCGCGCCGACCAACGACGCGTTCACCGCGGGAACGGTCAAGTTCCACGCCGGCGGACAGGGCGCCACGGAATGGAACTGGGACTTCGGAGACGGCCAGGGCTTCCGCGGCTGGACTTCCGATCCGGTGACCGGTCCCGATCCGACGGTTTCGTACACCGCGACCGGCGCGAAGGCGGTCAAGGTGAAGATCAGGAACTGCGTCCAGGGCGGCGAGGGAATCACCAGCGCGGCGCTGACCGTCAACATCACTCAGACGACGCCGCTCTCTGCGGATTTTGAGGCGGCCCTCTTCAGCCAGTTCAGCCAGTACTTCGCAACCGTCGGGGTGCCGATCGTCTTCAACGACCATTCGCAGGGTGCCGAGAAGTGGTATTACGACTGGAACCATACCAGCACGAATGAGGCCAACTGTAACTTTAACGCCGACCCCGGCAATAGCTTGCCGGTGGCCACGCATACCTACACGGTCCTCGGTAACTACAATCCTTGCCTGAAGGTGACCCGCGGCGGTGGCGCCGAGCAGTCGGTGACCGTCCACGGCACGATCAACGTCGGCTCCGCCGGTGGCGGCGGCGGTGGCGGTGGCAACACCCCCTCGATCACGGTGAACGGGGTCGGCGCGGGTCAGATCAACCAGCCCATCCCCTTCGCCGCCTCGGCCTCCAACTGCACGCCGTCCAGCACCTGGAGCTGGAGCGTCGGCGGTGGCACGATCTCGGGCTCAGCGACGGGCAGCGGGATCTCCGTCACCTGGGCGACGACCGGCCAGAAAACGGTCTCGGCCACCAACAGCGGCTGCAGCGGTGCCCTGGGCTCCCGCAGCGTCACCATCACCGACCCGAACGGCGGCGGTGGTGGCGGTGGCGGGACCGGTGGCGGAACGCTCCAGGCGCAGTTCAACATCACTCCAGCCTCGCCCCAGCCGGGTGAATCGGCGAGCTTCGACGCCAGCCCGTCCACCGGCAGCCCGACGGATTACTCGTGGAGCTTCGGTGACGGCTCGGCCACGGTGACGGGGAAGACCGCGACCCACAGCTACACGGCCGCGGGTTCTTACGTGGTTCAGCTCTCGGTCTCGAAGGCCGCGACCGGCTGCCCCTTCGCGCCCTGCGTGGCGGAGTCGAAGGTGACCAAGACGGTGGTGGTGGGCACGCCGCCGCCGCCTCCGGTCTCGGCGGAGTACACCGCCAGCGTCAGTTGCCTCAACGTCGGCGGCTTCGATCAGTGCCAGGCCGAGACCGCCAAGGCGGTGACCCTGACCGCGACGGCTACGGACGCCACCACTTACCAGTGGGACTTCGGCGACGGGAGCACCGGCACCGGCCGGACGGTGACCCATACCTGGGCGGCGCCGAACTCCTACTCCGTGACCCTGACGACGATCAAGTCGCCGTCGACCACGGCCTCGACCAAGAGCCGCACCTTCGTCGTCTCGGGCACGCCGCCGCCACCCCCGCCGGTCGCGAAGTCGGTGGTGCTGCCGTGGATCGCGCAGACCCGCGGCGCGCTGGTGCAGTCGAGCGACCTCTATGTCCACAACCCGGGCGTCGGCGCGATGAACGTCCAGCTCGAGTTCCGCAAGCGCGGCCTGCCGGAGTCGAATCCGCCGCGCGTCAGCAAGACGATCGCGCCGGGAGCGACGCTCTACGTGGCCGACGTGCTGGGCGAGTTGTTCAACCGCGAGAACGTGGCGGGCTTCGTGTCGCTGGTGGTGGACCAGGGCAATGCCGAGCCGATCATCACCTCGTACAACACCACGGTCCAGGACGGCAAGCAGTTCGGCCAGACGATCTCCGGCATCTCGATGAGCAGCACCGGCAGCGCCGTGGGCTCGGAGCCGGTGACCCCGTTCCAGAACCTCGTCGGTCTGATCAGCAACTCCGACCGGCTGGCCTACTTCGGCGTCAGCAACCCGGGCCAGGCGGCCACCACCTTCCACCTGCGGTTCTATGACAAGACCGGCAAGCTGATCGGCGAGTCGGGCCAGGACTTCACGGTCGCCCCCTTCGGCCAGCGGCAGTTCCAGTCGGCGGAGATCCAGAGCTCCTTCGGCATCTCGAACGAGGTCGACTACCGAGTCGAGGTCGAGACCAAGGCGGGGGGCACGCTCTTCCCCTACGCCTCGAACCTCCGTCTGGCTTCGAACGACCCGTCGTTCATGGAGGCCGGTTCGTCGAAGAACCAGAAGGCCTATCTGCTCGGCGTGCTGAGCGCGCCGGGTCCCAACAACAGCATCTGGCGGAGCGACCTTCTGCTGTCGAACATCGGCAGCAAGGTGTCCACGGCCGACGTGACGTTCACCGGCCTCGGCACCTCCGCTGCGACCACCGCTCCGTTCCACGTGACCCTGCAGCCGGGTGAGACCCGGCGGCTGGAGAACGTGGTCGGCGGCCAACTCGCGGTCGCGAACGGAATCGGTGTGCTGACCGTCAGCGGTGGCTCGACGGACGGCATCTTCCCGATCGTCCAGGGGGAGAGCTACGACAACGCCATCCCGACGAAGCGCTTCGGCCAGGCGATGGCCCCGTTCACCGACGCCAGCGTGGCGGGAACCGGCCAATCGCACTACATGGTGGGCCTGCGCCAGGACGCCACCCACCGCACCACCTTCTGGCTGTTCAACCCGGGCACCACGACCGCCCAGTACGACATCGTTTACCGCGGCCTCGACGGCACCGTGATCGGCACCATCCCGGGCGTTCTGCTCGGCGCCGGCAGGCTCCGCCAGTTCAGCCCGAACCAGCATGCCCTGCCCGCGGCCGGGGCCCAGAACGGGTTCACCGTTCAGATTGTGGTCAAGGGTGGCAAGGTGCTGAGCGCGGCGCAGGTGGTCAACAACGGCACTAACGATCCGTCCTACATTCAGGGTGAGGTCCGCTAGCCGTACGGAGCGCTCTTCCCGGATTCAGGCGGGGCCGCTGGTCTTTGGACCGGCGGCCCTTTCCGTTCGGAAGATCCTCCTCCCCACAGCTTTCTTGGTGCTCGTCGCCTGCCGGGCCCCGGCCCGGGAGGAACTGGCGGCGAGTCCGGCCGCCCCCGCCGTTCCCGTCCAGGTGGCCGCGGCCGATCCCGCCCAGGGAAAGTGGCGGCCCGCCCGGGGTGTTCCTCCAGCCGCCAAGCCGGCCGAAGCCCCCGCCGACGTCAAGGCCCTCCCCTATCTCCAGGGCTACCGGCCGGCGCAGGACCGTCCGGTGGTGATCGAGCGCGACCCGAAGGCCGTCCAGGATGGGCTCAATCTCTATGTCTCCGGCCATGCGGCCGAGGCCGTGCTGATGGACGCGCACGGACGAATCCTCCACCGCTGGCGCTACCCCCTGCGCCGGCTCTGGCCGGAGCTGGCGAAAGAGCCGGCGATGGAGAAGCTCGAGTACTGGCGCCGCGCCTATCTCTATCCGAACGGCGATCTGCTCGGGATCTACGAGGGGCTCGGGCTGGTCAAGCTGGACGCCCGCTCGCGCGTGCTCTGGGCCCATCGCGGCGGCACCCACCACGACCTCTCCGTCCTAGCCGACGGCACGATCTACACGCTCGACCGGGAGGGGAAGATCATCCCCCGGATCAATCCGACGGAGGGCGTGCTCGAGGATTTCGTCACTGTGCTCGATCCCGACGGCCGGGTGCGGCGGCGGATCTCCCTGCTGGAGTGCTTCGAGCGCTCCCCCTATGCCCGTCTGCTGCGGCGGATGCCCCCCTCGGGGGACATCTTCCACACCAATACGCTGGAGGTGCTCGACGGCCGCTTCGCGGACCGCGATCCGGCCTTCCGAAAGGGGAATCTGCTGGTTTCCGTGCTCAAGCTTGACACCCTGGCGGTCGTCGACCCGGAGCGCCGGACGGTGGTCTGGGCGCGGACGGGGGGGTGGCGGCGCCAGCACCAGCCGACCTTTCTCGACGACGGTCATCTGCTCCTCTTCGACAACACGGGAGCGGGGCCGGGGCGGTCGCGGGTCGAGGAGCTCGATCCGCGGACCGGCAAGGTGGTCTGGCAGTACGGCGGCACGCCGGGCGCGGACCTCTTCTCGAAGACCCTCGGCTCCTGCCAGCGGCTCCCCAACGGCAACACCCTGATCACCGAATCGGAGAACGGCCGCGCGCTCGAGGTGACCCGCGACCACCGGGTGGTCTGGGAGTTCTACAACCCTCACCGGGCCGGCGAGCGCGGCGAGCTGGTGGCCGTGCTGTTCGAAATGCTGCGCCTCCCCGCGGATTTTCCGTTCCGTGGGCTAATAGAATCCAAATGATGCGCGACGTCACCGTCAACGCCGAAGGGCTCACCAAGACTTACAGGTCCTACGCGACGCCGTGGGACCGCCTGCTGGAGGGGATCACGCGCCGCCGCCGGCACCGCGAGTTCCACGCCCTGGCGGACGTCAGCTTCGCGCTGCCGCGGGGGGAGGGGCTGGCGCTGATCGGCGAGAACGGCGCCGGCAAGAGCACGCTGTTGAAGATCCTGGCCGGCATCACGTCGCCCACCTCGGGTGGATTCCGGGTGAGCGGCAAGATCGCCTCGATCCTCGAGCTGGGCTCGGGCTTCCACCCCGAGTTCACCGGCCGCCAGAACATCGTGCTCAACGCCGCCATGCTCGGGCTCTCCCAGGAGGAGCTGCGGCGCAAGATGCCCGACATCGTCGCCTTCAGCGAGCTCGGCGACTTCATCGACCAGCCGGTCAAGACCTACTCGACCGGCATGGCGATGCGGCTCGGCTTCTCGATCGCCACCCAGGTGGAGCCGGACGTGCTGATCGTCGACGAGGCGCTGTCGGTGGGGGACGGCTACTTCCAGAAGAAGTGCATGGACCGCCTCCGCGTCTTCGTCGACTCCGGCGGCACGCTCCTCTTCTGCTCGCACGCCATGTACTACGTCTCGGCCTTCTGCCAGCGCGCGCTCTGGCTACGCCAGGGGCGGATCGAGGCGCTGGGCCCGGTTTCGGAGGTGGTGCGGGAGTACGAGAATTTCCTGGTGGCCAAGAGCGCTCACGCCGCCGAGGTGTCGCCGGCCGCCACCGCGGCCGCGAGCCCGGCCCTGCCGGCGCGCATCGCCGCCGCGCGGCTTCTCCAGCAGGACCTCCTCTATACCCAAGGAGACCCTTGGGAGCTGGAGGTGGAATGGGAGACGGCGGACCCCCGGCTGGGTTTCCATCTCGGAGTCGGCATTAACCGCGCCGACGGCATCGAGGTCTGCTCGTTCGCCACCCATCTCGACGGCCTGGCCGCGATGACCGGGGAGCGCGCCTACAGCGCGCGGCTGGCGATTCCCAGCCTGCCTTTGGTGAAGGGGGAGTTCACCCTGTATATTTTCCTCCTGGATGAGGAGGGGCTCCACATCTACGATCAGCGGATGATGCCGGGCGCCTTCAACGTCCGGAGCCCTGCCTACACCTTCGGCCTGGTCCGGGTCGAGCATGCCTGGGACCTGGACGCGGGGAGCGGCTCCTCCGTACAACCACGGAGCGTGGCCGGACGCTGAGCTACCGGGCCAATCTACTGAAAGACGACGATCCCAGAATGAAAACCGCCAGCCTGCCCATCCTCGCCGAGCCCGCGGCCCGTCCGGTCCCGGCTTTCCAGGTCAACCCCTTTCTCCACGTCGGCGACGACCGGATCTACAACCCGCTGACCGACCGCACTTTGCTGCGTGGAGAGCCGGGGTACGAGTCCCTGCGGGGACTGCTCAGCGGCACGCTGGCGCTCGACCGGCTGACCCCCGGCGACCTGGACGGCCTCGCCATCGAGGGGCTGCTGATGCCGGGGGACGCCGAGCCGGGGCACGCGTTCCGGCTGAAGTACGTCTCGCTCGAGGCGCACACGGTCTGCAACCAGTCCTGCTACTTCTGCCCGGTGTCGATCGCGCCCCGGGAGGACTACTTCATGCCCACCGAGCTCTACGAGCGGATCGTGGGCGAGCTCGCGGCGTACCGGGACACGATCGAAGCCGTCTTCATGATCAACTACAACGAGCCTACGGCTGACAAGCGGTTCGTCGACCAGGTGCGAGCGATCAAGGCGGCGGGCCTGCCGCCGGCCGTCCTCACCAACGGCTCGGGTCTGACTCCAGACCGCGTCGACGCCCTCGTCGAGATGGGCGGGCTCAGGTTCCTCTCGATCAACCTCTCAACCCTCGACCGCGAGCGCTACCGGCGGGACCGGGGCGGCGACCATCTCCCGCTGGTGCTGCGGAACCTGGCGCACGCCCGCGACAAGCCCGTGGCCGAGACGATGGACATGGCCGTCCTCGGCACCGGCGACGCGAACCACAAGCGCGACTTCGAGGAGATCTCCCAGCTCTTCGCCGGCAGTCGTTTCGACGTCAAGTACTTCGAGGTGATGGACCGCGCCGGCTATCTGCAGATCGGCCACAAGCCGGCGAGCCCCAATCAGCGGCTCTGCGGCTGCGAGAACGTCGGCTCGCGGCCATTGCAGCACCTCCACATCACGCCCCGGGGGACCTGCGTCCTCTGCTGCGAGGACTACGACGCCAAGTACGTCGTGGGCGACTTGGCGCGGGAGAGCGTCGACGACGTGCTGACCGGCCCCGGGCTGGCGCGGATGCGGCGCTGGGCCTACGGGATCGAGGAGGCCCCGCGGGACTTCCTCTGCCGCGGCTGCACGTTCGCTCTCACCCGGCCGTCCTGACGCGGCCGGAGCGCCGATGCGCCTCGCGGTCATCCTGGTCCACTATCACACCCCCGATCTCGCCGCCGCGGCCGTCGAGGCCCTGCGGGCGGATCTCGCCGGCAGCGATCTCGAGACCGATTGGCTCCTGGTCGACAACGGCAGCGACGCGGCGGAACGGGCCCGGCTCGACACCCTGCCGGTCCGGCGGATCGATCCCGGCCGCAATCTCGGCTATGCCGGCGGGGTGAATCGCGGGGTCGCGGAGACCACCGCGGAGCTGATCCTGCTGATGAACCCCGACGTGCTGGTGCTGCCGGGGTGCGTGCCGGCGCTGATCGAGCGGCTGCGAGGGGGGGCCGCGATCGCCGGGCCGTCGTTCTTCTGGGACCGCAGCCGCCGCCTGCTCCTGCCACCGGCCGAGCGCCGTGGCCGGCGGGAGGAGGCCCTCGCGCTTCTCGCCAGCCGCGGCGAGCCCTGGGCCGAGTCCGCCCGCCGGCGCTGGCGCCGCCACGCCCGCTGCCATTGGCAGGCCGTCGCGCCGCTCGCGAGCCACTCCTTGAGCGGCAGCCTGCTCGCGCTGTCGCGCTCCGCCTGGGAGGAGGTGGGGCCGTTCGACGAGGGTTTCCAGCTCTTCTTCGAAGAGACCGACTGGCTGCTGCGCGCGGCACGCCTGGGAGTCCCCGCCTGGTACGTCCCTGCCGCCGAGGCGGTTCACCTCTACAGCCAGAGCGCCGCACGGGAGCCGCGGGCGAAGACCTGGTTCGAGGAATCGGCCCGCCGCTTCCGCCGCCGTCACTACGGAGCCTGGTTCACCAGCGCGCTCGCGGCCCTGGACCACCGGCTGCCGCGGCCGGCCGCGGTGCCGCTGCCGCCCGTGCCCGCCGGCGGGATCGACCTGGCTGGACTGGCGGCGCCGTTCCCGCTCTGGGTCGAGGTGTCCCCCAACCCCGAGGGTTTCCCCGCCGCCACCGAGATCATCCGCGAGCCCCTCGGGGAAACCTGGCGTCTGCCGCCTGAGATCGCGGCGGGACTGCCGGCGGGAACGGTCCTCAACCTTCGGGTCACCGACGCGAACGGCCGTGAGGTCTTCCGCGGCTCCCTCCCGGACGGGGGGGAGGGGTGAGAATCACCTACGTCCTTGGCTATCCCGAGCTGGGAGGGGGCTCCAAGGTGGTCTTCCAGCACGCCGGGCTGCTGCGCGAGCGGGGGGATGAGGTGACGGTCCTGGCCGAGGGCCCGAAGCCCGACTGGATCCGCGTCGAGGTGGAGTATCGGGACCTGACTGCCGCCCCGCCCCGCCTCCCCACCCAGGATCTGGTGATAGGCACCTACTGGACGACGCTCGCCGCCGCCCGCGATCTGGCGCTCGGGCCCCTCGCCCATTTCTGCCAGGGCTACGAGGGGGGGCTCGCCCATCTCCGCCCGCTCCTGCCGCGGATCGAAGAGGCCTACTCCTGGCCGCTCCCGGCTCTCGTGGTCTCGCCGCACCTGGGAGACTTCCTGCGCGAGCGCTTCGGGAGGGAGAGCCGGGTGGCGCCACCGCCGCTCGACCCCCTGTTCCGGCCAGCGTGGCGGCGGCGTCCGCGGCGGCGGCCGTGGATTGCCATCCCGGGTATCTTCGAGGCCGAGGTGAAGGACGTGCCGACGGCTCTCCGGGCGGCGCGGCGGCTGCGGGAAGCCGGGATCCCCTGCCGGGTCTTCCGCTATTCAATCCTGCCGGTGTCTCCCGGCGAGCGGGCCCTGCTGGAGCCGGACCGCTACGCCCAGGGGGCTCCGCCCTGGGAGATCGCCCGGGCGCTCCGGCGCTGCGATCTCCTCTTTCTCCCGTCGCACGCCGAGGAGGGGTTCGGCCTGCCGCTCCTCGAGGCGCTTGCCGCCAAGGTGCCGGCGGTCGCCTCGCGCATCCCGTCGACGGTGGAGATGGCCGAGGGAGCCGCGGCCCTCGTGCCGGCGGGGGATGCCGAGGCGTTCGCTCAACAAGCTCTCGGCCTGCTCGCCAGCCCCCAGGTCTGGCGGCGGGCGCGCGAGCTGGGTTTTCAGGCCTCCCGGCGGTTCATGCCGGCGGCCGTGGCGCCGCGGCTTTTCGCGGCCGTAGACTGGGCGCGGGAACGGGCCTTGCAAAGCACGACGGCGCCGTCATATTGACCGGTTCAGCACCAGGACCACCTACGGGGGCCCTTACGATCGTATGAACGAGAACAGCATCGAACTGTCCGTTGTCGTCCCCGCCTACAACGAGGAGCAGCGCCTCGCGCCGAGCCTCCGCCAGGCGCTGGAGTACCTCGCCCGCCGCGGCGAGACCTACGAGTTGCTGGTGGTCGACGACGGCAGCCGGGACGGCACGTCGCGGGTGGCCGCGGAGTTCGCCAGCCGGGGGGTGCGGGTGCTGCGCCACGATCCCAACCGCGGCAAGGGCGCCGCCGTCCGCGCCGGCCTGCTCGCCAGCCGCGGCCGCAAGGTCCTGATCACCGACGCCGACTTCTCCACGCCGATCGAGGAGGTGGAGAAGCTCGAGCGCTTTCTCATCGGTGATACGCCGGTGGCGATCGGCAGCCGGGGGCTGGCGGACTCGCAGATCCGCCAGCGGCAGCCGTTCTACCGCGAGATGATGGGGAAGACCTTCAACCGGCTGATCCGGCTGTTCGGCGGCGTCCGCGGCATCCGCGACACCCAGTGCGGCTTCAAGCTCGTGCGGGGAGAGGAAGGGCGCCAGATCGCCGCGGAGCTGAAGATCGACGGCTTCGCCTACGACGTCGAGCTGATCTGGCTGGCGCGGCGGCGGGGGTACAAGGTCGCGGAGGTGGGGGTGATCTGGGTCAACTCCCCGGACTCCCGGGTCGACCCGATCCGCTCCTCGTTCTCGATGCTCCGCGACGTCCTTACCATGCGGCTTCGCCATCGGGGCGAGAAGATTTGACCGCTCCCGCCTTCCGTCCCACTGCCTCCGAGGATCTCCCCGCGCTCGCGGATTTTTTCGCCGGCCGCTTCGGCCACCCCTCGACCTCTGAGGAGTGGGTCTGGAAGTACCGCTCCCTCCCCGGCGAGGCGCGGAGTCTCGTGGCCGTCGACGCCGAAGGCGCCATCCTGGCCCACGCCGGAGCGCTCCGCCTGCCGGCCCGCCGGCGCGGGGGCGAGCTGGGGATCTGGCAGCTCGTGGACTGGGCCGGCACGACCCGGCGGGGGTTGCGCCCCCCCCTGGTGGAGCTCGGCCGGCTCCTCCTGGCGGACCTCCCACGGGAGGGCGATGCCCCCTGGATCTTCGGCTTCCCGAGCGAGCGCCACTTCCGGCTGGGCGAGCGCGTCTTCGGCTACCGGCCGCTGGAGGTCTTCGAGGAGCTCGCCGGTCCGCTGCCCGAGATGCCGGCGCCGGCGGGTGTCGCCATAGAAACCGGAGACTCCTGCGGCGACTGGGCCGAGGCGGCGTGGGAAGCCTGCGGGGTCGATGGGGTCCGCCGCTCCGCCGCTTTCCTCAACTGGCGCTATTACGCGCGCCCCCACCGCTATTACCGCTTCTACCGCTTGGCCGCCCCCGCTACGGGCTTTGCCGTCTTCGCCTTCGTCGGCGAGGAGGCCTGGGCCGCGGAGCTGTGGCTGCCGCCGGGAGGGGAGTGGTACCCTTCCCTGCTAGCCGTGGCCGCCGATCTCCGCACCGCAGGACTCCGGCGCTGGCGGTTCTGGCCGCCCCCTCCGGGTCTCCGGCTGGACGGCGCCCTCGCCGGCTTGGGGGTGCGGCCCGCGCGGGAGCGCCGGTTCATCGGCTGCCGGGGGCGCGCCGGCGGCGCGGAGGACCCGGCGGAGGCGGCACGCGGCTTCTTCTACGCGATGGGGGACTACGACCTGACTTGACCGGCGGCGGCGATCGTCGTCGCGGGGAGCCAGAGCCGGCGGTCCTTCCAGGCGGCCGGCAGCGGGCGGCCGAGCTTCTCGCCGATCAGCTCGAGGGAGAAGGCGCTGGCATAGGGCAGGGGCTGTACTTTCTCGAGGCCGGCCCGCTCGAGCAGCGCCGCGAGCGTGCGCCGGTCGAAGTAGGTGACATGCTCCGGGGTCTTGAAGAAGGGCCAGCGGTAGCGCAGCAGCGGACGCCAGAAGCCCCCCATGTCGGGGGTGGCGAGAACGATCCACCCCCCCGGCCGCAGATGGCCGGCCAGCGTGCGCAGGAAACCGACCGGATCATAAATGTGCTCGATGACGTGAATGCAGGCGATGCAGTCGAAGAGCTCCTCCGGGGCGATCTGCCCGGCGCCGCCCAGCAGCAGGCGGTCCGCCCGCCCCTGTGCCCTGGCCAGGGCTGCCGGCGAGTAATCGGTGCCGGTACGGTGAGCGAAGAAGCCTTTCGCCTCTTCGAGGAAGAAGCCGTAGGCGCAGCCCACCTCGAGCAGCCGGCCGCCGGTCATGCCGCGGCGCGAGAGCTCCTGGAGGAAGCGCCGGAACGTCGGCCGCAGGGTCGCCTCCTGGGCCTGGTAGCTGGAGTAGCCGGCCTCGCCCCCCTCGAAGTAGGCGTCGTCCTCATAGCTCTCGCGCATCCGGGACTCGGTGAGGCGGGGGGAGAGATACCAGAGGCGACAGCTCCTGCAGCGGGCGACGGCGAACGGCGGGAACTCGTAGACGTTCTCGCGCCGCTCCTCGCCGCCGCAGAGCGGACAGGCCGGGCGCTCGATGGAGTCGGGGGATACCTGGAAGGATGGAGCCTGTACCGGAAGCATAAGAAACCGGCAGTAGTCTACCCCGAAGCCGCCGCGTGAACCCCGCTCTTCCCCTCCTCGCCCTGCTGTCGCTCGCCGGCCTCCTCTTGCGCCGGCGGGAGATCGGCATCCCCTGGGCCGCCTGCGGCCTTGCCGGCATCGCCCTGCTCTGGCCGGCGTTGCGCCTTCCCGACGGCATCCCCAGCCCGGCCGCGACGCTCGCCGCGCAGGCCCCCTGGCAGGGGATCGCCGATCCGGCGGCGGGCAATCCCAACCTGCGGGATATCACCTGGCAGGTCCAGCCCTGGCTCTTCTTCCTGCGCCACGAGATGCGCGCCGGCCGGCTGCCGTTCTGGGACCCCCACCAGTTCTCGGGGAGCCCCTACTGGAGCAACGGCTCGGGAGCGCCGCTCTTCCCGCTCCATCTCCTCTTCGCCGCCCTGCCGCTCGAACTCGGCTGGATCCTCCTGCCGTGGCTGCGCATCGTGATCGGCGGCTGCGGCGCCTGGTATCTGGCCCGGGAACTGGGCGCCAGCCGTCCGGCCGCGCTGCTGGCGGCGCTCGTCTTCCCCCTTTCGGGGATGATCACCAGCTTTCTGCTCTTCCCGATGGGTAACACCCACTGCCTGGTACCCTGGGTGCTGCTCGCCGTCGAGCGCCTGGCGAGCGGGCGGGGGAGCTGGCCGGGGCTCGCCGCCGCGGGCGGGCTCCAGATGCTCGGCGGCCATCCGGAGACCCCGGTGTTCACGGCGCTGCTCGCGGCGGTCTACCTGCTGGCGCGGGGGAGCGCCCGCCCGCTGGCGGCCTGGGGGCGGTTCGTGGCCGGCTGGGGGGTGGCGGCGGCGATCTCCGCCATCCAGCTCCTGCCGCTCTTCCTGACCCTGACGGAGACGGGGAAGTGGCTGCATTCGGAGGCGCCCACGCCCATCCCCGCCGGCACCATCACCGCCGTCCTGCTGCGCCTGATCCTCCCGGACCTCTTCGGCCACCCCGCCGCGGGGACCTGGTGGGGGCCGTTCAACGCCGCCGCCACCGCGATCTACGCCGGCGCGCTGACGTTGCCGCTGGCCGCCGCCGGCCTCGCCGCCGCGCGCGGCGACCGGCGCTGGCGGGCGGTGGCCGTGATGACCCTCTTCTCCCTGATCTCCGCCTACTACCTCTTCGGCATGCGGCACGTGCTGATCCTCCTGCCGCTGATCCAGCGGGGCCTCCACCATTACCTGAAGTTCGGCTTGGAGCTGGGGCTCGCGCTGCTCGCGGCCGCCGGCTGCGACCGCTGGCTGGCCGGCCGCGGGCGCGGGCTGCTGGCGGGAGCCGGCCTGGTGCTCGGTCTGCTGGCCGTGGCCTGGGTCTGGCTCGGCGACGGCTTCCGCGCTCACGGGCTCGCCGGCACCGAGGCGGCCTGGACGGCGTGGATCGCCCTCCTGGTGGGGCTCCTGGCGCTCTCGCTCCGCCTGCCCGCGGAGCGGCGCTGGACCCTCTGGCCTCTCCTGCCCGCGCTGCTCGCGATCGACCTCGTGGCCGCTCACGCCCGTACCAACCCGGGGCTCTCCAACGCCAGGCTCTACCCGGTCACCGGCGCCATCCTGTTCCTCCGGGGGTGGCCGGAGCGGGTGGCGGGGATCGGGGATGCCCTGCATCCCGACGCCGCGATGGTCTACAGCCTCTACGACGTGCGCGGCGACAGCCCGGTCAAACTCCAGCGCTACGAGGAGGTCTACGCTGGCATGGGCACTGCCCATCCGGTCTACTTCTATCCGATCCGCGACTGGTCGAGCCCCTGGCTCGATCGGCTGGGGGTGCGCTGGGTGGTGGCGGGACCGCGCGAGGAGCCGCCGCCGGGCGTACGCTGGCGGCTCGCCTATCAAGGGTCCGACGCCCGAGTCTACGAACGCCCCGGAGCGCTCCCCGTGGCACGTCTGGAGGGTGTCGGGAAAGTGCGGGTCGAGACGCGGGTGCCGGGCGAGTGGCGGATCTCCTGGCAGACCCCCGCCCGCGGCCGGTTGATCGTCGCGGAGACCTGGGACCCCGGCTGGCGGGCCTGGATCGACGGCCGGCCGGTCGCGATCGAGTCTCGGCAGGGGGTGCTGATGACGGTGCCGGTGGGGCCGGGCTCCGGCCGTGTCGAGTTGCGGTACCATCCCGACGGCTTCGCCCTGGGGATGGTGTTGAGCGCGCTGGGTTTGTGCGTCCTCGCCGCGGGAGCCGCCGGTGGCGCCTGGCGGCGGGCGGGCCGTTCGGAAAGCAGACCGGTTTGATCGATCTTCCACGGATCTCACGCTCCCTTCTGATCGCCCTCGCCCTGCTGGCGGCGGCCGGCTGCCACCGGTCCCTGCCGCGGGATCTCGCGCTGGGCGAGGCGGTCGCCGCCAAGCGCTATCAGATGGGGAACCGCGCGGGCGGCGGCGGGCTCTGGTTCCAGCGGCCTCCGGAGATCCTGCCCTTCACCTTCGACGGCGAGCGCCGCACCGCCGTGCTCACCTCCGTCGACCCTTGGCGCTGGACCGGGGTCGTGCCGCGCCGGGGGGAACTCCACGCCGGAGTCCAGATCCACCCCGACGCCTGGAAGGTGATCCGGGGCTTGAGCGCCTGGGTGGTGGCGAGGAGCGGGGACGAGCGCGAGGTGATCGACGTCGTGCGGACGGCCGAGCGGCAGCGCCCCCGCTGGCTCGATTTCACGGCCGACCTCTCCCGCTGGGCCGGCCGCGAGGTCACCCTGGAGTTTCACGCTGTTCTCGACGGCCTCCCCGCGGAGCACCGGCACACCAACCTGGTCGCCTGGGGGCCGGTCCGGCTGTCGGCCTGGACGGCACGCAAGCGGCCAAATGTCCTCTTTATCCTGATCGACACCCTGCGCTTCGATCACCTGACCCCCTACGGCTATCCGCGCGACACCTCCTCCAACCTCGCCCGCACGCTGGCGAAGCCGGGGGCGGTGGTGGAATCCGCGTACTCGCAGGCGCCGTGGACTCTCCCCTCGGTGACCTCCTTCATGACCAGCCGCCAGCCGGGGGAGGTCCTCGGCGGCGACGCCGCGGCCTACGGCATCCCGTCCGGGGTGCCTACCCTGGCCGAGGCGATGGCGGAGCGGGGGTACGAGACCGGCGGCTTCTTCGCCAACAAGATCCTGCACTCCGGGAATGGCTTCGCCCGCGGCTTCGGCACCTTCTTCAGCCCGCCCGGCGATCCGGCGGCGCAGGCGGCGCGCGGGGACGATCAGCCGGATGCGGCGGAGCTGACCGGCCGGGTCCTGCCGTGGGTCGAGGCGCACCGCAACCAGCCCTTCTTCCTCTACGTCCATTACATCGATCCCCACGATCCGTACGACAATCCGGAGATCGTGGACAACCGCTCTCCCTTCGAGCCCCCCTGCCCCGGCTGCGTCTCCGGCCGCCACATCCAGGGGGTCTACGCCGGGAAGCTCCCGCTCAAGGACCCGGCCCGGGACACCGAGCACCTGAAGGCCCTCTACGACAGCGAGATCCACTACGCTGACCGCTTCATCGGCCGGCTGATCGACGCGCTACCCCCGGACGTGCTGCGCAACACGCTGATCGTGCTGACCGCCGATCATGGCGAGGAGTTCCAGGAGCACGGCGGGTGGAAGCACGGCTTCACCCTCTACGAGGAGCAGATCCACGTGCCGCTCCTCGTCCGCTGGGATGGCCACGTCCCCGCCGGCTCGCGCCTGCGCGGCACCGTGCGGCTTCTCGACCTCGCGCCGACCCTCGTCCAGGCTGTCGGAGGCAAGGTGCCCCCCTCCTGGGAGGGGGTGGACCTCGCCCCCGCGCTCGCCGGCAAGGCGCCGCTGCCACGCCTCGCCGCCTTCGCCCAGCACATGATGATCGGCCCCCTGCGCGCCGCCGCCGTGCTCGACGGTCGCAAGCTCTTCCTGTTCAACCCGCGCACCCCCTACGCGCCCGCCAACGAGCTCGAGGCGTACCTCTGGACGCAGGATCTCCACCGCCTGCAGCGTGTCGAGCTGTACGATCTCACCCGTGACGCCGGCGAGCGGAGCAATCTCGCATCCTCCTCCCAGGGGGAGGTCGCGCGGCTGCAGCCGGTCATCCATCGCCAGCTCAACCGCGAGCTGCCGGGCCTGCGCGTCTTCGCCGCGGGCTTCCCGGCCGGCTCGCGGGTCCAGGGGTCGATCGCGCTCGACCGCCCCCCCTCCGGCTGGGACTCCTATTTCCTGGCGGCAGGGGACCGCGTCGAGCTGGCCGGCAACCGGGTGAGCTTCGATCTGGGAGGGGAGACTTTGGAGAAGGGTTTCCGTCTGGAGGGGGATATCGGCGGGGTCCAGGCCGTGGAGGCCCGCGCCGGTGGCCGGCCACTCCCGGCCAGCCAGGTGCTGGTGGGGCGCGGCACGCCGTATCCGGGAGGCGGGTTGAATCCCGCGGCCCTCACGGCGGAGGATCTCCCCGCCGCCAAGGGCGCGGCGCTGTTGCTCTGGCTTCCCGGCGGGCGGCGCGCGCCGGCCGGCAATGTCCTGAACCCTGAGACCGAGCGGCGGCTACGCGCCCTGGGGTACATCCAATGAACGCCACCTTCCAACCTCCCGGCTGGACCGAGCGCGTGCGAGCGGCGAGTGCCCTCGTGCTCGCCCCCCATCACGACGACGAGGTGCTCGGCTGCGGCGGCCTCGCCGCCCAGCTCGCCGCCGCGGGGGGAGCGGTGCGCGTCCTCTTCCTCACCGACGGCGGCGGCGGCGTGGAGGCGGTGGACGATCCCGACGCCTACCGCCGGCGGCGGCGGGAAGAAGCCGGGCGGGTCTGCGAGATCCTGGGCTTCGCCGGCTGCGATCACCTGGACCTCCCCGACGGTGCCCTGGAGCACCACCTGGACGAGGCCACGGAGGGGGTCCGCCGGGCGATTCTGACCCAGCGCCCCGAGCTGGTGCTCGCCCCCTCGCCGCTCGAGATCTCGCGCGACCATCGCGCCGCCTTCGCCGCCCTCCACCGGCTGCTCGCCCCGGTGCGCGACGGCTATCCGGACCAGGAGCCGTTCCGCGGGCTGCGCATCCTCCTCTATGAAGTCAACCACCCCGGCTATCCCGATCTGCTGGTGGATGTCGGCCCCGAGCGTGAGCGTCTGGAGGAGGCGATGGCGGCCTACGCCAGCCAGGAGGAGCGGCACCCCTACTGGAACGCGGCGCTGGGTCTGCGCCGGTTCCGCACCCTGAGCCTGCCGCCGGGCGTGGAGCTGGCCGAGGGGTACCGCCGCCTTCGCGTCGAGGACTTCACGACCCGCAGCCCCGCCCAGCTCATACGCCACCTCGGCGGGTCGCCGGAGATTCACGAGGTCCGCGAGGGGCCGCGCGTCTCGGTGATCGTCCGCACCCGCGACCGCCCGCGCCTGCTCGCCGAGGCCCTCGACAGCCTCGCTACGGGTGAGTACCGCCGCGCCGAGGTGGTGCTGGTCAACGACGGCGGCGAGCCGCCGGCCGTCCCCGCCGGCTTCCCGCTGCCGGTCGTGCGCGTCGATCTCGCCGAGAACCGGGGGCGGGCCGCCGCCGCCGAAGCGGGGATCGCCGCCTCGACGGGCGACTTCGTGACCTTTCTGGACGACGACGACCTCGCCGCCCCCGAGCACCTGTCGACGCTGGCCGGCCTGGTCTCGGCGGCCGGGGTGCGCGTCGCTTACACCGACGCGGCGGTGGCCGCCTACGAGCTCGACCCCGAAGAGGGGTGGGTCTGCCGCGAGCGCCGCCTCCCCTACAGCCGCGACTTCGAACCGGAAGTCCTGCTGGTCGACAACTACATCCCGTTCAACACCCTGCTGATCGAGCGCTCGCTGTTCGCCGCGGCCGGTCCGTTCGATCCGTCGCTGCCGTTCTTCGAGGACTGGGACTTCCTGATCCGCCTCTCAGGGCTGACCCGGTTCCACCACTTCGCCCGCGTCACCTGCGAGTACCGGCACTTCCGCGGTGGCGGCCATCACATCTTTGGCGAGCGACCCCGCGAGCGCGCCGATTTCCTGGAGGTCAAGGCGCGGGTGCTCGCCAAGCACGCCGATCGCCTCCGCCCCGAGACGCTGGCCCGGGCGGTGGATACGCTGCGGGCCGATCTTGTCGCCGAGCGCGAGGGGTGGGCCGGCGCCCGCCTCGACCTCGCCAACCTGCGCAACGATCTCGCCGGGGCGCGGGAGGATTTCGCCACCCTCGAACGGAACCACCAGGAGCTGGCCCGCGAACGGTTCCTCTGGGAAGAGCGGTATCACGCCGCCAACGGCGAGCTGGCGGCGCTACGCGAGGAGCGCGAGAACCTGCGCGCCGAGATCCAGCGACTCTCCGGAGACATCCAGCGGCTCTATGACGATGAAGGGAAGCTCCGCGCCGCCGTGGACGACCAGACCGCCCACCTCGGCCGCACCTATGTCGAGATCGAGCGCCTGAACGGGCTGATCCGGCAGATGGAGGCGACCCGCGCATGGCGGGTTCATCAGTGGCTGGGACGGCGGTCGTGAGCGATTTTCGGAAAGAACCATGACCCGCGTCGCCCTCCTCTCCAGCGAGCCGATCCGGCCCCTGATGGCGGGGATCGGCATCCGCTATCTGGAATTCGCGCGGCGGCTGCCGGCTGAAGGGGTGGACGTGGTCCTGGTCTCGCCCGCGGAGCCGGCGGAGACGGCGGCGCTCGGCGGACTTGGCGGGGTGGAGATCCGCCGCTTCGAGCGGGGGCGGCTGGCGGCGATCCTCGGGGATTGCGCCGCCGCCGTGGCCCAGGGGCAGCTCGCGAACGACCTCGTCCTCGAAATGCCCGGCCTGCCGGTGGCGATCGACCTCTACGATCCCTGGCTGATCGAGAACTTCGCCTACCTCGAGACGCTGGGGCTCGACCCCTACCGCAACGACCACGCCACCTGGGCGCTCCAGATGTCGCGCGGCGACTTCTTCCTCTGCTCGTCGGAGGAGCAGCGGACCTTCTATCTGGGGTTCCTCGCCGCCCTGGGCCGCGTCAACCCCGAGCGGATTCAGGGGGACCCGGACCTCGCGACGCTCCTCGCGCCCGTCCCCTTCGGCGTGCCCGACGCGCTGCCTACTCACCGACCGGTGTTGCCCCCGCGCGCGGCGGGCGAGCGCCGGCTCCTCTTCGGCGGCCTCTACGACTGGTACGACCCCTGGACCCTGCTCGACGCCCTGGCGCTCCTCGCCCCCCCCTGGACCTTGCTGCTCATCCGCAACCCCAACCCGGAGAGCACGCCCCAGCGCCTGTTCGCCGCCGTCGAGGCGCGCTGCCGCTCGCTCGGCTGGTGGGGGAGCCGCGTCCAGGTCCACGACTGGGTGCCGGCCGAGCGGCGCTACGACCTGCTGCGCGACGTCGACCTCCTCGTCGCCCCCCACCGGCCGAGCCTGGAGACACGCCTCTCGCTGCGCACCCGTTTTCTCGATGCCCTGGCGGCCGGCTGTCCGGTGGTGACCAGCGAGGGGGGCGCGATGAGCCGGCTCATCGCCGAGCACCGCGCCGGCTGGATCGCGCCGGCCGGCGACGCCCCCGCCCTGGCGCGGACCCTCGCCGAGGCGCTCGACGATCCCGGCTCTCGCCAGGCGGGTGCCCGCGAGCTCGTCGCCGCCTTTCGCTGGGATCGCGTGCTGACGCCGCTCGTCCGCTTCTGCCGCGATCCGTGGCTGGACGCGACCAAGGAGCGCTTCGGCCAGCGCCCCGCGACCGTGGCGCCGCCGGACCGCCTCGCCTTCCGTCTGCGCCGCAAGCTGCGGGGCTGGCGGGGGAGAATGGCGTGACCTTTTCTATAGATAAAGTGACGGTCGCCATCCTCTCCTGGAACGGTCGCCAGCACTTGGAGACCTGCCTGACCGCGCTGGCCGCCCAGCAGGATCCGGGCGTCGACTGGGAGATCCTCGTCCTCGACAACGGCTCCACGGACGGCACCGCCGCCTGGATGCGCGAGCGGTGGGGTGGGGATCGCCGCGTCCGCCTCGTCGAGAGCGCGGTCAACCACGGCTTCTGTGGTGGCAACAACCGTCTGGCCGCCGAGGCGGACGGCGACGCCATTGCCCTGCTCAACAATGACACCCGCCCCGAGCCGGGCTGGCTCGGCTCGCTGGTGGAGACCCTGGCCTCGGCCCCCGCCGACGTGGCCGCTGTCTCGGGCAAGATCGTCGATTGGAACGGTGAGCGGCTCGACTTCGGCCGCGGCCTGATGACCTTCGACGGCCACGCCTTCCAGCTCGATTTCCGCCGGCCGTTAAAGAAGGCGCGGGTGCCGGCGGCGGGGGAGGAGCTCGCCTTCGCCTGCGGCGGCAACCTGCTGATCCGCCGCGACTCGTTCCTGGCGGCCGGCGGCTTCGACGAGAGCTACTTCGCCTATCTGGAGGACGTTGACCTCGGCTGGCGTCTCTGGTCCGGCGGCGAGCGGATCGTTTTCGCCCCGGGCGCGGTGGTCCACCACCGCTCGAGCGCCACCAGCGATCTGCTGGGGCTCTACAACCGCGGCTTCCTGTTCGAACGGAACGCGTTCCTGACGGCGTACAAGAATTACGAGGACGGCCTCTGGGAGAAGATCCTGCCGGCGGTGATGCTGACCCTGATCTCCAGGACCGAGGCGCTCCTCCTCGCCAATCCGGGAATGGAGACCCTGCGGATCGACCCCTACGCCGGCCATATCGCAAATACGGCCCCCAGGAGACCGGCGCACGCTCGCCCATCCGCCGTCGAGCTGCCGCCGGCGACTACCTGGGAAGGCTTCAAGGTGCGCTGGCAGGGCTACGGCCCCCGCGAGTTTCTCCGGCGTGGCCTGGGCAAGCTGGGGGTCGCCCCCGAGCCGCCTCCCGCCGCCACGCCCGAGGCGCCCCGCCTCACCGACGAGCGCACGATCGCCCAGTTCCGCGCCCTGAACTGGATCACCGGGCACCTGGACGCCGCCGCCGCCACCCGCGCCGCCGTCCAGAAGCGCCGGAAGCGCGCCGACCGCGAGATCTTCGAGCGCTTCCCGGCCTACCTCGTGCCAACCTACCCGGGGGATCAGGCGCTGTTCGCGAGCCCCGGGTTCGAGGCCTGGCTGCCGAAGGATCTGCCGATCCGGCGGGCGACGCTGGCGGAGATCATGGAGATGGGGTAGGAGAGGGCTACCAGCGACCTAAGATCAGGACCGCTGGCGATTCTGGGGCGTCCTGCCCTTCGAGGCCTCACCCCCTGGCCCCCTCTCCACGGAGTGGAGAGGGGGGAGCGCAGGCGAAGCTGTATTGCCGATAGTTGCGGATTTCGATAAGGTGGTCGTGGAGACACGACATGAAACGGAGCGAGCGATCAGGTCGGATTCCGGAGCGGACGGTGAGATCGCGCGCGCAGATTCTTCGAGCATCATCGACTCCAGCGGAGCGCGAGATGTGGGAGATTCTGCGGGATCGTCGGTTGGAGGGGATCAAATTTCGCCGGCAATCGCCGATCAGCATCTTTGTCGCTGATTTCTACTGCGCGGCATTGAAACTGGTCGTGGAGCTCGATGGCGAGGTCCACTCGGACCGGCAACAGGTCGCGCACGATGAAAATCGGGACCTTTATCTGCGCTCCCTTGGTTGCACTATCCTGCGATTTCCCAATGAGGAACTATTCCGGAACCGCGAAGCCGTTCTAACCCAAGTTCTCGAGGTCGCCACCAACCTCCGAGCGCGAGAGAACCCCTCATCGGGACCGAGTTCCCCCTCTCCACTCCGTGGAGAGGGGGCCAGGGGGTGAGGCTTCGAAGGGCAGGACGCCCCAGACCGCTCCGAAACGACTTCCGACCCCGGCCCCCCTACCCCGCCACCACCGCCTCCTCCCTCACCATCAGATCCTCCGCCACCTTCTCCGGCCCGGCCGTCTTGACCCAGCAGCGGAGCACCTCGGCGACGCTCCAGGCCTGGGCGACGCAGCCGCGGGGGGTGTAGGGGGGCTCGGCGTCGAAGACCTCGCTGATCGAGCCCAGGCAGGATTCCCCCAGGTGGGACACGAAGCCCTCGAGGAACCTCCTGGCGTTCTTCGCCTCTCCTGGGTGGAGGCGCAGCCAGGCGTCCACGTAAGGGCCGATCAGCCAGCCCCAGACCGTGCCCTGATGGTAGGCGGCGTCACGGGATCTCAGGTCGCCGTCGTAGGTCGGCTTGTAGTCCGGATGGCCCGGCGCCAGCGAGCGCAGGCCCACGGGGGTGAGCAGGCGCTCGGTGACCACTTTCATCACCGGCTCCCAGCGCGCTGGGTCGAGCACCGGATGGTCCAGGGAGATCGCGAACACCTGGTTCGGCCGGCAGGCGGGGTCGTCCCCCGGCTCGCCGTCCACCGCCCCGTCCACCACATCGTAGAGGTAGCCCCCCTCGGCGTACCAGAAACGTTGGTTGAACGACTCCCGGCAGCGCTCCGCGTGCCCGGCGAGATGGCTGGCGGTCTCCTCCCGCTTCGAGATGCCCTCCCCCTCCTCGCGTACCCAGGTTTCCAGCAGGCGCAGGGCGTTGTACCAGAGGGCGTTGAGCTCCACCGCCTTGCCCCGCCGCGGGGTTACCACCCAGTCGCCCACCTTGGCATCCATCCAGGTGAGCTGGTACCCCTCCGCCCCCTGGCGCAGCAGCCCGTCGTGGGGATCGACCCCGATGCCGAAGTGCGTGCCGTGCAGGTGATGATCGACGATGTCGAGCAGCTTCGGCAGCAGGAGCCGCAGCGTCTCGCGGTCGTCCGTCGCCCGCAGATAGCGGTGGAGGGCGTGGAAAAACCAGAGCGTGGCGTCCGCCGTGTGGTAGAGACCGTCACGGTCCCCCTCGGGGAAGAGGTTGGGGATCAGCCCGTCCTTGATGTAGCGGGCGAAGGTGCGCAGGATGTAGCCGGCCTCGAGCTGACGGCCGGTGGACAGCGTCAGCCCCTCCAGGCTGATCATGGTGTCTCGCCCCCAGTCCGTGAACCAGTGGTAGCCGGCGATGACGCTGCGCGCCTCGTCGCCGGAGGCGTGGGCGCGGGCGGCGTCCTCGGAGCGGCCGGGGGTGACCACGAAAGTGTCGGCGGCCAGCACCATCTCGGCGGCGGTCCCCTGGTGGGCGCGCGGGTCGGAGTTGTAGATCAGCCGGCGGCGCCTCTCCATCTCGGCCGAGAAGGCCTCGCGGGACCGCAGGGCCTTCACCACCTCCCAGGTCTCGGTCGAGGCGACCAGCGACGCCTCCTCTCCGGACTCGAGATCCATGCCGAAGAATCCGGGGCACCAGAGATCGCCCGCCGACTCGTAGCCGCGGCGGGCCTCGACGTCGTAGTAGACCTCCTCGATCTCGCGCGGCGCCACGGTGAACGACGGGTTCGCCCCCCGCAGCGACAGGCGTAACGGGGGCATGTTCGGCCACGGGGAGCAGAGCTCGTAGCGGTGCTCGACGACGGTCAGCGTGTAGGGTCCGCCCAGCGGGGTGGAGACCGGCGCGTCGTGCGGGCGGAAGTGGACCGTCGGGTGGAGCTCCAGACGCACGCGCCCGTCGCCCATCGCCAGCCGGTACATCACGTGGACGGTGTTCTGCAGATGCCCGAGGAAGACCCGCTTCTCGAGGCGGAACCCTCCGACCTCGTAGGTCCAGACCGGCAGCCCCCACTCCAGACGGAACTCCCGCAGGTGCCCGGCGCCCGGCACGTAGGCGGGCTGCCCTACCTTCTGCTCCCCCCCGAGGCTGACGATGGTGCCGTCCGGCAGGCGGAGCACCTCCTCGATCTGGCCGAGCATGAACGCGCGCCCCACCGGCGCGGGCATCGCCGCCACCAGCAGGCCGTGATAGCGCCGGGTGGGCACCCCGGCCAGCGTCCCGGAGGCATACCCCCCGAGGCCGTTGGTGACCAGCCACTCGCGCGTCAGCAGCGATGCCGGCTGGGTTTCCAGGGGTATGTCTTCCTGCTCGGGCCGGGCGTCCCGCTCGGGCCACGGCATGGATCGGGCCAGTCCATTCATCGTTCCTCCTTCTCTCTCGCGACCAGTCTCATCACCACCGCCGCCTGCCCGGGCAGGCGCCAGCACCCTTCCTCATTCTCGGGCGGCGGCGCGCCGCCGCCGCCGTAGCGCGGCTCCTCGCTCGACCAGAGCACCTTCCATCGCTGGCCGTTCAACGGCGCCAGCAGCGGCTCCGGCACCGGCTCGAGCTCGAGGTCGATCCCGAGGTTGATCAGCAGCAGGCGGTCCTGGGATTCTTCGCCGAAGAAACGGAGGACGAACGCCTCCGGCCCGAGCACCGCGCCGTCGAGCCACCCCTTTCCCTGGCCGCGAAACACCGGGTCCTCCCGGCGCAGCCGCAGCAGATCCTTGTGCAGGGCGTAGCACGTGGCGTGCCGCTCCCGCTCCGAGAGGTCGAGCTTGCAGCGCTCGAAGCTCTCGGGGGACTCGGGGGCGGGCACCCCCGCCTGCGTCTCGGGCAGGGCCAGGCTGGGAAACTGCGACAGGAACTCCAGCCGGCCGTCGCGCACCGCCGCCGCCAACTCCGGGTTGTGGTCCGCGAAGTAGAGGAACGGGCTGGAGGCGCAGAACTCCTGCCCCTGGAAAAGCATCGGCGTCCCCGGCGCGAGCAGCAGCAGCGCGGTCAACGCCCGGAAGCGGCCGGGGCTCGCCAGCTTATGGCAGCGCTCGCCGCGGGCCGAGTTGGCCACCTGATCGTGATTTTGGAGGAAGTTGACGAACGTCGCCGCCGGCAGCCCCAGCCCCGAGGTCCCCCGGCGCTGCTCCTGCCACGAGTAGCGCTGCCCCTGATAGAGATAGCCATACTTGACGAGCGAGATCATCTCCTGCGGGCAACCCTTGTAGTCCTTGTAATAGGCCTCGTTGCGGCCGGTCAGGGCCACCTGCGCCGTGTGGTGGAAGTCGTCGTTCCACAGCGCGTCGATGCCATACCCACCCTCCGCGGGCGGGCGGACCAGATCCGAATGCTGCGGCTCGTTCTCCGCCACCAGGTAGGTCGAGCGCCGGCCCGCGGCCTCGCGCACCCGGCGGACCACGGCGGCGAGGATGTGGTCCGCCGAGGCGTCCTTGACGTCCTGAGTGGCGTCGAGCCGCAGGCCGTCGAAGTGGAACTCGTCGATCCAGTAGCCGGCGTTGGCGAGGAAGAGCTCGCGCACTGGCCCGGCGCCCTTGCCTTCGAAGTTGATCGCCTGCCCCCAGTCGTTTTTGTACTTGTCAGTGAAATAGGTGGGGGAGAACTGCCTGAGATAGTTGCCGTCCGGCCCGAGGTGGTTGTAAACCACGTCGAGGATCACTCCGATCCTCGCCGCGTGGGCGCGGTCGACGAAACGGCGGAGGTCGTCCGGCTCGCCATAGAGGTGGTAGGGGGCGAAGAGGTCGACGCCGTCGTACCCCCAGCCGAAGCGGCCGGGGAACTCGGCCACCGGCATCATCTCGATCACGGTGATCCCGAGATCCACCAGCTCTGGGAGCTGCCGCGAGGCGGCCTCCCAGGTCCCCTCCGGGGTGAACGTGCCGACGTGCATCTCGTAGACAACTTGGCCGTCCCGGCCGGCGCCGGGCCAGCCACCGTCCGTCCATCGAAAGGCCGAGGGATCGACCACCTGGGAGGGTCCGTGCGGCCCCGCGGGCTGGAAGCGCGAGGCCGGATCGGGGAAGGCGTCGCCGCCGTCGAGCCGCAGCTTGTAGAGGGCGCCCGCGCCGGCCCCGGGGACGAGCCCGGAGAAATAGCCGCGATTTTTCGGGGTCAGCTCGGCCGTCAGCTCGAAGTCGACCGGCCACTCTTCGGAGGCCTCCTCAAAGACCACCTCGACCCGCTGCCGCTCGGGAGCCCAGACCCGGAAGTGCACGCCCCCGGGTGCCATTTCGGCGCCTATGGGGAGGCGCCGGGCGGCGGGAACGGGTAACTTCTTCTTTGTAGTTGCCACGGATCGGGGGAAATGCAGAGGGCGTGCCGGGGGGTGGGATACCCCCTCAGTCCGCCCGCCCGCCCGAAGGGCCTCCGAGTTGCACCGGCACTTCCACCTTGTGATCGCCGCGGAGGACCCCCACCCGCACGGTCTGGCCGGCTTTCTTCCCTTCGAGGGCGACCAGGAGGCTGCCACTGGAGGTCACGGTCTGGCCGTCGACGGTGAGGATGACGTCTCCCAGTTGCACGCGGCCGAAGGCGGCGCGGCGGATCCCCTGGAGGCCCGCCTTGTCGGCGCCGGTGCCGCGGTCGACCCGGTAGATCACCGCGCCCTCGATGCCCAGCCGCTGCCCCCAGTTCTCCGGCGCCAGCTCCACGCCCAGCGTCGGCCGCTGCACCCGGCCGTAGCGGATCAGGTCCGGCACCACCCAGGCCACGTCATGCCCCGGAATGGCGAAGCCCACCCCTGAGCTCGCTCCCGAGGGGCTGTAGATCGCCGTGTTGACCCCGACCAGCCGGCCCGCGCTGTCGAGCAGAGGGCCCCCTGAGTTGCCGGGGTTAATCGCCGCATCGGTCTGGATGACGTCGCGGATCGGCGCTCCGCCGACCGACTGGATCTCCCGCCCGAGTGCGCTCACCACGCCGGTCGTCAGGCTTTGGTCGAGGCCGAACGGATTGCCGATGGCATAGACGCTCTGGCCCACCTTGAGCGTCTCGGAGTTGCCGAGGGGCAGCGGCGGCAGCTTGCTCGCCGGGGCGTCGATCTTGAGCACCGCCAGGTCCTTCTCGGGGGCGACGCCGATCGGCCTGGCGTCCCAGGTGGACTGGTCGGCGAGGGTCACCTTGAACGCGTCCCCGCCGGCGAGGACGTGGAAATTGGTGACGATGTGCCCCTGGCGGTCCCAGATGAAGCCGGAGCCGGAGCCCCGCGGGATCTGCGTCTCGTTGAGGCTGAAGACGTCCTGCTGTCTCGCCAGCGAGGTGATGAATACCGCCGCCGGAGAGGCATGCTCGAAGAGAGCGATGGTAGCCTTCTCCAGATCCTGGAGCTGCGGCTGTGGCTGCGGCGGGATCGCCCCGCGGCTGCCGTTCTGGGCCGGGGCGGGGGCCGCCGCGGTCTGGACGGACGGGCTGGCCGCGGGACCGGCGGCGGATCGATGGGCGCCAGCCCAGTAGCCACCGATAGCAGTCAGCAGGGCGACGATCACGACGGAAGAGCGGCTCATGGGTAGAGGTGCCTCCTGGAAGGGGTACATCTCGGGCCAGGAAAAATCGTAGCAAGGGGTGGGCCATGGGGATTGCCTCGGGTCGGCGTTGTCGGCACGCCCCTTGCTGTTCTCCACGCCCCGGGAGAGAGGTATCCAATGACAAAACAAACCGACGAGGTGGAAATATTGACGGGAACCGCGGACCTGCGCGCGCTGCTCGAGAGCGGCGCGGGGTACCGCATGGCCGTCGAATCGGTCCACGACTACGCCATTTTCGCGATGGATCCGGAAGGGCGGGTGGCGAGCTGGAATCCGGGAGCGGAGCACCTCCTCGGCTATGCCAAAGAGGAGATCTTCGGCCGTGACGCCGCCATCTTTTTCACGCCGGATGAGGTGGAGCGCGGGGTCCCTCAGCAGGAGCTCAAGACGGCGGCCGAGAAGGGCCGGGCCTCGGACGACCGCTGGCACGTCCGCAAGGACGGCTCCTACTTCTTCGCCAGCGGCATCACCACCGCCCTGCGCGACGAAAAGGGAACCCTCCACGGGTTCATCAAGATCATGCGCGACCGGACCGACCGCAAGCGTCTGGAGGAGGAGCTGCACAACCGGGCCGAGGCGCTGGCGCGGGCGGACCGCGAGAAGGACGAGTTCCTGGCGGTGCTGGCGCACGAGCTGCGCAATCCGCTGGCGCCCGTCTTCTACGCCCTGCGCCTGCTCGACGAGAAGCCCCTGGAAGACCCCCAGCGCTGGTATCTCCGGCGCATCGTGGACCGCCAGATGCGCCGGCTGGCGCGCCTGATCGACGACCTGCTGGACATCAGCCGCATCCGCACCGGCAAGGTCGAGCTCCGCACGGAACGGATCGAGCTGAGCGGCGCCGTCGGCCACGCGGTCGATATCGTCCGACCGCTCTGCGAGGACCGTGGGATCGAGCTGACGGTCGAGCTCCCCCCGGAGCCGGTCTGGCTGAAGGCGGACCCCACCCGCTTCGAGCAGGTGCTGTCGAACCTGTTGAGCAACGCCGTCAAATTTACCGAGGACAAGGGGGCGATCTCGATCGCCGCCGAGCGGGAGGCGCGCGAGATCGTCGTGCGGGTGAAGGACACCGGGGTCGGCATCGCCCCCGACCTCCTCCCCCGCATCTTCGACCTCTTCATTCAAGGGGACAGCACCCTCGACCGCTCCCGCGACGGCCTGGGGATCGGCCTGACGCTCTCCCAGAAGCTGATCGAGCTGCATGGCGGCACGATCGAGGCGCACAGCGAGGGGGCGGGCACGGGGAGCGAGTTCGTGGTCCGGCTTCCCATTCTGCTCGAGGCCGCGCCGCCGGACGTGGAGGCGGCGCGGGTTGCCGGCGCCGCCTCGCACTCCCTGCGCATCCTGGTGGTGGACGACAGCGAGGATACCGCCGAGACCATGGGCACGCTGCTCGAAATGTCCGGTCACACCGTCCAGGTCGCCCACTCCGGGCCGGCGGCGCTCGAAGCCGCAGCCTCCTTCCGGCCCGACGTGGTCCTCCTCGACATCGGCCTGCCGGGGCTCGACGGCTACCAGGTCGCCGAGCGCCTGCGCGAGAACCCCGCCATGCAGGGCGTGACCCTGATCGCCGCCTCCGGCTACGGCCAGGAGGAGGACCGGCGCCGGTCTATGGAGGCCGGGATCGACCGCCACCTGGTCAAGCCGGTCGATCTTAAGGAGCTCCAGGATTTATTGGCGGCGGTGGAGCGGCGGGCGGCAGCGGGGTAGGGGACGGGGGCGGCAGGCCGCCCCCCTACCCCGTCCCCGACATCAGCTCATCCGCCACCCCGCCCGTCTCGAGCATCGAGCGAAGCAGCTTGGCGTGCCCCTCGGCGTCGTGCGCCCGGCGCTCGTAGCGCCGGCGGGACATCTCGTTGTCGTGCTCGCGCGCCCTCTTTGCCATGCGGCGCGCCATCGCGGCATTCTCCTCCAGGGAGCGCAGGGCCGCCCAGAGGGCCGCGTCGAGACAGTCGGACTGCTTGGCGAGCAGGCTCTCGGGGGAGAAGGCGTGCCCGGTGCGGCAGCGGAAGTGCAGTGGCTGCTCGCCCGGCCGCTCGTACAGGGAGCCGCCACAATCCGGGCAGGTGAAGCCAGAAGGCTGGCCGGCAGGACCGGGGCCGCCGGTATCTTTGTCGTTCGCACCCATGTCGTAAGGCTCCTCTTCTACGGTCCCGCAATCCGCCGGGATGGCCGGCCGGGGCTCGCGCGCGAGGCGATCGAGTATGGGGCCGATGTCGCCGAGCGGCAGGACGTGATCCACCGGGACGTTGGCGATAGCGCTCTCGGGCATGCTCGGATAGTCGGCTTCGTCGGGATCCTGCACCACGGCGGCGCCGCCGCACCGTTTGATGGCCGCGAGGCCGTCGGTGCCGTCGTCGAGGTTGCCGGTGAGCACCACGCCCACGACGCGGGGGCCGAAGGCCCGGGCCGCCGTGCGGAAGAGCACGTCGATCGCCGGGCGGTGACCGTTCTCGCTGGCGTTGCGCGACAGGAGGACCCGGTCGCCGTCGATCGCCAGATGGTGGTCGGGGGGAGCGATGTAGATCCGCCCCGGCTCGATGGGCTCCCCTGGCGAGGGGTGGCACGCCGGCAGGCACCCCGACCGGCCAAGGATGGACGGCAGCGCGCTACGGCCGTGCGGCGCCAGGTGGAGGACGACGAAAACGGCTGCTGGCAAGTCGGGCGGGAGGTACTCGATCACCTCGCAGAGGGCGTTGACCCCACCCGCGGAGGCGCCGATCACGATGATGTCCCGCCCGACGACTTCTGATGTCGGTTTCATGAAGCAAACCTATGCAGGGTGTGTGCCGCTCTAACCTGCCCCCCCACTTGCCCGCGCCGCCGCGCGGGCGTCGAGCACCTCGCGGACCTTCTCCAGGAACTGCCCCGGCGGGAAAGGCTTCTGGAGGAAGTGCTGGTCGGCGTTGATCACCCCGTGGTGGGAGATCGAGTCCTCGGGATAGCCCGAGATGTAGAGCACCTGGATCTCCGGACGCCGGTGCAGGAGGCGCTGGGCGAGATGATTGCCGCTGAGGCCCGGCATCACGACGTCGGTGATCAGGATGTGGATGGGGCCGCGGTGGGCGTCGGCGACGGCGAGCGCCTGTACGGCGTCCGGGGCGGAGAGCACCTTGTACCCCTTGCTCTCCAGGATCTCGACGGCGGGCTCGCGGATGTTGTCCTCGTCCTCAACCAGCAGTACGACCTCGGTGCCCCGGCGCGAGCGGCGGCCGGGGAGAATGGGGCGCAACGGAACGGCCTCGACCCCCTCGGTGGCCCGCGGCAGGAGAATGATGAAGCGGGTGCCTTGGCCCGGCTCGCTCTCGACCCGGATCTGGCCGCCGCTCTGGTGGACGATGCCGTGCACCGTCGCCAGCCCCAGGCCGGTCCCCTTGCCGCGCTCCTTGGTGGTGAAGAACGGCTCGAAGAGGTGCTCCAGCACCTCCGGCGGCATGCCGGGCCCGGTATCGCCCACGGTGAGCTGGACGTAGGAGCCGGCGGGCAGCTCGGTGGACTCCCCCGGAGCGAGCTCGACGCACTGGGTGGAGATCCTCAGGGTGCCGCCGGCGAGCATGGCGTCGCGCGCGTTGACCGCCAGGTTGAGGAGCACCTGCTCGAGCTGACCGAGGTCGACGTGGATGGCGCCGTCCACCGGATCGATCTGCACCTCGAGGTGGATGTGCTCGCCGATCAGCCGGCGTAGCATCGGCGCCATTTCGTCGATCACATGGTTGAGGGACATCACCCGCGGCTGCAGCACCTGCTTGCGGCCGTAGGCGAGGAGCTGGCGGGCCAGCGTGGCCGCGCGGTCGCCGGCGCGCTGGATCTCCTCGACGTGGGCGCGCCGCTCGTCCTCCGGCGGCATGCCGTCGCAGAGCAGCTCACACTGGAAGGCGATGGCCGCCAGCAGGTTGTTGAAGGAGTGGGCGATACCGCCGGCGAGCCGGCCCACCGCCTCCAGCCGCTGGGAGTGGCGCAGCCGCTCCTCGCTCGCCCGCAGCGCCTCCTCGGCCGCCTTGGTGGTGGAGACGTCGCGCAGGGTCCAGCGCAGCCGCGCCGTCCGGTTCTGGGCGTCGAGGTCGCGGACGGCGGTCAGCACCACCGCGAACGGCTCGCGGTTCCGCGGCCTGATCCGGACCTCCAGCTCGACGGCCGGCTCGCCGGCGCAGATGCGGCCGAGCAGGTCGCGCAGAGCCTGGCGGTCCTCCATCTCGAGGTAGACGGGAATCGGCTTGCCGGTCAGCAGGTCCTGGCGGACGCCGAACATCTCGGAAGCCACGCGGTTGGCCTCCTCCACGACGCCGTGAACGTCGGTGACCAGGTAGCCAAACGGCGCCTCCTCGAAGAGATGGCGGTAGCGATGGCGCTGGTGCTCCAGCGCCTCGCGGGTGGTGTCGAGCTCCTCGTTCTGCTGCTCGAGCTCCTCGTAGGCCACCTCGAGGCCGCCGAGCTGCTCCCGCAGATCCTCGATCACGTGGGTGAAGTTCTCCGGATCGGAGAGCTGGGCGGCCTCGATCTCCAGCGTCCGAAGCTGGCGTTGCGCCGAGGAGAGCTGGAGGATGTTGGATCTCTTCGGCATGAAACAAAACTCCCGCTTCAGTGCTTCAATCCCGCGCCGGCGCTCCTGAGAGAGACGCTTCCTCCATCAGCAGAATGACCCCGTCCGCCGGTCCGGGCCCGTCTCCCAGCCGCGTGCAGGTCACCTGGCAACGAATCGGGCGGCCCCGGCGGTTGACGCCGTCCAGGATCACCGCGTTACCGTTGGGGCCGCTGTCCAGGCAGTCGTGGATCGGCTTCGCGAGGCTCTGGATGGGCAGGCCGATGTCGAGCGAGAGGAACGGCTGCCCCTGGACCTCGTCGCCGCGCAATCCCCACAGCTCGTGGGCCTTGTCGCTCCAGATCTCCACCTTCAAATCGGGGCTGAGCACCACCACGGCGGCGCGCAGGCTGCCGAGGATCGAGTGGAGATGGGTGTTGACGTGGCGCAGCTCGTCCGACCTCATCTGGAGCTGGTCGTTCATCGACCGCAGCTCCTCGTTGGTGGACTGGAGCTCCTCGTTCATCGTCTCCAGCTCCTCGTTGGCCGACTGGAGCTCCTCGTTGGTCGTCTCCAGCTCCTCGATGGTGGACTGGAGCTCCTCGTTGGTCGTCTCCAGCTCTTCATTCGACGACTGCAGCTCCTCGGAGGCGGTCTCCAGCTCCTGGGTGGCCCGTTCGAGCTCTCTGCGGAGCTGGTGCGGGACCGTGACGTCGAGAAAGGAGACGCTGACCCCGAGCAGCGCGCCGCCGCTCTCGATCAGCGGCAGCACCTGGACGTCCAGCACGCGCCGCTCGCCGTCGACCGGGCGCCACTCGACCCCCTTGACCGTCACGCCCGTCCGGGAGAGGCTCACCGTCTCGATGTGCGAGCGCAGCTCGACCGGCCGGTAGGAGATCTCGAGGTCCTGCAGCAGGCGGCCGAGGTCGGTCGGGGCGAGATTGAAGAGCTCGCGGAGCCTCTCGTTGGCCAGCAGGAGATGCCCCTTGCGGTCGACGACGAGCTGCGCCACCGGGCAGTTGTCGAAGGCGGCCTCGCGCGCGCGGACCGGGCGCGCCGTCCCTCCCGGCGGGGTGTCGGAAGGGGTCGGGGGAGTCATGGCGAGCAGGCGGTCGCGCATGCTGGCGCTCGACGTGCGCTGGAAGATGCGGCTCTTCAGATCCTCCGGCCGGAAGCTGGTGTTATGGCTCAGCAGGGTCTCGGCCTTGCCGAGCAGGAGATAGCCGCTGGGCCGGAGGGCGAAGTGGAAGCGGGCGAGGATCTTCGCCTGCATCTCGGAGTTGAAGTACATCAGCGTGTTGCGGCAGACCAGCAGGTCGAGCCGCGAGATCGCCGCGTCCTGCACCAGGTCGTGCCGGCCGAAGATCAGCGAGCGGCGCAGGTCGGGCCGGAAGACAACACGCTCCGCCATCGGCTCGAAGTACTTCGTCTGAAACCCCTCGGGGAGGGACTCGACCGCGGCGGCGGGGTAGCTCCCCTGCCGTGCCTGCGTGAGGGCCTCCTCGTCGACGTCGGTGGCGTAGATCTTCACCCGCTGCCGGAACTGCTGGTCGCCGACCGCCTCGGCGAGCAGCATGGCCAGGGTATAAGCCTCCTCGCCCGAGGCGCAGCCGGCGCTCCAGCAGCGGATGGGCTGGTCCTCGGCCTTGTTCTCGAGGATGCGCGGCAGGATCTGCTCGTTCAACGCCTGCCAGGCCTGCGGGTCGCGGAAGAAGGAGGTGACGTTGATCAGCACCGTGTTGAAGAGCGGATCGAATTCGTCGGGATGGACCTCGAGGAAATCGATGTAGTCCATGTAGGACTCGATCCCGATCTGCTGCATGCGCTTGCGCACCCGCCGGATCAGGCTGGAGAGCTTGTAGCCCGAGAAGTCGAAGCCGCGGGTGGCCTTCAGGTAGTCGAGCAGCTTGACGAAGTCCGCCGCCGCTGGCTCCTGACGCTCTCCCCTCTGCGTACCTCTCTCTAGCGGTTTGTCGTCAACGCTCAAGCGATCTCTCCAGCGGTCAACTCCATCAACGCCGCCGCGATGGCGTCCAGCGGCAGGATCTGATTGGCCGTTCCGGTTTGAATTGCTGCATTCGGCATGCCAAAAAATTCGGCGCTCGCCTCGTCCTGCACGATCACCGTCCCGCCACGGCCCTTGACGGCGCGCACGCCGTCGGCGCCGTCTTTGCCCGTCCCCGTGAGCACCACCGCGATGGCGCCGCTGTCCCAGCTCTCCGCGAGCGAGCCGAAGAGGACGTCGGCCGATGGCCGCACGAACTGAACCCGGGCGGTGTCCGACAGCGACAGCGTGCCGTCCGCCGTCACCAGCAGGTGCTGTCCCGGTGGCGCCAGGAACACCGTCCCGGCGGCGAGTTGTTCGCCTCCACGAACCTGGAGCACCCGCAGCCCGGTACGCCGGGTGAGGATCTCCGCCAGCCAGCTTCGGTGGTGCGGGTCGAGGTGCTGAACGACGAGGATGGGAGCCGGGAAGTCGGCCGGAAGGCCGGAGAGGATCTGGCTCACCGCCGCGAGCCCGCCCGCGGACGCAGCGAGGGCCACGACATGGCTTGGCCGTTCGAGCTCCCGAAGCATCGTGTCACCGACTAGATGAAGGCTCAACAAACGTCCCTCACGATTCCGAAGACAACCCCAGATGGACCCTGCTAGGGCCCGCATTCCTCATATATCAACGCCATCTCGTAAATATTGGGGGGGGGGGGGACTTGCGTCCCCGAACTCAGAAGCCTACTTAAGCGTGGGAAATAATTCAAGTTTTTGTCCTCTCTCATTATGCCCCGGTTTCATGATTCCGGCACAAAGGGGGGTGGGATTTGGGGCGGCGGGCCGCCCGGGCATTGATGCCCGGGCGGGGGCGCGACCACCGGCCGGCTTCGCTCTTTTGGGTCTCCCACCCTCCCGGGGTATATTGCCCCCTTCCCTTGCGACGGAGCTGAGAATGAACGAACCGATCGACGGAACTTTTCAGAAACTCAACGAACTGGCCCAGAACCTCTGGTGGTCCTGGCAGCCTGATATCCGCGCCATCTTCCGCGAGCTCGATCCGGAGACCTGGCGCCTCGTCTACCACAACCCCGTCGCCCTCCTGCAGCGCGTTCCTCCCGAGGACATCGCCCGCCGGGTGCACGACCTGGAGATGCAGACCCGCATCAACCAGGCCCACCGCCGGCTGCAGAGCTACCTCCACGGCGGCGAGAGCTGGGGGCTGGTCCACGCCGGACCGATCCTCGCCCGGCCGGTCGCCTACTTCTCGGCCGAGTTCGGCATCCACCAGTCGCTGCCCATCTACTCGGGCGGCCTCGGAGTGCTGGCGGGGGACCATCTGAAGAGCATGAGCGACCTGGGCGCGCCCGTCGTCGGCGTCGGCCTGCTCTACCACGAGGGCTACGTACATCAGTTGATCGACGAGAACGGCTGGCAGCAGGACCTCTACGAGCCGATCTCCGGCGCCGAGCTGCCCGCCGAGCCGGTGCGCGGGGCCGACGGCCAGCCGGTGCGCTTCAGCGTCGAGCTCCCCGGGCGCGACATCTTCCTGCGCATCTGGAGGGTGAAGGTCGGGCGCAGCAAGCTGCTGCTGCTCGACGCCCGCGACGACGCCAACACACCCGAGGACCAGGCGCTGACCGCCCGCCTCTACGGCGGCGACCAGGAGATGCGGATCCAGCAGGAGATCCTGCTCGGCGTCGGCGGCCACCGGTCGCTGGGAGTGGTGGGCGTCAAGCCCTCGGTGCTGCACCTGAACGAGGGGCACTCCGCCTTTGCCCTGCTCGAGCGCGCCCGCGAGCTCGTCGAGCAGGAGGGGATCGCGCCCGCCGAGGCGCTGCGTGAGGTGGCGGCGATGAGCTGCTTCACCACCCACACCCCGGTCGAGGCCGGGCACGACCGCTTCCGGGCCGATCTCGCCAGCTCCCATCTGGAAGCGCTCGCCCGCGGGCTCAAAATGCCGCTCCACGAGGTGATGGCCCTCGGCTCCGAGCACCCCGACGACCCCAACGCGCCGTTCTGCCCGACCGTGCTGGCGCTCAAGCTCACCCGGCGCTCGAACGGCGTCTCGGCCCTCCACGGCCGGGTGTCGCGCAAGATGTGGGAAGGGCTCTACCCCGGCAAGACCGAGGAGGAGGTGCCGATCGGCCACATCACCAACGGCATCCATGCCCGCACCTGGATGGCGACCGACATGCACTCGCTCCTGCTCGAGCACCTGGGGCCGCGCTGGCTCGACCGCATCTCCCACGCCGACCTCTGGACGAAGATCGACAAGGTGCGCGACGCCGAGCTCTGGGAGGTCCACCAGGTGCTGAAGGCGCGGCTGCTCGCCTTCGCCCGCCGGCGCCTCGCCGACCGCCGCGAGCGGCTGGGGATGCCCGCGCCGGCGCACGAGGCGCTCGACCCCGAGGCGCTCACCCTCGGCTTCGCCCGCCGCTTCGCCACCTACAAGCGGGCCGACCTGCTGTTCCAGGACCTCGACCGTCTCGACCGTCTGCTCAATGACTCCGAGCGGCCGGTGCAGATCGTCTACGCCGGCAAGGCGCACCCCCGCGACACCGGCGGCAAGGCGCTGGCCCAGCGGGTGGCGAACCTGGAGAAGGACCCCCGCTTCGCGCGCAAGATCGTGTTCATCGAGAACTACACCATCCACGTCGGCCGCCAGCTCGTGCAGGGGGTGGACATCTGGCTCAACACCCCCCGGCGCCCGCTGGAAGCCTGCGGCACCAGCGGCGAGAAGTGCATTCTGAACGGCGTGCTCAACTGCTCGATCCTCGACGGCTGGTGGGCCGAGGGATACGACGGCGGCAACGGCTTCGCGATCGGCAACGGCGAGATCCACGCCAACCCGGAGATCCAGGACGAGCAGGACGCCCGGTTCCTCTTCGAGGTGCTGGAAAAGGAGGTCGTGCCGCTCTACTACGAGCGCAACGATCTGGGCGTGCCGAACGGCTGGATGGCCCGCGTCAAGCGCGCCATGCGCACCCTCGCCTGGCGCTACAACGCCGACCGCATGGTGATGGACTACGTCCGGGAGTGCTACCTGCCCGCGGCGGGCGGGGATACGTGCCGGATGCCGCAGGTGTAGGGGGGCGGGATGTCGAGGGCGACCGCAGGTCGCCCTCGGCCGCTTCACGCCGGCGCCGCCTCCAGCATCCGGCCCAGCTTCCGCATCCCCAGCCGCACCCGCGATTTCACCGATCCCAGGGGCATCGACAGCCTCTGGGCGATCGCGGTATGGGGGAGCTCCTCGACGAAGGCGAGGGTCAGGCAGGCCTGCTGCGCCGGCGCCAGCCGCGTGAGCCCGGCGCGGACCTGGGCCTGATTCTCGAGCACCTCCAGGTGGGAGAGTCCCTCGGGCTCCTGGATTTTCGGTTCCTGAACAAAAACCGCCTCCTCCCGCCGCCGCCGCGAGTTCTCCCGCCGCAGGGCGTCGAGCCCGCGCGACCGTGCGATGTTCAGCAGCCACGCGCGGGGGGACCCCGCCTCGGGCCGGTAATTTTCAGCTTGCAACCAGGCTTGTAAGAACGTCTCCTGGAGAACCTCCTCGGCCAGGCCGCGCTGGCGCACGAGACGGACCAGGACCCCCAGGATACTGGGGGAGAGACGGTCGAAAAGCTCTGTGAATGCCTCGCGATCCCCTTGGGAGATCCGCGTTATCAGAAGTCGTTCTTGCTCGATCGCTGGAATGGAACCCGGCGCTGTACAGCTTACGTCCAAGATTATTGCCTCCTCGTCCAATTTCTCTTCTGCAAAGCTTGAACCATCAAGGTTTCCGCATAAGCCCCCTGACAGACAGGCGATGAGGTGGTATAAGGAGAGAATGACGGGTCGCCGTTCCGCCGCCGTTCTCTTCCTCGCCCTCCTGGCGCTGGGAGTGGTCTGGCCGGCCCTGGCGGGGACCGTCCGCTGCGGCGATTGTTGCGGCCACGGCTCGCCAAAGCGCTCGAATCCCTGCGGGATTCCGGCGACCGGCTTCTCGCTCTGCTGCTTCCACTCGGTCTCGACTCCTCCCGCCGCGCCCTTGCCGAGGGTCACCCTGGCGGAGGCTCTCCTCATCCCCCTCGTCGATGAAGAGGGCGGACCGCCGCCGGACCCGCGCGGCGTCCTCCACGTCCCCAAACCGGCCTGACCGGCTCGTTGGCAGGCTCATCTTTCCCGTTGCGGGAAAGACGGCTCAATCCTGGACACAACGATTAGGAGGTCAGGTCATGAAGAAGTTTCTTGCGCCCCTGCTGGCGGCGGTGGCCGCGTTCGTTCTCGTTCCCGCGGCCCGGGCCGAGGTGGAGAAGGTCGAGCTCGACGTCGCCGGCTATCTCTGCGGGCTCTGAGTGTACGGAATCAAGACGGCCGTGCGCCGTCTCGATTTCGCCCCCGACATCAAGGAGATGCAGGTGATCGACGTCAAGAACGGGCGTCTGGTCTTCCGGCCCAGGCCGGGCAAGCCGGTCTCCCTGGCGGATCTTCAGAAGTCCGTCGTCAAGGCCGGATACCAGATCGAGCGCTCGCGCATCGCCGTCCGCGGCGTGCTCACTCCGGACGGCAAGTTGCGCGTCCCCGAGACCGGCCAGGTCTTCCTGCTGGCTGGAAAGAAGACACCGGGCGAGCCGGGAAAGGCCCCGGATTCCCCGGTGGCCGTGGCGGGCGCCTGGGAGGTCCGGCAGGGGGAGCAGACCGTTCTCCTCGACGAGCGGGGACCGGGGGAGGGGGGCTCATGAGATGGCTCCTGATTCTCCTGCTCGTTCTGCCGTCCGCCGCCGGGGCCTCTCCCATCCGGGCCAACACGTCCGGCACCGGCGTCTATCAGGGGAACGAGCTGGTCTTGGGAGCGCTCGCCGGCGAGGCCGCGGGGGAGAGCGGGACGGAGCGGCTTCTGAGCTCGTTCGTCGAGCTGCGGTACGTTCCCGCCACCCATTGGGTCGTCGGAGTGAGGGTTCCCTACGCCGTCCAGAATCGCCTGGAGCTTTCGGGCGGGTCGGAGTCGGTGTCCGGATGGGGGGACGTGGTGCTGACCGCCAAGCACCGCGTCTACCGCGCGGTCGGTCCCTGGCAGGACCGGCACGCGGCGGTCCAACTCGGGGTGAAGCTGCCGACCGGCTCCACTGGCAGCCTCGGGGACCTCCTCCTCCCGCTCTCCACGCGAGGCCGGTTCCAGCCCGGGACGGGCTCCACCGATTTTCTGGCCGACGCGGTCTATCAGCAGGCCCATGGCCGCTGGGGGGCGGCGGCGGATCTCGGGTTTCGCTACAACACCGAGGGGAACGGCGGGATGCGCCTGGGCAACGAGGTCCGTCTCAACGGCAGCGTGCAGTACGTGCTCCTGCCGCGGGTCTACACCCAGCCGGGGCACGAGCTGTTCGTCCTGCTGGAAGGGACCGCCCTGCGCAAGCAGGGCGACCGCCTTCGCGGCGCCGGCCTCGCGGGGACCGGCCGCACCGAGCTGCTGCTCGCTCCGGGCCTCCAGTACGTGGCGACCGAGCAGCTCTTTCTCGACCTCTCTGTGCAGTTTCCGGTCGTGGACAACCTCGGCCGGCACGAGCCGCGCCGGCATTGGGATGGGCTGGTGCAGGTGAGGTATGCGTTTTAGGGGTGTATTTTCCTGTTTCAGGGCCCCAGCCCGGAACCGCCGCCCCTTCTCCCTCCGTTCTCCTTGACCGGATATATCGCCGTTGCTACGCTGCCGCGGCGATGAAGACCCTCCCCATGCTGCTGCTGGCGGCCCTCCTTTCCTGCTCCGCCGGCCAGCTCGCCGCCGCCGAGCTGAACGTCGCGGCGGCGGCGAGCCTCACCGACGCTCTTCAGGAGATCAAGACCGCTTATGAGAGCTCGGGCGGCGACACGATCGTGCTCAACCTCGGGGCGTCGAGCGCTCTCGCCCGCCAGATCGAGGAGGGGGCTCCGGTGGATCTTTTCCTGTCGGCGGACGAGGCCCATATGGACACGCTGGAGAAGCGTGGACGGGTGCTCGCGGGGACCCGCCGGAGTGTCCTGTCCAACACGCTGGTCGTGGTCGTCCCGGCCGACAGCACGCTCCGGATCGCCTCGCCGGCCGACCTCGTGAACCCCAAAATCCGCCATCTGGCGCTCGCCGAGCCGCAATCCGTTCCCGCGGGGATCTATGCCAGGGAGTATCTGCGCGGGCTGAAGCTGTGGGACCAGGTGATCGACCGGGTGGTGCCGACCGAGAACGTGCGGGGGGCGCTGGCGGCGGTCGAGACCGGCAATGCCGACGCCGGGATCGTCTACAGGACGGACGCGGGGATCTCGAAGCAGGTCCGGATCGCCTATGAGGTGCCGCGCGCCGAGGGGCCGAGGATCTCCTACCCGTTCGCGGTGATCGCCGGATCGAAGCGGCGGGAGGCGGCCCGCCGGTTCCTCGCCTACCTGGAGGCTCCCGCCGCCCTGGCGGTCTTCGCGAGGTACGGCTTTCTGATTCAGTGATGCGCTGGTGGGGTTCAGCTATCATCTCAGTCCAGCAGTTCAGCAGGCCATATTCGCCTGAAGGCCGAGTTTTGAGCGGGTATTCTTCAACAACTGATCGCCCAGCGCTCCTGCGCTACGGCGTAGCGGTCCTCGCCCTGGCGCTCGCCCTGCTGATCCGCCTGCCGCTCCAGCCCCTGCTCGGTAACGCGAACCCATTCCTCTTCTTCTTTCCCGCCATCATGGCTGCCGCCTGGTATGGCGGGTTCGGGCCGGGGCTGCTGGCAACCGGCCTCTCGGCGGTCGCCGCCAACTTCTTTTTCATCCCCCCGACCTTTTCGTTCCATGTGCCCAACCTCTCGAGCGCCGTTCAGATCGGCATCTTCGGCGGGATCGGCGTCTTCATCAGCCTGCTGAACGAGCGGCTGCACCGGGCCCGGCGCGGGGCCGAGGTTATGGCCTTGGAGAGCCTGCGGCGGGAGGAGGCCCTCCGGCGGGTTCAGCGCGAGGCGGTCGAGAGCGAGGAGCGGTTCCGGATCACCGCCAACAGCGCCCCGGTGATGATCTGGATGTCGGGCACGGACCAGCTCTGCGACTGGCTCAATCAGTCCTGGCTCGACTTCACCGGCCGCGCCCTGGAGGAGGAGATCGGGAGTGGCTGGATGGCGGGGATCCACCCGGACGACCTCGAGCGCTGCATCGAGATCTACTCCGGCTCCTTCGACGCGCGGCGGCCGTTCTCGACGGAGTACCGCCTGCGGCGCCATGACGGCGAGTACCGGTGGCTGCTCGACAACGGCGTCCCCCGCTACGCCCCGGACGGCGAGTTCGCGGGGTTCATCGGCACCTGCCTCGACATCCACGACCGCAAGCAGGACGAGCAGGAGCGTGCCGCTCTCCTCGCCAAGGCCGAGGCCGCCTACCGCGATGCCGATGCGGCCAACCGGAGCAAGGACGAGTTCCTGGCCACCGTCTCCCACGAGCTGCGCACGCCGCTCAACGCCATCATGGGCTGGACCCAGCTCCTGCTCGCCAAGGGCGCGAACACCGCCGACGACGAGCGCCACCGGCGCGGGCTGGAGACGGTGGTGCGCAACGCCAAGCTGCAGGCGCAGCTCATCGACGACCTGCTCGACGTCTCGCGGATCATCTCCGGCAAGATGCGGCTCGACGTGCAGCCGACCGACCTCGCGGCGGTGATCGACGCCGCCGTCGAGGCGATCCGGCCGGCGGCCGAGGGCAAGCAGATCCAGTTGCGGCGGGTCCTCGATCCCTTCGCCGGACCGGTGATGGGCGATCCGGCGCGCCTGCAGCAGGTGGTCTGGAACCTGCTCTCGAACGCCGTCAAGTTCACTCCCAAGGGAGGCAAGATCGAGGTGCGGCTGGAGCGGGTCAACTCCCACGTCGAGATCCTGGTGGCCGACACCGGGGCCGGCATCACTCCGGAGTTCCTCCCCCACGTCTTCGACCGCTTCCGCCAGCTCGACGCCTCGACCACCCGCCGGCACGGCGGCCTCGGCCTCGGGCTCTCCATCGTCCGCCACCTGGTGGAGCTGCACGGCGGCACGGTGAGGGTGAAGAGCCCCGGCGAGGGGGAGGGGAGCACGTTCATCGTGGCGCTTCCGCTGTCGGTCGCCCATCTCACGCCCGGCGAGGGGGCGCGAATCCATCCGCGGACGGAGGAGCTCGCGCCGGCGGACCCCTGCCGCGACGATCCGGCCCTCGACCTGCGCGGGATCCGCGTCCTGGTGGTGGACGACGAGCCGGACGCCCGCGAGACCTTGCAGCAGATCCTGGAGCATTGCAACGCCGAGGTGCGGACGGTCGGCTCGGCCGCGGAGGCGATGAAGGCCCTGGAGTCCTGGCGGCCGGACGTCCTCCTCTCGGATATCGGCATGCCGGGCGAGGATGGCTACGATCTGATCCGGCGGGTCCGCGAGCTGCCCGCCGAGCGGGGAGGCCGGACGCCGGCGGCCGCCCTCACCGCCTTCGCCCGCGGCGAGGACCGCCGCCGCGCCCTGCGCGCCGGCTTCCAGATGCACGTGGCGAAGCCGGTCGATCTTCAGGAACTGGCGACGGTGGTGGCCAGCCTGGCGCGGGGGGTGGGGAGTACGGTTCTCACCCCACCTGATCCGCCTTCGCCGCCAGGATGAAGTCGTTCTCGGTGAGCCCACCCACGGAGTGGGTCCAGAGGGTCACCTTCACCTTCCCCCAGGTGAGATAGATGTCGGGGTGATGCCCCTCGCGCTCGGCGATCTCGCCCAGGCGGTTGACGAAGTCCAGGGCCTCCCGGAAATCCTTGAAGCGGTACTCCTTCTCCAGGTGATGCTCGTTGGGCATCGTCCAGCCATACTGAAGCTGGCCGAAGAGCTTGCGCAGCTCGTCCCCCTTCACGGCGCCCCCTTCCGAGGGCTTGCAGGTCTTCTCCAGCAGTTCGCTCATTCGTTTCTCCTCCTCCCCGAACCTTCCCGCTCAGGACCAGAGCTGCAACCCCTGTGCCCAGAAGGACTGGCACGTAGCTTGCCCTATCCCGGTGATAGCGGCGGCATCCTGGGCTGAACCCAGATTCTGGGGATCCAGCCAACGCGCCGCGGGAGCAGACCATGATGCAGGCAGGTTACGCTTTTCGACGGCCCCGCCGGGAATTCCCCGAGATGAGTCCCGGCCGCCGGAAGCTCGTCATAGCCGGACTGTCCGTCTCGGCCGCTCTGTTCCTCTGTGGCTTCATTCTCGCGGGCTATCTCTGGAACCTCTCGCGGAAGTTTCCGGAGGCGCCCTTCAAGCAGCCCTCCCGGCTCTACGCCGCCGCCACCGTGCTGGCGCCGGGCCTGCCGCTCTCCCCCGCGGAGCTGGTGGCGGAGCTCGCCGACACCGGCTACCGCGAGGCGACGCCGGGAACGGCGGTCACCCGGGGGACCTTCCGCCACATCGGCGACCGCGTGGGGGTGGGGGTACGCCGTTATCCCACTCCGGACGGCAGCGCCGGCGGCGGGCTGGTGATCGCCGCCTTCCGCGGCGATCGCGTGGCGTCGGTCTCGGTCGCGGGAAAGCCGGCCCGCGACGCCGCCCTGGAGCCGGCGCTGCTCGCCTCGTACTACGACGACGAGGTGGAGGAGCGCCGTCCGGTCATTCTCGACGAGCTGCCGGACGAGGTGGTGAAGACCGTGCTGGCGGCCGAGGACTCGGGGTTCTTCATCCACCCCGGCGTGTCGCCGAGCGGCATCGTCCGCGCCCTCTGGGTGAACCTGCGCGGGGGCGAGGTGCAGCAGGGGGGGAGCACGATCACCCAGCAACTGGTCAAGAACGTCTATCTGAACAGCCACCGCACGCTCAGCCGCAAGGCGGAGGAGGCGGCGATTGCCATGATGCTGGAGCTGCGCCACGGCAAGCGGGCGATCCTCGAGGCCTACCTGAACGAGATCTACCTGGGCCGCAGCGGCCCGGCCAACGTGATCGGCTTCGGGGCCGCCGCCCGCGCCTTCTTCGGCCGCGACGCCGCCGAGCTGACGCTGGCGCAGGCCGCGACCCTGGCCGGGATGATCCAGTCGCCGGCCGGCAACTCGCCGTTCGAGCACCCCGACCGCGCGCTCGAGCGGCGCAACCGGGTGCTCCAGCGCATGGGCGAGCTCAAATGGATCACCCCCGAGCGGCTGGCGCAGTCGCAGGCCGAGCCCTTGGGGACCGATCCGCGGACCGTCGAGCCGCGGCCGATCGCCCCCTACTTCGCGAGCGCCGCCGAAAACGAGGTCCGGGAACGCTTCCACGTCGAGGAGCTGGGAGGCAAGGGGTACCTGCTGTTCTCGACCCTGCGCTGGAGCGATCAACGGCGGGCCGAGGCGGCGGTGGAGCAGGGGCTGGCCAGCCTCGGCGACAGCGGCAAGAAGGGGAAGGGGAAACGCAAGCTGCAGTCGGCGCTGGTCTCGGTCGATCCGCGCGACGGCTCGGTGCTCGCCTGGGTGGGTGGCCGCGACTATGTGAAGAGCCAGTTCAACCGCGTGGTGCAGGCCAGGCGCCAGGTCGGCAGCGCCTTCAAGCCGGTGGTCTACGCGGCGGCGCTCACCGAGGGGGTGGTCACCCCGGCGTCCTTGCTCAAGGATTCGCCGATCGACGTCCGCATCGGCACCGCGAGCTGGCGGCCGCAGAACTACGACCGCGGCTTCCGCGGCTGGGTGACGGCGCGCACCGCGCTGGAGCAGAGCCTCAACATCCCGACCGTGCGGGTAGCCCTGCAGGTGGGGATGCCGCGGGTGATCGAGCTGGCGAAGGCGATGGGGCTCGGGGACGAGACGCTCGAGCCGCGGCCGTCGCTGGCGCTCGGCGCCTTCGAGGCGAGCCCGTTCGAGCTGGCCGAGGTCTACTCGACGCTCGCCGCCGGCGGCCTGCGGCCGTCGATCCACGGCCTCGCCGCCGTTCTCGACCCCAAAGGCGAGCCGATCCTGGGGGACGACCTGCCGGCCCGGCGCCGGGCGCTGCCGGCGGCTTCGGCCTATCTGGTGACCTCGATGCTCCAGGGGGTGGTCGCCCGCGGCACCGCCGCCGCCGCCCGCGGCCAGGGGGTGGACGGGCCGCTCGCCGGCAAGACCGGCACCACCAACGACCGCCGCGACAACTGGTTCGCCGGCTACTCGCCGGACCGCGTCACCGTCGTCTGGGTGGGTTACGACGACAACTCCCCGACCACCCTCTCGGGCGCCCGGGCGGCGCTGCCGATCTGGAGCCGCTTCACCGCCGCCGTCCGTCCGGCCGGCGGCTACCGCGACTTCCCGCGCCCGGCCGGGATCACGCAGGTGACGGTCGATCCCACGACCGGCCAGTTGGCGACCGAGTACTGCCCGTACCGCGTCACCGAGATCTTCCCCGACTGGGCGGTGCCGAACGAGCTCTGCCGGCGCCACTCGCCGGGCGGCTACGATCAGACCGCCGACCTGACGCTCGGTCAGCCGCTGATCGATCCCGAGACCGGCCTGCCGATCGATCCCGCCGACACCGAGGAGCCGCGCTACGCGATCACCGACGACGGGCTGCAGATCACCGATCCCGGCGGGGACGGGCCGATCGTGATCTCCCCCGCGCGCACCTTCCCGCCGCATCCGGTGGCCGTGCCGGCATCCGGGGGAGCGGCCGGGGGAGCGGAGGACGACAACGGCATGATCCTGATCCGCCCGACCGCCCGGCCCTCCCCCCGGCAGGAGCCCGCGAAAGCGCCCCTCTCGCTGGTGCCGGAAGGACCGGTGGGGATGGTGCAGGGTTCCGGCGTGATCCCCGCCGGCAGCCAGGCGATCGGCAGGAAACCGGAGCCGGCCGAGCCGGCGGCGAAGGCGCCGGAAGCGCCGGCGGCACCGGCGGAAGACGGCGATGAGGCCCCGCAGGAGCCGCCGCCCTGGAGCCCGGTGTTATCCTCTTTCCCATGATCGCCGCCGCTCCGCCCGAGGTTCTCGCCGAGACGGAACGCTCTTTGCAAATGCATGGGCGCGTGGTGCTCTGCCAGATCGTGCGCGCGGAGGGCTCGACGCCCGGCAAGATGGGCTGGAAGCTGCTCGCGCGGCCGGACGGCACGTTCGTCGGCAACCTGGGCGGCGGCGCGTTCGAGGCGATGGTCAAGACCGACGCCCTGGCCAAATTGAAAGCGGGCGCCGGCGTCGACGCCTCCGAGATCAAGCGCTACTACCTGACCGAGGAGGCGACCCGGGGGGAGCCTACCGGCATGGTCTGCGGCGGCATGGCCGAGGTTTTCCTCGAGGTGATGGTCGCCGCTCCCGTGCTCGTCGTCTGCGGCGGTGGGCCGGTGGGACAGGCGCTGGCGAAGGCGGCGGCGCTGGCCGGCTTCGAGATCCTGGTGATGGACGACCGCGCGGAGTTCCGCGATCCGGGTCTGTTCCCGCCGGGAGTCCGGATCGCCGCGGCGGACCCCGATTATTTTGAAGTTACCGGCGAGGACGTCCTCGCCTCTGTGCGCCGCCGCGAGATCTACGTCGCCGTTGTCACCCGCTGCTGGGAGACCGACACGGCGGCGCTCGCGGCCATGCTCCGCGACGTTCCCGAGGGGCTGCGCTACCTCGGGTTGATGGGGAGCCGGCGCAAGGTGGCCCGGGTCCGCGAAGAGCTCGCGGCGCGGGGTTTCGAGCTTTCAAACATCCGGCTGCGCGCGCCGATCGGACTGCCGATCGGCGGTGACAGCCCGGGCGAGATCGCCATATCGATTCTGGCGGAGGTCATTGGTACACGGTATGAGAAGGCTGACGTTTGATCGGATCCTGACTCTCTTGCTCTGCGTGGCGTTTTTATCGGCGGCCCCGGCGCGGGCCGCCGCTCCGGACTGGCGCTACCTGCCGATCTGGGGGGGCGACGTGCGGACGGTCGCCGTGCAGCCCGAGAACCCCGACCTGGTGCTGGCCGGCACCGCGTCCGGCCAGGTCTATCTGTCGCGCAACGGCGGCCGCACCTGGGCTAACGCCGGCCCCCACCTGCCGTTCCCCGGCTGGGTGGTCAACAACCTCCGCTTCGATCCCAACAACCCCGCCCGCGTCTGGGCGGCGCTGCGCGGGGTCTGGGGGGGCGGCCACGTCGCCTCCTCCGACGACCTCGGCAAGACCTGGATCTCCCGCGTCCGCGAGGGCCTGCCGGCGGAGGAGCCGGTCTATACCTTGGCGCTCACCCCGGGCCATGAGGGGCGCGTCTACGCCGGCACCCTCTCCGGGGTCTACGGCACCGAGGACGGCGGCGCCACCTGGCGGCGGCTGACCGCCGAGCAGCCGGACATGCAGAAGGTCACCAGCCTGCTGGTCGATCCCGACCACCCGGACAGCGTGATCGCCGGCACCTGGCGGCGCGCCTACAAGAGCAACGACGCGGGCAAGACCTGGGCCGGCGTGTTCGACGGGATGGTCCTCGACTCCGAGGTGTTCAGCCTGACTCCGGTCGCCGGCAAGCCCGGCGAGATCTGGGCGAGCACCTGCGGCTGGGTCTACCACAGCCGGGACAACGGCGCGAAGTGGGAGCGCACCAAGGAGGGCTTCGAGGAGCGCCGCACCCCCAGCTTCGCCGCGCTGCCGAGCGGCCGCCTGCTCGCCGGCACCGTCGCCGGCCTCCACATCTCCGACGACGGCGGCAAGACCTTTCACCGCGTCGGCGATCCGGCGATCTCCGTGCAGTCGATCGCCTTCCACCCGTCGCGTCCGGAGAAGGTAATCTTCGGCACCGAGGGGTCCGGGGTCTGGATCTCCGAGGACGGCGGCACCACGCTGCGGCCGTCGACCGCCGGGATGATCAACACCCGCGTCTCCACCTTCGCCGTGGCCGGCAAGGAGCTGATGGTCGCCGTCAACCACGCCGGGCCGTTCTCCGGCATCTACTCCTCGCGCGACGGCGGCAAGACCTTCGGCGGCTTCGTCCCGCTGCCGTTCGTCCTCGACATCGCCGTCCACCAGGGGCGGATCTTCGCCGCCACCGAGAAGGGTCTCTTCGAGCGCCGCGGCGAGGGGTGGCACTGGGTGCGCGACCTGGGCGACGGCACCGTCGAGCAGTTCGTGGCGGACGGCCCGCGGCTGCTCGCCCGCACGCCGGCCGGCCTCTTCGAGCTGAAGGGCAAGCTGTTCTCGCCGCGCCCCTACAAGCATGGCGCGCCACGCTCCGTCGCCTTCTACGGCAACGCCCTCTGGGTGACCGACGCCCAGGGGCTCTACCGGCTGACGGCGGACGCCAACCACACCATCCCCACCCCGTTCGAGGGGGGGCGGCTGCTGCGCCTGCAGGACCAGCTCCTGCTCTGGGGCACCGGCGGCACCTATACCCTGACCAGCCCGGACGCCGAGTGGAAGCAGTTGATTGGCGAGTCCACCCGCCTGATCCCCACCGGCGACGACCGCCGTCCCGCCCTGATGGTGAGCGGCGACACCGTCCGCCTCTTCGACCGCCAGACCCGCAAGTTCCAGGCCGTGGACGTCCCCGTGCCCGCCCGCGACATCTCCGCCGCCAGAGTCCTCGGCGACCAGCTCCTGATCGGCACCTCGGGCTATGGCGTGCTGGCGAGGGAGCTGGAACCCGAGGAGGCGGTGGTGGAGGATCCGGAGGCGGGGCGGTAGCGCAAGTCGCCCCGCCCTGAAAGGGCGAAATTTGAATAGCCTGGGGTTTCAACCCCAGGTGGGCATTCCCCCAACCCCACCCGCCCTGAAAGGGCGGAACCCAACGCTTCCTGGACTGAGGGCCGTCGGTGAAAGGCACCGCCCCCTCGGGGCGGATATGGGCGGTGGGGGACTCCAACCTGGGGTTGAAACCCCAGGCTATTCAAATTTCGCCCTTCCAGGGCGAGGGCGGCCACATAGGGCCGCCCCTACAAGATCTCTGTCGAGCTCGTCGCTGCATCGTGGAGAAGCTTACGGTGCCTTGGAGAAGCCGGCTGCGTTCTGGAGAAGCTGACTCCGCGCTGGAGAAGCGGACCCGTCCTGAAGGAGCCGACTCCGTCCCGTCGCGACCGACAGCGCCTTGAAGACACCGGCTTTGTTCTGGAGAAGCCGCGGCGCTCTGGAGATGCCGGCTCCGTGCCGGAGAAGCCGGCGCCATCCTGAAGAACCAGCTCCATCCCGAAGAAGCTCACATCGCTTTGTAGAAGCTGGCTCGGCCTTGTAGAAGCTGGCTTCGTGCCGTAGAAGCTGACTGCGTCCTGTAGTAGCTGACCCGTGCCGAAGAAGCTTACAGCGTGCCGTCGAAACTGACTCAGCCCTGCCGCCGCCAGCGCGGCTCTGGAGAAGCTGGCTTCGTCCTGGAGAACCGGCGCCGCCCTGGAGCGGTTTGCGTTGTCGTGGAGAAGCTTCGGCGTCCCGCCGCGGCCGGCTTTACGGCGTTGCAGAGCGACTTTCTTAGGACGGGGACAAAAAAAGGGGAGCGCGCCGATCGGCGCGCTCCCGGGAAAGGACTACGGATTGGAGTTGGTGGGGCGGATGGCCGGCGGCGACTGGGTGGTCGTTGCCGCGCCCTCCGTCGCTTCCGGCTGCTTCACCTTCCGGCCACGGAACGGCTGCAGGCCGAACTCCGCGAGCTTCTCCGCCCGCAGGCCGTAGTGCTCCTTGAGGAACTTGTCGACTCCAGTAGCGACCCGCTGCCCATCGGTGATCAGCGTCTTGAGCCGCTTCGTCACCTCCTGCTTGCTGGCGATCAGCGCGGCCTGCTGCTTGGCCGCTTCCTGCGCGTCGGCCAGGATCTTCTCCAGCCGGACGCGGATGCCGTCCAGGTGGGTGAGCTCCGTGGCGTTGGCGGCCAGAGCGGCGGTGAGCCGCCCCAGGTCGCCGATCATTCCCGAGTACGTCTTGTCCTGCTTGGTCATGGTCTTTCTCCTATGGCCCCCTTTTTAGGGCCCTAATCCGGCGCCTTCATGACGCCGGAAATCCAATCTCGCTGGAAATCCCGTCCAGCCACCGTTCCCCATATCTCCTCGCATACCTTGAGAAGCTGTTCGACACGATATGGGATGATGCGCCGTTGATATTGCTTACTGCTGGGATAATGATGCATAGATTGAATTCTGATGTCAATACCCTCGACTTGCTTTGGACCGTAGAAATGGAATATGGTCCGTATATTCAAGGAGTAAGCTCATGCCGATGACCAAGCAGAAGAAGCGGCGGCTGGAGGCGATCGGGGACCTCATCACCGAGTACCCGTCGATCGGGTCCCAGGCGGAGCTGGTGGATCTGCTGGGGGGGCTCGGGATCAAGGCGACGCAGTCGAGCATCAGCCGGGACCTGCAGGAGCTGGGAATCCGGCGGGTGAAGGGGCGTTACGTGCTGAAGCCCTGGAAGGAGGTGGGAGCGGGGGACTTCGAAGGGGTGCTCGGCTTCATCCAGGGCGTCCAGGGCTCGGGTCCCTACCTGACGGTGATCACCACCAGCCCGAACGCCGCCCGGATGGTGGCCGACGCCATCGACAACGAAGAATGGCCCGAGGTGGCCGGTGTCCTGCCGGGGGACTCCATCATCTTCGTGGCCACCCCCTCCCAGGAGGATCAGGACGCCCTCGTCGAACGCTTCCGGGTCCACCTGAAGCGCAGCGGCCCGCCGGGAGTGGATCATGCGACCTGAAAGGCTGATCTGACATGTTGCCGCTCTTCGTCATCGCAGGTGCCCTGACGGTGATTCTCGGCGTCGTCGCGATCGCGAGTGTGATCGGCGGCATGGTGCTGTTCTGCATTCAGCGGCTGCGCTTCCTTGCTCCCTGGATGCTGTTCTTCCCCACGTTCGCCGCGCTCGGAGCGGGCGGCGGTGCCTGGGGCCTGGGGTATCTCGCGATGAAGAAAGGCGCCCCGATGTCCGTGCTCCCGTTCTGGGCGTGGATTGGCGGGCTGCTCGCGGGAGGTCTGCTGGGCGCGCTGCTCGGCCTTTCATCGGCTTGGCTTTTCAGGCGGCGGGCCGTGCGGCCGGTTCGCTTCGGCTGATCGATGCTCTACAGGCTGGCCATCTTCGACTTCGACGGCACGCTGGCGGATTCCTTCCCCTGGTTCCTCGGCATGGTGAACGGGCTCGCGGACGCGCACGGGTTCCGGCGCATCGAGGAGCACGAGATCGAGATGCTGCGCGGGCAGGGGGCCCGGCAGATCGCAGGGCATTTCGGCGTGCCCGCATGGAAGCTGCCGCGGATCGCCCATGACATGCGGCGGCAGATGACCCGGGACATCGCCGGCATCGCCCTGTTTCCCGGCGTCGACCGGCTCCTGCGGGAGTTGGCCGGCCGGGGGATCCGGCTCGCGATCGTCACCTCGAATTCGCTCGGCAACGTCCGCCAGGTCCTCGGTCCGGACAGCGCGGCGCTGATCCAGCACTACGAGTGCGGCGCCTCGCTCTTCGGCAAGCGGCCGAAGCTGAGAGCGGTCCTGCGCGCCAGCGGGGTTCCCGCGGCCGAGGCGATCTCGATCGGGGACGAGATCCGGGACCTGGAGGCCGCCCGCGCGGAAGGGATCGCGTTCGGGGCGGTGACCTGGGGCTACACCAACCCGGAGGCGCTCCGGGCACAGAATCCCGAAAAGATGTTTGTGAGCCCGGAGGAGATCCTGCAGAAGCTGTGTTAGGTCTCGCGCGGAGCTGGCGCTGCTTTGGCCGCACCTTGGCCGCTGGTGTTTGCAGGCGTGGTGTTTTTTCTGCTATTCGGATAGTACGATAAGCGCAGCCGCTCCGGCGGCGGATGCGAGGTTCCGGGTGTGCCGGTCCATGGCTTGAGACGTTTTCAACAGAGGAACCAAACAATGAAAAAGACCTTCCTGGGAGCCTTTCTGCTCCTCGTCGTGTCCCCGCTCCACGCCCAGTGCCTCGGCGCCCTGGGCGTCACCAACGACGCCTCCCTGATCCAGGCGAAGCTCAACAGCGGTCAGACCGCGGTGCTGTGCCCCAGCACGGTCTGGGCGGTCAACCAGACGATCACCTTCCCTATCCAGTACGACGACCTCTATGTCTACACCCAGGGGAACCCGCGGGACGACACGCGGGCTCTCCTCTTTGTGAACAGTTCGAGCATCGCGGCGGTCTTCGGGGCCAACGTCTGGGACGTCCAGGGGGGCAATGTGATCGCGCCCGACAACGTGCAGCTCCGCAATCTGCGGATCGACGGCGGCATCGACCGCTTCGGGAGCTGCGGCGGCCAGGCCTGCTACAGCCAGGCGCTGATCCACTTCGGGGGGCCGACCAGCGGGCAGATCGTCGACAGCGTCAAGGCATGGGGCGCGCGCGGGTGGTCCACGATCGTGTTCGAGCGCGGCTCGAGCGCGTACCACAACGGCTGCATGTACGGGCAGATCACCAACAACGAATTCGGACCCTCGGGACGCTTCGCGACCGGTCAGTACGCGGACGGGATCTCGCTCCAGTGCAGCAACTCGGACGTGCTCTACAACCTCATTCAGGACGTGACGGACGGCGGTATCGTGATCTTCGGCGCGCCGGGGAGCACGATTCGCTACAACGACATCCGCACCAATTCGCAGTCCGCGATCAGCGGCATCGCCATGGTCGACCAGTGGGGGCCGAACGACGGCAACTTCTCGGGCACCCAGGTGTTCGGCAACACGATCACCGCCAACGCCTTCATGAAGTTCGGCATCGCGATGGGGCACAAAATGTTCTGTGAGAACGGCGTCGACCTCTACAACTGGGGCGGGTCGGTGACCGGCAACACGCTGCAAGGGAGCCGCATGGGCTACGGCTATGTCGCCGACGGGGTCACCAACTGGACAGTGACGGGCAATGTGGACAACGCGCTGCACGTGGGCACGCCGGTGTCGACGTGCGGCTGCACTCTCCCCGCGCCGAGCGGATTCATCCGCCACGTGGGGGCGCACACGGACACGGCGAGCAGCTTCCAGCCGGGGTTCACGAATGGCTGCCTCCACGGAGCGGACATCCATCCCTAGAAGCCTGCGCGCCAGAAGCCGAGGGGCGCCCGGCCGCGGGCTGGATCGAGAAGGGTCCGCCCTCAGTCGCCGCCCTTGATCCCAGCCTTCTTGGCGTAGTAGCGGAACGAGCGGAAGCTCATGCCGAGCAGCTCGGCGGCCTGGGTCTGCACGCCGTCGGTGCGCTCCAGGGCCTCGATCATGAGCTGGGTGCGGATCGACTCCAGGTAGGCCTCGAGGTCCAGCCCCTCCTCGGGGAGCTGCACGAGGTCGGAGCTGGTCCGCCGGTTGGTCAGCAGGTGGACGGGGAGGTCGCGGGTGGTGATCGTCTCGGCGTGGGAGAGGGCGAGCACCCGCTCGATCAGGTGCTCCAGCTCGCGCACGTTGCCCGGCCAGTCGTAGCTCTCCAGGATCTGCATCGCCTCGATCGAGATCTGCCGCGGCGGCAGGTCCATCTGCTTGCAGTACTTCTGCAGGAAGAACTCGACCATCAGCGAGATGTCCTCCCGCCGCTGGCGCAGCGGCGGCAGGTGGATCGGCAGCACGTTGATCCGGTAGTAGAGGTCCTCGCGGAACTCGCCGGTCTGCAGGCGCGCCTCGAGGTCCTGGTTGGTGGCGGTGATGATCCGCACGTCGATCTGCTCTTCCTCGGTGCCGCCGACCTTGCGGACGACTTTCTCCTGCAGGGCGCGCAGCAGCTTCACCTGCATGGTCGGCGTCATCTCGCCGATCTCGTCGAGGAACAGGGTGCCGCGGTCGGACTCCTGGAAGAGCCCTTTCTTGTCGCGCACGGCGCCGGTGAAGGCCCCGCGCTCGTGGCCGAACAGCTCGCTCTCGAGCAGGTTCTCGGGCATGGCGCCGCAGTTGATCGACAGGAACCGCCGGGTGGAGCGCGGGCTGGCGAAGTGGATGGCGCGGGCGATCAGCTCTTTGCCGGTGCCGCTCTCGCCGTGGATCAGCACCGTCGAGGTGGTGCGCGCGATCCGCTCGATCAGCGAGAAGATCGCCTGCATCCGCCCGCTCTTGCCGATGATGTTGTTGAACGTGTACTTCTGCTCCAGCTCCTTGCGCAGATAGACGTTCTCGTCGGCGAGCTCGGCCCGCTCGAGCGCCTTCTGGGCGACGATTTTCAGCTCCTCGACGTCGAACGGCTTGGAGACGTAGTCGGCGGCGCCCAGCTTCATCGCCTCGATCGCCGACTTGGTCGAGGTGTAGGCGGTCATCATGATCACCTGCGGACCACCGCCGTTGGTGGCCGCCTTGATCTCGCGCAGCAGGTCGAGGCCGTTGCCGTCGGGCATCAGGATGTCGCAGAGCACGAGGTCGTAGCTCGCGCCCTCGAGGCTCTTGCGCGCCTCCTCGACGGAGCCGGCGGTGGTGACGTCGTACCCTTCCCCCTGGAAGAGCAGACAGAGGAAGTCGGCGAGGCTCGATTCGTCGTCGACGATCAGCAGGCGATTGCGCGGACTCATGCGGTTGCCTCCGCGGAGACCAGGGTGACGCTGGCGGCGACGGTCGGCAGCTCGACGGCGATGGTGGTGCCGGCGCCCGGGCGGCTGTCGACGCGCAGGCGTCCGCCGTGATCCTGGACGATCCGGTAGACGATCGCCATGCCAATGCCGGTGCCGCCGTCGAAGAAGGACTGGAACGGATGGAACAGGTTGGTGCGCTGCTCCTCGCTCATGCCGCGGCCGGTGTCGATCACCTGCAGGCGGTACCACTCGCCGGACGATTGACCCCCGGACGATTGGCCACCAGAAAACTGGCCGACGATGCGCAGCGAGCCGCCGTCCGGCATCGCCCGCAAGGAGTTGCGCGCCAGGTTCCAGAAGATCTGGCTGACCTGGTCGGGGTCGGCGAACAGGCGGGCCGAGGGGGGATCGAGCTCCAGGCGCAGGAGGTGGCGCTCGGAGACCTCCTCGCTGTTGCGGAGCAGCTCGAAGTTCTCGGTGAGCAGCCGCGCGATGTCGAAGGAGACGCTCGACCGCTCGCGGGGGCGGGCGAAGCGCAGGAAACCCTTGATCGTGCGGTCGAGCCGGTGGCTCTCCTTGAGCAGGATCTCGATCAGCTTGCGCTGCGCGGGATCGCCGTCGATGCGGCCGGCGAGCATCTGGACGGAGCCTGAGATCGCCGCCAGAGGATTGCCGATCTCGTGGGCCAGCCCGGCCGCCAGCTCGCCGACGGCGACCATGCGGTCCTTCATCCGCAGCTCTTCCTGGATGCGCCGCCAGTGGGTGAGGTCCTGGAAGATGACGATGTACCCCCGGTGCTTGCCGCCGAAGGCGTCGGTGAGGCGCGAGATGGTGAAGCCGACGTAGCGGGTGGCGCCGTCGCCTCTGGTCGTCTCGACCTCGGAGCGCATGCGTCCGGTCTGCTCGCTGGCGGCGGTCGCCTCGCGCCAGTGCTGGGCGGTGAACAGGCCCGACTGGTGGATCGGCAGTCCCACGATCTCGGCCTCGGCGCGGCCGAGGATCTCCAGCCCGGCGAGGTTGGCGCTGGTGACGGTGCCCTCGAGATCGGTGGTCACCAGGCCGCTGGTGATCGACTGGATGACGTCGCGGTGCACTACCTGGAGGTCGGCGAGGTGCTCGCTCTTCTCCTCCAGCGCCCGCTCGGCGCGGGTGACGTTGTGCGCCAGGTAGTAGGTGAGCAGCGCCACCACGTAGAAGCCGAAGCCGTGGACGGCGAGGTTGTAGCCGAGCCGCCACCCCGAGATCGCCTCCTGGCCCGCGCTCGCCGGCGGGATGGCATGGTAGAAGAGCGAGACGATCATGCCGCCGTAGAGCAGGAAGGCGACGCTCGCCACGATGACGCCGGCGCGGCGGCGCAGCATCGTCGAGGCGACGGCGATGACGATCAGGTAGAGCAGCGAGAACGGACTGGTGGCGCCGCCCAGGAAGTAGACCAGGCAGGTGATCAGGATCAGGTCGCCGAAGAACTGGATGTAGGCCTGGGCGTTGGTATGGCGCCGCAGCAGCCCCATCAGGGCGATGTAGAGGAGGGTGGCGCCGAAGGTGGCGCCGCCGAGCAGCCAGACCACCCGGGGGGGCAGCAGCTCGAGCTCGGGCACCGGCTCCGCCACCACCCGGGGGGGCGGAGCGCCCGGCGCCGGCGCCCCGGCGAGGCCCGGTTCGGCCGGTTGCGGCAGCGTCCAGAGCTGCAGCAGGCTGAACGGGAGCAGCACGCTGACGATCGCCACCACGCGGATGGCGGTATACCAGCGGAGCTGACGGGCCAGCGGAGTCATCGGTGATTGAAGCCGTAGAGGCGGATGATCGAGGCGGCGGCGCGGAGCCGCCGCCTCGGGGTCCCTTCTAACCGATCTTGCTCAGGATCGAGTAGAGCGGCAGGTACATCGCCGCCACGATCGTGCCGATGACCGCGCCGAGCACGGTGATCATCACCGGCTCGATGAGCTTCATCAGGCCGGCGACCGCGGTGTCGACCTCGTCCTCGTAGAAGTCGGCGATCTTCGACAGCATCTGATCGAGGGCGCCGGTCTGCTCGCCGACGTTGATCATCTGCACGACCATGCTGGGGAACACCTTGGTCTGGGCGAGCGGCTCGCTGATCGTCTTGCCTTCCTCGACGCTCTTGCGCACCGACATCACGGCGTCCTCGATGACGGCGTTGCCGGCGGTCTTGGCGGTGATCTCGAGGCCGTCGAGGATCGGCACGCCCGAGGCGGTCAGGGTGCCGAGCGTGCGGCAGAAGCGGGCGACGGCGATCTTGCGCAGCAGCATGCCGACGACCGGGATCTTGAGCATCGCGGTGTCGATGAACCGCCGGCCGTGCGGCGTCTTGTACCAGCGGCGGATCGCGACGCCGGCGAAGACCCCCACCAGGACCATGAAGAAGATGTAGTCGGCCACGAAGTTGCTGGCGCCGATCACCATACGGGTCAGGAACGGCATCTCGCTGCCCAGGCCGGCGAAGAGCTGGGCGAACACCGGGATCACCTTCCAGAGGATGATGAACACCACCAGGGCGGCGATGACGATGATCGACACCGGGTAGATCAGCGCCGCCTTGACCTGGCTGTTGAGCTTGACGGCCTTCTCGATGTACACCGAGAGGCGCTGCAGGATGATGTCGAGGATACCGCCCGACTCGCCGGCCGCCACCATGTTGGTGAACAGGTTGTCGAACGCCTTGGGGTGCTTGCGCATGGCGTCGGCGAGCGAGGCGCCGGACTCGACGTCGGTCCTCACCGTGTTGATGATCGCCTGGAAGGTGCGGTTCTCCTCCTGGCTGCCGAGGATCTCCAGGCACTGGACGAGCGGCAGGCCGGCGTCGAGCATCACCGAGAACTGCCGGGTGAAGATGGCGATGCGCTTGGCGCCGACGCCGCGCGGGATGCGGGGGATCAGTTTGACCTCCCGTCCCTTCTCGCGGATGCTGGTGATCTGGATCTGCTGGCGCCGCAGCACCGCCGCCGCGGCGTCGCGCGAGTCGGCCAGGAGTTGCCCTTCCTGGACCTGGCCGGCGCGGGTCTTACCTTTCCACATGAAGCTAGGCATCTTCCTACTCCTCCGCCTACGCGGTCAGCGAGGGGTTCAGGTTGGCGGGACCGCGGTTGATGATCTCCTGCAGCTCGTCCGGATAAGACGAGCGGGCGAGCGCCACCTCCAACGTGATCAGGCGCTTGAAAAACAGGGCCGCCAGCGACTGGTTGAACGTCTGCATTCCGTGCTTGGCCTGGCCGGTCTGCATCATGCCGTAGATCTGATGCACCTTGTCCTCGCGGATCAGGTTGCGGATCGCGGGGCTCGGGATCAGGATCTCCATCGCCATCGCGCGCCCCTTGCCGCCGGTCTTGGGGAGCAGCGTCTGGCAGATGATCCCTTCCAGGACCAGCGAGAGCTGGGCGCGGATCTGCGCCTGCTGGTGGGCCGGGAAGACGTCGATGATGCGGTTGATCGTCTGCGCCGCCGAGTTGGTGTGCAGGGTGGCGAAGGTCAAGTGGCCGGTCTCCGCGATGCGCAGCGCCGACTCCACCGTCTCCAGGTCGCGCATCTCGCCGATCAGCACCACGTCGGGGTCCTGCCGCAGCGCCGAGCGCAGGGAGGCGGTGAAGCTGTGGGTGTCGGCGTTGATCTCGCGCTGGTTGACGATGCACTTCTTGTGGCTGTGCAGGTACTCGACCGGGTCCTCGATGGTGACGATGTGCTCGGCGCGCTCACGGTTGATCTTGTCGATCATCGCGGCCAGCGTCGTCGACTTGCCGGAGCCGGTCGGTCCGGTCACCAGGATCAGGCCGCGCGGCTTCTCGCACAGCCGCTCGATGATGGTCGGCAGCCCGAGCTCGCGGAAGCCCTTGATCTCGTAGGGGATCTGCCGCAGGACGGCGGCGATCGCGCCCCGCTGGTGGAAGATGTTGGCGCGGAAACGGGCCAGCCCCTTGATCCCGAAGGAGAGGTCGATCTCCAGATTCTCCTCCAACCGGTGCTTCTGGTTGTCGGTCAGGATCGAGTAGGCGAGCTGCTTGGTCTCCGACGGCGTCATCGGCGGCAGGTTCAGCGGCCGCAAATGGCCGTCGACGCGCACCTGAGGAGGTGAGTTGGTGGTGATGTGGAGGTCGGAACCCCCCTGTTCCACCATCGACTTCAACAACTGGTTCAACGTCGGCGGCATGACGGCAGACTCCAGCGATCGCTTCGGACCGGCAAACGAGTTTGTACGCGAACGAATTGACAGACAAAAACTGGCAGCAGTCTACACCATTGAGGGAATAGATGAAAGGGCATAAGCAAGTCCGGCGTGGGTACGAGTTGGCTCGGAGTTGGGGTATCTTAGGGTCATGAGCGAGCCGATCGGCGGTCATCACGAAGAGGAGGTCCTGGGGAAGGTCTACGACTCCCGCCTCATGCGCCGGCTGGTGAGCTACGTGCGCCCGTACGGCGACATGGCGCTGGGATCGCTCGGGCTGATCATCCTCTCCTCCCTACTGCAGCTCATCGGCCCGCTGGCGACGGCGGTGGCCCTCGACCTCTTCATCCGCTCGCCGGGGACGGCTCCGAGCCAGGTCTCGGCGCCGGGCGCCGTGGTGCGCAACTTCCTGCTGGCGCGGGGGATCTTCCCCGCCGACATCGCCGTGTCCGGCCTGACCGCGGTGTCGGTCCTCTACCTCGCGGTGCTGATCCTCACCTTCCTGGCGCTCTACGCCCAGGGGTATGTGCTGCAACTGATGGGGCAGTACATCATGAAGGACCTGCGCGGGCAGATCTTCGGCCACCTGCAGCGGCTGCCGCTGAACTTCTACGACAAGAATCCGATCGGCCGCCTGGTCACCCGGGTGACCACCGACGTCGACTCCCTCAACGAGATGTTCACCGCCGGCCTGGTCTCGATCTTCGGCGACCTGGTGCTCCTGGCGGGCATCGTGGTGGTGCTCTTCTGGCTCGACTGGCGGCTGGCGCTGGTCGCCTTCTCGATCATCCCGCTGCTCTTCACGCTGACCTCCTGGTTCCGCATCCGGGTGCGGCAGAGCTTCCGCGAGGTGCGGGTCAAGATCGCCCGCATCAACTCCTTCCTCCAGGAGCACATCACCGGCATGCCGGTGGTACAGCTCTTCAACGGCGAGGGGCGGGCCTTCCAGGAGTTCGATCGGATCAACGGCGATCACCGCGACATCAACGTGCGGTCGATCTTCTACTACGCCGTCTTCTTCCCCGGCGTCGAGCTGGTCTCGGCGATCGGCGTCGGCCTGCTGATCTACGTGGGCGGCGGCCGGACGATCTCCGGCGCCATCTCGGTCGGCGCCCTGATCGCCTTCCTCCAGTACGCCCAGCGGTTCTACCAGCCGCTCTCGGACTTGTCGGAGAAGTACAACATCCTGCAGTCGGCGATGGCGAGCTCGGAGCGGGTGTTCAGGCTGATCGACACGCCGGTCACCATCGCCTCGCCCGAGCAGGCCTACTCCCCCGAGGTGGTGCAGGGGGATCTCGAGTTCGAGGACGTCCGGTTCTCCTATAAGGAAGGGGAGCCGGTGCTCAAGGGGATCTCCTTCCGGGTGCGGCCGGGCGAGACGCTCGCCGTGGTCGGCCACACCGGCGCCGGCAAGAGCACGCTCGCCAACCTCCTGCTGCGCTTCTACGACATCGACTCCGGCATGGTGCGGGTCGACGGCGTCGACGTTCGCGGGTGGGACCTCGCCCGCCTGCGGCGCAGCGTCGCCATGGTGCTCCAGGACGTCTTCCTCTTCTCCGGCTCGGTCGGCGCCAACATCCGGCTGGGCAACGAGGCGATCGGCGACGAGCGGATCCGCTGGGCGGCCGGCGAGGTCCACGCCCTGCAGTTCATCGAGCGCCTGCCCGGCGGTTTCGACGCGGTGGTCAAGGAGCGCGGCGCCGGCCTCTCGGTGGGGCAGAAGCAGCTCATCGCCTTCGCCCGCGCCCTCGCCTTCGACCCCAGCATCCTGATCCTCGACGAGGCCACCTCGTCGATCGACACCGAAACCGAGCAGCTCATCCAGCAGGCGCTCGAGCGCCTGCTGGTCGGCCGCACCAGCATCGTCATCGCCCACCGGCTGTCGACGATCCAGAAGGCGAACCACATCCTGGTCCTGCACAAGGGGGAGGTCCGCGAGTACGGCACCCACCAGGAGCTGCTCGCCATGCGCGGCATCTACTACCGCCTCTACCTGCTCCAGTACAAGGATCAGGAGCTCGGCGGCGTCGAGAAGGCGATCGCGGCCGGGGCATAGGGACCGCCCGGGCATTGATGCCCGGGCGGGGCCCGCGTCGCCTCCCCGGTGCGGCCCCTCCCGATATATCCTCCCCCCGTGCCCGGCCATTTCAAAGACGACGTTCTCGACCATCTCGCCCGCCGCGCGAACGTCGCCCAGTTCGTCAGCTTCGGGCCGGACCTCGTCCAGCGCCACGCCTGGATCCGGGGGATCCCGCCCGGGCATCGCTTCGCCACCCCGGGAGAGGCGGTCGAGGCGCTTCTCGCCGCCTCGCCAGAGGCCTCGGTCAACATCCGTAGCTGGGAGCCGGAGCACCCGAAGAGCCGCTCCTTCCTCTACGGCGGCACGAACCCCGCGGAGATCCTGGGCGGCCTGGCCCGGCTCGCCTCCGAGGGGCTCTACACCATCCTCAACGAGACGGTGGACGTCCAGGACGGCGGCGTCTCCGGCGTGGCCTTCGGCGACGCCCTGGAGCTCGCTCCCGGGGATACCCCGCGCTGCGTCGAGAAGCCGGACGCGGCGAGCTTCCCCCGCGATCTCGGCCTGCGCGTGCTGGAGACGGTCTACGGGTTCCGCCCCGCCCTGCCCGCCAAGACGGAGACGCGGGTCGAGTTCAGCCTCCATCCGGTGCGGCGGGGGTACCGGCGCGAGCACACCATCCTCTGGGAGATCGAGGAGCCGGGGCCGCCGCCGGGCACGCCGCGGATCTCCTGGCCCAACCGCTTCAGCCGCCACCTGGGAGACAAGACCTTCGGCCTGCTGATGGCGGACGCCCTCGGCCTGCCGGTCCCCCACACCCGGGTGATCCCGCGCGGCCTCGCCCCGTTCTCCTTCGGCACCCCCACCGGCAGCGCCGAGACCTGGCTGCGCACCTGCCCCCGCGAACAGGTCCCGGGCCGCTTCACCACCCGCCACGGCTGGACCGACCCCTTCCGCCTGCTCCAGGAAGAGGACCCCGGCGGGGATCTGATCGCCTCCGTCCTCGCCCAGGAGGGGGTGGACGCCCGCTTCTCCGGCGCCCTGGTCACCGGCGCCGACGGCGAGCCGCTGATCGAGGGGGTGGCCGGCGCCGGCGACCAGTTCATGCTCGGCCGCCAGGGGCCGGAAGAGCTGCCGCCGGAAATCGCGAGCTCGCTGCGCGACCTCTACCGCCGCGCCACCGGCCGGCTGGGCGCCGTCCGCTTCGAATGGGCCCACGACGGCGCCCGCCCCTGGATCGTCCAGCTCCACCGGGGAGCCAGCTCCGCCACCGGAAGGGTCGTCTTCCCGGGGGACGCCGAGCGTTTCCACACCCTGGAGACCGGCCAGGGGATCGACGCCCTCCGCGAGCTGATCGGCCGGGTCGAGGGTACCGGGGAGGGGATCGTGCTGAAGGGGCCGGTGGGGGTGACCAGCCACTTCGGGGATCTGCTGCGGCGGGCGCGGATTCCTTCGCGGATCGAGGAGAGGGAGTAAGGAGGTATCCTTTCTCCGTGTCACCGCAGCAGCTCAGCCTCTTCGACGTCCTCCAGGCCCCCCTCCGCCCCTCCGGCCGCATCCTGATCGCGTCCGGCGCCCGCGCTGCCGAGGCGGCGCTGATGGAACGCCTCGACGCGCTTCTCGCCGAGGTCCGGCGGGACCCTGGACTGCTCAAGGTGCCGGTGCGGATCGTCGTCCCCTCGCGCAGCCTGCGCCTCCACGTGGCGGCGGCGATCGTGCGGCGGCGGGGGCGGTCGGTGGCCGGCGTCTCGGTGCAGACCCTGTTCGGCCTGGCCTCCGAGATCCTGGAGCGCTCGGGGGAGGCCGCGCCTCGCGGCGGCAGCCTGCTCGACGTCTTCGCCCAGCGGGCCGCCCGCGCCGAGCCGTCGCTCCGGCGGGGGCTGGAGGATCTGGCCGACGGCTTCGCGGCGGTCACCGGCACCGTGCGCGACCTGCTCGACGCCGGTTTCGAGCCGGTCCACGCCGAGGCGGTCGAGGAGGCCTTGGCGAGCGATGGCCCGCTCGCCGGCAGCAAGCCCGAGGTGGAGCGCGCCCGCGCCCTGGTCCGCTCCGCCGCCCGCGCCGAGGCCGCGATGCGGACCCTGGGCCTGGGGCGCGCCTCGACCCTCCTCCGGCGCGCCGCCGAGCTGGTGGAGCGCCCCGAGATCGCCGACGACGAGGCCCTGCCGGCGCGGGCGATCCTCGTCCACGGCTTCGCCGACGCCACGGGGGTCGCCACCGATCTGATCGAAGCCCTGCTACGCCGCCGCGGCGCCTGGATGATCCTGGATCATCCGCCCAAACCGGAAGGAGAGGGCGCCGAAACGGAGTTCACCGCCCGCTTCGCCGAGCGCCTCGGGCATTCCTCCGGCGTCGAGACGGCGCCGCCGCTGGAGGAGAACGCCCCGCTTCTCGACGCCCGCGAGGCCGTGGGGGCCGAGGCCGAGTCGCGGGAGGTCGCCGCCCAGATCCGCGCGCTGCTCGACGGGGCGGCGAGGCCGGAGGGGATCGGCGTCGTGGCGCGCGATCTCAACCCCTACCGTTTCGCCCTGCGCCGGCACTTCGATCGCCTGGGCATCCCCTTCTCGGGAGTGGGGGAGCACGGCGGCCTCACGCCGGCCGGCCGCCGCGCCCGTGCTCTGCTCGAGCTGCTGCGCGAGGGGGAGGCGGTGCCGTCCGACCGCTGGCTGGACGCGGTGATAACCCTGCCCGAGGCGGCCCACACGCCGGCCGCCCCGCTGGCGCGGGGGGGCGGCTGGGTCGATCTCCGTCTCGCCTTCGCCGCCCTCGGCGCCGGGCGGCTGCGCGACGCCACCGAGCTGCGCCTCGAGGACGTGCTGCGCAAGGGCTCCTACGCCCTGCCGATCCGCCAGGGCCTGCAGACCGTCGGCCAGGAGGAGGACGCCCCGGACGACGGCGAGGAAGGGGTGCGGAGCAACGAGGCGCACGCCCGGCGGCGCCGCATCCCGGGCTCGCTGATCCGCGCCGCCGTGCGCGCCGCCAAGCGCACCCGCGAGCGGCTCGCCGCCTGGCCCGACGAGGCGCCCGCCGCCGAGCACCTCAAGAACCTGCGGTCGCTGCTCACCGCGGATCTCGGCTGGGATCTCGCCGCTGAGGAGGCCGCCCCCGTGCGCGCCGCCCTGGACGAGCTCGAACGGGAGGTCCCGGCGCGCTTCCGGCTGGAGCGCGACGAGATGCGGCTGCTGATCGAGAACCTCCTGGCGGCGGCCGGCGCCTCCCCGCTCGGCGGCCAGGGGGGCGGCGTCCAGGTGCTCTCGGTCACCGAGGCCCGCGCGCGCACCTTCGATCACCTCTTCCTGATGGGTCTGAACCGCGACGTCTTCCCGCGCGGCATCCGTGAGGACCCGCTGCTGCCGGACGATCTGCGCCGCATCCTCCAGCGGGTGCTGCCCGACGTGCCGATCAAGCGCTCGGGCTTCGACGAGGAGCGCTACCTCTTCGCCCAGCTCCTCTCGGCGGCCCCGGCCGTCACCCTCTCCTGGCAGACGACGGACGACGACGGCAAGCCGCTGCCCGCCTCCCCCCTGGTCGAGCGCCTGCGCGAGCGGCTGGAGATCGCCAAGGCCCCGCCGCTCTGGAGCCTGCCCAAGGCCGGGCCGCTGCCGGGACCCCGCACGGCCGCCGAGCACGCCGTCATGGCCGGCCTCTACGCTCCCCGGCGCTGGTGGGGGCGGGTGCTGAAGATGGCGATCAAGGAGTCGCGCGCCGAGCTCGCGGAATCCGCCTTCGATCTCTCGCCGGAACGGCTGGCCACCGCCCGCCTCGCCGTACTGGAGGAGATGGACCCGGACCTCCGCACCGACGAAGGGCGGGCGGCGCGCTTCCGGCTCGGTCCCTACTTCGGCTTCATCGGCAAGATCCCGGGCGGCGGCGAGGGGGAGCCCCGGTTGCGCGACCTCTACGTCACGCAGCTCGAGAACCTGGCCGCCTGCCCCTGGCAGCTCTTCCTCGTCCGCCTGCTGCGGATCGAGCCGACGCCCGATCCGCTCGCCGCGCTCCCCGGCGTCGATCCGGTGCTCCTCGGCAACGTCGTCCACGGCGTGCTGGACAAGATCGCCCGTCCCCCCGGCCGTGAGAACGTTCGCGGCAACGTCAGGGATCTCGATCCGGTCACCGCCGTCTGGCCCGAGGGGCGCGAGGTCGAGGAGATGCTCTACAAGGAGTCTCTGCGGCTGCTCGAGGAGGAGGGGATCTTCCTCCCCGGCCTCGCGCGCGCCCTGGCCGACCGCGCCCGCCCGCTGCTCGACACCGCGCGCGACATGGACTGGTCCAAGGGGGCCGTGCCGGTGATGGCGACGGAGTTCGAGGGGGAGCTCGACGTCGGGGAGGTCCCCGGCTCCCTGCGCCACGTCCTCTTCAAGGCGGATCGCGTCGACAAGGCCGCCGGCGGCCTCGTCATCTGGACCGACTACAAGACCGGCCGGCCGATCTCCACGGCGCGCAAGGCGGACGTGCGCCGCCGCCACTTCCTCGACCGGGTGAGGAAGGGGACGCACCTGCAGGCGGTGGCCTACCTGCTCGGCTCGGACGGCGAGTCCAAGGGGCGCTACCTCTTCCTGCGCCCCGGCATCGACGACGGCGAACGGGAGCTCGCGGTCACCACCGCCGACCAGGACTTCATCGAGGCGTTCGCGGCGGCCTCCGAGGCGGTGCTCGCCGCCTGGGAGGCGGGGAGCTTCTTCCCCCGCCTGGTCGAGCTCGACGGCCGCAAGGAGCCGGGGCGCTGCGGCTACTGCTCGGTGGCCGAGGCCTGCCTGCGCCACGATTCCGGCGCCCGCCAGCGCCTCTTCGCCTGGACCGAGGCGGCCCTCGCCGCGCTCCCCCCCGAGGAGGCGGCGCTGCTGCGGGTCTGGCGGCTGGGGGCCAAGCCGATGGAACGCCAGGAGGAGAAGTAGGCGGATGACCGAAACCCTCCTCCGCGCCGCCGACCGCGAGGCCCGCCGGGCCGCTCAGACCCGCTTCGACGTCCCCCTGGTGCTCCAGGCCGGGGCGGGGACGGGCAAGACCACGACCCTCATCGGCCGGCTGCTCGCCTGGACCCTGGGCGAGGGCTGGGAGCGCGCCACCCTGCGGCTCGCCGAGCGGGTCTCCGCGCGCCCCCGGGACGACGGGCCCGACCGCGTCGCCGCCGAGGTGCTGGGACGGGTGGTGGCGATCACCTTCACCGAGGCGGCGGCGGCGGAGATGGCCGGCCGCGCCGCCCGCGAGCTGGCCTCGCTCGCCGCCGGCGGGGCGGCGCCGGACTGGCTCGAGGCCTCGCTGCTGCCACCGGACCCCGAGCGATCCCGGCGGGCGCGGGCGCTCCTCGGCACCCTCGACCATCTGGCCGTGCGCACCATCCACGCCTTCTGCCGCGGGCTGCTCGCCGATCACCCGCTGGAGGCGCGCATCCATCCCGATCTGATGATCGACGCCGACGGCCATCTCGTCGAGGAGGTCGTTCGCGAGACCGTCGAGGACGCCCTGCGCGACGGCTACGGCGATCCCGGCGATCCCCATCTGCTGGCCCTCGCCATCCGCGGCTTCGGTCCGCCGGAGATCGTCGAGGCGCTGATCTCCCTGCTGCAGGGGGGGCTCCCCGCCGCCGTCCTCAACGAGGACCCGTTCCGCCCCGAGGCGCTGGCAGACTTCCGCCACCGCCTCGCCACCGCCTGCGCAGCGGTCCACCGGCTAATCGAGCCCCGCCTCCGCAAAGGGGTGCGGGTGCCCAACGCCACCAAGATCGCCGACGCCCTCTCGGTGCTGCTCGGCCGGATGGAGGAGGAGGCCGCGGTCCCGGTCCTCAAGGAATGGCGCGAGGATCTCCTCCCCGACAACCTCGTCGATCATCTGAAGAACTGGCGCCGGAAGCTGGAGAAGAATGAAGCCTCCCTCTTCGGCGAGGTGGCGGCCGAGCTGGCCGCCGCCGCCGCCGGCCTGGTCCAGCTCGTCGAGCAGCTCACCCGCTTCGATCTCGAGCTGATGGAGCACGGCCGCCGCGCCCTGATCCCCCTGCTCGGGCGGGTCGAGCGCGAGCTGCGCTCCCGCGGCATCGCCACCTTCGACTTCCTGCTCGCCGGCGCCGAGTCGCTCCTCGCCGAGCAGCCCGAGGTGCGGCGGCAGGTGCGGCGGCGGATCGATCAGCTCCTCGTCGACGAGTTCCAGGACACCGACCGCATCCAGTGCGACCTCCTGCGCTGGATCGCCCTCGACGGCCCGGTCGAGGAGCGCCCCGGCCTCTTCCTGGTCGGCGACCCCAAGCAGTCGATCTACGGCTGGCGCAACGCCGACCTCCGGGCCTACGACGGCTTCGTGAAACTGGTGCGGGAGGCCGGGGGGGACGTGATGTCGCTCGCGCTGAACTTCCGCTCCGTGCCGGTCATCCTGGAGGAGGTCGCCCGGGTGATCGAGCCGGTGATGACCTCGCGGGATGGGGTGCAGCCCCCCTTCGAGCCCCTCTTCGCCTGCGACCGGCGGCTGGACGACCCAGGCTTCCGGCGCGGCGGGGGATTGACCAGCCCGTCCGCCGGCTGGTCCCCCGTCGAGCACTGGGTCTCCTGGAAGCGGCAGCCCGAGCCCTGGAAGACCGCGCTCGCCGAGGCCACCGAGATCGAGGCCGCTGCCCTGGCCGAGGACATCCGTGCCCTCCACGCCGAGCACGGGGTCGCCTGGAGCGAGATCGCCGTCCTGCTGCGCGGCATCGGCGACCTCGACCTCTACCTGGAAGCCTTCCGCCGCGCCCGGGTCCCCTTCGCCGTCGGCCGCGACAAGCAGTATTACCGCCGCCGCGAGGTCATCGAGGCCGCCGCCCTGGTGCGCTCGGTGCTCGATCCGGGCGACCATCTGGCGCTGCTGACCGTGCTCCGCTCCTCGACCGTGGGGGTGCCCGACGCCGCCCTGATCCCGCTCTGGAACCGGCAGTTCCCGCGCTTGATGACCGAGCTGCGCTCGCCGGCCCCCGACGCCCTCGCGGCCCTGCGGCGGGCGATCGAGGGGGCGGTCCGCGTGGTGCCGAAAGACGTTCCGGGGATCGAGCGCGTGCGCGGCTGGGACCGCAACCTGCTGGCCGCCGTCGAGCATCTGGCCGTCCTCCGCCGCTCCTTCGAGACCGAGCCGGCGGACATCTTCGTCGAGCGCCTGCGCCGGCTCACCCTGATCGAGGCCACCGAGGCGGCCCGCTATCTCGGCCCCTACCGGCTGGCCAACCTGGAGCGCTTCTTCCGCCAGGTGCTCGCCGCCGTCGAGGAGAGCGGCGGCGACGCCACCGCCATCCTGCGCGCCCTGCGGCGCAGCGTGGCCGAGTCCCGCGAGGCCGAGGAAGGGCGCCCCAAGGACAGCTCCGAGGACGCGGTCCAGGTGCTCACCATCCATGGCGCCAAGGGGCTCGACTTCGAGCACGTCTACCTGCTCCAGCTCCACAAGCCGCCGCCGGGGGACCGCGGCGCCCGTACCGAGGCCGGCCGCTGGGGGGACGGTTTCGAGTACCGACTCTTCGGCGCGCCGACCCCCGGCTTCGACCGCATCGAGGCCGACCGCCGCGTGGTCGAGGCCGCCGAGCGGGTGCGCCTGCTCTACGTGGCGATGACCCGCGCCAAGGATCGCCTCGTGCTCGCCGGCCGCTGGCCCGAGGTGATGGAGCCGCTGACCTGGGAGCAGGCCCACAATCCGCTGGATCTCCTGCTCTCGCGCGGCGACCTGCCGCCGAGCCTTCCCGATCTCTGGGAAGAGGCCCTCGGCTCGGCGGCAGCGGCGCCTTCCTGGTCCTTCCCGGACCCGACCGGCGCCCTCTGGAAGTTCCCGGCCCTGCGTCCGCCGGCCGACCTCGGCCTCGCCGCCGAGCCCGAGCGCCCCTCACTGCCCGGGCCGGAGGAGATCGCCTTCGTCTCCGCCACCCTCCGCGCCGAGCGCGAGCGCGCCGCCCTGCGCATGGAGCGTTCCTTCGGCGGCGCCGCCTCCGAGGAGGCCCACGCCCTCCTGCGCGAGCAGCAGGCCGAAAAACAGACCGAGATCGTCGAGCGGAAAGGCCGCCGCTCCGCCCATCGCGCCAAGGATCGCGCCGCCGCCATGGCCGCCGGAGGGGCCATCCACCGCGCCCTGGAGGAGTGGGATCTCGGGGCCGCGCCGGCCAAGGAGCTGGAGCGCCAGCGCGCCCTGCTTCCCGCCTACCTCGCCGCCCTGGTCGAAGGGGACGAGCTCGACCGCGCGCTGCCGCTGGCCGCCACCCTCCTGGAGACCTTCGCCGCCGGCCCTCTGCTCAAGCGCATGCGGAAGCTGAAGGATCACGTCCTCGCCCGCGAGCTCCCCGTCCTCCTGCCGCCAGGGGAGGGGGAGCATTCGCCCGTCGGAATCGTCAGCGGCGCGATCGATCTCCTCTACCGCGATCCGGAGGACGGCCGGATCGTGATCGCCGATTACAAGACCGACGAGGTGGAGACGGCGGAGGAGATCCGCACCCGCGCGGCGATCTACGCGCCGCAGGGGGCGATCTACGGAAGGGCCGTGCGGGAGGCGCTGGAGACAGAAGAGGCACCGCGGTTCGAGCTCTGGTTCCTAAGAGCGGGCCAGATTCTGATCCCAGGATAACCTCCGGCCGGAGGCGGTAGAGACGCCCCTGGTCCTGAACGACACCCTGGGAAGGCCACGGGGACCGCGGGGCGTCTCCTCGAAGGGCTTGTCGCACCGCCTGCCACTTCCCGCGAGAAGGCCCACCAATTCGTTTGCTCTTTTTTGCTCTTTGCAACGCGCCAGATACCGTTACGGAGTCACTCCGTAAGCTCCCATCGCGCCAGATACCGTTACGCAGGGTGACGCTGCAAGCCGGGGCGCTCCCCTCGTTCATCGGGGAGAGCGCCGAATCGAGGGCTAGCCGGCTCTAGGAGCACCAGTAGCCGATGCTGTGCAGGTTGCCCGTCTGGTAGCAAGTGCCCGGACCGGGGTTCTGAGTCGTTCCACAGGCTCCGCATTCCCACTCGTGACCGGCGGAGTCGAGAAAGACATCCTTGGCGCCGACACAATTGGGATAGGGGGACCAGCACCCCTCACGAGTCCAGCCGGTCTGGGCCTGCACGGCGAAGACGGAGAGAAGAAGGGCGGCCACGAAGGCGAGGGCACGGATTGGCTGCTTCATATCAGCTCCTTTCGAGAGTTCGGACGAGTGCCCTTGGAAAGCACTGCGCTGGGGTTCGGCACTCGCGGAGGGGCTCTGGTGCTTCAGGCTCCTCACGGCACTAGTTATGTAGCATTGTGTATATCTTGTCAAGCCAAGAGGCTTGCCTTACGCGTGCTAGATCGCGGTACGCCCGCCGTCGGCGGCGATGATCGCGCCGGGTGCGCTATGCTGCCTGTTGTTGTTCACAAGAAATTGACTTTGGTGGGAGGAGAAACATGAAGGCCACAATGCCTTTGGCATTCTCGCTGCTCGCGTTCAGCTTCGTCCCCATTGCAGTCGCGGCCGACAGTTGTTCACCCCAGTTTGCCTTCTGCCCAGCCATGGGAGGGATTGCAGGCAGTTTTGCCGATTGCACGCAGGCGCGGTGCGAGTGGAAGGAGGGGATGTCGAAGATGAGTTGCTCCTGCCGCGTGAAATCGAATGTCGCGTCGACGACATCGGAAGTTTGTAAGCCAGGAACGAACGAAGCCTTGCAGTCGCGCTATTCACTGGTGGACAGCATGGGAGTCTGTCCGAGTGCCACGAACCGTTGGGGTTTTTGTCTCGACATCAAGTGTGGCCCTGGCGTCAACGGTTTGGTCAAGTGCGACTGCACCACGGTAACCTCCCCGGCGTACTTGTCGGATCAATATATTATCGTAGGAGGGAACCCAGGTTCTTGCTCTTCCGATCGTTATTATTCTTCTGCGACGCTGAGCCAGGTGTTCGCTGCCACTGCCTTTCTGCGCTGCAAGCAGCCCCACGCCAAGGTCGTGGATCCGAAGATCGCGTGGGTGGCTGCCCCGTGACCGCGGCGGCTCAGCGACAAGCCGAGCACCCCAAGGTAAAAGGTGCTATGCGTTTCGGCGAAAGTTGGGCGGTCTACTTGGTGACCAGAAGACATGGAAGCGTGTTCTCGTAAGGGTGCCCAGCCAAGAGCCTCCTGGTCTGTAGTTCCTGGGTGCGGGACATCATGAACGCTGGCAATAAGATTGATCTACGTGGGGACAACGAACCCGATGTGTGGCAGTACAGATGAAGATACCCTTGGAGACTCCAATGCCGAAAGCCACGTTTTGCCATCTTGAAGGACACCAGATCGATATTGCCGGGGCCTTGCAGCTACGGGAAGCTGCAAAAGCTCCTCCAGCATTCCGCTGCACCGTATGCGGTGAACACGTCCGAGCCCATCGAAGGGGTACCACCGGTCAGGCTGCCCACTTCGAGCATCGGGCGAAGAATCCCCTCTGCTCCTTGAGCACGCGATAGGCCGCCGGCACTGCGCCGCCGCGCCGCCCGGATAGGCCCCATCGAAGGAGAGACCCATGTCAGACAGCACGCACCCGACGTATCTGGAGCCAACCCAAGAGGCCGGGCGGGCGTTCTTCACTCGCAACATCTCCGGCAAGATCGTCATGCTCAACCTCTTGCGCTTCCGGTCCGTCGCCGACTACTCAGCCACGCCGAACCTCGCGCCCGTCGCTCCGATCAGCGGTGCGGCGGCTTACCGGCTCTATATCGAGCACACTCTGCCGCACCTCACGCGGTCAGGCGGCGAGTTGCTCTTCCTCGGCAAGGGCGGCGCCTTCCTGATTGGACCGAGCGACGAGCGGTGGGATGCGGCGATGCTCGTCCGGCAGAGCAGCGTCAGCGCGTTCATGGAGTTTGCCTCCAATTCGGAGTACATGACGGGCATGGGCCACCGCACTGCCGCGCTGGAGGACTCTCGCCTGCTTCCACTGGTTGAGGATGGCGTGGCGGATCTCTGAGGCAGATGAACGAGGAAATCCTCATCGCCGGCGGCGGTATCGGGGGACTGACCGCCGCCATCGCGCTGCGCCGGGCGGGATTCCCGGTCCAGGTCGAGGAGCGCGCTCCTGAGATCCGGGAGGTCGGCGCCGGCATCACCCTCCAGGCGAACGCCGTCCTCGCGCTGCGCCGCATCGGCCTCGACCTGGTGGTGATGGAAGCGGGCCGGTCGATCGGGACGGCCAGCATCCGGCGATGGGACGGCACGCTTCTCAGCGGCACCGATTTCCGCGAAATCGAGACCCTGTTGGGGGCTCCTTCTGTGGCGATCCATCGCGCGACGCTGCAGAAGATCCTGCTGGAGGCGCTCGGCCGCGGCGTCCTGCATGTCGGCAGCGAGATCGCCGGCTACGAGGCGGGACCGGACGGCGTCGAGGCCCGGCTCGGGGACGGCCGACGGGTCGGGGGAGCGGCTCTGATCGGGGCGGACGGCATCCACTCCGCCGTCCGGGCGCAACTCCTGGGGGACGGCGATCCCCTTTACGCGGGTTACGTGAGCTGGCGTGGGGTCACTCCGGAGGATTTTCATCCGGCGCCTCAGGAGGTCTCGGAAAGCTGGGGTCCTGGCCAGCGCTTCGGCATCGTGCCGATCGAGAAGGGGAGGGTCTACTGGTTCACCACCCTCAACACCCCGCCGGGAGGCCGGGACGAGCCGGGACAATCCCGCGCCACTCTCCTGCGGCTGTTCGAGGGGTGGCACCCGCCGATTCGGGCCCTCCTGGAAGCGACGCCCGAGGAGGCGATCCTGCGCAACGACATCCTCCACCGGATGCCGGTCCGGAAATGGGGGGAGGGGAGGATTACCCTGCTCGGCGACGCCGCCCACCCCATGACGCCCAACCTTGGCCAAGGGGCGGGCCAAGCCATCGAGGATGCCGTGGTGCTCGCGGAATGCCTTCGGGGCGAACCGGACATCCCCGCCGCCCTGCGCGGCTACGAGGCCCGTCGCGTCCCGAGAGCCAACGGGTTCGTCCTCGGCTCGCTCCGCCTGGGGCACCTGGCCCAGTGGGAAAACGGCTTCGCCCGTGCGCTCCGCGACCGCCTCATCGCCTGGACACCGTCCACCGTGGCGAAGCGGCAGATGGTGCGGTCGCTGGTGTTCGAGGGTTGAGGGGAGAGCTCATCATCTATCTCCGGCCTGCCGGCCCCGCCCGGGCATCAATGCCCGGGCTACACTTCAAACGAAAAGCCGGGTGAACCCGGCTCCGAGATGAGCCTAACTTGGGAGCCGGCTTGAGTCGGCTTTTCGTTTCCAGCGTAGCCCGGGCATTGATGCCCGGGCGGCCCCCCCTATAATCCCCCCCGTGCCGTATATCTACATCCTCCGCTGCGGCGACGGCTCGCTCTACACCGGGATCGCCAAGGACGTCGAACGGCGGCTCGCGCAGCACCGGGCGGGGCGGGCATCGCGGTATACCCGGTCCCATCTGCCGGTGACGCTCGTCTGGTGGCGCGAGGTGCTCTCTTGGGGCCTTGCCCTCCGCGAGGAGCGCCGGATCAAGAAGATGCGGAAGACAGAAAAGGAAATGCTTTTGAAGGAAGTCCAGGATTCATGCCCCCCACTCTCCTCCTGAGTTGCGACTCCATCAGCAAGGGCTTCGGCGCCCGTCCCCTGTTCGAAGATCTCTCCTTCGGGATCTCGGAGGGGGACCGCGTCGGCCTCATCGGTCCCAACGGATCGGGAAAATCGACCCTGCTCAAGCTCCTCGCCGGCATCGAGGAGCCGGACTCCGGAACCCGCTCGCTTCGGCGGGGTACCCGGATGGGGTATGTCCCCCAGGACCCCGAGTTCCCGACGGGGAAGACGGTGGAGGAGACCCTCGTCGAGGCCCTGGCGGACGATCATGCCGAGGACTATGAGAAGGACCTGCGGGTCGCCATCGCCCTCGGGCGGGCCGGGTTCAACGATCCGCAGCAGGAAGTGGACATCCTCTCGGGAGGGTGGCGCAAGCGCCTGGCGATCGCCCGCGCCCTGGTCCAGCAGCCCGACATCCTGCTGATGGACGAGCCCACGAACCATCTGGACGTCGAGGGCATTCTCTGGCTGGAGGACCTGCTGCAGAGCGAGCCGCTGGCCTATCTCGTGGTCAGCCACGACCGCTATTTTCTGGAGAACGTCACCTCGCGCGTGCTGGAGCTCGACCGCCGCTATCCGGAGGGGATCTTCCAGGCCCAGGGGAGCTACAGCGATTTTCTGCAGAAGCGCGACGAGGTGCTCCGCAATCAGGCCGAGTACCAGGCCTCGCTCGCCAACAAGGTCCGCAATGAGGTGGAGTGGCTGAAGCGCGGCGCCAAGGCGCGGACGACCAAGGCCAAGGGGCGCATCCAGGAGGCGAACCGGATGATCGCCGAGTTGGAGGAGATGAAGGCGCGCACCGGCGCCGCCGCCAACGCCCGGGCCGGGATCGACTTCAACGCCTCTGACCGCAAGACCAAGAAGCTGCTGGTCACCGAGGGGCTGACCAAGTCGTTCGAGAGCCGGCGGATCGTCAGGAACCTGGACCTCAAGCTCACCCCCGGCATGCGCCTCGGCCTGCTGGGGCCGAACGGCAGCGGCAAGACCACCCTGCTCTCGATGCTCGACGGCGCGCTGGAGCCCGACGCCGGCACGATTCAGCGGGCGGAGTGGCTGCGCATCGTGCGCTTCGAACAGAGCCGCGAGACGCTCGACAAGACGGTGAGCCTGCGCCGGGCGCTGGCGCCGGAGGGGGATTCGGTGCTCTATCAGGACCGCTCGATCCACGTCGCGGCCTGGGCCAAGCGGTTTCTCTTTCGCACCGAGCAGCTCGACACTCCCGTCTCCCGGCTCTCCGGCGGCGAGCAGGCCCGCATCCTGATCGCCCGCCTGATGCTGCGGCCGGCGGACCTGCTGATCCTCGACGAGCCGACGAACGACCTCGACATCCCGACGCTGGAGGTGCTGGAGGACAGCCTGCTGGAGTTCCCGGGCGCGCTGGTGCTGGTCACCCACGACCGTTATCTGCTGGAGAGCGTCTCCACCCTGGTCCTCGCCATGGACGGCCAGGGGAACTCGGAGTACTTCGCCGACTACGCCCAATGGGAGTCCGCCCGCCAGTCCGCTCCGCCGCCGTCGAAGGCCACCGCCGCCAAGGCCTCGCCGAAGCCCGCCAAGGGAGCCAAGCGTCTCTCCTACAAGGAGCAGCAGGAGTGGGAAAAGATGGAGGGGGCGATCCTGGAGGCCGAGAACCGTGTCGTCGCGGCCCAGGCCGGGGTCGAGGACCCCGCCGTGGCCACCGATCCCGCGGCGCTCCAGGAGCGGTGCAATGAGCTGGAAAAGGCGCGGCAGGGGGTGGAGCGACTGTATGCGCGGTGGGCGGAGTTGGAGGCGAAGCTGAAGTGAACCCGGAAGGGCCGCCCCCTTCGGGGCGGTCAGGGCACCCCCGAAAACCCGCGGACCTCGATCCCCCCATCCCGAATCGCCTTTTTCACCCCCGGATCGCAGAGTGCCGCCGTCTCCCCATCCCATCCGTAGCCCCAGCGGTACACGTCCTCCAGCTCCCGGTTTCCGATCCCTGGATGGCAGACCAGCTCGGTCACGCTCTCCACGTCCTTCAGGATTGCGACGAGCCGTTCCGGGGTCAGCCGTCCCGCGTCGAGGATGCCGACGGTGCGGTCGGGAATCCTGACTTTCCTCCCTCGCGTCTGGCGGCGGGCTGCTCTGCCGATCCGGTTGAGAATCCCGATCTCGAGCGCGCGCAGGGAGAGGGTCGTCGCCGGGTCGCGGGGAACCCGGACCCAGGGGATGCGGTATTCCTCGGCGAGTTTCAGGACGATCTCGAAGACCCGCGGCAGGACGTGCAGGTGCTGGTGGCTGTTGGCGTGGACGAGCTGGAGGCCGGTGGCGAGGAGGCGCTCGATCTGACGCCGCAGCTCGGCTTCGAGGTCGGCATCGTCGATCCGGCCGAGGGCGTAGTGGGCGGCGAAGGCGCGGAATCCCGGCAGGAAGGCGCCGTCCGCGCCGAGGAGGGACCGCACCCGCTCGGGCGGCGAGAGCGGACGCTCGCCCACGAAGGTGAGGTGGACCCCGACGTCGAGCCCCGGCCGCTCGCGCAGCCGCTCGACCGCGTCGTCCAGGGCCGGGCCGGTCGCCACCACGCTGCAGGCGGTGACGATCCCCTCGTCGTGGGCCTTCAAGGCCCCCAGGGTCATGCCGGGGTGGAGGCCGACGTCGTCGGCGGTGACGACGAGCGTTCTCAACGGTTCAGGGTGGGAGCGTGGGCCTCGACCGGCTCGGGCGCGGCGGACTCTCCCGAGGGCGCGAGCTGGCCCCGGCGGCGGGGGTGGCGCATCTCCGGGTAGAGGGTGATGAGCTCCCGGAAGATCTTGAGGATGACGGCGGGGGAGGAGAGCGTCGAGCTCCCGCGGGTGCGCGGGAAGTAGTCGAGGCCGAGCTGCTGGATCACGAACCCCAGGTTTTTCGCCTTGACGATCAGCTCGGCGTCGATCAGCGACCCCTCGGACTTGAGCTCGATCGCCTCCAGCACCTCGCGGCGGATCAGCTTGAAGGAGAAGTTGATGTCCCGGTGCGGCCAGCCGAACAGGAGCCCAATCAGGGTGTTGTAGCAATAGGAGTAGACCGTGCGGCGGAACCCCTCGGCCGTGCGGTCCAGCCGGTAGCCGGCGACCAGGTCCGCCCGCGTCACCTTCATCGCCTGCAGGGCCCGGCCGATTACGTCCGGATCGAACGGCAGGTCGGCGTCCATGTAAAGTACGACGTCCTTGCGGGCGGCGGCGAACCCCGTCTTGAGCGACGCCCCGAGCTTGCGGTTCACCTCGTGCCGCACCATGCAGATGCGCGGCTCGGCGGCCGATTCGCGGGCGACGAGCTCGGCGGAGCGGTCCCGCGAGGCGTCGTCGACGACCACGATCTCCCAGTCCTCGCCGCTGTAGCGCGCGAGGGCATCCACCGCGCAGGCGAGAGCGTGCTCGATGTTCTCCTCTTCGTTGAACATCGGAATGACGAGCGAAACGGACGGCTGTTTCCTCATATCAAAAATCGGCATCGGAATAGGCCTCAGCTTAACGGGCGATCCATTCCACGGCAAGGAGCTGCACGGCGGCCCGGCGGGGCGCCCCGTCTTTCGTCGTCACGAACGAATGGGCCGACCGGATGCCGATCTCGACCATCCGGTGGCCCGGCAGCGGCAACTCGACCCGCTGCCAGGTGCCGCGCGCGATCTCCACGGTCTTGCCCGGGACGCCGTCGATCGACAGGGTGACGGTGTTCGCGGGGAACGGCGCCGAGGGATCGAGCCCCAGCTTCACGACGGCCGCCCGGACCCATTTGTGCGGAAAGATCTGGATCGCCGCGTCGGCGTCCAGCCATCGCCAGCGGGCGTCCAGGAGGGTCGGTTCCCAGCCGTAGACCCCGCGCACGCTCTTGAAGCGGCGGTCGAGCGGGACCGGGCTCAGGGAGATGACGCGGTAATGGTCGCGGGTCAGCTTGTGGTAGGGGTCGCTGTCGGGCCATCTGAAGGTCACCGCCCCCGGCCAGCGGCTCTCCCCCTCGGCGAAGATCCAGGCCTGCGCCTCGGGCCGGCAGGCGGCATGATGGAACCCGTCCTCGATCCGCTTGAGGTCGAACCCCTCCTTGAGCAGGAGATCGGCCTGCGGGGCCACGTCCTCTCCGGCCAGGATCACCGATTTCGCCGGCACGTTCCGCCGCGCCCAGCGCGCCGCCGAGATCGTGGGCGAGAGAGTCCGGGAGCGGACCGCGAGCACGGGCCAGGCGTAGACGATCGACGCCGCGACGATCAGCAGGGTGACGAGGATGGGGACGAGCCGGACCGCCGCCGGAGCCCGGACGAGCCGCGCCAGGGCCTGCGCTCCCACGGCGGCCGCGAAGGCGATGCCGAGCATCGAGGGGAGCGCGTAGCGGACGGCGTCCGCGGGATCCATGATCAGCAGGCAGACAGCGAGCTGAAACACAGTCAGGACCGCCAGGGGGATCGCCGCGGACCGCCGCCGGCGGGAGAGTGCCACGCTCCCGAGCGCCGCCAGCGCCAGCACCGGGAACGCCATCTGCTTGCGCCCCCACGGGTGGGTGATGAATCGCTTCGCCACGGAGAGCATCGGACTGCCCCCACGGGAGAGCGTCGCGTCGTGCCCGGCCACGTAGGTCGCCTGCTTGGACTGGTAGATGAGGAAGCCGGTGAATCCCCGGGTCGCCAGGACGAGGGGGACGAACCAGAGGAGCGAGACGAGCGTGAAGGCGGCCACGACCTCGCCCCGCCGGCGCCATCCCGGCGTCTGCCAGAGCGCCACCGCCAGCATGGGGAGGACCACCAGGGCGAGCTGCGGACGGCAGCCGATCGCGGCCGAGGCGGACACCCCCAGAGTCAGGGCGCTCCAGATCCCGCCGCCGTCCCGCAGGAGGGCTCCGGCGGCCAGGGCCAGGGCCAGGAACATCAGCGCCGGCGGGTCCGACATCGGCAGCGGCCCCTGCACGAGCATTGCCGGCGAGAGCTGGAAGAGGAGCGCTCCGGCGACCGCCACCCGCTCGGCGCCCTCCCCTCCCGCGATCCGGCGGAAGGCGGCGACCAGGGCCCAGTAGCCGACCAGCGAGGCGATCAGGCTGAGGGCGACCAAGCTGGTGAAAGGGTCGTGGAAGACCAGGTTGAGCAGCTTGCCCAGGCCCACGACGACGGGATAGCCCGGCGGGTGGGGCCGGTGGCTCAAGGGATCGAACCGCTCGACGGCGCGCGCGAAGAGGACCTCGTCCATCTCCCACAGGCTGCGGGGGAGCGTGAGGAGCCGCACCAGGAGCACGAGGGCGAACCCGGCGAGGGCGGCGGGGCTGGTCCTGGAGGGGATCATCCGCCGTAACGGGGAGTCGGTTGACAGCGTCATCGCGTGGAGATATTCAGTCCGGGTGTCGTCTCTCGTTGGTTCCCATCTCAGTCGTTCTCACCTCAGTCGTATCCAGGCCTTCGGCCTGGTGCGGCGCGCCTATCGCGACGCACCAGCAGCGGCCCGATTTCACGTGCTCGGGCGCTTCCTCTCGTGCCCCTTCCTGCGGGTGCTCGACTACCTCCCGACAGGGGGCCGGCTGTTGGATCTCGGGGCTGGGCATGGAATCTTCGCACATCTCGCCCTCGCGGCGGGAGTCCGCGAGGCGGTCGCCGTCGAGCCGGACGGCCGCAAGGTCTTCCACGTCCCTCGCGAGCCCCGGCTGCGGGTGGTCAACGGCTACCACCTGGCGGTTCGCGGCAGGTTCGACGCGGTGTCGATCTTCGACGTGCTCTACCGGTTGCCGCGGGCGGACTGGGACCCGCTGCTCGGCTGGGCGCGCGAGCGGCTGGCGCCCGGCGGCGTCTTTCTGCTCAAGGAGATCGACCCCGGGCACCGGGTCAAGGCGTTCTGGAATCGCGCCCAGGAGCGCGGCGCCGACCTCCTCGGCCTGACCCTGGGGGAGGCCTTCAGCTACGAGACGCGGGACGAGATCCGCGACCGCCTCGCGCGCGCCGGCTTCGCGGGGTTCGAGGCGGTCGAGATCGGGGCGGGGTACCCCCACGCGCACATTTTGTATGTGGGCCGGGGGTAGAGCCCAGGGTTTGGTACCATCCGCCCATGCTGAGCAGGTTTCTCGTCCTTTCGCTTCTCCTCGCCTCTCCCTCCCTTGGAGCCGCGCCCCCGGCGATCTCGGGCCTGTCGATCTCGCCCGATGGCGGCAAGGTGCTGGTCTCGATAGATTCCGACGGCGTTCCCAACGCCTATGCCCTGCCGGTGGCCGGCGGCCCGCCGGTCCAGCTCACCAGATCGTTGAAAGATCCCGTCCGGGTGGAAGGCTATTTCCCGAAGGACGAGCGGTTCGTCTACCGCAGCGGCCCGGCCGGGGACGAGAGCCACCTGTTCGTGCGGGAGCTGGACGGCAAGGCCGTCGAGCTCGCCCCCGGCAAGAACGCCCGCTTCCTGGGCTGGACCTCCGATGGCGGCTCCATGCTGGTCGAGATCGAAAACCGGGGGACGCAGTCGTTCGATCTCTACCGGATCGCGACCGGCGGCTACGCGCGGACGCTGGTCAACCGCAACAGCTCCCTGGTGTCGCGCCTCGTCGCCGCCTCCCCCGACGGGCGCTACCTGGCCTACGCGGAGAACTACGGCGATCTGATTCGCAACGTCCGCATCCACGACCTGAAGACCAACCAGGACCGGACCCTGCAAGCGGGAGAGGGGTTCAACGCCCGCATCCCGCTGAGCTTCAGCCCGGAGGGCGCGGGCCTGCTGATCCTCAGCGACGTCGACAGCCAGTTCCAGAGCGGCGAGTTCCGCGGTCTGACGCGCGTCGAATCGGCTACCGGCGCGACCCGGGACCTGGTCCGCAAGAGCTGGGACGTGCTCGACGCCGTCTACTCGCCGGACGGCAAGCGGATCGCGGTCATCGCCGGCGGGGACACCCGCTCCGGCCTGGAGCTCTACGACGCCGCGACCGTGCAGCCCGTGGCTCTGCCGGCTCTTCCTGGCGTCGGCGAGGTGGCGGCGGTGGCGTTCTCCCGCGACGGCTCGAAGCTCGCAGTCCTCGCCAGCGGCAGCGCCCTGCCGCCCGGGGTCTGGGTCTACGATCTCGCCACGCCGGGCGCGCCGCGGCGGCTGACCGCGGCCTCCGGATCGCCGGCAGCCGGCGGCTGGGTCGAAGGGGAGGTGACGCGCTTCAAGTCGTTCGACGGCCTCGAGATCCCGGGCATCCTCTACAAGCCCCGGCAGGCGGCGCCGGACCGGAAGGTGCCGGCGGTGGTCTGGATTCACGACGGCCCCAGCGGGCAGGCGCGGCTGGGCTTCGACCCGCTCGCCCAGACCCTCGTCGAGCGCGGCTACGCCGTCTACCAGGTGAACGAGCGGGGGAGCTTCGGGTACGGCAAGAAGTTCCTGCAGCTCGACGACCGGCAGCACGGGGTCGAGGACCTCAAGGACTGCATCGCCGCCAAGGGCATGCTCGCCGCCACCGGCTGGGTGGACCCGCGCCGGATCGCCGTCGGCGGCGAGGGGTTCGGCGGCTTCCTCACCCTGGTGGCCCTCGCCTTTCAACCCCAGGAGTTCGCCGCCGGAGTCGACCTCTTCGGCGTCTCCAACTGGCAGCGGGTCCTGGACTCCCTCCTCCACGGCGCGACCGCGCGCACGATCCTCTCCGACGAGATGGGCCACGTCGCCGATCTCAAGGCCGTCGAGCTGATGGTGCCCCGTGACCGCGCCGGCAATATCGTGCGCCCACTGCTCCTCGTTCAGGGGGGACGGGATCCGCTGGCGATTCCCTCGGAGGCGGCGGAGATCGCGGCGGCGATGAGGAAGAACAAGCGAGTGGTGGAGGAGCTGGTGCTGCCGGACGCGGCGCACGGCCTCGTCCTGCGGGCCGATCGGGAGAAGGTCTACCGGGCGGTCGCGGACTTCCTGGACCGCAATCTCAAGGCCGCCGCCGCGCGATGAAGTCGTCGAGCAGGGCGCGGGCGATCGAGAAGCGGGACGGCAGGCCGGGCAGGCCGTCCAGCTCGAACCAGCCGGCGTCCTCGATCTCCCCCTCCTGGGGGCGGATCTCCCCGGATTCCCAGTCGGCCACGAAGCCAATCATCAGCGAGTGGGGGAACGGCCAGGGCTGGCTGCCGAAGTAGCGGATGTTGCGGACCTCGACCCCCACCTCCTCGCGCACCTCGCGGGCGACCGTCTCCTCCAGCGACTCGCCCGGCTCGACGAACCCGGCGAGGGTGCTGTAGACGCCGGGCGCGAAGTGGGGGGAGCGGGCGAGCAGGAGCTGGTCCCCGCGCTCGATGCGCACGATGATGGCGGGGGAGATGCGGGGGAACTGTTGCAGGCCGCAGCGGGGGCAGACGCGCGCCAGCTCCGCCGCCTTGCGCTCGGTTCCGGCGCCGCACCGGCCGCAGAAACGGTGGTCGCGGTCCCACTCCACGATCTGTACCGCGCGGCCGGCGAGCTTCCAGGTCTCCTCGTCGAGCGCTCCCCAGAGGCGGCGCAGCCCCTGGAAGGCCATCCCCTCGGGGGGCTCGATATCGATAGCAGTCAGCCCGGCGGCGGCATCAGCGATTCGCGCGGCCCAGGCGTCTCTCCCGTTCAAGGTGCCGACGGCCTGCGGCTCCTCCGCGGGCAGGCCGAGCGCCGCCCATTCCTCGCCGGTCGGAACCCGCGTGACTGCCCCTTCTTTCAGGAAGACGAGCAATTCATTTCCCCGGAAGACGAACCAGGGGCTCTGGGGATCCCCGCTCACGGGTGGGATGGGGGGAGCTCCTCGAGGTTCACCAGGTAGGCCGCGAAGACCTCGTTGAAGAGGGCCCCCGGCCGCCGTTGCCGGAGATGCTCCACCACCTCCGGCCCGCTCATCCCGAGGTAGCGGAGGATCAGCCCGGCCAACAGGGCCGAGCGGTTGAACCCCATGCCGCAGTGGGAGAGCACCTTGTGCCCGGCCGCGACCAGCGAGGCCGCCATCCGCGCCACGCCGTGCAGCTTCGCCATGTCCGGCAGGTCCTCGTCGTAGATGGGGAAGTAGACGTAGAGGATGTGGTTCGGCATCGTGGGGATGTCGCGGTCGATCTCCCCCTCGAGGTCGATGACGACGGTGATCCCGTGCTCCTCCACGTACTTCCAGTCCTCGATGCGCGGGGAGAGAAAGAGGCAGCCGGCTTCGTCCAGGCAGAAGATCTTCATCTCAACCCCTCAGAGGCGCCACCACTCAAATTTCTTCTTGTCGGGATTCCAGAAGATATGGAAGGCGTCGCACTTGTCGTCGTGCAGGTTGATCCCTATCCCGGCGCGGCCCGGTCGGGTCTTCGCCTCGTCTCCGAGAGGCTCGACGGTGATCTTGACGTCGCGCGAGCAGAGAGCGTCCTCGCCGCCGCCGTTCAAGGGGAACTCCAGCGTCGACACCGGAGTGCCCGCGGCGGCCGCGCCGCGCACGATGCCGACGACCACCTCGTCCTTGCCGAGGCCGGTGAGGACGGAGTCAGCCCGGCCGTCCTGGTCGAGATCGGCCTCGATCAGGCTCGCGACGTTCCACTCCACGGCGGGAGAGTGCTGTCGCACGGCTTCGAGCGCCGTTCGGGGTCGATGCAGCCCGGTGCAGGCCGCACAGAGAACGAGAAAAAAGAGGAGACTGCAACGGAGCTGCGATCTGGATATCATGGCACGGGGCACGATCAACCCTCCAGGGAGATCATACTCCGGCGGCGGTGGCGGCCGTCCGCGCCTCCGCCACGTCCCGCTTCCGCAGGAACTGGTCGATCATCACCGCCGCGATGTTGCCGGTGCCCATGGCGACCGCGACCTGCTGGGTTATCGGGCGCAGGTCCCCCGCGATCCAGACGCCGGGCACGCTGGTGTCACCCCGCTGGGACTTCGGCTGCACGTGCTCGTGGGTCGCGGCGAGCTCGATGCCGAGCTGCACGGCGAGGTCGGTCCGCCCCCGGGCCGGGCTCGACACGAAGAACGCCTCGGCGGTGAGCCGGGTGCCGTCCTTGAGCTCGAGGCCGATGAGGTGCCGCTTCTCCCCCTCGATGAGCTCGTGGATCTCCCCCTCCAGCACCGGGATGTTGCGCTCCCGCAGCCGCGCGGCCCAGGGCTCGGAGAGATCGTGGCCGCCGGTCAGCAGCACCCGCATCTTCTCCGTATAGCGGGAGAGGCCTACGGCCATGGAGGCGGCCCAGTCCGCCGGGCCGGAGCCGATGACGATCGTGTCCCGCCCGAAGAGCTCCGGCCCTTCGCAATCCGTGCAATAGAAGAGGTTTCCCTTGCCGGCGTAGGCGAAGCAGGGGGTGAAGTCGCCGTCCACCATGGGGTGATAGCGGGCAACGCCGGTGGCGAGGAGCACGGTCCGCCCGCGCCACGTCTCCCCCTTTTCGCCGGTGAGCAGGAAGCTCCCCTCCTGACCCTCGGCCTTGATCACGTTGCCGCGCAGGATCTCGGCCCCCCTCTCGGCGGCCTGGGCCTTGAGCCGCTTCTGGATCTCGGTGCCGGTCGCCCCCGGCATTCCGGGCACGTTCCAGAGCTTCTCCAGGGTGAAGAAGAGGGGGCCGCTGACGCGGTCGATCACCAGCACCTTGCGCTGCTGCCAGGCGAGGTGGAGTGCGGCGGTCAGGCCGGCGGGGCCGCCGCCGACGATCAGGGTGTCGTAGAGGTCGGTCACGAGCTCCTCGGAAGAGATCAGAGACCGACGATATCACCGCCAGGGGCGGTCAGAAGGCCGCGAATTCGGCGAGAGCGGTCCGGTGTCTCTCAGGATCGACGGCTGTGCTCGGAAAATGGCGGGGGAGCTCATCATGCGTCCGCCCTTCGAGCTCCCGTCCGGCCTTCGCTTTCTGCCGGCCTCCCCACTGCTTGAAGAAGAAGGGGACGCCCGCCTGCCGGCAACGATCACGGATTTCGAGAACCCACGACTCCTCGAGGGGGCGCGCGCCATGGCCGCTCTCTCCCCCCACGATGGCCCAGTGGATCCCCGAGAGGTCGAAGCTTCCGAGCGATTCGAGAAGAGGCTCGATCGACAGAAACCGGACGGCTGCCGGAGCGGCGCGGAGATGGTCGACGCGCGGGAGGCCCTGTTTGCGGTTCTCGACGCTGACTCCCCACCAGATGTGCGGCTCTCCCGCGACCGCTTTCAGCTTCGAGCCCAGCAGGTCGCGCATCCTTTCGGAGCGCTTCGTGAGCACCTGATAGGTGTGCCAGTTCGCGAGCTGCATGACGCGCGCGACCTTGAGGATGTACTCGTCGGGAACGTCCTCGTGAAACAGGTCGCTCATGGAGTTGACAAAGATCCTGCGGGAGCGGCGCCACTGGAGGGGTTGGGCGAGCTTTCCGGGGATCAGCCGGAGATCGAACCCCTGCTCATAGGGGTGGCCGGGCACGCCGCGGAAGCGCTCGGCGAAGGTTTCGGCATAGCAGTGGGCGCAGCCGGAGGTGATCTTGGTGCACCCCCGGACCGGATTCCAGGTCGCGTCCGTCCATTCGATGCTCGAATGGTCGCTCATCGCCCGGTCTTCTTGTGGTCCCAGAAGTCTTTGCCGAACCTCTCCGCGAGCTCCCTGCTCATCCCCTCCCGGCGGATCCATTTCTTGATCCACCAGTCCGGGTCGTAGGGCTCGTCGATATCTGGAATGGGCTTGCCGAGACCCGGGAGGTCGTCGAACTGCCCCGCTTCAATGGCTTCACGGACACGGTTTTCCGCCACGACCTGGACCGCGCGGCGGGACATGCGGTTCTGGCTCATAGAGGAGATATGTCAAGTCACCGGCCAATTATTTCCTCCGATATCTCCTCCGCCAGCGCCGTCGCGTTCCGGATGCAGTCCGGCACGGAGATGCCGCCGAGGAAGTTGCCGGCGAGGCGCAGGCCGGGGAGGGAGCGCTCGATCTCGCGCGCCCGCTCGACGAAACGGCCGTGCCCCAACTCGTACTGCGGGATCGCCCGCGGCCAGCGGCGGACGAGGCGGAAGGCGGGCTCGCCGCTCAGCCTCAAGGGGCCGCGCAGCTCCGCGATCACCGTCGCGGCGATCCGGTCCTCGTCCCACCCCGCGAGCTCGGGGTCGGTCCGGCCTCCCGCGAAGGCGGCGAGCGCGACGTGCCCCTCGGGAGCGCGGCCGGGGAAGATCTGGGAAGGGAAGAGGCAGCCCAGCAGCCGGAGCCCCTCCTTGCGCGGCGCCAGGAATCCGAAGCCGTCCAGGGGGTGGCCGACATCCTCCCAGCGCCAGCCGAGCGAGACCACGGCGACCGCGGCGTAGGGGACCTCGGCCAGAACGAGGCTGGCGCCCGAAGTGGCCTCTTCGAGGAGGCGGGCGGCGACGTCGGCCGGCACGGCGAGCACCACCCGTGCCGCCTCGACCGGTCCGGCTGAGGTCTCGACGCGGAAGCCGTTCCCGGCGCGGACGATCCGCCGGGCGGCGACGCCGGTGCGAAGGTCCCCGATCTTCCCGATCTCCCGCGCCAGCCTCCGGGGGAGCTCTTCGAGCCCTTCCCGGAAGGAGATCATGGCGCCGCTGGGAGCCGGTCCCTTGCGGCGGGCCAAGGCGGCGCGGATCAGGGAGCCATGCTCCCGCTCCAGGGCATGGATCTTCGGCACCGCCCAGCGCGCCGACAGCCGCTCCGGATCACCGGCGTAGACGCCCGAGACGAACGGGCCGACGGCGTAGTCGAGGAATTCGGTGCCGAGGCGGCGGCGGACGAATTGCGCGATGCTCTCCTCGACTCCCTCGGAAGGCCGGCCGATCCAGGGCTCGCCCAGCAGCCGGAGCTTGGCGCCGGCGGAGAAGAGGGGAGTCCTGAGAAGCCCTCCCGGCCCTCCGGGGAGCGGGACGAGCTGGCTTCCTTTATAGAGATACCGGCGTTTTGCCGCGGGGGAAGCGACGATCTTTTCCCCTTCCAGCCCGGCGTCGCGGATCAGCCGGCCGACGCTCTCGTCGCTCTCGACGACGGTGTTCGGCCCCATCTCGAAGCGCCAGCCTCTGTCCGAGAAGGTCTCGATCGCCCCGCCGACGCGCTCCGCCGCCTCCAGGACGGCGACCCGCAGTCCGCCGCGGGCCAGCCGGAAGGCCGCTGTGAGCCCCGAGATCCCCGCCCCCACCACCACCGCGTCGAGCCGGTCGCCGCTCATCGCGGGCCGGGGACTTCTTCCAGATGGGGGAGCGGGGCGTCGAGGACGTCCGAGAAGAGGGTGAGGACGCGGAAGGTGAGCCCCCAGATGTGGGTATCGCGAAAGCGGATCGCCGGGTAGAGGAGCTTGGCGTCGCCGCGACGCCACTCGAAGCGGCTGGCGTTGCGCGGGTCCCAGAGATGGGAGAGCGGGATCCAGTACGCCTCGGCCACCTCGTCGCTGGTGGCGAATGGGGCAAGCTCCTCGCCCAGGTAATAGACGAACGGGGAGAGGATCATCCGGCCGCCGCCGGCGCCGAGGCTGACGAGGACGTGCGAGAGCGGGCCGATCCAGTGGGATTCATCGAGGGCGAGGCCCACCTCCTCCAGCGTCTCCCGCTCGGCCACGGCGCGCGGGCCGGAGTCCTCCGCCGAGGCGCGCCCACCCGGCAGGGCCATGTGGCCGGACCAGGGGTCGAGCGGATGCTCGGCTCGCCGGATGGCGCAGAGGTACAGGTCGTCCTCGGGGCCCGCCAGCACCAGCGCCACCGCCGCCTCGGCGTGGTCCGGCTCGCGGGCGACCAGCGTCGGCTGATGCCGGGAAAGGGCTTCGCGGATCTGAGCGATCGGGAACGGCATGGCACGATCCTACAAGACGAACGCGAGCGGTGCCCGCGGACGGTCGCGGTCGATCAACGCGACCGCCACCTCGCCGCCGCAGTGCTCGCGGATCAGCGCCGCCAGCTCCTCGGCGGCCTGGGCCACTAGGTCGCGGCCGGCGGGCGGCAGCCCCTCGATGACCAGGAAGGCGTGCCGCGTCGCCGCCGTCAGCTTGGTCCGCTCGGCCTCCTTCCAGTTCCAGCGGCGGCAGAGAGTGCCGAGGTCGTCCTTGTAGATCACCTCGCCGGGCTTGGGCGGTCGCGCCTCGGGCTCGCCGAGCAGGTAGACCGGCGGCTCGTGATCCGTCGCCAGCGTCAGCCGGACATCCCCCTGGACCCGGTCCAGGTCCTCGCCGCCGACCGGCACCAGATGGCGCAGGGAGATCGTGTTGTAGAGATCGACCAGCGGATTGATATGGGGCACGGATTGCCCCTTGAGGACGCGGCGCACCAGGTTCTCGATCGACGAGGGGTGGTCCTTCGGCTTGGCGCCGAATTTCCGGTAGGCCTCGCGCCAGGGGGCGATGTGGGGGTGCTCGGAGATCTGGGTGCCGGCGAGCGCGGCGCGGACCCGCTCTTCCTCGTGGCAGAGCGGACCCGACAGGGCGTCGCCGGCTCTGGAATTGTCGATCCCGTGAACGGTGATGACGCCCAGCACGACCTCCGGATACCGCTCGAAGATCTCGCCGGCGACAAGGAGGTCGGGCATCCCCGGGAGTTTACCGCTTCGAGATGGTGAACTTCCCGAAGCTCACGCCGAGATTGACGCCACTGCCGCTGCCGGCCAGGGCGAGCGAGACGTCCCCTTTGGTCAGGGCGCTGGCTCCGGAGGACTTGACCGCTCCAGCCTCGGCCGCCGCCTGGGCGTAGCCGCCGAACAGCTCCGAGATGTCGGCGACTTCGGAGAATTTGCCGTAGCCGTCCCGGATCTTGTATTTGCCGGCGGTCAGGCCGCCCCCCTTGGCATCCAGACTGACGTTGGCCTTCTGGCCGTTGTCACAGGTGATCGTCCCCTGCCCGCTGGCGGTCTTATAAATGGCCGACCAGCCGGAGAGGGTGAAGCGCATCTCGCAGACGGTCGCCGCGGCGGCCTTCGCCGGAGTCCCCGCCATCAGCCCGGCGGTCAAGGCAAGCAGACAAAAAATGGAGCTCTTTTTCATGACCCATCTCCTCTTTCACGTGCGAAGCCCACCGTCCGGTCTGGACGGTGGACGCTACCGCGGGAAATCTACTGCAAGAAGCGTGAAAGGAGCGGTATCAGGAGAACTGGCCGCCGAACCGCTCGATCCGCTGCCGGATCTCGTCCGTGATCTGGCGCAGGGAGGCGAGATCGGTCGGGCTGAGATGGAGCGCCAGCTCCGCGAACAGAGGCTCGAGGTCGATCCCGCACCGGTCCATCAGCGTCAGGATGTCGGTTTCGTAGAGGGCCACCCGGGTCAGGTCCCCCTGCCGATAGAGCGACGGCAGGGCGTAGAGCTTGAGGAGGACGAGCCCTTCGGGCGTGGCGCAGGGGATCTCCCGCTCGACGAACCGTTGCCGGGTCGCGTACCGGCGGCGCACGGTCTCGAAGAGGGGATTGCTGGTCAGCAGGAGATCGATCCGGAGCCCCTCGAAGTCCCCGCGCGCGAAATCCCTATCCTGGCCGAGCTTGCGGATCTCGGGAAGCCTCTCGAGAGAGGACAGCGCCATGATCAGGTCGATGTCCTCGGTGTTGCGCCCGTCGACGTACTGCAGCAGGGCGATGCCGCCGACCAGCAGGTACTCGGTCCGCCGCTCCTCCAGGAGGGAGAAGAGGCGGTCTACGGCATCGAGGAGCGCGCTGTCGCTCACGGTCCCTCCCCGCGGATTCCTGAAATTGAAGACAAGGGCGTTCCGGACGACCTTCCCGATGTGGACCTGTCCGTGATCTTCCGCCGATTTCATGGTTGCCCCTCAGGCATTCTATGGGAATGAGACGGCTCGATGTCAGTGCGCCAGAGCCATCCCCAGAGTTGTTATACTCCTCGTAACAACTGCCGGGTAGCGTTCTCCTTTGAGGATTGCCTTCCTGGCTCCACTATGGCCTTCAATTTTCTTTCCCGCATCACCCGCGACCACCAGAAACTGGCGGAGAGCTACGTCCGCGAGGGGAACAAGGGGCAGGCGGCGGAAGAGTACGCCAAGGCGGGCGACTACCAGCGGGCGGCCGCGCTGGCGGCGGAGATCCAGGACGAGCCGAAGCTGATCCGCTACTCGCTGCTCGGCGCTCTCGGCCGGGTCCCCTCGCGGATCGCGGACCTCGACGCGAGGCAGGCCGGGGACATGCTGACCAACAGCGGGCACTTCGAGGCGGCGATCCCGCTGTTCGAGCTGGCCGGCGACTACCAGCGGGCGGCGGCGGCGGCGCTCAAGCTGCGGGCTGGCGCGCGGGCGGCCCGGTTCTTCGAGAAGAGCAAGATGTGGGCGGAGGCCGCCACCCACTACGAGCAGGCCGGCCTGTTCGAGGACACGCTGCGCGCCCTGGAGCTCGAGTCGAGAGCCCTGGCGCGGAACCGGACCGAGCCTTCCGCCCGGCTCCAGGAGGTGAACCTGAAGCGGGCCGAGATCCTCCTCCAACTCGGCCGCGGCACGCCGGCGGCGACCCTCCTGCTGCAACTGCCGCCGAGTGTGCGCAGGGCCGAGCTGCTCGAGCGCGCCGGCCGCTCCACCGAGGCCATCGAGGCCTACCTCGGCGTCGGCGAGAACGACCGCGCGCTCAACCTGGCGAGAAAGTCTCCGGACCAGTCCCGGCGGGTGGCGCAGGTCCATCTCCAGTCGGGGCGGCCGGCGCAGGCGGGGCAGATCTTCGCCAGCCTGGGGCTGGTGCGCGAGGCCGCCGAGGCGTACGAAGCGGCCGAGGACTGGTGGCAGGCGGCCTACCGCTGGGAGACCGTCCAGGAGCCCGCGCGGGCCGCGCAGGCCTACCGCAAGGCCGACAAGCTGCGGGACGCCGCCCGCTGCTTCGCGGCCGCCGGCCAGCCGCTCGAGGCCGCCGAGATCTACCGCGGAGTGGGGAACCTCGCGATGGCGGCCTCGCTCTATGCCAAGGCGGGAGACTCGCGCGCCGTCACCCTCTACCTCGATGCGGGGGACCTGGAGCAGGCCGCCGAGAGCTTGCGGCGGCTGCCGGCCGAGGAGCCGGGCTACGTCAAGGGCGTCCTGCTGCTCGCGCCGAAGCTCGTCGAGGCCGGGCGGCCGGGGGAGGCCCTCCAGCTCCTCGGGCGGGCCACGGCCGCCGATTCGCAGCGCAAGGGGGAGGAGGGGAGCCCCCTGGACCGGCTCTACTGGGAGAGCCGGGCGCTCGAAGCGCTCGACCAGCCCGTGCCGGCGCGGAAGCGCTACGCGAAGCTCCTGGAGCTCAACCCGACCTACCTGGACGTGGCCACGCGGCTGGAACGGCTGGAGATGCCGCTCGCGGCGTCTCCAGCGGTGGCGACCGGCTCTCCGGAAGGGCTCGCGATCGGGCAGCGGCTCGCCAACCGGTACGACATCCTGGGCGATTTGGGGCAGGGCGGCATGGGCAGGGTCTACAAGGCCCGGGACCTCGATATCGGGGAGATGGTGGCCATCAAGACCCTGCTGACCCCCGGCGAGGGGTCCACCGGCGACGAGGAGGAGCGGCTGCTCCGCGAGCTCCAGATCTGCCGCCGGGTCAGCCATCCCAACGTGGTGAGGGTCTTCGACCTCGGGCGTTTCGACGGTGGCGTCTTCATCACCATGGAGCTGCTGGAGGGGCAGATCCTGGATCAGTTGATCGGGCGCCTGGAGCCGATCCCTCTGGAGCGCATCCGTTTCTTCCTCACCGAGATCGCCGCCGGCCTGCAGGAGGCGCACTCCCTGGGGATCGTCCATCGCGACCTGAAGCCCAGCAACGTCATGGTGACGGAGAAGCGGGTCAAAATCCTCGACTTCGGCATCGCCCGCATGAGCGGCTTCGACACCCGCCTCACCCGGACGGGCCTGGCCTTCGGCTCGCCGATGTACATGTCGCCCGAGCAACTCCTGGGCCAGCCGCTCGACGGCCGGTCGGACCTCTACTCGCTCGGCATCCTGGCCTACGCCCTGATCGCCGGCCGCGAGCCGTTCGACGATGAGAATCCGGCGGTCCTCGCCGTCAAGCACCTGCAGGAAGAAATCCCCGACATTCTGCGGTTCCGCCCCGGCCTGCCCCCGGCCTGGAAGGACCTCCTCGTCCGGTTGCTGGCCAAGGAGCCGGCGAACCGGTGCGCCTCGGCCCAGGAGATGCTCGCGACGCTGGCGGCGCTCCCCGGCGAGTAGAGAACCGGAACGGTCCGGAAGCCCACTCACAGGCGCGGGCTCCGTTGAGCCTGCGGTACACTCTGACCTCTTCATGGAGGAGATGGCATGCGTTCCACGCTTCCGAAACTGCCGAAACTAATGGCCGGCGGCCTGCTGCTCGCCGGGCTCGCCGTTCCCGCTCTGTCCACCCCGCAGTACGGCCAGGCTCCGGCTCCAGCGCCGGCTCCCTCGACCATGCCTTCCCATGACAGCGGACAACCCCCTTCGGCGGAGTCGAAGCCGGCCGCGGGAGCGGAGCAGGCGCCGCGTCCCAACCCACTGGAGCAGATGATCAAGGGAAGGGAGAACGAGCCGGTCGAGACGGTGTTCAAGAACATCCAGGTGCTCAAGGGACTCCCCGCCGGACGCCTTCTGGACACGATGCGGGGCATCAGCGGCGCGCTCGGCACCAACTGCAAGAAGTGCCATGACACCGAGAACTTCGCCAGCGACGACAAGGACGACAAGAAGATCGCCCGCGGAATGATCCAGATGACCAAGGGGATCAACGAGCAGTATCTCAAGACGATGCCCGGCCTGGACCAGGACGCCGCCGTGAGCTGCTACACCTGCCATCACGGCCAGTCCCACCCGGCCCTCCGGCCGGAGAAGTCCGGGGACGAGCACGAGCATCACTGATCGCACTCCGCGCGGCCAACCCGAGCCTGGTCCTCAGCGGTACGAGTAGGCGTCGAGAGCCACCCGGTCCGGATCCCGCGGATCGATCCGCACGGACACGGTGGCGCCCGGCTGGAAGCGCGGGATGTCCAGCCGGGAGATCAGGCTCTTGGGAATCGTGGCGGAGTAGACCGTGCCGTCCGGCCGGACGATCTCGACGCGCATTCCGATCACGGGATCGTCGTTGACCGTGATCCCCGTATCCCAGATCTCCTCGATGCGGGCGCTCGCCGGCAGGCCGGACTGCTGGAGCTGCCTGGCTTCCGAGACCCCGCTCATCCGATCCGCGATCGCGCAGCCGGCCAGGAGCGCCAGGACGGCCAGCCCGGCGCAAGACCTCCTGGCTCCCGGCAGGACTCGAATCTTCATGCCCATCTCTCCTGTGTGCGTCTCGCGGATCAGTATAGACGCTAGAATCCTCCCGCCGGCGTGAACAGGCCGGCGACCATGCCATGAAGCGAACCCCAATCCCTGACGGCGAACCGGTCCGATGAGGCCGACCGAGACCCTGGCGCGGGAGAAGACGCCCGAGGGGGATGAGCTCGTGCTCACCTGCCGCGACGACGTCTACCACCTGATCGTCGACAACGTCGAGCTGATGACCAGCCGCGTCCACGGCTCCGAGGAGGACTTGGCGCGGCTGGCCTGCGAGGCGATCGCCGGACGGAAGACGCCGCGCGTGCTGGTCGGCGGGCTCGGCTTCGGCTACACGCTGCGCGCGGCGCTCGACCATTCGCCGCCCGACGCCACGGTGGTGGTCTGCGAGGTTTTCCCCACCCTGCTCGATTGGAACCGGAAGCTGCTGGGGTATCTCGCCGGCAGTCCGCTCGAGGATCGCCGGGTCAAGGTCGTGCTCGCCGACGTGCGCACCCTCTTCGACGGCCGCCAGCGCTTCGACGCCATCCTCCTCGACGTCGACAATGGTCCCGAGGCGCTGACGCTGCGCTCCAACGCCCGCCTCTATACCGACGACGGCCTAGCCCGCCTCCGGCAGAGCCTGACGGACGGCGGGGTGGTCGCCTTCTGGTCCACCTTCACCCTGCCGGCCTTCGAGCAGAAGCTCCGCCGCGCCGGCTTCGAGGCGTGGACCGAACGCGTCCCCGCCCGCGGCGGCGGCAAGGTGAAGAACCACGCCATCTTCATGGCGCGGCGGCTGCCAGATCGGGCGGGCTGAGCGGCTTCGTTGATTGGCCTCGCGACCTGCCGCCCCGGATTTCAATCCCGGGCGTCTGTCTCGGTACGATAGGTTCTGTCCCGGTCCACTACCTTCCCCGCACTATCCTACCGATCGTCTTTTATTTGCTGTTTGTTGCTGTCATTTTTTAGGGGGAGATTGAGATGTCGAAGAACCTCGGCTTCTACGCGGTTGTGCTCGTTCTATTCGGAACGGGAATCTACTTCATCCTCAACTACGGCTCGCGGCTGCAACCGGACCCGGCGAACGCGGGGCCGGCCGTCACCCAGTCCACGGCGCACGCGCAGGCTGGGCCGGAGAAGGCGAAGGCCGTCGGCGGCGGCATCGCCAGCACGCTGGTCGAGAACCTGAGGAGCCCGCTGAGCATCCTGCTGCTCCAGATCATCGTCATCGTCCTCGCCGCGAAAGCCCTGGGCAGCCTCTGCCTCAAGATCCGGCAGCCCCCGGTGATCGGGGAGATGATCGCGGGGATCCTCCTCGGCCCCTCGCTGCTGGGGTTCCTGTCTCCCGGGACCCAGACCTTCCTCTTCCCGGCGGACTCGATGGGCTCCCTGCGGATGCTCAGTCAGATCGGCATCATCCTCTTCATGTTCGTCGTCGGCATCGAGCTCGACGTGCAACACCTCCGCAAAAAGGCGGACGCCGCGGTGCTGGTCAGCCACGCCAGCATCATCGTCCCCTTCTTCCTGGGTAGCGCAGCGGCTCTGCTGATCTATCGCTCGCTGGCGCCGGCCGGGGTCCCGTTCAGCGCCTTCGCCATGTTCATCGGCGTCACCATGAGCATCACGGCCTTCCCGGTGCTGGCGCGCATCCTCGAGGAGCGCCAGATGACCCGGTCCCATCTCGGCAGCACCTCGCTGGCCTGCGCGGCCGTGGACGACGTCACCGCCTGGTGCCTGCTGGCGGTGGTGGTCGCGATCGTGAAGTCCGACGGCATGGCGGGCTCGTTCCTGACCATCGTCCTCACCCTGCTGTTCATCGCCTTCATGCTCTTCGGGGTCAAGCCGTGGGCGGCCCGGATCACCCGCGAGCTTCCAGAGGAGCAGACCGGGAGCATCTGGTTCCTGGCCACCATCTTCATCTTCGTCTTCGCCTCGGCCCTGTTCACCGAGCTGATCGGCATTCACGCGCTGTTCGGCGCCTTCCTGGCCGGCGTCTGCATGCCGCCTGAAACCGGCCTGCGCAAGTTCCTCCGCGAGCGTGTGGAGACCTTCAGCTCGGTCCTGCTGATGCCGCTCTTCTTCGCCTTCACCGGGTTGCGCACGCAGGTCGGCCTGCTCAACGACGTGCAGGGATGGATGGTCTGCGCGGGGCTGGTGGTGGTCGCCATCGTCGGCAAGCTGGGCGGCAGCATGGCGGCGGCGCGCTGGACCGGCATGAGCTGGGGGGACTCCTTCTCCCTCGGCGCGCTGATGAACACCCGCGGCCTGGTCGAGCTGATCGTGCTCAACCTCGGCTACGACCTCGGGATCCTCTCGCCCCGCATCTTCACCATGCTGGTCATCATGGCGCTGACCACCACCTTCATGACCGGGCCGCTCCTGCAGCTGCGCCGCCTGGTGGATCGCCGGGTGCCCGTGATGATGGGGAGCGGCAACAGCGTGCAGGCGTAAATTCGCCACCCGAAATCCCCGGCGAGCCTCTCGCCGGGGATTCAACGTCATTCGCCGGAGCCGGGGCGGACCACGAAAAGTGCTCGGCGAGTCTCGTCGGGGCTCGTCTCCGCCCCGCCCGCGGGGTTTACAAAGGGGAATGTTCCCCCCGAAAAGGGGAGCGTCTCCCCAAGCTCTTGGAACGTTCCCCCAGGCTTCTGGAACGTTACACCTCGCGTTGGAATCTTTCCCCAGGGTTCTGGAACATTCCCCTCGACTGCTGGAACGTTGCCCCGCCCGGGAACAGGCTTCCCCTTCCTGGGGAGACATGCCCCAATCAGTCTGGAACGTTCCCCCTCGAACCGGCGACATTTTCCCCACCGGGCGGGCCGTTCCCCAACCGGTCCGAGAAGCCCCCCCGGAAGTCTCGTCTATACTTCTAATTCCTCCGTAAGCTCCACCTTGGGTCAAGCCTCCGACGTACCGTAGAGACGACTCAGACGCTCTACGACACCTTCCGAAGGCCACGGGGACGGCGGGTCGTCTCCGAAACGGAGAGGCCGGTGCGATCTTACCCAACTTCCGGCGTCGCGTTCCCCCTACTCATACCGCAACGCCTCAATCGGATCCTTCCGCGCCGCCTTGACCGCCGGCCAGATGCCGGCGACCAGGCCCACCGCCGTCGAGACCCCGAAACCGAGGAGCACGGACCACAACGGCGCCGCGGCTTGGAAGTCGAATGCGAGGCGGGCGATGAGGGCGGCTCCGAGCCCGACGGCGATGCCGATCGCGCCGCCGACGCCGGTCAGCGTTACCGCCTCGGCGAGGAACTGCACGGCGACATCCCGTTTGGTGGCGCCGAGGGCTTTGCGGAGGCCGATCTCGCGGGTGCGCTGGGTGACGTTGACCAGCATGATGTTCATCACCCCGACCCCGCCGACCACCAGGGCGATGCCGGCGATCAGGATCATCACCGCCGCGACACCTCCCGTGATCTGGCGGAAATTGGTCAGCATGCCCTGGCTGGTGAAGGTCGCGAAATCGTTCGCCTGGTTCGGGCGCAGCTTGCGGTGGGTGCGCAGGATCGCCGTCTCCTGCTCTACCAGCGCGTCGTAGTCCTCGGGCCGCCGCGGCACGGTCGCGATATGCAGGGTGTCGCGGCCGCCGTTGCGGATCTGCGGATACTGCTCGTCGAAGACGGTGAGCGGAATGATCAGCAGGTTGTCGCTGCTGCCGCCGAGGAACGCCCCCTTCTTTTCCAGCACGCCGATCACCTGGTAGGCGCGGCCGTCGATGGTGATCGGTCGGCCGATCGGGTCCTGATGGGGGAAGAGGGCGTCGGCGACGTCGGTGCCGAGCACCGCCACGTGGGAAGCGTGGCGCAGGTCGGCGTCGATCAGGAAGCGGCCGTCCTGGACGTAGCCGTTGTTGGCGCTCGCATAGTCCGGCGTCGCCCCCACGATCACCGGGGTATTGGCGATCTGGCGGCGGGTGCGCACCTCGGCCCCGCGGCCGAAATAGCGCTCGGGGGAGACCGCTCCGGCGAGCGTTGCCAGCCGCTTCAGCGCCGCCGCGTCCTCCAGCGTCAGATCCCGCCGGTTGCGCTGCTCCTCGGGCACGTCGCCGGGGCCGCCGCCGAAGCGCGGCTCGTACTTCTGGAACTGCACGAGCTGGGTGCCGAACCGCGAGAACGCCTTGGTCACCGAGCGGTCGAAGCCGGTGACGAAGGAGACCATCATGATCACGGTGGCGACGCCGGCCACCACCCCGAGCAGGGTCAGGAAGGTGCGCAGCTTCTGCGCCCGCATCGCGACCAGCGCGAAGCTGACGTTCTCCGTCCAGGAGAGGCGCAGGCGGGAGCGCGGCCGTGCCGGCTTCAGCATTCCACCATCACTCTGCCCGCAGCGCGTCGACCGGCTGCAGCTTGGAGGCGTGGACCGCCGGCCAGTAGCCGGCGGCGATCCCGACGGCGACCGAGAGGCCGAGGCCCAGCGCGGCGATCCCCGGCGTGAGGTTCGCCGGGAAGTGCGCCAGGCGATCGACCGCCATCGAGATGAGCCCGCCGAGGAGGACGCCGACCGCGCCCCCGGCCAGCGACAGCAGCGCCGCCTCGAGCAGGAACTGGCGCCGGACGTCCTTCTGGCGCGCTCCGAGAGCCCGGCGGAGGCCGATCTCGGCCGTCCGCTCGGCGACCGCGACGAGCATGATGTTCATGATCACGATCCCCCCCACTCCGAGCGAGACCGAGGCGATCAGGAGGGTCAGCATGAAAGCCGCGGCCGAGATCTGGTGCCAGACCTCCTGCAGGCTCTCGGCGGTGACGATGCCGAACGGGTCGGGGGCGCGGAAATCGGTGTGGCGCAGCGCGCGCAGCACCCCGCGGACCTCGTCGGCGGAGTCGTCGACCCCCTCGACCCCCCCTTGCGCCTGGACCAGGATGTCGATCGACGAGCGGCTGCCGAACCCCTTGCGGAAGGTCTCGATCGGCACGTAGACCACGTTGTCGCGGCTCTGACCGAGCATGTTCCCCTGCTGCGTGAGCAAGCCGATGATCTGATAAGGAGCCCCGTTGACCAGGACCGTGCGGCCGATCGGGTCCATCTGCGGGTAGAGCTCGGCCTTGACGTCCCAGCCGATGATCGCCACCGCCCGCGCGGTCCGCTCCTCGCTGTCGAGGAAGAACCGCCCGCCTGCGAGGTCCAGGTTCATCAGGGAGGCGTAGTTGGCAGTGGTGCCGTAGACGGCGATGTCGGGCAGGCGATGGTCGCGGAACTTGACCGCGCCGGTCCCTCGCACCTGCGCTCCCACCCGCTCGGCCTTCTTCAGCTCCGCGTCCAGCCGCTGGAAATCCGCCCAGGCGAGGTCCGGCCGCTTCAGCGCGTCGAGGAACTCCTCGCGGCTGCGGACGATGCCGAACTTGCTGACCACGAAGACGTCCGGCGCCAGGCCGAACAGCTTGTCGCGGACGAAGAGGTTGAGCCCCGAGATCACGGAGACCACCCCGACCAGCGTCGCGACGCCGATCACGATGCCGAGCAGGGTGAGGAAGCTGCGCAGGGCGTGGGTCCGGATCGCCCGCAGCGCTTCGCGGAGCAGCTCCGTGAGATCCATCAGCGCTTGGGGTCGCGCCCCTCCTCCTTCTTTTTGTCCGGATCCTCGAGCTCCACGGGGGCGTCGGGCTCGAGCTCGCGCAGGGCCTTGAAGGGGCCGGTGATCACCGTCTCGCCCCCCTTGAGCCCCTGCGTCACCTCGATCGACAGGTCGCCGATCAGGCCGGTCTTGATCGGACGGAAGCGGGCCTTGTCCTCCGCCATCAGATAGACACCCTCCTCCTCGCGCGGGGCGTTGGCGGGCACCAGGACCCCGGGTTTGCGCTCGATGTCGCGCACCACCAGAGCCTGGAGCGGCACCGCCAGCACGTTGCCGCGATAGCCGGTCAGAATGTCGGCACGCGCCGAGAGGCCGGGCTTGATGCCGGCCGGCGGGTCGACCAGGCGGACCTTGACCTTGAACTTGATCGCCTCGTTGGCGGCGGCGGTGAGCGGGCTGCTCCCCACTTCGGTGACAACGCCGCGGAAGGTCTGGTTGGGGTAGGCGTCGAGGCGGACCTCCGCCTCCTGGCCGAGCTTGACGCTGGGAATCGAGGTCTCGTCGACCTCCAGCTCCGCCTCGACGACCGACATGTCCGAGATCGTCAGCAGCACCGTCCCCGGGCTGTTCTGGACGCCGATCACCGCCACCTCCCCCTCCTCGACCCGGCGGGCGGTGACGATGCCGTCCATCGGCGAGCGGATCGTCGTCTTGGCCAGCGTGTCGCGCGCCCCCTCGAGCGAGGCGCCAGCCTGCTCGACCCGGCGCTGGGCGGCCTGGAACGCGGCCTCGCTGGTCATCACCGCCGTCCGCATGCGCTCGATCTCGGCGGCGGGGATGATGCCTTCGCGGAAGTTATTCTCGGCCCGGCGCAGGTCGGCGCGGGCCTGTTCGAGCCCGGCCTTGGCCGAGGCGACCTCGCCGCGCAGCGCCTGCATCGAGTACTCGTTGCTGCGGGCCGCGGCGCGGGGATTGACGGCGTCGATCTGGAGCAGGAACTGCCCCTTCTTAACCCGGTCCCCCTCCTCGACCGCGAGGTGGGTGATCTGGCCGGGGATCGTCGCCGAGATGTCGACCTTCTTCTGCGCCTGGATCTTGCCGTTGGCGCTGACCTTGGCCTGCAGGTTCTCGCGCCCGACCTTCGCCGTCTGTACCTCCGTCGGCTCCGGGCCCCGGCGCGAATAGGCGAAGCCGCCGAGCGCCACGAGCAGCAGGACGGCCAGAAGGATCCAAAGGAACTTGCGCTTCACGGAAATCGCCCCCAAAGGCCCACATCCGAGTCGCCGCACCGCCCCCGGCGCGGCCGTTCAAGAGGCCTGAAGATTCTACGTTGAAGAGCCCTGGAAGTTACCACACTCCGAAGGGCGCGGGCTCCTCGGCAGGGGCCCGGTGGTGGGTACGTTGGGCGGGAGAGAACCGGCGCCTCATTTAGCCGAGCTTGGCTTGACAAACCCAAGCGGCCGAGCGAAGAATGACCCATCAGGGCCAGGGACTACGGCTAAAACTCCGGAACGGGGTTTGCATCGCCGTCCAGGAATGACGCCCCACACCGCACTGTTGACATTGCGGGATGATACGTCGAGCCCCTTTGTAGGAGGTGCCAAAATGACCAACTACCCACTGTTATTCGGTCGGCGAGAGAAGGTGGAGGGAAACGGCTTCATCGCGAGAGTCGCTGTTTCTGGCCGCGTGCTGCTCACTGACGAGGACGGTGAGTTCTGGGTGGAAGGGGTAAATCCTGGCGGTCTTGCCGCCACCGGGAACAGCGCGAGTGAGGCGCTGGCGCAATTCTGCCAGGATTTCCTGGCTGTGCTCTTCGACATCGCCAGCGAGGCCGAGGACTTCGACCACTTCCGGGATCAAGTGGGCAAGTTCTTCAGCGAGACGAGCGCGCCCGCGCTGGAAGACTGGGAAGAGGCGGTGCGGCAAGTAAGAGCGGGGCAAGTAGATGCGGACTGGCTAACGAAGAAGTCCGCCGAGACGCGCTTGGGGGTTGAAGTGACCCTATTCAGCCAGCCCGCGGCAACCAACAACGACTTGGGCGACCTGGCGCTGGCCGCCTGAGTTTATGCCGTCGACCGGACTCGTCACACTCAAGGAAATAAAGGCGATGCTCGATGACTGCACCCCCGGTGCAGTCATTGAGAGTAAGCCTCACAAAAATTGGGTGCTCTGGGGCGATAAGATCTGGTGGAACCTTCCTTTGGGGAAACACGGGAACCGGCAGAATCCAGAAATCGAAGTTGGTCACGTCAAGAGAATGATGAGACACTTCGGAGTGCTGGATTGCGCCAAGAAGCACCTTCGCTGAGACCAGTTTCCAGGCCGTAAGCTTCCGGACCGGCTGTTCAGGCTTTCAGCCCAGCCCGGATCTCATAGTGCTGGGAGCGCCCGTCAAACCGCGAGAGCAGTTCCCGAGCCTGAGGAGGGACGACCGCGACCTCGTAGTCCTCCCCGGCGAAGACACGGATCGCTTCGAGGGAATCGAACTCCATGATCGTGACGAATTCCACTTCCGTCTCCAGGCCACGGCGGAGGAGCTGGATGCCTCGGAAGCCGGCGATCTGACGGTCCTGGATGCCCAGGAGGATCTCGTGCCTCAGCAGCGACTCGTAGGCGTCCGCGTTGTCGGGTGTCGTCCAGCCATGCCAGATTCGGCCGATCATTGTCCGTTCTCCTTGAGGTTTAGCGGCTCTGGTCAGATGGAACGATATCAGCGGTAAGGAATCTTTGGCCCACCGCACGCCGCCCGCGCTTGAGGTTCCCTCTCCAAGAAATTGGCTTGCTTTTTGCTTTAAAGAAGCTTGATGCGAATTAGCAGAATCAGTTGTTTATAGGAAGATAAGCCGAGTCCACACTGAGAAGGAGTCCGAGAGCCCTTAGAACTAAGAAGCTTGAGGTCTCTCCTTACCTTCTTCTCTAACGCAAGGAGGAAGCTGAAATGAAGAAGCGGCAAGTAAAAAAGCTCTCCCTTAACCGGGAGACCCTGCGCAGCCTGCAACCCGCAGAATTAGGCTTAGCTGCGGGCGGCGGCGAAGCCGGCTGTCTCACGGCAGCAGGATGTCAGACTGCTGGCTGTCAAAATGGTGACAACACAGAGTCTTGTGTAACCTGTGTCGTAACGCATTGCAGCCAGCTCATTGCGGACTAGATGATGAGTAGTTACCGGGCTGCGGCCGCGCGCCGGCCGTGGCCCGACGCACTCCTTTGGCCTGAGTGGTCCAGGAAGGAGGCTCTGCGGACGGCTTTCCTCCCCTGAACGGAAAAGGGGCGGCCCCAAGAGCCGCCCCTTCAAACTCCCCGCTCGCGAACGGATCAGGCCGCGGCGAACCGCTCGGCGCGCAGGCCCGTCAGGTACTCGTACTGGGTGGGCAGCGTCGCCACCAGCCGCGACGTCCTCTCGCGCAGGGCGCGGAAGGCGTTGAGGGCGTTGGTGTCGTCCATGTGATCGAGCGCCGGCAGGCTCCGCGTGGGCTTGTAGTTGAGGCCGAGCAGCATCGAGGAGTAGGAGTAGGCCTCGAAGCCGTGGTAGGTCGGGTTGATGTTCTTGGCGTTCGGCAGGCGGCTCTTCCAGATATCGAGCCGCTCCTTGAGATCATCCGAGACCTCGACCTGCTTGACCGCCCGCCAGAACTCGGTGTCCATCCGCTCGGTCGTGCAGTAGTGGAGGGTGAGGAAGTCGCGGACGCCGTCGATCCCCTCGGCAACCACCCGGTTGTAGCTGCGCACCATCTCCTCGTCGATGGTGGCGCCCGGGAGATGGCTGACCAGCTCCTCGATCCCGTGCTGGATGAAGAAGATTCCCGTCGACTCGAGAGGCTCGACGAAGCCGCTCGACAGGCCGATCGCGATGCAGTTCTTCACCCACGAGTTCCGGCAGCGGCCGGTCCGGATCTTGATGTGATTGGCCCGCAAGCCGTCGGCGGCGGGTCCGAGATAGTTGCGGAATTCGAGCTCCGCTTCATCCTTGGAGACGAACGCGCTGGAGTAGACGTACCCCGTCCCGGTCCGTCCGTAGAGCGGGATGTTCCAGGACCAGCCGTGGCTCATGGCGGTGGCGGTCGTGTAGGGGTTGATGCCGTCGGTCTCGACGTCGCTGGGGATCTGCAGCGCGATCGCGCTGTCGCAGAGGAGCGAGTCGGCGAAGGAGATGAATGGCTCCTGGAGCGCCTGATTGATCAGCAGCCCGCGGAAGCCGGTGCAGTCGACGAAGAGCTCGCCGTGGACCGCGCCATGCCCCTGGGTGACGACATGATCGATGCCGCCGTCCTCCCGCAGCTTGACCTCGTTGACCTCGTCGCTCACATGCTTGACGCCGCGCCGGGTCGCATACCCCTTGAGGTATTCGGCGAGGAGGCTGGCGTCGAACTGGTAGGCGTAGGGATACTGGACCTTGTGGTCGGAGAGGAAGCTGTTCTTCGGGCGGCGGCCGCCGGCGAAGTAGTCCTGAACCTTGTCGTCGAAGACGCGGCCGTCGAAAAAGCGGGGCGACAGCTTCTTGTCGCACATTTCCGGGATGGTGAAGCAGGCGTAGTCGAAAGCCTCCTCGTCCTGCTTGAGCTTCAGCCACCACTCGGCCATGTTGTAGCCGTCGACGGTCTCGTAGCGCTGGAACGGGTGATAGAAGTGGTCGCCGTCGAGCCGCCAGTTGGCAAACTTGATGGCGAGCTTGTAGGTTGCCTTGCAACTCGGCATCCAGTCCTGCTCTTCGAGGCCGAGGAAATCGAAAAAGAGTTTGATGGTGCTGAAGGTTGCTTCGCCGACGCCGACCGACCGGATGTTGGCCGACTCGATCAGGGTGACGTTGACGCTGGGAGCCGCCTTCTTCAGATACGCCGCGGTCATCCAGCCAGCCGTACCACCGCCTACAATAACGACACTTTTCGCCATGATGCTTCCCCCCAAAGAGAACAAAGGATTTAAGATAAGGAACGCGGCTGAGAGCCGCCCTCCTCGTCCCACTACAAAAAATTCACGACTAGCCCTAGAGTGCGACACCCTACCGCAAGCGGGACAGCAAGCACAAACTTTTTTTCTGCGGGCTCATTGAAATCTGTAAGAGATTGTTTAAAGCTCTTTTCGAGGTTAAGTTTTGTTGCTTATGCCTAGCTAGGTACGATCGCCTACCCTCTTGCCTACCCCCTCGTATATTCGGTCCCCTCGCCCGGCCATCCCACGCGGATCTTGTGCTTCACCTTGATCCAGCTCGGGGTCCGCGTGGCCGGCGTGTAGAAGGATGCGGAGTCCTTCGCCACCAGGCCCTCCCAGCCGTGCGCCTTCACCTCTTCCCAGGCCTCGAGGCCGCCCGGGCCCAGCCGCCGGGCGACGAGAAGAGGGCCCTCCGCTGCCGCGAGCTCCCGCTCGAGAATGGAGCGGCGGCGAAGGAGCGGTTCGCGAAAGAGCTCCTTGCCGCGCGCGTAGAGGCAGTCGAAGGCGATCAGCATGGGAGGGGTGAGGAGCTTCTCTTCCGGCCCGCGGCTCGCACGGAGATAACCGAGATGGGAGACGAAGTGCTCGTCGAAGACCGCGATCTCGCCGTCGAGGACAAGGCTCGGAGCGCGCAGCCGGGCCACCGCCTCGGCGACCTCCTCGAACTGTTTCGTCAGATCCTTCAGGTTTCTCGAGATGAGCCGCACGCGGCCGTCGTGCTTGTAGGCAACCGCGCGATAACCGTCGTACTTCTCTTCATAGATCCAGCCCGGCTTGTGAAACGGCCGCTTGACCTCCGTGAGGAGCATCGGAGAAAAAGGTTTCGGAAAATCCGCCATGGCGGCTGGGAAAGCGCAATGCCCGTGCCTCCCAGCCGCCGATCCGCATGTCGATCATGATGTTCCGCCGATCCGAACTTTCGATCTCCCCAGGCGTGACGTGATACCTGGAATCCGCTCCGTGGACATCAGTTCAAAGGATGTTCCTCCCTGAAGATCTGAGGCGCCGAAGAGCGAGCGATTGCACTTTTCTCCGCGTCGCCGGCCAGTTCCATGTCGATGTTCACCGGCGTCGGGTTGGCGATGTTGTCGCTGACCGGGCAGCGCGCCTCGACCTCGTCGCGCAGCTTCGCCAGCTGCTCAGGGCTGGCGTCCGCGTCGACCTTGATGGTCACGTTGACGGCCTGATAGCCGGCGCGCACGGAGCGGTCCGTGCCGGCGAACTTGGCCGGATCGAGCGAGGCCTCGATCCCGATCTCGGTGGACCTGACCTGGATGCCCAGCTCCTTGGCGATGAAGAAGGTCATGTAGTTGAGGCAGGTGCCGTGGGCCACCAGGATGTAGTCGAGCGGGCTGGGCGCGCCGTCGCGGCCGCCGAGCTCGGGGGGCTCGTCCGCGAAGATCTTGAACTGGCGGACGTCGGTCGTGCTGCGCGCCATGCTGTCAGCGGCGGTCTTGATCCTTGCCGTGTACATATCGTGTTGTTCTCCTGCGGTCGATAAGATGTTTGCGCTGGGGCGGCGAGGCGCCCGTCTGTTGGAACGAACGGTCGGGAGCGGACGATTCACTCACCGCCACCGGCCGATCCGGATATGATGAGGCCACGACACGGAGGCTGGGAACTTCCGTCGTTCGTAAGGAGGAATAAATGCCTGAAGAAAGCACCCGCGGCCGTTTTGTCTGGTACGACCTGATGACCACCGATCCGGAGGGCGCCAAGGCCTTCTACACCGCCGTCACGGGCTGGGGAACCCAGGTCTGGGAAGAGATGTCCTACACCATGTGGACGGTAGGCGAGACGCCGATGGGCGGCATCATGAAGCTGCCCGAGGAGGCCGTCGCCGGTGGCGCGCGGCCGCACTGGCTCAGCCACGTCGCCGTGCCCGACGTCGACGCCACCGTCGCGCGCGCCCGGGAGCTGGGCGCGACGATCATGGCGCCGCCCACCGACATCCCCACCGTCGGCCGGTACTCGATCTTCACCGATCCCCAGGGAGCCCTGATCGCCGCCTACTCGCCGGCGATGGAGGTGCCGGATCCGGAAGGGATGCCGCCGGTCGGCGAGTACTCATGGCACGAGCTCGCCACCACCGACCCCGAGGCCGCCGTCCGCTTCTATACCGAGCTGTTCGGTTGGGAGATGATGTCGGACTTCGACATGGGAGCCATGGGCGTCTACCGGATCTTCGGCCGCCGCGGCACGACGATGGGCGGCATCTTCCGCAGGCCCGCCGAGATGCCGGGCCCGCCGGCTTGGCTCCACTATGCCCGGGTGGCGGACCTGAACGCGGCCGTCGAGGCGGTGAACCAGCAGGGCGGGCAGGTGCTGAACGGCCCGATGGAGGTCCCGGGAGGCGACTGGGTCGCCCAGATCCTCGACCCCCAGGGCGGCGCCTCCGCCTTGCATCAGGTCAAATCGGCTTAGGCTTGGCTCCGGCCGGCCGTCGTTTCGCCTTGACCGCGCCGCCGCCCGGGGATTCGACGCTCAGCGTCGGGGCGGCGGCGCCCGTTCCCTCGCAGCTCAGGTGCGCGATCGTTCCCGTGCCGACGTCGTAGGTGACGAAGCGGGAGGGCGCTTCAGGGAGAAAGTACGTCGGCCACAGGCTGCGGCCCACCGCGAGATGATCGATGGTCGGGCCCGACCAGACCACGTCGAGTACGCGGGTTCCGCGCTTGAAGGCGAGGCGCGCGTGGCTCACGATCTGGCCGCCGATGCTGCGCGTGCCGAGCATCGTGACCCCCGTCCAGGGCCCGAGCTCGGCCTCCCGCGCGGCCACGGTGGCGCGCCATCGTTTCGCGGCCGCGTCGGAGTCGACGAGGATCCGGGCGAGGGGCCCGAGATTGCCGCGCACCGCCGCCGCCAGCGCGCCGCCGACATTTTGCTCGCGCTCGGCGAAGCGCCGCTGGCGCCCCGCGCCCGGCTTGCCTGAGAGGAGGGTCAGCCCCTCGCGCCCTTCCGGCGTGACCACCAAGCGGCTCGGCTCGGCGACGACCTCGATACGTTCTCCAGAGGCCAACGTATAGGCGCCGGCGCAGCGGCGCAGCTCCGCCGCGGCGGCGGGCCGGGTCGCCGGCAATTCCGCGATGGGCTTTCCGAACAGGCGCTGCTCGAGCTGATCGGCGATCGCGATCGCCGAGTAGTCGTCCGTGTTGGAGGTGATGGCGATCACCGCGCCCTCCTGTGGGTAACGGCGGTAGTCGGTCTGGAACACGCCATTGCCGCCCACGTGCGAGAGCTTCCGGTTGCCTGACGGGCTCCGGGAGACCGACCAGCCGTAGGCGTATTTCGGAAACTCCCCCCGCCCTTCGGGTACCTTCGGGCTCTGGTACTTCTCGCGCTCGGGTTTTGACAGCACCGCGTCCCCCTGCAGCGCCGCGTGCCAGCGGTAGAAATCGCCCGTGGTGGTGAGAATGCCGCCGTTGCCGCGCAGGTTCCACCACGGGCCGTCGGGCGCATGAGGGTGGTCGAGCGAGGTGCCCCAGTCGCCGTCCCCGGTGTAGCCGTGGGCGAGGCGCGCGCGGTCGGCCGCGTCCGGCAGGAAGCCGGTATGGCGCATGCCGGCCGGCAGGAACACCTCGCTTTTCAAGACCTCTCCGAACGGGCGGCCGGACGCCACCTCCACCACCGCCGCGAGCAGGCTGTAGCCGGCGTTGGAATACAGGAAGCGCTCACCCGGCCGGTGAACCAGCGGGGTCGCGAAGATCCGCCGCAGGAAAGCCTTGCGCGCCAGCGTCTCGTACTCCGGGCCGATCGTCTCAGGGAAGCCGGCCGTATGGGTCAGCAACTGGTGCAGGGTGATCCCGGCTTTGTCGGCAGGCGCGTCGGGAAAGAACCGGGAGATCTTGTCCTCCACCTTGAGCTTGCCCTTCATCTCCAACCGGAGCACCGCCGCCGCCGTGAACGGCTTGCTGATCGAGGCGATGTCGAACAGGGTGTCGGCGGTGAACGGGGTGCCGTGGGCGCGGTCGGCCAGACCGTAGCCCTGGTCGAGGACCACCTCCCCCTTCTGCGCCACCAGCACCGAGCCCGAGTAGCCGAAGCCGGCGAGCTCCTTCATATAGCGATCGAGCGCCGCGCCGAACGGGCCCTTGACCTCGCCCCTTGCGGGGGCGCCTGGTGCGATCGCCAGCCAGAGGAGGGCGGTCAGGAAGAAGGGATGGCAGCGGAACGGTCGGGGATCGTGCATGTGGGTGAGCTCGCGAGTTAAAGCGTCCCGGACGCGTCGCAACGGAGCCGGCGTCCGGGTGGGCGAGTATATCGGATGTCGCGTGGTCAGGGATCCCGGCCCTAGCCGCTAGCCTTTGGCTCCTTGAGTGGGCATCTTTCAGTGTCAGGTAAGGCGGGGGCGGTATTTAGGGATGGACCTATAGGGATGGACCTACTTCGGGCCGAGTAGCGTGTAAGTCTTAAGGATGTTAAAATGTGAGCTTGAGTCCAGGAACTCGATCGAGCATATGAGGGGTACGTCCGCAGGCGTGCTCGCAGGGGGTACGAACCCCCCGGCACTTTCGGGCTGTTTAAGGGTCCTTGGCGTACTCAGTGCAGGTACTCGGATGATTCCTTTACTACGGGAAATCAAGGGAGTGATTATGGATAATGAAGTCAAGATGGAAATGGACAATTCGACTAGTGCAAATATTCGCAATCGAGCCGAGGAGAGCACGAGCAAGGAAACTTCTCGGTTAGTAACGCCCCAGAAATTCTTCCGCATCTTTGTCTGGCCAATCTCGATAGTGGCATCAGCTTTTCTCACCAGTTCTTTCAAGGACTATTGGGAAGCACCGCGACCAGTTGTTGAGTTAACAGAATTCAAGACTATAGACCCTTCTCCTGAGGATTCCCTAATCAACATAGACCCAGAGATTATAAAATCTACTTCAGTCCATCCATACTTGGAGTCTCTTGAGCCCCGGATGACCCGAGCTGACCTGCGTAGTAAGCTCCGGACGTACCAAGACGAGCGGAACACCGAAGGTGCGATAGCACAATATATTCTACGACTAATTTCTCTTCTGCAGACACAGTCGGCTGCGATTCCGGTTGAAAAGAGGAGGCGCGACTTTTTGCAACTTGTTTCGGATGAACCTTCTACCAACTCAATTATTGAACAGGCGTCTTTGTTCGTGCTGGATGATTACGAAGGACGACTAGGGCCAGAATATCAGAGTCATCCGCCGGGTACTCAAAACGCTAAAGCTGTTTTAAGTCACAGTGTATACGATCTTTCGGAGGTGGATGAGTCCAAAGTAGAGCAAGGAAGAAATCGCCTTCAGACTCATCGGACGAATTTGTACAAAAGATTGTTATTATACTATAATCAAGATCTTCTTGTTGATTTTTTTGGAGCCGTCCGCAGATATACGCTGGACAATAATGAAAAGGCCGATGCAATAGTTAAAGCGCTGGATAACATGCTCGACGCGGATGCTCATAAAAAAATAGCAATAGGAGTTTTGGTGACTAACCGCGGTCAGCGGCCTGCCGCTATTCTACCGTTCGGCATTCTAAGGCTAGAGATTCCCTCCTCGGATTCCTCGAAACCTCCGAGCGTCACATTGATTAAGTTGACAAGCCGTGAAGGCGGCCCAGATCTCATTGTGATCGACGGTGGAAAGGCGCAGATGTTGCGTCTGATCTCTACCCAAACAGTTCTCGAGCTTATTCAGGCTGGCAATGCTTCGCTTGGCGGTGATGGGTGGACTTCGGATAAACCTCTCGATTCCTCAAGGCTAATGATGCTGTTCCGGGGAAGAGCCGGGGGACTAACGGCTTCTGTCGCTCTAGCCCGAGCCGGCGTAGAACCCCAAAAGGCTCTAGTCGGCCCCTCTAAATCGCTATCTGTTACCTCGGCCGGAGCGGAGCGGACCTTGGAGCAACTCAGTAGCACTTGGAATTGAGACATCCAGGAGGTCGGCGAAAAGCATTGAAGACATTAGATTCAGAAATCGCGGTTTTCCTGCCCGGAAGTGGTTCGTCTTGCCATGACAATTCGGAGGTAACACCTCGCCCTACCCAGTCTGTGGCCCCGGGCACCTATTTCGTGCAGTCTGATCCCCCAGGAGGGATCAGGATGCCGACACGAGTGGAGCAGTTTCGCAGTGCTGTGGCGAGATCTTTGGTGGCCGGCCGGGAGCCCGGTCTATACCGATAGCGGGCCGCCCCCTCCCCCACCGCCACCGTCCCGCTCGACACCACCTGCAGCTTCCACCCTTCGGCCCGCGTGCCGTCGAGGCTGGTATGGCCGGCCACGAAGAACAGGCGCGCGGTGTCCGGCAGGGCAGGGGTCGAGCAGAAGCGGTCCTGGAGATAGGACGGCGGGATGGCCTGGTAGTAGAGCGTCACCCGCACGCTCGCCGGCGTGCCCTCGAGGTCGGCCAGCGGGATGGCATAGGTGAGCGCGTCGCCGCCCCCTCCCAGACCGCCCTTCGACTTCGGCTCGTACCAGGGATCGTGGACCTCGCCGCCGTGGCCGTCCGGCAGATCGGGCAGCACCCGCCGCGTCAGGGCCTCGACGGAGAGCTTGGCGCTCCCCAGCCCCTCGCGCCGCGCCAGCTCCACGGTGGGCGTCCAGCCGCGCGGGAGCAGGCGGTTGTCCTTCACCACGTTGGCCAGCGACAGAAAGCTCGTGGTGAGCTTGCCGCGGGGATCCCGGATCAGCTCCTGGTAGATCTGCGCCTGATCCTGGCGGGTGACGGTCTGGTAGTGCGGCTGGAAGGTCTGCTCCGCGGCCGTCTTCGGCCGGCACTCGTTCTTCCACATGAATTCGCCGGCGATCGGCTTGCCGTCGGGGCCGATCAGCACGCCCGTGGGACTCGTCCGGCCGGAGACCCAGAGATCGTCGCCGTTGGCGTCCAGCACCTCGAAGGTCAGGAACGCGCGGCGGAAACCCACACCCGACGGGAACTTGTGCCCCGCCAGATTCTCCACCTGAACCTCCGCCACCAGCCGGTCCTTCGCCGTCTCCACCCTGGTGACCGACACCCGGGCCGTGCCGGTGTCCGCCTGCTGGATCATCGAGTTGAAGGTTGTCGCGAGCGGCGCCACGCCCCTGCCGCCCAGCATCGGGTCCTGGATGCGGATACCGAGGATGTCCGGGAACTGCTGGGCGAACTGATTGAAGAAGACGTTGAGGCCCACCAGCGTGTGGCGGGCGAACGGCGAGCGGATCCTGAGGTCGATCGCCGACTGCGGCTGCCGGTTCTCCGTCTGCGGCATGTTGCTCGCCTCTTGGATGGAGGCGATCTTACCGGTCAGCGTTTCCGGCAGGCCCGGATAGCTGGTGACCATGTGGCAGTTCTGGCAGGACTGCGGCGTGGGGCCGCCGTCCCGGAAATCGCTGAACACCCACTCGGGGTACGTGGCCTGCTCGATGATGATCTCGGGCTTCTTCGGTCCCTTCTTCCCGGGCCGCACCCAGGGCTTGTCGCCGTCGAACACCGGCAGCACCACGCTGTGGCAACTGCCGCAGACCTTGGACGAGCGCACCAGCGGATATTCGATCGGTTTCGCTCCCAGCGAATGATCCATCGGCACCTGCTGTGGACCCTCGAACGGGCCGTGGATCACGTTCGCCGCGCCGGTCTTGAAATCGCCGGTGAAGGTGTTGCCGATCGGCGTTTTCTCGTCGATCTCCACGTGATGGCAGGTGGTGCACGAAACGCCGTCGCGGGCGAGGCCGCCGTACTTCGCGTCCTTCTTCTGTTGCTCCGTTTCAGCCTGGAAGGGGATGGCCTTCATCTGCTCGCGGGAGAAGAGCAGCCGCGGCACGATGGGCTGAGAGTTTTGATCGAGCCCCAGGAGGTTCGTGTTGTCGCAGACCGCGGCGGCCTTTTTCGGATCGTCCTTGAACTGATCGAGGCAGAACTGCCGCTGCCCCATCACGCCGTGGCAGTGGAGGCAGAGATCCGGCACGAGCTTGGCGAGCGCCGGGTGGACGGTCTGCTCCGTCTCGAGCTGCGAGAAGAAGATCGGATCGCGCCCCGCAAGGCCCATGGGGGAGCCCCGCCACTCGCCGTAGGGAGCCAGGTTGAGGAGATTGGTGAACGCGGGCTGGCCCGCCTGCTGGAGCGTCATGTCGAAATGCAGGCCGGTCGAGCCCGCGGCGTGGCACCCGAGGCACTGGTCCGAGGTGAGGAACTGGGGCGGCCCGTCCGCTCCGGAGAAAATGTGATCGTAGATCTCGGGCGGCATGTAAAGGCCGGTGATCTCCTTCGGGCCGGGCGGTACGATGATCCTGGCGCCGAACGTCTTCAGGAACTCGGGCGAGTAGTCGGTGAACGGCTGGCTGACCCGCTTCACCGCCGGGTTCGGCCACGGCACCTTGTTCCAGACCGGGCCGGCATTGTCGATCTTCGACAGGAGATCCTGCACCGGCTCGAACCGCTCGTGGGCGGAGATCGTCTCCACGGCCGGCGGCTCCGGCCCGCCGCCCGCGGGCTCGAGAATGGGCGGCTGGTCCTGGAAATAGAACTTGACGAACGTGTCGGGATCGCCGAGGACGTTGTTGAGCGCCGAGAAGGTGAATTCGTCCTTGGCGGAGGCGTGGCAGTTGACGCAGTAATAGCCGAAGCCCATCCACGGATAGGGGAGGTTGGCCGGCGGCGGCCAGTCGAGCTGCGAGGCCTCGGTCGCCTGGGGGTCCCAGGAGCCCCAGTACCAGCCGTCCTTGCCGCCGTGGCTGTCGCGCACCATCAGCGCGATGATGTTCGGCTCCACAGTGGAGATAGAGGGATCCTGGAGGCGCTGCTCCGTGGTGTTGCCGTACATCAGCTTGAGGATCATGGAGCCGTCGGCGATCGGCCGGACGGGCTGACCGAGATCGAGCCGGCAGGTCGGGCAGGTCTTGCGGCACTCCGCGACGAACTTGCGCTCGTGCGCCGCGTCCCGCTCGCACATCCAGCGGTAGACGTCCGGCGAGTAATGGACGACGACCGTGGTATGGGTGCCCAGGGTGGTGGTGGCCCATTTCGGTACGTGGGGATCCGTGCCGCCGAGCGCGGCCACCGTGGGGCCGGTGGGCCGGATCTGCGCGTCGTGGCGCCAGTGCAGGGTTTTGTAGCACTCCGCCTCGAGGAACCGCCCGAGGATGCGCTCGTACTCCGACTTCTCGAACAGGAGCTCGCTGGGCAGCGGCAGGGGGGCCGCGCAGTTGACCGCGGCAGGCGCGAACGGACGCTCCTCCTGGGAAGCCCGCGCCAGGGGGGCCGGCCCCGCGGCCGCGAGCGCCACCGCGCCCGCCAGGACCGGAAGAATCAGGGACCACAAGACCCGCCTGGATCGCATCAGCATACCTCCCAGAAAGCCCAGGCGGGAAAACCGCTCCCGCGGGCACAAGTGCATGGATTGTCGTGGCGCTCTAGCCGGAGGAGGATAGCACCATGGATGGGGGAGAGGGGGCCGGAGAACGACCGGCCCCCTGGAGATCGAACGTCAGGACGGGATCAGGAGGGTGGGCGCACGGTGACCGTCGCGCTGTCGTGGTTGTTCGAGTCGTCCAGATCCGCCGTTTCCGCGGTGACCGAGGCCTCGTTCACGAGCTCTCCCATGCCCTCGGCCAGCACGGTGATCGTCACCCCGGCGGTGGCTCCGTTGGCGAGCTCCCCCAGGTCACAGATGATCGTTTCCGTGCCGCTGCAGTCTCCCTGGGTGGCGGTCACGGAGAGGAGGGTCAGGCCGGCGGGCAGCGTGTCGGTCACCACGACTCCGGTCGCGTCGTCCGGCCCGGCGTTGTTGATCGTCAATTTATAGGTGAACGTCACTCCGACGCTCACCTGAACGGCGTTCGCCCGCTTGGTGATCGAAAGATCGGTTTTTGGTTCCAAACCGGTGTAGACGATGACCGTGACCGCGGCGCTGTTGTTGGTGAGGTCCGGGTCGTCCAGGCTGCTCGCCACGCTTGCCGTATCCGTGATGTTGCCCGCCTGGTTGGGGATGACCTGGATCACGACGGAAGCGTCTCCTCCCACCGCCACCGTGCCCAGGGAGCAGGAGATGGTTGTGGTTCCCGCGCACGAACCCTGGCTCGGCAGCACCGAGACCAGAGAGACCCCGGCGGGAAGCACGTCCGAGAGCTCCACGTCGGTCGCGTCCGAGGGTCCGGAGTTCGCAACGTTCAGGGTATAGGTCAGAACCTGCCCTACCAGCACCGGATGCGGGTTGGCCGCCAGGGTGAGCACGAGGTCGGCCGCCGGGCCCGGTACGGTGACCGTGACCGAGGCGTCGTTGTTGCTGGTATCCGGATCGTGTACGCCGCTGGTCACGCTGGCCGTGTCGGTGAGGCTTCCCGGCGTATTGGGAATCACCTGGATCACGACAAAAGCGTCTCCTCCCGTCACGATCGTACCCAGTGAGCAGGAAAGAGTCGTGGTGCCGCCGCACACACCCTGGCTCGGCTGCACCGAGACCAGGGAAACCCCGGCGGGAAGCACATCCGAGAGCACCACGCCGATGGCATCCGAAGGGCCGAAGTTCGGAACGTCCACGAAGTAGGTCAGGGTCTGTCCCGTCTCCACGGGATCCGGGTAGGCCTCCAGCGAGAGCGCGAGGTCGGCCTCGCCTAGCAGATTGATCACGGTGACCGTAACGGATGCGTCGTTGTTGGTCGTGTCCGGATCGTCTACACCGCTGGTTACGTTCGCCGTATCGGTGAGGCTGCCGGTGGTGTTGGGAATGACCTGGATCACGACGGAAGCGTTTCCTCCCGCCGCCAAGGTGCCCAGGGAGCAGGAGATGGTTGCGGTGCCGCCGCAGGAACCTTGAGTCGGCTGCGCCGAGACCAGGGTAACCCCGGCGGGGAGCACATCCGAGAGCACGACGCCGGTCGCGGTCGAAGGACCGGAATTCGAGACATTAAGGTTATAGGTCAGAACCTGGCCTACCTCCACCGGGTTCGGGGCGGCTGTCAGCGTCACTCCCAGGTCCGCTTTCGGCGCCGGCGGAGGCGTGCAGACGACCTGGGCTTCCGAGTGAGAGATCACGATATTGCCTGTCAGCCGGCCGATCGGGCTGAGCAGCCCGTTCTGGATGCTGATGTGGATCGCGTTCACACTGATCGATCGGGAGGTCGCCCCGTCGCCGCCGACGATCTGCTCGTTGAGCACCACCCGGACGCCCAACAGATCGAGGAGCACCATGTTGGGCGGGACGCTGGCCCCGATGTGCAACCCCAATCCGAGCGTCCCGCCGACGCCGGCGTTCACCAGTGTGGTGGAGCCCGTCGCGGTGAGAGCCGAGCCGCACGTGCCGCCGATGACGGCGCTCGATCTCACTTCGTCGGCATGGAGAGTCAGCAGGGGTGCCACCGGCAGCAGCGAGATCCCCAGATCGTGCACCGTCGCGTTCGACGAGACCTGGCCCGCCGCGGGCGAATCGGTATGGCTCAGGAGGAGGCCGGTGTGCAACACCGTCCCGTAGGGACCGAGGCCGACGTTGACCGAGAGGGCGCTCGCATCCTTGTTGAAAGGAGGAGTGTCTCCGGAAACCGAGGATAGAGGTCCGGAAGAAGCCTGGACGGTGGCGAGGAGCGTCTGCACCTTCAGCGAGAGCTGCTCGCCATAGGCGCTACCCCGGGTGACCGGCTCGGCGGCCTCCACTCTTCCCCCTCCGAAGGCGAGGGTCGCCACGAGGCCGAGCGTGGCGGTCGCCGTCTTCAACCATTTTCCCCGAAGTGTCGAATTGTTCTGACGATGCTCCCAAAAATCTGCGCAGTTGATCTGTTGCATAGATGTCTCCTTTGCGGGTCGGTTCCCGCCAGCCTCAGCAGAACTACGGTTGTGCAGCTGAAGCAAATATACACGTATCACTACTTGCGCGATAGCGACGAAAAATGTCGTTCGCATGAGTTCGTTCCACCAAACTGTGTCAGTCGTTTCTGACACTTTTTATCGGAGTGTCAGACACATGGATGTGACGGTCGGCTGATGACGTTTTTCTGGAAAACCCCTTTCACCTTCGTCGTCGCTACGATAAGATCGATGGCACGGCGATTGCGAAAATCAAAGATGTTTCCGGATGTTGAAGCTACAGGAACCGCGGAGCTCCGAAGGAGGGGTGCGATGTCGATAAAGGTTGAGAAACTGATCCCCGATCACCCGGATCACCCGGGCGGCGGGCTGCCGCCCCACCCTCACGAGTACCCATTGGTGGGGGCTCTGCCCAGCATGCTGGCCAATCCGGTCCGGTTCTGTACCCGGATGATGCTCGAGCACAACGACCTGGTCTGCCTCGATTTGGGATTTGGAACCGTCTATCTGGTGACGCTTCCCGAGCACAACCATCACGTCCTGGTGGAGAATCATGACAATTATTGGAAGGGCGATGTCTTCGAGCGCACCCGATTCCTGTTCGGCAACGGGCTGGTGGTCAACGAAGGGGAGAGCTGGCGGCGGCAGCGGCGTCTGATACAGCCGGCGTTCGCCCATCGCCGGATCGCCTCCCTGGTACCCGTGATGACCGGCGTCGTGGAGAAACGGCTGGCCGGCTGGGACGCCGTGAGCGACGCCGGCGAGCCGTTCGACATCAGCCAGGAGATGATGGCCCTGACCCTGGGGATCATCGTCAAGACCATGTTCAGCCTGAGCATCGACGCCCGGGAGCTCGAGGTGATGGCGCAGTGCTTCAGCACCGCGCTGGAGCAGATCACTCTGCGGATGGCCACCTACTTCCTGCCCGAGAAGTTCCCGCTGCCTCACCAGAAGGTTACCCGTGAGGCGGTCGCGACGCTCGACGAGATGGTCTATCGAATCATCGGAGAGCGCCGGCGGACCGGCCAGGACGTGGATGACCTGCTCGGGATGCTGCTGGCGGCGCGGGACGAGGAGACGGGGGAGGGGATGACCGACCTGGAGATTCGGGACGAGGTGATGGTCACCCTGTTCGGCGGCTACGAGGCCACGGCCGACTCCCTGACCTGGACCTGGCATCTGCTCGACGAGCACCCCGCCGTGGACGAGACCCTGCGCGAGGAACTGGCGACCGTGCTCGGCGGCCGGACGCCGACCTTCGAGGAATTGAACCGCCTCACCTACACCTCACAGGTCGCGCAGGAATCGATGCGCCTCTACCCCCCCTTCTGGTTCCTCAACCGCACCGCCCGCGGCGACGACGAGATCGGCGGCTATCAGATCCCGGCCGGTGCCCAGATCCTGCTCTGCCCGTACGCCACCCACCGGCACCCGGATATCTGGACGATCCCCGAGGCTTTCCATCCGGAGCGTTTCGAGCCCGCCGCCGTCGCCGCCCGGCCGCGCCACTCCTACCTCCCCTTCGGCACCGGGCCGAGGATGTGCATCGGCCGCCACCTCGCGATGATGGAGATGCAACTCATCCTCGCCATGGTGGCGCAACGCTACCGTCCGCACCTCGCGCCCGGACACTTCGTGGACCCCAAGATCGGAACCTCGCTGCGGGCCAAGGGCGGGATGTGGATGATTCCGGAACGGGCGTAGTCAGGCGGCGCGGCGCGCGAGGAGGAGGAGCTGACGGGCCCAGGGGTCGCGGGAGCCGGGCGCCGTCGCGCGTTCCATTCCTCGAGCCGTCTCTGCGCGCGGCAGGACGAAGCGGCCAGCGGCCAGGAAGTGACCGTAGAAGATCTGCTCTTCCAGGAGGAAGCCGGAGCGCCGCAGCTCGCCGGCGAGCGCCGCCGGATCGTAGGCGGTATAGCGACCGGACCGGAGCCGGGCCGGCCAGCTCCAGAGCTTGGCCGCCGCCAGCAGCCGGCTGTGGCGGTTCATCGCGCTAAGGCAGAGCGTGCCGCCGGGCGCCAGCACGCGGTCCGCCTCGCCGAGGAACCTCGCCAGCTCCGTGGCGCCCGGCAGGCAGCCCAGCAGGGAGATCGCGACGACTCCCGCGCAGGCGCCATCCTCCAGAGGCAGGGTGCCCGCCGCCGCCGCCGCGAACGGGTGTGACCAGCGCCGCCGCGCGTACCGTGCCATGGCGGGATCGAGATCGATGCCGACCGTCCGCGCGCCACGTTCGGCGAGCGCGTGCGTAAGATGGCCGGCGCCCGCCCCGACGTCGATCCAGAGGCCTCCCGGACGCACGCGCGGTCCGCACCGTTCCAGGCATAGCTCGAGGCCGCGGCGGAAGGCGAAATGCCGGGGCTCCTGCCGGTCGTGGACACCGGCCCAGGCCACGGGGTCAAAGCGCATCGGACGGTCTCGCCACTCCGCGGTCCTCGCGATCCTCGCGGACGATCCGCTGCATCTTCTGCCCGGGCCCCAACCGCAGAGGCCGCCGCTCGACCGTCAACACGCCGCTGTCGAACCAGAGCTTGGCGGCCAGCGCGCCGCCACCGGAGAGGCCTGGCAGGCGGTCGCGCAGCCGGCGCTCCAGTGCCACCGGATCGATCGCCGCGCCGGGAGCCAGCACCAGGGTGATCCGGGAGGCGCCACTGTTCCCGGTGCCGCCGGTGCCGAGCCAGATCTGGAGCTCGTCCGGGTTCCCCCCGAGCTCCCGCGCCGCCTCCTCGACCAGCCGCGTGAAGTCGAGCTCACCGAGCTTCACGCCCTCCGCCGCGATCTTCGCCGGGCTGTGCACGTCACGCACGTGCCAGTCGAGCCCGGCGCGGCCGAGAGCGCAGTCGCAGGAGCGCTGCCGGAGCCGCCCGTGATCGCCGAGCTCGGCGTTGAGCAGCACCTTCGGCGCCGCGAGGGACAGGACCGTGAAGGCGAGCGGCGCCGCGGCCTGACCGCCGGACTCTGGGCCAATCACTGCCAAGCGGTCGGCGTAGAGGTGCATCTCGCCGCCGTCCTCGCCGAAGGGGCAGGCGCCGGCGATGAACCCGGCCTCGGTGGCGGCGTAGCGCGCATAGACGCGGAGCCCGGAGCGCGCCAGGAAGTCGCGCCGCTGCGCGGTCAGCGGCTCGCCGCCGGCGAACACGACGTTCCGCGAGAGGTCCAGCCCGGCGGCGACCGCCGCGCTCGCCACCCGCAGAGCGGAGCTCGCGAAGCACTTCAGCACCGCGGGCGCCGGTGAGCTCGTGAGCCACCGCGCGACCTCATCAGCGCGTTCCGCCGGCACCCATTCCGGCGCCGGACCGAGACCGGGGAGGAGGCGGCGGGCGGCGCGCCAGCCGCGGTCCACCCAGAAGGCCAGCCCCTCACCCGGCCGGGGTGCCAGACTGGTGGAAAACCAGCGCTGTGGCGGCCGCCCCAGCTTGGCGTGGGCGAGGAGGTTGTGCAGGCCGGCGATCCCCGGCGGACCGGGCATCCAGAAGGCGAGGGGGGCGTCCCGCAGGCCATGGCTGTCGAGCAGCAGGAGCTCCCCGGCGGCTTCGGCGGCGAGGAATGGCCAGTCGTAGCGCACGGGCACGCGCCGGCCGGTCGAGCCGCTGGTCGCTCCCGCGATGCCGCCGTAGATCCGCGGGTTGTCGAAGTCCTCCGGCGTCAGCGCCAGCTCGAGCCCGGAGCGCCGCAGGGGAACGCGGCCGCGGAGCTCGTCGGCGCTCACGAAGACGCCGGCCGCCCGGAGCCGCCCCAGGGTCCCCTCCACCCCTTCGGCGGCCACCAGACTCCGGAGGTCGCCGGGCGTGCAGCCCGCCCACGCCAGCAGCCGCCGCAGCGGGCTCGTCTCGACGCCGAAGACGAGCTGCTCCAGGACCTGGAGGAACGCCGCCTCGCGCCCTCGAACACCCGCGCCGACCGCCTCGGCGGCCGCGGTCACGTCGAGTGGCCGGCGCAGGAACCGGGGCAGCGCCACCGACCTGCGGGCCAGATCGAAGGCGTCGCGCCCGATCCTCAGAGGCCGGCCGCCTCGAGGAAGCGGAGGTCGCGGTAGCCCTGCGGCGGGCTCTTCACATAGCCCAGGTCGGCCATCAGGGTGAGAATCTGGGACATCGCCTCGTCGTTGCGGATCGCCCGCGGGTCGGGACGGTTGCCGGCGAGGGCGCGGCGGATGATCGCGGCGCTCACGCCGATGTACTTCTCGCCCGCGGCGGCGGCTTCGTCGGGCGCGTCGAGGACATGGCGCGCGGCCGCGCCGTAGGCGTTCACCACTCGCTGCACGAGGTCGGCGTCGCGCTCGATCTGGGCGCTGGTGGTGGTCAGGGAGCACCCCGGGGCGCCCGGCCAGACATCGCCCGTGCGCAGCAGGACCTTGCCCAGGCCGAGGCTCTCGAGCATGGCGGCGTAGGGCTCCACCATCGCCGCCGCGTCCGCGCCCTGGCCGACGAAGCTCAGGATGGCGCCGTCCCCCGAAGGCTGGCGCACCAGGCGGATGTCGTTCCAATTGAGCCGCCGCAGGAGGGCCATGGCGGTGAGGTCCTTGATTCCCCCCTCGTTGGGCACCGCCACGCTCCGCACGTCGGCCGGCGCGAGCCCCGTGCGCAGCACCAGAGCCGCCTCCTCGATCCCTGAGCCGGCGACTAGCATCAGGCGGTTGCCGTCGCGCGGCACGTCCGCCGCCACCCGCGTCCAGGGGATCACGGCGAAATCGACCTCTCCCTTCCGTAGCCGTTCCGGCACCGTCCAGGCGGTGGGCGCCACCTGGGGCTCCGCCTCGATGCCCTCGGCGGCGAAGAACCCCCGTTCCATCGCGACGTAGGCCGGCAACTGACAGACGCCCCGCAGCAGGGCCAGACGGATCCGCTTCATGCTCTTCCTCCTTCAGAAAGCCGTGGTCTCAGATGTGAGCAGAGCTCGCAGCTCAGGCCGGTCCGCGGGCAGACCCGCAGATCGCAGCTCACGGGCACGCCCTGCAACAGGAGCTTGATCCGGCCCAGCTTCTGCCGGTGCGTCCCCTTGACCAGGATCACAGTCCCCGGCGCGAGCTCGGAATCCAGCTCCGCGGCGGCCTGGTGAACGCCGCGGCAATGCCGGAGGCGGCCCGGCGGCAAGCCCGCCCGCCCCGCCCCGGCCCGAAACATTTCGAAATTCGTGCTCCCGCCCACGTAGACGATCCGCTCCGCGGCCGCCACCGCCAGGCGGGCATACTGGTGGTAGACCGCGGTGTGATCCCCATACACCTCGTCGATGTCTCCGAGGACGGCGATCCGCCGCCAGCCCGCGAGCCGGCTCAGCTCGGACAAGGCGGATTCGATCGTCTCCCAGCTCGCTTTCCAGGAGTCGCACAACAGCCACGCCCCGCCGGGCAGCGGCACGGCCTCCAGGCGTTCGAGGGTGGGGCGCAGTCCCGCCAGTCGCTCGCGGATTGTATGGCATGCGAGCCCGGAATCGACTCCGACCGCGACGGCTGCGGCGACGCAGCGCGCCAGCCCTTCCCCGATCCAGGGGGAGGCGATCTCGAGGCTGGCCTCTGGCCCGTCGAGCCGCACCTGGGTGCCATGCGGAAAATCGATGCGCACGCCGCGGATCCGCCACTCGCAGTCGGCGGCGAAGCCTGCCCGGACAGCGTTGGCCGCGGCGTCCGCGGCAGCGCTGACCGCAATGCTGCGGCACCGTGGATCGTCGCCGTTGACCACCAGGAGCCCGCCGGGCCGGACGGCGCGGGCCAGCCAGGCCTTCTCGGCGGCTACCCCCTCGATGCCGCCGAGGGCCTTGGAATGATCCTCGGCCACGGCGGTCAGGAGGACGGCGTCGGGGCGCAGGAGCCGGGCGTAGCGGCGCATCTGCCCGCGCCGCGAGATGCCGACCTCGAGCACCAGTGGCTGGCGGCGGGGCCGGTGGCGCAGGACCGCGGCGGCGAGAAAGCTGCCGAAGTTCCGGGCGCCGGGATCGAACGGCACGCCAAGGACGGCCGCCACCGCCGCGGCGGTGCTGGTCTTGCCGATCGAGCCGGTCACCGCGATCAGCCGCGTGCCGCGGAGCCAGGTCCGCCGCCAGAGCCAGGCCGCCGGCCAGGCGAGCGGCCAGGCCACGGCCGCCAGGAAGGTCCGGGGGCGGAACCGCGCGAGCTCCCAGACCCGGCCGAACCGTTTGCGCCAGTTGCGCCAGGGCGCCTGGGGCTTTGCCGGACGGCTCATGCTGGCGGCACCGCCGGCGGCGCTAGGCGCTCGGGATCGAGGAAGACGCGGTGCCAGATTTCGATCAGCACCAGGAAATGCAGGCGGTTGCGGTCGAAAGGAAGGCCGCGGCCGCGCCGCAGCCGGGCGAGCAGGCGGTCCACGAAGCGCGGCTGGAAAAGGCCGCGGGCGCGCACCGCCGGCCCGGCGAGCAGGCCGGCGGCGTGGTCGAGCAGGCCCGCGGCTTCCCAGAGGCGCAGCGGGTTCGCCTGCCCCTGCTTGCGGCGCCGGAGGATGTCTTCCGGCAGGAGCCCTTTCGCCGCCTCGCGCAGGATCATTTTCTCATCGCGCCAGCCCACCTTGGCCGACAGCGGCACCCGCTCGCTGAGCGCGACCACGCCGGGATCGAGAAAGGGGAGGCGAGCCTCGAGCGCATGCGCCATCGAGAGCAGGTCGACGCGCGGCAGGTGGGCGTTGGGGAGCTGGACGCGGCGCTCGAAGTCGAGCAGACCGGCGAGCCGCCGCGCTCCGCGCTGGCGCAGGGCCGGCCCGAGATACGTGGCGAGCGGGTCTTCCCGCGCCCGCGCGGCGCGCAGAGCCGGGCCATAGAGCTCGCGCGCGGCGCCCAGCTTGCGCGTGCCGTAGAGGGCGGCGCCCAGGCTAGGCGGTAGGAGCCCGAGCGGCGGCAGGGCGGTCTTGAAACGGAGGTAGCCGCCGAACAGCTCGTCGGCGCCCTCGCCGAGCAGCAGCACGCGCACGTCCTCGGCCGCGCGCTCGAACAGCAGGCTGTTCGGGACCAGCGGACCGCCGCGCGGCTCCTCGGTCTGCCAGATCACCCGTGGCAGGCGGCGCCACAGGTCGTCCGGACCGACGGCGATCTCCCGATGATCGGTGCGGAAGCGCTCCGCGACGATCCGTGCGAACGGCCGCTCGTCCTGGTCGCCGGGGCAGCCGATGGAAAAGGTTTTGACCCCCGCGCCGAGCCGCTCCGCCATCAGGCCGACCAGGAAGCTCGAGTCGAGGCCGCCGGAGAGCGAGGCGCCGACCGGCACCTCCGCCGTCAGGTGGCTGTCGACGGCAGCGCCGAGCCGCCGCCTCAGCTCGCCGGCGAGATCGCCGGCACCGTCCGCCGGCGCCGCCGGGTCCTCCCAGGTCGTCGTGAAAGCCGCGAGTCGCGTCTCCCCCGAGCGCTCCACGATCAGCCGGTGGCCGGCGGGCAGGCGGGCCACGCCGGCGAACAGGGTGCGCGGGCCGGGCACGAACCCAAGCCGCAGGAGACCGTCGAGCGCGTGCGGGTCGAGCCTGCGCTCCACGCCGGCCGCCAGCAGCAGCGCCTTGGCTTCGGAAGCGAACCACCAGCGCTCCTCATGCCGCAGGTAGAACAGCGACTTCATGCCGGCCGGGTCCCGCGCCAGCAGCAGCCGGCTGTCGGCTTCGTCCCAGAGCGCGAGGGCGAACATTCCCTGCAACCGGCCGAGCGCGGCCTCCCCCTCCTCCTCGAAGGCGTGCACGATCACCTCGGCGTCCGAATCGGTGGCGAAGCGGTGACCGCGCCGCTCGAGCTCCCGCCGCAGCGCGCGGAAGTTGTAGATCTCGCCGTTGCAGACGAGCTGGATGCGGCCGTCCTCGCTGGCCAGCGGCTGGCCGCCGTTGGCGCGTCCGACGATGGCCAGCCGGTCGCAGCCCATGGACAGCGCCGGGCGCACGATCTCCCCCTCGCCGTCCGGGCCGCGGTGACGCAGGGCGTCCCGCAGCAGGTCCAGACGGTCGGGGTCCGGCGGTCCGGTGAAGCCGAAGATGCCGCACACGGTCAGATGCCTCCTTTCTCGCGAGGGAGGAGCGGAGGTGCGCCCGCGGCGAGGAGATTCACGATTTGTTCGCGTAGAAGGAGCGTGCGTTATCCCCCGCGCTCCAGCAACCGTTCTATCTCCTGGATTAGCGAGGGTAGGTTTGGCTGCGCGAAGCTCATTCCTGGCGCGGGAATTCGATGGTGCTTTATATCCGGAGGAACGTGCTTGTGGTGGGGATGGGTGCTCTGGAGGCTCGGCTCATTGGGATGAGGTTGAGGGTCGTACCAGTACAACTTTTCTTCTCCCTGCCAGACTTCGTAGCCGTACCCCTCGATCAGAACCGGCAAGCGATCAAAGACGAGCCGTTCGAGAACCACAAGGCGAATCTTGTGAGCGAAGAAGACCTCGCCCGAGACCCGTGCAAGAGAATGTCCTCTACGAACGAATGTAAGGGTGGAACGATGAATTGAAGGGAAACGCTCGGTCAGCGTATAGAGGAAAAGCTCGTAATCCTCGGGTGTACGGAACGGGTCAGTCATGCGACGGCCCGAATCAGCCCCTTCAAGGTGGCAGAGCCTCCCTGCATCCGTTGGATCTCATTCCGGTACTCTGCCAGACGGGTCAGCCAGGTTCGGTAGATGCTTGCCCATTCGCTGAAGTCCAACACCCAGGCGTCATTCTCTGCCTCTTCGCCGCTCATGTAAGCGGCATAGAAAGTCTCAGAGCGGAGCCCATATTTGCGTTCGAGCTCCAGCAGCTCTTCTTCGAGCGCATGGATGTCGGCAAGAATCTCGTTGAGAGTCACGATTCACCTCCAAAGGGGATTATAGAACCACCAGGTTCTCGCCGTCCGTTTCCGAACACCTCTGTTCACCCGCGGACGATCCTGGCCCCCTTAATCTAATCACAATCTCAGCAAGATCAACAACTTAGCCTCTGGCACACCCCTTGCCTTTACCGGTCACCGACTGAGAGGGAGCTATGACCATGGACCGTGAGCTGGATGCCAGTTACAGATATCGCCGCCTGGGGCGCAGGGCGGCTGTGGGGGGCGGGGCGCTGGCGCTCTGCGTGGTGGTGCTGATCCTGCTGCCGGGGTGGCTGCGTCCGTCTGTTGAGCGTGATCAGGTGCGGATGGGAACGGTGGACCGCGGGCCGGTCGAGGGGATCGTCGAGGCCTCGGGGACGGTGGTGCCGGCGTTCGAGGGGGTGATCTCCAGCCCCGTCGAGGCTCGCGTCGAAAAGGTTCTCAAGAGGCCGGGGGATCTGGTGAAGGCGGGAGATGCCATCCTCGCTCTCGATACGTCCGCCGCCCGGCTCGACCTCGGCAAGATCGAGGATCAATTCGCCAAGAAGGCCAATGAGCAGCAGCAGCTCCGGATCAGCCTGGAGCGCAGCCTCAACGATCTCCGCGGCCAGATCGAGGCCCAGAAGCTCGACGTCGAGGCGCTCGCCTATCGCGCCGAGCAGAACCGCAAGCTGCGCGCCGACGGCCTCGTCTCGGAGGCTACCTTCAAGGCGTCCGAGGTGGAGGAGAAGAAGGCCAGGATCCAACTCGCGCAGCTCCAGGGCTCCGTGGAGGAGGCCCGCCGCTCGACCGCCGCTCAGCTCCAGGGGGTCGAGCTCGATCTCGCGACGGTGCGCAAGGAGCGCGACGACGCCCAGCGGCTGCTCCAACTCGCCACCACCCGCTCGGACCGCGCGGGTGTCCTCACCTGGGTCGTCCTCCAGGAGGGCACGACGGTCCGGCGCGGCGATGTGATCGCCCGCATCGCGGATCTCGATTCGTTCCGCGTCGAGGGGACGGTTTCGGACATCCACTCCTCGAGCCTTCGTCCCGGTCAGACCGTGCGCGTGAAGCTCGACGAGCAGACTCTCGACGGCCGCCTCACCTCGATCGATCCGACGATCGAGAGCGGCGCCGTCAAATTCAAGGTGGATCTCGAAAATCCCCGCTATCCCAGGCTGCGCAACGCCCTGCGGGTGGACGTGCTGGTGGTCACGGACGCGCGGGCGAACACCCTGCGCGTTCCCAAGGGGCCTTTCGCGCAGGGGGGCGGGACGGACGATGTGTTCGTGGTGAAGGGGGATCACGCCGTGCGCCGGCGGGTCCGCTTCGGCCTGTCGGGCTACGACTTCTACGAGGTCCTCGACGGCCTGGCGCCGGGGGAGGAGGTCATCCTCTCCGAGATGAAGGATTACCAGCACCTGGAACGGGTGAATTTAAAATAGATCGATCAGGGAGAATTCATATGATCAACCTGCAGCAGGTCAGCAAGCAGTACCGCACCGATCGCATCGAGACGACGGCGCTGGACAACATCAACCTGGAGATCGGGAAGGGTGAGTTCATCTCGATCATGGGCCCCTCGGGGTGTGGCAAGAGCACGCTGCTCAACCTGATGGGGCTTCTCGACGAGCCGAGCTCGGGGCAGGTCGCGCTCGACGGCAAGGCGATCGATCGCTATGGCGACCGCGCGCTTTCGCGCGTCCGCAATGAGCGGATCGGCTTCATCTTCCAGCAGTTCCACCTGGTGTCCGACCTCTCGGTGGTGGACAATGTGGAGATCCCGCTGCTCTATCGCAAAATGTCGAACAAGGAGCGGCGGCAGGCGGCCCTGGCGGCGCTCGACCGCGTGGGGCTCTCCTCGCGGATCCACCACTTTCCGACCCAGCTCTCGGGCGGCCAGCAGCAGCGGGTGGCGATCGCCCGCGCCATCGTCGGCCGCCCCGGCATCCTGCTGGCCGACGAGCCCACCGGCAACCTCGACAGCCAGATGGGCGACGAGATCATGGACATCCTCGAGGACCTGAACCAGAAGGAAGGGGCCACCATCGTGATGGTCACCCACGATCCGCGCCTGGCGGAGAAGACGCACCGGGTCGTCCGCCTGTTCGACGGCCGGCAGGTCCAGTAGGAGACCGCCATGCTGAAAAACTATTTAAAGGTCGCGCTCAAGGTCCTGGGGCGGCGGAAATTCTTTACGTTCATCAGCCTGTTCGGCATCAGCGTCACGCTGCTGGTGCTGCTGGTGGCTACCGCCCTGCTCGACTACGTGTTCGCGGCGCGGACGCCGGAGGTCCACGCCGACCGCATGCTCGGCGTCTATGGGCTGATGATGCAGGGGCCCGAAAGCACCGAGATCTCCCGGCCCGGCTACGCCTTCCTCGACCGCTACGTGCGGCCGATGGCGAAGCTCCCGAGCGTCGAGCGGATCTCGTTCGTGACCGAGGCGTATACGGTTGTCTCCTACCTGAACGGCCGCAAGATCGAGTCCTCGATGCGGCGCGCGGACGGAGAATTCTGGCGTCTGCTCAGTTTCGATTTCGTGGAAGGGGAGCCGTTCACCGTCGCGGACGATGAGAACGGCCGCCTCGTCGCCGTGATCAACGAGACGACGCGGGAGCGCTTCTTCGGCGCGCAGCCGGCGATGGGCAAGACGATCGAGGCGGACGGCCAGCGTTTCCGGGTGGTGGGTGTGGTGCGAGACGTGCCGATCCTCCGCTACTCCTCGTCGGCCGATCTCTGGGTGCCGGTCACGACCGCCAAGACGAGCGGCTACAAAGAGGAGTGGATGGGCAATTTCAATGCCTTGATCCTCGCTCGCAACCATGCCGATCTGCCGCAGATCAAGGCGGAGTTCCAGTCCGCCTTGCGCGCCGCCGAAAAGCAGCTCCCCGATCCCAAGAACTACAAGACCCTGACCGCCGGCGCCGACACGCTGTTCGAAGGGGCCGCCCGGCTCTTCCTCCCCGGCAGGCTGGTGGTGAACCCGGGGGTGCGGTTGCGGGCGGCGCTGCTCGCGCTGATGCTCGGCTTCATGCTGCTGCCCACGATCAACCTGGTGAACATCAATCTTAGCCGCATCCTCGACCGCTCTTCGGAGATCGGCGTACGCCGGGCGTTCGGCGCCTCCAAGCGGACGCTGGTGGGGCAGTTCCTGATCGAGAACCTAGTGCTGACGCTGATCGGCGCCGTGATCGGCCTCGCGCTCGCCCTCGGGGTGCTGCGGGCGTTCAACGCGAGCGGCCTGATCGCCCACACGCAGTTCCAGGTCAACTTTCGGATTTTCCTCTACGGTCTGGCGATCGCCCTCTTCTTCGGCCTCTTCTCGGGCGTCTATCCCGCTTGGCGGATGTCGAAGCTCCACCCTGTCCAGGCTCTCCGCGGGAGGTCGATATGACCCGTCATCTTTTCAAGCTGGTCTGGAACCGCAAGCGCTCCAACGCACTGATGATTCTCGAGATCTGCGTCTCTTTCCTGGTCGTCTTCCTGGTGGCGACGCTGGGCCTGTTCTTCCTCGACAATTACCGGCACCCGCTCGGCTTCGAGTGGAAGAACGTGTGGAACGTCCGCGTCGGCACCGGTCAGCACGGGGGAGGGAGCGGAGGAGGCTCTCCCGAGCAGGCGGCGATCTTCGCGCGGCTGCTCCAAGAGATCCGGTCGTTCGGGGCCGTGGAGGCCGCGGCGGGCACGGAGGTGATCCCCTTCGAGCAGGGAGGGATGGGCGGCAACTGGAAGATCGACGGCAGGGACGTGCAGATGGGGATCGACGAGGTCACGCCGGGGTTCGCGGACGTGATGGGGCTCCAGATGGTCGCCGGCCGCTGGTTCCAGCAGGCGGACTCGGGGCTGGCCTGGGAGCCGATCGTTATCGATCGGGACCTGGCGCGTACGGTCTACGGGTCCGCGGATCCCATTGGCAGGCCATTCGGCAAGCCGGAGCCCAAGGAGCGCCAGCGCCGCGTGATCGGGGTGGTGAGCGACTTCCGCAAGTCGGGCGAGCTGATGCCGAACGACAACTTCATGTTCCTGTTCAAGGGCTTGGCCGGACCCGAGGCCCGACCGCTGCACAACCTCCTGGTCCGGGTACGGCCGGGCACTCCCGCCGAGTTTGAGGAGGCGCTCGTGAAGCGCATGCAGGCCGTGGCCCCTGCCTGGTCTTTCGAGGTGCAGCCGTTGCGGCAGGTCCGGGCGACGTCGTCCCGCTTCTTCCTGACGCCGCTCATCGTGGCCGGCATGCTGGCCTTCTTCCTGCTGCTGATGGTTGGGCTCGGCCTGATCGGCGTGCTGTGGCAGAATCTCCTCCAGCGCACCCGCGAGATCGGTCTGCGGCGGGCAGCCGGGGCGTCGCGCGCGGCCGTGCACCGTCAGCTCCTGCTGGAACAGATCGTGGTGACCAGCCTGGGCGTCCTCCTCGGAGCTCTCCTGGTCGTCCAGATTCCGGTGCTCGACCTGATCGGCGTCCTCTCCAACCGGGTCTTCGCCAGCGGGCTGCTGTTCGCTATCGTCACCATGTATCTGATCTCCATCCTCTGCACTCTCTATCCCAGCACCCTGGCGGCCCGGGTGCAGCCGGCCGAGGCCTTGCGGTACGAATGAGAAACTGAATGATTCTGATCGTCGACGACGACCCGTCGGTGGTGGCTTCCCTCGGCCTCCTCCTCAAGCGGCACGGCCACCCGACGCGGGCGGCCCGTTCGCAGGAGGAGGCTCTGGCGCTGCTGCGCGAGCAGGAGTTCGACCTGGTGCTCCAGGACATGAACTTCTCCCGCGCCACCACGGGCGAAGAGGGGCTGGAGCTGCTGGCCGCGATCCGGCGGCTGCGGCCGCGGATGCCGGTCATCCTGATCACCGCCTGGGGATCGATCGGCCTGGCGGTCGAGGGGATGAAGGCGGGTGCTTCGGACTTCGTCACCAAGCCGTGGTCGAACGCCCAGCTCCTGCAGGCGGTTGAGACGGCCCTGTCGCTCGCCCAGCAGGGGGATGGCAAGGGAGCGCCGGCGAGCCGCGAGGAGCTCGACCGGCGCTGCGACTTCCGCGCCCTGATCGGAGCCGAGCCGCGTTTCCTCAAGATCCTCGAGCTGATCGGCCGCGTCGCGCCGACCGACGCCTCGGTGCTGGTCACCGGCGAGAGCGGCACCGGCAAAGAGCTGGTGGCCGAGGCGATCCACCGCAACAGCCGGCGCCAGGACGGCCCGTTCGTCAAGGTGAACCTGGGCGGCATCTCCTCGACCCTCTTCGAGAGCGAGATGTTCGGCCACGTCAAGGGCGCTTTCACCGACGCCCGCGCGGACCGCAAGGGGCGCTTCGAGATGGCCGACCGCGGCACCATCTTCCTCGACGAGATCGGCGAGGTCGACCCCGCGGCCCAGGTGAAGCTGCTGCGGGTGCTCCAGGACCGCTCCTACGAGGTGCTGGGGTCGAGCGTCACGCGCACCGTGGACGTGCGGGTGGTCTCGGCCACCAACCGCGACCTCGGGGAAATGGTGGCGCGGGGGCAGTTCCGCGAGGATCTCCTCTACCGGTTGAACCTAATCGCCATACGGCTGCCGGCGTTGCGCGAGCGCCGAGGGGACATTCCGCCGCTCGCCCGGCACCTTCTAGATCTTTCCGCGCGCACCTACCGCCGTTCGCCGATCGCGCTCACCGACCGCGCCCTCGTCTGGATGCAGGACCAGCCGTGGCCGGGTAACATCCGCCAGCTCAAGCAGACGATCGAGCGCGCCGTGCTGGTGGTCGACGGCGACCGGCTCGATGTCAGTGATCTCGTGGCGCTCTCCGGCCTCGAGGAGCGGGAGGCGCGGGGCGGCACGGCGCTGCCGAGCCCGGGTACAATGACCCTCGACGAGATGGAAAAGGCGATGATCGTCAAGTGCATGCTCCACTACGAAGGGAACGTCACGCGGGTGGCCGAGGCGCTGGGGCTGTCGCGGGCCGCTCTCTACAGGCGTTTCGAGAAATACGGGCTCGAATTCTCCTGAAACAATGTTTGAACAGTTAAAACATTGTTTTTTCGTCCCAGACACTGTTTGGGAGCGTGAAACATTGTTTGAAGCCTTCAAACAATATCCGCGGCGTTCAAACATTGTTTCCCGGTCTCAAACATTGTTTGCGCGCGGCAAACATTGTTTGAAGGGATAAGCTCTTCCAAAATGAGCCTGCGGGCCAAAATCATCGTCTATCTGGTCCTGATCCACGCGGTCCTCGCGGCGATCTCGTTTTTCGTTCTTCACGAGAACCGGGTCTGGCTCCTGGCGGTCGAGGGGCTGTTCGTGCTCTCGATCGTCTTCGGCGTGCTGCTGGTGCGGACCTTCTTCGTCCCCCTGGACCTGATTCGCACCGGGGCGGAGCTGATCGGCGAGCGCGACTTCACCTCCCAGTTCCGCGAGGTGGGGCAGCCGGAGATGGACTCCCTGATCCGGATCTACAACCAGATGATCGAGCGGCTGCGGGAGGAGCGGCTCCGGCAGCAGGAGCAGCATTACTTCCTGGAGAAGGTCCTCGCCGCCTCGCCGGCCGGCATCCTGACCCTGGACTTCGACCGCCGCGTCTCCTCGCTCAATCCCGCCGCCGAGAAGCTGCTGGAGGTCGCGGCGGCGGATATCGAGGGCAAGGAGGTCGGGCTCGCCGGGCCGCTCGGGGCTGCCCTGGCGGCGATCCCGGAGGGGAGCCCCGAGGTTCTCGCCTTCCAGGGGGGGCGGCGGCTCAAGGTCACCCGCACGGAGTTTTTCGACCGCGGCTTTCCGCGCAGCTTCCTGCTGCTCGAGGAGCTGACGGAGGAGCTGCGGGCCTCGGAGAAAGCGGCCTACGGCAAGCTGATCCGGATGATGTCCCATGAGATCAACAACTCGGTGGGGGCGGTCGGCTCGCTGCTCGATTCCTTCCGCGGCTACGCCGGCGATCTCGGGGCGGAGGACCGGGAGGATTACCTGCAGGCGATCACGGTGGCGATCACGCGGCTGGAGAATCTGCGCGCCTTCATGAACGGCTTCGCGGAGGTGGTACGCCTGCCGCCGCCCGACCGCCGGGCGACAGACGTCAAGCAACTCGTGGACGAGATCCTGATCCTCCTGCGGCCGGAGCTGGACCGGCGGCGCATCGCCGCCGTCTGGGACGGAGCAGAGACCATCCACCCGGTCGAGCTCGACCGCAACCAGATCGAGCAGGTGGTGGTGAACGTCCTCAAGAACGCCATGGAGTCGATCGGCGAGGACGGGCGGATCGCTCTCCGCCTGGACCGCGGCTCCCTGGCGATCCGCGACTCCGGTCCCGGTATTCCCGAAGAGGTGCGCTCCCTCCTCTTCACCCCCTTTTTCTCGACCAAGCGAAACGGCCGCGGCCTCGGGCTGACGCTGGTGCAGGAGATCCTCTCCGCCCACGGCTTCGACTTCAGCCTGGACGCGGGCGAGGGAGGGGGGGCGGAGTTCCGGGTGGGGTTTTGAGAGGCCCGGTTACGACTGGCGAGCCATTTCCTTTTCGGTGATCCTCATCAGGAACCGTAGCGCTTCATTCACGGACTCGGAGTCCGGGAAGACTTGGGCGACGTCCGGAGCCAAAGAGATGGAGACTTCGCCAGGGTTCTTGCGGCCCGGGCCCCGGGCGACCACGCGAAGAGCGTGGAAATCGTACTCAGGCCTCAGATCGTCTTCGAGATCCGCTTTAGACTTCTTCATAGGCTTTCCGGCTCACGGCGCGTTGCCGGACGAGCGCTGATCAGGCGAACATGCCTGGACCGCTCGGTGTAAGAGACGACGAGAAGGCGCCCTTCCCTGGATTGTCCCATGATGAGATAGCGCTTCTCATAGTCTGAATGGTCCGGGTCGTCGAATACGACGAAGAGGTCGTCCTCGAAGACCGCCTGCGCCTCCTCGAAGGTGACGCCGTGCTTATCCAGATTGTGGGCGGCCTTGTCCGGGTCCCACTCGAATCGCACCGGGTCATTATAGGCCAGTGGGCTCTTTCCAGGGCGGAGTTCCGGGTGGGGTTTTGAGGACGGCCGGCGTATGATCCGGATCACAGACCGAAGGAACGGACCCGCTTGAGCGGGAGGGAGGAATGAGTATGGCTATCTGGCAAGCCCGGTTTATCAGTTTCGACGGCGAGGCGAACTACAAGGCGAACCTTACCCTGGAGGACCAGGGGGACGGCCGCGCGACAGGCACTCTGCGCCACTTCGACGGGCCGAACCCGATCGAGGAGATCGACTTGACAGGCGTGGTTCACAACAATCACTTCACGGTCAAAGGGAGCTCGACGACCGTCGAGGTCGATCTGGAATTGTCCTTCACGCCCTTCGTGTTTGCCCTGACCGGCGGCTCAAAGTTCCTGGACCTCGAGACCAAGCAGGCCCTTTACCTGTTCGTGATCACCCAGGGCGTGGAGTAGAGCGCCGTCAGCGATCCGCGTCAGGAGGTGACCCGGATCAACTCACCAGGTTGTAGGCGTTCGAGAACTTTCCGCAAGGAAGGAACGAGGGGCTGAAGATCCTGGAGTTTGTTGGTCCGGGCGACGAGGACGATAACGCCCATTTCCAGGGTGCGCAGGTTTTGCTGGTAGGGGAGGTTCTGATCCACGGTCACGAAGGCTTCAAAGCCGGCCCCGCGGATCAAGGCCAGGAGCTCTCCGTTTTCGATCCCTCCCCATCCCATTTCCATGACTGTGCTGACGGTATGGCCGGTCAGATCTCGTTTGAGCGGCCTGGGCACGCATTCGTCAAGCAGCACGCGCATGGGCGATCAGCATCCGCTTCGCGAGCTCAAGGACGGCGACGGCCTGCTCTCGCCGCACACTCGGGAAGTGATCCAGGAAGGTGTCGAGGGATTCGCCCCCCTCGAGATAGTCCAATAAGGTCTGTACCGGCACGCGCGTCCCAACGAACACTGGGATACCTCCCAGGATGTTGGGATTCGAATGAATGACCTGTTCCTGCTGCATCTGACCACCTCCTCAGAGGCTAGGATACTCCACCTTCCTGCCTGATCCCCGATCACTTTCGTGTCGTCACGATCGACCCCGCCTGCGGGGCGCTCCCCTCGGAGCCGAGCAGGTCCACGATGTTCTTGAAGGTGATCGGGATCCCTCGCGAGTAGAGGGAGTCGGGGCCGTCGGTGAGCTGGAAGTGGAGGTGCGGCTCGGTGCTGTTGCCGGTATGGCCGAGTTGGGCGATCGCCTGACCGCGGGTGACGGCATCCCCTGCCTTCACCCGTACGCTCCCCTGCTTCAGGTGTCCATAGTGGGAGAACTCCCCTCCCGCGTGCCGGACGACCACGTAATTGCCGAACGGCAACTTGTAACCCTTCGTGAGCAGCTTGTTCTGCTCCTCGACGGTCCGCTTCCAGTAAGCCTCTTCCCCCTCGCCCGGCTGGCGGAGGCGGTCATTGGCCTCCGTGGCGTCCGTGCTGGCCTCGACGACGACGCCGTCGGCGACCGCGAGCACGTCCCGGCCATAAGCGTAGTAGTCGGCGAGATGGCTGCCGTCCCCTTTGTGAGTCTGGCCGGCGCCGCCCAGGGCGATGAGGTCGTAGGCGAACTCCTCGTTGGCCACCCAGCGGTGAGGGCTGTTGAGGCTCGGCGAGGCGCCGACGTACCAGGTGCCGGCGAGCGGGAAGGCATACTCGTTCGGAGAGCGGTGGTTCTCCACCTTGAGGGTGGCACGGGCCTCGACGGGCTTGCCCCCGGCGTCCTTGCCACGGGCGACGATCGCTAGGCCGTCTGACGGCAGGCCGGCGAGAAGCAGTGGCTTGCCGTAGACGATCAGGGCCGTCCCGGCATTCAAGGTCCGGCTGGCCGCGATCTTGAGACCGGTGAGGTACCGGCTGGTCTGAAAATGGAAGTCGTACAACTTGACCAGCCCCTGCGCCTCCATGGCGCTCAGGCGCTGGACGCTCTTGTCGAGATCGGCAGAGGAGAGGACGAGGGTCTGCATGGCTTTGCCGCTGGACAACGCCTGGATCTCGATCGATTCGAGGGTGACCGGGCCGCCATCCTTCTGAACGATCGCGACGTTCTGGAGCATGACGGTATAGAGGCCATGTGCGGGGTCGGCCTCGTAGGCGTAGACAACCTCTCCGGGATGCACGCGGACTTCGAGGGCCGCGAGAGGGAGAGGCAGGAAAATTAGAAACAGGGCGAAAAGTCGCCACATGATGGTTTTCTCTCTTTCCGCCCGGGCCGAACCGCCGCCCGGACTTGATGGGCGATACTACGGGGCGGGACAGACCAAAGATTCAGCCGAAAAACCCGAGCAGCTCGCGCGTCACCCGCTCCGGCTCCTCGTGCTGGATCCAGTGGCTTGCTTCCGCCACGAAGACGAGGCGGCCGTCGTCGCAGAGGTCGATGCTGGGCTGGGCCATCTCGCGGCCGAGGAAGCGGTCTTTCTCCCCCCAGAGCAGCAGGGTGGGCACGCGGACGCGGGGGGAGGCGGGGGACTCCGGCTGGGAGCGCAGGGAGGCGCGGTACCAGTGGATCATGGAGCGGACCTCACCGGGTTGGGACCATGCCTCACGATAGAGGGCGAGGTCGGCGTCGGTGAAGGTGCCCGGACGGCTGGAGCCCTGGAGCGACTTGACGCCACGAGCGAAATTATTCTTCCGGAAGGAATGCTCGGGCAGCCAGGGGAGCTGGAAGAAGAAGATGTAAGAGCTCTTCTTCCGCTGAGCGGGGTCCTTGCGGACGGCCCGCTTCATCACCAGCGGGTGCGGGATGTTGAGCAGGGCGAGCTTCTCCAACCGCTCTGGATGCTTGACGCCCAGCCACCAGCCGACGGCGCCCCCCCAATCGTGCCCGGCGACGTAGGCCTTCGCGGCGCCGGCCTCGTCGATCAGCCCCACGATGTCGCGGGCCAGGTTGTCGATATTGTAGGCCGCGATGCTCGCCGGCTTGTCGCTGAGGTTGTAGCCCCGCTGGTCGGGGACGAGGACGTGAAAGCCGGCGGCGGCGAGGGGCTCGATCTGACGGCGCCATCCGTACCAGAACTCGGGGAAGCCATGGAGCAGGATGAGGAGCGGTCCGCTCTCGGGACCCGCCTCGACGACGTGCAGATGGACGCCGTTGGTGGCGACCGTGCGGTGGCGGGGTGTCAGCTCGGTGTGCATATCCTGGCCTCCTATTCTCCCCCGACGGGCGGCAGCGAAGCGAGCAGCACGCGGTCCCAGGCGGGCTCCACGTCGGACGTGGCGCCGAGAAGGGCGAGGCCGACGCCGGCGGCTCCCTCGAGGAAGCCGCCGTCCGGACGCCAGGCCGGCTGGCCGGCGGGATCGAGCTCCCAGGCGCGGTAGCCGGCGACCGCTTCCCCGGGGACCTGAAAGTCGAGGGTCCGCTCGAACCAGTACCGCGCCGCCTGAGCGAGCCGCTCCTCCCCCGTCGTCTGGTACATCCGGTTGAACAGGTGAGCGAGGCCGGCGGTGCCGTGGCAGAGGCCGGCGTCCTGGACGCGCGCGGTGGACTCCTCGCGCGTCGCGGCGGCGAGGGCGATGTCCAGCGCCTGGCGTTCCCACTCCGGCTCGCCGACGGCGCGGGCGGCGGCGAGGAGGGTGGCGGCGATGCCGGGGTCGCCGTAGCACCAGGCGAGCCGTGTGGGGGGCGACGGTTCCCAAGGGGTGTAGCTGCCGCCGAAGCAGGAGTCAGAGCCCGGCTCGAGGCGCCGGGCAAGGAGCCAGCGCACCGCGCCGTCGAGCAGCGGCCGGGCTCGCTCCACCGCCACCCCGGCGGCGCAGGCCCCGGCTAGGATCGGCAACACGCCGGGCAGACCGTGGGCCACGCCGAGGTTGTAATGGCCGCGGGTGAAGATTTCGCGCTGCCATTCGGGGAGGCGCTCGGGCGGGGTGAACCAGGCCACGCCCCCCTCCCTCTCCTCGGCGATCTCGGCCAGGCGATCGACCACCCGTTCGAGGAGCGCGGCGGCGGTGGGACGGGGCAGCCGCTCGAGGGCATAGACACCGAGGCCGGCCAGACCGCCGATCAGGTCGTACTCGCCCAGCCAGGGGGAGCGCTCGAGCGGTCCCAGGAGCGCCTGGTCGATCTCCAGGACGGGGTCCTCCTCGGCCTCCTCGTCGTCTCCGTTCTCGAACAGCCGCCCCTGCAGGTGCTCCATGGTCCAGGCCACGCCGGGGAAGCCGGAGTAGAGGGTGGGCGGCATCGGGGAGTTGGCCAGCTCCTCGGTGGCCTTCTCCAGGAGGTCGGCGGCATGGTCGGCCGCGGACTCGTCGGCGGTGGAGAGGGCCAGATAAGCGTAGAACAGGGCCTGTCCGGCCAGGCCGCTGGCCAGCGAGGCCGGCAGAGCCTCCCGTTTAGAGGCGGCGCCCGGCAGAGCTCCGGCGATCTCCTGCAGTGTGCGGGAAGCCCGATCGGCGAGCGGGCCTTCGAGCAGGGGGCGCCAAGTTCGTGTCATGAAACACATTCTGCCTCAAATTCACCTCTATAATGCCGCCCCTGGTGACTGGCCCCGTTACTGGCCACGGTCCGGGGTGGCATTCCACGGCAGGAGAAATGAATGTCCGTCCGACCGTCCCAATTCATCCCCCTCTTGCTGGCGCTCTCCCTGCTCGCCGCCGCTGGCCGGGCGGAGACGCCGCCGGCTCCGCAGGTGCCCGCGGGCGTCACCCCGCTGCCGGCGGCGCGCGCGAAGCACCTCGAGGACCTGATGCACGCCGCCGAGACGTATCGCGGCCTGAAGGCGCGCGCCGCCGTGCCCGCCGGCTCCCTGGACCAGCGGAAGCTGAAGGCGCGGATCGCGAAATCCATGCCGAAGGACTATTCGCCGGGGGAGCTCAAGGCGCTCGAAGCCAGCCTCAAGGCCTTCGGCCTGATTCCGGAGACGATGGACCTGGCGCGCTATCTTCCCGAGCTGCTGAGCAGCCAAGTGGCGGGTTTCTACGATCCGGACGGCAAGTTCCTGGCCCTGGTGGATCTGCCGAACGGCGCTACCGGCAAGGGGAAAAAGGGGATACCAGCGGCCGGGGAGGACGTGGTCCTGGTCCACGAGTTGACGCACGCGCTCCAGGACCAGAGCTTCGACCTGCACCGGTTCGAGAGCCGGGACCCTTTGTCCGACGCGGGGACGGCCCTGTCGGCCCTGGTCGAGGGGGACGCCACGCTGACTATGCTCGACTTCAGCGCCCAGACAAGAATCGAGGCGATGCCCGGCATGGACTCGATCCTGGGCACCATGACGCAGGACCCGGAGAAGCTGCTTGAGGCGATTCCGGATCTTCCCGGCGGCAAGGAGTTCGCCGCCGCGCCCGCCTGGATCCGCGACACCCTTCTCTTCAGCTACTTCCAGGGCGCCGTCTTCTGTGTCAGCGCGAAGCACCAGGGGGGGCAGGCGCTGCTGGATTACGCCTTCACGACCGACCCGCCGCGCTCGACGGAGCAGATCCTGCACCCGGAGAAGTGGCACACGCGGCGGGACGACCCCGTCAGCCTGCGATTCCCGGACCTCGCGGCGGAGCTGCCGGGCTATGGCAAGACGGCCGAAGGGGAGATGGGGGAGCTGAGCCTGCGGATCTTCCTGCGCGAGGGCCTCAAAGGGACTGAGAAGAATACCGAAAGAGCGAACACCGCGGCGGCGGGATGGGGGGGCGACCGGTTCGCGGTCTATGAAAAAGATGGGGGCCGGCTGGTCGTCTGGATCACCGAATGGGACACCGAGGCCGACGCCGGGGAGTTTCGGAGCGCGCTGCAAGCCCTGGGAGGATGGCGGGTGGAAGCCGCCTCTCCGAGCCGGGTCCTGGCCGTCCGGGGGAGCCTGCCGGAGGAGCGCTGGGCGGGAGTACGGGCGCGGCTGGCGGCGGTGACCACGAAGAGGCCCGCCAACAAGGAGATCGACCTCAAGGCGATCGGGGCCGCGCCGATGGAGCTGGACGCCGCCGCCGTCAAGGAGATGATGCAGAACCCCGACCTCCAGAAGGCCATAACGAAGGATGTCGGGAAGGAAAGGGCGGCCGGGGAGGTCAGCGCGGACGGTCGCGTCTATACCAACCGGCTGGCGGGCTTCTCGATCCGAGTGCCGGAGCCGCTTCACGACTGGAAGGTGAACGTCAAGCCGGCCGACGATCAGACCCTGGTGGCAATCTCCAGCCCGGACTCCACGCTCTACCTCGGCATCGGCCATACAACCTTTCCGGCGGGCTTCCCGGCGGAATCCGCGGGCGGTCTGATCGAGGCGGGCATGAAGGCGATGATGCCGGAATACCGGCGGCTGCGGCAGGAGACCGTCGAGAAGGGGGAAGCCCGCTTTCAGGACACCTGGTTCGAAGCGGCGGTGAACGGCAAGAAGCTGACCGGCGTCCTGCGCTATCTGTCGCGGAGCTCGCAGGCCTTCTTCGTCGCCGCCGTGGGGCAGGCCGAGGTCTGGGAACGCGAGCAGGCCTCCGTCCTCGCGGTGCTGGATACCTTCACTCTCCTCCCACCGGAGAGCGGAGCTCCCTAGTACTTTCCGCCTCTACGCCTCCCCCCGCGGCACCGTCTCCGGCTGGTGGACGTTGATGCGGACGGTGGCGACCCGGTTGAGCTGAACCTCCAGCACCTCGATGGTCACCGGGCCGAGCTCGACGCGATCGCCCACGGCGGGGTTCCGCCCCAGCTCGGAGAGCACGACGCCGCCGATCGTGTCCTCGTCGCGTTCGGACAGCTCGACCCCGAGCGCCTCCTCGAGATCCTCGACCAGCATGCCGCCGGAGACCTGGTAGACGCCGTCCCCCTTCTCGACCAGCTCGGGGCGCTCGACGTCGAACTCGTCCTGGATCGAGCCGACGATCTCCTCGATGACGTCCTCCAGGGTGACGATGCCGGAGACGCCGCCATATTCGTCGATCACCGCGGCGAGGTGGAAGCGCTCGGTGCGCATGCGCTTGAGCAGGCGGTCGAGCTCCAGCGTCTCGGGGACGAAGGCGATCTCTCGCGCCACCTCGGTGAGCGCGTTCAGCGGGCGCTCGCGGTGGAAGATGTCCTTGATGTGGATGAGCCCGATGACGTGGTCGAGATCGCTTTCGCAGAGGGGGAAGCGGGTATGGCCGCTACGGCGGGCGAGCCGCAGGTTTTCAGCCAGCGGGCGCTCGGTCGAGAGGTAGATCACGTCCTGGCGGGGGAGCATGATCTGCCGCGCCATCCGGTGCGACAGCTCGAAGATGTTGTCGAGCAGCTCGCGCTTCTGCGTCGAGAGCTGGCTGTCTTTCGACGACGAGAGCAGCAGCCGCAGCTCCTCCTCGTCGTGCACCAGCTCCCCTTCGGCCGCCGGGGGGATGCCGATCAGCTTGAGCAGCCGGTTGGAGGCCTGGTTGAGCAGCCAGATGACCGGGTAGGTGACCTTGTAGAAGAAATAGAGGGGGAAGGCCACCAGCAGGGAGGTGGTCTCGGCCTTGCGGATGGCGATGGTCTTGGGGGCCTGCTCGCCAAGGACGATGTGCAGGATGGTGATGACCACGAAGGACATCGTCACGCTGATCGAGTGGAGAAGAGGGGGGTTGTTGCCCACGAACGGGGTCAGCAGGGGGTGGATGATCCAGGCGAACGCCGGCTCGCCGATCCAGCCCAGGGCCAAGCTGGCCAGGGTGATGCCGAGCTGGGTGGCGGAGAGGTAGGCGTCGAGGTGGCTGAGCATGTGCCGCGCCAGCCTGGCCCGGCGGTTCCCCGCGTCCACCAGCGGCTCGAGCTGGGTCGGCCGCACCTTGACCAGCGCGAACTCGGCAGCCACGAAGAAGCCGTTGAGGGCGACGAGCAGCAGCCCCAGGAACATCCCCCATCCGGGAGAGATGGCCTGGACCTGCGGGACGGGAGTCGCGGCAAGCAGAAAAATCGTCATCCCTGGCCCTCCGTTCGGTGCCGCCGATACAGCTTTTCCCGGGGGCCTTCGGACGGGTGAGGCTGGTGGCCGAGAGGGCGGGAGACGGCGGGTCGACTAGGGGGGTCGTCTTTCAAGGCCAACCGATTTTAACACAGCCCATTTTATGAGCCGTTGAAGCTCAGACCTGAAGGGCGGAGGCGTAGACCTCGCGGTACGCGGCGCGCATCGCCTCGAAGGCGAAGCTGCCTTCCGCCCGGTGGCGGTTGAGCCGTCCCAGGTCGCGGCGGGCCGCGGGATCGCGGGCGAGCGCCGCGATCCGGCCGCCCAGGGCCCCGGCCGTGCTCGCGCCATCCAAGGCCACCAGGAAGGGGGCCTGTTCCCCCGGGAGCATGGCGCGGACGTCCCCCACGTCGGTCGCGGCGACCGGCAGGCCGGAGGCCATGGCCTCGACGAGACAGAGCGGCATCTGCTCGCTGTCGGAAGAGAGGGCGAAAAGGTCCATCGCCCGGTAGAACGGCGCGGGATCGGCCTGGTAGCCGGCGAAGTGGACGCGGCCGGCGAGGTCGGGAGCCGCCGCCCGGCGCTCCAGGGCGGGCCGGTCCTCGCCATCGCCCACCACCAGCACGTGGATGTCCGGAGCCGCGGCGCAGGCCTCGAGCAGGCGGGCGAAGTTCTTCACCGCCCGCAGGCTCCCCACCGCCCCGGCCACCATCGCTCCTGCGGGGATACCGAGCCGGGTGCGCAAGCCCGTGTCACTGCCTGGAATGAAGCGGTCGAGGGGGATGCCATTGGGGATCAGCCGGATTTTGTCGGCCGGGAGCTTCCAGAGGGTGGTGGCGATCCCCTGCAGGCGTTGCGAGGGGACGACCAGCCGGTGGGCGCCCGGCAGCGCGAGGCGGCGGGCGAGGACGCGGCGCAGCTTGAAGCTCTCCGCCTCATCCTCGTTGAACCCCTCCTCGTGATGGACCAGCCGCCGGAAACCGGCGCTGCGGGCGGCGAGCAGCATGTCGAACGCCCCCCAGTTGTAAGTGAGGACGAGATCGGGCTTCTCCTCGGCCAGCAGGCGGCGGAGCCGCCGGACGGTGGCGAGCGAGCCGGCCCGCGGCGGGCTCGGCAGCAGCCTCACCTCGACGCCGGCCGGCAGGCGCTCGGCGGCGCTGGTGCGGCCATCCATCGAGAGGATCGAATGCCGGAGCTCGCCGCCGAAGGCGCCGATCAGGGCGACGGTGCGCAGCTCCGCCCCGTTGGGAACGAAGTTGGAGAAGGCGTGGAGGAGGTGGGGTTTCGTTCCCACCCGCCCATTCCGATTGCGCATGGATACAGACTCGATCCAAGGCCGCGGGGAACAGCGAGTCGCCTGAGGAAGGCGCTTTTTGACGCAACTTTATTTTAACATATTGTGTTAGATCCGGGCGGATTCGTAGACTTCCCGGTAGGCGGAGCACATGGCCGCGAAAGCGAACCTCTCCTCGGCCCGGCGGCGGTTGAGGTCGCCGAGGCGGCGGCGGGTCTCGGGATCGCGGGCGAGCGCCGCGATCCGGCCGCCCAGGGCCGTGGCCGTGCTCGCGCCATCCAGGGCCACCAGGAAGGGGGCCTGTTCCCCCGGGAGCATGGCGCGGACGTCCCCCACGTCGGTGGCGGCGACCGGCAGGCCGGAGGCCATGGCCTCGACAAGACAGAGCGGCATCTGCTCGCTGTCGGAGGAGAGGGCGAAGAGGTCCATCGCCCGGTAGAACGGCGCGGGATCGGCCTGATAGCCGGCGAAGTGGACGCGGCCGGCGAGGTCGGGCGCCGCCGCCCGGCGCTCCAGGGCAGGCCGGTCCTCGCCGTCGCCCACCACCAGCACGTGGACGTCCGGAGCCGCGGCGCAGGCCTCGAGCAGGCGGGCGAAGTTCTTCACCGCCCGCAGGCTCCCCACCGCCCCGGCCACCATCGCTCCTGCGGGGATACCGAGCCGGGCGCGCAAGCCCGTGTCACTGCCTGGAATGAAGCGGTCGAGGGGGATGCCGTTGGGGATCAGCCGGATTTTGTCGGCCGGGAGCTTCCAGAGGGTGGTGGCGATCCCCTGCAGGCGTTGCGAGGGGACGACCAGCCGGTGGGCGCCCGGCAGCGCGAGGCGGCGGGCAAGGACGCGGCGGAGCTTGAAGCTCTCCGCCTCATCCTCGTTGAACCCCTCCTCGTGATGGACCAGCCGCCGGAAGCCGGCGCTGCGGGCGGCGAGCAGCATGTCGAACGCCCCCCAGTTGTAGGTGAGGACGAGGTCGGGCTTCTCCTCGGCCAGCAGGCGGCGGAGCCGCCGGGCGGTGGCGAGCGAGCCGGCCCGTGGCGGGCTCGGCAGCAGCCTCACCTCGACGCCGGCCGGCAGGCGCTCGGCGGCGCTGGTGCGGCCGTCCATCGAGAGGATCGAGTGCCGGAACTCGCCGCCGAAGGCGCCAATCAGGGCGACGGTGCGCAGCTCCGGCCCGGTGGGGACGAAGTTGGAGAAGACGTGGAGGAGGTGGGGGACCTCACTTCGCATGAATCCGAACCGTCCGGTTCAGGAACTCCTCCCGGTCCTCCACCGGCCGCCAGCCCAGGACCTCGCGGGCGAGGCGGGAGCTGAACTTCGGCGCCAGCGACCGGGTCTTCAGGTCCCGGTACGAGGGGAAGGTCACCCCCGGCCGGCGGCCGGCCTTCTTGACCAGCCACTTGCCGATCTCCATGGTCTGGCTGAGCCAGAGAGGGCGCGGGTGGAAGTGGAGGTCCCGCCCGGTCACCCGGCGCATCTCGGCGACGATCTCGCGGGCGGAGAGCGGCGCCTGCGAGCAGAGGTTGAGCGCCTGGCCGTCGAGGTCGTGCCCGTCGTGCAGGGCGAGGCGGCCGAGCGCGTCGGCGACGTCGTCCACGTCCACCACCGGCAGCGGATGATCGCCTAGCCCCCAGCCGATGCAGTGATTGTCGCGCGCCCAGAAGCCGAGGCCGCTGTGCTGGAGCGGCGTCCCCTCGCCGAGCACCACGCCGGGGCGGACGATGACCAGCGGCAGGCCGCGCTGGCGGTGGAGGTCGAGCAGCCGGCGCTCGGCCTCCATCTTGCCGCGGCTGTAGAGATCGCGCCCGGCGGGCTGGGGATCGGTCTGGATCGAGTCCTCGAGCACCGGCGTGCCGCAGTCGGAGCCGGCGTAGAGAGCGGCGATCGAGGAGACGTAGACGAAGCGCTCGACGCCGGCGGCCAGGGCGGCCTCGGCCACGTCGACCGAGCCCTGGATCATCGAGCGCTCGATCTTCTCCCAGGAGTCGCCGTTGCCGGTGGCGAGGTGGATCACCGTCTTCGCTCCCTGAAGAGCGCGGGCGAGCGCCTCGCCGTCCTCCAGGCGTCCGGGCATCAGGCGCAGGCGGCCGTCGCGCGCCGCCTCGGTGACGGCGGAGGGGAGGCTGTGGGCGCGGCGCACCACGGCGGTCACCGGCAGCCCGCGCGCGATCAGTTGCGCCACCACGCGGCGGCCGATGAAGCCGGTGCCGCCGAGCACCACCACCTCGTCCGGCCGCGCCGGGCCGGGATCAGGCAGGCGCGCCGGCGCCGGCTTCACCACCTGGCCCTGGACCGCCTCGGCGGCGATCGCCTCGCACCAGTCGAGCACCTCGGCCGCCTGGGCACCGTCGACGGGCAGCGGGCGGCCGGCGCGCAGGGCGTCGTAGAAGGCCTGGACCGAGCCGCGCATGCCGGCGAAGTAGGGGTCCATCCGGCGGCCCAGCCCGAGGGTGAAGCGGGCGTAGCGGACGACCCCGGCCGCCGCCCCCCGGGAGAGCGCGCGCGAGCGGCGCCACCCCGCCAGGAAGCTGTTCCAGAATTCGAGCCAGGGGGTCTTCTCCTCCTCGGAGAAGAGGTTGTGGCCGAGGTCGGCCTCGGCCGAGCCGTCCGAGCCCAGCACCTCCAGGGTCCAGCGGGTGAACCCCTGGCCGAAGGCGAGGTAGATCTCGGCCGTCCCGCGCTCGCCGCGGGCCGCCACCAGCCAGCGGTCGTGGAACATCTGCCCGGGGTGGAGCTCGCGCGTGCCCAGGATGGTGGTCTTCGCTTCCCGGACGGCGCCGATCAGGGCATGGAGCTGCGAGAGCGGGTGCGGCGCCTGCTCGAAGACGATGTTCTCGGGGGAGCGGAACATCCAGTGCGAGAAATCGCCAGCGTCGAGCTGCGCGAGCGGCACCGAGAGGCAGGTCCGCACGTGCTCGACCCGGCCCACCCGCCCGGCCCGCACATGGTCGAGCAGGCGGGCGAAGGCGGGGTGCCAGACGTTGTTGTGGTTCACTCCCAGGGGCAGGTTCAGGCGATCGGCCAGCGTCTGCAGCTCCCGCGCGTCGACGCTGGCGAGCGCCACCGGCTTCTCGACCAGGACGCCGATCCCCATCTCCAGCAGCTCCCGGGTCACCTTGACGTGGAGGTCCGGCGGCACCAGGACATGGGCGATGTCGACCCCGGTGAGCTCGGCGACCGAGCCGACGGCGGCCGGCACGCCCCACTGGCGGGCGGCGGCGCGAGCCCGCTCGAGGTCGGTGTCGCACACCGCCACCAGCTCGACCCCCGGCATCTCGGCGAGGATGTCGCGGTGGAACTGCGCCACGTACCCGGTGCCGACGAGGGCGACGCGGAGGGTTCCGCGCGCCGGGCTCAGCCGTGGATTCGAATCGGAATGAGTCTGGGCGGGGGGGTGAGAGCGCGTTCCGCCGGCGGTGTCGCGCAGGGCGGGCGGCAGCATCTCGATCTCAGAGAGTTCCATAACCATATCTCCGGTTCAGGGGAGCGACGAGCTGATCGATGGTGGTCATCTGCTCGGGAGTGAGCGCCTGCTTCCAGCTCTCGTCCAGGCGGATCTCGGAGGTGGAGGCGAGGCGCATCTGGTTGCCGATGATGTGGTGATCGATCGCCCGGAATTTGTGATACCCGTTGGTGGAAGGGACGCCGATGAAGCCGTGGAGCCGGGTGAGCGTGCCGTCGGGATCCGCGCAGAGATCCTCGTACCGCAACGTCATCCAGCGGTTGGACGGGAAGTAGCGGCGGGCATGCTCGGAGCCCTGGTTGTCGGCGAGCCAGGAGCGCGCCGCATCTTCGGGGCCGAGCTTGAGGTGCTTCATCGACGACCAGGAGACCGCCCGGCCGTCGCGCACCAGGTGGATCACCCGCATGTCGAAATCCCCGGAGCGCTGCATGAGCGTCGCCCGCTCGGGGCGCTTCGAGCTGTCGAGAAAGACTTCGCACCCCTTGATCCCGGCGACGACGTCGGCCAGCGATCCGATCCGGGAGAGGATGCGGTCCCACTCGCGGCGGGCGCCGGGGAAGACGCTCAGGCCGGCGCTGCGGGCCGCTTCCAGGACCGGACCGCGCTGCACGGCGCGCAGCAGCACGTCCGCCAGGACGCCGTCGCGGGCGCGGAAGTCGAGGTCGGCATCCCAGATGTCGAACGGGTGGCCGCGCTCGGCCATCTCCCTGGAGACGCGCTGCCAGAAGCCGCAGTCGCGGACCGGCGAGTGGCAGGAGCAGAGATATTCCTCCGGAGCCGTCGACTCCTTGGCCTGTTGCGCGATCCCAAGCTCGCCGATGGTCGCGATTCGCGGATGCGTACCCAGCAGAAACGTCAGCAAGGTAGACCCCGAATAGCCATGACCCATGATGTAGACGACCTTTGTCATCAATGATCTCCAGACCCACGCACTACTGATTGAAATCCTGTTAAGGATGCAGCTCTGCCGTGGGGACGCGGTGTGCAGGAGGCGTGCCATGGCTCCGGGGCGGCAGACCCGCGAAGCTGAAGAGCACCGCCTCCGTGGCGTCGATCCGGAAGGAGAAATGATCGCCGTCCGGGAGCTTGAGGCCCGTGCGCTCGTCGCGGACATCCTGGATCGGGGCGGCCAGGCGGACCTCGATCGGGACCTCCCCTGCCGTCAGGCCGACGGCCCCGCCGCCGCCGGTGGAACGGCTGGCGATGGGAATGTTTTGCACGACAAAGACGAACGTGCGTTCCCCTTTTGACCAATAGGTGGCTTCGAGAGGGATCGGCCTGCCGCCGCTCGCCGTTTTGATCGAGGTAGAAACCCGGACCCAGGGGGCGACCCCCGCCCGGCGGATGGCGTCGAGAAAGGGGCGCCGGCGTTCCTCGTCCCCCCTCCCCTCCTCGCGCTCCATGAGGTAGCGCTGCGGCGAGAGGTTGAGGTAGACGGCCCGGCCCCTCCCCGCCGGCCGCTCGGTGCCCACGGGCAGCCTGCGCTCGGCGACGGCGTAGCCGCGGGCGAGCCGGGGCTGAAGAGTGCCGAAGAGCTCGCGCCAGCGGCGGAAGGAGTAGCCGGCGTCCTGATCGGTCTCCACCCACAGGCGGCCGGCGAAGAGGTCGGCGCGCGTCTCGCTGCCGTCGTGCGCGACGCCGAAGAGGGAGTCGAGCGCGCCGCGCTCCCGCCCGCGGCCGTGGGGATCGAAGAGGCCGCAGGCGAAATCGGCGATCACCGTGCCCCCCGCGCGGGCGAAATCCGCGATCCGCCGCGCCTCGACGTCGGAGAGCGCATAGCAGGCGGGGAGGATCAGCACCTTGTACTCGGGCGGCACGCCGTTGCGGACCACCTCGTCATAGGCGAGAAAGTCGTAGCGCAGCCCGGCGTCGGCGAGCATCGTCTCCCAGGCCTGCCGCACGTTGTGGGAGGTGCCGAGCCGGAAATCGTCGTTGCGGTTGGGCCAGGTCTTGCCGTGGGCCTCGGCGTCGAGCATCCAGGAGACCTGGATCGAGGGGTGGGAGTAATAGATGGCGACCCCGTCGTGGAGCGACCGCGCGCCGGCCAGCTTGGGACCCTGGACCTGCCCCAGCTCGCGCAGGGCCGGGCGGAACCGCTCGAGCCAGGGGCGGGGGCGACCCCCCGCGAACCAGCTCTCGTCGACCCAGGCGATCATGCCGCGGTCGCCGTGGGCGAAGTAGTGCCAGGCGAGCCAGACGTCGTTGCCCGGTCCCCTCTGGTCGTCATGGAAGTGGGTGGTCACCCGCGGCACCTCGTTGTCGCGGTCGAAGGAGCGGAGGATCTCGTGCGACGATCCGAGGTCGTAGGCTTCGATGAACCGGACCTTCTTCGCCAGCTTGGCGTAGTCGAAGCCCCCCCAGAGCCCCGGCCCCTGGGCGCCGACGATGCCGCACGGGGTCTCGGGATCCTCGGCCTGACAGCGCTCGACGAGCCCGCCCAGGAGGTTCGCCCAGACGGAATCGTTGTAAGTCATCCGGTCGAGCAGCGGCGAGAGGTCGATCTCGCGCAGGGGGCGGCCGAGCTGAGGGAGGAGATCCGTCGGCGAGACCCAGCGGGCGGCGGGCGCCGCGCCGCCGCCGTAGTAGTTTTTGAGCCAGCGTTCGTAGGCCGCGTCGTCGCCGTTGATCCGCCAGACGGCGGGGCGGGAGAACGAGCCCCAGGAGGCTTCGTCGTCGAGGGCGTAGGCGACTCGCAGCGGGCTCTTCCGGATCCCGCGCACCCGCGCCGCGATCGTCTCCTCCAGGCGGGCGGTCAGGGCCGGGTCGAGCGGCCGGGAGCGGATGGCGCGGGGGGCCCGCAGGCGGGCGTCGAGGCCGCCGGGCTCCAGATAAAGGTCCCCCTTGCCCGCCGTGTGGTCGTTGTAGAAGCGGAGGTTCCAGCGTTCGAGCCAGGCGAGCGGTCCCTCGCCGTGATCGGTCATCCCGCCGTTGATGCCGAAGTCGCGGCAGAACTTCCCCCCCGCCTCCTCGGTGCCGATCGTCCAGCGGTAGCGCCAGGGCATGTAGAGCCAGGTGTTCCAGCGGCGGGCGGCGACTTTCCGGACCGGGCGGAGCTCGGGGGCCTGGCGGATGTATTCGAGATAAGCGCGGTCGGAATCCGGGCGCGCGCGTTCCTCGGGCTCCGCCTGGGCGCAGGCCAGGGCGAGGCCGAGCAGGGCCGCGAGGCAGAGGCGGGACATGCACGGGAGGTCGTGCGAGATGCGTGCCGGCATTTCCCATAAACGAAAACGGCCGGACCCCGAAGGCCCGGCCGCTCGACTACCTGTCTACCTGCCGCGGGGATCAGCGCGCGGTCACGTTCAGCCCGGTGCTGTAGGCCGCCTGTCCGCGGGCGTCGACGGCCTTGACGCGGAAGGTGTATTTGGTGCCTGCCCGCAGCCCCGTGACCTTGGCCGTCATCACATTCTCTTTCACGGTTATAGCCGGCTGATAGACGCCGTTGACCAGCTTCTCGACCACGAACTGGGTTTCGGTCGAGGAGCGGTCGAGCCAGTTGACCCGGACCACGCCGCCACCGAGCCCCGAGGCCGAGATGATCTGGGGCGCGACGAGGAGGGGGGCCGGGGGCGTCGGCCCGGCGGCGGTGAAGACGGAGGAGAGGTTGCTGTAGCCGGAGGCGCCGGCCGAGTTGGCCGCCCGCACCCGGAAGGTATAGCCGGTCGCCGGAGCGAGGCCGCCGATCTGTGCCGAGGTGATATTGGCGCCGACGGCGAGGACCTCCTGGTAGGACGCCCCGACCTTCTTCTCGATCCGGAAGGAGGTCTCGCTGGCCGAGGTGTCGCGCCAGGTGAGCTGGATGGCGGTGGACGAAACGGCTCTGGCGGTGAGCCCCGAAGGCGCCGTCGGCACTGGCGAGGAGGGGGAGGGGGTGATCACCGTGGCCGTGTTGCTGTAGGCGGAAGACCGGGCGGCGGTGCTGGCCCGCACCCGGAAGTAGAAGGTCGAGCCGGAGGGGAGGCCGGTGACGCGGGCGGTGGTGATGTTGGCGCCCACCGTCAGCACCTCCTGGAAGGCGCCGTTGATCGAGCGCTCCACCCGGAAGGCCGACTCATTGGTCGCGTTGTCGATCCAGTTGAGGACCACCTCGCCGGGGCCCGTCGCCGAGCCGGTGAGGTTGCTCGGGGCGCCCGGGACGGTGGAGGGGGGCGGGGTGGACCCCGTCGTGATCGCGCTGGCGATGTTGCTGTACCCCGAGTAGCCGGCGGTGTTGGCGGCCCGCACCCGGAAGGTGTAGGCGGTCCCCGAGGACAGACGGATGATCTGGACCCGGGTCGTGCCGGTGGTGAGGACCTGTACTTCCTGATAGGCCGTGCCGACGAGCTGCTCGACCCGGAAAGAGGTTTCGTTGGTCGAGTTGTCCTGCCAGGCGAGGTTGATCGCCGTGCTCGAGGCCGCCTGGGCCGTCAGGGCCGTGGGGGCCGCCGGCGTCGGCGCGGGGGGTGGCGGTGGCGGTGGCGGAGGCGCCAGCGTGGTGGCGCTCGCCGTGTTGCTGTAGGCGGAGCTGCCGGCGTCGTTGGCCGCCCGCACCCGGAAGCTGTAGGACGTCGCGGCGGTGAGGCCGCCGAGCTGGAGCCGGGTGGTGCCGGCGGCCAGGACCTGGACCTCCTGATAGGCGCCGTTGACGAGCCGTTCGACCCGGAAGGAGGTCTCGTCGCTCGAGTTGTCCTGCCAGGCGAGGTTGATCGCGGAGACCGAGGCCGCCTGCGCCGTGAAAGCGCTCGGCGCCGCCGGAGCGGTCGGGCCGGGAGGGGGCGGCGGCGGTGGCGGTGGCGGTGGCGGCGGCGGCGGCGGGAGCGGGGTATCGCCGCCGTTGGCGAGCAGCGCCACCGCGGTGTGGAGACGGGTCAGGTCCTGCCCCATCAGCTTGCCGAGCGGCGCCTTCTCGCCGATCGACGCGTTGATCATGAACACCGTCAGCCTGCGGCCGTAGTCGACCAGGGCGGCGTTCCCGTCCTGCTGGCCGGCGCGGATCAGCACCTCGGCGGCGCCGGTCTTCTCCGGGTTGTAGAGCTCGCGGTCGGCGCCGACCACGGTGCCGAGCGTGCCGCCCATCCGGGAGCCCGACCAGGAGTACTGGAGCAGGCGGGCCCAGAAGCCCGAGACCGTGCCGTCGCCGATCACCACCGGCTCGATGTCCTTGAAAGTGTTGGCGATCGACGAGATCACCTGGCTCGGTTTCATCGCCGGGATGCCGAGCGGGGCGTCCCCGCTGTCCCGCTGATACCGGTTCAGGTAGTGCATGTCATACATGCCGATCGTCCACTGCGAATCGGTGGTGAAGGTGGCGCCGGTGCCCGTCGCGGTCATCAGGTCGGGGCCGCCCCAGAAACCATAGGTGACGCCGTTGCGGGTCGGCGCCGCGTACTGCTGGGTGATCGAGCGCGCGAAGTTCAGCCGGAAGTCCTCGAGGAAGCTGGCGTCGTTGCTCGCCAGGCCCATGAAGCGGAAGACGTTCTGCCACTGCTGGCCGACGCGGCCGGTGAGCGTGGCGTTGATGTTGACCGGGTAGTCCGCAGCGCACGCCGGGCCGTCCGGACCGTGCGGGGTCAGCACCGGGCCCGGGCCGCGCGTCGGGCACTCCCAGCGGCGGAAGCTGTCGGCGCCCCGCTGCACGATGTCGATCACCGTCTCGTCGCCGGTCAGCCAGTAGTAGAGGAAGAGGTTCTCGAAATAGGCGTGGGAGCTGTTGAAGTCGGTGCGGTAGGCGCCGTAGCCGGTGGGGGCCTGGCCGCAGTAGAACCACTTCTCGGTCGGGCTGCACTGCATGATCTGGGTGTGGAGCGTGCGCAGGGCGGCGGGGAAGCCGAGCTCGTCGAGCCACTCGACCGCGCCCGTCCGCATCGCCCAGATCTGGGCCGTGCTGGTCGTGTTGTGGTAGTCCGTCCAGGAGCCGCACCAGAAGAGGTCGTCCCAGTGCTCGTTGGGCGTCGGGTCGGAGCCGGCGCCGCAGGTGAGCTCGCCGTCGTCGCCGTCCTTGCCCCAGTAGCGGGGGTAGACGCCGAACGTCATCATGCCGTTGATGCCGAGCTGGTCGATCTTGCCCACCGTCCGCGAGAGGGTGTTGGCGACCGCCGTGTCATAGCCGGCGAGCTCCGCCGGCAACGGGCCGACCGGGAAGTCGTCCAGGGCGTCCGAGGAGGCGAACCACTGCGCCTCCGGCCAGGCGCGGAGCGGCCGGTTGAGCGGCGCCCAGGTGGTGCGGTTGAGGTCGGCGCGCGAGGGGGTGCCGGCGACCGCCGTCACCGCCAGGGTGGCGAACAGCCCCTGGTGGTTGGCGAGCCAGGCCTTGTCGTCCACCGCGTCGATGGCGAGATGGCCGCCTGGGAGCAGGCGGAGGGCCTGCGGCTCGTAACGGTGCATGTGATTGAGGGCGATCGCCACCGTGCCCGCCGGGCCGCTGGCGGCGAGCAGCCCGCCGTCGGCCTTGACGCCGGCCGCGGTGCCGCCGGCGACGCTGACGTCGAACTCCTGCGGCGACGTGCGGTCCGCCCGGAGCTGCTGGCGCACCCAGGCGCTCTGGGCGGTGCCGACCGTCGCCGAGACCGCGGGAGCGGAGAAGTTGCCGATCGCCGTGACGGTGGGCGTGCCGCCCAGCTCGATCGCCAGGTCGTCGCGCATCTTGTCGACGCGGACGCCGTTGGTCGTGCCGGCCGGGGTGATGGCGCACCCCGCGCAGTCGAAGTTCCCCTCCCAGTTGGTGACGTGGCGGACGATCGCGGTCGGCGAGCCGGCGGTGAAGACGTAGCGCCGCCGCGTGCTCAACTGGCCGTTGCCGATCGCCGGCACGTCATAGGCGCCCTGGACGACGACGATCGCCGTCAGCGGCCCCTGGTGCTCGATCCAGACCCGGCGGGTCGTCGAGTGGCCGTAGCTGGCGCCGCCGGTCTGCACCGACATGGCGCCGCCGCCGATCACCCGGCTGCCGTTGGCGAGGACCACCTCGTCGAACAGCGTTCCGGGGTTGGCGCCGAGGCGGAAGGTGGCGGCGCCGGTGTCGATGGTCACCGCGTTGCCGCTCTGGGTCAGGTTGATCCGGGTGGCCGGCGCCGGGTTCGCCACCGAGCCGTCGGTGACCAGCCGGTAGGCGGCCGTCTGATTGGCGCCGACCGTGGCCGGGAAAGTGACGAGCAGCCACTGGACGGGCGCCGTCGTGTCGCTCTTGCCGGCGTTCCAGCGCGCCGTCACGTCGAACTCGGCGGGCACCGGCGTGCCGGCGGCGTCGACGATGGCAAGGCGGGACGTGTTGAGGATGTTGAGGCTGCGGGGGAGGGGTACACCCGAGCGCACGATCTCGCCGCCGCGGGCGACCCCGGTGCTCTCACGAACGTTGAGGGTCAGCCTGGAAGGGACCGCGACCGTGGCCGCCGAGGCGCCAGCGTCGAAAGGGCCCGCGAAACAGGCGATCAGGATTGCGAGGACGAGAAGGAAGGAACGGCGCGAGCCCTCTACGAACATCTGACAGCTCCCTTGTGAAACGGCCCACCACACTGCACACCTCACCCGATTGATGGAGATCCCCTGTCCGCGGGTAGTAGGCTTGCCCACGCGAGCGGGGTGACGAACCGGCCGGGCGGTCGATCCGTCGGCGAATCTTTGTTGTTGGCGAGCTCTAGCTCACCGCGATTTAATGAGGCTAAGTTATAGTAAAAATTGGAAAGTCAATGCTGGTTTTAGGGCAATTTGTCCAATCGGCAGCGATTTTCTTGACGCTGGACCGGTCAGGACCGTCAAAGCCTCTTTTTACATGCGGGTCCAGGGATGAATTCCTTGGATTGCTCACTGGGTGAGCACCTTGCGGCACCGGCAATGCGCAGAATCAAGCAGGCTGAATTTACAAGGCAGGGCCCTTGCCCTCGGAATTCTCGTCTCCGCCCACTTGACAGGCATTTTTCATCTGCCTACACTGTTAGCAGTCAATGCCGACGAGTGCTAACAACCGGCGGCGATGGTCCCAACCTGTTGAGTCCAACAAGTCCTATAGGAGGTAGACGCCGTGAATATCCGTCCACTACACGATCGGGTCCTGGTGAAGCGCATTGAGCAGGAGGAGCAGGTCCGCGGGGGCATCATCATCCCCGATTCCGCCAAAGAGAAGCCGCAGGAGGCCGAGGTGGTCGCCGTCGGCCCGGGCAAGCTCAACGACGAGGGCAAGCGCGCGCCGATGGACGTCCAGGAAGGCGACCGGGTCCTCATGGGCAAGTACTCCGGGAGCGAGATCAAGATCGACGGCAACGACTACGTGATCCTCCGCGAGGACGAGATCCTGGCCGTCGTCAGCTCGAACGGCAACAAGAAGTAACGCTCCTTTTTGTCCAGAATCCGACACTCAATTTCGATATCCCAGCAATCAGGAGGCAGATAAGTCATGGCTAAGCAGATCACTTACTCCGGGGACGCGCGCGCCGCGATCCTCCGGGGCGTCAACAAGCTCGCCGACGCGGTCAAGGTGACCCTCGGGCCCAAGGGCCGCAACGTCGTCATCGAGAAGAAGTTCGGCTCGCCGACGATCACCAAGGACGGTGTCACCGTCGCCAAGGAGATCGAGCTCGCCGATCCGCTCGAGAACATGGGCGCGCAGATGGTGCGCGAGGTCGCTTCGAAGACCTCCGACGTGGCCGGCGACGGCACCACCACCGCGACCGTTCTTGCCCAGGCGATCTACCGCGAGGGCTCCAAGAACGTCACCGCCGGCGCCAACCCGATGGAGATCAAGCGCGGCATCGAGATGGCTGTCCGCGCCGCCGTCGAGGCGATCGACAAGATGGCCCGTCCGGTCGAGGGCAAGGACATCGCCCACGTCGGCACCATCTCGGCGAACAACGACACCGAGATCGGCGGCATCATCGCCGAGGCGATGGAGAAGGTCGGCAAGGATGGCGTGATCACCGTCGAGGAGGCCCGCGGCCTCGAGACCACTCTCGAGGTGGTCGAGGGCATGCAGTTCGACCGCGGCTATCTCTCCCCCTACTTCGTCACCGACGCCGAGCGCATGGAGACGGTGCTCGAGAACGTCAAGATCCTCCTCAACGAGAAGAAGGTCAGCTCGATGAAGGACCTCCTCCCGGTGCTCGAGCAGGTCGCCAAGCAGAGCCGGCCGCTGCTCATCATCGCCGAGGACGTCGAGGGCGAGGCGCTGGCCACGCTGGTCGTCAACAAGCTGCGCGGCACGCTGCACGTCGCCGCCGTCAAGGCTCCGGGCTTCGGCGACCGCCGCAAGGCCATGCTGGACGACATCGCGACCCTCACCGGCGGCCGCATGATCACCGAGGACCTCGGCATCAAGCTCGAGAACGTCCGCTGGGAAGATCTGGGCGATGCCAAGAAGGTCGTGCTCACCAAGGACGAGACCACCATCGTCACCGACTCCGACGATCCCAAGCGGCATGAGGCGATCGCCGGCCGGGTCAAGCAGATCCGCAACCAGATCGAGGAGACCACCTCGGACTACGACCGCGAGAAGCTCCAGGAGCGCTTGGCCAAGCTCGTCGGCGGCGTGGCGGTGATCAAGGTCGGCGCCGCGACCGAGACCGAGATGAAGGAGAAGAAGGCCCGCGTCGAGGACGCCATGCACGCCACCAAGGCGGCCGTCGAGGAGGGGATCGTCCCCGGCGGCGGCGTGGCCCTGCTGCGCGCCGTCAAGGCCGTCGACGCTCTGAAGGCTGAGGGCGACGTCCGCGTCGGCATCAACATCGTCCGCCGCGCGCTCGAGGAGCCGGCCCGCCAGATCGCGATGAACGCCGGCGAGGAGGGCTCGGTCATCGTCAAGCAGCTCCTGGCCGACAACGGCACGAGCGGCTACAACGCCGCCACCGGCAAGTTCGAGGACCTGGTCGCGGCCGGCGTCATCGATCCCGCCAAGGTGACCAAGACGGCGCTGCTCAACGCGTCGTCGATCGCCGGCCTGATGCTCACCACCGAGGCCATGGTCTCCGAGATCAAGGAGAAGGACGAGAAGGGTGGCGGCGGCATGGGCGGCGGCGGCGGCATGGGCGGCGGCATGGGCGGCATGTACTAAAGCCGGATTCCCGGCGGCTGCCTGCCGCCGGTTGGTGATAGAAATAGAAAAGGCCGGTCCGCTCGCGCGGACCGGCCTCGTTGTTTTTGGGGAGAGCTTGGCGGGAGGAGTGCTAGAACCGGGCGCGCAGGCCGAGGTAGACCTTGCTCTGAACCTGGTCCGCCGCGCCCTGGACGAGGTCGAAGCGGCCGGTGCCGAAGGCGCTCAGCTTGCGGTTGATGTAAAGGTCGATGCCGAACTGGGCGTTGGCGCCGAGCTTCGTCTGCTTCCCGGTCTCCCCGGAGCTGTTTTCGAGCAGCGTGGCGTCGACGGAATGGACGCCGGCTCCCACGCCGAAGAAGCTGTCGACCGCTCCGAAGGGGATGACGCCGATCAGGTTCACCCCCAGCAGCAGATCGCTCCCCTTGCCGAGGCCGTCGCTGTCGCTGGAAGTCCAGTAGCCGACCTCGGGCTCGAGGTAGCCGGTGATCCCCTGTTCGCCCCGCTGTTCGCCCCGCTGTTCGCCCTCCTCATTTCCCCGCCCGCTGGTCCGGATGCGGAGCGAGGCCATGTAGTAGGTCTCGGTCTGGTTCAGGGGTTTCACGAGGCCGATGCCCACCCCCAGCGCGAAGCGGTCGCGGTGTCCCCGGCCGTCCTGGTCGTCATCATCGCGGTCGTCCGAGCCTTGCGCGCGGGCCATGCTCGTGGGGAGCAGAACCGCCGCCGTCAGAAAACTCACCATCACCCAGCGTCTCATCTCATTCCTCTCCTTCCAGGGAGGACGCACACACGTGCGGCCCCTCCCGGTGGCACGTCAGATTGAACCTGCTTCCAAGTTGTGAAGCGATCCTAGCATGAGCCACGCCTCGGCTCTGGACTGAGATAGAATCGCAGCCATCTGATATCCGAACTTCGCGAAGAGGCGGGTTCCGCAAGAGGGTAGACATCTTGAGCGAGATTCGTGTGCGCCTCCTCGGAGGCTTCGAGGTCTGGGACGGCGATCGCCAGGTCGCCGGTTTCCAATCGCACCGGCTGGTGACGGTCGCGCCGCTCTCGGAAGAGGCACGTCGCGAGCTGATGCGCCTGGCCGCCCAGGCGGTCGCGGAGGAGACGGCGCCGGATCAGGCGGCCCCCAGCGGGCCGGTCATCCCCATGGCCGGCCGCGGCGGTGCCTACGGCCAGTTGCAGGAAGGGTGGAACCGCGCGCTCGCCGGCACCGTCCATCTCACCCTGGTCGCCGGCGAGCCGGGGATCGGCAAGACCCGGCTGATCGAGTCGTTCCTCGACGCCGCCACCTCGGAGCGGCGCCGCGGCGTGCTTGCCGGGCGGTGCCATGAGATGAGCCCGCTGGTGCCCTACCGGCCATTTCTCGAGATCCTGCGCGGCGCGCTGGCGGCGGAGGCCGAAGGCGGAGCCCGGGCCCTCGCGCAGGTGCCCGCCGAGGTGCTGGAGGATATCGTCCGCCTCGTCCCCGAGCTGCGCGACCTGCGGCCGGACCTCCCGGAGCCGGAGCCGATGCCGCGCTTCGAGGACCGGCGGCGGCTCTTCGCCTCGGTAGCGCGCTTCCTCGACGGCATGTGCCGCGGCGGCGATCCGCTGGTCCTGTTCCTCGACGATCTCCACCTCGCGGACCGCGACACGCTCGACCTGCTGATGTTCCTCCTCTCCCGGCTCGAGGGGGCGATCTGGATCGTCGCCTCCGGCCGGATGGACGAGCTGGACCGGGACCACCCCTTGAGCCAGATCCTCCGCCGTGGCGAGAAGGCCGGCCGGGCGACGCGGCTGGAACTGGGCCGGCTGGAACCCTCGGATCTCGCCGAGATCGCGGAGTCGCTGGTCGGCGAGTCGCGGGCGGCCGAGCTGGCCGGCTTCCTGGAGGCGAAGAGCGAGGGTGTGCCGCTGGCGGTGACCGAGCTCGTCGACTATCTCTGGGACGAGGGGATCCTGACCGCTCAGCCCGCCGGGCGCTGGGCCCTGCCCGCCTCTCTGAACGAGAGCGAGGTGCCGTCGGATGTCGGCGAGCTGATCCGGCTGCGCGTCCGCCGCCTCCCCAACTCGATCCGGCGCCTGGCCACCCTGGCGGCGATCCTCGGGCACACCTTCGACGTGCAACTCCTGCAGGAGGCGGCCGACGAGCATGCCAAGGTCGTGGAGATCGGCCTCGAGGTCATGCTCGAGCACCGGCTGATCCGGCGGCTCGCCCGCCGGGGGAGCTTCGAGTTCACGCACGACCGCATCCGGGGAGCGATCTACGGCGAGCTCAATCCGCTGCGCCGGCAGGCCATGCACTCGCAGGTGGGGGAGGCGCTCGAGAGCCTGCTGGCAGGGCGGGAGTGCGAGGTCCTGGCCTATCACCACACGACCGGCAACCAGTGGGAGAAGTCGCTCCCCTTCCTGGAGCGCTCCCTCGAGCGGGCACTCGCGGTACAGGCGGGGGACGCCGCCCAGCGCCACTGCGATCAGGCGATCGAAGTGCTGAGCCGGCTCGCGGCCGGCGCCCGCAGCGCGCTGGTCGCCGAAAGGTGGCGGGAGCGGCGCGAGATGATGCGCGAGAAGGCGGCGGAGCTCTCGCCGCCCGACTCCGAAGACTAGCGGGCGATCTAGCGGGCGATGCGGCGGACGCCGCCGATCCTCGGCTCCACCGCCGGGACGAGAGCCAGAACCTCGGCCTTGATCTCTTCCCGTTGCAGGCGCGAGAGGCGGCGGGCCTCCATGGCGAGCCCCATCTGGCGCATGGCGAGGATGACCGAGAACTCGAGAATCACGAGCATCACGCCGAGCGTCGGCTCGCCGGTCACGGCGACCACCAGCGCCAGGGCGCAGAAGGAGAGGACGACGCTGTAGATCACGGCGACGATGCGCGAGCGCTCGCCGCCGAAGTGGGCGAGGAGATGGTGGAGGTGCTTGCGGTCGGCGTGGAACATGCGCAGGAAGCGGTCGATCAGCGCGCTCTTGGGACGGTCGAGGAAGCGGACGGCCATCACCAGCAGGGTGTCCATCACCGGCACGCCGAGAGCGAGGATCGGCACCAGGATCGCCACCGCCGCCGGCGCCTTCAGCGAGGAGTGGACGGTGGTGGCGGCGAGCAGGAACCCCAGCATCAGCGAGCCGGAGTCGCCCATGAAAACGCGCGCCGGCTCCCAGTTGTGGCGCAGGAACCCGAGGCAGGAGCCGGCCACGGCAGCCATCAGGATCACGGTGCCGGCGTTCCCCTGCAGCATGGCGTAAGCGAGGAAGCTCACCGAGATGATGGCGACGACGCCGCCGGCCAGCCCGTCGAGCCCGTCGATCAGGTTGATCGCGTTGGTGACGCCGACGATCCAGAGCAGCGAGACGAAGCCTCCGAACAGCCCGAGGTGGACCTCGCCCAGGACCGGCAGGCGCAGCACCTCGAAAGCCCAGCCGGCGTGGACGAGCGGCCACGCCGCCACGATCTGGACCAGCAGCTTCTTGGCCGCCGAGACCCCGATCAGGTCGTCGATGATGCCGACTACGAAGACCAGTAGCGTGCCGAACGCCAGCGCGAGCAGCTCGTCGCGCCCGATCGCGGTCCCCAGCCTGCCCCAGAGCAGGATGGCCGCGATGCCGGCGCCGAGAGCGAGGCCCATGGCGATCGCCACGCCCCCTAGGCGAGGTACGGCGCCCTTCTGCAGCTTGCGTTCTCCGGGGTGATCCAGAGCGCGGAACAGCACCGCCAGGCGCGCGATGGGCGGCACCATCAGATTGGTGGCCAACGCAGCGACGAAAGCCGCACCGATGGCATACGGCAGAATCCCGTTCATACGGCTACTCCTCCCGCGACCGGACGCCTCTCGGCGTACCCGAAACTGCACTGTTGATCGCTAGTTGTGGGGGTATCTTACAACTTATTCGGGTTTGTGCAAGTGCCCGATACCGTCCAGCGCACGCGCGACCCCTGCCGAATCTCCAACGTCCATCCGTAGATAGGAGCCGGGGGGCAGGCCTTGGGAGCCCAGGAGGTGGACATCCGAGCCGGCGCTGCCGATGTACAAGAGGGGGCGGCCGGACTGGACGCAGCCGTAGACCTTGGAGGGGAGGACGTAGCCCACGAAGCCGTCGCGCAGGGTGATCAGGTGGGCGTCCGGGGTGACGAGGAGCCGCGGCAGCAGCTCCAGCGGCACGGGGCGGCCGCGGTGGACCGGCAGCCCCTCGCGGCGCAGGATCTCCTCGACCCGGTCGGCCTTCGAGCCGGTGGCGTTGAGCCAGAGGGCCACCCGCCCCGATCCCTCCTGCGATTTTTCGAGATGATGGCGGCGATATCCCTCGACGAACGTCTCATGGTCGTGGGCGACGCCGAAGTTGCCGGAGTAGAGGAGGATCGCGTGCCCGGCGAGCTCCGCCGGCCGCTCGAGCGGTTGCGTGCCCGGCGGGATCTCGACCGGCGAGGGGTCGCGCCTCAGCACGATCCGCCCGGGATCGATGCCGAGGTCGAGCAGCCGCCGGCGCTGGTCCTCCCCCAGCACCTCGAAGCGGTCCACCCGGCGGCGCAGCGCCACCGTCCAGCGGTGGAAGAGCCGGAGCGGCGCCGGGACCTTCCCCATCTCGGCCATCAGGCATTCCGGATGGAAGTCGGTGATCCGGTAGGTGAGCCGCTTGCCGAGCAGGAGGTTCAGAGGGACGAGGAGCTGGATCAGGAAGGGGGGGCTGCCGGTGAACAGGATCTCGTCCGCCGCGCGCAGCTCCCGGCGCAGCCGCCAGACCAGCCCGAGGTCGGTGCGCGCCGTCCACAGCGCCCGGGTGCGGAAGTCCGCGCGGTCGTAGACCGTCGCCCGCCGGCGGACGATTCGCAGCCGCCCGTCCCCCGGCCGCTCCTCCTCGACCGAATCGGCCGCCGAGGAGAGGCCGGCGAGGACCACGTCCTCCCCCCGCGCCGCGCGTTCGCGGGCGAACAGGAGGCTGTACTGGCCGACCGCGCCGAAATCGGGCGGCAGCCAGTCGCAGAGGTAGACGAGGCGGTGCATCGGTGATGGGTGTTCGGTCTGGAAGCGCTCCGAGTTTGTGGATGTGGCCGCCCGCAGGGCGGAATTTATCCAGCCTGGGGTGTCAACCCCAGGACCGGGCCACCTCTTATCCTCTAAGCCCCGAAGGGCCGACACCTCCGGTGGAAGCTTCGAATCGGTAATGACATGCCGGCCCTGCGGGGCTTGTTGATCTTGGAGCCCTCTACCTGGGGTTGACACCCCAGGCTGGATAAATTCCGCCCTGCGGGCGGGCCTTCGGATCCTGCCTAGCGCTCGGTGAGCATCTCTTCGAGATAACCGCTCACCGTCTCGCGCTCCCGGCTCCCGAAGTACCAGTCGATCGTCCGGTGGAGGCCGTCCATGAACTTCATCCGCGGCTCCCAGCCGAGGAGCTCCCGGGCCAGGCGGTTGCTCGCCACGCGGTTGAGCGGTCCGGTCGGCATGTGCGGGAGGAACTTGATCTCGGCCTCCTGGCCGGTGTAGCGCAGCACCTCGTGGACGGCGTCGATCACCCGCGTGCGCTCCTCGGTGCCGAGGTTGACGGCCGTGCCGTCCTCGATCTTCTCGGCGGCGAGCACCATCCCGCTCACGATGTCCCCGACATAGGTCCAGTTGCGGATCTGGGTGCCGTCCCCCCAGACCTCGAACGGGTTCTGGCGGACGAAGGCGCGGGCGATCATGGCGATCACGGCGTGGTTCTCGACCCCGCGCTCGCCGTAGACCGTGAAGAACCGGCAGGAGGCGGACTTGAAGCCGAAGTCGCGCGCGTAGGAGCGCAGCGTCATCTCCGTCATCAGCTTGGCCCAGCCGTACATGTTGTCGGCGTCGTAGGGGGGCCCGACCATCTCCTCGGTGAGATAGAGCTCCTGGGTGACGTCGCTCTGGAGGTGGTTGGGGTAGACGCAGCCCGACGAGGCGAAGACGAACTTGCCGGCGCCCGCCTCGTAGGCGGCCTTGATCAGCATGCCGTCCATCGCCAGGTTCTGGGCGCAGGCGGCCTGATGGAGGTCCACGAAGCCGCGCCCGCCGTGGATGGCGGCGAGATGGAAGACGACGTCCATCCCTTCGACCATGCGCTGGGGGACGCCGGGCTGGAGGAGATCCTCCTGATGAAACTCGACGATGCCGGCGTCGATGGCCGGCTGAATGTTGGCCAGACGCCCGCTCGTCAGGTCGTCCACCACACGAATCGACCGCGCGCCCTTCGCGACGAGCTCATCGATCAGGTGGGAGCTGATGAACGAAGCGCCTCCGGTGACCAGGACCTTCTGCTGATTCCAATCCATGCTCTACTTCTCCTCCGCCCCGCGGGAAGGCCGCCAGCCGGAATGTTGGGAATTGACGCGTTAGTGTAAGCGGGAACAGAGGAATGCGCAAAACTATCCGGGTCGCCACCCTCCTGGGCCACGCCCACGTGGAGATGGCCCTCGCCTGCCTGGGAAGCCTGCTGCGCTACTCGGCGGACCCGCTCGCCCTGCGCGTCCACGAGGACGGCTCGCTGACCGCGGAGGATCGCGAGCGGCTGCGGGAGGGCCTGGGAACCCCTGAGCTCGTGCCGCGGGACGAGGCCGACGAGCGGGTCGAAGCGGCGCTCGCCGGCCGCCCCGCCCTGCGGACGTTCCGCCGGAACAACCCCCTGGCGCTCAAGCTGATCGACATCCCGCTCCTGGCCGGCGACGGCGACCTCGCCTACTGCGACTCCGACGTCCTCTTCCTGCGCCCCTTCGCGGACCTCTTCCGATTCCCGGCGGCGGCAGGCGCTGTCTTCATGAGCGACCGCCAGAACGCCTACTCGGTCCGCTCCTGGCACCTGCTGACGCAACCGCAGCTGGCGCTCCCCTGCCGGGTCAATTCGGGGATCCTCCACTTCCGGACGCGGTTCTTCGATCCTGACCTTCTGGAGTGGTACCTCTCGCGGCCGGAGCTCGGCTTCGCGCCGGTCTGGAGCGAGCAGACCGCCTGGGCCCTGCTCGGGGCTCGGGCCGGCTGCCATCTCTGGGATCCACGCCTCATCCGGCTGCCCGCGGGAGGGGGGGAAGAGGACGCCGTGGCGCTCCACTTCGTCAGCCCACTGCGCGGGCTGCTCCCGGGGTTCCTGGAGCGCGCGGCCGACCGCGCGGGCGAGCCGCCGGTCACTGTGGGAACGGTCCCGGCCCGGCGCTGCCGTTCCTGGGACCTGGCCTGGACGGAGGCACGGCGGCGGCTGGCGAGGATCTAGAAGAAAGGGACCCCAGGGACAGTAGGGACTTCAGGGACGCCAGAACGAGGAATCGCGGTCCCGTCCCTGGTGTCTGAAGTCCCTGCTGTCCCTCATGTCCCTTTTTACCTCCCCAGCCAGCCGGGGACATGGCGCAGATCCTCGAACAGCGCGTCCGGGGAGCAGAGCGCCAGCACGGCGGGGTTGCGGATGCCGCAGCCGACGGCGACGGTGCGGAGGCCGAGGGCGCGGCCGCTCGCCACGTCCACCTCGGTATCGCCCACCAGCACCGATTCCGGTCCCCAGGAGATCTCGGACCCGCGCAGCAGGGGCGCCTTGGCCGCGGGCGTGCCGTCCCCCCGGCCGGCGATCACGTGGTCGAAATAGAGGGAGAGGCCGGTCCTGATGAGCTGCCGCTCCAGCCGGTCCGGGTGCTGGCGGAGGGTGACGAGCGCGAGCTGACCCAGCCCGTCCAGCTCCTCCAGCACCTCTCCCATCCACGGCCAGGGTTCGTCCAGGTCCAGGTACTTCGGAGCCTCGATCCAGTGGAGCCGTTCCGCCTCGGCCTGGGCGGCGACCTCCGGAGGCAGGCCGGTCCGCGCCAGGATTTCCGCCTCGGCGACGAGGTTCCGCTTCGCCGCCCAGTAGGCCAGACGCGGCAACGGCCAGCCGCCGAAGCGCTCGACCACGTCCTGATGGACCTGGTGATAGCGCCGGGAGACGTCGAGCACCGGCCCGTCGAGGTCGAGGAAGATCCAGGGCCGGCTCACGCGCCGCGGAACCCCCGGCCGTCCAGCCGCGCCCGCAGCCAGGGCTCGAGCATGGCGTACCAGTCGCGCCCGGGGCGGATCTTGGAGTAGCGGCCGGCCTCCGGGTAGCGCATGGTGACGGGCACCTCGACGGAACGGATCACGGGATCGAGCAGGATCTTGGCATAGAGGTAGTACTCGAAACCATAGGTGTGGAGCCACGGCGCGTGCCAGTCGAACTCCGCCCGCCGCAGCAGGTCGAGCCAGAAGGCCCGGAAGCCGCAGGTGGCGTCGCTCAGCCGCGCGCCGGTCGCGAGGCGGACGAAGACGTTGACCAGGGGGATCGACCGCCGCCGGAACTCCGGCAGATTGGGCGAGCTCCCGCCGGCGAGGAAACGGCTGCCGTTGACATAGTCGGCCTCCCCCCCGCGGATCGGCGCGAGGAGGCGGGGGATCTCGGCCGGCAGCATCTTGCCGTTCGCCGCCATGGCGCCGAAGACCTCATACCCCCGCTCCAGCGCCCAGTCGATCGCCCGCATATAGCCGTAGCCCACCCCCAGATTGCGCGGCAGGTCGAGGAAGGGGTGGCCGCTCTCGCGCACCAGGACCTCGGAGCCGTCGCTCGAGCCGTTGTTGACCAGGAGCAGCTCGACGCCCGGCGGCACCGCCTCGCGGAACTCGGCGAGCACCCGGGGGAGCTCCCGGACCTGATTGAAGACGGGGGCGAAGAAAAGAGCTTTCATCAAACTCAACACTATAATCCCGGCTCTTATGACGCCTCGACGCATCCTGGTGACCGGCGCGGGCGGTTCCCCCTCCACGAACTTCGTGCGCTCGCTGCGCGAGTCGGGGGAACCGGTCCATCTGATCGGAGCCGACTGCAACAAGTACTACCTCCAGCGCGCCGAGACCGACGAGCGCCATCTGATCCCCGAAACCTCCGATCCGGACTACATCCCGATCCTCCAGGGGCTCGTCGCGGAGACCGGCGCCGAGCTGATCTACAGCCAGCCGGACCAGGAGATCCTCGCCATCTCCCAGCATCGGGACGAGATCGGCGCCCGCACCTTTCTGCCGGCTCACCGCACGATCGAGATCTGCCAGGACAAATACGAGTCCTTCCGCTGCTGGAAAGCGGCCGGCCTCACCGTGCCGGAGACGATGCTCATCGCCACTGAGCAGGACCTCGACCGCGCCTTCGAGGCGTTCGGCTCGCCCGTCTGGCTGCGCGCCATCGTCAGCCCCGGGGGCGGCAAGGGGAGTTTCCGGGCCGAGAACCCGCGTGTCGCCCGCGCCTGGCTCGACTTCTCCGAGGGGTGGGGGAACTTCACCGCCGCCGAGTGCCTGCGGCCGGACTCGATTACCTGGACGGCCCTCTACAAGGATGGCGAGCTGATCGTCGCCCAGGGTCGAAAGCGCCTCTACTGGGAGTTCGGCAATCGCGCTCCGTCCGGGGTGACCGGCATCACCGGCACCGGCGTCACCATGACCGACCCGGAGCTCGACGACCTCGCCCAGCGCGCCATCGCGGCGATCGACGACCGGCCGAACGGCATCTTCGCCGTCGACCTCACCTACGACCCGCGCGGCGTGCCGAACCCGACCGAGATCAACATCGGCCGCTTCTTCACCACCCACCTCTTCTTTACGAGGGCGGGCTTGAACCTGCCGTACATCTTCGTGAAGCTGGCCTTCGGCGAGCCCTACCCCGAGCCGGCAAGGAAGCTCAATCCGCTGCCGGTGGACCTCGCCTGGGTGCGAGGGATGGATTTCCTGCCGGTGCTCACGGACATGGCGGCGATCGAGGGGTCCGCGGTGGAGCTGGCGGCGCGGCGGGGGCGGTTGCCTCGATAGAAAGGCGTGAACCGGCAGAGAGGGGGCGCTCCGGCCCATTGATGGGCCGGAGCGCCCCTGTACTGGTACTGGGCCGGAGCGCCCCGGTACTGGGCCGTGTTGTCCTAACTCAAATGTGGGCAGCAAGAGTGTGGGCGAAGGCCCCCGGGCGGCCGGGCGTGCCGCCAAGGGCTACCCGGGGGGTTGACAGTCGGGATTGATAGAATCGGGCGGCACACATGGACCATCATATGTGCAGATGTAGCTATTATTAACTTGAAGCCCTCCTCCCACTTGCTCAAGCCGCTTGTCGTCGAGGCTCCGCAGCGTCTCCTTCGCCAGCACCAGCCTCTTGACCGTTTTCTTCATGGATGTCTCCCTGAGTAGCGCCAGGGAGCCATACCCCGGCCCGCGCATTCTAGCGCATCCTGAAGAGCTGCCTAGCTTGTTCCTGTCCAGGAATAGGCATTTTTCCGGCCGATCCCGGCACGAAAGTCCCGCAGCCGCTTGTACACCCAACTGCTTTTGACCATGTCGCCGATCTCCAGGCCTCGACCCTTCGAGAACGCGACATCCTTGACCCCGGCGGCTTTGATTTCGCTCAGGTTCATCTTGGAGGCAAAGCCGCCGTCGAAAACGATCTGCCGGGGAGGGCGAGAGAAAATTTCGACTTGCCGATCCACCATGGTCTTGGCCAAGGTGGAGTCCGCAGGATTGCCTTCCAGCACCTTACAGTCGAGGATCATGGAGGACGCTCGGTCGTGTCCTAACTCAATGTGGGTGCTGGAGGGGGCGGGCGGTCTGGTCGCCGCCCGCCCTTGGCGGGCCATGCTATCGCTTGCAAATCACCCGGGCGCTTGGAGAAGTAGCGGTGCAGTCTCCGGAGGGACACCCGAGAGTGTTCACTGGACAGGTTAAGTCGGTTTCGCCCCCTGTGACGCGGCCAAGATCTAGGCTCTGCACCGTCTCCTTCACCAGCACCAGCTTCTTCATCTGCTTCTTCATTGGACTTCTCCCTGGTAGTGCCAGGGAGCCATCCCCCGGCCCGGCGTATTCTAGCTCACCCTGAATCGCTCCCCTGGCCTTGGGTCGGAGAGCGTGACCCGGGGGGGCGGAGAACGTGACCCGCTCGCGGCGACTGTAAACCTTTATAAAGATCTCCGCAGAACCTCCGCCACTCTCTGCTGCTGCGCCTCGGTAATGTGCGGATACATCGGCAGGGACAGGATCTCCGCCGCCGCTCGCTCGGCTTCGGGGAAGTCCCCCTCGCGGTAGCCGAGATCCGACAGGGCGCCGTGGAGGTGGAGGGGGACGGGGTAGTGGATGCCGGCGCCGATCCCTTCGGCGTTCAGCTTGGCGAGCACTTCGTCCCGGTTCTGGACGCGGACGACGTACAGGTGCCAGACGTGCTCGTTGCCGGGGAGGGTTTTCGGCAGCTCGACGCCTGAGACCCCGGCGAGGAGCTGGTCGTAGCGGGCCGCGGCCTGGCGGCGGGCCTGGTTCCAGGCTTCCAGGCGCTTCAGCTTGGCGGAGAGCACCACGGCCTGGAGAGTGTCGCCGGGAGTTGAAGCCGATCTCGGGGTGGTGGTACTTCTTCTCACTCCCCCAGTTGCGCAGCTTGCGCAAGTGCGCGGCGACCTCGTCCGACGCGGCTACGACCCGCGCGGGGTGCCGAACCCGACCGAGATCAACATCGGCCGCTTCTTCACCACCCACCTCTTCCTTACCCGGGCGGGCCTGAACCTGCCGTATCTCTTCGTGAAGCTGGCGTTCGGCGAGCCCTACCCCGAGCCAGCGAGGAAGCTCAATCCGCTGCCGGTGGACCTCGCCTGGGTCCGCGGCATGGACTTCCTGCCGGTGCTGACGGATATGGCGGCGATCGAGGGGACGGCGGCGGAGCTGGCGGCGCGGCGGGGGCGGTTGCCGCGGTGAGGATCGAGGCTGCGATCGGCCGCCCAGGCCTTCGCCGGCAGCGCCCTGGCCTCGGCGGCCTTCCTCTATGTCTCCGGCATTTCGGCCCAGGAAAGCGCCGGGGCGCTCTCCGACCAAGGCACGTTGACGGATGGATTCGCTGCTCTGACGTCCGGAGTGCCTGCTTTTGCCCACGCTTGGGGAGCTTCCGCCCACGCTTGGGCGGCTCTCCCCCACGCTTGGGCCAGACGATCCCCGGCCGGGTACGGTCCGGCCCAAGCGTGGGCAGGTCGGCCCCTGATGAGAGGCGGTCTGGCCCAAGCGTGGGCGGGACCATCCCCGGCCGGGGGCAGAGCCGCCCAAGCGTGGGCGGAACCGCCCCAAGCGTGGGGGAGAGCCGCCCAAGCGTGGGGGGAGGCGCCCCAAGCGTGGGCGGGAGCATCCCCGTGCCGGGGATCGTCTGGCCCAAGCGTGGGCCAGAGGCTACCTGCCCCGGAGGAGGGCCGCCCAAGCGTGGGGAAAGCGCCCCGACCCCAAGCTCGACGACCTCGCTCAGCGCGCCATCGCGGCGATCGACGGTCGGCCGAACGGCATCTTCGCCGTCGACCTCACCTACGATCCGCGCGGCGTGCCGAACCCGGCCGAAATCAAACATCGGCCACTTCTTCACCACCCACCTCTTCTTTACCCGGGCGGGCTTGAACCTGCCCTATATCTTCGTGAAGCTTGCGTTCGGCGAGCCTTACCCGGAGCCGGCGAGGAAGCTCAATCCGCTGCCGGTGGACCTCGCCTGGGTGCGGGGGATGGATTTCCTGCCGGTGCTGACGGACATGGCGGCGATCGAGGGGTCTGCGGCGGAGTTGGCGGCGCGGCGGGGGCGGTTGCCGCGATAGGAAGCCCCTCCGGCCCATCAATGGGCCGCCCCCGCCGTGGGCCGGAGCGCCCCCGTACTGATAGTGGGGCTTTAGTGTGTGTTGCTGGGCGGTCGGTTAATTAGCCGCGAAGTCGATATGAGGTTTCACATTGGCTACAGAAATGACTCCCAAAACTACCGGATCGCATCGGGTGCGGCTGGAGGGGGATAGCATGCTTCTTCACTTCCATGCACGTAGGACAATAGAAGTTGCCCGGTTCGTCCTCGCGGACCAATACTACCGAGCGGCCAACAGTCTTGCGCTCGTACTGCTTCCGCTCCGTCGCCCCTTCCTCCTTCTGGCGAATCTCTGCGCGGAGTTGAGCGTTTTCCTCTTGAAGGCGGAGGGCTATTTCCTGAAACTGGAGAAGGCGCGCCTGGAGGTCGGAGACGAGCCCTAGAGCTTCCTTGGCCGCCTTCTCGGCGTCGCGACCCTTGCCCTTGGAAAGGACCGCGAGGATGGCGTCGAGCGTCGTCTTTGCGGCGGAGGTTACTCCGGTGATGGTCGCAAGGGTAAGAGGGTCCATAGAGCCCATTCTACCCCGCACCTCCTCACGCCGCCTGCGCCGCCGTCAGAAGGTCCGCCAGAGACCATGGCTTACGGGCGATCCCGGCGGCCATCGCGGGCGTCATGCATGCGGATGGACTTGTGCATCCGGCAGCGGAGCTGACCCCGGTCCTCCCGCGCGGCGAGCTGTCCGACTTCGCTCCCTTGGTAGAGCGGCACGTCCGCGAAGCACAATAGACTGACAAGGACCGGTCCCCCCCGTGGACCGGTCCGTCCTCTTTAGCTCTTTAGGTGGTACAGGCGCCTCCTGTTGCGCAATCACCGCTACACACCCCACAGGTATTGAAGGCGCATGTTGCGTAGGAATCACTGCCCCCTTCACCAGGGGGGGCACAAGGATCGGTATGGCCGCACGGCCCGGCGGTAACACCACCAACGACCTGTCCCAGGGGCCATAAAGTCTCGCGCTTCAGGACCAGCTTCTTCATCTTCTTTTTCATATCTCTCCTTTCACAAAGGTACTTCATAAGAGAGTGACCTTTGCCAACTAACGTTTCATCCGCTGGCCTGGTGGCCTTCTCACGGGAAGTGGTGGATGAAGCGGCAAGCCCTTCGAGAGACGTCCCTTGCGCCAGGCGAAGCCTGGGAAGGGAGGAGGGAAACTGCAATAGACAGAACCCGAAACCCTTCATAGTGGCCCAGTAGGTCCGAATCCTACCCGGCAAGGGCTAGCCACCCACCGGAAGCGAGTCTTGCG
>DATHEF010000017.1:0-188656 GCA_035490435.1 Thermoanaerobaculia bacterium
TACGCCAGGTGGCCCTCCGCAAGCCAATCCCGCGGCGACGGCGGAAGAAGAAGAGACTGTTCCGGAACGTAGCGACGAAAGGTCGTTGGCATACGGCTATTTTACCGCATGCCAACGATTCCTGCCGCGCAGGCTCCTAGCCTGGCCAGCAGCAACTCGTGCCCCGCAAAGCCGGGCATGACATAGAGCGTCAGGTTCGGCTTGCGCGACGCGAATCCGGTCAGCATGGCGTCGCCTTCATGTCCGCTGTCGTACTTGTAGTGATAGCTGCCGAATCCCACCATGCTGGTGCCCCACATCCTGGGCTCCGCGGCCGTGGCCTTGCTCATCAGTTCCATAAGGGTGCGGCAATCCTGACGCCGGACCTCGTCGGCGATCGCATCGATGTATTCGTCGACGCTCTGCTCAGTCTGCCGGGTCTTCAGTTCCGCCATCGGGACTCCTTTCGCCGGTCCGGGGCACGGGGCGGCTGAGGTCTGAGCCGCGGTCGGATTGTCGCCGATCGCCCGAGCCGCAGGCCTATGCCTCAGCGAGCTTGATACGCTTGCCGTTGATGACAGCGCAGATCTCCAGACTTCCACCGAGCGCCTCGACGTACCGGCGAAGAGTTGAGATCCGGTGATCTTCGCGTCGTTCCATCTTCGATAACTGCGATTGGGTAATTTCAACCCGCTGGGCCAGTTCCCCTTGTGTAAGGCCGGCCGCCTCCCGTAGCGCGCGAAGATCCATTTCCAACAACTCGTTCTCGATCTCCTGGTCGATCTCACGCAGCTCCGTAGGAGTAAACTTCTGTGCTCTGATGTCGGACCACTTTTTGGCTGTCATATATCGACTCCCGCTTGCACCCTGGCTTCGGCTGATCAACGCAACTCTTGAAGATACCGCGTCCAGACCGCCTCAGCTTTCGGGATCATCCATGAGTAGAAACGATCGTCTCCTGTCTTGTCGCCGCCAAGAATCAGGACGGCCTGGCGCTGTGGATCGAACGCGTAGAGGATCCGCAGTGGCCGTCCCGAGCTCTGAATGCGCAACTCGCGCAGGGCGTATCGGGTTCCCCCGAGCGCCGAGGAATGGGGAAATCCGAGCGCAAGCCCCTTAGCCTCGAGAAGCCCCACCCCTCGAACGACGGCTCGGGCATCGGCACCCCCGAGCCCAAGAAACCACTCCTCGAACTCCTCAGTGCCGAGGACCTCAACCATGATTATGCCTCCAAGGGACTATTCCGTCAAGGGACTAGCGCGGATCCGCTCTGATTTTCTGGAGCGGCGTTCGAGTACCAGGGACACTGACAAGGACGATTTACGCGGGCAAGCGTATCCTGAAGAGGGTATCCCGGCAAGGCGACGGCTGGCGAGGAGAGGGACTGCTCGCGGGTGCCCGTGCTGGACAAAAGGAAGGAGGAGAGGCAGAATTCAAGAAAACCGTTGAGGAGGTTCGATCCCATGCTGAGAAGGACTTTGATCCCTGCCGTGCTATTTCTGTGCGCTTTTCCGCTGCGGGCCCAGGTCGAGGCGCGTCAGGCTACGCCTGAGGAGGTGAGCAAGGCCGCGCCGACCACGCAGACCGAAGTCCCAAGCCCAATGCTCTTGGAGGTGCCTCTCGCAGGGAACGGCACGCCGGCCAAGCCCCACGTGGTCGACCTCCCGAAGGACAGAACCCGCGTCATCAAAGACACGGCAGCCTATGTATGCGATCAGATGACCTTGCAGAGCGTCTCGATCCGTAAGCGCCCCGCGAAGCAAGGGAAGATCGAGCTGGTGGTCGTTCCGACGCTCCGGACAGAGTATTACCGGCAGAAGGTAGACGTTGCCGTCGCGCTGATGGACGGCGAGCGTGAGATCCGAAGCTGGAAGAATCAGCTCGTCTTGGGCCTGAGCGCTGGAGGCATCATCACCGGTGGAGCGTTAGGCACCGCAAATCCCGATAAGGCCGAGTCCCCTGAGATCGTCTGGAGCTTCGATTCTGAGGAGCAGATGCGAGCAGATCGGCTCGCCGGGCTCCAAGCTGCGGATTGTTGTCGGGATCGTGGAGTGATGGCACTGCTCCGCGAGATTCGGCTGACGCCTCATCGGTTCAAGCGCTGCTGAGCGAAGAGCCACTCCTGACTCACGTCTGTGAGCCTCTCTGGAGTTAGTAGCCTAGCCAACTACTCGGCTTCACCGTTCTAAGCCAGACCTTGTGGTGGTTAAGCTCGTGAGGCGCTACCATGCGCCATAGAAATAATCAGGCCTTGGAAGCGGAAGGCTTGTTATCTTTGCGAGCGTCGATTAAGATCACGTCCTCGCCTTCAGAAATTTTTAGCTCTTTGAGGATAGACAGAGTCTTCTGCAGTTCTTGCTCTGAGAAGTAGAGGATGACTTTTATGCTCCTCGTTGCGTCACTGGCTTTCTCATATATAGCTACCTGTTTCTCCAAGTTTCTCTTTAGCTGGGAGTTGCCTGCTAATTTAAACTCCACTAAAGATTTGTCTCTCTTCCCCTTGGATATTGAGAAATCTACAGGTCCTCTGCCATTGTTTACCTCCCGATTTACATCAGAAGTTGTACCAAACCAAGTCAAGCGAAACAAAAGTTGCAGATCTTGCTCTCTCTTTAACGGCTGGTTCTTCAAATAGAATAGTCTGTACCCATCTTTGTTTTCGATGACATCCTTCAGGAACATTACTCTCTCGCGGGCCTCTCCGTAGGTCTTACCACTCTGTGCGTAAAAACGAGTACCTGACGCAAGCTCCGAAGCGAAGGACCTTGCTTGAGCAATGAAGATCACCTCGCTTTCTGCAACCCTCTCGCTGCTGATAGATACGGCTTCGTCGCCGTTATCTTCTTTCTGACGTATGTAGTGCTCGAGAATGGACGGATACTTGAGGAGAGTTCTTTGCGTTGCTCGGTAATAATCTTCTTTTTTAGGCTCGCGCGGGAGCTGGGAGGAAAAATAATTATTTATCTGCGCCCTAAGCTGTTCATTAGGAATTGCCGATGCGATATCTTCGTAATTATCAAACAAATCTGTGCGACTGATCCAGGTATCATCTTTTGTTAATATTTCCTTGGGGGTTAGGATGACATAGTCATCGCCAAAGGTCGGCAAGTCATACTTGCGGGATTCCCACACTTCAGTCTTGTAATTGAATCGAGCTCGCGAGACAGAAAATGTCTTCCTGTGGTTCGGGGCTATGTTTTTTACTGCGAACTCCTGGGTGTAGTCAAGTAAAAATTCCTTAATCAGGTTCGTAGTAAAGTCGCTTACATTGTCTTTGCCGACACCCTCCGATACCAAGCATAGTTTCTCCAGGTGGCTTGCCCGAGCAACCTTCTCGTTGCCAAAGTCCGTGAAGATGGCATTCAGGTTGCTGTTTAGATCTCTGGCAAACTTTGGTCCTAAGCCGCTGCCACTGTTGCCCTCCTTCGAATAGCCCAGCCAGTTTTGCTTCACCTCCCCGAAGAAGTACCAAGCTCTCAGGAGGCCTGCGTCTATCTGGCCTGACGCAGACTTATCTCGAAGAAATCGAACATAGCTTATGATCTCGTCGTGTAGTCTCTTGTAGACTGGGTTTTCGCTGTTGAAAAGAAGAAACGGATCTATAAAGAGAGGAAGATCGTTGATCAGAGAAATATTAAGAGCTCCATAGTCCTCCAATTCCTCTGGAAGCACCTCGAAGAAGTCTGTGAAGTAGATACTAACCATATCTTATTCCTTATAACAGGCTAACTGCCGATACCAATCTCGACGAATTACGGAGAACGCCCAGCGAGCCATCCGTTGGATTCATTGGGACCCGATAATCCCCAGCGAGACACGAAAATACTTCGGGCACTTTGCCGCACTCGCCAACCTTGATGCGTACATAGGGAGCCGTTATTACGACGCCAAACGATCCCTGACTCACAAGAACTGTATGGCAGTGCAGGCTCAAGTATACTCCTCATCCCTTGAGCCGAAAAGGAGAATCATGCAAGGAGGCGTCCGGATTACCGCTTTGGCCCTCGTGTTGGCTGCGGCGGCTCAATTTCAGGCCGCCAAGGCCATCGTCTTCATCTCACACTGTGCGGCGCCCTTGCACGGTGAGGGCTCAGAAACCGGCTACGTCGACCGTAGTGGACGCCGTCTGGATTTGTACCATCTGCCTTGCCACAACGGCCATCTGGTTTGCTGATGAAAGTTTGACGCTGAGGGGGCGGGAACAAGTTCCGGCCTACGTTCCTATCGGTCAAGAAACTGCGCCAATTACTGCTTGCTCCGCGAGCCCCCCTCCGTTCCCAGGATCCACCCCATCACCTTCCCGGCTGAATCACGTCCACCTTGTGCCCGAAGCTGCGGTTGCGGAGGAAGCGGCTGGAACTGTCGTCCCAGGGGAGGGCGGCGATCTCGTCGCGGATCTTCTGGAAGCGGTCACCTAGCGGGCGCAGTTGGCCAGGCGGAGGTCGACACAGCCGTCGCGAACCCAGGACTCCAGGTTGTCCGGGGTGATGGTGGGGTCGCAGGCGTCCCCGGGACGAGCACCTTGACGCCGCGGATGGCCTCTGCCGAGTCGAGCAGAATCGGATTTCCACCGAGACGATATGGGTTGGCCACCTCGGGATTCTCGCGACGAGGCGGTCGAGGGTGTCGCAGACGGCCTCGGGGGTCGAGGTTCTGACGGTGTTCATGTTCGGGAATGCGAGGCGCAGCAGATGGGTCTCGAAGAGAAGCCAGGCGTCTTACTCAATCCTGGTCTCGCGAGCCTCGAAGCGTTCGATCTCAGCCCAGACGGCATCGAGATCCAGGACGAAACCGTCGCTGCCGGGAATATCGACCGTGCCTTCCGTAGCGCCAAGGAGGTGCTCGTAGCGGCCTTGGGGACCCCGGCCCAGGATCTCCAGGCTGCGGAGCTGAGGATCGACGATCCAGTAGTAGCGCACCCCGAAGGCGGCGTAGTCCGCCACCTTCTCCACCCGGTCCCGGCGGCCGTCACGGGGTGTCGGGGAGACGATCTCGATGGCGATGTCGGGCGGTTGCGCGATGACGCCGCTGGGGGGCGGCAAGGGAGTGCCCGCGAAGTAGACGGTGAGGTCGGGGCGGCGGCCCTGCTTCGGCCCCACCGCAAGCTTGGCGTCAGAGCCCCCGACGAACCCGCCCCGGGGGGAGAACCAACCACGGAGGAGACTGCCCAGCAGGATCACCAGGATCTCGTGGACATAGTTCGGCGTCTCTTCTTCCACCAGATGGCCGTCCACCAACTCTCCCCGCTCGTCTTCCGCCAAGGCAAACCATTCGGCGAGGGAGAGCTCGCCGTGGACTGCTCCATCTTGAAGAGAGTGCCGACGCATGGCAGCAAGAATCCTAACATGGGGTCCAGAAGCCGCCACGAAAGCAACCTCCCGGCAAGCCTCAAATCTCCGCTTCGTGTTGCAAAAACCCCGGCGAGTGTATCGCCGGCCTTGGTTTGTGTCGCAAAAAGCCCGGCAACCCACAAAATAACTCCGGCGAGGTACAAGAGATCGCCGGCCCATGACGATGAGCGTCCGGCGAGTCTCTCTCCGGCTCCGGCGAGCTCCGCGAAAAGCCCGGCGCGGCCCTGGCCGGGTTTTTTTCGCCGTCCGCCGGCCGCGGCAAGGCATGGAGAAAGCGTTTTGCGCCATCCGCCGGGCTCTCGTCAACACGCGGAGAGCCCGGCGAGACACGAAGCGTCGTCTTTGCGACACAAGACGGGGTTTTGCGATGCCGATGCGAAGGGCGGGCTGAACCCTCAGACGCCGTTCGGGCAGGTGGTGCCGACGTAGCAGGAGTAGCGCTGGTAGCCTTGGATCACGTAGCTGCCCCCCTGTAGCTGGCAGGCCGAGGTGATGACGAGCGGCTGCAGGTTGCAGAAATTGTAGGGAGAGCAAGCGGCGATTTCGGCGTCCTGGATTTTCGCTTTCAGGGAGGAGGTGGCGCTGGAGCAACTCGTTCCGGTCCCAGAGAACGTGCTCGTGGGAAAAGAAAGGGGGCTGCATGCGCAGGAGGCCGCGGCCGACGGCGGGAGGGCGAAGTGAAGGGCGGCGACGAGCGCGAACGCGAGGCCGACGGCCTTGAGCATCCGGCCATAGGGAATCTTCATCTCTGGATCTCCTTTTCACGCCGGCCCGGAAGCAGGCCGGAACCGATCCTCTCCGGATCGAGCCTTGAGAGGCGCATACCTTCAGGGTGCCTGGCAGGAGAGGAGCCGCGCCGCAGGTTGCCACGCCGGATCAGGAGATCGAGCTACCTTGAAATCTGGGAGTCGCTCTCCCAAATTTCAAGGTAGAAGCGCCGCCGCTCACCGCTTGATCCGCGATCCCCCCTCTTCCGTCCCCAGTATCCACCCCACCACCTTGCCGGGCTGGATGACGTCCACCTTGTGCCAGAAGCGGCGGTTGCGGAGGAAGCGGCTGGAGCTGTCGTCCTGGGGGAGGGCGGCGATCTCGTCGCGGATCTTCTGGAAGCGGGCGACCCAGCGGGCGCAGTTGGCGAGGCGGAGGTCCACCCAGCCGTCGCGGACCCAGGACTCCAGGTTGTCCGGGGTGACAGTGGTATCGCAGGCGTCCCCGGGGACGAGCACCTTGACGCCGCGGATGACCTCTCCCGAGTCGAGCAGGATCGGGATGCCCACCGAGACGACCTGGTTCGCCACCTCGGGGTCCTCTCGCACCAGGCGGTCGAGGGCGTCGCGGACGGCCTCGGGGGTGGAGGTCCAGACGGCTTTCATGTTCGGGTAGGCGAGGCGCAGCAGGTGGGCCTCGAAGAGGAGCTTGGAGTTGCGCGGCGGCCCGAGCATCTCGAAGGCGACGCTGTGCACGCCGTGCTCTTTCTCCATCTCATTCAACCGCTCCAGCGCCCAGTGCCGCAGGATGCCCGCCCGGTAGGTGGGGCCGAGCACCGCGCTGTCGAGCGCGTTGACGATGTCGAATCCCGTGCCGCGACCCTCGATCTCGAAGACCAGGTAGCGCGCGATCTCCTCGGGGGTGACGAACTCCATCTGCTCGTGGCTGGTCACCGTCGAGAACTCCTCGAGGCTGAAGACGCCGTTCTCGCCCGTATCGATGAAGACGTTCTGGTAGGGCTCGTCGCGCACCCGGGCCGCCGCCGTGTCCTCGGTCGAGAAGGTCGCGCCCAGCGGGATGGGCCTGGCGTCCATCAACTGGAGCTGCTTGCCGCCGCGAACGATGGGGCCGAAGCCCATCCGCTTCCAGGCGATCACCGCCGCCGGCTTGATCTCCTTGGTGATCGGCGCGCCCGGGGTGCGGGCCATCAGGAAGAGGAGCATCGACTGCGCCCCGGCCATCGCACTCTTGGAGAGCAGCACCCGGCTCGGCCGCTCCTCGGAATGGGTGTAGGGGATGTTGAGCCCCATCCCGCCGGTGCCGGTGGTGCCGATCTTGACGTAGACCCCGGTCTCGGCGTCGATCATCCCCCGGTACATGATCTGGATGTGGCGGATCAGCCGCGGCATGTAGAGGGCGTCGAGCAGGCGCTCGGTGGTCCCCTCCTGGATGTCCCCCGCCTCGAGCTGCTTGAGCACTTCCTCGGCGGAGCGGAAGATGTCGCCGTAGGCGATGCCGGTGGAGGTGTTGACACAGTCGACCACGATGTCCGGCCGCGACTTGGCCAGGACGTCATAGAGGACGAAGGTGTCGAGGTCCTCGTCGTCGAGCCGGCGCAGCTCGGCGCGGATGAGGTCCCGCTTGGAGCCCTCCTGGAGCAGGCCGAAGATGTTGCCGGAGGAGACGGAGAGCACCGTCGAGCCCGCCTCGCCCCGCAGCTCTTCGACCGCCTTCTGCGACTCCTCGATCCGCAGGCTGTGGATCTGGATCTCGCGCGGCCGGCGCGACAGCAGCTCCCGGCAGACGGCCGTCCCCACCAGGCCGTACCCTCCGAGCACAAGGATCTTCCGATTCTCGATATTCAAAACACATCTCCTTCGATGGGATGGGATCGCGGGACGTATCTAAACGCTGACGGGGGGAGTGTATATCAGGGAGGCTGCCCCCACCCAAGACCCCTCATCACCCCGGCCCTCTTCTCCCATCGCACTCCCCCCGACCGGGAGAAGAGGGAGTGGTTAGTCAAAGGCAAAAGCCAAGGCAGGCGGGCGGCGCTCTGGCACGCGTTCGTCACTCCAGGGTGTGAATGCCGCCTTATCGGGTTAAACTCGTTCGGTTTTTCTGGCGCGCCGCACGGTGTAGGCGAGCGGCTGCTTTTTTTCCGATCTGGAGGACGATGATGCCCCGCTGGAGTACGGTCCGCTTCGCGCCGCTCGCGCTTGGCCTCGCCCTGACGGCGCTACCCGCGCCGGCGGCGACCCCCGCCGGCAGCGATCTCGACGCCCGGATCGACCGTGAGGCCGAGCGGGTGGCACCCCAGCTCATCGAGCTGCGCCACCGCGTCCACCAGAACCCGGAGCTCTCGAATCGCGAGACCCAGACGGCCGAGCTGGTGGCAGCCCATCTCCGGAGCCTCGGGCTCGAGGCCCGCACGGGCATCGCCAAGACCGGCGTCGTCGCCCTGCTCAAGGGGGGAAAGCCGGGGCCGCTGATCGCCGTCCGCGCCGACATGGACGCCCTGCCGGTCACCGAGGAGACCGACCTGCCGTTCAAGTCCACCAAGCGGGACACCTTCCTGGGCCAGGAGGTCGGCGTCGCCCATGCCTGCGGCCATGACATCCACACCACGTCGCTGCTCGGCGTCGCCTCGGTCCTCTCGGCCGTGAAGGCGGACATCCCCGGCAGCATCCTCTTCATCTTCCAGCCCGCCGAGGAGGGGCCGCCGCCGGGGGAGAAGGCGGGCGCCCCCCTGATGCTGGAGGAGGGCCTCTTCCGGCAGTACAAGCCCACGGCGGTCTTCGCCCTGCATTCCATCCCGGAGCTGACGGTCGGCCAGATCGGCTACAACTCGGGGCCGACGATGGCCGCGGTCGACCAGTTCCGGATCAAGATCAAGGGCAAGCAGGCGCACGGCGCCGCCCCCAACCTGGCGATCGATCCGATCGTCGTCGGGGCGGAGGTGGTGATGGCGCTGCAGACGATCCGTTCGCGCAACCTGTCGCCGCTGGAGCCGAGCGTGATCACGGTCGGCATCTTCCGCGGCGGCCAGCGCTTCAACATCATCCCCGGCGAGGTGATGCTCGAGGGGACGGTGCGCACCTACAATGCGGAGGTGCGCGCCACGGTCGAGCGGCGGATGCGCGAGATCCTGGACGGCATCACCCGCGCCAACGGCGCGTCATTCGAGCTGGAGTACAAGAAGAACGCGCCGGCGACGGTCAACAACCCGGCGCTCACCCAGCAGGTCAAGCCTCTGCTCGAGCGCATCGCCGGCGCCGGCAATGTCAAGATCGGGGAGCCCGCCATGGCCGGCGAGGATTTTGCTTACTTCGCCGAGGAGGTCCCCGGGTTCTTCTACCGGCTCGGCACTCTCAAGCCGGGCACGACTTCGGGCGGTCTGCACACGCCCACCTTCCGGGGGGATGACAGCGCGGTGCCAGTAGGCATCCGCGTCATGTCACGGCTCCTGGTGGATTATCTGACTTCACAAAAAGCACACTGAAACTTCTTCCGAGGTGCGGAATGAAAAATGAAGGGCCGGCAGTGAGCAGCTTTGGGGTAGACAAGCAGGGGATCACCGGCGCGGGCACGGTGTATTGGAATCTGTCGCCGGCGCGCCTGACCGAGCTCGCCGTCCAGCGCGGCGAGGCGACCCTCTCGGCCGAGGGGGCCCTGGTCTGTGTGACGGGGCAGCATACCGGGCGGTCGCCGAACGACAAGTTCGTGGTCAAGGACCCGGCGACGGACGGGGATATCTGGTGGGGCGAGGTCAACCGGCCGTTCGAGAAGGAGAAGTTCGAGGCGCTGCTCGCCCGCGCCCAGGAGTATCTCCAGGGCAAGGACATCTTCGTCTTCGACGGCTACGCCGGCGCCGATCCGCGCTACCGCATCAACGTCCGGGTGATCTCCGACGATGCCTGGCGCAACCTGTTCGCCCGCAACATGTTCATCCGCGAGGAGGATCCCGCCGTCCTGGCGGGCTTCGAGCCCAACTTCACGGTGATCAACGTCGCCAACCTCCAGGCCGACCCGGAGCGCGACGGCACCCGCACCCCCACCTTCATCCTGCTCGATCTGGCGAAGCGGATCGCGCTGATCGGCGGCACCCGCTACGCCGGCGAGATCAAGAAGAGCATCTTCAGCGTGATGAACTACTACCTGCCGAAGCAGGGCGTGCTGTCGATGCACTGCAGCGCCAATTATGGACCCAGTAATGGGGCCACCAAGGACGACGTGGCGCTCTTCTTCGGTCTCTCGGGAACCGGCAAGACGACGCTCTCGGCCGATCCCAGCCGCACGCTGATCGGCGACGACGAGCACGGCTGGAGCGACGACGGCGTGTTCAACATCGAGGGGGGTTGCTACGCCAAGGTGATCCGCCTCAGCCCCGAGGGGGAGCCGGAGATCTACGCCACCACCCGCACCTTCGGCACGATCCTCGAGAACGTCGACTACGACCCCGAGACCCGCAAGCTGGACCTCGACAGCGACCGCCTGACCGAGAACACGCGGTCGAGCTACCCGCTCACCCAGCTTCACAACGTCGATCTCGGCGGCCAGGCGGGACACCCGCGCAACGTGGTCTTCCTCACCTGCGACGCCTTCGGCGTGCTGCCGCCGATCAGCCGGCTGACCCCGGAGCAGGCGATGTACCACTTCCTCTCCGGCTACACGGCGAAGGTGGCGGGCACGGAGCGCGGGGTCACCGAGCCGAAGGTGACCTTCAGCACCTGCTTCGGCTCCCCCTTCCTGCCGCTCCACCCCGGCGTCTACGCCAAGATGCTGGGCGAGAAGCTCGCCGAACACGGCGTCCGGGTCTGGCTGCTCAACACCGGCTGGACGGGCGGCCCCTACGGCGTCGGCCAGCGGATCAAGCTCGGCTTCACCCGCCGTATGGTGACCGCCGCGCTGACCGGCGAGCTCGACAATGTCGAGACCTGGACCGATCCGATCTTCGGCCTCGACGTGCCCACCCGCATCGAGGGGGTGCCCGAAAAGCTCCTCCACCCGCGCGAGACCTGGCAGAGCCTCACGGACTACGACGCCCAGGCGACCCGGCTGGCCGACATGTTCGCCGACAATTTCAAGAAGTACGAGAGCGGAGTCGACGAGGCGGTGAAGGCGGCGGGTCCGAGCCAGGTGAAGGCGTAGGGCCCTCATCACCCCGGCCCTCTTCTCCCAGCCTCCCCCCCGGCCGCCGGGAGAAGAGGGAGCAGTTAGTCTAAGCACCTGTTTTAAGCCCCCTCTCTCCCGGCGGCCGGGGGGGAGGCTGGGAGAGAGGGGGTTGGGGGAGTGAGGGTCCGCCCCGAGGGGCGGAAGTCCGGCCGGCGGAAATCGCGCCTACACGTCGTGCACCAGCGGCTGGGGCATGCAGAGCCAGTACCCCTGGGCGTAGTCGACACCCATTTCCTTCAGGCAATCGAGGGTCTGGCGGTTCTCCACCCATTCGGCGATGGTCTGCAGGCCCATGACGTGGCCGATCTGGTTGATCGACTCGACCATGGCGCGCTTGACCCGGTCCTCCATCATGTTCTGCACGAACTCGCCGTCGATCTTCAGGAAGTCCACCTGGAGGTCGCGCAGGTAGGCGAAGGAGGAGAGGCCGCTGCCGAAGTCGTCGAGGATGAAGCGGCAGCCCTTGGCCTTCAGCGCCGAGATGAAGCGGATGGCGCTGTCGAGCTTGCTGATCGCCGCCGTCTCGGTGATCTCGAAGCAGATGCGCCGCGCGTCCACCTTGCTCTTCTCGAGCTCGTCGATGATGAAGGCGAGGAAACCCTCCTCGCCGAGCGACTGGCCGGAGAGGTTGATGGCGAAGAGGATCGGGCGCGACCACTCGCGCCGCTGCGCCTCGGCGAGAGCGGCGAAGGCGGTCTTCACGACCCAGCGGTCGATCGAGGCGATCAGGTGATAGCGCTCGGCCGCGGCGATGAAGGCCGACGGCTCGATGATCTTGCCGTTGGGGTCGAGCATGCGGATGAAGACCTCGCAGAGGAGGTCGCGCGCGCCGCTCTCGCCGCCGATCGGCTGGATGAGCTGGTAGAAGAGACGGAAGCGCTTGTCCTCGAAGGAGCGGTGGATGCGATGGATCCACTGCATCTCGCCGTAGCGCTCGGCGACCAGCGTGTCGTCGATCTCGTACTCGTGGACGCGATTGCGCCCGCTGTCCTTGGCCACGTAGCAGGCGGCGTCGGCGGCGCTGAGGACGTGGGCGAGGTCGCCGCTGTCGGAGTCGATCGGCACCAGTCCGATCGAGACTCCGACCTCGAAGATCTGGTCGCGCCAGCAGAAGCGGAACTCGCGCACGGTCCGCCGCATCTCCTCGGCGATCCCCCGCGCCTGGTCGAGCGGGCAATCCTCTAAAAGGACGCCGAACTCGTCGCCGCCCAGCCGGGCGAGGACGTCGCTCCGGCGCACGCGGGAGCGCAAGAGGGCGGTGATCTGCTTGAGCATCTCGTCGCCCACCAGGTGGCCGCAGGTGTCGTTGACCACCTTGAACTCGTCGAGGTCGAGGTAGAGCAGCACGTGATGGCGGCGCTCGCCGCGGGCGCCGCGGATGGCGCGCTTCAGGCGGACCTCGAACTCCCGGCGGTTGATCAGGCCGGTCAGGGCGTCGTGGCTCGCGAGGTAGATCATCTCGCGCTCCATGCCGCGGAGCTGCGTCACGTCCTTGAACACCAGGACGGCGCCGAGCGCGCCGCCGGAGCGGTCGTAGATCGGCGCCACGGAGTCGCGCACCGAGTACTCCTTGCCTTCCCGGCAGAGCAGCACGGCGTGGCCGGGGGATTCGACCACCCGCTTTTCCTCCAGGCAGCGGGCCACCGGATCGGTCAGGGGCTTGCGGGTGATCTCGTCGACCACCTGGAAGACCTCGAGCACCGGGCGGCCGATCGCCTCCTCGGCCCTCCACCCCGTCAGCCGCTCGGCGACCGGGTTCAGGTAATCGATCTTCCCCTCGGCGTCGGCGCGGATGACGCCGTCGCCGATCGAGGCCAGGGTCACCTGGGCGCGCTCTTTCTCGCGGTAGAGGGCCTCTTCGGCGTGCTTGCGCTCGGTGATGTCGACCGCGATGCCGACGCAGCCGATGATCTCCCCCTCGACCCCGCGCAGCGGCTCGACGCGGGTCTGGAAGGTGCGCCCCTCCCAGGAGTGCTCGAAGCTCACCGACTCGCCGCCGAGCGCGAGCCGGTGGGCGCGGACGGCGTCGGGATTCCGGTCCCCGTAGTGATCGAAGAGGCTGGTGCCGGGGGTGGCGCGGAGACCGAAGGAGGCATGCCCGCCGCCCAAGCCGGAGGTGAAGCGCAGCTCCCGGTCGGTCGTCCAGACGATCGCAGGCACCGGCTCGATCAGCAGCCGCAGCCGGACGTCGAGAGTCGAATCGCCGTCGAACGTCCGCGCGAGCGGTGAGAGCCGCTCGTCGAGGTTGATCGACCGCTCCGAATCCGATTCGGACTCGTCGATAGGAAAGGCGTTCAAGTGGGCGAGCATGGCTGTTCGTTAATCGAGACCCACGGAAATACAGCAAGAAACGCGCCTAAGCGATCCACAACCCTTCGGTGCCGGTAGATTGTCAGGGGGATTGTAAAGGATTGGCTCGATTCCCGCCATTCCCGTCCCGCCCCTGTGGAAAATTTATACCCGCGGTCTTGTAAAGTCGCTAAATCAAAGGCTCTGGGAGGGAGAGGCCGTACCCCTGGGCGTAGTTGACGCCGATCTGCCGCAGGACGTCGAGGGTGGGCCGGTCCTCGACCGATTCGGCGATGGTGCGGATGCCCATGACCTTGCCGATCTGGTGGATCGACTCGACGAGGGCGCGCTGGACCGAGTTGCCCAGCATGTCGCGCACGAAGCTGCCGTCGATCTTGAGGAAGTCGACCTGGAGGTTCTTGAGGTAGGCGAAGGAGGAGAGGCCGCTGCCGAAGTCGTCGAGCACGAAGCGGAAGCCGAGCTCTTTGAGGACGCTGATGAAGTGGACCGCCTTGGTCAGGTTGCCGACGGCGGCGGTCTCGGTGATCTCGAAGAAGATGCGCTCGGGGGCGATGCCGGTCGCCTCGATCTCGGCGAGGACGTAGTCGAGGAAGGCGTCGTCGCCCACCGACTGGCCCGAGAGGTTGATGGCGAAGCGGGTGGTGTCGCCGTGGGAGAGGGTGCCGCAGGCCAGGGTGACGAAGGCGGCGTGGACCACCCAGCGGTCGATCGAGGCGATCAGGTGATAGCGCTCGGCGGCGGGGATGAACGCGGCCGGGGTGGCGATGCGGCCGTCCTCGTCGATCATGCGGATGAAGATCTCGCACAGCGGCGGCTCGGTGCCGTCCCCCTGAAGCGGATGGATGCTCTGCCGGTAGAGGCAGAACCGGTGCTCGGCAAACGCCTTGTGGATGCGGTAGATCCACTGCATCTCGCCGTAGCGCTCGGCCATCGCGGTGTCGTCCGGCTGGTACTCGTGCATCCGGTTGCGGCCGCTCTCCTTGGCGACGTAGCAGGCGGCGTCGGCGGCGGAGAGCACCCGGGCCATGTCGCCGCTGTCGACGGTGATCGGCACCAGGCCGATCGAGACGCCGATCTCGAAGATCCGCTCCTGCCAGCCGAAGCGGAACTGGCGGACGGTGTTGAGCAGGCGGTCGCCGAGCTCGCGGGCGTCGGCGAGGGTGGCGTCCTCGAGCAGCACGCCGAACTCGTCGCCGCCCAGGCGGGCCAGGGTGTCGGTCTTGCGCAGCAGGGCGCGCAGCAGCGACGTCACCTGCTTGAGCATCTCGTCGCCGGCGAGGTGGCCGCAGGTGTCGTTGACCACCTTGAACTCGTCGAGGTCGAGATAGAAGAGGGCGTGCTCGCGGCGGTCCTCGGCGGCGGTGTCGAGGCTGTGCTGCAGGCGCTTCTCGAATTCGCGGCGGTTGATCAGGCCGGTGAGCGGGTCGTGGCGCGCGAGGTAGATCATCTCGCGCTCCATGCCGCGGAGCTGGGTGACGTCCTTGAATACCAGGACGCTGCCGGTGGTGCGCCCCTGGCGGTCCTGGATCGGGGCAACGGAATCGCGGATGGCGAACTCCCGGCCGTCGCGCCGCACCAGCATGGAGTAGCCCGTGTGTTCGATGACCCGTCCCTCGGCGAGGCAGCGCTCGACGGCGTTGGGCAGCGGCTTGCCGTTGCTCTCGTCGACGACGTTGAAGATGCGCGTCACCGGCAGCCCGCAGGCCTCGCCGAGGTCCCACCCCGTCAGCCGCTCGGCGACCGGGTTGAGATAGTCCACGACGCCGGCGGCGTCGGTGCGCACGACGCCGTCGCCGATCGAGGCGAGGGTCACCTGCGCCAGCTCCTTCTCCTTGGCGAGCGCGTCCTCGGTGAGCTTGCGCTCGATCTCGGCGGAGGCGCGGGCGGCGAAGATCTTGAGGATCGACAGCGCCGGTACGTCCTCGCCGACCGGCGAGGTGCTCATCACCGCGATGTGCCCGAGCGGCCGTTCGGCGCGGTCGAACAGCGGCACGGCGATGTAGCTCTCGATCCGGGTCGCCACCAGCCAGCGGTCCTCGGGGAAGAGCTGCCAGACGCCGGACGGATGGAAGGAGATCTGGCGGCCGACCACCTGCTCGCAGGGGGTGCCGCGAAGGTCGTACTCGAACGGCGTGCTGTAGTGGTCGATCTCCCACAGGGCGAGCATGCGGACCCGGGTGACGGTCTGGTCGCAAACCTCGGAGACGGAGGCGTACTCCATGCCGAGGGCGCCGGCGAGGTGGCGGACGAGCGAGCGCAGGAAATCGGCGCCGATGGTCGAGGAGGTCCCCTCGACGATGGCGCGCAGCCGCTCCTCCCCCAGCTTGCGGTCGGTGATGTCGACGGCGGTGGCGAGCGCGACCGGCTCGCCGTCGTCGATCGCGATGTAGGCCGATGTCATGTCGAACCAGCGCTCCCGCCCGTCCTTGGTGAAGATGCGCACCTCGTAACGGTTGGGGACCGGCTGGCCGCGCAGACGGGCGGCGGCGCGCTCGCGGAGGAGCTCCTGGAACTCCGGGGCGGCCATGTCCCCGGGCTTCATCGCGAGAAGCTCCTTGGCGCTGTAGCCGGTCAGCTCCGCGCAGGCGGGATTGACGTAGAGGACGCTGTCGGCCCGGTAGACGAAGATGGCCGTGGAGGTGGATTCCGCCAGGATGCGGAACCAGCGGTCATTCTCGTCGACCGGCAGCTCCGCCTGGCCGGGCAGAACCTGCCCCACCGATTGCATCTGGCGTTCACGGCGTCTGGAAATCTCCAGTGGAACCACCCTCCGGGCCTCCAGAAATGAAGGTATGGCTGAGGATACGAGCCTTCTGAAGGTTGCGCAAGGGCGGGGGCGGCGGGGGCTCCCTAATCCCGCACCGCCGGCGCCAGCAGCGCCGCGGCGATCCCCTCCTCCTTTTCGGCGAGGGCCATCAGACCGCGGATCCCGCCCTGGAACTGGAAGGCGTCAAAGCCCGCCTCGCGCATCTTCTCCGCGAGGTGGGCGCTCTTGAGACCCACCTCGCAGACCAGCACGTAGGGGCGGTCGCGGGAGAAGGAGAGGTAGGCCGCGAGGGCGTGGGAGAGATCCAGATGCAGCGCCTGGGCGTGGTGCCACCCCCGGTAGGCCGGCGCCGAGCGGAGGTCGATCACCGTGGCGCCGTCCGGGATGCGGTCGATCTCCGGGACGGACGTGTCGAGAGCCTCGGGGTCGACTTGGCGGAGGTCGTGGATGCGGCGGTCGTCAACCAGCTTGTTGAGCAGGTCGGGGTCGAGCCGGGCCTCGTCGCGCAGCACGTCGCGGAGCGCGGCCCGGGTGTTGGGCTTCGGCGGCATCAGGTCGCAGTACTCGGGCACGGCGGCCGACAGCTCGTAGATCCCGATGCGGCGGGCGAGGTCCAGGATCTCCTCCTTGTTGAAGCCGAGGAGCGGGCGCAGGACCGGCATCGCCGGCGAGGCCTGGGAGATCACCGCCAGGTTCTGCAGCGTCTGGGAGGAGACCTGGCCGATGGCATCGCCGGTGATCAGGGCCAGCCGGCCGCCGCGGTGGGCGACCGCCCCGCCGGCCTGCAGGATCAGCCGCTTGAGCACGATCTGCCAGTTCGCCGGCTTCACCTTCTCCCGCAGGTCGACCACCATCGGCGCGAGGTCGACCTCGTGGAGGCGGGGGGTGTAGCCGTAGCTCCACCGCTCGGCGATCGACTTCATCACCTGGAGGACGCCGAGCCGGTGAGCGGCGCCGCCCAGGTTGCAGAAGACGTAGTCGAGCTGCACGCCGCGCTTGAGCATCAGCCAGCTCGCGACGGCCGAGTCGAAGCCGCCCGACACCAGGGCGACGGCCCGCCCCTCGACGCCGATCGGCAGCCCGCCGTGGCCGCGCACCTTGTCGAAGAAGAGATGGGCGCTCCCTGGCTCGAGCTCGACATGGGCGGTCACCTCCGGCTGCGAGAGGTTCACCCGGCCGGCTCCGGCGTCGAGCAGGGCGCGGCCGAGCTCGCGCTCGATCCGCGTCGAGTCGAAGCCGATGCGGTCGCGCTGGCCGCGGCGGGTGGCGCGCACGGCGAAGCTCCGCCCCCGCACCGCCTCGCCGAAGGTCTCGACGCCGGTCGCCACCAGATCCTCCAGGGTCTCCCACGACCGCCGCTCCACCTGGGAGACCGACTGCACGCCGAAGACCCGAGCCAGCACCTCTGCGGCCGCGGGCTCCGGAGTCTCCAGATAAAGCCGGCTCCACGTCGGCTCCAGCTTGTAGGGGATGCCGTGAGCCTTGAGCGCCGCCTCCAGGTTGGACACCAGCCGGCGGAAGAACCGCATGCGGGTGCGCCGCGCCTTGGTGTAGAAGTCGCCGGAGAGACGGAGGATGAGGAGGTAGGTGGACATTGGGGACTCGCGTTGCGGAGGGAGAGATTCTAGCAGGGGTGGTTCCTCCCCCTTCAGGGGGAGGTTAGGAGGGGGCCACCGCTCCAGACTCCGGAACGCCCCCTCCTGGCCTCCCCCGTCCCGGGGGAGGAAAAAATCTTCCCTACGGCCGCCAACTCGTGATCAGCCACCACCGCGTCGACCCCTCGAGCTCCCCGAACGGATCGTCGAAAATCCGCGCCACCCCGACCCGCAGGTCGACGGCGGGGAGGCGGACGACCGGCATGGGGTCGAGGCGGAAGCGGTACTCCAGGCCGGCGAGGGTGAGCCAGTCCCCTCGCGGATCGCCGAAGCCCCAGACGCGGTGGCGCTCGTAGAAGACGGGGGCGGGGAGGAAGCCGAGGGAGAGCTCGGCCCGCTGCCCTTCGTGGTCCGTGCCCACCCGGGCGCCCACCGGCAGGGCCGGGACGAGGATGCGGTTCGACAGCGCCGACTCGGGCAGCAGCGAGGTCTCCGCGCCGCCGAGCTGGTAGCCGTCAAAGCCGAAGCCGATGTCCCGCGATCCGTCGCGGCGCCAGGAAAGGGCCAGGCGGGTGTCGTCGTGACCGAGATCGAGCCGGGCGCTGCCCCCCCAGCGGGACCACGCGCCGGTCTCCTCGGTGTGGCCGGCTTCGTAGTGCCCCCAGAGGGAGGGCTGGAAGCGCCAGAGGCCGGAGCGGCGGTAGCCCCCCCAGGCGCCGGTGAGCGCGAGGAGGCGCTGATCCAGCCTTACGTCTCGACGAACGGGGGTCACCTGATCCCAGAGCGCGCGGGCGGCGAGGTCCAGGGCGCCGCCGCTCCACCGCCAGTCCCGGGAGGCGCTCAGCTCGATCCCCTGGCGGTCGAGGTCGAGCAGGTTGCCGCGGCGGGCCACGGCCTCCTCGCGGGTCGGCCGCTCCTCCGAGTGGAAGAGATGGAAACCCACCGCGACCGGCGAGCCCCGCCAGGAGGCCGCGAGCGCTCCCCCCTGGGGCCAGCCATGATTGCTGGTCGCGCCGAGGGCGAGCCAGTCGAGGCGCCCCAGCAGATCGCCGCCGCGCACCCCCAGCTCCCAGACGCCGCCGGTGGACGAGGCGCTGCCTCCGATCAGGGGGAACAGCTCCTGGCGTCCCAGGCCGTAGGGCCGGCCCGGCGCCACCTCGGCGCGGGCGTAGGGCTCCGGCCGCGCCGGAGCGGCGGGCGGCGGGACGGCGGGAGCGAGATCGCGCGGCAGCTCGGGGGCCGGCGGGGCGGCGGCGGTCTGACCCGAAAGCGGCAGCCGGCGGAGGTCGAAGCCGTCCGGCGCCAGCGAGAGGTAGAACAGCCCCGAGCCGTCCGGCGTGGCCGCGGGGGCCAGGGCGGCGCCCTGGGTGCGGGTGAGCGGCACGGGCGCTCCGGACCCATCGGCGGCGAACGCGTAGAGGTCGATGAAGCCACGCAGGCCCACCACCCCATAGAGCGTGTGGCCGTCCGCGCTCCAGGCCGGAGAGGAGACCGTCCCGCCGGCGGGGGGCGCGATCCCGGTCGCCGCTCCGCCTTCGATCCCTTGGACCTCCAGGCGCCAGGAGCCCTCGCGATGGCGGGCGTAGGCGACGCGCCGGCCGTTCGGCGAGACCCGGGGGCGGTCGTAGATGACGTCCACCGCGGGCCCGGTCAGCGGCGTGACGGCTCCCGACTGGAGATCGACCCGCACGATCTGGGAGAAGCCGTCCCGGTTGCGCACGGCGACCGCCGAGCGGCCGTCCGGCGAGGGGTCGGGGTCGCGCAGGTCGGCCTTGTGAGTCGGCCGCCGCACGTCTCCACTCTCCGGCGTCCATAGAAAGAGGTCGGGGTGGAGGAATCCCTCGGTATCCGGCTCATAGCGGACGAAGAGGATGGATTTCCCGTCCGGCATCCAGCGCGGCGAGATGGGATCGGGGCCGTCGTGGCTCTCCAGGGTGTAGAGCGCCTTGCGGGGGAGGGGGCCGGTGCGGACGGCGGGCACGTCCTCGGGATCGCACCTGGCGATCTTCTCCCGCTGTTCCTTCCACTTCTTCTCCGCCTCCTCGTCCGGCGCCGTCTTCCAGACCACCAGCCGGGCGGGGCGGTCCTTGGAGCGGAGGACGACGGCGAGGCGGGCACCGTCCGGCGAGAGGGCGGGGGCGCCGGTGGTCCACGCGAGGTCCTGCCAGAGCTCCCCCTCGATCTCCTTGCCGCTACGCCGCTCGGCCTCGATCGCCCGCCAGGTCAGCTCGGCCCGGAAGCGGTCGTAGAGGTTCTCAGGGGAGTCGCCGAAGACGCCGCGGAAGGCGCCGTCGAAATCGCGCGGCGCGCGCGCCGTCATCCGCGCCCAGAGATTGCGCAGGCTCCCGGGGCCGGCCCGCTCCTCCAGCCATTCGAGATAGGCGGAGCCCAGCAGATAGGCCATCGACATCCCCCGCCAGGTGCCGGAGTCGGACGCCAAGCGCGCGTAGCTGGGGAGCTTGCCCCCCTGCGCCCAGCGGCGGAGGATGGCGGCCCGGATGTCGCCGTTGGGCCGTCCCGAGCCGGTGAGCCGCCCCTCGACCACCGTGGCGTACCCCTCGAAGACCCATCGGGGCGTGCCCCCGAGAACGATCGGCCCCACGGGGAGGATCCGCTCGATGAGCTGCCGCGCCGGGTTGCGCGACGGCCGCAGCAGGTGGACGAGATGGGTCTCCTCGTGGGTGATCAGAAGCTCGGTCCAGTCCGAGTAATGCCCGATCTCCGACTCCGGCCCGGGCGGGCTCGTCCACAGGATCATGCGCGGCCAGCCGAGAATGGGGAGCGCCTCGCCATTGGCGTCCGCGACCGGATCGGAGACCAGCACGTCCACCACCTCCGGCGGGTCGTACCCGACCTCCGCCACCACCCGCTCGCGGATCGACTCCAGCCGCGCCGCGGCGCTCTGCGCCCAGGCCTCGGAAGCGGCGGGATAGTGCACCCGGAAGTGGGGAGTCGCGAGCGTGCGCCAGTCGGCGGCAGGCCCCTGGGCCCGGGCGGCGAGGGGGAGGAGGAAGAGGGCGAGGAGGAGAAGCCGCGATTTCATCGGGAAAAACGATACCTCAGCCGTGGCCCCGCCCGGGCATTGATGCCCGGGCGGGGCCGCGGATTTCCGTTCCTTACACCACCTTCTTCGGCGGCAAATCCCGGGCCACCGGCTCATCCACGAACCCGTGGTGGTTGTGGCTGCCGTCGCAGAACGGCTTGTTGGCGGACGCGCCGCAACGGCAGAGCGATACGACGGTACGACCGCCGAGGCCGAAGGCCTGGCCAGTGGGGTCGAGGATCTGCAGGTTCTCCCCTTCCAGTCGGAAGGGGCCGTTCTTCTGGACGGTGATCTTGGAATCGGCCATGGGTTCTTCTCTCCTCCTGCGGCCCATCCTAACCCGGGCCGGTGCGCTATCCTAAGCGGCCCGCCCGGACGATTCTCATGCCCCCTGAAGAAATGATCCCCGAAGACCCGATCCCCGAAGAAGACGCCCCGGAATCGCGCCTCCGCGTCTGGGGCGTACGCCTGCTCAAGGGGGCGGTGATCGTGCTGGCGGCGTACTTCACCTACCACTTCCTCACCCACTCGGACCTCGAATGGTCCAAGCTCGCCGAGCGGGTGGCGGCGGCGCGGGCGCCGTTCGTGGTGCTCGGATCGGCGCTGCTCTTCGCGCGCTATGCCATCTGGGACTGGCGCTATCAACTGGCGGTGAAATACGTCCTCGGCCGCGGCCTGGGGCCGGTGCTCGGCTTCTTCGTCTTGCTGGCCTCGGCGGCGCTCAACCTGATCACGCCGACCGCGCGCGTCCTCGGCGGGCTGATGCGGGCCCGCTACTTCGCCCGCTCGCAGAGTCGCCCGTTCAGCCTCCTCTACGGCGTCGTCCTCTACGACCAGGTGGCCCACCATGGCGTGATGAGCGTCTGCACCTGGATCGTCCTGATCGCCGGGGCGTTCGCCATCCATCGCGCCGGCCTGGGATTCCTGCTGCTGGGGGCGCTGCTCGTCGCGCTCGCCGTCCTGGTCTTCTGGAGCCGCCGGGCCGGGAAGGGCGAGGAGCACCCGGTCGTCCGCTTCCTCGCCCGTCGGGCCGAGCGTGCCGAGGGGAAGCTCCAGCGCCTGTATGCCCACGGGCATGAGGCGGTCGGCGTCTTCGTGCGCCTGCTCGGGGTGAACCAGTTGCGCTTCCAGGCGGTCACGATCGGCGTCCTCTACTTCCTCGTCAACGCCGCCGGCCTGTGGGCGATGTTCCTGGCCATCGGGGCGCCGGTCGGCCCGTTCGCCGCCCTCGTCGCGGTGACCATGGGCACCGCCGTGGGGACGCTCTCCGGCTCCCCTGGTGGCGTCGGCACCACCGAGATCGCAATGCTGGAGTCGTTCAAGCTCCTGGGCGTGGACGAAGTATCGGCGGCGGCGGGCACCCTGCTCTATCGCGGGCTCCACTACGCCGGCGTGCTGGTGATCGGCCTGCCGGCCCTGGCGCTGCTGGAATGGCGCGCGGCCGGGGACCCCAACCTTCCGGAGGAGACGTCATGATCCGCACCCTCGACCTGCTGCGCCTGCGCGACGAGGAGTTCCCCGTCACCCGGGAGTGCGTCTACCTGAACCACGCGGGAGTGGGGCCGCTCTCCCAGCGCGCCGCCACGCGGATGGCGATGATGGCCGAGACCGTCTCCCGCTCCGGCGACCGGCTCTGGCCCGACCGCATGGAGGAAGCCGACCGCGTGCGCGGGCTCGCCGCCCGCCTCCTCGGCGCCCGCGAGAGCCACGAGGTGGCCTTCGTGGAGAACACCTCGACCGCGCTCTCCCTGGTGGCCGAGGGGCTCGACTGGCAGCCGGGGGACAACGTCGTCGGCGCGGCGCTGGAGTTCCCCTCCAACGTCTACCCCTGGATGGGCCTCGCCTCGCGGGGAGTGGAGTATCGGCAGGTGGAAGAGCGCGACGGGCGGATCGATCCCGACGAGATCCTCGCCCGGATCGACTCCCGCACCCGCATGCTCGCCCTCTCCTGGGTGCAGTACGCGAGCGGCTTCCGCTCCGACCTCGCCCGCCTCGGCCGCGCCTGCCGCGAGCGGGGCGTCCTCTTCGTGGTGGACGTCATTCAGGGATTGGGCGCGCTGCCGCTCGACGTCGAGGCCGACTTCGTGGACGTCGCGGCGGCCTCGGCGCACAAGTGGCTCCTCGGCCCGGAGGGGATCGCGCTGCTCTATGTCTCCGACCGCGTGGTCGAGCGCCTGCGGCCGGCGCGCTCCGGCTGGCGCTCGATGCGCGATCCTTTCCAGTGGACCGCGTACGACCTCACCTGGAACGAGGGTGCCAGGCGCTTCGAGAGCGGCACGCTCAACGCCTACGGCATCGTGGCCCTGGGCGGCTCGCTGGAGGTCCTGCTAAAGGTCGGCGCCGAGGAGATCGAGCCGCGGGTGCTCGCGCTGGCCGACCTCGCCGCCCGAGGGCTCGAGGCTCTGGGGTTCTCGGTCGTCAGCTCGCGCCGGCGGGGGGAGACCTCGGGCATCGTCACCGCCGTCCCTCCGGGCCGTAATGCCCAGAGCCTGATCGAGCCGCTCGACCAGCGGGGAATCGTCGTCGCCGCCCGGGCCGGCCGCCTGCGGATCGCCCCCCACTTCTACAACACGGCGGACGAGATCGATCGCTGCCTGGCGGAATTGGCTGAGCTGATTTGAGCTCCACGTTCTCTGGCCCATGGATTGAGGACTGATCACGACCTGTCGCGAGGCGCTTCTTCCTGTAGCAACGCGGAGAGCGGGGGCGCGCTGACGCTGTACCGCCATCGCTGGAAGACGAGGAATGCAATCATCAGGACCAGGGCGGTGGCGACGCCGAACCCCAATGCGATCACGATCCGCTCGCGGACGAGGAGATGGCTCATCAGCAAGGCGACTCCAGCACCGGCGACCATGCTGTTGATGAACGCGATCATGCTCGCCGCGGTGGTCAGGAAGGCGACCAACGCTCCATATCGGAGCGGCGGCGATTGATGCGACTCCGGCCAGCGTCCACTTTCAGCGGAAAAATAGACGGTGGCTTCGGGCGTGAGCGTGCGGTAATAGGCGCGGATCCGGGCAATCCCTGTGAGGTACTGCTGATTTTCAATCCCCGTATCGACGAGACGGTAGACCGTGAAGAGACCCAGCAGGAAAAGCGAGGGCAGGACAGCCGCCGCGAAAGAGAGAAACACCTCCTGCGATCGCGATGCGAATCCCATCGCGACCAGAGAGCTCGACAGCGAAAGAACGTAGAGGGACGCCCGCGCCGCGGCCTCGCTCACCGTGGCGCTCGCGGCCGTCTGGAGCACGAAATGCTCGGTGGTCAACGCCGTCAGGAACGCGGCTTGCCGTTCTTTGTCATCCATGCGCCTCTCCCGGCGTCAGCGAAATCCCACCTTATCGTCTATAACTGGTAGTTGACCGTCAGCACGTAGTACACCTTCACCGGCTCACCGTTGAGAGTCGCCGGATTGAAGGTCCAGTTCTTGACGGCGGCGATACTGGACTTGTCCAGGCCGTAGGGCAGCCCCTTGAGCACGCGGGTGGTGCGGACGCAGCCCTCGCGGTCGATCACGGCTTCCAGGATGACGGTGCCCATCACCTGCTTCTCACGGGCTTCCGGGGTGTACTCGGGCTTTATCTGAGCGATAAGCTCGGGACGATGAACCCGAGAAAGCATATTGCCGACCCGCAGCGGCGGGGCGGGCTGGCCGTCCGGCCCCAACGGATCGGGCAACTCTTCCGGGAAATGGGCTCGCGCGAGGCAGACCAGTTGCCGGGAGGCGTTCCGCTCTTCAACGCTCGCGTCCGACATCTCCAGGTGGCGCCTGCCGGCTCCGACCGCCCGGCGGAGGATCTCCTCCTGGGCCGCGGTCAGGGGCGCCGGGGCGAAGGCCTGGGCTGAGAGCACCCGGGCGCCGTCCACGACTTTTTCCTGGGTCAGGAGGTCGTCGAGGCGCTCGAAGCTGGCGGGCTCCGGGTTTGCGGCGGCCGGCGGCGGGACCGCCGCGCTCTGCGCGCGCAGCACGGAAAGATTCCCGAAGAACAGGATGGCAAGAAGAGACAGTCCCAAGCGGCAAGATCTCATGGCAGCTCCTCGAAAAGAGAGAATATCGGGAATGCCCCGTGACGGCATGGCGCGAGTATCAGAGGCGACTCCGATTCTACCCCGAACGCCCAACAAGATCAGACGCTCCTCCGTGCTCGCCGGCCGCGGGGCGATCGGCGGTCAGAACGTGCTGTTCCGGATCAGGAAGCGCCCTTCAATGAGTAGAGGAATGGGATCTCCGAGGCGCAGGAGGCGATCTGGTGAGACTTCACCCCTTTAACCGCAAGGCATGGATGTGGAGATGAGGCTCGCTCGTATTCCCGGAGTTGCTTCCAGCGACGACAGAAAACTTTCCCGGGACGACGCTCCTTCGTCGCGGGAGAAAAACCGCCGTTGCTGGAGGCAGATCGTCGTCCCGAGACGATGGACCGTCGTCACTGGAGCATTTCCGCCGTCTGGAGAAAACGCTCTGCCTCCAGCGACGACGGAAAATCTTCCCGGACGGCGCTCCGCCGTCGCTGGAGAAAAACCGCCGCCGCTGGAGGCAGACCGTCGTCCCGAGACGATGGACCGTCGTCACTGGAGCATTTCCGCTATCTGGAGAAAACGCTCTGTCTCCAGAGACGACGGAGCATCTTCCCGGGACGGCGTTCCGCCGTCGCCGGAGAAAAACCGTCGTCGCCGGAGACAGACCGTTATCGCTGGAGGCAGACCGTCGTCCCGAGACGATGGACCGTCGCCGCTGGAGGATTTCCGCCGTCTGGAGAAAACGCTCTGCCTCCAGCGACGGCGGAGAGTCTTCCCGGGACGGCGCTCCGCCATCGCTGGAGAAAAACCGTCGTCGCTGGAGGCAGACCGTCGTCCCGAGACGATGGACCGTCGTCACTGGAGGATTTCCGTCGTCTGGAGAAAACGCTCTGCCTCCAGCGACGGCGGAGAATCTTCCCGGGACGGCGCTCCGCCGTCGCTGGAGAAAAACCGTCGCCGCCGGAGGCAGACCGTCATCCCGAGACGATGGAGCGTCGTCGCTGGAGAATTTCCGTCGTCCCGGGACAACGGACTGTCGCCACCCGGGCGCCTACGGGATCAGCGGGCAGGTGTTCACCTTCATGCAGATGAAGTTGCAGTCGGGGACGCCGCAGGGGTAGCAGCAGAGCTCGCCTCGACGGCAGTCCGCACTGGTCTGACAAGTGGTCGAGAGGAGCTTGGGGGCGGGCGGCAGGAGCTCGGTGGCTGGGAGGTCGCTCGGGCTTGCCAGGGTTGCCAGGAATTCCGCGGTCGTGAGAGGAACGGTTTGCGGCGTCTGGGCCAGGCCGGCCGCCACGGCGAAGAGCGCGCAGAGGGCCATCAGCAGCAGGATACGGGGAGTGCGCATTTCAGAATCCTCCTTGGGTCATTCAATAAAAGAGGTGCCCACCGTGGCGCCGGCGGGACGAGCTTGACGACTCCGCTACAATACGCACTCTTTGCCGCCTCCCTTCCAGGAGCGCGGTGCGCGCGAGGAATCTTCCTGATGAGCGACAAACGATTCCCGGACGTTCCGGGTGGATATCCCTTCCCCCAGCTCGAACTGCGGGTGCTCGAACAGTGGAAGCAGCGGGGGATCTTCGAGAAGAGCCTCCAGAAGCCTGCCCCCGAGGGGGAGTTCGTCTTCTTCGAGGGGCCTCCCACCGCCAACAACGTGCCGCACGTGGGGCACGTCGTCACCCGCGTGGTGAAAGACCTCTTCCCCCGCTACCGCACCATGCGCGGCTATCACGTGGCCCGCAAGGCCGGGTGGGACACCCATGGCCTCGCCGTCGAGATCGAGGTCGAGAAGCGTCTCGGCTTCTCCGGCAAGCAGCAGATCGAGGCCTACGGCATCGCCGAGTTCAACCAGGCGTGCCTGGACAGCGTCCACACCTATGAGAAGCAGTGGCGGGCGATGACCGAGCGGGTCGGCTACTGGGTCGACCTCGATCACGCCTACTTCACCTACACCAACGAATATATCGAGTCGGTCTGGTGGGCCCTCTCCGAGCTCGCCGGGCGCGGCCTGCTCAACGAGGGGTACAAGATCCAGCCCTACTGCGCCCGCTGCGGCACCACCCTGTCGAGCCACGAGGTTGCGCAGAACTACAAGGACGCGGACGATCCCTCGATCTGGACCCTCTTCCACACCCGGCCGGGGCAGTCGATCCCGACGACGACCGAGGGGGAGAGCTGGGAGACCGGGGACAACCTCTACATGGTCGCCTGGACCACCACTCCCTGGACGACGATCGCCAACGTCGGTCTCGCCGTCCATCCCGACCTTATCTATAAGGTCGTCGAGCACCCCGGGAAGCCGGGGGACCTCATCCTGCTCGGGGAGGACCTGGGCACCGCCGTGCCGGTGGCGATCGACGAGGAGGGGAAGCGGAAGCAGATCGACCTGCGGGACGCGCCGGCCCTCGCCCGCTTCCGGGGACGCGACCTGGAGGGGGTGCTCTACGACCGCCTGTTCACCTTCTTCGAGCCCGACGTCCCCGGCCGCGTGGTGCTCGGCGACTACGTCACGGCCACCGACGGCACCGGGCTCGTGCACACCGCGCCGCCGTTCGGCGAGGATGACTACCAGACCGGCCGGCGCTACGGCCTGCCGATGATCTTCTCGGTCGACGGCGAGGGGAAGATGGTGCCGGGGACCGGCCCATTCTCCGGCCTCTGGTTCAAGGACGCGGATCCCAAGATCATCCAGGACCTGAAGAGCCGCGGCCTGATGCTCCACAACGACCGCTATCGCCACAGCTACCCCTTCTGCTGGCGCTGCGACCGGCCGCTCCTCTATTACGCCACCACGAGCTGGTTCATCCGCACCACCGAGGAGAAGGACGAGCTGGTCGCCAAAAATCGCACGATCCACTGGCACCCCGAGCACATCGGCGAGGGGCGGTTCGGCAACTGGCTGGAGAACGTGGTGGATTGGGCGCTGTCGCGCCGCCGCTACTGGGGGACCCCGCTGCCGATCTGGCGCTGCGTCGAGTGCGCGCACCAGAAGGTGATCGGCTCCTACGAGGAGCTGTTCGCGGTTTCAGGGCGCGAGAAGCCGGCGGACGTCTACGACGCCGCGCAGTTCAATCCGCACCGTCCCTTCATCGACGAGTTCACCTGGCCCTGCGCCGAGTGCGGGAAGGGGACGATGCGGCGGGTGGAAGAGGTGATCGACGCCTGGTTCGACTCGGGCGCCATGCCCTTCGCCCAGCATCACTACCCGTTCGAGAACCGGGAGCTGATCGACGGCCGCAAGCAGTACCCGGCCAACTTCATCTCCGAGGCGGTGGACCAGACCCGCGGCTGGTTCTACACCCTGCACGTGCTGGGGGTGCTGCTGTTCGATTCGGTCGCCTACGAGAACTGCATAGTGCTCGGCCACGTCAACGACGAGCAGGGGCGGAAGATGTCGAAGCGCCTCGGCAACGTCATCGAGCCGATGGGGGTGATCGCCGAGACCGGCGCCGACGCGATGCGCTGGTATTTCTGCGTCAACAACCCGGAGGTGCCGTCGCGCTTCTCCACCAAGCTGGTGCGCGAGGCGGCGCAGAAGTTCCTGCTGCCGCTCTGGAACGCGCTGTCGTTCTTCACCATCTACGCCAACCTGGACGGCTGGCGGCCGGGCGCGGCGGTGCCGCGATTCGCCGAGCGGCCGGCGCTCGACCGCTGGGTCCTGCTGCGGCTCGACCGGCTGACCGAGGAGATGTCCGCCCGGCTCGACGGCTACGACCTGACCGCGGCGGCGCGGGGGGTCGAGGCGTTCCTGGACGACCTGACCAACTGGTACATCCGCAGGAGCCGGTCGCGATTCTGGGCCTCGGAGGACGGCGATTCCAGTCATCAGGCCGACAAGGCCAGCGCCTATGAGGCGCTCTACGAGGTGCTCGCCACGCTCTCGCGGCTGATCGCGCCGTTCACGCCGTTCGTGGCCGAGGTGCTCCACGAGCATCTGGTCCGCGACCGGCGGGAGGACGCCGCCGAGAGCGTCCACCTGGAGGCGTGGCCGACGCCGCCGGGGGACCGCCGGGACGAGCCGCTGGAGAAGGGGATGGCCGCCGTGCAGCGGATCGTGGGACTCGGTCATGCGGCGCGCAATCTCCACGGCCTGAAGACCCGGCAGCCGCTCGCCGCGGTGACGCTGGTGACGGCGGACGAATCGATGCCGGGGCTGGTCGAGCCGTACCTCGAGATCCTCCGCGACGAGTTGAACGTGAAGGAGGTCCGCTGGGCCGCCGACCGCACGGTCTACGTCCACCACGAGGTCAAGCCGATCTTCCCCAAGACCGGCCCGCGCTTCGGCAAGCGGATGCCGGAAGTGAAGAAGGCCCTCGACGCGGCGGACGGCGACGCCCTCGCGGCCGAGCTCGAGCGGTCGGGGAAGGTCACGATCCAGCTCGGGGACGGCCCCACCGATCTCTCCTCCGAGGAGGTCGAGGTGCGGCTGGTCGAAAAGGAGGGCACGGCGACTCAAGGGGACCGCGAGTTGCTGGTGGCCCTGGCGACCGAGCTGACGCCGGAGCTGGAGGCCGAGGGGCTGGCCCGCGAGTTCGTGCATCACGTGCAGCAGGAGCGCAAAAAACAGGATCTGGATTACGCGGACCGCATCCGGGTCCGCTTCCAGGCCGATCCCGCGATGCAGGCCGCGGTGGACGCCCATCGCGACTGGGTGGCGGGCGAGACCCTGGCGGTCGAGATCACGGGCGAGGCCGGCGAGTTGGGCGTTCAGGTGGAGCGGGTTTGAAAGGATAGGATGCCGGCCTGCCGTAGGGTGCGCTGTGCGCACCAGACGAGGCCTTCGAGGTGCGCACAGCGCACCCTAAGGGCTCAGCCGATTCGGCCAAGGGCGATCAAATATCAAGAGAGGGGAGACCATGGCGGGAATCTTCAAGGCCTACGACATCCGGGGGATCGTCCCCACGCAGCTCAACGAGGAGATCGCGTACAAGATCGGCCTCTCCTTCCAGCACGTGCTGGACGCGGAGGACCGCGCGAACGGCAATACGGTGGTGGTCAGCCGCGACATGCGCGAGCACAGCGTGGGGCTGCAGAACGCCCTGGTCCGCGGACTCACCGACTCCGGGCTCGACGTACTCGACATCGGCCTCTCGTCGACGCCGATGAACTACTTCGCGATCAGCCACTTCAGGGCGGCCGGCGGCGTGCAGGTGACGGCGAGCCACAACCCGGCGCAGTACAACGGCTTCAAGTTCAGCCGCCACGGCGCCCGGCCGGTCTCCGGAGATCACGGCATCGCCCTGATGGAACAGAAAGTCCAGGAGGGGGACCTGCCGAAGGCCGCCACCCCGGGCAAGGTGACGCAGGGGGAGGTCTTCAAGGCCTACCAGCACCACGTCCTCTCCTTCCTGCGCGAGGGGAGCTACGGCCAGCCGCTGAAGGTGGTGGCCGACGCCGCCAACGGCATGGCCACGATCGACCTGCCGATCCTGGAGGCGATGGGGATCGAGCTGACCCCCATCTTCTTCGAGCTCGACGGCACCTTCCCCAACCACGAGGCGAACCCGCTCAAGGAGGAGAACCTGCTGGACCTCCAGCGGGCCGTGCGCGAGGCCGGGGCCGATCTCGGCATCTCCTTCGATGGCGACGCCGACCGCGCCGCCTTCATCGACGAGACCGGCGAGCCGATCGGCAGCGACCTGATGACCGGCCTGATCGCCGGCATCCTGCTGGAGCGCGAGCCGGGCAAGGTGGTGGTCTACGACCTCCGCTCATCGCGGGCGGTAGCCGAGTACATCCAGGAGAAGGGGGGCATCCCGGTGCGCGAGCGGGTAGGGCACTCGTTCATCAAGGCGACGATGCGCCAGCGCGGGGCGATCTTCGGCGGCGAGCTCGCGGGGCACTACTACTTCCGCGACCACTCCTACGCCGACTGCCCGCTGCTGACTGTGGTCGAGGTGCTCAACCTGATGCGGCAGAAGCGGGACCTGCTCTCCGCGCTGATCAAGCCGCTGCAGCGCTACTACAAGAGCCAGGAGATCAACTTCGAGGTTGCGGACAAACAGGAAAAGATGGACGAGCTGGCGAAACGTTACGCGGACGCCGATATCGATTACCTCGACGGCATCACCATCAGCTACCCCGACTGGTGGGCCAACGTCCGCCCCTCGAACACCGAGCCCTTCCTGCGCCTGGTGCTGGAAGCGAAGACCACCCGCGAGCTGGACCAGCGGAAAGAAGAGCTGTTCGGGATTCTGGGGCACCCGGCGGAGTAGGGGGAGCTCCGAAGGGGGCGGTGGGTGCCGCCCCCTCCCGGGCGTCACTCCGCAGCCCGCTCCCCCTCCCGCAAAACCCGCAAAAAGTTCCCGCCCAAAATCAGCTTCACCCCCGACCTGTCCACCCCCCTGTCCAGCAGAGCGGCGGTGAGATCAGGGAACTTCGAGGGATCCTCCAGGCCTTCGATCACGTCCGGGATGCCGTCGAAGTCGGTGCCGATACCGACGTGCTCCTCTCCCGCGCGGTCGACGAGGTGGATGATGTGGTCCACGAAGCGGGAGAGGGGGATCTTCGGCAGGGGGCGGTCAGCGAACAGGCGGGCCCGTTCCCGCCAGAGCTTGCGCGGGTTGCGGAGGTACTCCTCCTCGGTCTCCTGCATCTCGGGCCGGGTCTCCTTGCCGCGGTCGGCGTCCGCCTGGGAGGCCTTGCGGTCGACGAAGGCCGGGTAGCTGTTCGCCATCACGATCCCCCCCTTGCGGGCGATCTCGCGGATGAGGTCGTCGGGGAGATTGCGCGGATGGTCGCAGATCGCGCGGGCGGAGCTGTGGCTCGCGATCACTGGGCCGGGGGCGACGTCGAGCACGTTGCGGACGGCATCGTCCGAGACGTGGGAGACGTCGGGGAGGATGCCCAGGCGGCTCATCTTCCAGACGATCCCCTCCCCCTCGCCGGAGAGCCCCTTGTGGCGGGGCTCGTCGGTGGAGGCGTCGCACCACTCGTGGGTGGCCCAGTGGGTGAGGGTGACGTAGCGGACGCCCATCCGGGCGCAGTCGTCGAGGGCTCCGGGAACCGTCAGCGGGCGGCCGTTCTCCAGTCCGAAGACGACGGCCACCTCCCCCCGCCGGGCGGCGCTCTCGAGATCCTTGGCGGCGGCCACCTGCACGAGCTGGCCAGGGATCAGGGCCTCGGCCGAGAGCCGGTAGAGCTCCTTGGCATGCTCCCAACCCCGCTCCGGATCGAGCGGGGCGGGCACGTAGAGGGCGAAGACCAGCGCGTCCACCCCACCCTCGCGCAGACGGGGGAGATCGATGTGCCGGTCGGTGAGCCGCTGGGAGAGGTCCGCCGGCTCCTCCCAGAGCCGGGTGGGGACGTCGGTGTGGCCGTCGATGACGAGAGCTTCGCGGTGCAGGTCCATGGCAGGGGGAGTCTACCTGGAAAATAAAACGCCCCTCTCCCGAACCGGGAAAGGGGCGTTTGGCTGAGAGAACAATCTCGGAGCGTGGCTCAGGGCTGCTGATCAGCCTCCGGCTTCCGCTCGGGGTGCAGGATGAGGAGAGTCGCCGGCCGGCCGGTGAAGCCGGTCAGGCCGTCGAGCCAAAGGGCGGAGCGCCCTTCGAGGGCGAGAGAGAGGGTCCCGTTGTTGCCTCCGGGGGTGGTTGCCCGCCACTCGATCCGGACGTCCTGGAGTTGCTGGGCCACTTCCTGCCAGGAGCCCTTGCCGTCGGCTGCGACGAGACGCAGCTCGAGCGCCGCCGACGGACCGTTACGGCGGGCCTCGACGGTGAAGACCGTTCTGCCCTGTGCGTCGAGCGTGCCGGCGATGATCGACGGGGCGAGGTTCGGGATCGCCTGCAACTGGCCGAAGTCGTAGGAGAAACTCAGGCTTGCCTGGTTCTGCACCGGCAGAACCAGGGCGACCGACAGCCCGGCCGGCTGTCTGAACGACCAGAGGGAAGTGTCACCGGTCTCGAATCCGTCGAGGAAGATCTTCGGCAGAGTGTCGATATCGGTGGCGCTGTTGTTGCCCGGCGTCGGGTCGGTGACGCCGGCGCCCGCCGCCACGGTCGCCGTGTTGACGATCGTGCCGGTGTCCCCAGCCGAGATCGTGCAGCTCACGGTGTAGGTGACGCTGCCGCCCGCGGGCAGGTTGACGGTATCGCCGATGTTGCCCGAGCCTGCGGCCGTGCAGGTACCCCCGCCGGTTCCCGCACAGGTCCACGTGCAGGTGAGCGCCGCCGGCAGGCTGTCCGTTACCGTCGTTCCCGGCGCGTTGCTGGGTCCGGCGTTGGACGCCACGATGGTGTAGGTCGTCGACCCGCTCGGGGTCGCGGCCGTAATGCTGTCGTTCTTGGTGATCGACAGGTCGGCGGACGCGGCGAGCGTGTCGCTGTCCGTAGCCGAGTTGTTGCCCGGGGTCGGATCGGTGACCCCACCCGGGGCCGTCACCGTCGCCGTGTTGCTCAGAGTGCCGGTGGCGGAGACCGCGATGGTGCAGCTCGCCGTGTAGGTCACGCTGCCGCCACTCGGCAGGTTGACGCCGTCGTTGAGGTTGCCCGAGCCGGCTGCCGTGCAGGTGCCACCGCCCGAACCGGCGCAGGTCCACGTGCAGGTCAGCGAAGCCGGGAAGGTGTCCGCCACCGTCGCGCCCGTGGCGTTGCTCGGGCCGGAGCTGGAGGCGGTGATCGTGTAGGTCACCGAGCTGCCCGGGGCAGCCGTCGTCACGCCGTCGGTCTTGGTGATCGCCAGATCGGCCTGGGCTCCCAGCGTGTCGCTGTCGGTCGCCGAGTTGTTGCCCGGGGTCGGATCGGTGACCCCGCCAGGGGCCGTCACCGTCGCCGTGTTGGAGAGCGTGCCGGTGGCGGCGGCCGAGATCGTGCAGCTCGCCGTATAGATCACGCTGCCGCCGCTCGGCAGGTTGACGCTGTCGTTGAGGTTGCCCGAGCCGGCCGCCGTGCAGGTGCCGCCACCCGAACCGGCGCACGTCCACGTGCAGGTCAGCGAGGCCGGGAAGGTGTCGGCCACCGTCGCGCCCGTGGCGCTGCTCGGTCCCGAGTTGCTCGCGGTGATGGTGTAGGTCACCGAGCCGCCCGGGGTCGCCGTGGTCACGCCGTCGGTCTTGGTGATCGCCAGATCAGCGCTGGCTCCCAGGCTGTCGCTGTCGGTCGCCGAGTTGTTGCCGGGAGTCGGATCGGAGACCCCGCCGGGCGCCGTCACGGTCGCCGTGTTGCTCAGCGTGCCGGTGGCGGCCACCGAGATCGCGCAGATCGCCGTATAGGTCACGCTGCCGCCAGCCGGCAGGTTGACGATGTCGTTGAGGTTGCCCGAGCCGGCCGCCGTGCAGGTGCCGCCATCCGACCCGGCGCAGGTCCAGGCGCAGGTCAGCGAAGCCGGGAAGGTGTCCGCCACCGTCGCGCCTGTGGCGTTGCCCGGGCCGGAGTTGGAGGCGGTGATCGTGTAGGTCGTCGAGCCGCCCGGGATGGCGGAGGCCACACCATCTGTCTTGGTGATCGACAGATCCGCAAGGCTGAGCGCCGAGAAGCAGACGGTGACGTCATTGAGGGTGGGCGTGACGGCGCTGTCGGTCGTCGAGAGGTATGCCTTGTACTCGAGATAACGGTTGCCGTTGAACTGGCTGAGGGACGCGCCGCTGGTCGTGAAGAACGTCGCCGCGGTGCCGTCGGGACCCACGAAGTTGAAGGGACCGATATTCGAGTTGCTGGCGGCGACCTGGAAGCGGAGCGCCGTGTTGGCCGGGGTGGTGGCGTTCCAGGAGAGCGTCGTCCAGGTCGGCGTGAAGCCGACCGGCGGATTGCTGTCCTTGAGGGACGAGACCAGGTCGCCGGACAACGCGAAGCCCGTCTTTATATAGGTCCTGAAGCCCGCGTCCGTGGTCTGCCCCGCGGTCAGCGGAGCCGTCCAGGTGACGCCGCTGTCGCCGGAAGAGACGCGCTGCCCGCCGGCGTAGACGTTCGTGGCGCTCCGGGTGATCGCGTAGATCCCGGCGGAGGGATTCGCCACCGGGCGTACGATCAGGGCATAGACCGTGCCCGCCGTCAGCATCGGGGGACTGCTGAAGATGCCGGTGAAGTAGCTCGAGGAGCCGCTGGGATTGCCGGTGAGCGTTGCGGTGGCGAGGTCGGCGCCCGTCGGCAGGTTGCCGCTCGTGGCTCTGAGCGAGAGCGTGAGGTTCGGGAATGTGCCCGTACAGCCGCTACAGAACAGGTTGATGTCGGCCTGCGTCAACTGGCCGGTGACGCCGGCGGTGAAGGTCTGGCCTCCCCAGGCCGTGATCGTGATGCCAACGCCGCTGGTGCTCAGCGTCGTGTTCTGCTGATCGATGTTGGCGGCGTTCAGCAGGGTGACGTTGCCGGGGCTGGTGGTCAGATCGAGGTTCGTCCCCACGCCCGTCTGGAAGTCCGCCTGGGACGTGTCGGTGGGGCAGGCGCTGGCCGCCGCCGTGCCCAGCGAGAAGTCTCGCGTCGTCGTCGTCGCGTCGGTCACCACGAGGCTGGTGAACGTGCTCGGGTTGTAACCCGGAGCGCTGGCTGTGATGCTGGGATAGGTGCCGGCGGGGAGTCCGGTGAACGAGTAGAACCCGGCGCCGTCCGTGGTCGCCGTCCGGCTGCCGAGCGTCAGGGTCGCGCCGCTGATCGGAGCGCCGCCGACGGTGGCGGTCACCGTGCCGGAGAGCGTTCCGCCGGCGCCGACCGGGGTGCACGACGGAAAGGCGAAGGAACCGATCCGGGTCAGAAAGTTGAGCCCGTCGACAGCGAAATACTCGGTGGTGAACCAGAAGGTGCAACCGTCGGGATCGAGCGACATGGCGCTGTAGTCGCCCCAGCGAATGCAAGTTACGCCACCGCAATTACCGGTCTGGGTACCAGTGCCCTGGATCAGGAGCTGCTCGGTCTGGCCAAACGTATTGACGGGATCGGACGCCAGCCGGCCGGCGTACTTGATCGCGGGCTTGGTCGTGCTGCTGGAGGTGCTGTAGCCGATGGCCATATCGCCCGCCCGGTCGACCGCCAGGCTGGGCATGAAGCGATGGATGACGTTGGCGCCGTCAGGATCCCAGGTCGCGGCCTGCGGGAGGTTGGCGGCCACGGTGCCGCCGGTGACGTCCACCTGGTACCAGCGCGGGGCCGCGAAGCCGGTCGTGTTTCCCCGGCGTACCGTGTGGGTGGCCCACAGCGACTCGACGCCGCCGATATTGCTGTATTGGTTCTGCATCATCGCCCGGATCTGGAGGACGTCCAGGCTGTTGCCGCCCAGCGAGGGCGCATTCCCCACGGCCGCGTTCGGCCAACTGGTGGCGGCGAGGGGGGTATCCGGGCCGGTGAAGGTCGAGAGCGAGATGCTGTTCCAGTCGACGTGGAACTTGTAGACGCTCAACGCGTTCGTGAACTGCCAGCTGGAGACGAAGTAGTTGGGGGAACCGGGGGGCGGCGTGCCGGTCTGCAGCCGCGCGTTGCTCGGCAGAATGGTGAAGTCCGCCGCCGGAGCATTGAACGTGACCACCTGGACCGTCGGGTTCCCGGCGTACATCTGCGCCTTGTTCAGCGCGAAGACCCGGGGGTTCTGAAAGGACGACCCGGCGGGGTAGCCGAACATGCTCGCCGTCATGTACAGGCCGTCCGGCCAGATGCCGAACTTCGGATAATCGTTGAGCCCGCCGGCGATGCTGATGGAGTAATAGTTCCAGCCGCCGCTCACCGGATCGCCGGTCTTGGAGACCGCGAAGCACTGGAAGACGCCGGGCGGATTGATGACGTTGCCGAGGCCGTCGACCTGGAACGCGAAGTCGGTGATGACCCAGCGGTCCTCGAACGAGTCGTAGAGGATCACGGGATCGCCGAAGTTGTTGGTGTCGCACAGGTTGCCGAAGCTGCCCTGGCTCATGAAGGTGTTGAAGGAGAACGCGGCCACCCTGACGCCATCCGATTTGCGATAGACCCCGAGCGAGGTGTTGATGGCCTGGATGTAGTAGGTGGGCCCCACGTCGCCGACGGTGTCCGGCGGGTGCCCGTTGCCCCAGTTGGCGAAGTCGAGGCCGTCGAAGTTGGCGATCGGCGCGGGCGCGGCCGCCTTGGGCCCGATCTCCGAGGGCTCGACGCGCTCCGGGAGGGCTCCCGGGAGCTCCACCGGGTTGAGCTCCGGGTCCTCGCGCTCGATCTCTTCTCCCCGTTCCTTGGGCTTGGTCGCGGGCAGGTTGCGCAGGTCGATCACCGCGCTCCCGGCCCGCCGCATCACGAGCTCGGTCGGCCGTCCGGCGGCCTTCGCGACCGCAGGGGCCTTATCGGCTTGCGCGAAATCCCCAGGCTCCTGTGCCGAGGCAGTGCCGGCGGTGACGAACAACAGAAGGATCAGTAGGGCAAAAAACGGGCTCAGGGCCAGACGGGCCTTCGCGCCGACTCGCAGGGTAGGCATAGCAGAAACTCCCCTCCCAAGGGAAAACCAGAAGCTTTCGGGTTGTAAAATTTCAGTGTCATTCTAGCAGGCTCCTTGTAGTTGTGTCCATGGTGGCCGGAGAATCTTCGCGACCCGGCGGGATGCCGGCGGGGAATTCGGCCCGGTGAACATCTGTTGAAACGAACGAACCGGGCAGCCTCGTCGGCGTCTTGCGAGACAGGCGACGATCGGCTAGGCTTTCGGGTTCTTGGACACAGACCCCTCCGGGGAAACCACGAAAAAGAGAGAAGGATCGACCCGTGAAGAAAGAAATCCATCCGCAGCTTCACATGGTGACCGTCCATTGCGCGTGCGGTAACACCTTCGAGACCCACTCCACCAAGGACGAGGTGCGCCTGGAGATCTGCTCCGCCTGCCATCCGTTCTTCTCCGGCAAGCAGAAGCTGATCGACACCGCCGGACGCGTCGAGCGCTTCCAGAAGCGGTACGCGCAGACCGGCCGCGGGTAAGAAGGGTCACCCCAGGCTCCGGCCCCCTCGGGCCGGGGCGGAGAATTCTCAAGCATGCGTTCTAGCAACAGCCCCGAGGGCGAGCTGCTGGTCGGCGGCCAGGCCTTGATCGAGGGAGTGATGATGCGCTCCCCCGGCGCCTATGGCGTGGCTGTCCGCCGGCCGGACGGCTCGATCGCCTTCCAGCGCGGCAAGGTGGCGAGCCTCGCCAGACGCTATCCATTCCTGAAGCTGCCGATCCTGCGCGGCGTCGCGGTGCTCTTCCAGTCGCTCGCGCTCGGCATCCGCTCGCTCAACTTTTCCGCCGAGCAGGCGATGCCGGAGGCCGAGAAGAAGGCAGAGGCCGCCCAGGACGCCAAGGCAACCGGTGACAACGGCGACAAGTCCAACTGGGCGATCGCCGGCTCGATGGCGGTCGGCCTCGGGCTCGGAGCCGTGGTCTTCCTCCTGGTTCCTCTCTGGCTGACCAGGCTCTCGGAAACGTACCTCTTCGGCTCGCTGTCGAGCCTGGCGTTCAACCTGGTGGACGGCGCGCTGCGGGCCCTGTTCTTCCTCGCCTACATCTTCCTGATCTCGCGGATGAAGGACATCCACCGGGTGTTCCAGTATCACGGGGCGGAGCACAAGGTGGTCTTCGCGTGGGAAAAGCAGGTGCCGCTGACGGTCGAGAACGCCCGCGCGCAGAGCCGGCTCCACCCGCGGTGCGGCACCAGCTTCCTGCTCTTCGTGCTGCTGGTCTCGATCCTGGTTTTCTCGTTCATTCCGAAGACGCTGCCGTTCCTGTTGATGTACGGCGGACGGCTGCTGCTGGTGCCGGTGATCGCCGGGCTCTCCTACGAGGTGCTGCGCTTCACGGCCAAGCACCAGGCGGCCCCGCTGTTCGCGCTGCTGGTGGCGCCCGGGCTCGCGCTGCAGCGGATCACCACCCAGGAGCCGACCGACGACATGCTGGAGGTCGCCATCGCCGCGCTCGAAGAGGCGCTGCGCGAGGATGGCATCTTGCAGGATCACGAGATGCCCCGGACGGCCGCGGACCCGGTCGCCGTCGCCGCCGCGGGGGCGTAAAACGGGGCGTAAAACGTAGAATCTGGAAAGATCATGATCGAGAAACTCGCAGAGATTGAGAAGACCCACCAGGAGCTGACCCAGCGGCTCTCCGACCCCGCTGTCTTCTCGGACCCCAAGGTGTACCGGGAGGTGAACAAGACGCTGTCGGAGATCGATCCGGCCGTCCGCCTCTACCGCGAGTACGTCAAGGTCCGGAGGCAGCGGGAGGAGAACGACGAGTTGCTGGCGTCGCTGGCCAAGGACGACGACCTGTACGAGATGGTGCAGGAGGAGAAGCAGCAGCTCGTGGCCCGGGTGGCGGAGCTCGAGGAAAAGCTCCGGCTCGAGCTGACCCCCAAGGACCCGAACGACGAGCGCAACGTGGTGCTCGAGATCCGCGCCGGCACGGGAGGCGACGAGGCCTCGCTGTTCGCCGCCGAGCTGTTCCGCATGTACACGCGCTACGCCGAGCAGCAGGGTTGGCGGGTGGAGGTCATCGACCTCTCGGAGTCCGGGGCGGGGGGGATCAAGGAGGTCTCCGCCATCGTCGAGGGGCGGGGCGCCTACAGCCGCCTGAAGTACGAGGGGGGCGTCCACCGCGTGCAGCGCGTCCCCGCCACCGAGTCCGCCGGACGCATCCACACCTCCGCGGTGACCGTGGCCGTGCTCCCCGAGGCCGACGAGGTGGAGGTCGAGGTCGACGAGAAGGACCTCCGGATCGATCGCTTCTGCGCCTCCGGCCCCGGCGGCCAGGGGGTGAACACGACCTACTCGGCCGTGCGGCTCACGCATCTCCCCTCGGGCCTCGTGGTCTCCTGCCAGGACGAGCGCAGCCAGATCAAGAACAAGGCGAAAGCGCTCCGCGTGCTGAAGGCGCGGCTCTACGAGCTGGAGCGCGAGAAGGCCGATTCCGCGATGAGCGAGGAGCGCCGCAAAATGGTGGGCTCGGGCGACCGCTCGGAGAAGATCCGCACCTACAACTTCCCCCAGAGCCGGGTTACGGACCACCGGATCGGCCTGTCGATCCATCAGCTCCCGACGGTCATGGAAGGCAACCTCGATCCCCTGATCGAGCCGCTCAACGCCCACTTCCAGGCCCAGAAGATGGAAGAGCAGTCGCGGGCCCACTGAGGCGGCGCTCCCCCCCATACGCCGGCGCCCTCCGGAGCGCCCGCGAAACATTTTCCCTCCGTCCGTCATTTACTCCTAGCTAAACAGTTTGGAGCAAATTTGCGTATATAGCTCCAGACCTCAACTAGGAGAAAAAAATCCATGAAGAAGCTGGCTGCGTTTGTCCTGGTGGCGCTGATAGCGCTTATGGCCGCCCCCGCCCTGACCGCCCAGATGGGAGTGCCGACGGAGTCCATGGGGGGCCGCTTGAAGTCTCCCGAGGAGAAGTCCCTGGAGGCCTACGCCCGCGGCGTCAAGTTGATGAAGAAGGCCAAGGGGGAGACGGATCACGACAAGCAGATGAAGCTCTACACTAAGGCGAAGGACGAGTTCTCGAAGTCGGTGGGATACACGGGTCATTATGACGGCTATCTGGCGCTCGGGCAGGCCTTCCTCGCGCTCGGCCAGCGGCAGTCCGCGCTGGAGGCGTGCAACCAGGCCCGGTCGATGAAGCCCAGCTCCGAGGAGGCCCAGAGCTGCGTCCTGGAGGCGCAGAAGGCGCCCGAGAGCAGCGAGGCCAAGCCGGCCGGCGGGCGGTAGGCCTTCAGGCGCGGCAGAAAAACTGGAAGGGACATCAGGGATAACAGGGACAACAGGGATAATGATTACCGATCTTTGTTGCCGGCCTTCCTGTCTCTGAGGTCCTTGTTGTCCCTTACGTCCCTGTTCCGGTTTTCTTGACCTCCAGATCCACCTGGACGGCGATTTTGGCGCCGGTGCGGCGGGCGAAGGCGGCGGCGCGGTCGGCGAGCTGCTTTTCGACGAACGCCTTGGCGAGGCCGGGCGGGTAACGGAGGCTGACCTCGGCCACGGGAGCGCCTTTCTCCTCCCTCAGGGAGGTGAGATGGGCGGTGAGGTTCCCCTGCGCCGGATCGCGGCGGGCGAGGCCGAGCGAGAGGCCGTCGGTTTCAGTGCCGACGGCGATGCCAGTGAAAGTGGCGAGGGCTCCCCAAGGGTCCATGCGCAGATCCAGGGTGGCGAGGAAGGCGGCGAGGTCCCCAAGGGCGTTGCCGGCAACCACGGCGAGGAGCTTCCCCTCGCGGCGGACGGCGAGCTTCGACGGGGGGTGGCCTGCGGACCAAGAGGCCGCCAGACGGGTGAGGTCGGCCAAGCCGCCGGCGCGCTCCCCGGCGGTCCCCATCCTTTCGAGGAGCGCCTCGCCCCTGCCGCTCATCTTGACGATCCGCCACGCCCCGGGCTTCGGCTCCGCCACCGGCTGGGCGCGGAAGGTGAGGACGCCGATCCCCTGCGGGACGGGAGTCTGAGCGGCCAGCGGGAGGGCGGCAAGCAGGAACGACAGAGGGAGGATCTTCAGGGCTCGTCGCACGGGCGATTTTCTATCACAGCGCTGGCGGGGAGACCGATACACTGGGCCGATGCCTACCATCGGTCAGCTCCTCGCCGAGGCCCGGCCGCTCCTCGCGGCCACTCCTTTTGGCGCCTCCACGCGGGAGGCGCGGCTGCTGCTCGGGCATGTCCTCGGACTCTCCGAGGGGAGGGTGCTGGCGCGCGAGGAGATGCCGGTGCCGCCGGAGGCTGAACGGCGGTTCCGCGATCTCCTGGCGCGCCGGCTCGCCGGCGAGCCGGTCTCCTACCTCACCGGCGAGCGGGAGTTCTGGGGGCGGCCGTTCGCCGTCGACTCGCGGGTGCTGATCCCGCGGCCGGAGACCGAGCACATCGTCGAGGTGGTGCTCGAGCTCCGGCTGCCGGAGGCCCCCCGCATCCTCGACGTCGGCACCGGCTCCGGCATCCTCGCCGTGACTCTCGCGCTGGAGATCCCCGGCGCCCGGGCGGTGGCGGTCGATCTCTCCCCCGGCGCCCTGGCGGTGGCGGCAAAAAACGCCCGACGGCTCGGCGCAGCGGACCGCGTCTCCTTTCTCGGCGCCGATCTCACGACCGCGCTCGACCTCCGCCGCTTCGACCTGGTGGTGAGCAATCCCCCCTACGTGGACCGCGCGGAGATCCCCGAAATCTCCCTCGAGGTGCTGGATTTCGAGCCTCACCTGGCGCTCTTTCCGCCCGGCGCCGGCGATGCCACCCTGGCGCGGCTCTTCGCGCAGTGCACGGGCCTGCGCTCCGGCTTGCGCTACGGGATACCATTGGCGGTCGAAATCGGACGCGGACAGCTCGACGCCGTGCGCCGGCACGCCGCGGCCTCCGGGCTGGACATCGCCGAGGTCCGGGAGGACTATTCCGGCATCCCGCGCACCGTGCTGCTGCGGCGCCGGTAGCCTCTGAAGCAGCCTCTGAATCAGAAAGGGAGTCATGGAAAAGTTCCACATCGTAGGGCCGACGCGTCTCGCCGGCCGCGTCGCGGCGAGCGGCGCCAAGAACGCCGCCCTGCCGGCGCTCACCGCCAGCCTGCTGTCCGACGAGACGCTGACCCTCCGCCGGGTGCCCCGGGTGCGCGACATCCGCACCCTCCTGAAGCTGCTCGATCACCTCGGCATGGCTTCTCAGGAGGAGGACGGCGTCATTACCCTTCGCCGCGAGCGGCCGAACCCGGATCACGACGCCCCCTACGATCTGGTCAAGACGATGCGCGCCAGCGTCCTCGTGCTCGGACCGCTGCTCGCCAAAGAGGGGCACGCCCGGGTGTCGCTGCCGGGCGGCTGCGCCATCGGCGTGCGACCGATCGATCAGCACCTGAAGGCGCTCACCGCCCTCGGCGCCGAGGTGACGCTCTCGCACGGCTACGTCGAGACCCGGGCCAGGCGGCTGACCGGCGCCCGTTTCCGCTTCGACATGCCGACGGTCACCGGCACCGAGAACGTGCTGATGGCCGCCTCCCTCGCCCGCGGCACGACCGTGCTCGAGAACTGCGCCCGCGAGCCCGAGGTGATCGACCTCGCCAACCTCCTCAACGCCATGGGTGCCCGCATCTCGGGGGCCGGCGAGGAGACGATCGTGATCGACGGCGTCGACGGACTGGGCGCCGCCGAGCACACCATCATCCCCGACCGGATCGAGGGGGGCACGTATCTGATCGGCGCCGCGCTGACCGGCGGCGACGTGCTGCTCGAAAGCGCCAACGCCGCCGATCTGGCGCCGCTGCTGGACAAACTGGCCGAGGTCGGCGCCAGGGTCGAGGTCACGGCGGAGGGGATCCGCGTCCGCGCCGACCAGGGGATCGCGGCCCGCGACCTGGAGACGGCGCCGCATCCGGGCTTCCCGACCGACCTCCAGGCGCAGTACATGACGCTGATGACCTGTGCCTACGGAGTGTCGGCGATCAGCGAGACGATCTTCGAAAACCGCTTCCAGCACGCCCCGGAGCTGATGCGGATGGGGGCGGACATCCGCGTCGACGGCGGCAGGGCGCAGGTCCACGGCCCCTCGCGCCTGACCGGAGCGGGGGTGATGGCAACCGACCTGCGTGCCTCGGCCTGCCTGGTGCTGGCCGGCATCGCCGCCGAGGGGGAGACGGTGATCGACCGCATCTACCACCTCGATCGTGGCTATGAGCAAATGGAATTGAAATTGCAGAGCCTCGGCGCGCGAGTCGCGCGGTGGTCGGTTCCGACGGGCACTTAAAGCTCTGAGTGCCGGGGGCGGAGCCGCTTCTCCGGCTCCGCTCCTCCGATGCTCGGCACCTTCGCCCTCGCCCTCGCCGTCACTGTCGCGGATCCGCGGCCGGAGCTGATCGAGCACCAGCTCGCCGGCCGGTCGGCCCAGGCGCTCGCCCGTGCCGAGCAGGAGCTCGCCGCCAACCCGGAGGCCTCCCGCAAGCTCGGCCTCGACTACCTCCGCGGCCATCTCCTCGATTCCCTGGGCCGCTTCCCGGATGCCGTGGAGGCCTTCGCCCGCACCATCGCGTCGACCCCGGCGCTCAAATTCCACGGCCGCTATCGTCTGGCGCTCGATCAGGACCGTCTGGGGCACCCCGAGGTGGCGGCGGGCCTGCTGGCGACCGCGGTCGGCAGCGCGGCGGACTCCCCCCTGCTCCCCGAGGCGGTCCGCCTGCTCGACCGGACGCTCGCCACCGGGGGAGACTGCAAGCTCCTTCGCACCTTGCGGACGGAGTCCATGCCCGCCTCGCAGCAACGGGAGATCCAGCTCACACGGGCGGAGTGCGCCCAGCGCACCGGCTATCTCGAGATCGCGCGCAGCCTGCTGGTGAACCTGCTCGAGGCGAGCCGCGACGACGAGACCGCCCGCCTGGCCGCCGAGCGGCTCGCCCCCATGGTTTCGGTGTCCGAGCACGGCCGGGCGCCGATGCTGCTCGGCCTCACCTTCGAGCGGCACAGCGACTTCGACAGGGCCCTGATCTTCCTGCAGCGCGCCGCCGGCAAGGGCAACGCCCTCTCCCCGCGCGACGCCTACGAGACGCAGCTCCGGACGGGCCAGATCCTGCTCTCGCAGCAGCGCTACGCCGAGGCCTCCCTCGCCTTTGCCCGCCTTTCCATGCTGGCGAGGACCTCCACCGACCGCGCCCGCGCCATCTATCAGGAGGCGCATGCCCACGAGCTCCGGGGGGCCTGGCCGGTGGCCGGCAAGGCCTACCGGCAAGCCTACGCCGCCGAGCCGCAGGGGGCCGCCTGGGCCGCGCCCGCGCTGCTCTCGGCGCTCCGCCTGGAATGGCGCGCCGGCTCCGAGGACGCCGCGATCTCGCTGTACGAGAAACTCACCGGCAACCCCAAGTGGCGGGGCGAAACGGCGCGGGCGGCTTTGTTCTTCGCCGCCTCGGATCTCGTCCGCGGCCGCCGCGAGCGCGTCAGGGCCTGGCTGGCGAAGGCGCGCCTGGGAGGCCGCGACGACCGCCTGGAAGCCGATTACTGGAGCGGCCGGCTGGCGGAGCTGGAGAAGAACGGCCAGGAGGCGGTGGCCCGGTATCTGGATGTCCTGCGCGCCGCCCCCTACCATCCGCTCGCGGATGGAGCCCGGGCGCGGCTCGCCGGCGAGCCGCTGGCCCGCTTCACCGCCGCCGAGGGGCGCCGCCTGGCCGCCGCGGGCCACGCCGACGACCTCTATGGCGCCTGGCTGCTGCTCGGCAGCAGCGATCCCACGGGGGTTGGGCGGGCGGCCCAGCGCCGGCTGGAGCAGATCCTGCTCGCCGACCGCCGCGCCGCGCCCTTTTTGAGGCTGGCCGAGGTGCCGGTGAGGCGCTGGCCGCTGTGGGAAAAGCCGCTCGCCCGGCCGGAGGAGGCGCTGCTCGCTCTCGGCGTCTGGCACGAGGGGGCGCCGGCGGTGCGCGACCTCTTTCCGCTCTCCGATCCATCGCTCGCCTTCACCGGCGGCCTGCTGCTCGCTCGCGGCGGGGAGTTCGCCCGCTCCATCGCCATGGCCGAGGCCTTGCGCGACCGCGCGCCGTCCCGCGTTCCCCTGGCGCTCCAGCCCCTCGGGTTCCGGCGGCTGCTCTACCCCTTTCCTTTCCGGCAGACCATCGTCGCTCAGGGCGGGATCCGCGGGGTCGAGCCCGCGCTGCTGGCCGCCCTCATCCGCGAGGAGAGCCACTTCGACACCTCGCTGCTCTCCCCGGCCGCGAGCCGCGGCCTCACCCGCCTCTCCGCGAGCACGGCCCGGCGCCTCGCGGCCCAACTCAATCTGGAGCGCCTGCAGGCCGAGGACGCCTACCGCCCCGAGGTCTCGATCGCCCTGGGCGCCGCCCATCTCGGCGCCCTGCTGAAGGACTTTTCAGGCGGCGTGATCCCGGCGGTCGCGGCCTACGATGCCGGGGAGCCCGAGGCCATGGTCTGGCGTAACCAGTGCTTCAGCCCGGAGCCCGAGGAGCTCTACACCAAGATCGGCACCAGCGCCACCCGCGATTACGTCCGGCGAGTGCTGGCGGCGTGGGAGCAGTATGAGGAGCTGTATTAGATCGCCGGCGGCGGCTTGCTCACCGGCTTTGCCTTCGGATCAACCTTCTTCCCCGCGATCGTCTTGACCACCGGCGGCAGCGGCTGGTTGGCCTGCTGGGCGAGGGAGTAGACGGCGATGTCGGCCTTGGTCCGCAGCTCCTGGGTCCACTTCCCCATCTCCTGGGTCATCTTCTGCTGCTTCAGGGTCTCGCGGATGTCCTCGCGCACGTCCTCGAGCGGGGGGGGCTGCTGCCCCCGCTTCTGCATCTCGGGGGTGAGCACCTCGCGATAGTAGCGGTTGAGCTCGTCCGGCCCCACGAAGACGCGGGCGCCCAGACGCTCGTCCACGTAGGTCAGCACCAGGAGCTGGCGGGCGACGAGCTGGCGCAACGTCTTGAGGTCCAACCCCACCTCTTTCAGGGCCTTCTGGAATGCGGCTTCGTCCGGGAAGCGGGAGCGGATGTCGGCGACCCGCTTCTGGATCTCGTCGACCGGCACCTGCTCGAAGTTGAAGCGGTCGATCTCATGGAACTGCAGCCGCTGGTCGATCAGCGCGTCGAGCACCCGGCGGCGGAATCGTTCGTCGGCCTCGCCGGGCCGCGGCTGCTCGAGGCCGAGCCGGATGGCCCGCTCGACGTCGGAGGCGAGAACCGGGTCCTCGTCCACCACCGCCAGCACCCGGTCCTGGAGCGTGACCTGCCCGGCGGCCGCCGGAGGGGCGGGCTTCGCCAGGGCCGGCTTTGGCGTCTGCGGCGTCTGCGGCGTCTGCGGCCAGGCGGGCGAGCCCGCCGCGAGGAGAGCAGCGATCGGTAAAACGAGCGGAGCGGCCGCCAGGAACGGCCGGAAGGAGCGCGAGTCGGTCTTCATGCGCCCATGCTAGCATCCGCCCCGACGACCCCAAAAACCATGGCCGCGAACAACAACATCCTGAGGATCGGTCTGGCGCAGATCGACGGCCGGTTGGGGGACGTCGAGCACAACACCGGGCGCCACCTCGAATGGATCGCGCGGGCGCGGGAGGCCGGCGTCGATCTGCTGGTCTTCCCCGAGCTGTCGCTGACCGGCTACCGGCTCCTCCACCTGACCCCGCGGGTGGCGCTGCCGCTCGGCTCGCCCGTGCTGACGCGGCTCGCCGAGGCCGCCGGCCCGATGCGCGTGGTGCTCGGCCTCGTCGAGGAAGGGGAGCGCGGCGTGCTGCACAACAGCGCCGTCCTGCTCACCGGGGGCGCGCTCGTCCACGTCCACCGCAAGCTCTACCTGCCCACCTACGGCCTCTTCCAGGAGGAGCGCTTCTTCGGCGCCGGCCGGCGGCTGGACACCTTCCAACTACCCGGGGGGACGGCCGGCCTGCTGATCTGCGAGGACCTCTGGCACCCCGAGCTGGCGCGGCGGCTGGCGGTGGCGGGCACCAGGCTGCTGATCGTGGTCTCGGCGGCTCCCGGCCGCATTGGCCCGGGTGCGATGCCGGAAAGCCAGGAGAGCTGGGAGACCCTCACCCGCGCCACGGCCCTGCTCAACACCTGCTGGGTGCTCTACTGCAACCGCGTCGGCTGGGAAGAGGGGTCCTTCTATCCCGGCGCCAGCCACGTCGTGCGCCCCGGAGGGGAGATCGCGGACCGCGCGCCGCTGCTCGAGGAGCACCTGCTGGTGACGGAGATCGACCTTCGCGACTCCGACCGCCTGCGCTGGCGCCTGCCGCTTCTCGACGCCGAGCGCTCCGACATCGAGGGTCCCTCCGCGTGATCCGGCGCGAGCAGGTCCGCGCGCGCCTGCGGCTCAACGCCCCGCTCGCCGAGGCGGTGCTGACCAGCTTCATCCGCGACGCCGTCGAGACCTCCGGCACCGCGGGGGTGGTGGTGGGCCTCTCCGGCGGCGTCGACTCCTCGCTCTCGGCGGCGCTCGCGGCACGGGCCCTGGGACCCGAGCGGGTCCATGGCTTCCTGCTCCCCTACCGCACCTCGTCCCCCGAATCCGAGCGCGACGCCCGCGCCGTAGCCGAGCATCTGGGGATGCCGCACCGGGCGATCGGGATCTCGCCGATGGTGGACGCCTACTTCGCGCTGGAGCCGGACGCCGGGGCCGACCGGCGGGGGAACAAGATGGCCCGCGAGCGGATGACCATCCTCTTCGACCAGGCGAAGAAGCTCGACGCCCTGGTGCTCGGCACCTCGAACAAGACCGAGATCCTGCTCGGCTACTCCACGGTCTTCGGCGACAACGCGAGCTCGCTCAACCCGCTGGGCGATCTCTACAAGTGCCAGATCTGGGAACTCTCGCGGCACCTCGGCCTGCCCCCCGAGGTGATCGACAAGGCCCCCTCGGCCGACCTCTGGCCGGGGCAGACGGACGAGGGGGAGCTCGGCTTCTCCTACGAGCTTGCCGACGAGGTGCTCTACTTGCTGTTCGACCTCGGGCTGCGCCCCGAGGAGGTCGCCGAGCGGGGATATGAAGAAAAGGTGGTACGGCGGATCGTCACCCTCGAGCAGCGCTTCCGCTTCAAGCGCCGGCTGATGCTGATCGCCCGCCTCTCGGGGAGCGCGGTCAACCTCGACCAGGAGATTCCACGCGATTGAGGGGGACAAGCTGATGGCGGGCCGTCTCCTGGTCGTCGCGACCCCGATCGGCAACCTCGACGACCTGTCGCCGCGGGCCCGCGCCGCCTTCGAGTCGGCGGACCTCGTGGCCTGCGAGGACACCCGCCATACCGGCCGCCTGCTGGCCCATCTGGGGATCAAGAAGCCGCTGGTTTCCCTCCACGAGCACAACGAGCGGCAGCGCCTGCCCCGCCTGCTGGCCGATCTCCAGGAGGGGAAGACGATCGCGGTGGCGAGCGACGCCGGCACCCCGCTGCTCTCCGACCCCGGGTTCCTGCTGGTGCGCGAGGCGGCGGCCCTGGGGGTACGGATCGAGCCGATCCCCGGCGCCGCCGCGCCGCTCGCCGCGCTGATCGTCTCGGGCCTCCCCCCCTACCCCTTCACTTTCGCCGGTTTCGCGCCGCCGAAGACCGGCAAGCGGCGCTCCTTCTACAAGCACTGGGCCGGCCTCGGCCACACTCTGGTGGTCTTCGAGTCCCCTCACCGGCTCCTCGCCAGCCTGGAGGACGCCCTGGCCGAGCTCGGGGACCGCCCGGCGGCGGTCGCCCGCGAGCTGACCAAGATGCACGAGGAAGTGCTGCGCGGCCCGCTCTCCGCGCTGCTCGAAGAGCTGAAGGGTCGCCCTTCGCTCAAGGGGGAGTTCGTGCTGGTGTTCGGCGGCGCCTGAGCCAGGAGTCAGCCCATCGCCGGGCGACAGACGAGGTAATGCTGGATGAAGCGCTCGGGGTCCGGCGGATTCACCGACGAGACGCTCCATCCGTTCGCCTCGACGAGCTCCCGCAGATAGCGCTCGGAATAACAGGGCTGGGAGAGCGGATAGTCGGGGATCCGATCCTCGAACGAGTCGACCGTGTCGTCGAGGAACGCGGAGAAGAACAGCGCGCCGCCGAGCCGGACATGCCGGCGCAGGATCGCGAGCAGGGCGTTGGCGTCGGACGAGTTGAGGTGAGTGAATACGGAGAACAGCCAGATGACGTCGAACGTGCCTTCGACGGGCCAGCTCGACTCCGGAGTTATTCTGACCCCCTCCGGGTTGTATCTGGCGTTCTGAGCATCCCAATATAAAAATGAAAAGCGCGGGTCGTCGACCTCTCGCCGCAGATATTCGATCAGCGGCAGGTACACGTCCACGCCTGTGTAGCTCTTGATCGGAATGTCGCGATTGATGATCGCTTGCGTAAACCGGACTCCACAGCCGACATCCAGCACGTCGCTGTCGCTCAGGTCCCCCAGGCCAAGACACTCCGCCACGAGGTTGATGAGCGTGGACCCGGTCTTCTCCGGGCCGATCGCGTGCACGTCCGGATGGTTGCGGTGAAACTCGTCAGGAATGATCAGAGGACGCTGCACGGGGCGAAAAGATAGCAGGTCGGGAACGTGACGGGCAAGCCCTTCCCGGCCATTTCGGGCCGGGAAGGGGTGCGAACAATTCTACTGCGGGTTGATCGGAGTCAGGGCGCCGACGACGTCGATGTCGTTGTTCTTGAACGACGAGCAGGTACCGGTACCGGCCAGGGTGACCACGTTGTCGACGATGCTCATGTTGCCCAGGCGGACGCTGGTGCCGGAGTTGCAGACGATCGCCGTTCCATTGTGGGTCGCAACGCTGCGCTCGATCGTCAGGATCGCGGGGCTGGTGGCGCCCGAGTATCCCGCGAAGGCGTTATTCGCGGCGACGCTGTCGACCACCGTGGTGTTCGAGGCGCCCTGCACCTTGAGGCCGGCGACGTTGTTCTCTATCCGGACGTGGCTAAGGGTGGCCTTGACCATCGACCCGGGGTTGACGAAGATGCCCTGCCCCGTCGAAGCCGCGAAGTTCCCGTTATTGCGCACAATGGTGTCGCTCACGTGCAACTGACTGTTGGCGACAGTGGGAACGAAGTTGATCCCGGAGACGGTGAACCGGTTGATCGTGCAATTCTCGACGAACACGGTGCCGCCGGTGATGACGGTGATGCCGCTCAAGCCGGTGCCCAATCCCTCGATGTCGAGCCCGCGGAGCACGACGACGTCCGCGGCACTCGGGACGTTGACGACGATGGCGTTGGTGCCGGACACCAGCACGCCGGCCTCGACCCCTTCCGCGGAGATGGTGATCGACTTGGTGATCGTCACGCCGCCGAATCCGCCCGGATCGAGCACGTTGATCTCGCCCTTCGCCGCGGTCTTTGAGATCGCGCCCGCGAAGGTCTTGCAAGGCGCCGTGCGGCTGCACGGGTTGGCGTCGTCGCCGACACCCGACACCCAGGTCCGGGTCGCCTGCGCGTGGGCCAGCGAGCTGAAGGTCACGGCCAGAACGAGCACGGTCAGAACACGAAAAATCATCTTTCCCTTATTCATGGTAAATCTCCTCACTCAAGTCGGTTGTTCGGACAGCAGGTCTGCCCAGATTACGCCGCTGCCTTGGTGGCAGTCAATAGGGCGCCGCTGACGACGGCGGTCCTTCGGTATGGCATCGGTGCTTACAGGCGTTTCAGCAGGGGATTCGTTACACGAGCTTTCGAGCTTTGCTCCCGATCGAGGGGAGCTTCAATTTGCTACACTGCTCGCATGCGTGCCTTTGATCTGGGACTATTTTCTTTCCTCCGGCGATGGGGGAGGCGCCATCCGCGCAAGGTTTTCGTGGATTGCGGAAGCAATACCTGCAAAGTTCTCGCGGAACGGATCGAGCGTGGACTGGAGAGCGAGTTTTTCGCCTTCGAGCCGCAGCCCGAGCTCGTGGCCTGCGTCGAGGAGGTCCGGCGCGGGCACCCCGGGACCCCGATCCATTTCTGCCACAAAGCCGTATGGGTGCGCGACGGCACGATGGACTTCTATCTCGCCACCGAGTGGGGGCCGAACCACCGAGGGGGCTCGACGCTGCTGGCAGGTCACGTCAAGAACGCCGCCAAGGTGGACTACTCCCGCCCCCTGACCGTGGGCTGCATCGATTTCAGCCGTTGGATACGGCGCAACTTCAGCCGGCGGGACCACCTCGTGGTGAAGATGGACATCGAGGGGGCGGAGTATCCCATCCTCGAAAAAATGATAGCTGACGGCACGATCGACTATGTAAACGAGCTGATCGTGGAGTTCCACTGGCACATGAACGAAGACTTGAGCCAGGAACGTCACGACGCCTTGCGCGCGGCTCTGGATCGGCGGGTCCTGGTGACGGAGTGGCACTGACACCCCGGGGCGCTCAGCCGCCTACTCGACGACGTCCCTGAACAGGTCGTAGCGCTTGAAGATGAGAGACCGGTGATCGACCTGGATCTTCGGGTAGTCCCTGGAGTGGAGATACCGCCACCCCAACTGGTCCACGAAAGCACCGTCGTACATCACCCACGGCACGGTCTCGTCGCAGGCCTCCGCGAGCTCCCGCAGGCACCTAGTCAGCGCCTCCTTCTCGGCGACGTAAGCGCCCGCACTGAGACGGCAATGGAGAGGGTGCGTGTAATATTTAAGGGTCTCAAAGTCGCGGCAGTCCTGGTTGGGTGGGTAATCGACAAAGGTGTTGCAGAAGAGCAGGTCGCAGTCGTAGACGCGGAAGCGGTCGAGCAGCGTGGAAGGATCCCGGATCATCAGCACGTCGTCCGCGTCCGTACAGAGGACGTAGCGGGTGGAGCAGGCTCCGGACTCCAGATAATCCAACACCAGCTTCACCTTCGCGCCCCAGTCCCACCGCACGACGTCTCTTCCGAGCACGACGTAGTCGCGGATCCCGTGGACTTCGTAACACGTCTCGATAAGACATTTGAACTTGTAGTTGTGGTACGTGATGAACGTCACGTCCTCAGGAACCTGGTACTGATTCCCAGCGGGGTTTCGCAGCACGAAATGCGACAGGAGCTCGAAATCCCGGATCACGTCCCGCGTGATCCCATGGCACGGCTGGCCATGCGGCCGGTGGAGGAAGATGGGCTCACCGGACGGCATCAGCGAAGCGGGCGAACGGCGCGAAAAGCGCGCGGTTCCCCGGCGCAGTGAGCGCGCCACGCGATCCATGAGTCTCATCGCGCTCCGTCCCTCGGCAGCGGGCAGCCGGCATCGGCGAGGATCTCCCGGCAGCTCTCCAGGGTCCTGCTGAGCCCCGTCTCCAGACCGAGGACCGGTCTCCAGTCGAGGAGATGCTCGATGCGCCTGATGTCGCACAGGAAATCGCCGGTTTCGACCCGCTCATAACCCTCGGGCCAGGGCGCCTCCTCCACCTTGCCCGAGCCGGCGGCCGCGACGATCCGCTCGGCCATCTCGCGGAGGCTCACCGAGACGCCGGCCCCGACGTTGAGAGTCTCGCCCGCGGCCCGCTCGTCCGTCGCGGCGCGGAGGATCGCCGCGACCGCATCGGAGACGTGGAGGTAGTCGCGGAGCTGCCGGCCGCCACCGAAGAGCGTGATCGTCTCCCCGCGCAGAGCGGCGAGAATGAAATGGTTGACCACTCCGTGCTCCCGCCGGCCGGGCAATTGGAAGGCCCCATAGGGGTTGGTCAGCCGCAGGACTGTGTAGGGGATGCCGAAGTGTTCCCGATAGAGACGGTGGTAGTGCTCCACGGTCAGCTTGTGGAGACCGTAGAGGCTGGTGGGGAGCGCGGGGTGGGTCTCGTCCACAGGGGCGGAGCCCGTCACTCCATAGACCAGCCGGCTGGAAATGAAGACTACCCGTGGGGGGTGTGGGCGACCGCGTAACGCCTCGAGCACCGCGAGGTGCCCGCCGACGTTGACCTGGGCGTCCATCAGCGCGTCGCGCTCGCTCTTGACGGCCCCCGACTGGCCCGCCAGATTGATGACCACGTCCGCGGCCCGCAGCCAGTCGTGGAGCTTCTCCGCATCGCGGATATCGCCCTGGCGCACGCTCACCGGGGCTCCGCCCGCCTGCCGGTCGAGCCACCGCAGAGCCAGCGGATCGAGCGAGCGGTTGAGGATCTCCACACGCGCGCCCGCAAGCAGCAGCTCGGGGACAAGGTTGAGGCCGATGAAGCCCAACCCTCCAAGCAGCACCACGCGGCGCCCCCGGAGTGGTGGCGAAAGGCGCGGCGAACCCTCCCCGGCGAGGGGAGCCGCCGGCTCTCGAATAGGCAGGGACATCGCCGGATAGCATAGCCGATCAGGCGTGGGGGCTCGGCCCCCCACGCCGCCGGTCCCACTACCCCGCGGCGGAAGCGGTGTCCTCAGCGCCCGCCGGCGGCCGACGCGAAGAACGCCGCGATGTCCTTCTTGAGCTGCACGCGGTCGGTCCGGCGGATGTACATCATGTGCCCCGCCTCGTAGTAGTGCAGGTTGATCCGCTGCGCGTACTCGGGCTCGAAGCCGATGTGATGGAAGGTGTATTCCGCCGCGTAGAGCGGCGTCGCGAGGTCGTAGTAGCCGCAGGCCACGAAGACCTTGAGGGCGGGGTTCTGGCTCATCGCGACGCGCAGGTCCTCCGCCACGTTGATGTACTGGTTCCCCCGGCCGTAGTTCCAGGGCCGGACCCGGCCGGTCAGGATCTCGTACGGGAGATCGCTCTTGAAGCCGAGGTCCTGCCGCACGTAGTCGTTGAGCACCGCGGTGAACGGCCCGGTGATCGCGGCGTTGCTGGGATCGAACTCGGGCCGCTCCCCCGCGGCGGAGCGGTCCCGCCCCTTGAAGCGGCTGTCGAGGCGGCCGACGGTCATCCGCTGGTCGCGCAGCAGCTCCTTGTCGAAAGCCTGGATCTCCGGCCGCAGGTTGGTCTCCTTGATGTACTCCGGCGTCAGGCCGGTGTAGCGGGCGACCTTGGCGGCGGTATCGTTCCACTCCTGCTGCGAGAGGGTGTTGCCGCGCATCAGGGCGAGCGTGTACTCGCCCGCGGCGAAGCGCCTGGACTCCTCGACCGCGTTCTGGAGCCCCGCCGCCTGCAGGTCGGCCGGCAGCTTCTTGTGGTACCAGGCCGTCGCCGTATAGGTCGGCAGGAAGAGCGGATAGGGGAGGTCGTTGCCGGTGGCGAAGCTGGCGGTCTGGAAGTTGAGGATCGTGGAGAGCAGCACGATGCCGTTGAGGTAGATCCCGTGCTTCTGCTGGAGGAGGTTGGAGAGCTTGGCCGAGCGGGTGGTGCCGTAGCTCTCGCCGGCCAGGAACTTGGGGCTCGGCCAGCGGCCGAAGCGCACGGTGTAGAGGCGGATGAAATCGGCGACCGCCTCGGCGTCCTCCTCGAGGCCGTAGAACTTCTTCGCGTCCTTGCCCGGGATGGCCCGGCTGTAGCCGGTGGTCACCGGATCGATGAACACCATGTCCGTGAGGTCGAGCAGGGACTCGTTGTTATCCTCCAGGCGGTAGGGCGGCGACGGCGCCCACCCTTCCTCCTCCATCACCACCCGGCGCGGACCGAAGGCGCCCAGGTGGAGCCAGACCGACGAGGAGCCCGGGCCGCCGTTGTACGTATAGGTGATCGGCCGCTTGCCGAGGTCCTTCACGCCGTCGCGGGTGTAGGCGGTGAAGAAGATGGACGCCCGCGGCTTCCCCTCCTCGTCGCGCAGGACCAGGGTGCCGGCGGTGACGCTGTAGCGGAGGTCCTGGCCGCCGACGACGGCGTGGTGCTGGGTGGTGACGAGGTGGTCCTCGGCCTTCGGCGGCAGGGCATTCTTCTCCGCTTTCTCCGCCGGCTGGTCCTGCGCCATGGCTTCGTCGTCCATGTCGTGCGGCGGCTGCGCGGCGGCGGGGTGGAGGCAGAGCAGAAGGAGGGGGGCGGCGAGCCACCAGGAATTCTTCTTGATCAAGATCGATCTCCCCAAAGAAAGTGTTTCAGAACGGCTGTTTCAGAACGGCTACTTCAGAACGGCTAATCGGTGTGCGGCACTTCCCCCTTGGCGGCGGCGAGCGCCTCGGGTGGCGGCGGCACCGTCAGGCCCTGGCGGACCCGGGCGGCGAAAGCGGCGTGGAACTCGGGAGCCCGCGCGTTCCACCAGTCGATGTACCAGCCAGCGACCTGCTCGAAGTTCTTCGAGCTCAGGGGGTTCTTGCTGACCGCCCGGGCCTGCGGCAGCAGCTCGCGGACGCGCTCCCAGACCAGCAGCAGCTCCGTGGTGTTCTCGAAGAACAGCTCGCGGTCGAGCACGCCGTGGACGACGAAGGAGGCCGCCATCTCCCAGTAGGTCAGGACCATGCGGTAGGAGGCGTTGGTCTCGGACCCCGGCGGGCAGACGGCGAGGAACTCCTCCATGGTTCTGGCGTGGAAATGGCGAGCGAACCAGTCGCGCGCCTCGCGCATCCGGGGCTCGCGGCGCAGTTCGTACAGGTGCAGGATCAGTTTCGCGTCTTCATGGGTGGCCATGCGGTTCTCCTCTCGTCTGGAGGAGTATCACGAAGGGGGCGGAAGGAAAAGGGAGGGATGTAGGGGCGGCCCTATGTGGCCGCCCTGGCTTGCGGGGCAAGCCGTAGATCAGGCCAGGGCGGCCACATAGGGCCGCCCCTACAGAGGCTTCCTAGTACCGGGGCACCGACGGATCGACCATCGTGCTCCAGGCGTCGATGCCGCCGGCGAGGTTGATGGCGCGCGAGAAGCCCATCTCGCGCAGCATGTTCACCGCCCGCGCCGAGCGCATGCCGTGGTGGCAGTGGGCCACGATGGTGTCCGCCGGGTCGAGCTCGCCCAGCCGGTCCTGCAACTCGCCGAGCGGGATCAGCCTGGCCCCCTCGAGCTGGTTGATCTCCCACTCCGGCGGGTTGCGCACGTCGAGGATGGTGACCGGCCGCCCCTCGTCCAGCCAGGACTTGAGCTCGGGCGCGGAGATCTCGAACGCCTGCTCCACCGCCTCGGCCTGCGGATCGATGCCGCAGAACTGCTCGTAGTCGATCAGCCCGGTTTGCGTCGGGTGCTCCGAGCAGATCGGGCAGTCGGGGTTCTTGCGCAGCTTGAGCTCACGGAACTTCAGCTTCAGGGCGTCGAACAGCAGCAGCCGGCCGATCATCGGATCGCCGGCGCCGACGATCAGCTTGATCACCTCGTTGGCCTGCAGCGAGCCGATGATCCCCGGCAGCACGCCGAGCACGCCCCCCTCGGCGCAGGAGGGGACCAGCCCCGGCGGCGGCGGCTCGGGGAACAGGCAGCGGTAGCACGGCCCCTTGGCCCCCCAGAAGATCGACACCTGCCCCTCGAAGCGGAAGATCGAGCCGTAGACGTTCGGCTTGCCGGTCAGCACGCAGGCGTCGTTCACCAGATAGCGGGTCGGGAAGTTGTCCGTGCCGTCGACGACGATGTCGTAGTCCGCGAACAGCTCCAGAGCGTTCGAGGAGTCGAGCCGCGTCTCGTAGGGGGTCACCTTGATGTGCGGATTGAGGTCGCGCAGGCGGTCGACGGCGGCCGCGATCTTCGGCCGCCCCACGGCCGAGCGGCCGAACAGCACCTGCCGGTGGAGGTTGCTCTCGTCGACGACGTCGAAGTCGACCAGCCCGAGCGTGCCGACCCCGGCCGCCGCCAGATAGAGCCCGAGCGGCGAGCCGAGGCCGCCGGCGCCGATCATCAGCACCTTCGCCGCCTTGAGCTTGCGCTGGCCGAGCGTGCCGACCTCGGGGAGGATCAGGTGGCGGCTGTAGTGGCGGATCTCCGGCGGCGAGAGCTCCGGCAGCTCCTGGACCCCATGCGCCGTTTCCAGCAGGCTGGCGGCAGCACCCGCCCCCCCCGCGATCGACGGGATGATCGAGAGGTTGTCGCCGCTCACCAGAGGCGCGCTCTCCTTGCCGAGGTGGCGCACGTCCTCGTCGTTGAGGAACAGGTTGACGAAGCTGCGCAGCGTGCCGTCGTCGGTATAGAGATGGCGCTGCAGAGCCGGGAACTGCCGGATCAGATCCTTCATCGCCTCGCCGACCGTGCCGCCCTCTGCCTGAACCTCCCCATGCTCGGCCGTGAAGCGCCGCAGAGGGGTGGGGATGTGAATGGTGACGCTCATCAGACCGCCTCCTTCTCGAGTCCTAGGGAACCGGCCGGATCGGCCGCCTGATCGATGATCTCTTCTTCGTCGAACTGGTCGCGGTCGTCGGCGAGGCGCCAGCTCCGGGCGTCCGCCGCGCGCCCCTTCTGCACCGAAACGATGAGGTACGAGAGCCCCGGCCAGGCGTGCTCGCGGTCGAAGTCGCTCGGCTTCGACGGATGGTCCGGGTGCGAATGGTAGTAGCCCACCACGTCGGCCCCCGCCGCCCGCGCCTCCTTGTGCGCCGCCAGCACCGTCTCCGGGTTGATCACATACCGGTTGTGGCGGCTGTCCTGGCGCTCGTTGTCTACCGGCAGCAGGCGCTCGACAGACGTCGTCTCCGCGTCGGCGCGGCCGATCAGGAAGCCGCAGCACTCCTCCGGATAGGTCTGCTCGCCGTGGCGGTCGATCGCCCGCAGGTGATCGGGGGTGATGAGCAGTCGGTTCATGAGCTTCAGGGCTCCTCCCAGAAACGGTCGGACAGGTACTTGTCGGCGCCGTCGCAGAGCACCGTGACCAGCGTGCCCGAGCGCAGCCCGGCGGCCACCTTGAGGGCGGCGGCGACGTTGCCGCCCGAAGAGATGCCGACCAGCAGCCCCGCCTCGCGGGCGAGTCGCTTGACCATCCGGTAGGCCTCCTCGGTCGGCTGCTCCATCGCCTCGTCGGCGAGCGCCGGATCGTAGATCGGGGGGACGATGGCCGAGGCCATGTGCTTCATCCCCTCCATGCCGTGGAACGGCGAGTCCGGCTCGACCGAGATCAGCCGCACCGCCGGGCTCGTCTCTCTCAGGAACCTGCCCACACCCATGAAGGTGCCGCTGGTGCCCAGGCCGGTGACGAAGTGGGTGATTGCGCCGCCGGTCTGCTCCCAGATCTCGGGGCCGGTCGAGCGGTAATGGGCGCGCCAGTTCTCGGGGTTCGAATACTGATCGAGATAGGCCCAGCGCTCTGGCGCCTCGGCCACCAGCCGCCGCGCCTCCAGGATCGCGCCGTCGCTGCCGGCCATCGGATCGGTGATCCGCAGCTCGGCGCCGTAGGCGCGCAAAATCTTCTTGCGCTCCGGGCTGGCGCTGTCGGGGAGGCAGAGGGTGACGGGCAACCCCATCGCGGCGCCGATCATGGCATAGGCGATGCCCGTATTTCCGGAGGTGGCATCGAGCAGCCGCCGCCCCTCGCCGAACAAGCCCCGCCGCTCGGCATCCAGCACCATGGCGAGCGCCGGCCGGTCCTTCACCGAGCCGCCCGGGTTGGCCGACTCCGCCTTGGCGAACAGCTTCACCTCGTCGCGCCCGGTCAGCGCCGAGAGGTCGATCAGGGGCGTGTTGCCGATCAGCTCCAGCAGGCGCACGGGGCGCCGCCGGTCGGTCGTGGGGGTGGGGTTCTCCAGGGCAAGGTGCATGGCCAGTCCGCGGGCTCCGGTCTGCCGCTCAAGCTAGCAGACGGGGGTAACACTGTAAAGGAGAGTGCCTTGGTCATGAATTCCCGGGACGGATCTTTCCAGCACCAGCGCCGTCCAATCGTCCTCCAGCAACCGCCAGGTGCTAGTCTGCATGAGGTCGATGAGCCCATCGATCCAGCCAAGCGGGTGGAGGCGTCCCGTCTGGAGTCAGCAGGCGACGAGAGTCGGATATCCCAACGGCTCGCCAGCCGTTGGAAGGCTTGGCGAGGCAATCGGTCGGCATCAGGAGACGGGCCCAGGCTGAAGGGGACTTGAGCCCCTCATAGCATGCGCGTCGCACGCCAGCGGCAACCGGGGCCCGGGAACCACGAGCCACGAGCGGGGCAGGGCGGCTCCTCCACTCTCGCCAGATAGGAATCAGATAGACCAGCGTTGACCAGGGTGGCCATCCACCTACCAGATTATGGCGGACAAAGCCAAGGCCACGAGTTGGCAGAAGTCTCCCTGATCAACTCACGAATCTTATTGTTGCGGATTCGACGGTACGGCCCTTCGGTCCCGGAATATTGCCAAAGTAAAGGCCGAGATAGAGATGAAGGCCAGCAACCATTTCCAAATTGTGGCTGTAAGATCGGTGAAAGCCAGCTTACTTCCTATGCTTGCGATAGTGATTCCCGCCACTCCAGCATAGGCAATCTCGTTCTGTTTGACCGCCACTAAGCGTATGTTGCTTGCCACCTCAGTTAGCCTTATCGGATCTCTGTCCCGCGCCACCAGATAGAGCCCAGGGAACGCACCACCTACGATCACCTTGTCCCTGTCGTAAAAAATCATTGCGATAATTGGACCTTTACCCAAGCCGTTTGACGAAGGCTTTTCATAAGGGGGCTCGTTAGCAGGAGGAAATACTACAACTCCATCAGAGGTGCCTATTGCAACATCACCAGCCGAGTGCAAAGCCACGACAGTCCCGTTTATATACTGACCGCTCACCGGATCTATACCCATTCTTTCGGAAAAATCAATGACTCGTATATCTCCTATATCCAAACAGGCCAATACAATCCTGAGGCCTTGAGTCCAGAGACTCGCATTATTGCAGTACTTTGTTCCTTGCTCGACGTGGCTGCCCAAACTCCAATCTGTTACAAGAAACTGGCCATCCGAGTAAAGAACACCAACTGCAGAATCTCGGATGAAGGATAATGCACTGACAGCTACAGATTTCTTAAGTGGAATGGGCGGCCGCGCCGGGGAACCGTCCCGCTTTTGTAAATGAAGCAACCCGTTCCACGCCCAAGCCAATGTATTGGCATCGGAATCCAGGGCGTAGGCTACATATCGCGAGGCAGGAAAACTATTTTTACGAAGCGAATATCGAGGCGAGACACCTAACCTTTGAGCAAAATCAAAGTAGAAAACAGCCTTCGGGCCATCAGGAGTCCCGGACCATTGCTTGATCCACACGCGATGGTCGCTGTCACTCCCCACTGCGACCAGACTGCCATCGGACAGAAACCAAAGGTCGTCCGGAACCGCGCTGTCTAGTGGGAGCGGATTCCTAACAGTTGGAATTTTTTCATAGCCAAAAGTGATTGAATAGAGTGCAAGAAGAAGAAGTAGGGTATATACAACACCCCCAGCTATCTTACCTCTCGGGTGAAGCTGCTTTATAAGCTCAAAGCTCATTAGATTTATCCCTAAAAGCAGAAAGCCTCCGCATTAAAGGAGGCTTTCTGAACACGATGACTACAAGCATTTAAATTTGGCGGAAATGGCCCACAGAATTACAACTTCCGCAGTCCATCTCTACGGATGTGGCACAAATTGTCAAGCCGCCACACGTCACGCAGCAAGTACCACCCCCGGTCTTCCCAAAGATACCAGCCAACTTCTCTGGGCTTACTCCTCTTGGGTTGATAACGCGAAGGTCAGGGAACGATCCTAAGAAGACTCGTTGGGGCTTCAATTCATAGGACCAGCCAGCATGCAGTTCCACTTCTTGGCCTACGGGTATTGTCAGTACCGGGCCAGATTGCTTCACCGCATCGTTTGAGGCGATCTCAAAAGGACGAAGGGTAGGTCGACCCGCATTGTCTACGAGGACCGCCCATCCGTCACGGCGGCCTGTAACTTCATTTTCGATTGTAAAAATTGCACCCTCGCGAACGGTAAGGCCAATAGGATTGAGGTCGGGACGATCGGGGAAAGTAATCTCCGCCTCCACCACCCTGTCAGAAACAGGCACACCGAACACGTCTCCCAAGGCAGAGTGCGGCAAACAGGCAACTCCTGCTGCTGTCACTACGACCATCAATCCTGCAAGTTTCGCTACCCTCATCGAACGATCTCCTCCTCTTGGCGGACATGGATGCAATCTTCGCACCTAAGAAATTTCAGATTAAACATTGAGGCTTCTGCTACCTAGAGTGCGCTCCTGGCGTTTTATGGGACAACTCTGGGCTACGAGATTCCAAAACACTAGCACCGATATTTCTTATTCAACTAAGTCCCGGCAGATCCCCAGGTAGAGTAGACTTCCTGTTCCGTAGGGAAGAACTCGGCAAAAGCCCTCCCCGGCCTTAAGAATAGGCAGTATTGATAGAGATTTTCGCATACCCGTCTTCTTAGTAGGTAACTAATCATCTCATATAGCTACCGTCGCTGTCTACCCAAACCGATTCTTTGCCTGCCCGGGCCAAGGTAGGGACACCGAGGTAGCGCTGAAGGGTGTCCCGTCGCCTTATCGAGCGTAAAGAGTTGATACGGAACTGGGCGCCCAAGAAAGGAGGGAGAAGCCATGAACGACACCCCGCACACCGGACCCGACCGCGTTCCCCCGGGCCAGTACGTGACCGACAAGTGGCCGGTCCTCACCTATGGCCGCACCCCGGAGATCGCCTTCGAGAAGTGGACGCTGAGGATCTCCGGCCTGGTCGCCGCCGAGCGCACGCTCTCCTGGAAGGAGCTCCAGGCCCTCCCCCGGGTGCGGATCACCGCCGACTTCCACTGCGTCACCCGCTTCTCCACCCTGGACAACGGCTGGGAGGGGGTCTCCACCACCGAGGTGCTGAAGCAGGTCCGGGTCGATCCGGAGGCCTCTCACGTGATGCTCCACTGCTACGGCGGCTACACGACCAACCTGCCGCTGGAGGATTTCCTCTCCGAGAGGGCCCTCTTCGTGGATCGGCACAACGGCAAGCCGCTGCTGATCGACCACGGCGGACCGGTGCGCCTGATCGTGCCCCACCTCTACGCCTGGAAGAGCGCCAAGTGGGTGAGCGGCGTCGAGCTGCTCTCCGACGATAAGCGGGGTTTCTGGGAGGAGAACGGCTATCACACCTACGGCGACCCCTGGAAAGAGGAGCGCTTCAGCTCCCAGGAGACCCGCGAGGCCTACCAGGTGCGCCGGCGGGCCAAGGAGCTGGGGATCGTGCCGGAGGACTGATCCCCTACCGCAGCCCCGGAACCGGAATCACCAGCGAGGCCACGATCGAGGCCACCGTCAGCCCCAGGCAGACCACCGCCACCAGCCGGTGATTGCCCGACTCCTCTTTCCGGGGATCGAGCAGGAGGCCCGCCAGAAAGCCCCCCGCGAAACCGCCGAGGTGGGCCCAGTTGTCCACGCCGCGCATCAGGAATCCGAAGATGATCATGAACAGGGCGTAGCTCCAGGCCATCCGCCCCACGGCGCTGCTGCCCATCCGGCGGCCGTAGTAGACGAGCGCGCCGAGCAGCCCCAGGATCGGCGCCGAGGCCCCGAGGGTGAGCGGCACGCCCAGGAGGCTGCTGGCGAGAAAGCCGGTGATCGAGGAGATCGTGTAGAGGATCACCGTCCGGGCGGGACCGTAGAGCTCGGCGGTCTCGGGGGCGAGGAAGCGGATCCAATAGAGGTTGAAGCCGATGTGCAGCAGGCCGCCGTGGAGCCAGCCGGCGGAGAGCAGGGTCCACCAGCGCCCCATCCAGAAGACCGGGACCTGGCCGGACGCGCCGAACCGGAGCAGGCTCTCCTGGCTCGGGGAGACCATCGTGAACAGGCTCCCCATCCCGATGTGGCTGGGGTCCACGACCAGCATCGCCACATACAGGAAGGCGTTGCCGATGATCACCGCCTGAACGAATCCCAGATCCTTCCCAAGGCCGCGCACGGCGGAGGTGAGCCCCCACATCCCCGGGCGCTTCCGTCCGCAGTTGAGGCAGACCTCGTCGTTGACCCCCACCAGCTTGCCGCAGGAAGGGCAGAGAACCGAGCCGGTACGCTGGCGCTTGAGCATGGCGGGGACTTTATCTCAGAGGTGGCCTGGAACAGCGTCTGGACGGTTCAAACAATGTTTGGCGGCTTCAAACATTGTTTCCGGGGCTCAAACAAGGTTCCAGGCGTTTAAACAATGTTCGGGGCTCCAGACATTGTTTGAAGCGATCCAACATTGTTTGAGCTCCGGAAACAACGGGAAACCGTCTATGCGCCTATTCTAGGCCGCAACCATTCTAGGGTCAAAAAATTTGCATACTGAAAAAAGTATTGACATTCGCCGAAGCTCCGACTAAGCTCCTCCTCGCCGTAAGCAGCATAAACAAGCGTGTTACGAGAAAAGTACCGCACTTTTCGAGATTAGGAAAGGAGTATCCGCATGGCAAGGAATCGAGGGCCTCCAAAGGATGGCCGAGGGACTGTCCACGACGGACCGGGAACCGTCCGTTCACCCGAAGAAGCATCGTGCAACAAAAAAACGCATAAAGAGGAGAAAGACAATGAGAAAAGCACAGACGTTCGCGAAGAAGATCACGGATTGGGAGTTGCTCAACGCCAACATCAAGCCGCACTTGGTGGAGATGCCGTACCTCCAGGAGATCGTCACGGCGCTGGAGGCGCTGATCGCCGAGGCCAGGAGCCTCGATAGCCAGCAGGAGGTCGCGCGTGGGCAGTTGCAGGACCTCACCCACAGGCGCCAAGCTGCGGAGAAGCGGGGCGAGACCCTGCGCCGCCGGGCGACCTCCCATCTCAAGGGGAGCTTCGGGTTCATCAGCGACGAGCTGGTGAGGTTCGGAATCCGCCCCCGCAAGACGGGCCCGCGCGGTCCGCAGAAGCGCAAGCCGGCGGTGACCCCGGCGAATCCCACCCCCAGCTCGTAGTGAATTCTCCCGGCGGGGCGGGCCGATCTGGCGGCCCCGCTGGTTTTCCATTCCTTGAAAACTAAACCTGTATGGAGGGCCTCCTGGGATCAGGATCGCGGCGGACCGGCTCGTCCTCCGGCGCCTCCCGAGGATCGTCGATCGGCGGCTGCTCCAGAGGAGATTCGTCGGGATCGTCGATCGGCTCCTCGCGCTTCGGGGTATCGACGGGCTCGCGAGGGTCGCGGTCGCGGCGGGGGTCGAGGGGGTCTACGGCGGTGATTTCGGGATTCGGCAAGGCGGTTCCTCCTGGTGGAGGGTTCCCAGCAAGGATCGGGCCGGGGGTGGAAAGCCAAGGACGTAAAGGACTGCAAGGACCTCAAGGACAAAGAAACTAGAGAACCGTGGCTTCCTCGTCCCTGTCGTCCTTTACGTCCTTGTCGTCCTTTACGTCCTTGTCTGGCTTTCCGCCGCTCGCCCCCCTTACGAAATCGTCTTCTGGAACGCCCTTGCGCTCCCCGCCACCAGGACGGCGGCGATCACCAGCAGGGCGGCGACGTGGCTCCAGAGGTCCTGGAAGGAGGCGCCGCGGATGACGATCCCCCTGGAGATGGCGATGAAGTGCGTCGCGGGGAGGATCTGCGCGATCGCCCGCAGCGGCGCCGGCAGCGAGGAGAGCGGGAAGATGTAGCCGGAGAGCATGATCGAGGGGAGCAGGATCATCTGCGCGATCTGCGTCGCCTCCATCTGCGTCTTCGCCCGCGAGGAGACCAGCAAGCCCAGCGACAGCAGCGCGAAGAGGTAGACCAGCGCGAGGCCCAGCAGCAGCGTCACGCTGCCGTGGATCGGCACCTTGAAGACGGTGGTCATCAGCGTCAGCACCAGGCAGAGCTGCACGAAGGAGAGCGCCAGATACGGCAGGATCTTGCCCAGCACCACGGCGAGCGGCGAGGCCGGGGTCACCATCAACTGCTCCAGCGTCCCCCTTTCGCGCTCGCGGACGATGGCGTAGGCGGAGAGCAGGGTCCCCGAGAAGGTCAGCAGGATCGCCACCAGCCCCGGGATCAGCAGGTTGGCGCTCCGCGAGTCGGGGTTGAACAGCAGCGTCGGCCGTGCCTCCAGGGGGAAGTCGCGCACCCCCAGCTTGGTGCGGATCTCGGCCAGCGACTGGTTGAGGGCGACGCCGTTCGCCGCGCCCAGGGTCTGCGCCGAGATGCTGGAGTCGGAGCCGTCGATCAGCACCAGGAAGTCGGCGGTCTGCCCGCGCTGCCGCTTCTTTTCGTAGTCGGGAGGGATCTCGATCCCTACCGAGGCGCGCCCGGCGACGATCTCCTTGCGCAGGGCCGCCCGCGACGGCGCGAACCCGACCACCTCGAAGTAGCTGGTGTTGACGAAGTCGTCGACCAGCTCGCGGCTCTCGGCGCTCCGCCCCTGGTCGAAGACCACCGTCGGCACGCGCCGGATGTTGGTGTCGATCAGCCCGAAGAGGACGAGCTGGAAGACGGGGATCATCAGCGAGAAGCGCAGCGTCCCCTTGTCGCGGATCATCTGCAGCCCCTCCTTGCGGAGAACGGCGGTGAAACCTCTCATGGCTTCTTCCCCTCCTTGCCCTGGCCGTTGCCATTGCCCGCCTGCATGCGGGTCAGCCGCACGAAGACGTCCTCGAGCGACGGCGCGATCGGCCGCGCGTGGACGGGTGAGCCGGCCGCCGCCGTCAGCTCGCGCTCGATCTCGGCGTCGTCGATCCCGGCGTGGACCAGCAGGTGGAGCGCGTTGCCGAAGATGGTCACGTCCTCGACGAAGGGCATGGCCCGGGCCTTGCCCATCAGCGCGGCGGCCCCCTGCTCGCACTCGGCCTCGATCTGCCGCATCCCCTCGGGGGTGACCTCGGGGAGCTCGGTCAGCTCGTCAGGCTTCCCCTCGACCAGCATGCGCGAGAGATAGATGTAGCCCACCTTGCTGCAGCGCTCGGCCTCGTCCATGTAGTGGGTGGTGACGAGCAGGGTCACGTCCTGGGCCGCGAGGTCGAAGAGCAGGTTCCAGAGCTCGCGGCGGGCGACCGGGTCGATGCCGGCCGTCGGCTCGTCGAGGAACATCACCCTGGGCTGGTGCATGACGGCGGCGGCCAGCGCCAGCCGCTGCTTCCAGCCGCCGGAGAGCTGGCCGGCCAGGCGGTCGCGGTAGGGGCCGATGGCGGTGAGGTCGATCGCCCATTCGCGGCGCTCTTTGAGCACGGCCCCGCGGAGACCGTAAACGTTGGCGAAGAAGTCGAGGTTCTCGAGCACCGAGAGGTCCTCGTAGAGGGAGAACTTCTGCGGCACGTAGCCGATGCGGCGGCGGATCTCCTCGCCGTTGCGGGTGACGTCGAGGCCGTCGACCGCCGCCTTCCCCTCGGTGGGGGCGAGCAGGCCGCAGAGGATGCGGATCAGCGTCGACTTGCCCGAGCCGTTCGGCCCCAGCAGGCCGTAGATCTCCCCGCGCGGCACCTGGAGGTTGACCTTGTCGAGGGCGCGGAACTTGCCGAAGTCACGGGAGACCCCCTCGGCCAGGATGCCGTAATCGCCGGTCAAACCGCCGGTCAAGCCACCGGTCACCGCAGCCCCCCGAGCTGCCCGGCCGGCGCCGCCTCGGCGAGGTCGACGATCGCCGCCATGCCGGGCTTCAGCTCCGGCGTCGGGTCGATCGCCACCTTGACGCCGAACACCTGGTCGCTGCGCTGGTCGAGGGTCTGGATGTTGCGCGGCGTGTACTCGCCCTGGCCGCGGATCTCGACCACGCGGCCGGGGAAGGAGCGGCGCGGGAAGCTGTCGACGTGGATCGCCGCCGGCTGGCCGACGGTCACCCGGCCGAGCAGGATCTCGGGGACGTAGACGCGCACCCAGATCTGGTCCGGCTCGAGCAGGGTGGCGACCGGCTGGTTGGCCGCCGCGAGGTCCCCCGGCCGCAGGTCGAAGGTCTCGACGAGACCGGCGGCGGGGGCGGTGACCACCAGCTCCTGGTGCTGCCGCTCGAGGAAGGCGAGGCGCTCGCGGGCCTGGGCCACGGCGGCGGCGGCGGCGGCCACGTCCTCCGGCGGGCCGCCGCGCTGGGCGGCGAGCAGCGTCTCGCGGGCGTTGGCCGCCTTGACCTGGGTGGCGTCGTAGTCCCGGCGCGCGATGGCGCCCGCCTCCCAGAGGGCCTGGAACCGCTTGCGGTCGACCTCCGCGCTCTCGTAGTTGATCCGCGCCTGCCGCACCTCCTCCTCGCGCGGGCCGCGCTTGACCCGCGCCAGCTCCGCCAGCGCCTGGGCCACCTGCGCTCGCTGCTGGGCGATCTCGAGGTCGCGCAGGTCGGGCTCGAAGGTCACCAGCGGCTGGCCGGCCTGGATGGTGTCCCCCTCTTTGACGTGCACCGTCGCCACCCGGCCGCCCAGCAGGGAGCCCACCTGGACGGTGTTGGCCTCGATCGAGCCGGAGAGGACGAGCTTCGTCTCCGGCTTGGGACGGAAGAAAAACCACCAGACCGCGCCGCCCACCACCGCCAGCAGCAGGACGACACGGATCACGATTTTCAGCTTGGATTTCATCGCGGACTCTCCTCAACCGGACCCGGCGGCACGGCGCCGTGGGTCCAGATCTCCACCAGCGTGTCGAGATAACGGTCGAGCGGCAGCGGCGGATCGACGATCTGGGCGATCCGGTGCAGCGTGACGTAGGAATGGCAGCAGCCGATCAGCAGCAGGGCGGCGGCCTTGGGGTCGCTCAGGCGCAGCCTGCCGGCGGCGACGGCGCGGGTCAGGTAGCTCTCGATCAGGCCGAGCAGCCGTTGCGGCGGCGTCGGTTTCACCTGCGGATCGAACGGCAGCGGGAATCCCGGGGTGTCCTGCAGAACCTTGGAGCGCATCCAGCGGGAGATCTGCTGGTCGATCTTCTCCTCCAGGAAGGGGACGATCGCCTGGCCGATCCGCCGCAGCACCCGCCGCGGGTCCTCGTCGCCCTCCACCGTCGAGAGGAACTCCACCGGCACCCGGATCTCCCCCGGCGCCGGGCTCATCGCGGCCGCGAACAGGGCCTCCTTGTTGGCCGCGTGGCGCAGCAGCGCCGCCGGGCTGACGTCGAGCCGCGAGGCGATCGCCGCCAGGGTGGTCCCCTCGAACCCCCGATCGGCGAACACCTGCCGCGCGGCGGCGAGGACCTCTTCGCGGGTGACTTTCGGCCGGCGTCCCATGATAAATAAGTTTACAGTTATTTATTTTTGCGGGTCAAGGCCCCTCAGGCACCCTTGCACCCACCAGCATTCTTGAACTAGGCGTAAAATAGGCGTAAAATTCAAAGATCGGTCTGCCCAACGGTCTGGCAACCGCTACTGGCCACGACTCCATCGTTGAACCAAATTCCAGAGAACCCAACCTAAATGAGCATGAACACTACTCTTTCCTTCTTTTCCGAAAAGAGCTATCGTAGGGAAGAGAGGAAATAGACCATGATCAGCCGTGAGGAATCATTCCGGCTCATATACGGAGACTTCATCCCGGAGGAGAAGCCTCGCTACTCGATTGCGCGAGCGGCGCATTACCTCCATATCTCTCCCTCTACCCTGCGGTCCTGGGTGCGCGGTCGCACCTACCCAAAGGGCGACGGAATTGAAAACTGGCCCCCAGTCATCAAGGCTGGACGCCTGTTGACATTCAACAATCTGACCGAGGCCTACGTTCTTCGGGCCCTCAGGGTAGACCACGGCATAAAAATGGCTCGCGTTCGCGAAGCGCTGGATTACGCAGAGAAGAGGTTTGGCATTCCGCGTCTGCTTCTCAGTGAAGAGTTGCAGGCGGTTCCCGGTCATGTGTTTCTCGAGCGTTTCGGGCAGCTTGTCAACCTGAGTCTCTCAGGTCAATTTGCCGCCAAGCAACTCCTGGAGGCGGTTCTCAAGCGAGTCGAGAGGAACAAGACGGGCTTACCAGGGAGAATGTTTCCAGTTGCTTCCTACGATCTGCAGGCCCTTAAGTTTGCACCCCAGCGCGTGCTGATCGATCCAGCAGTTTCTTTCGGTCGCCCAGTTCTGGTCTCGACGGGTGTCCGTACTTCGGTCGTGGTCGGCAGGATCGACGCAGGCGAAAAGCCTGACGAGATCGCTGAAGACTACGGCCTGGAGCCTGAGGACATTGACGCCGCGATCGCCCAAGAACGAGCGGCCGCCTGAGCCGACCTTTTTCGTCGACCAGAATCTCCACGGCACTTTCGCGGTGCACCTGAGAGTGAACGGTGGTCTCAGGGTCGAGGAGCTTGCTTCTCATCTTCCGCCGACGGCACCCGATGTGGAGTGGCTCCCCTTCGTTGCCGAAAAGGGTTGGGTAGCGATTACTGTGGATCAGTTGCGGGAAGATCCCGAAGAGTTGGTCGCCTTGATGGTCCATGGGGTAAAAGTCTTCGTTCTGGTGGGAAGAGCCAGCCAGGCAGAACGTGCGGCTATGTTTCTGCGGAAGATCAAATGGATCCGCCGCACGATAGCGACCTACCAGGAGCCGTTCATGGTGAGAATCTCCATGTCGACGGGCGACCACCACATAACGAGGCTTGCCGATTTTCTGAACAAGGAGGCTCGGCGGCGACGTTAGCCAGTCCGGCCCCCTTCTTGCACAGACCGGCGCCATGGCACCACCCGACAACACCCAGTGGATCCTCCAGCTCGTCTGGCTCGTCCTGCTGGCGATCCCGATCGCCTGCGTGGCGTGGACGGTGACGCACGAGGAGATCTTCCGCGAGCCCCGCGAGTACTGCGCCGAGCGCTCCAAGACCTGCAAGACCCTGCTGGCGCGAAAATTTTTCTACCTGTTCACCTGCGAATACTGCTTCAGCCACTACGTGACGATCTTCTTCCTGATCCTCACCCGTTACCGGCTGCTGCTGGACGACTGGCGGGGGTACGTGATTGCCTTCTTCGCCCTGGTGGCGATCGCCAACGTCTACATGAGCTCCTTCGCCCGGCTGCGCCAGGAGGTGAAGTCGGAGAAGCTGGAGGCGAAGCGGAAGGAGAAGGAGCTGGAGGAGGGCGATAAGGACAAGGGGACGCTCATCGCGTCGCCGCTCTCCGCCCTACCCACCGATTCCCGGACGGCGCGGGAAGAGGGCGTCCTCAAGGGACTGTAAACCCCGCCGTCCCTGTTGTCCCTTGCGTCCCTTGTTTTCTAAGACTCGGCCGGCTCGTCGAGATCCAGCTCCTCGACATCCGCGAGGATCTCCAGAGCCCGCGCGACATCCCGGGGGTAGACCTCCACACGGCTGAGCGCCGTGGGGGCGCCGGTGAGGAGGCTGACGGCGGGGAGGCGCTCCTCGTGGACGCAGGCGCCGATCCCCTCGGATTCGAGCAGCGTGCGCGCCAGGTGGGCCTCCCAGGGGGAGTAGAAGCGGCCGACGGTGATCAGGGCCTCGGGCTCCTCTTCCGGCAATCCCGCCATGGGCTCCGCCTCCTCGTCTTCCCTGACGATATAGAAGATGGGCCGCCGGTCGCGCAGCAGCTCGGCGGCGCGCTCGGCGTGCTCGGGGCGGACCTGGAGGCGCACGCCGCCGAGGGCGTTGGAGAGCGCTCCGTAGAGCCGGAAGAAGTGCTCGTCGGCGATCATCGCCTCGATCCCCTCCCCCTGCAGGCAGGCGAGGGCGAGCTGCGCCTCCCAGGGGGAGGAGAAGGTCCCCACGGTGACCAGTCTGGAGAGCTCGTATTCGAGATCGGACATCTTCTACCTACCAAAGCCTGTCAAGGCGCGCTCCCCTGCCGGATCAGCGCCAGGACTGCGAACAGCAAGCCGGCGAAGAACAGCGCCGTCAGCAGGGCGGCCAGAATTCCCGCCTTCCGTCCCCGCGCGTGTGCCGTGACGAGATAGGCCCCGGCGACGCTGAACAGCGTGAATAGACCAAACAGCAGAAAGGGCAGCCACATTTCAATAGATCTTACCCCGCCCCGGCCCAAACGCCCCGGGAGTGTCCCAGATTGCGGAATGGCGGCACTTATAGAGTGGACCGCACAGCCAGGAGAGGAAACCATCTTCCCAGGGTCATCCGTAGAACGGTCTGAAAGAGAGTCGTTCACCTATCCGAGACACCGCGAATGGGGCAGCCGCAGGCCGGCGACCCCGTGCGTTTCCGTTGTAACTTGACGCCCAAACAGTCCGGCAGGAAAGGAAGGATGAGGGAGTGCCCGAGACGCTCCAGACCCCGGAAGGCCCCCGCGTCGCCACGCTGACCCAGGCGCTGCGGCTTCGCGCTGCCGTCTCGCCGGGGCGCCGCGCCTACACCTTTCTGGCCGACGGCGAGGAGGAGGCGGAGCATCTCGACTACCGGGAGCTGGACGAGCGGGCGCGCGCCATCGCCGCCGCCCTGCGGCGGGCCTGCGCCGTGGGCGACCGGGCGCTGCTCCTCTACCCGCCCGGCCTCGACTTCGTGGCCGCCTTCTTCGGCTGCCTCTACGCCGGGGTGATCGCGGTGCCGGCGTACCCGCCGCGGTCGCCGCGGATGCTGCCGCGCCTGCAGGCGATCCTCGAGGACTCGGCACCGGCGGTGGCGCTGTCGACCTCGGCGGCGTCGGCGCGGGTGGCGGGATGGCTGGCCAAGGAAGGGACTCAGGCGCTCTCCTGGCTGGCCACGGACGAGATCCCGGCGGCGCTGGCGGCCGAGTGGCGCGATCCGGAGCTGCCGGGTGAGACGATCGCCTTCCTCCAGTACACCTCGGGCTCGACCTCGACGCCGAAGGGGGTGATGGTCTCGCACGGCAACCTGGCCCACAACCAGCGGGTGATCGAGGCGGCCTGCGGCCACTCGGCGGACTCGGTGTTCGTGAGCTGGCTGCCGCTCTACCACGACCTCGGGCTGATCGGGAACCTGCTCCAGGCCACCTGGGTGGGCGCCCCGTGCGTGCTGATGTCGCCGGTGGCCTTCCTCCAGAACCCGTCGCGCTGGTTGCGGGCGGTCGCGCGCTACCGCGGCACCACCAGCGGCGGGCCGAACTTCGCCTACGAGCTCTGCCTGCGCAAGATCCCCGCCGCAGAGCGCGAGCGGCTCGACCTCTCCTGCTGGAAGATCGCCTTCAACGGCGCCGAGCCGGTGCGGGCCACCACCCTCGCCCGCTTCGCCGAGGGGTTCGCCGCCGCGAAGCTGGACCCGCGGGCGCTCTACCCCTGCTACGGCCTGGCCGAGGCGACGCTGATGGTCTCCGGCGGCCGGCGGGACGAGCGCTACGTGGCGCGCGGCTACGATCCGGCGGGCCTCGAGGAGCACCGGGCCGAGCCGGCATCGATTTATCCAGGAAGTCAACCGGAAAGCTCGCGCGAGCTGGTCGGCTCCGGCCGCGTCCTGCTCGACCTGCGGGTGGCGATCGTGGAGACCGAGTCGGTGACCGCGCTGCCCGAGGGGCGGGTGGGCGAGATCTGGGTGGCCGGGGACAGCGTCGCCCGCGGCTACTGGAACCGGCCGGAGGAGAGCGACCGCACCTTCGGAGCCCGGCTGGCTGGGGACGGCGCGACCTGGCTGCGCACCGGCGACCTCGGCTTCCTCGACCGCGGCGAGCTGTTCATCACCGGCCGCCTGAAGGACCTGATCATCCTGCGCGGGCGCAACCACTACCCGCAGGACATCGAGCAGACCGCCGAGCGCGCCCACCCCGTGGTGCGGGCGGGCTCGGGAGCCGCGTTCTCCGTGGAGATCGAAGGCGAGGAGCGGTTGGTGGTGGTCTACGAGGTCGACCGCCACGCCGAGGCGCTCGGCGAGATCGCGGAGGCGGTGCGGCGCGCCGTGGCCGAGGAGCACGAGGCACTGGTCCACGAGGTGGTGCTGGTGCCGCAGGGGGGCGTGCCGAAGACGACCAGCGGCAAGATCCAGCGCCGCGGCTGCCGCGAGCTCTATCTGGCGGGCGAGCTGCACCCGCTGGGGAGCAGCCGCCTGGAGGCGGCGGCGGAGCCCGAGCCCTTCGAGGGGCCGCTGCGCGATACCCTGCTGGCGGCGCCCGGACCGCAGCGGATGCCGATCGCCGAGCGCTGGCTGGCCCGCGCCTTCGCCCGCATCGCCCGGATCGATTCCAGGCGGCTCGACCCCGAGCGGCCGCTCACCGGCTTCGGCCTCGACTCGCTGGTGGCGGTGGAGCTCAAGAACGCCGTCGAGGACGAGGTGGGCGTGGCGCTGCCGATCGCCGGCCTGCTGGAGGGGATGTCGCTGCGCGAGGCGGCGCTGCGGATCGTCGACCCGGCGGTGGCCGGCACCCCGGACGAGGTGGAGATCGTGCCCGGCCCGGCGGCCGGCGAGCACCCGCTCTCCTGGGGGCAGCGGTCGCTCTGGTTCCTGCACCGGCTGGCGCCGGAGAGCGCGGCCTACAACATCGCGGGCGCGGCGCGCCTCGCCCCGGGCACCGATCGCGCGGCGCTGGCGCGGGCGCTGCAACTCCTGGTCGACCGCCATCCGGGCCTGCGCGCCACCTTCGCGGCGACGCCGGAGGGGCCGGTGCAGCGGATCGCGGAGCGGGCGGACATCGCCCTGCTCCAGGAGGATGCCCGCGGCTGGAGCGAGGAGGAGCTGCTCGCCCGCCTGCGGCAAGAGGCCTTCCGGCCGTTCGACCTCGAGCGGGGGCCGGTCTTCCGCGCCGCTCTCTTCGAGCGTGAGGAGGGGGACCGGTTGGCGCTCGCCGTCCATCACGTGGCGGCGGACTTCTGGTCGCTCGCGGTGATGGCCCGCGAGATGGGGGCCCTGTATCGGGATGGCGAGGCGGCGGGGCTGCCGGAGCCCGCCCTCCACTACACCGACTTCGCGCGCTGGCAGGAGCGGCGGCTGGAAGGCCCCTGGGGGGAGGCGCTCTGGGAACACTGGCGGCAGCGGCTGGCCGGCTCCCCGCCGCTCGACCTGGCGACCGACCGGCCACGCCCGCCGGCGCAGACCTTCCACGGCGCCGAGGCGCGGCTCCGCCTGGGGCGCGAGCGGACCGACCGCCTCCAGGCGCTGGCCGCCGCGCACGGCTCGACGCTGTTCGTGGCCTTGCTGGCGGCGTGGCAGGCGCTGCTCGGCCGGCATACCGCGCAGGACGACTTCCTGGTCGGCTCCCCGACCACGGGGCGCTCGGCCCCGGGTCTCGGCGGCCGGCTCGCCGGGGTGGTCGGCTACTTCGTCAACCTGGTGGCGTTGCGCGCCGATCTCGCGGGGGACCCCACCGTCCCGGAGCTGCTGGAGCGCGCCCGCGGCACGGCGCTCGACGCCCTGGAGAACGCGGATTTCCCGTTCGCCCGGCTCGCCGAGCGGCTGCAGCCGGCGCGCGACGCCAGCCGGCCGCCGCTGGCGCAGACCGCGCTCGCGCTGCAGAAGTCCCCGGCGCCGGAGCTGGCGGCGCTCGCCGCCTTCGCGGTCGGCGAGGCGGGGGTGCAGCTCGATCTCGGCGGGCTGACCCTGGAATCCATTCCCCTGGAATCGAAGACGGCGCAGTTCGACCTCACGCTGCTGGCCGCCGAGATGGATGGGGAGCTCGTCTTCAACCTCCAGTTCAACACCGGCCTGTTCGAAGCCGCGACGGCCGAACGCATGCTGGCCCGCCTGGCCGAGCTGCTGGGGTCGATGACGGCGGCGCCGGGCAGGCGCCTCTCGGAGCTGGAGCTGCTGCCGGAGGCCGAGCGCCGGCAGCTCCGGGCCGCCAGCGCCACCGGGCCGGGCTGGCGCGACGGCGTCCCCGTCCACCGGGCGATCGAGGAGTGGGCCGCGCGGTCGCCGGAGCGCCCCGCTGTGGCCGGCTCCGGGGAGTCGCTGACCTACGGCGAGCTGAACGCCCGGGCCAACTGGCTGGCGCGGCGGCTGCGCGCCCTCGGTGTGGGGCCGGAAGTGACGGTGGCGGTCTGCCTGGAGCGCTCGGCCGCCCTGGTGCTCGCCGAGCTCGCCGTGCTCAAGGCCGGGGCGGCCCACGTGGCGCTCGATCCCGCGTACCCTGCGGAACGGCTGGCCTACATGGTCGAGGACTCGGGAGCCCCGGTGCTGCTCACCCGGCGGGAGCTGCTGGACCGCCTGCCGGCGGCCGGGAACGTGATCTGTGTGGACGAGGAGCCGGCTGGGGAAGATGCCGGCAATCTGGAGATCCCGGTCGACGGCGGTAACCCGGCCTACGTGATCTACACCTCGGGCTCGACCGGCCTTCCCAAGGGGGTGCAGATCTCCCACGCCAACCTCGCCAACCTGGCGGCCTGGGCGGCGGAGCTCTATACCTTGACCCCGGAGGATCGGGCGACGGTGGTGGTGAGCCCGTCCTTCGACGCCTCGCAGTGGGAGATCTGGCCACTCCTGGCGGCGGGCGCCAGCCTGCGCGTGCCGGACGAGGAGACCCGCACCTCCCCCGCGCGGCTGGCCGTCTGGATGGCCGAGGCGGCGATCACCGTCGGCTTCCTGCCCACCCCGCTCGCCGAGGCGGTGCTGGAGGAGCCCTGGCCGGCGGCGAGCCGGCTGCGCGTCCTCGGCTGCGGCGGCGACCGGCTGCGGCGGGCTCCCCGGCCCGGCACCCCGTTCCGGCTGGTCAACCTCTACGGCCCGGCCGAGTGCGCCGTGGTCAGCACCGGCGGCGAGGTGGCGGAGTCGGCCCTGCCGCTCGACGGCGACCCCGCGATCGGCTTCGCCATCGCCGGCGCGCGCATCCACCTCCTCGGCCGTCACGGCGAGAGGGTGCCGATGGGGGCGCCGGGAGAGATCTTCATCGGCGGCCTCGGCGTCGGCCGCGGCTACCTGGGGAGGCCGGCGCTGACCGCCGAGCGCTTCGTCCCCGACCCCTTCGCGGACGAGCCGGGAGCGCGGCTCTACCGCACCGGCGACCTCGGCCGCTTCCGGCCGGACGGCAGCCTCGACTTCCTCGGCCGCATCGACCGCCAGGTGAAGATCCGCGGCGTGCGCATCGAGCTCGGCGAGGTCGAGGCCGCCCTCGCCGCCCTGCCGGCGGTGCGCGAGGCGGTGGCCGAGGTGCGGAGCCTCGGCGCGGGCGCGCCGGTGCTGGTCGCCTGGGTGGTGCCCCGGGAGGGGGAGATCGACGGCCGCGAGCTGGCCGCCGCGCTGCGCCGGACACTCCCCGAGACGATGGTCCCCACCTTCTTCGTGCCGCTGGCCGCGCTGCCGCTGACCGCCAACGGCAAGATCGACCGCAAGGCGCTCCCCGACCCCGCCGGCCTCGCCGGGGAAGCCGCGGCGGAGGGACCGCGCACGGCGACGGAGGAGGCGCTGGCCGGGATCTGGTCCGCCCTCCTCGGCGTCGAGCGGGTGGGGATCCATGACGGCTTCTTCGAGCTGGGCGGCCACTCGCTGCTGGCGGCCCGCATGATCTCCCGGGTGCAGGCGGCGCTCGGCGTCGAACTGCCGCTGGCCGAGCTGTTCGCCAATCCGACGCTGGGCGAGCTCGCCCTGGCCGTCGAGCGGACGCGCGGCACGGCCGTGGCAGCGCCGCCGATCCCGAGGGTAGTCCGTGATGGCCGCGACGGCGACCTGCCGCTCTCCTTCGCCCAGGAGCGGCTCTGGTTCCTCGAGCGGCTGGCGGCCGGCACGCCGGCCGGTCATTCTCCCGCCTATAACGTTCCGGCCTTCCTGCGGCTGCGCGGCCCGCTCGACGTCGAAGCCCTGCGCGCGGCTCTCACCGGCATCGCCCGCCGGCACGAGACGCTGCGCACGACCTTCCCCGAAGTGGGCGGCGAGCCGGTGCAGCGCATCGCTCCGCCGGCCCCCTTCCCGCTCGCCGTGGCGGACCTCGCCGGCGCGCCGGACCCCGCGGCGGCGGCCCGGCGCCGCGCCGGCGAGGAGGCGGCCCGCCCCTTCGATCTCCAGAACGGGCCGCTGGCGCGGGCGGTCCTGCTGCGCCTGGCGGCGGACGACCACGTGCTCGGCCTCACCCTCCATCACGCGGTGACCGACGGCTGGTCCACCGAGGTCCTGCTGCGCGAGCTGACCGCGCTCTATCGCGGCACGGAGCTGCCCGAGCCGCCCGTGCAGTACGCCGACTACGCCGTCTGGCAGCGCTCCTGGCTGGCCGGCGGCACGCTGGCGGCCCGGCTCGACCACTGGTGCCGGCGGCTCCAGGGAGCGCCCGCCGCGCTCGAGCTGCCGGCCGACCGGCCGCGGCCGGCCGTGCAGAGCTTCCGCGGCGGCCTGGCGCGGCTGCCGCTCGGACGCGATCTCTCGGCGGCGCTCGCCGCTCTCGGCCGGGGGCGCGGGGCCACCCCCTTCATGACCCTGCTCGCCGCCTTCCAGGCGCTGCTCGGCCGCTATACCGGCCGCGACGACCTGCTGGTCGGCGCGCCGGCGGCCAACCGCGGCCGGCCGGAGGTCGAGGGGCTGATCGGCTTCTTCGTCAACCTGCTGGCGCTGCGCGCCGGCCTCGGCGGCGACCCGTCGTTCGCGGAGCTGCTCGACCGCACACGGCGGGCGGCGCTGGAGGACTTCGCCCACGACGACCTGCCGTTCGAGAAGGTGGTCGACGCGGTGGCCCCCGGCCGCGACCTGTCGCGCGCGCCGCTGGTGCAGGTGGTCTTCGCCCTGCAGCCGGCGCTGCCGCCGCTGGAGCTCGCCCCCGGCCTGCGGGTGGAGCTCGAGGAGGTCCACAACGGCACCTCCAAATTCGACCTCACCCTGTTCGTCGAGGAGGGGGCGGACGGCTTCGAGGCGCGGGCCGAGTACGCCTCCGACCTGTTCGACGCCGCCACCGCCGGGCGGCTGCTGGGGCACCTGCGCGTCCTGCTGGAGGGGGTGGCGGCGAGCCCCCGGACGCCGGTCTCCGAGCTGCCGCTGCTGACCGCATCCGAACGCCGGCTGCTGACCGCGGAATGGAGCGCCACGGCACCGGGGGCGGAGCCCTTCCTGGTCCACGAGCGGATCGCGGAGTGGGCCGCTCGCGCGCCGGAGCGGCCGGCGCTGGTGGCCGCCGGCGAGACCCTCACCTACGGCGAGATGGACCGCCGGGCCAACCGGCTGGCCCACGCCCTGATCGCGCGCGGCGCCGGCCCCGAGCGGGTGGTGGCGGTCTGCCTCGAGCGCTCCCCCGCCGCCGTGGTCGCCTGCCTGGCGGCGCTGAAAGCCGGCGCCGCCTACGTGCCGCTCGATCCCGTGCATCCGCCCGAGCGGCTGGCCGGGATGGTGGCCGACGCCGGCGCCACCGTCGTGCTGACCCGCGAGGAAGTGGCGGCGCGGGTGGCGTTCCCGGCCCCTGTCCTGGCGCTCGGCGGCGACGACTTCGAAGGGTTCGAGGAATTCGCGGCGTCCGCTCCGGGCGTCCGCCCCGATCCCGAGGGGCTGGCCTACGTGATCTTCACCTCCGGCTCGACCGGCCGCCCCAAGGGGTCGGGCGTGCGCCACGCCGGGCTCGCCAACCTCTGCGTCTACTACGCAGCCACCACCGGCATGGGGCCGGAGGACCGGCTGTCGCAGGTCGCCGCCCCCGGCTTCGACGTCGCGGTCGGCGAGCTCTGGCCGACGCTGGCGGCGGGCGCCTCGCTCCATTTCGCCCCCGACGAGGCGATCGGCTCGCCGCCGCTGCTGCTCGACTGGCTGACCCGCGAGGCGGTGACCATCTGCTTCCTGCCGACGCCGCTGATGGAGCTGGTGATCGACGAGCCGGCCGCGGCGGATCTCGGGGTCCGCTGGTTCTACACCGGCGGCGACCGGCTGACCCGGCGGCCGCCGGCCGCGGCGGCCTGGAAGCTGTGGAACATCTACGGCCCGTCGGAGTGCACGGTGGTGTCGACGAGCTGGGTGGTGGAGCCGGCGGGCGAGGGGCTGCCCGCGATCGGCGTGCCGGTGCCCGGCGCCCGCGTCTACCTGCTCGACCGTGGCGGGCTGCCGACGCCCCCCGGCGTCCCCGGCGAGCTCTGGGTGGGCGGTGTGCCGGTGGGGCGCGGCTACCTCGGCCGGCCGGAGCTGACGGCGGACCGGTTTCGCCCCGACCCCTTCGGCCCGCCCGGCGCGCGGCTCTACCGCACCGGCGACCTCGCCCGCTTCCGGGCGGACGGCCGCCTCGACTACCTGGGGCGCATCGACAACCAGGTGAAGATCCGCGGCTTCCGCGTCGAGCTCGGCGAGGTGGAGGCGGCGCTGCTGGCCCTCCCCCAGGTGCGCGAGGGGGTGGTCGTCGCCCGCGAATACGCCCCGGGGGACAAGCGGCTGGTGGCCTACGTGGTCGGCCGCGACGGCGGCGCTCCCGTGCCTTCCGAGCTGCGCGATCAGCTCCGCCGCACGCTCCCCGAGGGGATGGTCCCCTCGGCCTTCGTGGCGCTCCCGGCCCTGCCGCTCTCCGCCAACGGCAAGGTGGACCGCAAGGCCCTCCCGGCTCCCGACTGGGAGAGCGCCGAGACGGCAGACGCCGGGCCGCGGACGCCGGTCGAGGAGATGCTGGCCGGGATCTGGGCCGAGCTGCTGGGGCGCGGCGAGGTCGGCGTCGACGACGACTTCTTCGAGTCCGGCGGCCACTCGCTGCTCGCCGCCCGCCTCACCGGACGGCTGCGCGCCGCCTTCGGCGTCGAGCTGCCGCTGGCCGAGGTGTTCGCCCATCCGACCGTCGCCAGCCTCGCCCGCGCCGTCGAGCAGGCCCGGCGCGGCGGCGCGCCCGCGGCTCCTCCGGTGGTTCCCGCCCGCCGCGAGGGTCCCCTGCCGCTCTCCTTCGCCCAGGAGCGGCTCTGGTTCCTCGATCAGCTCGAAGGCGGCGGCGCGCTCTACAACGTCCCCGTCGCCCTGCGCCTGCGCGGTCCGCTGGACGCCGACCGCCTCGCCGCGGCCCTGCGCGCGATCGCCCGCCGCCACGAGTCGCTGCGCACCACCTTCCCCGACCTCGGCGGCCGGCCGGCGCAGGCGGTCTCGCCGGAGCCCGGCCTGGAGCTGACGCGGCTCGAGCTCGACGAGGCCGCGGCCCTGGCGGCGATCGGCGAGGAGGCGCGGCGGCCGTTCGACCTCGCGAACGGCCCGCTGGCGCGGGCGGTGCTGATCCGGCTCGGCGACGGCGACCATCTGCTGGCGCTGACCTTCCATCACACGGTAGCCGACGGTGGCTCGGTCGGCGTCCTGTTCCGCGAGCTGTCTTCTCTCTACGCTGGCGAGAGCCTCCCCGGGCTGCCGGTGCAGTACGCCGACTACGCGATCTGGCAGCGCGGCTGGCTGCAAGGGGAGGTCCTCGATGCCCAGCTCGCTTTCTGGCGAGACGAGTGGCGCGGCGAGCTCGCCACCCCGCCGCCGCCGCTCGACCTCGCCACCGACCGGCCGCGGCCGGCGGCGCAGACCTTCCGCGGCGGCGCGGTGCCGGTCGAGCTGCCGGCGAAGCTGGTGCGCGGGGCGCGCGACCTCGCCCGGCGGCGGGGGGCGACCGCCTTCATGACCCTGCTCGCCGCCTGGGCGGCGGTGCTCCACCGCTGGTCGGGGCAGGATGAGATCGCGATCGGCACGCCGGTGGCCAACCGCCGGCCCGAGGTGGAGGGGCTGATCGGCTTCTTCGTCAACACCTTGCCGCTGCGCGCCGAGACCGCCGCCGGCCGCCCGTTCGCCGGGCTGCTCGCCGCGGTGCGCGAGCGCGCGCTCGGCGCCTACGCCCACCAGGACGTCCCCTTCGAGCGGCTGGTCGAGGAGCTGGCGCCCGGCCGCGACCTCTCCCGCGGCCCGCTGTTCCAGGTGATGCTCGCCCTCGAGGACGGCCCGGGCGCGGCGCTGCGGCTGCCGGGGATGGAAATCCAGGGCGTGCCCGTCCACACCGGCACGGCGAAGTTCGAGCTCACCCTGGCGCTGGCCGGCGACGGCGACGGGCTCGCCGGCGGCCTCGAGTACAACGCCGACCTCTTCGACGCCGCGACCGCCCGGCGCATGGCCGAGCACCTGGCGATCCTGCTCGCCGGGGCGGTCGCCGATCCCGATCGCGAGCTGGCCGACCTGCCGCTGCTCGCCGCTGCCGAGGCCCGCCAGGTGCTGACCGATTGGAATGCCACCGCGGCCCCCTTTCCCCGCGGCCGCGGCCTCCACGAGCTGTTCGAGGAACAGGCGGCGCGGACCCCCGAAGCCACCGCCCTGATCTGGGGCGAGGAGCGGCTGAGCTACCGCGAGCTCGACGGCCGCGCCGGGCGGCTCGCCCGCCGGCTGCGGACCCTCGGCGTCGGCCCCGAGGTGCTGGTGGGGATCTACACCCGCCGCACGCCGGCGATGGTGGCCGCGATGATCGCCGTGATGAAGGCGGGGGGCGCCTACGTGCCGCTCGATCCCGCCTACCCGGCGGAGCGCGTGGCGTTGCTGCTGGCGGATACGGCGGCGCCGGTGCTGATCACGGAGGGGGGGCTCGAGCGGGCTCTGCCTCCCTATGGCGGGAGAGTGGTTCTGCTGGAGGGGGAAGAAAGGGACGACAGGGACAGCAGGGACGGCAGGGACTCCAGGGAAAAAAGCGGGCTGGTGGATGCCGATCAGATCGCCTACACGATCTACACCTCGGGATCGACGGGGCTGCCGAAGGCGATTCTGATCCGCCATTCGAGCGCGGTGGCGATGATCTCGTGGGCGCTGGCGGCCTATCCGGCCGAGGCGCTGGGCGGCATGCTCGCCTCGACCTCGATCTGCTTCGACATCTCAGTCTTCGAGATCTTCGCCCCGCTCGCTTGCGGCGGCACGGTGATCCTCGCCGACGACGCCCTGGCCCTGGCGGAGCTCCCCGCCGCCTCCGAGGTGCGGCTGATCGACACCGTCCCCTCCGCCATGGCCGAGCTGCTGCGGGCCGGCGCGGTGCCCTCCTCGGTGCGGATCGTCAACCTCGCCGGCGAGGCGCTGCGGCGGGACCTGGTCGCCAAGGTCTACGAGCTGCCGCACGTCGAGGCGGTCTACAACCTCTACGGCCCGTCGGAGGACACCACGTTCTCCACCATCGCCAACCCGCGGCGGGGGGAGCGGCGGGAGCCGACGATCGGCCGGCCGATCGCCAACGGCCGGATCTACGTCCTCGACCGGCGGCTGCGGCCGGCGCCGGTGGGGGTGCCCGGCGAGGTCTGGATCGCCGGCGCCGGGCTCGCCCGCGGCTATCTCGACCGGCCGGAGCTGACGGCCGACCGCTTCCGCCCCGATCCGTTCGCGGCCGAGCCGGGGGCCCGCCTCTACCAGGTCGGCGACCTCGCCCGCTACCTGCCGGACGGCGAGCTGGAGTTCCTCGGCCGCCTCGACCACCAGGTCAAGATCCGCGGCTTCCGCGTCGAGCTGGGGGAGATCGAGGCCGCTCTCACCGGCCACCCCCGGGTGCGCGAGGCCGTGGTGATCGCCCGCGAGGAGGGCGCCACCCGCGCCCTCGTCGCCTTCGTAGTGCCGGATGCCGAGGAGGGATCGACCGAGGCGGGGCTGATCGACGAGCTGCGGCGGCACCTCGCCCAGCGGCTGCCGCCCTACATGGTCCCGGCGGGTTTCCAGGCGCTGCCCGCGCTGCCGCTCACCCCCAACGGCAAGGTGGATCGCAAGGCGCTGGCGCGGCTGGAGAGCGGCGCGGCGCCGGCGGAGCGCGGCGGACACGTGGAGCCGCGCAACCCCATCGAGGAGCTGCTGCTGCCGCTCTGGACCGAGGTGCTGGGCCGCGAGCGGATCGGCGTCTTCGACGACTTCTTCGCCCTCGGCGGCCACTCGCTGCTCGGGGTACAACTGATCTCGCGGGTGCGCGACCTGTTCGGCGTCCGGCTGCCGGTGCGCACGGTCTTCTCCTCGGCCACCATCGCCGAGCTGGCGGAGCGCATCGCCGAGGAGATGGCCGCCCTGGCCGGCGACGAGCTGCTCGACGAGGCCTTCACCGGGAGTGGCGCGCCCCCCGGAGAGGAGACGCATGGCTGAGCCGCGGCAGAACGTCGCGGCTCTCCCGGCGGACCGGCTCCGGCAACTGATGGCCCGGCTCCGGCAGAAGGATCAGGCCGCGGCGCCCGGGATCAAGCCGGTGGAGCGCGACGGCGGCCCGCTGCCGCTCTCCCCGAGCCAGGAGAGCTTCTGGCTGCTCGGCCGCTTCGCGCCGGAGAGCGCCGCCGCCCATCTGCCGGTCGCCCTGCGGCTCAGCGGCCCGCTCGACCGCTCGGCGCTGCTCCGGAGCTTCGCCGCGGTGGCCCAACGCCACGAGCCGTTGCGCACCACCTTCGGCGAGCGTGGCGGCCAGCCATTCCAGACCCCCCTGCGGGAGGTCGCGGTGGAGCTCCCCGCCGCCGACCTCGCGGCGCTGCCGGCGGCGCGGCGGGAGCCGGAGATGCTGCGCCGCGCCACCGCCGAGGCGCGCCGCCCCTTCGACCTCGCCCGCGCCCCCCTCTTCCGGCTCCTCCTCCTGCGCCTCGGCGCGGCCGAGCACGTGCTGGTGGTCACCCTCCACCACCTGGTGGCGGACGGCTGGTCGCTGGGGGTGCTGCTGCGGGAGATCGGGGCGCTGTACGGCGCCTTCGCCGAAGGGAAACGCCCGGCGCTGCCGGCGCTGCCGGTCCAGCACCTGGACTACGTCGACTGGCAGCGGCGCCAGCTCCAGGGGGAGGCGCTGCGCGCCGAGCTGGAGTTCTGGCGCGCCCGGCTGGACGGCCTGGGGGCGCTCACGCTCGCCGCCGACCGGCCGCGCCCGCCCCTGCCGAGCTTCCGCGGCTATCAGCTCGAGATGGCCCTGGACGCCGGACAGACCGCGGCGGCGGACGCGCTCGCCCACCGCCACGGCGGGACCCTGTTCATGGTCCTGCTGGCCGCCTTCCAGATCCTCCTCGCGCGCTACGGCGGCCAGACCGGCTTCGGCGTCGGCACCCCGGTCGCCAACCGCGAGCGCACCGAGGTCGAGGGGCTGATCGGGCTGTTCGTCAACACGCTGGTGCTGCGCGCCGACCTCGCGGGGGACCCGGCCGGCACCGAGCTCCTGCACCGGGTGCGGGAAGACCTGCTGGCGGTCTACCCCCACGGCGCGCTGCCGTTCGAGACCCTCGCCGAAGAGCTGAAGCCGGAGCGCGAGCCGGGGCAGAACCCGTTCTTCCAGACCCTCCTGGCGCTGCAGAACCACCCGCTGGCGGCGATGCGGATCGGCGCCCTCGGGATGGCGCCGTTCGAGCTCGACACCGCGGCGGCCAAGCTCGACCTGTCGATCGCCTGGCGCCATCAGGGGGAGCGCCTGACCGGCTCGCTGGAGGTCAACGCCGACGCTTTCGAGCCGGCGTTCGCCGAGCGCCTGCGCCGGCACTACGGCGAGCTGCTGCGCGCGCTGGCAGCCACCCCGGAACGGCGGCTCTCGGAGCTGTCGATGCTCTCCGCGGACGAACGGCGGCAACTGGTGACGGCCTGGAACGGCGCCCCGGCAACCCCGGCCACGCCGCGCTGCCTGCACCACCTCTTCACCGCCCAGGCGGCGCGCGCACCGGAGGCCGTGGCGCTGGTCGCCGCCGGCAGCGAGCGGCTCACCTATGGCGAGCTCGACCGCCGGTCGGACCGTCTGGCGCGGCGGCTCGCCGCGCTCGGCGCCGGTCCGGAGATGCCGGTGGGTGTCCACCTCGAGCCGTCGGTCCGGCTGGTGACCGCCCTGCTCGCCCTCTGGAAGGCCGGCGGCGCCTACCTCCCCCTCGACCCCGCCCTCCCGGCCGAGCGGCTGGCGTTCATGCTCGCCGACTCCGGCGCGCCGGTGGTGATCACCGCCGGAGCGCCGGCCGCGGTCCTGACGGCGTCCGGCGCGCGGCTCTGCCGGCTCGACGCGCCGGAGGAGGACGGCGCGCCGGAGGCGGAGCCGGCCGCGGCCGTGCCGGAGAACCTCGCCTGGATCCTCTACACCTCCGGCTCGACGGGGCGGCCGAAGGCGGTCGGGGTCGCGCACGCGGCCGCCGCCGCCCACTTGGCGACGGTCGTCGACGCCTGGGCGCTGAGCGCGGACGACCGCGTCCTCCAGTTCGACGCCCCCAGCTTCGACGTCTGGCTGGAAGAGACGCTGGCCCCCCTCCTCTGCGGCGCCGGCCTGGCCCTGCGCGGCGCCGAATTGTGGGAGCCCGCGGAGCTCCTCCCCCGCGCCGCCGCCCTCGGCGTCTCGGTGCTGCCGCTGCCCACCGCCTACTGGCGGCAATGGGTAGGAAAAATGGGGGAAGGAAAAATGGACGCACCCCTGCCCGCCGGCCCGGCCCCGCGGCTGGCGGTGGTCGGCGGCGAAGCGATGACCGCCGACGCGGCGCGCGCCTGGTGGCACTCCCCGCTCGCCGGCATCCGCCTGCTCAACGGCTACGGCCCCACCGAGGCGGTGATCAGCGCCACCTTCCACGAGGTCGGCCGCGGCGAGGCGGAGCGGGCGGCGGTGGGGCTCGGCCTGCCGCTCGCCGGCCGCTGCGCCTTCGTCCTCGATCCGGCGGGGGACCTGCTCCCCGCCGGCGTGCCGGGGGAGCTCTGCCTCGGCGGCCGCCTGCTGGCCCGTGGCTACGCCGGGCGCCCCGCCCTGACCGCCGAGCGGTTCGTCCCCGATCCTTTCGCGGGCGAGTGGGGCGAGGCCGGCGGCCGCCTCTACCGCACCGGCGACCGCGCCCGGCGGCGGCCCGACGGGGTGCTCGAGTTTCTCGGCCGGCTCGATCAGCAGGTCAAGATCCGCGGCTTCCGCGTCGAGCTGGGGGAGATCGAGGCGGCCCTCGCCGCTCACCCCCGGGTGCGCGAGGCGGCGGTGATCGCCCGCCAGGAGGAGGCCGGCAACCCGCTGGCCGCCTTCGTGGTGACGGACGGCGACGGCGGCTCCGCGGCGGAGCTCGGGGACGAGCTGCGGCGCCATCTGGCGCGGCGGCTGCCGGCCCATATGATCCCCCCCGGGGTGACGGTGCTGCCCGCGCTGCCGCTCACCCCGGCCGGCAAGGTCGACCGGCGGGCCCTCGCCGGGCTCGCGCCGGCGGACCGGCGGGCGGCGGCCGGCGCCTACGCGCCGCCCCGCGATCCGATCGAGGAGCTGCTCGCGCCGCTGTGGGCCGAGGTCCTGGGGGTCGAGCGGGTGGGCGTCCACGACGATTTCTTCACTCTCGGCGGGCACTCGCTGCTGGGGATGCAGCTCACCTCCCGGGTGGCGGATCTCTTCGGGGTGAAGCTCACGGTGCGGGCGCTGTTCGAGGCGCGGACGGTCGGCGGCCTGGCGGAGCGGATCGCCGAGGAGCTGGCCGCCGCCGGCACCGAAGACGGCATCCTGACGGAGATGCTGGCGGAGCGGGACGGCACGGCTACGGAAACTCAGGAAGGAAGGCAGGAGAGCTCTCATGGATGATCGTTCGAAGCTGGTCAAATCGCTCTCCGCGGACGACCTCCGGCGGCTGATGGAGCGGCTGAAGAAGGGGCAGGGGAGCGCCGGGCGCATCGGCCGCGCGCCCCGCGACGGCGCCCCTCTGCCGCTCTCCTTCTCGCAGGAGCGCCTCTGGTTCCTCGACCGGCTGGGGGCGGGCGCCTCGGCCTACAACGTGCCGGCCGCCGTGCGCCTCGCCGGCGCCCTCGACCCGTCGGCCCTGCAGCGCACGTTCGCGGAGGTGGCCCGCCGCCACGAAGCGCTGCGCACCACCTTCGGCGAGCGCGACGGCGTGCCGTTCCAGGTGATCGCGGCGGAGCTCGGCGTGCCGCTGCCGGTCGCCGACCTCTCCGCCCTGCCCGCCGAAGCGCGCGAGCGCGAGACGCTGCGGCTCGCCACCGAGGAGGCGGGGCGGCCGTTCGACCTCGCCCGCGGCCCTCTATTCCGCACCCTCCTCTTCCGCCTCGGGGCGGCTGAGCACGTGCTCACCGTGACGCTCCACCACATCGTCTCCGACGGCTGGTCGACCGGCGTGCTGGTGCGCGAGATGGCGGCGCTCTACGACGCCTTCGCCGCCGGCCGGCCGTCGCCGCTGCCGGAGCTCCCCATCCAGTACGCCGACTACGCGGTCTGGCAGCGCCAGCGCCTGCAAGGGGAGGCCCTGGAGAAGGAGCTCGCCTTCTGGCGCGAGCGGCTGACCGGCGTCCCGCCGCTCGAGCTGCCGACCGACCGGCCGCGGCCGGCCCAGGCAAGCTTCAGCGGCGGCCACCGCGCGGTCGAGCTCGCCGCCGACGCCCTGAGCGGCCTCAACGCGCTCTGCCGCGAGACCGAGGGGACGACGCTCTACATGGTCCTGCTCGCGGGGTTCGAGACCCTGCTCCTGCGCTACAGCGGCCAGGACGACTTCGCCGTCGGCGCGCCGGTCGCCAACCGCGGCCGCAGCGAGACCGAGGGGCTGATCGGCTTCTTCGTCAACACCCTGGCCCTGCGCGCCACCCTCGCCGGCGACCTCACCTTCCGCGGCCTGCTGCGGCGGGTGAAGGAGACGACGCTGGCCGCCTTCGCGCACGAGGACATGCCGTTCGACAAGCTGGTCGAGGAGCTGCAGCCGGACCGCGAGCCGGGGCGCAACCCGCTGTTCCAGGTGATCACCACGCTGCAGAACCAGCCGCGGACGGAGCTCGCCATGGGCGGCCTGGAGCTGGCGGGGCTGGCGGTCGAGACCGGCACCGCGAAGGTCGACCTCACCGTCGCCTGGGCCGAAGCCGACGGCCGGCTGTACGGCGGCCTGGAGTACAGCTCCGCGCTGTTCGACGGCGCCACCGCCGAGCGGCTCGCGCGCCACTTCGCGACCCTGCTCGGCGGCGCCGTCGCCGACCCCGACCGCACCCTCTGGGAGCTCCCTCTGCTCGACGCCGCCGAGCGCCGGCAGACGCTCTCCGACTGGAACCGCACAGCCGCCCCCTTCCCGCGCGAGGCGGCGATCCACGAGCTGTTCGCGGCCCAGGCGGCGCGCCACCCCGGCGCCGTCGCCGTCGAGTTCGGCGACCAGCGCCTGACCTACGGCGAGCTCGACGCGCGGGCCAACCGGCTCGCCCACCGCCTGCGGCGCCTGGGCGTCGGCCCCGAGGCGCTGGTCGTCCTCTCGATCCCCCGCTCGCTGGAGATGATCGAGGGGATGGTCGGCATCCTCAAGGCCGGCGGCGCCTACCTGCCGCTCGACCCCACCCTGCCGCGGGAGCGGCTGGCCTTCCTGGTCGAGGAGTCGCGGCCGGCGGCGGTGGTCACCCTGGAGGCCCATCTCGACGCCCTGCCCGACTTCGGCGAGCGCGCGGTCTGCCTCGACCGCGACCGCGCCGGCCTAGCGGCCGAGCCGGCGGACGAGCCGCGGAGCGGCGTCACCGCCGACAACCTGGTCTACGTGCTCTACACCTCGGGCTCGACCGGCCGCCCGAAGGCGGTGGCGGTCCCCCACCGCGGTCTGGTGCGGCTGGTGGTGGGCGCCGACTACGCCCGCCTCGACGCCGGCGAGACCTTCTTCCAGTTCGCGCCGCTCTCCTTCGACCCCTCGACGCTGGAGATCTTTGGCGCCCTGGCCAACGGCGGCCGGCTGGCGGTGGCGCCGGCCGGCCCGTTCTCGCTGGCCGAGCTCGGCCGCATCATCCGCCGCCATGGGGTGACCACCCTCTGGCTGACCTCGGGGCTCTTCCACCAGATGATCGAGGAGGGGCTCGACGACCTCCGCGGCGTGCGCCAGCTCCTCTCCGGCGGCGACGTACTGTCGCCGGCGCACATCCGGCGCGCCCTCGAGGCGCTGCCGGAGGTCGAGATCATCGACGGCTACGGCCCCACCGAGAACTCCTGCTTCACCACCTGCTACCGGGTGGACCGCGACGACCCGCCGGCCGCCTACGTGCCGATCGGCAAGCCGATGGCCAACACCACGGTCTACATCCTCGACCGCGAGCTGCGGCCGGTGCCGGTCGGTGTCCCCGGCGAGCTGTTCACCGGCGGCGAGGGGCTCGCCCGCGGCTACCGCGGCCGGCCGGAGCTGACCGCCGAGCGGTTCGTGCCCAGCCCGCTGGCCGGCGAGGTCGATCCCCCCGGCGCCCGCCTCTACCGCACCGGCGACCTCTCGCGCTGGCGGCCGGACGGCAACGTCGAGTTCCTCGGCCGCATCGACAGCCAGGTCAAGATCCGCGGCTACCGCATCGAGCCGGGCGAGGTGGAGGCGGTGCTCGCCGAGCACCCGGCGCTCGCCGAGTGCGCCGTGGTGGTGCGGCGGGAAGACAACGGCGAGCGGCGCCTGGTCGCCTGCTACGTCGCCGCCGCGCCGGTGACCCCGGCGGCGCTCAAGGAGCACCTGGGGCTCACGCTGCCGGCCTACATGGTGCCGTCGGCCTTCCTGGAGCTGCCGGCGCTGCCGCTGACGGTCAGCGGCAAGGTGGACCGCCGCGCCCTGTCGCGCCTGGAGGCGCCGGCCGGCGACGGCCCGAGCGAGACCTACACCGAGCCCGAGACGCCGGTCGAGCGGCAGATCGCCGCCATCTGGCGGGACCTGCTCAAGCGCGAGCGGATCGGCCTCCACGACAGCTTCTTCGACCTCGGTGGCCACTCCCTGCTCGCCACCCGCGTGCTGTCGCGGTTGCGCGAGACGCTGAACGCCGACCTCTCGCTGGCGGTGGTGTTCGAGCGGCCGACCCTGGCCGGGCTCGCCGCCGCCGTCGAGGAGGCGCTCGGCACGCCGGCCGGCGCCGCCCTCGGCGGTCCGGGCACCGAGGCGCCGCCGGCCGGTCCCGACCTGCCGCTCTCCTTCTCCCAGGAGCGGCTCTGGTTCCTCGAGCAGCTCCAGCCCGGCACCTCCGCCTACAACGTCGCCACCCCCGTGCGCCTGCGCGGGGCGGTCGACCCCGGCGCCCTCGCCGGCGCCCTGCGCGAGGTGATCCGCCGCCACCAGGTGCTGCGCGTCACCTTCGGCGAGCGCGAGGGGCAGCCGATGCAGTGGGTCTCGCCGGCGACCGCCATCCCGCTGCCGGTGGTGGACCTCTCGGCGCTGCCGGCGGCGCGGCGGGAGGCCGAGGGCGCGCGGGTGACCGCGCTGGAGGCCCAGTTGCCGTTCGACCTCGCGCGCGGCCCGATCACCCGCGCCCTGCTGACCCGGCTCGAGCCGGCGGACCAGGTGCTCGTCCTCACCCTGCATCACATCACCGCCGACGGCTGGTCGATGGGGATCCTGGTCCAGGAGCTGCTCGCCCTCTACCAGGCGGCGCTCGCCGGGCTCCCCTCGCCGCTCCCCGAGCTCCCCCGGCAGTACTTCGACTTCGCCCGCTGGCAGCGCCACTGGCTGCGCGGCGAGACCCTGGAGCGGCTGCTCGCCTACTGGCGGCAGGCGCTCGCCGGCGTGCCGGAGGTTCTGGAGCTCCCCGCCGACCGGCCGCGGCCGCCGGTGCGCAGCTTCCACGGGCATCTGTTCCACTTCGCCTTCGACGAGGCGGTGACGCGCGGCCTCAAGACGATCGCCCGCGACACCGGGACGACGCTGTTCATGACCCTGCTCGCCGGCCTCGACGTCCTGCTCGCCCGCTACAGCCGGCAGGCGGACATCGCGGTCGGCTCGCCAATCGCCAACCGCACCCGCGGCGAGTACGAAGGGCTGATCGGCTTCTTCGTCAATACCCTGGTGCTACGCGTACAGGCCGAGGGGAACCTCAGCTTCCAAGAGCTGCTGGGCCAGGTGCGCCGGGTGACGCTCGGCGCCTACGAGCACCAGGACCTCCCTTTCGAGCGGATCGTCGAGGAGCTGCGCCCGGAGCGCAGCCTCTCCCACTCGCCGCTGTTCCAGGTGGTCCTGGCGCTGCAGAACAACGAGGCGCCGGCGTTCGCCCTCCCCGGCCTGACCGCCGAGCTCCTGCCGGTCGGCGTCGCCATCGCCAAGTTCGACCTCACCCTCTTCCTGAACGAGGACGGGGAGGGGCGGCTCAGCGGCCTGGCCGAGTACGCCGCCGACCTGTTCGAGGAAGCGACGGTGGCCCGCCTCAGCCAGCACCTGGGGAACCTGCTGGCGGCCGCCGCCGCCGCGCCGCGGACCCCGCTGGCCGAGCTGCCGATGCTCGCCGCCGCCGAGAGCCGCCAGATCCTGCTCGACCTCAGCGCCGGCGAGCCCCTGCCGGTGCCCGGCGACCTCCTGCACCGCGCTTTCGAGCTCCAGGCGGCGCGCACGCCCGACGCCGAGGCGCTGGTCTGGGGGGAGCAGCGGTGGACCTACCGCGAGCTCAACGCCCGCGCCAACCGGCTGGCCCACCGCCTGCGCGCCCTCGGCGTCGGCCCCGAGTCGCTGGTCGCCGTGCTGATGCAGCGCACCGCCGACCTGGTGACCGCCCTGTTCGCCGTGCTCAAGGCCGGCGGCGCCTACGTGCCGCTCGATCCCAACTACCCCGAGGAGCGGATCGCCTTCGCCCTCGAGGACACCGGGGCGGCGGTGGCGATCGCCGACGAGACGCTGGCCGGCCGGCTCGGCCGGCTGCCGCGGTCGCCGGAGCGCCTGCTGACCCTGCCGGCAGACTGGGCGGACACCCGGGCCGAGGACGAGGGGGACCTCGCCGTCCCCCTCGACCCGGAGAACCTCGCCTACGTCATCTACACCTCCGGCTCCACCGGCCGCCCCAAGGGGGTCGCCATCCGCCACGCCGCGGCCGCCGCGCTGGTCCCCTGGTCGCGGACGGTGTTCCGCGACGAGGACCTCGCCGGCGTGCTCGCCTCGACCTCGATCTGCTTCGACATGTCGGTCTTCGAGCTGTTCGTGACGCTGGCGCGCGGCGGCCGCATCCTGCTCGCCGCCGACGCCCTGGAGCTGCCGCGGCTGCCGGCCGCCGGCGAGGTCACCCTCGTCGACACCGTGCCGACGGCGATCGCCGAGCTGGTGCGCGGCGGCGGGGTGCCGCGCTCGGTCCGCGTCGTCAACCTCGGCGGCGAGCCGCTCCAGCGCGCGCTGACCGACGCCGTCTACTCTCTCGGCCACGTCCGCGAGGTGATCAACCTCTACGGCCCCTCCGAGGACACCACCTTCTCCACCTGGGCGGTGATCGACCGCGGCTCGGCGGCGCCGCCGAGCATCGGCCGCCCGCTCTCCGGCTCCTGGCTCTACATCCTCGACCCGGCGCTGCGGCCGGTCCCGCTCGGGGTGCCCGGCGAGGTCTACATCGGCGGCGCCGGACTCTCCCGCGGCTACCTCAACCGGCCGGAGCTGACCGCCGAGAAGTTCGTGCCGGACCCGTTCGCCATCGCCGCTCCGGGGGGCCGCCTCTACCGCACCGGCGACCTCGCCCGCTACCGCCCGGACCGCGAGATCGACTTCCTCGGCCGTCTCGACCACCAGATCAAGGTGCGCGGCTTCCGCGTCGAGCTCGGGGAGGTCGAGGCGGCGCTGCTGCGCCATCCGGCGGTGCGCGACGCGGTGGTGACCGCGCGCGGCGACGGCGCCGACCGCGCCCTGGTCGCCTACGTGGTGGCGAACCACGAGCCCGAGCCGCCGCTGCGCGCCTGGATGCGCGAGATCCTCCCCGAGCCGATGATCCCCGCGGCGTTCGTGCGCCTGGCGGCGCTGCCGCTGACGCCGAACGGCAAGATCGACCGCAAGGCGCTGCCGGCGCCCGAGGCGGCGGCGGGAGCCGAGCCGGAGGGGCTCATCGCGCCGCGCACGCCGCTGGAGGAGGCGCTCGCCGCCATCTGGCGCGAGGTGCTGAACCTCCCCCAGGTCGGGGTCCACGACGACTTCTTCGAGCTCGGCGGCCATTCGCTGCTCGCCACCCGCGTCGCCGCCCGCGTCCGCCTGGAGCTCGGCGCCAATCTCTCAGTGCGCCAGATGTTCGAGGCCTCCACCCTCGAGACGCTGGCCAGGGCGGTGGAGGAGGCGGGGGGCTCGGCATCTTCCACCCCGGCCTCCAGGCCCGCCGGCGTGACCCGCCGGCCGGCGGACGGCCGCGACCTGCCGCTCTCGTTCTCGCAGGAGCGCCTCTGGTTCCTCGACCGCCTCGAGCCCGGCGCGGCGCAGTACAACATCGCGGTCACCGTGCGGCTCACTGGCGACCTGCGGGTCGGCGCGCTCGCCGCCACCTTCAACGAGGTGCTGCGCCGGCACGAGGCGCTGCGCACCGCCTTCGTCACCGTCGAGGGGGTGCCCCGGCAGCGGGTGCTGCCGTTCACCGAGCAGGCCGTGCCGCTGATCGACGTCTCGGGCCTGCTGCGGCCGCTGCGCGACCGCGAGGCCGGGCGCGTCGCGCAGCAGTACGCCGACTGGCACTTCGACCTGACGCGGGGGCCGATGCTGGTGACCGCCCTGCTGCGCGTCGAGCCCGACCTCCACCTCTGCGCCGCGGTGTTCCACCACATCGCCTCCGACGGCTGGTCGGCCGGCATTTTCTTCCAGGAGGTCGCGGCCCTCTACCCCGCCCTCCTGGCCGGGCTCCCCTCGCCGCTGGCCGAGCTGCCGATCCAGTACCCGGACTACGCGCTCTGGCAGCGGCGGGCGATCGCCGAGACCCTGGAGCGCGAGGTCGGCTACTGGATGGAGGGGCTGGGCGGCGAGATCGCGCCGCTCGAGCTGCCGACCGACCGGCCGCGCCCCGCCATCCAGCGCTACCGCGGCAGCAGCCGGATGCTGCGCCTGCCGGCGGCGACCGCGGCGCGGCTCAACGCGCTCTCCCGCCGCGAGGGCGCCACCCTGTTCATGACCCTGCTCGCCGCCGCCAAGGTGCTGCTGCACCGCCAGAGCGGCCAGGACGACATCCTCGTCGGCGCGCCGATTGCCGGCCGCCGCATGGTCGAGACCGAGGGGCTGATCGGCTTCTTCCTCAACACCCTGGTGCTGCGCACCGACCTCGCCGGCAACCCGTCCTTCCGCGACCTGCTGGCGCGGGTGCGCACGGTCACCCTCGGCGCCTACACCCACCAGGACGTCCCCTTCGAGGCCCTGCTGGCGCGCCTGCCGCAGCAGCGCGACCCCTCGCGGACGCCGCTGTTCCAGGTGATGTTCAACATGCTGAACATGCCCGGCGGCGAGGCGATCCAACTGCCCGGGCTGACCCTCGAGCCGTTCGCGGTCCCCGAGCTCCCCTCGAAGTTCGACCTCACCTTCTACGTCACCGAGGAGGCGGGCTCCGGGATCCTCTTCCACCTGCTCTACAACGCCGACCTCTTCGCCGAGCCGCGGATGGAGGAGCTGCTCGCTCAGCTCGGCTTCCTGCTCGAGCAGGCCGCCGACGCCCCCGAGACGCCGATCGAGTCCCTGTCGCTGGTCACCCCCCAGGCGCGGGCCGCGCTGCCCGATCCGGCGGTGCCGCTCGACGCCGCCTGGGTGGGCGCGATCCACGACCTCTTCTCGGCGCGGGCGCGGACGGACCCGGAGCGGACGGCGATCGCCGACCGCGACGGCGCCTGGAGCTACGGCGAGCTCGAGACGGCGGCCAACCGCCTCGCCCACCGGCTGCTGGCCGGCGGCGTGGAGAAGGGGGAGCGGGTGGCGATCTGGGCCTACCGCGGCGCGCCGATCGCGGCGGCGGTGCTCGCGGCGCTCAAGGCCGGCGCGGCCTTCACCATGCTCGATCCGGCCTACCCGCCGGCGCGGCTGGTCGAGATCCTGCGCGTCGCCGCGCCGCGCGCCCTGGTCCGGCTGGAGGCGGCCGGACCGCTGCCGGACGCGGTGGAGGCCTGGACCATCGAGGCCGGCTGCGCGCGGCTCGACCTGCCGCGCGGTGGCGCCGCCGCCGTGCTGGCGAGCCTCGCGGGTGCCCCCGACGAGCCGCCGGCGGTCACCATCGGGCCGGACGACGTGGCGGTGATCGGCTTCACCTCCGGCTCGACCGGCACGCCGAAGGGGATCGCCGGCCGCCACGGCCCGCTGACCCACTTCCTCCCCTGGCAGGTCGAGCGTTTCGGTCTGACCGCCGGGGACCGCTTCAGCCTGCTCTCCGGGCTGGCGCACGATCCGCTGCAGCGCGACCTGTTCACGCCGCTCTACCTGGGCGCCACGATCGTCGTCCCCGACCCCGGGGACGTCGGGGTCTCCGGCCGCCTCGCCGCCTGGATGGCGCGCGAGGGGGTGACGGTCTCCCACCTGACGCCGGCGATGGCGCAGCTCCTCACCGAGCGCCCCAGCCACGGCGCCGCCGTCGAGGCGCCCAGCCTGCGCCTCGTCCTGCTGGTGGGCGACGCGCTCACCCGGCTCGACGTGGCGCGCATCCGCCGCCTGGCGCCGGGGGTGACCTGCGTCAACCTCTACGGCTCGACCGAGACCCAGCGCGCCGTCGCCTACCACGTCGTCGAGGAGGCCGGCGACGACGCCCGGCAGGTGCTGCCGCTCGGCGCCGGCATGCGCGACGTGCAACTGCTGGTGATCAACCGTGCCGGAGGGCTCGCCGGCGTCGGCGAGGTCGGCGAGATCGCGGTGCGCAGCCCCCACCTCGCCCAAGGCTACCTGGGCGACGAGGCGCTGACCGCCGACAAGTTCCGGCCCAACCCGTTCACCGGCCAGGCCGGCGACCGCGTCTACCGCACCGGCGACCTCGGCCGCTACCTGCCGGACGGCGAGGTGACCTTCGCCGGCCGCGCCGACCTGCAGGTGAAGATCCGCGGCTTCCGCATCGAGCCGGCGGAGATCGAGGCGCGGCTGGCCGCCCTGCCCGGCGTCCGCGAGGCGGTGGTGGTGGCGCGCGAGGACCGCGGCGAGAAGCGGCTGGTGGCCTACGTCGTCGCCGAGGGGGGAGGGATCTCGCCGACAATGCTGCGCCAGGCCCTGCGCGACCGCCTGCCCGCCTACATGGTGCCGTCGGCGTTCGTGATGCTCGAACGGCTGCCGATCACGCCCAACGGCAAGGTGGACCGGCGGGCCCTCCCCGCCCCGGTCGAGGAGGCGGCGGAGGCGCGCGGCTACGCGCCGCCGGCGAGCGTGGTGGAGGAGAAGATCGCCGCCGTCTGGCGCGAGGTGCTGGGGCTCGAGAAGGTCGGCGTCGAGGACAACTTCTTCGATGTCGGCGGCCACTCGCTGCTGCTGGTGCGCCTGCACAGCCGGCTCCAGGAGGTCCTCGGCCGCGAGATCTCCCTGATGGAGCTGTTCAGCCATCCGAACATCCGCTCCCAGGCCGATCATCTGGGCGGGCGCGTCCAGGCGACGCCGCCGGCGCGCCAGCCGGCGCCGCGGCCGGAAGCGGACGGCGAGCCGGCAGCGGGCGGCGGGGTCGCCATCGTCGGCCTCGCCGGCCGGTTCCCCCAGGCCAAGGACCTCGAGGCATTCTGGAACAACCTGCGCGAGGGGGTGGAGGCGATCTCCTTCTTCTCCGACGAGGAGATCGCGGGCGACATCCATCCGGAACTGCTCACCCATCCCAGGCTGGTCAAGGCGCGGGGCGTGCTCGCGGACGAGGCGATGTTCGACGCCGATTTCTTCGACATCTCCCCGCGCCAGGCGGAGCTGATGGACCCCCAGCTCCGGCACTTCCTCGAGTGCTCCTGGGAAGCCCTGGAAAACGCCGGCTACGACCCTTCCCGTTTCCCCGGCCAGATCGGCGTCTATGGCGGCGTGACGCTGTCGACCTACTTCCTGCGCCATCTGATCGGGAACAGCCAGTTGCTCCAGCAGGTCGGCGCCTACCAGATGGCGATCGCCACCGACCGCGACTTCCTGACCACTCAGGTCTCCTACAAGCTCAATCTCCGGGGGCCGAGCGTCAACGTACAGACCGCCTGCTCGACCTCCCTGGTGGCCACCCACATGGCGGCCCTGTCGCTGCTCGCCGGCGAGTGCGACATGGCGCTGGCCGGCGGCGTGTCGATCAAGGTGCCGCAGGTCACCGGCTACCTCTACGAAGAGGGGGGCCTCGACTCCTCGGACGGCCACTGCCGCTCCTTCGACGCGCGGGCGGACGGCTCGGTCTACGGCGCCGGCGTCGGGGTCGTCGTCCTCAAGCGCCTGGAGGACGCCGTGGCCGACGGCGACACCATCCACGCGGTGATCCTGGGCTCGGCGATCAACAACGACGGCTCCGCCAAGGTCGGCTACACGGCGCCCAGCATCGAGGGGCAGAGCCGGGCGATCGCCGAGGCGCAGGCCACCGCCGGGATCGCGCCGGAGACGATCGGCTACGTGGAGTGCCACGGCAGCGCCACGGCGCTGGGCGATCCCATCGAGGTGGCGGCGCTGACCCGCGCCTTCGCCACCCCCGAGCGGGGCTTCTGCCCGATCGGGTCGGTCAAATCGAGCATCGGCCACCTCGGCGCCGCGGCGGGCGTCGCCGGCCTGATCAAGACGGTCCTCGCGCTGGAGCACGGGCAGATCCCGCCCAGCCTCCACTTCGAGACGCCGAACCCGCGGATCGACTTCGCGTCGAGCCCGTTCTACGTCAACACCAAGCTGGCCGAGTGGCCCGCCAACGGCACCCCCCGGCGAGCGGGGGTGAGCTCCTTCGGCCTCGGCGGCACCAACGCCCACGCGATCCTCGAGCAGGCGCCGTCCCCCGCGCCCACGGACCCGGGGCGCCCCTGGCAGCTCCTCGTCCTCACCGCCCGCACCGAGACCGCGCTCGAAGCCATGACCGACAACCTGGCCGGCTGGCTCGAGCGCCACCCGGAGGCGGACCTCGCCGACGTCGCCTACACCCTGCAGGTGGGGCGGCAGGCGTTCGCCTGGCGGCGCACCCTGGTCTGCCGCGACGCCGGGGAGGCCCGGCGGGCGCTCGCCGAGCGCGATCCGCGCGCCCTGCGGACGGCCTGGACCGAGGCCGGCGGCCGCGCTCCCGTGGGCTTCCTCCTGCCCGGGGTGGGCGACCACTACCCGGGCATGGCGCGCGGCCTCTACGAGAGCGAGCCGGTGTTCCGCCAGGAGCTGGACCGCTGCCTCCGGATCCTCGAAGAGCATCTGGGCCAGGACCTGCGGGAGATCCTGTTCGCCGGCGGCGACCGTGCGGAGACCGGCGGTCTCGACCTCCGCCGCATGCTGGGCCGCAACGGCCAAGCTGACGGCGGCGACGGCGAGAGCGAGGCCGCCCGGCGATTGAGCCGGACGGTCTTCGCCCAGCCCGCCGTCTTCGCCGTCGAGTACGCCCTGGCGCGCCTCTGGGAGTCCTGGGGGGTGCGGCCCGACGCGCTGCTCGGCTACAGCCTGGGCGAGTACACGGCCGCCTGTCTGGCCGGGGTCTTCTCCCTCGAGGACGCCCTGAGGCTGGTCGCCGAGCGGGCGCGCTGGATCGAGGAGCTGCCGGCAGGCGACATGCTGGCGATCCCGCTCCCCGAGGCGGCGGTGCGTCCGCTGCTCCCCGGCGGCCTCTGTATCGCGGCCACCAACGGGCCGCACCTCACGGTCGTCTCCGGCCTGGCGAAGCAGGTCGCCGCCCTCGCCGAACGGCTCGCCGCCGAGGAGGTCGTCTGCCGGCGCCTGCCGACGACCCACGCCTTCCACTCGACGATGATGGCGCCGCTCGCCGCCCGGCTGACCGAGCTGGCGCGGACGATCCCGCTCGCCCCCCCGCGCGTCCCCTGCCTCTCCAACGTGACCGGCACCTGGCTCACTCCCGAGGAGGCGACCGACCCCGGCTACTGGGCGCGCCACCTGTGCGGCACGGTCCGCTTCGCGGAGGCGCTGGAGGAGATCTGGCGGCAGCCCTCCCGCGTCCTGCTCGAGGTGGGACCCGGACAGGGGCTCTCCGCGCTGGCCCTCCAGCACCCCCTGGCGGCGGACAGGGTGGCGATCCCCTCCCTGCCGCACGCCCACGAGAAGAGCCCGGATGCCGCCTTCCTGACCGAGGCGCTCGGCCGCCTCTGGCTCGCCGGGATCGAGGTCGACTGGAGCGGCTTCCACGCCGGCGCGCACCGGCGCCGGCTGCCGCTGCCGACCTACCCCTTCGAGCGCCGCCGCTTCTGGGTGGAGCGAAGCCATGACTATCTCTCCCCCGGCGTGGAGAAAACCGACCTGCCGGTCTCCTGGCTCCGCACCCCCGCCTGGCGGCGCGCGCCCCTCCCGGCCGGTCCGCTCGCCAGCGGCGGGGCGCCCGCGCTGCTGCTGCTCGCCGCCGCCGGCAGCCCCGCTGCACGGCTCGCCGAACGGGTCGCCGAGCGGCTGGCGATCGATGGGATCGGCGGGCAGGCCCGGCCAGGGGTCGTCCCTCTCGACGGTCTCGCCGGCCTGACGGACGGCGCCCTCGCAGCAGCGGTCCAGAGCCTCGGCGCGCGCGCCGGCGGCGGCGAGATCGTCTTCGTCTCCCACGGCCTGCACGAGCTGTCCGGCGGCGATCTCCTGCCCGCGCAGGGGGCCCTGCTCGCCGCCGCCCGCCGGATCGCCGCCGAGCACGGCCTCACCTGCCGCGCTGTCGACCTGCCGCCGGTCCTCGAGACCGCGGAGCGCTGGGCGGACCGGCTGCTGACCGAGATCGCGCACGGCACCGAAGAGGTCGTCGCCTACACGCCACGCGGCCAGCGCTGGGGGCGCGCGCTGGAGCGGGCGCGCGCCGCGGGGCCCGGGCTCGAGCTCTCCGCGGGCGGCTTCTGCTTCCTGCTCGCCCGCACCGGCGAGGACGATCTGGAGACCGCCGCCGAGCGCTGGCTGGCCGGCGCCGGCGTCGAGACGCGGCGGATCGAGAGCGGCGGCGAGATCCCGGCGGCGGGCCCCGCCCCTCTCGGGGTGATCGCGGTGGCCGGCGGTGGCACCGAGACCCTGGAGGGCACCGAGCAGCGGCTCCTCGCCGCGCGGGATCTCGCCGCCGGCGGCGCCGGCTTCTGCCTCGTGCTCGCCACCACGGCCGGCGGCACGGAGCCCGCGGCCGCGGCGGCCTACGCCGGTCTCTTCGCGCTGCGCGAGCTCCAGGAGACGGATCTGCCCTGGCGGACCGTGACCTTCGAGGAGCGCGTCCCGCCGGCCGACGCGGCCGCCGAGGCCCTGGGACTGGCCGTGGCCCTCGGCGACCCGCAGGTGATCGTCGCGGCCCCCGAGCCGCCGAGGGATCAGCCGGACCCGGGCTCCCCTCGCCCCTCCGGTACGCGTCCGCGGCACCTCCAGCGGCCGCACGTGGCGCCGCGCGACGAGCACGAGGCGACGATCGCCGGCTACATGGGAAGCCTGCTCGGCATCCCGGACCTGAGCGTGCACGACAGCTTCTTCGAGCTCGGCGGCCATTCGCTGCTCGGCACCCGGCTGCTGGCGCACGTGCGCGAAAAGTTGAGGATCGAGCTGCCGCTCTCCGCCCTGTTCGAGTCCCCCACCGTGGCCGGCTTCGCGCGGCGGATCGCCGGCCGGAGGGTGGCCGGAAAAGCGGCGGAGAAGGCGGACGAGAGGATGACGGAGCTCGCGCCGGTGCCGCGCGGCGGCGCCCTCCCCCTCTCCTTCGCCCAGGAGCGCATCTGGTTCCTCGATCAGCTCCAGCCCGGCAGCGCGGCCTACAACATCCCGGTGGCGTTCCGTTTCACCGGCCCCCTCGACCCCGCCGTGGTCGGAGCGGCGCTCTCCGAGGTGGTCCGCCGGCACGAGGCCCTGCGCACCACCTTCGCCGCCCGCGACGGCTCCCCGGCGCAGATCGTCGCCGCGCCCACCCCCCTGCGCCTCCCCCGGGTGGACCTGACCGCGCTACCGGCGGCCGACCGCGAAGCCGAGATCCGCCGGCTGGCCGGCGAGGAGGCCCGCCGGCCGTTCGACCTCGCCGCCGGGCCCCTGTTGCGGGCGGCGATGATCGACCTCGGCGACCGCGACCGCCTGCTGCTGGCCAACATGCACCACATCGTCTCCGACGGCTGGTCGCTCGGGATCTTCATCAGCGAGGTCGCGGCCCTCTACGGCGCCTTCGCCGCCGGCCGCCCCTCCCCCCTGCCGGAGCTGCCGGTCCAGTATGCCGACTTCGCGGTCTGGCAGCGGCGCCGGCTCTCCGGCCCGGTCCTCGAACGGCATCTGGACTACTGGCGGCAACGCCTGGGCGGCGAGACACCCATGCTCGCCCTGCCGGCGGACCGGCCGCGGCCGGCCGCCGAGACCTTCGCCGGCGGCCGCCGCTGGCTGCACCTCGATCTGGACCTCACCCGGCGGCTCAATGCTCTGGGGCGCGAGCGGAGCGCGACGCTGTTCATGGTGATTCTCGCCGCCTTCGACGTGCTGCTCCACCGCTACACCGGCCAGGAGGATCTGGCCGTCGGCACGCCGATCGCCGGCCGCACCCGCGCCGAGATCGACGGACTGATCGGCATGTTCGTCAACACCCTGGTGCTGCAGTGCGATCTGACGGGCGATCCGACCTTCACGGAGCTGCTGGAGCGGGTGCGCGAGACCGCCGTGGGCGCCTATGCCCACCAGGAGCTGCCGTTCGAGAAGCTGGTCGAGGAGCTGCGGCCGGAGCGGAGCCTGGGGCACTCGCCGCTGTTCCAGGTCCTCTTCATCCTGCAGAACACCCCGCCGGCGACGATCGCGGGGGGCGGCGACCTCGAGATCCGGTCGCTGTCCGACGTCTACCACGGGGTGTCGCGCTTCGACCTCACGCTGTCGCTCACCGAGATCGCCACCGGGATCGGGGGGTATCTCGAGTACAAGACCGACCTGATCGACGCCGCCACCGCCGAGCGCTGGATCGGCCATCTCGGCAACCTGCTGGCGGCCGCGGCCGCCGCGCCGGAGGAGCGGATCTCCGCGCTGCCGCTGCTCGCCGCGGCCGAGCGCGACCAGCTCCTCGTGGCCTGGAACGACACCGCCCTGGAGGTCCCGGCGGCGCCGGTCCACCGCCTCTTCGAGGCGCGGGCGGAGCGCACGCCCGGCGCCGTCGCGGCCAGCTTCGCGGGCGCCTCCCTGACCTACGGCGAGCTGAACGCCCGCGCCAACCGGCTGGCGCGCCGCCTGCGCGCCGCGGGGGTGGGCCCCGAGGTCCTCGTGGGGCTCGGGCTCGAGCGGTCTCTCGATCTGCCGGTCGCCGTGCTGGCCGTCCTCAAGGCGGGCGGCGCCTACCTGCCGCTCGATCCCGACTACCCCGCCGAGCGCCTGGAGCTGATGCTGCAAGACAGCGGCGCGCGGGTGCTGATCGCCGGCGACCGCCTCGCCTCGGCCCTGCCGCGGATCGACATCCCCACGGAACCTGGAGCGGCCGGCGACGGCGCCAACCTCGACGCGGACGCCGACGCGGACGCCGACAACCTGGCCTACGTGATCTACACCTCCGGCTCGACGGGGCGGCCCAAGGGGGTGCAGGTGACCCGGCGCGCGCTCGCCAATTTCCTGGCGGCGATGCGCCACGCGCCGGGGCTGGAGGCGGCCGACACGCTGCTGGCGGTGACCTCTCTTTCTTTCGACATCGCGGTCCTCGAGCTGCTGCTCCCCCTCCTCGCCGGCGCCCGCATCGAGATCGCGCCGGCCGCGGAGGCCGCCGACGGCGCCCGGCTGCTGGCGCGGCTCCGGGATTCAGGGGCCACGGTGGTGCAGGCGACCCCCTCGACCTGGCACATGCTGCTCGACGCCGGCTGGGAGGAGCCGGCTCCCCGCCTGCGCCTGGCGCTCACCGGCGGCGAGGCCCTGCACGGCGAGCTGGCGGCGCGGCTGCGCCGGCGCGCCGGCGCGGTCTGGAACGTCTACGGCCCCACCGAGACCACGGTCTGGTCGGCGGCCCTGGCGATCGCGGAAGACGGCGGCGCCGTGCTGCCGATCGGCCGCCCGGTCGCCAACACCCGCATCCACGTCCTCGACCGGCGGCTGCGGCTGGTGCCCGTGGGCGTGCCGGGCGAGATCCTGATCGGCGGGGACGGGGTCGCCCGGGGCTACCTCGGCCGCCCCGAGCTGACGGCCGAGCGGTTCGTGCCCGACCCCTGGAGCCCGCGGGGCGGCGCGGCGCTGTACCGCACCGGCGACCTCGGCCGCTTCCTGCCCGACGGCCGCATCGAATTCCTGGGCCGCCTGGACTTCCAGGTCAAGGTCCGCGGCCACCGCGTCGAGCTGGGGGAGATCGAGGCCATCCTCGCGCTCCATCCCGGCCTGGCGCAGGCCGTGGTGGTGGCGCGCGAGGACCGCGGGGAGCGCCGGCTGGTGGCCTACGTCGTGCCGGCCAGCGGCGCGGCCCCCGCTACCTCGGAGCTGCGCGCCTTCCTGCGCGGCAAGCTGCCGGAGTACATGGAGCCGTCCGCCTTCGTCACCCTGCCGGGGCTGCCGCTGACCCCCAACCGCAAGGTGGACCGTAAGGCCCTCCCCGCCCCCGAGGCCGGCGCCGCGGCCGGCGCCTACGCGGCCCCGCGCAACCCGGCCGAGGAGGTGCTCGCCGGGATCTGGGCCGAGGTGCTGCGGGTGGAGCGCGCCGGCATCGACGACGACTTCTTCGCCCTCGGCGGCCACTCGCTGCTGGCCACCCAGGTGGCGTCGCGCGTGCGGCGGGCCTTCGGCGCGGCGCCGCCCGTGCGCTGGATCTTCGAGCGCCCGACGGTGCGCGGCTTCGCCGCCCGGCTGGCGGAGGGGAACCCGGGCGCCTTCGAGCCGCCGCCGATCGCCCTGATACCGCGCGACGGCGACCTGCCGCTCTCTTTCGCCCAGGAGCGGTTCTGGTTCCTCGATCATCTGGAGCCTGGCGGGTATGGCTACAACATCTCGGCGGCGGTCACTCTGACCGGCGAGCTCGACGTTCCGGCCCTCGCCGCGAGCTTCTCCGAGATCGTCCGCCGCCACGAGGCGCTGCGCACGGTCTTCCCCGCCCGCAACGGCGGGCCGGCGCAGACCCTGCGGCCGGCTCGCAGCCTTTCGCCGCGCCTGGTCGACCTGTCGGCCCTGCCGGCGGAGCGCCGGACCGTGGAGCGCGACCGCCAGCTCTCGGAGGAGGCCCGCCGGCCGTTCGATCTCGCGGCCGGCCCGCTGCTGCGCACCCTCCTGGTGCGGCTGAGCGAGCGCGAGCACGCGCTGGCCATCGTCGTTCACCACATCGTGGCCGACAACTGGTCGATCGGCAGGTTCGTACAAGAGGTCGGAGTCCTCTATCCGGCCGCTGCGCGGGGCGAGGCCTCGCCGCTGCCCGAGCTCACGGTCCAGTACGCCGACTATGCCGCCTGGCAGCGCGGCTGGCTGACCGGCGAGGTGCTCGACCGGCTGCTCGCCGGCTGGCGGGCGCGGCTCGCCGGCGCCCCGGCGGCGCTGGAGATGCCCACCGATTACCCCCGGCCCGCGGTGCAGACCTTCCGCGGCGGCAAGGTCCACTGGGTGCCCGGGGACGGGCTGACCCGCTCCCTGCACGCCCTGGCCCGCGGCGAGGGGGTCACCCTGTTCATGGTCCTGCTCGCCGCCTACCAGAGCCTGCTCCATCACTACAGCGGCCAGCCGGAGATCGTGGTGGGCGCCCCGATCGCCGGCCGCAACCGCGAGGAGATCGAGCCGCTGATCGGCGTCTTCATCAATACCCTGGCGTTGCGCGGCGACCTCACCGGCACCCCCTCGTTCCGCGAGCTGCTGGCGCGGGTCCGCGAGGTCGCGCTGGAGGCCTACGCCCTCCAGGACCTCCCCTTCGAGAAGCTGGTCGAGGAGCTCAAGCCCGCCCGCCACCTGGCCCGCACGCCGCTGTTCCAGACCATGATCGTGCTGCAGAACGCGCCGGCCGGCGGGCTGGAGATGCCCGGCCTGAGTCTGTCTCCCCTGCCGCTGGCGAGCGGCGCCGCCCAGTACGAGCTGACCTTCTGGCTCGGCGAGCCCGCGGCGGGGCTCGCCGGCACCCTCGAATACAACGCCGACCTCTTCGAGCGCGGCACGGCCGAGCGCCTGGCGCGGCACTTCCAGATCCTGCTGGAAGCGGCCGTGGCCGATCCCGCCCGCCCCATCGCGGACCTCCCCCTCCTCTCGCCCGCAGAGCTCTGGCAGATCCTGACCTCCTGGAACGATACGAGGGTGGAGTGGGCGGCGGCCGCGCCGGTCCACCGGCTGGTCGAGATGCAGGCGGCGGCCACGCCCGACGCGGTCGCCGTGGCGGCCGGGAACGGCGAGATCAGCTACCGGACCCTCGACGAGCGCGCCAACCAGCTCGCCCATCACCTGCGCGGCCTCGGCGTCGGGCCGGAGGTGGCGGTGGGGGTATGCCTGGAGCGTACCGCCGAGCTGCCGGTGGCGCTCCTCGCCGTGCTCAAGGCCGGCGGCGCCTACGTGCCGCTCGACCCCTCCTACCCGCGCGAGCGGCTCGCCGTCATGCTGGAGGACTCGGCCGCCCCGGTGGTGGTCACCCAGGAGTCCCTGCGCGACGTCCTGCCGCCGCACCGCGCCTGGGTGATCTCGCTCGACGGCAACGCGTCGGCCATCGAGCTGGAAAGCCCGGAGCCGCCCGGCGTCGAGGTCGGCGCCGCGAACCTCGCCTACGTCCTCTTCACCTCCGGCTCGACCGGCCGGCCCAAGGGCGTGCAGGTGCCGCACGGCGCGCTGACCAACTTCCTGCTGTCGATGCGCGAGCGCCCCGGGCTCGGCGCCGCCGACATCCTGCTCGCCGTGACCCCGGTCTCCTTCGACATCGCGGGCCTCGAGATCTACCTGCCGCTGCTCGCCGGCGCGCGGGTCGTGCTGGCGAGCCGCGAGGAGGCCCAGGACGGCGCGCTGCTCCAGGCTCTGCTCGCCCGCTCCGGCGCCACGGTGATGCAGGCGACCCCGGCCACTTGGCGTCTGCTGGTGGAGACCGGCTGGCAGGGCGGCGACCGCCGGCTGAAGGCCCTCTGCGGCGGCGAGGCCCTGCCCGAGGCTCTCGCCGGGCAGCTCGGCAGCCGGACCGCCGAGCTCTGGAACCTCTACGGCCCCACCGAGACCACCGTCTGGTCGACCGTCCAGCAGGTGCTCGCCGGCCGCCGGCCGACCCTCGGCCGTCCGATCGCCAACACCCAGGTCTACGTCCTCGAGCCCGCGGGGCAGCCGGCGCCCGCCGGCGTGCCCGGCGAGCTGCTGATCGGGGGCGACGGCGTGGCCCGCGGCTACTTCGGCCGGCCGGACCTCACCGCCGAGCGCTTCGTGCCCGACCCCTTCCAGGGCGGCGGCGCCCGCCTCTACCGCACCGGCGACCTCGCCCGCTTCCGCGCCGAAGGGGACCTGGAGTTCCTCGGCCGCATCGACTTCCAGGTCAAGGTGCGCGGCTATCGCATCGAGCTCGGCGAGATCGAGGCCGTCCTCGAACGCCACCCCGCCGTGGCGCAGGCCGTGGTGGTGGCGCGGACCGCGCGCGAGGGGGACGCCCTCCTGGTGGCCTACGCGGTCCCCGCGACCGTCGATCCCCAGGCACTACGGGCCTGGGCTCGCGAGCATCTGCCCGACTACATGGTCCCCGCGGCGGTGGTGGCCCTGGACGCCCTCCCCCTCACTCCCAACGGCAAGGTGGACCGCAAGGCCCTCCCCGCCCCCGAGGCCGGCATCACGGCGGGGGCGGCCTACGCGCCCCCGCGCAACCCGGTCGAGGAGGTGCTGGCAGGGATCTGGGCCGAGGTGCTGCGGCTGGAGCGCGTCGGCATCGACGACGACTTCTTCGCCCTCGGCGGCCACTCGCTGCTCGCCACCCGGGTGCAGTCCCGGGCGTGGGCGGCGCTGGGCGTCGAGCTCTCCCTGCGGAACCTCTTCAAGACCCCGACCATCGCGGCCCTGGCCCGGGAGATCGAGGGGCTGCGGCAGGGCGTTCAGGCGCCCCCCATCCGCCCCGTGCCGCGCGCCGGCGGCCTGCCGCTCTCTTTCGGCCAGCGGCGGCTCTGGTTCCTGAACCGCCTGGAGCCCGACAGCCCGGCCTACAACATCCGCTTCGCCCTGCGCCTGATCGGCGATCTGGACGCGGAGACTCTCGCCAGGAGCCTGGGCGAGATCGTGAGACGCCACGAGGCGTTGCGCACGACGTTCCGGACGGAAGGGAGCCAGCCGGTGCAGCGGATCGAACCGCCGCGGGCCCTGCCGCTGGCGGTGGTCGATCTTTCCGGATTGCCCGCGGAAGATCGGCAGGAACGGGCGCGGCGGCTGGCCGCGGAAGAGGCGGGGCGGCCTTTCGATCTCGAAGCCGGCCCGCTCCTGCGCGCGCGCCTGCTGCGGCTCGGTCCCGCGGAGCACGTGGCCCTGCTGACGCTCCACCACATCGTGGCGGACGGCTGGTCGGTGGGCGTGCTGGCCCGCGAACTCGCGGCGCTCTACGGGGCGTTCGCGGCCGGCGAGGCCTCGCCGCTGCCCGAGCTGCCGCTCCAGTACGCCGATTACGCCGTCTGGCAGCACGACTGGCTGCGCGGCGAGGTTCCCGCGGACCAGCTCGCTTACTGGCGCCGGCGGCTGGCGGGCGCTCCGGCCCTGCTCGAGCTGCCCACGGACCGGCCCCGTCCCCCGGTGCAGCGCTTCCAGGGCGGCCTGCGGCGGCTCCTCCTCCACCCGGAGCTGGTCCGCCCGTTGCGGAGCCTGGGCCAGAGGCGGGGCGCGACGATGTTCATGACCCTGTTCGCCGCCCTGACCGCCCTGCTGCGGCGGTACACGGGCCAGGAGGATATCGTCCTCGGCACGCCGATCGCCGGCCGTGGCCGGGTAGAGACGGAAGCGCTGATCGGGCTCTTCCTCAACACCCTGGTGCTGCGCGCCGACCTGGCCGGCGACCCCGATGTCCACACTCTTCTCGACCGTGCCCGCGACGTCTCCCTCGAGGCCTACGAGCACCAGGATCTGCCGTTCGAGAAGCTGGTCGACGAGCTGGACCTGCCGCGGGACCTCTCCCACACCCCTCTGTTCCAGGTCCTCCTGGTCCTGCAGAACGCCCCGATGGAGCCGCTGGAGCTGCCCGGGCTCACCCTCCTGCCGCTGCCCGGAATCGAGGGGACGACGTCGAAATTCGACCTGTCGGTCAGCTTCACCGAAATGGGCGAGGGGCTCGCCGGGATGTGGATGTACAACGGCGATCTGTTCGATCCGGCGACGGCCGAGCGGATGTGCGGCCACTTCGAGCGGCTGCTGGCCGCCATGGCCGCGGAGCCGGCGCGGCGGCTCTCGGAGCTCGACCTGCTCACCGGCGCCGAGCGCCAGCAGCTCCTCGAATGGAACGGCACGGCGGTGGACTACCCGCACGAGCGCTGCCTGCACGAGTGGATCGAGGAGCAGGCGGCGCGCGCGCCGGAGGCGGTGGCCGTGGTCTATGAGGGGGAGTCGCTCACCTACGGCGAGCTCGACGCGCGGTCGCAGCGGCTGGCGCGGGTGCTGCGGGGCCTGGGAGCCGGACCCGAGACGCGGGTCGGGATCTGCGTCGAGCGGTCGCTCGAAATGATGGTCGGGCTGCTGGGCATCCTCAAGGCCGGCGCCGCCTACGTGCCGCTCGATCCCTCCTATCCCGCGGACCGGCTGGCCTTCATGCTGGAGGACTCGCAGCGCGGTCTCCCGTCGCCGCTGCTGCTGACCCAGAAGCGCCTGCTCGGCGTGCTGCCGGAGCACGCCGCCCGCGTGGTCTGCCTGGACGAGCCGCTGCCCGGGATCCAGGAGCCCGAAATCCAGGAAAAGGCCGCCGGCGCGCCGGATGCCGGCCATCTCGCCTACGTGATCTTCACCTCCGGCTCGACCGGGCGTCCGAAGGGCGCCATGAACAGCCACCGGGGGATCGTCAACCGGCTGCTGTGGATGCAGGAGACCTTCGGTCTGACCCCGGAGGACCGGGTCGTCCAGAAGACGCCGTTCAGCTTCGACGTCTCGGTCTGGGAGCTGTTCTGGCCGCTGATGGTGGGAGCGCGGCTGGTGATCGCCCGTCCGGGCGGCCACCAGGAAGCGGCCTACCTGACGGGGCTGATCGCGCAGGAGGGGGTGACGACGATCCACTTCGTGCCCTCGATGCTCCAGGTCTTCCTGGAGGCGCCGGGGCTGGACCGCTGCGGCTCGCTCCAGCGAGTGGTGGCGAGCGGCGAGGCGCTGCCCGCGGACCTCGAACGCCGGTTCTTCGAGCGGCTGGGGTGGACCGGGGCGGGCCTGTTCAACCTCTACGGCCCGACGGAGGCGGCGGTGGACGTGACGGTCTGGGCCTGCGAGCCGGACAGCCGGCGTCCGTCGGTGCCCATCGGCAGGCCGATCGCCAACACTTGCATCCACCTGCTGGACCGCCATCTGCGGGAGGTGCCGGCCGGGGTGCCGGGCGAGTTGCACATCGGCGGCGCGCAGGTGGGCAGGGGCTATCTGGACCGTCCCGGCCTGACCGCCGAGCGGTTCATCCCCGATCCGTTCGGCGGGCCGGGGGACCGGCTGTACAGGACCGGGGACCTGGCGCGGCATCTGGCGGACGGCGCGGTCGAGTTCCTTGGCCGCATCGACCATCAGGTGAAGATCCGGGGCTTCCGGATCGAGCTCGGGGAGATCGAGTCCGCCCTGGCGGCACACCCCGCGGTGCGCGAGGCGGCGGTGGTGGCGCGGCAGGGCTCGTCCGGTCTCGGCGCCGGCGACTGGCGCCTGGTGGCCTACGTGGTGCCGGAAACGGGGCGGGAGATCGATCCGGCCGGCCTGAGGTCCGCCCTGGCGGCGTCGCTGCCCGAGTACATGCTGCCGTCGTCCTGGGTGGCGCTGGCGGCGATGCCGCTGTCGCCCAGCGGCAAGGTGGACCGCCGGGCGCTGCCCCGGGAGGAGCGCGCCACCGGCGCCGGAGCGGAAGCCGTGGCGCCGCGCGACGCCCTGGAGCTCTACCTGGCCGCGCTGTGGAGCGAGCTCCTGGGCGTCGAGGCGGTCGGCATCCACGACGACTTCTTCGCCATGGGCGGCAACTCGATCACCGGCGCCGTGCTGATCAACCGGCTGCAGGAGCGGCTGGGCGACATCGTGCACGTGGTGGTGCTCTTCGACGCGCCGACGGTGGCCAGCCTGAGCGCCCATCTGGCGCGCGAGCACGCCGCCGCGGTGTCCCGGGCCTTCGGCCTGGAGGTCCTCGCGAGCTCGCCCACGGCGGCGAGCCCGAGCGGCGGCCGGGTCGGCGCCGCGGAGATCGAGCGCTTCCGCGCGCTGATCCCGGCGCCGCCGGCGGCGCCACCGGCTCCCGCGACGAAGAACCGGCGGGCGATCTTCGTCCTGTCGCCGCCGCGCTCGGGCTCGACGCTGCTGCGGGTGATGCTGGGCGGCCATCCGCGGCTGTTCTCGCCGCCGGAGCTCGAGCTGCTGGGCTTCGGCACCCTGGCCGAGCGGCGCGACGCCTTCCCGGGGCGCGACAGCTTCTGGCTGGAGGGCGCCCTCCGCGCCGTTATGGAGATCCGCCGTTGCGGCCCGGACGAGGCCAGGGCGTTGATGACGGATCTGGAGGAGCGGGGGGTCACCACGGCGGAGCTCTACGGGCTCCTCCAGGAGTGGCTGGGCGACCGTGTGCTGGTCGACAAGACGCCCTCCTACGCCCTCGACCCGGCCGTGCTCCAGCGCGCCGAGGAGGTCTTCGAGGAGCCCGTCTACATCCACCTGATCCGCCACCCCTACGGGATGATCCACTCGTTCGAGGAGGCCAGGCTCGACCAGCTCTTCTTCCGCCGCGAGCACTCGTTCGGCCGCCGCGAGCTGGCCGAGCTGATCTGGCTGGTGAGCCACCGCAACATCGCGGGCTTTCTGGCGTCGGTGCCGGCCGAGCGCCAGCACTGGGTGCGCTTCGAGGACCTCGTGGCCGATCCGGAAGCGGCGCTGCGGGGGCTGTGCGCTGCCCTGGGGATCGACTACCACCCGGACATGGCCGAGCCCTACAAGGAGAAGTCGGCGCGCATGACCGACGGCCTGCACGCCGAGTCGCGCATGCTGGGCGACGTCAAGTTCCACCGCCATTCCGGAGTGGACCGGCAGACGGCCGAGCGCTGGCGGGAGGCCTACCGCCAGGACTTCCTCGGCGAGGCCACCTGGGAGCTGGCCGGGGAGCTGGGTTACCCGATGGAGCGGGCGGCGGCGGCGGCCTGGAGGCCGATCGGGCCGGCCCTCGCCGAGCCGGGGAGCGCGTGGCCGCTCTCCTTCTCCCAGGAGCGGCTGTGGGTGCTGGACCGGATCGACCCGGGCAGCCCGGCCTACAACATCCCCGTCGCCGTGCGGTTGAGCGGCCGGCTGGACGCGGGCGCCCTGGCGGCGAGCCTGACCGAGGTCGTCCACCGTCACTCGGTGCTGCGGTCGTTCTTCGCCGAGACCGGCGATGGACCGGTGCAGATCGTGGCCGCCGCCGGGCCGGTGCCACTGCCGGTGATCGATCTGGAAGCCCTGCCGGCCGCCGTCCGGGAGATCGAGGCGCGGCGGCTGTCGCGGGAATTCGCGCGGCTGGCGTTCGACCTCGCGCGGGGCCCGATGGTGCGCGCCCGGCTGGTGCGTTTCGAGGCTGGTGAGCACGCGGCCCTGTTCACGATGCACCACATCGCGAGCGACGGCTGGTCGACCGGCGTGCTGATCGGCGAGGTCTCGGCGCTCTACACCGCCTTCTGCGAGGGCCGGCCGTCGCCGCTGCCCGCGCTGCCGATCCAGTATCTCGACTACGCCCGCTGGCAGCGGGACTGGCTCACCGCGGAGGTCCTGGAGCGGGAGCTCGCCTACTGGCGCGAAGCGCTCGCCGGGATCACCACGCTGCAGCTCCCGACCGATCGGCCCCGACCGCCGTTCCAGACCTTCCTCGGCGCTGCCCAGGGCTTCACCGTGCCGGCGCCCACCGCGGCGGCCCTCAAGGCTCTGGGCCAGCGCCAGGGCGGCACGCTGTTCATGGTGCTGCTCGCCGCCTTCGCGACCCTGCTCCGGCACTATTCGGGCCAGGACGACATCGCCATCGGCTCGCCGACCGCCAACCGGACGCGCGCGCAGCTCGAAGGGCTGATCGGCTTCTTCGTCAACACGATCGTCCTGCGCAGCGACCTCTCGGCGGCGCCGGGCTTCGAGAGCCTGCTCGCCCAGGTGCGCCGGGCCACGCTGGCGGCCTTCGCCCACCAGGAGCTGCCGTTCGAGAAGGTGGTCTTCGGGCTGCAGCCGGAGCGCAACCTGGCGGTGTCGCCGCTGTTCCAGGTGATGTTCGCCATGCAGAACGCGCCGATGGGGAGCCTGTCGCTGCCGGGGCTGACACTGAGCCCCTTCGCCACCGAGATCGGCACGGCGAAGTTCGACCTGACGCTCAACGTGTTCGAGGCGCCGGGAGGCCTCGCCGGGTCCCTGGAGTACAACACCGACCTGTTCGACCGCTCGACGATCGACCGCATGCTGGGCCATCTCGGAAGGCTCCTGGAGGCGGTGGCGGAGAAGCCGGAGACGAGCGTGGCCGACCTGCCTCTCCTCTCGGCCGGCGAGCGCGAGCAGTTGCTGGTCGAGTGGAACGCGACCGGCCGCGAGGTGCCGGCGGGACAGGTCCACGAATGGATCGCCGCCCGGGCGGCGCGGGCTCCGGAGGCCGTCGCGGTGACCGCCGGTGGAACGGAACTCACCTACCAGGCCCTGGACGCCCGGGCCAACCAGCTCGCCCATCACCTGCGGCGCCTCGGCGTCGGCCCGGAGGTGGCGGTGGGCGTCTGCCTCGACCGCTCGGTCGACCTGCCGGTGGCGCTTCTGGCGGTCTGGAAGGCGGGCGGCGCCTACGTGCCCCTCGACCCCTCCTACCCGCGCGAGCGGCTGGCCTGGATGCTGGAGGACTCGGCGGCGCCGGTGGTGATCTCCCAGGAGTCCCTGCGCGCGGCGCTCCCCGCGCACGGCGGCTGGGTGGTCTCCCTCGACGCGGACGCCCCCGCCATCGGGCTGGAGAGCCCGGAGGACCCGCGGGTGGAGGCCGATGCCGCGAACCTGGCCTACATCCTCTACACCTCGGGCTCGACGGGGAGGCCGAAGGGGGTCCAGGTGCCCCACGGCGCCCTGGCCAACTTCCTCCTCTCCATGCGCGAGCGGCCGGGGCTCGACGGCGACGACGTGATGCTGGCCGTGACGCCCATCTCCTTCGACATCGCCGGCCTGGAGCTCTACCTGCCGCTCCTCGCCGGCGCGCGGGTGACGCTGGCGAGCCGCGAGGAGGCCCAGGACGGCGCCCGCCTGCAACGGCTGATCGCCGCGGCCGGCGCCACCATAATGCAGGCGACGCCGGCGACCTGGCGCCTGCTCGTGGAGTCGGGCTGGAAGGGGGATCGCCGGCTCAAGGCCCTCTGCGGCGGCGAGGCGCTCCCGGAGACCCTGGCCGGGCAGCTCCTCGAGCGCGCCGGCGAGGTGTGGAACCTCTACGGGCCCACCGAGACCACAGTCTGGTCCACGGTCCAGCCGGTCGCCCCGGGCCTCGAGGTCACCCTCGGCCGGCCGATCGCCAACACGCAGGTCTACGTGCTCTCCCGCGACGGCAACCCGGCGCCCCTGGGCGTGCCCGGCGAGCTGCTGATCGGCGGCGGCGGCCTGGCCCGCGGCTACTTCGGACGCCCCGACCTGACCGCCGAGCGTTTCGTGCCCGATCCCTTCCGGAGCGGCGGCTCACGCCTCTACCGGACGGGCGACCTCACCCGCTTCCGCCCGGACGGCCACCTGGAGTTCCTCGGCCGCATCGACTTCCAGGTGAAGGTGCGCGGCTACCGTATCGAGCTGGGCGAGATCGAGACCGTCCTCGGCCGGCACCCGGGCGTGGCGCAGGCGGTGGTGGTGGCCCGCGCCGGACGCGAGGGGGACGCCGTCCTCGCCGCCTACCTGGTGCCGCCCCCGGGAGCCGGCACCGTCGACGTCGAGGACGCGCGGGCCTTCGCGCGGGAACGGCTGCCGGAGTACATGGTGCCGTCCGCCTTCATGGTCCTGGAGGCCCTCCCCCTGACCCCCAACGGCAAGGTGGACCGCAAGGCCCTGCCGGCGCCGGAGCGCGCCGCGGCCGCGGCCGGCTACGTCCCCCCCTCGACCCCCACCGAGGAGATCATCGCCACCCTCTGGGCCGAGGTGCTCGGGGTGGAGCGGGTGGGCGCGCGGGACAACTTCTTCGAGCTGGGCGGCCACTCGATCCTGGCCACCCGGCTGATGTTCCGCATCGCCGAACGGCTGGGCACCGACCTGCCGCTGCGCGCCCTGTTCCAGGCCCCCACCGTGGCCGAGCTGGCCGCCGCCGTGGCGGCGCGCCGGGCCGAGGGGGTGGAAGACTTCGCCGGCGCCCTGCCGCAGGTCGAGCCGAACGCCGCCGAGGCCCATCTGCCGTTCCCGCTGACCGACGTGCAGGAGGCCTACTGGATCGGCCGTAGCGGCGCGCTCGAGCTCGGCGCGGTCTCGACCCACCTCTACTTCGAAGTCGACGTGCCGGAGCTCGACGTCGCGCGCCTCAACCACGCGCTACGGCGGCTCATCGATCGCCACGGCATGCTGCGGGCGATCGTGCTCTCCGACGGCCGGCAGCAGATCCTCGCCGCGGTGCCCCCCTACTCCGTGGCCGTGCTCGACGTGCGCGGGCTCGACGCCGGGCCGGCCGAGCGCGGGCTGCTGGAGGTCCGCGACCGGATGTCGCACCAGGTGCTGCCGGCCGACCGCTGGCCGCTGTTCGAGATCGCGATCTCCCTCGTCGACGACCGGGTACGGATGCACGTCAGCCTCGACCTGCTGATCGGCGACGCCTGGAGCTTCCGCATCCTCGGCCGCGAGTTGGGGGCGTTCTACCTGGAGCCCGGTCTGGAGCTCCCCCCGCTCGAGCTCTCGTTCCGCGACTACGTGGTGGCCGAGGCGGCGCTGCGCGAATCGCGCGCCTACCAGCGGGCGCTCGCCTACTGGCGCGAGCGCCTGTCCACGCTGCCGCCCGCGCCCGCGCTGCCGCTCGCCAAGAGCCCGGCGGAGATCGCGGCGCCGCGCTTCGTGCGCCGCCACGGCCGGCTCGAACGCAAGGCCTGGGAGCGTCTGAAGAACCGGGCGAGCCGCGCCGGGCTCACCCCCTCGGGCGTGCTGCTCGCCGCCTGGACCGAGATCCTCGCCGCCTGGAGCGAGAACCCGGACCTGACGATCAACCTGACGCTGTTCAACCGCTTGCCCCTGCACCCGCAGGTGGACGAGATCGTCGGCGACTTCACCTCGGTGACGCTGCTGGCGGTGGAGCGGGCCCCGGGCGCCAGCTTCGAGGCGCGGGCGCACGGGATCCAGGGGCGGCTCTGGGACGACCTCGACCACCGGCTGGTGAGCGGCATCCGCGTGCTCCGCGAGCTCTCGCGGCTGCGCGGCGGGGTGGGCACGACGATGCCGGTGGTCTTCACCAGCACGCTGAACCAGACGGAGAAGGTGGCCCCAGAGACGGAGGAGGAGCAGGAGCAGCAGCCGTCGGGGAGCGGCGGATGGGTCTACGGCATCTCGCAGACGCCGCAGGTCTGGCTCGACCACCAGGTCACCGAGAGCCGGGGGGAGCTCAGCTACAAGTGGGACGCCGTCGAGGAGCTGTTCCCGGCCGGGATGCTCGACGACATGTTCGCCGCCTACGAGGGTCTGGTCGGGCGGCTGGCGGATGCCGGCGAGGCCTGGAGCGAGCCGGTGCGCGACCTGCTCCCGGCGAGCCAGCTCCGCCTGCTCGCCGAGTACAACGCCACCGCCGCGCCGGTGCCGGCGGGGCTCCTGCACGAGCCCTTCCTGACCCAGGCGGCGCGGCACCCGGACGCCCCCGCCGTGATCACCTCTACGAAGCGGGTGACCTACGGCCAGCTCGACCGCGCCTCGCTCGCCCTCGCCCACCGCCTGCGGCGCCTGGGGGTGCGGCCGAACCAGCTCGTCGGCATCGTCATGGAGAAGGGGTGGGAGCAGGTGGTGGCGGCCCTCGCCATCCTGCGCGCCGGCGGCGCCTACCTGCCGATCGACGCCCACCTCCCGGCCGAGCGCATCGGCTACCTGCTGGAGCGCGGCGAGGTCGCAGTCGCCCTCACCCAGGCCCCCTTCGCCGCCGCCCTCGAGGGATCCGCCGGCGTGGCAAGGATCGTGGTGGACGACTCCGGCTTCGCGGGCGCGCCCCTGGAGCCGCTGCCGGCGGCGCAGGGGCCGGAGGACCTGGCCTACGTCATCTTCACCTCCGGCTCCACCGGCCTGCCCAAGGGGGTGATGACCGACCACCGGGGCGCCCTCAACACCTGCGTGGACGTCAACCAGATCTTCGGGGTCGGCCCGGCCGACCGGGTGTTCGCCCTGTCGCAGCTCAGCTTCGACCTCTCGGTCTACGACATCTTCGGGCTGCTCGCCGCCGGCGGCGCCCTGGTGATCCCCGACGCCGGGACCCAGCGCGACCCGCGCCACTGGGCGGAGCTGGCCGCCGGCGAGAGGGTGACGATCTGGGACTCGGTGCCGGCGCTGATGGAGATGCTGGTCGAGTACGGAGCCGGCCGCCCCGGCGCCCTCGGCTTCCCGCTGCGCGCCGTGACGATGTCGGGCGACTGGATCCCGCCCAGTCTGCCGGACCGCATCCGGGCGGCCTTCCCCGGTGTCCAGATCGTCGGCATGGGCGGCGCCACCGAGGCTTCGATCTGGTCGATCCACTACCCCATCGGCGAGGTCGGAGCCGGCCAGGTGAGCATCCCCTACGGCCGGCCGATGCGGAACCAGACCTTCCACGTCCTCGACCGCGACCTGGAGCCGCGGCCGGTCGGCGTGCAGGGGCACCTCTACATCGGCGGCATCGGCCTCGCCCAGGGGTACTGGCGCGACGAGGAGAAGACGCGCGCCTCCTTCCCCACCCACCCGCGGACCGGCGAGCGGCTCTACCGCACCGGGGACCTCGGGCGCATGCTCCCCGACGGCAACATCGAGTTCCTCGGCCGCGACGACTTCCAGGTCAAGGTCCAGGGGCACCGCATCGAGCTGGGCGAGATCGAGTCCGCCCTCGCGCAGCACCCGGCGGTGGCGGCGGCCGTGGTCACCGCCCACGGCGACCTGCGCGGTGCCAAGCAGCTCGCCGGCTACGTCGTGCTCAAGACGGCCGGCGAGGGCCTGAGCGCGGGCCAGGTGGGCCAGAGGGAGGCGCTGCGCCGCGAGGGGGTCCGCGCCTGGGCCGACCTGCCTCAGAGCGGCGAGGCGGAGCCCCCCGCCCTCCTGGAGCGGCGCCGCTTCCATCGCGTGCCGGTCCCCCTGGACGACCTCGGCGCCGTCCTCGCCGCGCTGCTGCCGGTCCAGATCGAGGGCTCGCCGTTCCCCAAGCAGCGCTACGGCTCGGCGGGCAACCTCTACCCGGTGCAGGCATACGTCTACGCCGCGCCCGGGCGGCTGGAGGGCCTGCCGGCCGGCGCCTACTACTACGACCCGAGCGGCCACGGGCTGGTGCTGCTGGCCGCCGGCGAGCGGATCGGCGCCGGGCTGTTCGCCGCCGCCGACCGCCCCGCCTTCGAGGAGGCCGGGTTCGCCATCTTCCTCGTCGCCCGCATGGCCGCCATCACGCCGCTCTACGGCGCGGTGAGCCGCCGGTTCGCGGCCCTCGAGGCCGGCCTGATGGCCGAGCTGCTGGCCGGCGCGGCGGCGGAGCACGGCCTCGGCCTCTCGCCGGCCGCGGGGGGTCTCGGCGAGCTGCGCGAGGTCCTCGGCCTCGCGGAGAGCGACGAGCCGGTGCAGGCCCTGCTGGGAGGCTTCGTCGATCCCGACCGCGAGGCGCCTCCCGCGGAGCCCTTCACCGCCGGCGGCGAGGAAGAGCCGGCAGCGGCGCCCGGCCCCGTCCTCACCAACCCGCTCGAGCGGCTGCGGTTCAAGACCGCCCACCACGGACTGCGCCCCGACGAGGGCCGGCCGCGGATCGAGCTGCCGAGGCCGCACCTGAGCCCGGAGCGGATCGAGGCCCTCTATGTCGCCCGCCGCAGCTACCGGCGGTTCACGGCAGGGGAAGCGGTCCCCCTCGCCGACCTCGGCGCCCTGCTCGCGGCCCTGCCCCCGGTCTTGCCGCCGGGATCGGAAGAGCCGGCACTCGATCTCCTCCTCTACGTCAAGCCTGGCGGGATCGAGGGCCTCCCGGGCGGCACCTACGCCTGCGAGCCCGGGGCGCGCCGGCTGACGATGCTCGAGGAGGGGGCCACGCTCACCGCCGCCCTCTACGACCCGGTCAACCGCGACGTCTTCGAGCAGGCGGGCTTCGCGCTCCTGTTCATCGCCCGCGCCTCCTCCCTGCGCTCCGGCCACCACCGGCGCCAGGTGGCGCTGGAAGCCGGCCGGCGGACGCAGATCCTGGAAACCGCCGCGCCGGCCCGCCGCATCGGCCTCGCCCAGATGGGCGGCCTGCGGCTCGATCCGGTACGCGCCTTCTTCCGTCTGGAGCCGGGCGACGAGCTGGTCCACACCCTCCTCGGCGGACGCATCACTGCGGATCAGACCCGCATGCCCGCCTACCTCGCCGAGGTGGCGGAGTACCACGCCCTGGAGAACGGCACCGGCGAGGCTCCGCGGGCCGCCGCGCCGGCGGTGGACGTCCTCGCCGGGATCCGCGAGTTCCTCCGCGGTAAGCTGCCGGAGTACATGGTGCCCACTCATCTCTTGCGGCTCGACTCGCTACCGCTGTCGTCCAACGGCAAGGTGGACCGCAAGGCGCTGCCCGAGCCCGAGCTCCTGCGCGCGGCCGAGACCCCCTCCGGCGACGCCTACGTGGCGCCGGAGAGCGATCTCGAACAGGTGATCGCCGGCGTGGTGGCGCAGGTCCTGGGGCTCCCCCGGGTGAGCGCGCACGACAATTTCTTCGATCTCGGCGCCAACTCGATCCATGTGGTGCGCGTCCACAACGCGCTCCACGCCACCCTCGGCCGCGAGATCTCTCTGATCGACATGTTCAACCACCCGAGCGTCCACCGGCTCGCCCGGCACCTGGGCGGACACCTGGGCGGAGGGGGCGGCGGCGCCGCCCCGCCCGCGCCGTCGGAGGCCGAGGAGAGGTCCGAGCGGCTCCGCGAGGGCAAGGACTGGCGCAAGCAGCGGCTGCAGAAGCGGAAGACCGAGAAGGGATAGACGAGAGATGAGCAACGAAACCGAAACCCCCGCGGAGTGGAACGGCTCCGAGGTCGCCATTCTCAGCATGGCGGGCCGCTTTCCGGGCGCCCCGACCGTCGAGCAATTCTGGGAGAACCTGAAGAACGGCGTCGAGTCGATCCGCTTCTTCACCGACGAGGAGCTGCTCGCCGCCGGGGTCTCCCCCGCGCAGCTCGCGGATCCGGCCTACGTCAAGGCGCGGCCGGTGCTCGACGACATCGAATGGTTCGACGCCGGCCTGTTCGGCATCCCGCCGCACGAGGCCCGCCTCATCGACCCGCAGCAGCGGATCTTCCTGGAGTGCGCCTGGGAGGCGCTGGAGCGGGCCGGCTACAACCAGGAGTCCTACTCCGAGCTGGTCGGGGTGTACGCCGGCGCGGAGCTCAGCATGTACCTCCAGAACCTCTTCTCCCAGCCGGACATCTTCGAGACCGCCAGCCTGCTGCAGATCGAGATCGGCAACGACAAGGACTACGTGGCCACCCGGGCCTCCTACAAGCTGAACCTGCGGGGCCCGAGCCTGACGGTGCAGACGGCCTGCTCGACCTCCCTGGTGGCCGTCCACCTCGCCTGCCAGTCCCTGCTCTCCGGTGAGTGCGACCTCGCCCTGGCGGGGGGGGTCTCGCTGAAGCTCCCGCATATCAACGGCTACCCCTCCCGCGAGGGGAGCATGCACTCTCCCGACGGCCACTGCCGCTCCTTCGACGCCGCCGCGGGGGGCACGATCTTCGGCAGCGGCCTGGCGGTGGTCGTCCTCAAGCGGCTCGCCGACGCGCTGGACGACGGCGACGTGATCCACGCCGTGATCAAGGGGTCGGCGATCAACAACGACGGCGCGGTCAAGATCGGCTACAGCGCCCCCGGCCCCGAAGGTCAGTACCAGGTGATCCGCGCCGCCCAGCTCGCCGCCGAGGTGGACCCCGAGACGATCACCTATGTCGAGGCCCACGGCACCGGCACCGCGATCGGCGATCCGATCGAGGTGGCCGCCCTCACCCGCGCCTTCCGCGCGACGACGGAGAGGAAGGGGTTCTGCGCCCTCGGCTCGGTGAAGAGCAACGTCGGGCATCTGCGCTCGGCCGCCGGCACCACCGCCCTGATCAAGGCGGCGCTCGCCTTGAAGCACCGCCAGATCCCGGCCAGCCTGCACTTCGAGCGGCCCAACCCGCAGATCGACTTCGCGAACAGCCCGTTCTACGTCAACACCCGGCTCGCCGACTGGCAGCCGGAGGGAGTGCCCCGGCGCGCCGGCGTCAGCTCCTTCGGCGTCGGCGGCACCAACGCCCACATCATCCTCGAGGAGGCGCCGCCCGCCGAGCCCTCCGGCCCCGCGCGCCCCTGGCAGCTCCTCGTGCTCTCCGCCCACACCGCCACCGCGCTCGACACCCTGCGGGCCGATCTGGCCGGCCACCTGCGCCGCCACCCGGACCTGCCGCTCGCCGACGCCGCCTTTACCCTCCAGGTAGGGCGCCGCACCGGCAAGCACCGCGGCTTTCTCGTCGCCCGGGATTCCTCCGGCGCCGCCGAGTCGCTGGCCGCCGGACGACTGCAGAGCGCCGCCCCGGAGATGCGCAACCGCCCCGTCGACTTCCTGTTCCCAGGGCAAGGCGCGCAGTACCCCGGCATGGGCCGCGAGCTCTACGAGACCGAGCCGGCTTTCCGCGACGGCGTCGACCGCTGCTGCGAGATCCTGCGGCCGCTGCTCGGCCTCGACCTGCGCGAGGTGCTTTACCCGGCGGATGGCGCTCTGGAGGAGGCGGCGCGCCGCCTCGAGCAGACCGCCCTCGCCCAGCCCGCCCTGTTCGTCGTCGAGCACTCGCTGGCCCAGCTCTGGATGAGCTGGGGGGTGCGCCCGCGGGCGATGCTCGGCCACAGCCTCGGCGAGTACGTGGCGGCCTGCCTGGCCGGCGTCTTCTCGCTGGAGGACGCCCTGGCGCTGGTCGCCGAGCGCGGCCGCCTGATGCAGGCGCTGCCCGCCGGCGCCATGCTGGCAGTGCCGCTGCCGGAATCCGGGATCGCGCCGCTGCTCGGCCCGGAGCTCTCGCTCGCCGCCGTCAACGGCCCGGCGCGCACCGTGGTCTCCGGCCCCGAGGCGGCGATCGCCGCCCTGGAGGCGGAGCTCGCGAGCCGCGGCACCCCGGGCCGGCGCCTGCACACCTCGCACGCCTTCCACTCGGCGTCGATGGACGCCATCCTCGCCCCCTTCGCCGAGCGGGTGCGCGCGACCCGCCGCAACGCGCCGGACTTGGCGTTCGTCTCCAACCTGACCGGCACCTGGATCACCAAGGAGGAAGCGGTCGACCCCGGCTACTGGGCGCGGCACCTGCGGGGCGCCGTCCGCTTCGCCGACGGCCTGGGGGCGCTGACCGCCGGCTCCGACGCCGCGCTCCTCGAGGTAGGGCCGGGCCAGACGCTCGCCTCCTTCGCCCGCCAGACCCTCGACCGTTCGGCGGGGCGGGCCGTGGCGCGCTCGCTGCCGCATCCGAAGGAGGCCCAGACCGCCGGCGAGTTCCTGATCGCCGGCGCCGGCCAGCTCTGGCTGGCGGGGGTCGAGATCGACTGGAAGGGGTTCCACGCCGGCGAGCGGCGCCACCGGGTGGAGCTCCCCACCTACCCCTTCGAGCGCCAGCGCTACTGGGTCGATCGCCTGCCGCCGCCGGCGGCCGGCGACACGGCGGGCCCGGGCGTCCGCAAGGAGCTGGCCGACTGGTTCTACGCGCCGTCCTGGGCGCCCTCGGCGGCGCCGGCGGAGCTACCGGAGCCCGCGGATGGCGCCCCATCCCGCTGGCTGCTGCTGGCCGATGAGGGTGGACTCGCTGTGGCGATGGCCCGGCGGCTCGAAGCGCGCGGCGACGCCGTGGCCCTGGTCCATTCCGGCGACCGCGAGGAGTGGGCGGCACTGTTCGCCCGCCTGCGCGCCTCCTGGGGCGGGCCGCCGGACCGCGTCGTCTACCTGTGGAGCACCGGCGGCGAGACCGGCGAGGCCGACGGCGGCTTCCTCTCCCTGCTCGGCCTGGCCCAGGAGCTCGCCCGCCAGCCGTCCCCCGCGAGCGGCGTCCAGCTCCGGGTGGTGACCACCGGCCTGCAGGCGGTGGGGCGCGGCGAGGCCGTGCGCTTCCCGGAGCGGGCGACGCTGCTCGGCGTGGTGCGCACGCTCCCCCTGGAGCACCCCGGGATCGGCTGCGCCGCGATCGATGTCGAAATTGCCGAAGATCCTGACCAGATCGCCGAATTGCTGATCGCCGAGAGCTCGGTGCCCGCCGCGGAGAGCGTGATCGCCCTGCGCGGCGGCGAGCGCTGGGTGGAGCGCTTCGAGCCGCTCCCCTTGAGCGGGACGGACGAACGCCGCCTGCCCTGGCGCGAGCGCGGGGTCTGGCTGATCACCGGCGGCCTCGGCGGTCTCGGCCTGGTGCTCGCCGAGGAGCTGGCGCGGTCGGTCCGCGCGCGGCTGGTGCTCACCAGCCGCCACGGCCTGCCGCCGCGCGAGGAGTGGCCGGAGTGGCTCGCCGCGCACGGCGAGAGCGATGCCACCAGCCGGCGAATCCGCGGTGTCCAGCGGCTCGAGGAGCTGGGCGCCGAGGTCCTGGTGGTCGCCGCCGACGCCGCCGACGAGGCGGCCAGCGCTGAGGCCGTCCGTCAGGCCCGCGAGCGCTTCGGTCCGATCCAGGGCGCCATCCACGCGGCCGGCCTGCCCGGCGGCGGCGTGATCCAGTTGAAGACCGCGGAAGCGGCAAAGCGGGTCCTGGCGCCCAAGCTCCAGGGCACCCGGGCGCTGGCGGCGGCGCTCACCGGCGAGCCGCTCGACGTCCTGGTCCTCTGCTCGTCCACCTTCGGGGTCGCCGGCGGCGTCGGCCAGGTCGACTACTGCGCGGCCAACAGCTTCCTCGACGCCTTCGCCCGCCACCATTCGGCCGGCGGCACGCGGACGGTCGCGATCGGCTGGGGGGCCTGGCAGGAGGTCGGCATGGCGGTCGAGGCCGCGGGCGCCGCCCGCGCGAGCCAAGCCGCCAGGCCGCCGGCCGCCGCGCCGGCGTCCCCCCTCCTCGATGCCCCGGCGGGACTCCATCCGCTGCTCGAGCGGCGCGAGGAGAGTGGGGACGGCGGGGTGATCTACACCGGGGAGCTGTCCCCCTCACGCCACTGGATTCTCGCCGAGCACGCGATCGCCGGCACGCCGACGGTCCCGGGGACCGCCTATCTGGAGATGGCCCGCGCCGCCTGGGCCCTGGAGACCGGCACGCCGGAGGTGGAGATCACCGAGGTGACCTTCGTCAGCCCGCTGCTGGTCCCGGACGGCAGCCGCCAGGTCCGGATCGTCCTCGCGGCCGGGAACGGCGGCAAGCCGTTCCGGGTCGAGAGCCGGGTGGCCGCGGAGGCGGCCTGGCAGGAACACGCGCGCGGCCTCCTGCACCCCCTCGCCGGCCGGCCGGCGCCCCGCGACGTCGCGGCGATCGCCGCCCGTTGCGCCGCGGGCGATCCGGCGGCCGCGGCGCCGGAGGCGGCCGGCTCCGGAGGGGGCCTGGTCTTCTGGGGACCCCGCTGGCGCAGCCTCCGCCGGGCTCGGGTCGGGGTGGATGAGGCGCTCGTCGAGCTCGAGCTGCCGGCCGAGTTCGCCGCCGATCTCGAGACCTTCGGCCTCCACCCCGCCCTGCTCGACGTCGCCACCGCGTTCGGCGGCGGCATGCTGAGCGGCGGCCGCATGCTCCCCGCCTCCTACGGGCGGGTGCGCTACACGGCCCCGCTGCCCGGCGCGTTCCTCGCCCATCTCCACTCCCCCCGGCGCGCCGAGGGCGCGCTGACGCTGGACCTGACGCTGATGACCCCCGGGGGCGAGGTCCTGGTCGAGATCGCCGACTTCGTCATGCGCCGCTTGGCGGAGGGGGGGCGCCGGCCCGCCGCGGCCCGCGCCTCGGCCGCCGCCAGCCCGCCGGCCGCCGCGGCCGGCACCGCCGACTGGATCCTCCCCGCGGAGGGGGTGGAGGCGTTCCGGCGCGTCCTCTCCCGTGGCCGGTTCGCCCAGATCGCGGTCTCGCCGCTCGACCTCAACCGGACGATCGCGGCGTCGCGCAAGCGGGCCGGGGAGCGCTCGGCCCCGCAGCCGGCGCCCCAGGAGGCCTTCCCGCGGCCGAGCCTGGACACCGCCTACGTCCCCCCCGCCAACGAGACCGAGACCCTCCTCGCCGAGATCTGGCAGGCGGTCCTGGGGCTCGACCGGGTCGGCACCCAGGACAACTTCTTCGATCTCGGCGGGGATTCCGTCATCGGCATCCAGATCGTCGCCCGCGGCACGGCCCGCGGCCTGGCGTTCTCCCCCGAGCAGCTCTTCGAGCACCAGACGATCGCCGAGCTGGCGGCCGGGATGAGCGCCGCCCAGGGGGCCGGGACCGCCGCCGCGCCGCCCGCGGAGATCGCGTTCCCGCCCCTCGACGGCGGCGCTCTCGCCGACGACCTGCCGGACTCGGAGCTGGACAAGATCTTCTCGCAACTGAAAGGGCTCCCCTGACCAACGCCGTGCGCCCCCGCCTCCGGGTCTACCACGGCGACGAGATCGCCCTGGGACCCGGCAAGGTCGATCTTCTGCAGGCGATCGACGAGGCCGGCACCCTGGCCGAGGCCGCCCGCCGGCTCGGCATGTCCTACATGCGGGCCTGGAAGCTCCTGCAGACGATGAACTCCTGCTTCAAGGAGCCCCTGGTCGACACCGCCCGCGGCGGCGCCGGGCACGGCAAAGCCACCCTGACCGCCACCGGCCGCGCCGCCCTCACCCTCTATCGACGCATGGAGCTGGAGACCGCCCAGGCGATCGAGCCCGCCTGGCGAGAGCTGCTGGGGCATCTGGAGGATTGACCGCCGTTATCCTTGACCACGCCGTTATCCTTGACCAGATATAACCGCGATTGCTAGGCTCTGGGCTCCCATGACCCCGGAAGAGTGGCAGATCGTCCGGTTTACCCTCGGGGTCTCGACGCTCGCCACGGCCCTCATTCTCCCCCCCGCCCTGCTCGTCGCCTGGCTCCTCGCCCGCCACCGCTGGCCGGGGCAGACCCTGGTCGAGACGCTCGTCGCGCTGCCGCTGGTGCTGCCGCCGGTGGCCACCGGCTTCCTGCTGCTCCGGCTGGTGGGGCGCCGGGGGCCTCTCGGCCGGGCTCTCGACGGCCTCGGCCTCGACGTCGTCTTCACCTGGCGGGGCGTGGTGCTGGCAATGGCCGTGATGTCCTTCCCGCTGCTCGTGCGCGGCGCCCGGGTGGCCTTCGCGGAGGTCGATCCGCGGCTCGAGCAGATGGCGCGCACGCTGGGCGCCGGGCGCGCGCGGGTCTTTCTCACCGTCACCCTGCCGCTCGCCGCCCGCGGCATCCTGGGCGGCACCCTGCTCGCCTTCGCCCGCGCCATCGGCGAGTTCGGCGCCACCATCGTGGTCGCCGGCAACATCCCCGGCCGCACCACGACGCTGTCGCTCGCCATCTACCAGCTCATCCAGCTCGGGCGCGACGACGGCGCCTTCCGCCTGCTGGTAGCGGCCACCGTCATCGCCTTCGCCGCCGTCTGGCTGCACGAGGCGCTGCTGCGGCGGACCGGCCTCAGGGCAGGATCGTGATCTCCAGGTAGAGCGGGGTCACCACGCAGCTCTCGGAGAACGCTTCGCGCTCCGCCGCGGAGAGGCCCGCGAGCTCCTCCGGCGGCGGCAGGCCGGAGTCGGCGCGCAGGACGCGCCCGCGGGTCTTCTCCCTCAGCCGCTCCAGGAGGGGGAGGAAGGGCATGTCCCAGCCGTCGGGGTTCCCCCCCTTGGGCCGGTGCGCCATCTGCTCGTCGACCGGGATCATCGCCACCAGGTCCGGCCGCTCCATCAGCTCCAGCCCCTTCTCCCGCAGCGTCGCGTTGTGGCTCGCATGGTGGCCGACCTTGTAGAGAGCGGTGCGGCGCAGGAGGTCCGCCGCGTCGATGGTGTCGAGGTGGTGCCACGACAGCCAGTTGCCCACCTGGGCGTCACCGGGGAAGAGCAGCACCTTGCCGCCGGGCGACAGCTCGATCCCCAGGGCCAGGCTGGTGTTGTTGGTATCGCTGTCGAGCTGCAGGGCGAGGTTGTCGGCGGAGGTGAGCCAGTCCCCCTCGATCTGCCGCCAGGCCATCTCCATCTCCGCCGGCGTGCCGGCCTCGCCGTAGTAGTGCTTCTGAAAGAAATCATCCCCCTTCGCCGGCTCCGGATCGACCCGGTAGACGCCGTCGAACGGGAAGCTGAGGTCCCTGAGCTCCCTCTCCTCGGGGCTCAGCGGCCCGGCGGCGGCGAGCACGGCGGTGAAGAAGGCCGTCTCCTCGTCGAGCGCGAGCCGCTTCTCGTAGACCTCGCTCGCCTTGTGCGAGGGGTCCGAGCGCATCAGCAGCGCCTCGTCCAGCGGCGGCCCGAGCACGTGGACGCGGGCGGGGGAGCCGGGCAGCCCGACGGTCTCGCCCGGGGTGCGGTAGCGCGGCGGCTTGCCGCGGCCGAGCACGTAGTCGAGCGCCGCCTCGATGCGCGAGGGGCGGCCGTCCACCCCCAGATCGCCGAAGAAACCGAGCACGGCTTCCAGGGTCTCGGCCTTCGGCGCCGCGCCGACCGCGCGCAGGCTCCGCGCCGCCGCGCTGAGCGCCCGCAGGTGAGCCCGGCGCCGCGCCCGCAGACGGTTGGCGAGGGCGTTGCCCGGGTCCTCCGTCCAGCCTGCCCAGACCTCGCCGAAGTCGATCTCATCGAAGACCTCGCGCGCCTGGTCGAACCCCGACAGGTGATCCCAGTGCTGATGGGTAGCGACCAGGACGTCGATCCGGCCGCCGGTCGAGTCGCGGAGGCTCTCGGCGACCTGCCGCATCTTCCCCCCGGCGTCCGGAGTGCCCAGCAGCACGCCGCAGTCGATCAGCATGTAGCAGGGGCGCCCGGCGCCGGTGGCGAAGGCGAGCAGAAAGCAGTCGCCGAGACCCTGGCGGTACATGCGGATCTTGACGCCGGCGGCGGGAGCGGTCATGGCGAGAGGATCGGCCAGAGGCTCAGTCAAAGGTCTCCTCCTCGATCGCGGGCAGATCGTGAAGCATGGCGAAGGGCTCGGCCTGCTCCCGCCGCCGGGGGTCGCCGAAGTAGGTCGCCTGCAGCGAGCCGCTCGTCCGCGCGAAGGCACGCTGGGTGGCGAGCCGGGCCTCGCTCAGGATCCCCTTGCCGATGCAGTAGCGCACCGCGCCGCGGTCGAGATCCACCAGCACCGTGCAGCCGCCGCGCAGCCAGAAGTCGTGCGGCGGCGGCGGGTCGAGATCCCCATTGTCGACCTTCTCCTGCCAGACGGGGTTCACATACCCGCGCCGCTTCTGGGTGATCTCGATGACCAGATCGGTGAGCGTCTGGCCGTCCGGCCCCAGACGCCGCGCCGGGCGCACCGAGTGCACCTCGAACAGCGGCAGGCCGTCCTGGTTGCGGTCGATCGACCGCGGAGCGTCCGGGCCGAGGGCGAGGCCGAAGTGCGCGGCGAGCTCACGGACCTCCTCCGAGAGCAGCCAGCCGTGGATCTCCCGGCAGCTCTGCTGCATCTGCTCCCAGACCTTGTGGCGGTCCGTCGACAGCGACCAGTCGGGGCGGACCCGGCGCAGGCCCTTGACCCCCGGCAGCAGATCGTGGAGCGCCGCCGCCTCGTCGCCCACCGGCCCGGCCCAGCAGAGGCTCTCCGCCGACAGGCTCCGTACCCCCTGGGGGTAGATGCCGCGCCGCCGGAACGCCTCGATCACCGCGATGCGGTAGCCCCGGTCGTCGTCCGGCACCAGGTCGCGGTCGGCGGTGACCAGGGCGCGCAGGTAGTCGCCGAAGTTGACGTCCACCGGCGGGCAGTGGTCGAGGGCGCGGATGCACATGTTGAGCATGTGGCCGGCGGAGGCCGCGGCCTCCCGCGCCAGCCGGTCGACGAGGTCCGGATGGAGATCCCCCGCCGGCAGCACCCCCGAGCCGGCGGTCGCGATCCGTAACAGGTCGGCGATGCGCGACTTGTAGATGGTCAGGAAGGCGTCGAAGACCGCCGCCACCAGGATGGCGCCGCGGGTGTGGGGCTCCTTCGCCTCCTGCAGGTCGGCCGGGTCCGGCTTCCTGGGCACCCACTCGCCGGTCGCCTTGTCCACCTCCCCCAGGGCGTCGCGCAGGGCGCCGCGGTTGCCGAGCGCCTGCCCGAACTGCTGCGCGAGCTGGCCGAGCAGGTTCTGCCCCGCCAGATCGCCGCGGGTGCGCCGGATCTGGTCGCGCAGCGCCGGCGCGAAGGAGAAGTGCTGGAACAGGGCCACGATGTCCGCGAACGCCTCGTGGAGCGCCAGGGTGTCGGCGTTGGTCGGCTCCATGAAGCGCCGGTGCAGGCCGTCGAGCAGCGCGTGCGTCGTCTCGTGGGCAATGATGTCGTGCGACAGGCAGGTGAACACCGTGCCGCCCGGGAGGTTGTGCCCCGGGTCGCTGGTCGAGGCCGGGAAGTAGCCGAACAGCAGCGCCTTCTTCTTCGGGCTGTAGTAGGCGTTCGAGTCTCGCATGGCGTGCGGGTAGATGCGCAGGCGGGGCACGAACTGGTAGTTCTGCTCGGCGTCGGCCTGTGACCAGAGGATCCGCCGTCCGAGCGCGCGCTCGAAGTTGTGGATGGTGGTCATCGCCACGGCGTAGACCATCTGCTGGTGGAACTGGGGGTCCCCCTCGGCCGGCTCGAGCCCGTCCGCCGCCAGCACGAAGCGGTCGTCGAGGTCGGCGGGCGCGTAGCAGCAGCGGCTCGCCGGATCGACGTCCACCACCTCCAGATACTCCCCGACCGGGCCGGGCCGCAGCTCTTCCCAGGGCACCTGGAGAGTCATCTGATTGATCACCGCGGTGTCGATCCGCCAGTTCAGGCTGGGGTCGAAGGCGTAGACCCGGAGCTTGCGGAAGGGGGGAGGCCGGCGCATGGGCGGCTTGATCCTGGACGTCTCCTTGGGCATCAGTGGCTCGAAGCTCCTTCTGAAGGTTCCTAATAATCAAGGGCTCCTAATAAGTTGCCACAGAAGGGGTCGCGATGGACAGGCCCCAAGAAAAACGCCCCGCCCGGTGACCCGGACGGGGCGCGTTTCGACGTCGAGCGCGTCGAGTGGAGACCCGGATCAGCGCCGCGACATCGAATTGGCGCGCAGGAGGTAGTAGAGCAGGGTCATCAGCGTCGAGACAGCGGCCGCCACGTAGGTCATCGCCGCCGCGTTCAGCACCTTGTCCATCCCCATCCGCTCCTGCGCCGTCACGATCCCGGTGTCGACCGCCAGGCGCTTGGCCCGCGCCGTGGCGTCGAACTCCACCGGCAGCGTCACGAGCTGGAACAGCAGCACGGCCGAGAACAGCAGGGCGCCGAGATAGACCAGGTTCGCGGAGTGGAACAGCATGCCGCCGAGCACCACGAAGTAGCTCGCCGAGGAGCCGAAGCTCGCCGTCGGCACCAGGATCGAGCGCAGCCACATCGGCTTGTAATCCTGGGCGTGCTGGATGGCATGCCCCGCCTCATGGCAGGCGACGCCCACCGCGGCCACCGAGTTCGACGCGTAGGTCGCCTCCGAGAGGGCCAGCGTCTTGTTCGTCGGATTGTAGTGGTCGGACAGGAAGCCGCTCGTCGGCACCACCTTCACGTCCGAGATTCCCGCGCCCCGCAACATCTCCTGCGCCGCCTGCGCTCCGGTCAGCCCGCGCATCGTGCGGACCTGGGAGAATTTTTTGAAAGTCGCCTTCGTCCGCCAGCTCGCCCACAGCGAGAGGGCCAGCGCCGGCAGGATGAAAAGGAAGTAGGTCGGGTCGAAGTACATGGCTCTTTAGCCCCTTTCAAGCGGTGAAAACAGTGGCGGCGGGCCCTTCATTCCGGTCCCGGATCCGCTTGATACAGTAGCCTGGAAAGGGGGGCAACGGATGGAGAGCCGCATGGAGAGCAGCGAAAAAAGAGTCGCCATCGTCACCGGCGGCAGCCGGGGGATCGGGAGAGCGGTCGCCGAGGCCCTCCTCGGTGAGGGGTGGCGCGTCCACTTCTGCGGCCGCAGCCCGGAGCACGTCGAGACGGCGCGAGCCGAGCTCGCCGGCCGCTTCGGCGGCGCGGTCTCCGGCGCGGCGGTCGATGCCCGCAGCCAGGAGGAGGTGGACCGCTTCGTCGCCGGCGTGCTGCGCGAGGAAGGATGGATCGACTGCCTGGTCAACAACGCCGGCCTGGGGGTCTTCGGACCGGTGGACGAGCTGACCGGCGATCAGTGGCGCGAGGTGATCGAGACCAATCTCTCGGGCTACTTCTACTTCCTGCGCGCGGTGGCGGGCGCCATGAAGGAGCGGGGGGAGGGTTGGATCCTCAACGTCGCCTCGCTCGCCGGCAAGAATCCGTTCGCCGGCGGCGCGGCCTACAACGCCAGCAAGTTCGGGGTGATCGGCCTGTCGGAGGCGGCGATGCTGGACCTGCGCCAGTATGGAGTGCGGGTGGCGGCCCTGCTGCCCGGGAGCGTCGCCACCGGCTTCTCCCATCCCAGCGGCGGCGGCCAGCAGGACCAGAGCTGGAAGCTGCAGCCGGCGGACATCGCGGCGATGGTCCTCCACCTGCTCGCCTATCCGCCGAACGCCCTGCCGAGTCTGGTGGAGATGCGGCCGGCGAGGCCGCCGAAATGAGCTAGCTGATCTCGTAGAAGGCGGCTGCCCGGAGGATCTCCGGACCGCTGGGGGCGGGGGCCTGCGCGTCGGCCTCGAGGGTCACCAGGACCCCCTTGGTGCCGGCGGGCATGTGCTGCGAGCTCAGCTCGATCGGCGCGCCGGGCTGGGCGGAGAAGGAGCCGGCGCTCACCGCGCCCGTATCGGCGACGAACCAGAGCTTGTAGGCCTGGCCGGCCGGGACCGGCTGCAGACCCCGGAGGGTCATGTACCAGTGCTGATGGTCGGCGGCGACGAAGAGGACGCCGCGCGCGTCCGGCTGGGCCGCCGGCTGGCCCGGCCGCGTCACCGGGCGCATCGTGCTGACCAGCACCGCCGGCGAGGTCACCAGCGAGAACTTCTCGCGCAGGTCGAGGCCGTCGTTCTCGAGCTGGCGGACCTTCGCGATGGCCCCTTCGGACCGCGAGCGCTCGCGGGACAGCTCGTGCCGGAGGGAGGCGATCGTCGCGTTCTGGGCCCCCACCTGGGAGTAGAGCCAGAGGGAGAGGCCGAGCATCGCGAAGGCGAGCATCGCGGCGAGCGCGAGCGGCCAGCGGCGTTGCCGCGACGGCCGGGAGGCCGCTCCCGCGGCCATGCGCGGAGGGATCCGCATCTCCTGCGACGCGCGCAGGGGAACAGCGGGGGCCGGAGCCGACGCTCGCACGGGCTCGGCGGCGGCGGCGGCTGAGACCGGTATGACCGGGGCCGGCCGCGTCTCATCGCCACTGTCCGACGCCGTCTCAGACGTCAGGCGCGCCATCAGGCCCGCCTTGACGCTGGCCGCGGGCACCACCGGCGCGAGCTCATACGGAACCAGCCCCAGCACCTCGGTGTAGAGACGCGCCATCATCTCGGCGGTCTCATCCGAGCGTGCCGGGCCACCAGGGGCATCGATGCCATTCTCGAGCACCGCCAGAATGGTGAGGTCTTCCGCTTGGGCTTCGTCGTTCACAGTAGTTGCCGTATTTCGTCGCGCAGTGCGTTCCGTAGTTTCTTCATGGCCAGGAGAGTTCTCGTCTTGACCGTCCCCAAGGGGAGGTCGGCCTTGGCCGCGATCTCGCTCTGACTAAGGCCCCCGTAGAACGCCAACTCAAGAACTTGCCGCTGTTCTTCGGGGAGTTTCACCATCTCCCGGCGGACCCTTTCCCGCCTCTCATTTATAAATACGGTTTCCACCCCCTCAGGGGATGCATGCTCGACCGGATTTTCCTGAACCGACGTTTCGTGGGTCCGTTCTACCACCTTCCGGGTGCGGAGGCGATCGATCGCGCGGCTGCGGGTGATCAGGACCAGCCAGGTGGAGACCGAGGAGCGCCCCGCGTCGTAGCGGCCGGCGTTATTCCAGACGTGGAGGAAGACCTCCTGGAGCACCTCCTCGGCGTCGGCGACGCTCCCCAGGATCCGCTTGCCGAGGGCCAGCAGGGTGGAAGCGTAGCGGTCGTAGAGGGTGGAGAGCGCCTCGGCCTGATGGTCGGCGACCTGACGCAGCAACGCGACGTCGTTCATCGATTCATGGGCGCTGGTCTGGGGGACGGGATTCATTCCGGGACGGGTCGGGAGCCGTAAAAGGCAGCCTAGGATACCATGAAGCCTCACGGCCCCGCCGGCTCGAGGCCGAAGAAAGGAAGAGAGCGCGCATGGACGATACTCCCCCCCAGAAAGAGCCGGCCCGCGAAGAGCCGACCCGCGGCTCCGGACCCCGGCAGCCGGCGATCCGGGTCGTGCTGATGCCCAAGGACACCAACGCCCTGGGCACCATCTTCGGCGGCATCATCCTCTCCTACATCGACCAGGCGGGAGCCGTGGAGGCCCATCACCACGTCCCCCTCCCCGGCCGGCTGGTGACCGTGGCGATGCGGGAGGTCGTCTTCCACTCCCCCGTCTTCGTCGGCGATCTGGTGAGCTTCTTCACCGAGACCCTGCGGGTGGGCCGGACCTCGGTGACCATCAAGGTCATCGTGGAGGCCGAGCGCAGCACCGGCACCGGACGCATCAAGGTCACCGAGGCCGAGGTGGTCTACGTGCATGTCGATCGCGACAATCAGCCGGTGCCGATCTCAGGGAAAAAGCGGGACTGAAGGGGCGCCCCCGCCCGGCCCCTCACTCCCCCAACCCCCTCTCTCCCGTCCCCACGCCCCCTCCCTCACCGGTGTTTTGACCGGGGACATGGGTAACGGGTGTACGGAGACATAGGTAACAGGTTAACTGAGCCGGTCTTCGTTCGTCGTCGGAGCCGTGGGAGCTGCCGGCCAGTGGAACGCTGGGCCCAGCGTTGCACTGGCCGGCGGCCCCCACGGCTCTCCCCATCGGCGGATTCTGCCCTGGGTCTGTCAAGCTGACTCTGCTTGCTGCAACTCGATCTTAGCGACCCGCTGATGGGCAAAGAACACCTCGAAGTGGTTATCCGTTGCCGTAGCTCGAATCGCTACGGAGTAGCCGTCAAAGGCTTGGGAGATCCGAAACGTCCGACCTCGGAATTGAATCCGACCTCCATCGCGGACCTTACGGACAAGGTCCTCCTGCCCGTACTCCAGGGGAGGGAGCTGCTCCGGATAGGCCCGGCGACTGGGTTGGTACCGTCCTGCCGGCACTTGGCCCTCAAGAGCTTGGTGCGGACGGCGCCCGCCTCCTTCATCCGGTCGAGGACCGCCCAGGAGTGGCTGCTCCCCGTGGCGTCCACCAGCACGCGCACCTCGACCCCCCGCCGCGCGGCCTCGATCAGCGCATCGGCGACGATCCCTCCCGCCTTGTCGTTCTTGAAGATGTAGGACTCGAGGTTGACCGTCCTCCTGGCGTCGCGGATCGCCCTGGTCATGGCCGGAAAGATCTCGTCGCCGTTGTTCAGGATCTCGGCGCGGTTCCCCCCCACCATCGTGGTGCCGAAGGCGTCGAGCGAGCGGCGGAAGGCGCCGTCCGCCACCGCCGAGGGATCTTTGTACTGGTAGACGCTCCGCTTGTCGGCGGAGATCAGCGTGCACGCCTGGCCGAGCAGCGCCACCGCCGCTCCGCAGGCGAGGAGACGGTTACGCCAGAGGGTCGATCCCTGGAATCCTCTTTCCACGTCCTGCCCTCCTGGACTGAGAAGGCGCGCTGCTGCGCCCCTCACGATACCGGTTGGACGGCGAAGTCCGCCCGCACCTCGGCCCGCGGCACATCCCCCAACGCCTCGCAGACCTCGTGGAGCTCCTCGACGTGCTCGGGCCCGAGCTGCAGCGCGTGCTCGTCGGGCTGCCAGGTCGTGCCGAGCGGATAGAGCCGCCCCGCCTCACGGCGCATCTCGATGTGGCACCCGAGCACCCAGGATACCGGATGGACGCGGGCGAAGGCGGCCAGCCGCGCGGCGCTCGCCCGGTAGGCGGGCCAGTCGCGGACCGTGAGGAGCCCCGGATAGAGCAGGTCGCCCGTGAAGAGGGTCCCCGTCGCCTCGTCATGGAACGCGACATGACTCGGCTCGTGGCCGGGGATGGGGAAGACCGTCAGGCGCCGGTCGCCGAGATCGATCGACCCGGTTCCGTCCGGCCAGCCGCCGATCCCGAAGGCGGCCCGGACGCTCTCCAGGTCCGCGCCGACGATCTCGGTGTTGGGCCGCGCCGCCAGCAGCGCATCGCCGAAGATGTGGTCGCCGTGGCTGTGCGTATGGGCGACCCGGAGGTGGATGCTCTCCGCCCCTCTTTCAGCCAGGATGCCTTCGACCGCCTCGCGGACCGGCAGCGGCCGGCCGTCGTCCGGCTCCGCGCCGCTGTCGAGCAGGAGAGCCATGCGGTCGCCGAAGAGCAGATAGAGGAACGGCGCCTCGAAGCTGTAGCACTTGTTCTCGCGGAGCGCGTAGGTGTCGCCGGCGAGCCGGTGGATCTGGAACGCCGGGTTCTCGTCCCACCGGCAGTCCGGGCTGCCGTGAATCCATCGCGCGGGGAAATCCATCCGTGGATTCTACAGAGAAGACCCCAAACGAAAAGAACCCCGGCGCAAGCCGGGGCTCTCCTTCCGATCGATCTGGCGGTGTTCTTACCGCGTCTTGATGCACGACTTGGTCAGGTTCGACCACTCGTACTGGTAGCCGAAGCCGCCGGTGCCGATGAACGGCGAGGGCGACCAGGCGCACTTGTCGTCGGCCTCCTGGCCGCTGCGGTCATACCAGGCGTTCAGGTCCGGATCGGTCACCGCCTCGCGGGTCTCGTGGCAGACGAAGTGCTCCTGGTTCTGCGCGTCCGTCCAGCCCGCGACCTTGCAGCCGCTGCAGCTCGGGTAGGGCTCGATGGAGTACTTCACGTCGTTGCCGCCGCTGGTGAAGTGGCCGTGGTAGGCGCAGTAGGAGAGGCTCGGGCCGCCGCACGAGGTGCTCGAGCCGCTCGAGGAGTACGAGGAGCTCGGAAGGACGACCTCGTAGACCGTGCTGCCGTTATAGGCATGGGTCGACAGATAGGACGCGACCTTGGCCTGGACGGTGGCGTCCGTGACGTTGGTCGGCGGCGTCGAGGTGTCGAACACGTCGGCGGTGCCGGAGGCGAGGTTCGCCAGCGCGATCCCGGAGTACTGCGTGATGGTGTTGAACTCACCGGTGGCGCCGAACTGGTTGCGGAAGAGCTGTATCTGCTGGGCGTAGGCGAAATCGGGGGAGGCGGCGTTGCTGAAGTTCGGCCCCCAGAAAATGAAGACCACCTTGGCCGAGGTGATCACCGGTCCACCATGGTTCACGATGTTCTGACCGGCCTTGGTGGGGATCGCGGCGCCCCGCGCCGGCATGTAGATGACGTGGTCCGCGTCCGCGAACCGCTTCAGCTCCGGCTGCTTGCCGGCGGGCGCGGCGTTCGCGGAGACGGCCACCAGTCCGCACGACAACATCAACACACACTTCAAAACATTGCTCTTCATGACTTGCAACCTCCGAGACAGAAGTGACGCCTACAGAGCCGGCAGCTCCCACCATGAGAGCTGTGACCCTGAGGCAACCGACTGAGACGGCGAGAGTTCCGACGTCCCATAGACAACTGAAAGAAGAAGGGGGCTACCGAAATTGGTACAAAAACTGAATCAGTACCCCTGGGCCCAGCCGCAATCCTGCAGTGTGCCTTCTAGAAGATCAAGGTGCAGGCTGAGGGGTAAAACGAGACGAACGTATCTAAAAAGTATCCAAAATGTATTTTAAGAATGCCTTAGTTTCTATCCACGGATGGTCCGCGCGTAACCGTTCTCGGCGATCAGCGCCCCCATCTCGTCGTAGGCGTCCGGCTCCTGAGGCGCCCAGGTCGCCAGACCATCCACGTACCGGGTGTACATGGAGAAGGCCGCCGCGATCAGCACCGTGTCATGGATGGCCTTGTCGTCGGCTCCCGCTTTCCGCGCCCGCGCCACGTCCTCCACGGTGACCAGCCGGCCATCCAACCGCACCTTGCCGGCGATCTCCAGCAGCGCCTGCAGCTTCTCGCTGACCGGCGCCTGGGCGCCCTTCGAGAGGACCGAGTCGACCATGTCGCTGGCGGTGCCGAGCAGGTGGCGTGCCGTGGAGGCGTGCAGTTGCGTGCAGAAGTTGCACTGGTTGCCCGCCGACACGTACGCCGCGATCATCTCCCGCTCGCCCGGCGCCAGCGACGAGGGTCCGCGCAGCAGCGTATCGGCCAGCCCGTTCAGATGCTTCTCGGTGTCGGGATACGCGACCATCGGCCCGACGATACCCGGGAGCCCCTCTGGCAGCTCAATATGTGGCATCACGCCTCCTTTTCGGCAGCTTCCAGGGTACGCCCCGGCCGGCGGTGTCGCAAGCGCCTCAAGTCAGCCGGTTCCGTGGCGCGGCGGCCCGGAACTGAGGGGAATCCACCTCCAGACACGTTTCTGGATCAGCCCGGCGATAGGCCGGGCAAAAACCTTAAAACGACCTGCTACGCGGCATTCTCAAGATCCCGCGGCAGTCTTCAACGAACTTGGAGGGACTTCCCATGTTGACCCGCACCGCCCTGACCGCCGTCCTCGCCCTTTCCGGCTTCGCCGCTTCCGCTCAAGGACAATACTTCGGCGTCGAGGTCACCGCCCAGACGATGGGTTATACCGGCGGCTACACCGATTCCGCCTACCTGCCCAACGCCACTTTCATCGACGCGGTTTCCGATCCGGCGGGCGCCGTCATCAACTCCTCCACCAACGGCTCGGCGTTCGCGGACGTCGGCGCCTCCGCCGAGGCCCGGACCGCGGAGCTCCACGCCCAGGCCATCTCCCACACCCATTCGATCAGCGCCAAGCCGGGCTTCACCAGCTCGCCCCCCTACGGCTTCGGCTACGCCCACGCCTTCGACCGCCTCACCGTGAAGTCCGACACCCTCGCCAAGGGGGCGCCGGTGACGATCGTCTTCGGCAACGAGGTGACGCTCAACACCTGGACCTATACGGGCCTCTACGACGGCTACGTGGACATGTCCCTCCAGATCGGAACCGGCACGGCGCACTCGCGCTGGACCGCGAGCTACCTCTATGGCGTGACGGCCTCCGAGGCCCCGCAGATCCGCATCCAGACCACCGTCGGCTCTCAGCTCGGCGTCGACGGCAAGCTGCGGGTGCAGGCCAGGACCTTCTACTACGACCGGCTCATCTTCGGTGGCGACATCCAGGGGGACGTGACGGCGCGGATCGTCGTGCGCGAGATCACGGACGGCGTGACCCTCGAATCCGTCTCGGGGACCGTCTACCCGGCCGTGCCCGCCAACTGAGCGCCCGCACTGAGCCGTTCCTCCCGGAGGCGCCGGAACCCGGCGCCTCCCCTCTCATTTCCGCTTCTTTTTCCCTTCCCGGCCTTGCTCGACCGCCCCGGCGAGCGGGTGTGAAAAGATCAGGCACGCGGCGATGGGGCCGCGCAAGTCCGAGGAAAGATCCCATGCCGAACCCGAACGAGACGCCTCCCGGCGACAAGGCCGCCCACCAGGCGGCGCGGCAAGAGCTGATCGGCGCCCTCAACGAGGATCTGGCGCGCGAGTACCAAGCGATCATCGCCTACGTGGTGTACTCCCAGGTCCTCAAGGGAGCCGAGTACATGGCCATCGCGACGGAGCTGGAGAAGCACGCCGCGGAGGAGCTGGCGCACGCGCTGATCATCGCCAACCAGATCGACTACCTGGGCGGCACGCCGACGGTGACGCCAAAGCCCGTCAAGCTGGCCACGTCCTCCAAAGAGCTTCTGCGTTTCGACCTCGACAACGAGAACGACACGATCCGGGAGTACCGCAAGCGGGTCAAGCAGTGCGAGAGCCTCAACGAATACGCCATGGCGGAGCATATCCGGGAGATCCTCAAGCAGGAGCAGGAGCACCAGATCGACCTCGCCACGGCCCTCGGCGAGGATCCGCCGGACCTGGGCTGACGGCCGCCTGCTTTCCCCGAAGTGATGCGGAGAGCTTCAAAAGACCGGCCGGCGCGCTCCCTCGCCTGGAGCCTGCCGCTCCTTCTTCTGCTGGGCGCTTGCGGCGGGGATCGACCCGAACGCCGGAACGTGCTGTTCATCGTGGTGGACACGCTGCGGGCCGATCGCCTGAGCCTCTACGGCTACGGCCGGCCGACCAGCCCCAACCTGGAAGCCTTCGCCCGCGAGGCGGTGGTGTTCATCAACGCGAGGAGCCCGGCCGGCTGCACCTTCCCCTCCACCAACTCACTGCTCACCGCGCGCGAGCCGTCGGTCTTCCTGCTGCAGCCCGGCGGCACCATGGCCATCCCGGCCGCCGTGCGCTCGCTCCCCAAGATCCTCCGCGTCCGCCGCCGGATGCCCCCCGGCGGTTCACCCAGGCGCCCGACCGTCCCCGCCCGCCAGGGGTCCACCCCTGGGCTTGGCGCGGGGAGAACTGGCCGGTGATGCGCCGGATCTACGACGGCGAGACCGGGCTCGACTTTACCCCCCAGGACCTCGCCCGCCTCTCGGACCTCTACGACGAAGAGATCGCCTATATCGACGCGCAGCTCGCGGAGCTCGTCGCGCTCCTGCGCGAGCGCGGGCTGCTCGACCAGACCCTGATCGTTCTCGCCGCCGATCATGGCGAGGAACAGTACGAGCACGGCGGCTACGGCCATTGCCGGAGCCTCGCCTACGAGACGATCCTGCGGACACCCCTGCTGATGCGGATCCCGGGAGTCGCGCCGGGCGCGCGGCGCAAGGCGCTGGGTGGACAACCTCGACGTGGTGCCGGCCCTGCTCGACTACCTGGGCCTTGCCGGCGGCGCCCTCGCTTTCGACGGCGTGAGCCTGCGGCCGGTGATCGAAGGGGACAAGCCGGTCCACCGGCTGACCTTCGGCAACCAGGGCGATACCCGGACGGTCACCGACGGCCTCCACAAGCTGAGCTTCGATCTCGTCTCGAGCACCGGGCGGCTCTTCGACCTCGCGGCCGATCCTGGGGAGAAGACCGACCTCTCCGCGCGGCGTCCCGAAGAGACCCGGCGCCTCGAGGCGGTCCTCCTGCGCTGGATGAAGAGCCGCGAGGGCCCGGCGGGCTCCCGCCTCTCCCGGCGCCGGGCGGCGGAGCTCGAGAAGAAGCTCCGCGCCGTGGGTTACCTCTAGATCAGGTCACCGCTTGAGGGCGAGCGCCGGATCCCCCAGCAGCGTATAGAGCTTCAGGATCTGGCGATCGCCCCCGGCCGCGGCATAGGCCGAGAGGCCGCGCAGCAGACGGTCGCCCAGCCGGCCGCCGCCCGCGGCCGAGAGCTGCGGCAGCAGGAAGCGGCCGAGCTCGCTCGCCGGCCCGTTGTGCGACAGCCAGGTCGGCCCGAAGAGGGCGACGGTGCCGCCGTCGCGCCGCAGCACCAGCTCCTCGCCGAGCGAGCTCACCGACGGATAGGCGAACTGCGAGATCAGGCAGGTCAGCGCCGTCATCACCGGCAGCCGGGGGGCGTTGCCGAGCTGAGAGACGTCGGAAGTCGTCAGCAGCCCCTCGGAGGTCAGGCGGTCGAGCCCGCCGTGGCCTACATAGTTGAGCAGCACCTGCCCCTGGCGCAGCGCCGTCTGCAACTGGGAACGGCTCGTCTCGACTTGCGCGGAGCTGGCCGCGGCCGGCAGGTAGACGCGGGTCAACGCCAGCCCTGGCGCCAGCGTTCCGGCCAGGGAGTCGCTGGTTGCCGGGAAGTCGCCGCCCAGGTCGGCGGGGCCGGCGAGCAGCAGCGCCTGGTCCGTCCACGCGCCGCCCGGGCCGCTCTCGTAGGCCGCCAGCTTGTCCACATAGGCGCGCAGGTCGGCGGCGGTGACCGCCGGGATGCGGCCGATAGCGACCCCTGGCACGCCCCCGCCGTCGAAGTCGGCGAGCTCGGCGTCGGCGGCGGCGAGCCCGTCCTCCGTCGTCACCAGATAGGGGGGCAGCAGGTTCGACGACAGCCCCAGCAGGTTCTTGTAGTCGTAGGTCCCCTTGCCGGCGAGCGCCACGTAGCGGGGGGGCGCCGGCCAGGACTGCACGGCGTAGGCGAGGAAGCGCCGGATCGCCAGCGGATCGACCAGGCCGTCCGCGAACAGGTCCATGACGTCGCCCAGGTCGACCACCATCGTGGAGAGCCCCTGAGCGGCCCGCAGGTCGGCCAGCCGCTGCGCCTCGGCGCGGAGCGCCGCCGGCGCGATCACCAGGTACTGGGCGCCGCGCCCCGGATTGCGCAGGTCGGCGGGGGCGCTGGCGCGCACGCCGGCGGCATCGAGGGCCGGCCCGGCGACCGCGACGTAGGGCCCGGCGTCCGGCGCCGTGAAGCCGACGCCCCAGGTGCCGTCGGGCTGGGGCTGGGCCGAGAGACCGCCCAGTTGCCGCGGCGCGAGCGGCTGGGCCACGTCCCAGACGGCGATGCCCGAGGCGTGGAACCCGCTCAGGGCGACCGCCGCCCCCGCGCCGGCGCGGAAGGCGAGGCGGTCGGCGACCGCCCGGTAGAGGTGCGGATAGGTGAGGTCGAACGAATCGAGCCAGAAGCCGCGCGCCGCCTCCAGCGCCACGATCTCGATCTGATTGCCGCCGTCGCGCAGGACGTCCGCCGGCAACGTCAGATTCGCCGTGTAGGGGCCGCTGCCGTTCCAGGCGATCTCGCCGATCTGCCGGCCGTTCACCGACACGCCGGCCCGCTGGGAGTCGGCGAAGCCGTAGAGGTTGACCGCCAGCATGGCGGCGCCGTTCGCGGGAGCCGGCACGTCGACGGCGAGGGTGGCGCGGTCGAGGCCGGGGTAGCCGGGGTAGAGGCTCTTCCAGATCCAGAAGTCCTCCACCGGCAGCGGCGCCGAGACCGCCGGAATGGCGTCGGTCTCGAGGTGCAGCGTGTCGGCGAAGGAGGCCGCCGCCGGACCGGCGCTCGCCGGGGCGGTGACCGTCGCGACCGCCTGCCCGGTGCCGCGCTCCAGCCAGTAGACGTTGATGTTGGTATAGGGGCTCTGCGCCGCCTCACCGTAGAAGACGAGACCGTCGCCGTCCGCCGCCGGCTGCCAGGCCACATTCTGACCCGCGTGGCTCAAGCGCAGACGGCCGGCGCGGAGCTGTCCCGTGGTCTCGTCCAGAGAGAGCCCGAGAGCGCTCGCGAGATCCCGCGCCCGCACCCGGACCAGGCCGGACCGGGTCACCTCGACCCGCGCGCGGCGGGCCGCGGACGGGCCGGTCGACGGACCGGAAGCCGCGGGCGCCGCCTTGGCGGTCGCGGCAACCGCCACGCCAGCCGGCTCCGCGGCCCTGGCGAGGCGTGGCGACACGGCCTTGGCGGTGGCGGTGAAGTCGCGGTCCCGATCCTTGGCCTGGAAGGTGGAGACCCTCCTCGCGACCGTGACCCGGTAGGGGCCGAAGACCTCCCGCGCGCCTTGCTGATCCACCTCCACCAGGCGATAGGTGAGTTTCTGGCCGCGGGGGGCCGCCGGGTCCACCAGCCGGTACCGGCCGCCGGGGAGCTGCGCGACGGCCGGAACCGCCCGCTCCGTGACCGGGACGAACCGGCCGGTGGCCGGATCGCGCCGCTCGACCTCGAACGCTACCGTGCCCACCTCGGCAGCGGTCTCCCACTCGACCACGACCTGGCCGTCCTCCTCCCGCGCGGCGAACGAGGAGACCCGGGCCCAGGTGGCCAGGTTGGAGACGGCGAAGCTGCAGTTCACCGTCTGGGCCTGGGCCACCTCGCTCGTCCAGGCCGCGGGCCCGGTGTTGGACCAGTACATGGTCACCGTCTGGTTGATCGTGGTCCCGCTGGGGACCGTCGGAGCGACATAGAACTGATACTTCATGCTCCCCGACCCGTTGGGTCCGATGACCCCCAGGCTGGTGCCCGAGAGGGTGTTGTTCCTCGGCGTCCAGACCACCTGGCTGTTGGTGGTGTCCACGGCGACAGTGCCGCCGGTCGTCTCGGTCGGCGTGGTGGGCGACGAGGCGGTGCTCAGCACCTGCCCCTGGGCCGCGTTGTAGCCGACCTTGAAGCGCAGGAAGCTCGCCGTGCCGCATTCGAAGCGCTCGGCGGTCGTCGTGGGGACGGTCGCCGTGCATCCCGGCACGGTGTTGGTGAAGCTCACCGTGCAGGCCGACGACTGCCCGGGCCGCACCGGCGTCGGGGAGCAGGAGCAGGAGGGGGCCAGCCGCGGCACCGGGATGTCCGAATTGAGGACCTGGCAGTTGCACTTCGCGCCGGTGCCCGGATGCACGGAAGTCTCATCGGTGCACGTGCCGCCCGGGCCGACCTGGCTGCTGCTGTTCCCCCAGGTGGCGCAGGTGGGGATGTCCACGAAGCCGTCCGGCTGGGCGCTGCCGTTGGCGCCGATGGCGTCCGTGCACGGGATGGTGACCGCCGAGGTGAACTTCATGAACACGTCGGCGCTGTTGCACTGCCCCTTGACCAAGTCGCCGCAGGTGTCGCCGTCGTCGTTGTAGAAGGGGCCGCTGCCGCCGGAGAGGTTCAGCGGACCGCAGGTGGCCGTACCGACCGTGCCGTAGACCGGCTTGAGGGCCTCCACGGCGCACTGCAGGCCGCCGAAGGCGTTGGGCGCGGGGTCGCCGGCGCCCAGATAGTTGTAGACGAACATTCCGATGTCATAGCGGGTCTGGCCGCTCGTGTTCTGCAGCCTGGCCCCCATGAAGATGCTGACCGTATCGGTCGGGGTCACGCAGCCGTTGGTCTGATCCCCGAGGCCGACCAGGATGAAGGTGACGTCGTTGGCCGTGCAACTGTTGCCGGGGGCGAGCGGGGACTGCAGGTTGCCGACGCACCGCGAGTTGGTGGTCGCCGCCTCCGCCGCTCCCGCGAGGAGAAGGAGAAGGCCGAGCAGGACGGCGGTCCGCCGCAGTTGCAGGAAAAAGGACGCCTTCAGGGAAACTTTCATGCTTCGCCTTTCCGCGGCAACCGCGAAGCGGGATCAGAGTAGTTTTTCCGGATCTCGCTTCAGGATAACACAGGGGGGAATGCGGGCGGAGCGGGTGGTAGAGGCCGTCGAGGCTGCCACCACCCACTCGAGGTTCACGCCAGAGAGGAGGCTAGAACGGTCCCTTGGCCACCGCGATGTCAGGGATCTGAGCCCTGATCAGGCAGACGAGGGAGGTCGGGGGGAAGATCATATGGACGCTGAAGGCCTGGCCGTTCGTCAGGCAGCAGGTCAGGGCGGCGAACTGAGCCTGGCAGGTGGTGTTCGCCTTACAGGTAAGGTTTCCGCCGTTCAGGCACCTGAACCGCTCGACGCAGGCACTGAGCGAGGAGAACTGGCCCTCCGGCAGACAGGAGGGGCCGGCAGCCGGGAGATCCTGCTTCAAGATTGGCTTGTTGTTCACCAGGTCGGTTACGAGGAGGGTCAGGGCGGTCCCTTTCTGGACGATCTCCGATTTATAGACGCCGGTCTTCTGGGTGGCGTTGTCCTGGACCGACGAGTACCGGAGGACCAGGTTGGCATCCCCTGAGGGAAGCGAGTAGACGTCGTAGAAGTTTTTGTCCGTCAGCGAGGAAAGGGTCGCGGCCGGCTCTTCGCTCATCGAGAAGAGATATCCGTCCACGTTGACGCCCTTGAGGAGGGCGATCAGGTCCGCCTTGGGGTCCGCGGCGGACGCGGTCCTGCCGCAAAGGAAGACCGCACCGAAGGCGAGCACGGCGAGGGTCACGGAGAGTCTGGAAGCCGGTCGGATCTGTCGATTCATCGTTTGTATCTCCTTTTCTGTAAAAGCTCCGGAGATAACTGGCGAGGGGGTGCCGGGTTTCGTTACAGTTTCAGCAACAGGAGGAGAACGATCACTTCCGCTTCTTCTTCCTCTTCCTGGTTTTACTCTTTGCCTTCGGCCGCGCGGGAGCCGCGGTGCGCCGCCGCAACCAGTCGAGGGCGCCCGCGGTGCCGGCCCAGGTCTCACACGAGAGGACGAGATAGAAGACGGCCTCGTCCTCTCTGCCCGGAGAGTAGAAACCCGCCGGCGGCGGCACCCCGCGGGTGTGGAGCAGCAGGCCGGGGACGAACCGGTTGGCCTGGACGGCGCGCTTGAGGGCCCGCCGGGCTTCCGGGGAATCGCCCTCCTGGCGGAACCGCAGAAGAGCCCGCGGGTAGTCCAGCAGAGCCATCGTGTCCCACGCGTAGCGATCGAGCAGCTCCCGGGCCTCCTCGTCACGGTCCAGCGCGATCAGGAGGTTCACCAGGGAGTGGCGAACCCCCTGGTTGTCGCCTGGATTGAGGCGCAGCATGGCCTGGAAGTGCTCCGCCGCTTCCGCGAAGAGCTTCCTCTCCACCAGGGTATCGGCCAGACCCTGGCGGGCTCGCATATAGGGGCGGGTCTCCAGCACTCCCCAGAAATGTTCAGCGCCGGCGATCTCGGCAAAAGCCTCGGGGCCGACCGCTCTCTCCCCGGCGGCCATTCCCAGCTCGTAGAACCGGCCGGCGGATTCGGGATCGGAGGCCCGTCTGGCCAGGAAGTTATAGGCGTCCGCGAAGTCGGGCCAGATCTCGAGCGCCTGGCGGGCCAGGAGCACCGCCCGCCGGCCGAGGCTCGTGTAGGCGCTGTCGAGCAACGCCTCGGCGCGCTCCTCCGGAGTTTCCGGCTCGGCCGGCTCGAGCGGCAGATCCTCGATGTCCTCGGGGAGCCCCTTCCTCTGTGCCTGCCGCAGGGACCGCTCGAGGAAGCGAAATACAAGCAGGGGTGCGGCGGGCGCCTTCTCCAGCGGCTCCAGCAGATCCGGCAGGCTCAGGACGAAGCGGACCGGGCCTCCGGCCGTGGCGGCCTGCTCCTCCCAGGTACCGGCGTCGAGATCCCCTTCGGCGAGGGATGCCAGCGCGGTGAGGAGCCCCTCGAAGAAGGCGAGCTGCCGGTGGTCAGGGCGAAGGAAGAGTCCGTCCTCCCAGAAACCGGCGACCGGAATGAAGCCGTCCCCAACCCAGGGGAGCCCGTGCTTCTCCCAGAGATCGACATCCTCGGGCGGCGCTTCCCAAGGCTTGAGGAGCTCGACGGTCCACCCGCTCGGCGCGAAATCGTCATCCTCGAAATCCTCGTCGTCATCATCATCGTCGTCATAATCGTCGTCATAGTCCTCGCCGTCGAGCTCGGCCTCCAGCGGCGGATCTCCCGCGGACGGGAGAGCCTCGGGATCGGGGGTGAACACTTCAGGCTCGGGGAAGAACCTCAGCTCGGGAGCGGACCTCCCGCCGTCGTGGGCCAGCGCGAAACAGAGGAGCTCCGGCTCGACGTCCGGCGCCTCGATCCGCACCCGGTCCTCCTCGTTCAGATGACGCCATCCGGAGGAGTTCAGAAAGCCGGCCGCCGCGCGGACGAAGGCGGCCAAGCGCTCGAGGGTGACTCCGGCGCCGGTGAGCGGGCCGGGCCGGAGGTCGTCGTCCGGCGCCATGTGCCGCCGGAGATTCGCCAGGATGCCGCTCAGCTCCGGCAGCTCGGGCTGGACCTCGACCGTCACGCCATGAGGCGAGAGGATCCCGTCCAGCGCCCGCGCCCAGGCCACGTCGGCCACCTGAATCCGCGCCGGCCGGGACCGCCACTTCCTGCCGGCTCGGGAAACGGCGCTCTCCAGCAGCGAGGAGATCTCCTCCTCAGGCCCCGGCTCCGAAGCCATGACCGTTCCGGACTCCAGGTTCAGACAGAGGGCGGTCCAGGGCCGGAACGGATCTCCACCGTCGCGCGGAAACCAGGCCGGCAGGCGGACGGCGCCCACCTGCCACGTTTCAAAGGGCCGGCTCGAGAGGGCCGGAAAGATCCGCCGGCTGGGCTCCGCCATCCGCTCTCCTTCCATAGAGGAATCGGGACGCTTCCCCGCGACACCGGGGGGCGCGCTCCGGCGCAATATGTTACGAGATAACGGAACCGGTTGGCGAGAGGGGTGTCGTTATGTGCGAGGACCGCGGCCGGGCTATCTTGACCCTCTGCGCATACGGAGGTACATTTCTGTGTGTATTGGAGGCACCTGAATGGCACGTATGAATGTGGTCTTTGAAGACGCCCTTCTGGAGGAGATGCGGGACCTCGTACCTTCGCGCCAACGTAGCGGATTCATCGAAGAGGCCGTGCGGGTGCGGCTTGCGCAGCTCAAGCAGGTTCAGGCGGCCAAAGCCGCGGCGGGCGCATGGAGCGGCGAAAGCCGGAAGGACCCCTCGCAGGAGATCGAGGAGAGCCGGAATGACTGGGAGGATCGGCAGCGCTGGACCGAACCGGAACCGACGGATGGCTGACTTCCTGTTGGACTCCGACGTGGTGATCTGGCATCTCCGCGGGCGGGCCGCCGTTGTCGAGATGGTCCTTGCCTTGGCGAAGAGAGGCCGGATCGGGTTGTCGGCGATCACACGAGCCGAGGTTCTTCTCGGGATGCGCGAATCCGAACGAGCGCTTACCCTTCCGTTCCTCGATAGTTGCGAGACGCTGCCCGTCATGGCGGCGACGGCAGACCGTGCCGGTGAGATCTGCCGGGGATGCCGCAGCCGGGGGATCACCCTTGCGCTTCCCGATGCTCTGATCGGAGCCACCGCCCTGCTCACTTCGACTCCCCTCTACACCTGCAACCCTCGTCACTATCCCATGCCGGACCTCGACCTGCGCCCTGTACCGGCCTGACACCACTTTCCCGCAGGTCCGCTAAATGCCCCTGTAACCTACGGGCAGCAAAGGCTTTGTCGGAAGTCGAACGCTTCCGGCGCCCACGAGGGAGGCATGGCCGGCCCATTTGCCCAACCGGCGCGCACCAGGAAAGCAGGAGCATGCTGAAAACGGGTTCTCTGTCGCGCAGGCGAGATCGAGCGCCGCGGTTTCGGGCCGGGCTCCCTTTTCATCGGCCGCGTGCCGAAGGAGGAGATGCATGTCATCGAAGCTGAAGACTTGGGGTCTTGCGGTCCTCGCCTCTGCCACCCTGGCGCTCGCCGCCGCGCCCGGAGCCTGGGGCTCCAACTGCAGCGGGACCTCGGTGGGGCTGACGCCCTTGAACGATCTCGCGGCGGGAAGCTACCTGGGGCAGTTCCAGGGCGGCCTCTATCCCGGCGGCGTCAACACGCCGCCCGCCGCGCACCATCAGGAGGGCCTGGCCCGCGCCGCGGCCATCGAGCCCTTGAGCCCCTCGGGCCTGCCGCGCGCGGACGGCAAGATCGTCCTGCTGTCGATCGGGCTGTCGCATACCACCCAGGAGTTCTGCTCCCAGGGTGGCAACGAGCCTTGCAACTCGTGGACCTTCATGGGACGGGCGGCGGCCGATCCCAACGTCGACAAGACCCATCTGGTGATCGCCAACGGCGCCCAGGGGGGCCAGGAGACCTCGACCTGGGACTCGCCCACCGACCCCAACTACAACCGCGTCCGCGACACTGTGCTGGCGCCGAAGGGGGTGACGGAAAAGCAGGTGCAGGCGGTGTGGGTGAAGCTCGCCGACGCCAATCCGACGGTCAGCCTGCCCGCCTCGAGCGCCGACGCCTACAACCTCGAGCGCGGCCTCGGCAAGGTCGCGCGCGCCCTCAAGGCGCGTTACCCCAACCTCCAACTGGCCTTTTTCATGAGCCGCAGCTACGCCGGCTACGCGACCTCCGCCCTCAATCCCGAGCCGTACGCGTATGAGTCGGGTTTCGCCGTGAAATGGCTGATCGAGGCCCAGATCGACCAGGAGGCCGGCCAGGGCATCGACCCGCTGGCCGGCAACCTCGACTCCGGCGCCCTGGCGCCCTGGCTGGCTTGGTCCATCTATCCCTGGGCCGACGGGCTCACGCCGCGCAGCGACGGGCTGACCTGGGCGTGCAACGAATTCTCGGACGACGGCACGCACCCGGCGCAGGCCGCCGAATCCAAGATCGGGCAGAGGCTGCTGCAGTTCTTCCTCAGCTCCCCATATACCGTTCCCTGGTTCCGCAAGTAGCGCCGTCAACCCTGGACCGCAGCGCCACGGCTCAGGTCGCCTGCAACTCTGCTTGACGCCAAGGCTGGCTGAAACGGATTGAGCAAAGAGAAGAGAGCGGCCCGCATGGGATGGGCCGCTCTCGTTGCCTCAGGAAGTGCCTGGTACCTGCTCTGGTCCCCCTTGCCCGCCTCGTTGTCGTAGCGCAGCACGCACACACCGTTCACGACGAAGGCCAGCCGATACTTGAAGCTGTGCGCACTTCCGAGCACTGGTGATGGCACCTGCCATACCACTAACTCCACTAGTCTCCCGCCGGATCCCGAATCTGGTTGATCTCCACCAAAGACTCACCTACGGCCAGCAAAGCTTTGACGCGAGGCCAGCTCCGATCGATGAGGTCTTTGAGGGCAGGGTTGCTACGATTGCCGCAGGTGACCCAGACAACTTGGGGTGGCGGTCCACGACGCTCCAGGATTTGAACAAAGTCGTTGTCTTTGGTAATGACCACAGCTTCCACTTGACGAGCCTTCTCGAAGATCTCCGGATCCTCAGCTCGGAGAAGACCAAAGTCTTCTACGTGCACCGCTCCGCTCTCACCAAGATCACGTAGCCACCTGGCAAGAGCCGGGGGAAGTTGGGCATCGACCCATACCGGAGGAGAAGAACGGAGAGTCGCCACTTACGCTGCCAACGTCGGATGATCGAGGCGCCGTACCGCATACCGCAGACAAGCCGCGATATCGTCCGGTTCCAAATAGGGATAGGCCTCAAGGATCTCGTCCTGGCTCTGCCCCACTGCCAGGAGATCGAGAACGTCGGTCACTCTGATCCGCATCCCGCGGATACAAGGGCGCCCCCCGCACTGGTTCGGGTTGATTGTGATCCGGTTCAGCAAGTCTGCCATGGGATGGGGTCGCCTCCTCAAGGGGAAGGGTACCAAAGCGCCCGGTACTCCAGCAAACCTCGGTGAACGTAGAACGCCATGTGCATGTAGACCCTGCCGAACCATGAAGGAGCTCTACCGATCGTGGTCGCCGTCTAGCGCACCTCGTCCATCTCATCCATCCGGCGATGAGCCGCCCAGGCCATGAGCCGCTCGCTCCCTCTCTGCCTTGTGAAGTTCGTCACGGTCTAGAATGACTAGTATGACCAACCCAGGAGCCAGCCCCAATGACCCAGACCGCGAAAGCCTGGACCCTCGCGACGCCAAGGCGCACCTGAGCGAAGTTGTCGAGAGCGCCTTGAAGAAAGGGCCCCAGATCATCACCCGTCATGGCCGGAAGGCCGTGGTCGTCGTCGCCGCCGAGGAGTGGGAGCGGAAGACGCAGCGCCAGGGAACGCTCGCGGACTTCTTCGCGGCCTCGCCCTTGCGGGAATCGGGGCTGGACATCGAGCGTCCCCAGGACGATTCCCGCGATATCGACCTATGAGCTTCCTCCTCGGCAAGGCAGCGAGACCTGAAGGGCCACGCTATCGAAGTCCTGAATTGCCGTGCGAATCCTGGCATGGGGTGGGGCGGCGGCCAGATGCCTCCGGAGCGGATGGTAGAGGCTGTCGAGGCTGCCACCACCCACTTCGAGGTTCACGTCAGAGAAGAGGCTAGAACGGTCCTTTGGCCACCGCGATGTCCGGGATCTGAGCCCTGATCAGGCAGACGAGGGAGGTCGGGGGGAAGATCATATGGACGCTGAAGGTCTGGCCGTTCGTCAGGCAGCAGGTCAGGGCCACCACAAGAAAGCGCTTGGCACCCATCCCCCCCGCTACAACGATCCGTCGTATCAGTACGGCGGTCTGCCTCCGGCTGCGACGGTCCGTCGTATCGGTACGACGGTCTGCCTCCGGCTACGACGGTCCGTCGTAACGGTACGACAGTCTGCCTCCGGCGGCGACGGTCCGTCGTATCGGTACGACGGTCTGCCTCAGGCTGCGACGATCCGCCGTATCGGTACGACGGTCTGCCTCCAGCTACGACGGTCCGTCGTATCGGTACGCCGGTCTGCCTCCGGCTGCGACGATCCGCCGTATCAGTACGGCGGTCTGCCTCCGGCTACGGCGGTCCGTCGTAACGGTACGACGGTCTGCCTCCGGCTACGACGGTCCGTCGTAACAGTACGGCGGTCTGCCTCCGGCTACGACGGTCCACCGTATCGGTATGACGGTCTGCCTCAGGCTGCGACGGTCCGTCGTATCGGTACGGCGGTCTGCCTCCAGCTACGACGATCCGTCGTATCAGTACGGCGGTCTGCCTCCAGCTACGACGATCCGCCGTATCGGTACGGCAGTCTGCCTCCAGCTACGACGATCCGCCGTATCGGTATGGCGGTCTGCCTCCGGCTACGACGATCCGCCGTATCGGTACGGCGGTCTGCCTCCGGCTGCGACGGTCCGTCGTATCGGTACGACGGTCTGCCTCCAGCTACGACGATCCGTTGTATCGGTACGACGGTCTGCCTCCGGCTGCGACGGTCCGTCGTATCGGTACAACGGTCTGCCTCCGGCGGCGACGGTCCGCCATACCCTGGGCTGGACCTCTCTCCTGCCCACTCGCCAAAATGCCTCTGCAAACTATGAGCAGCAAAGGGTTTGTCAGAAGAGGCGAGATTTTACGTCTTATTAGGGGTATGGGACGAAAACTTCGCTACCTTCCCGAGGAGGGCGCCCTGGTCGAGGTCACCTGCCGGACCTTGCAAGGACGCCTGCTGCTCCGGCCCAGCCCGGAGCTCAACGACATCGCCGCCGGGGTGCTCGGCAGGGCCCAGCGGCTCTATCCGGTCGACTTGATAGCGCTCAGCCTGCTGTCGAATCACTACCACATGCTCGTGCGGGCGGAGAGCGCCAAGCGCCTCGCGCGTTTCGTCGGCTACTTCAACTCGAACCTGGCGCGGGAGGTCAGCCGGCTCACCGGCTGGACGGGGAAGATCTGGGATCGGCGCTACCAGGCGATCCTGATCAGCAACGAGGAGGAGGTGCAGGTCGCGCGTTTCCGGTACGTCCTCAGTCACGGGGTCAAGGAGAATTTGGTGGCCCACCTCCGGGAGTGGCCCGGTCTCCAGTCCGTCCGGCAACTCGCGGACGGCGAGCCTCTCGCCGGCACCTGGTTCGATCGCACCCAGGAGTACCTCGCCCGCCGCAAGGGAGAGACGGCCGATCGTCTCCGTCACACCACCCCCGAGACGGTGACCTTCTCGCTCCTGCCCTGCTGGAAGAATCTCTCCCCAGAAGCCCACCGGCAACGCGTCGCCAACATGGCCGCTGAAATCGAGGAGGACGCCGCCGCGGCCAGGAAACGGACGGGAACCGAACCCTTCGGAGTCGCGGCGATCCTGGCCCAGGCTCCGACGAGCCGACCCAAGCGCCTGAAGAAATCGCCCGCTCCGCTCTTCCACGCGGCGAGCCAAGCCATGCGCCACTACTTCTACGAAGGCTTCTCCTGGTTCGTGGCCGCCTATCGCACGGCGGCCGAGAAGCTCCAGAAGGGAGACCCCGACCCGCGCTTTCCCATCGGGAGCTTCCCGCCGGCGTTGCCGTTCGTCGGCGGGTAGAACACGACCGCCGCGCAGATCCTGATCGGCTATCTGGCGATCTCGACCTTCACCGGCTGAGGGGAAGGAGAAGGTGTATCCAGGAGGCCGATTTGGCATGAATTTCAGGAAACCGCTGTCGTGAGTTGCCGTTACGAGAGGCCTCTCGACATCCCCAAGGCTGCTTCCTGGCTTCCTGAGGGCTTGACAAGTCGAAAAGCTCCTCGACGAGGAGCGATTTTCTCCAGGGACTTGGCACTTGGGGGAGGAAGAGAATGAGGGCTTATCCACGGACGTGGCACCTAGTCTCCACCCACCGCACCGGCACCGCACCTAGTCGGCACCGGCACCGTCTCTCCTGTCCCCCCAGTCTGACACCTTTTGCCGCTGTCCCTCGCGTCAAAGGGCATGGCGCCTCTCTTGTGGGTTGCAGCCTTGCCATTGGTCGACTGGTTTGTCCAGAGCCCCCACTATGCTCAGAGGTTCCGAGCACAGACAAAGGGCGAAGGCGGCTTATCCTCGGACATAGCATCTAGTCTCTCGGCGACGTTTGACTAAGCGCTCAAATGGCCACTTACCCTTATGACAAATCGACGCTCAAAGCCACCTAGCCTATCTTTCTTTGATGTCTTTACTCTTAGCAAATCACTTGGCTCGCTGCCCAGCACACCGCAGAGCGCTTCTACCACCTCTAGCACATCGGCAAGCTCTTCTACACGTTCCGATTCGAGAAATTCTCCTACTTCCTCAGTGAGCTTGAGCCTCAATAAAAGGAGGAACTCTCTGTCGTCTTTCGCACACCTCAAGTTCTCATCCGAAATCGGGGCTAACTCTGGAACTCTATCTCTTACCAGCTTTTCAAGCATAGCATTCATTCTCCCTACCTTGAGGTCTGTTAACTGACTCATCGGGTATCCAGCCATAGATTATGTCCGTCATTACCTCCATCTCTTCTCACCGGCTTGCCACCCTTATGTCGGAATCAGGCAAGAACTCCTTCAACCTTCAGCTTACCCCTAATTCGCCGTTAGTCTAACAATCGACTTCTCAGCGAATGGGAAAGCCCAACAAGGATAGGCCATAGCCAGTCACCCGCAGATGCGCATAAGACTATTTTGCGCTGCTGAATTACTCCGCTAGACTTGCTCGGCAGAATAAGTATTATGGTGAGGCTGACATGAAGGGTACCCCGAGCGGCATGACGATAGGAGTCTCCGCACTCAAGGAGTGCACGCTTTCTGCGTTCGAGCATGGAATATCGCATCTCCTCTCGACGACATTGCCGTCTGCCTGGGACCAGCAAGGATGCGGTTGGCAAGAGCACTGGGAAGAGCAAAAGTCTGCTGGCTTCTACGCCTCGTGCGATGGGATACTGTTGCTGTCAGCCCTACCGCCAGAAACTGGCATCGACATAGCCGTCGCAGAGAGTGTTCTTCACAGAGCGTACTATCACCACCTATGCCCTTTCTTGGACAATGCGGTATCGGTAGATCTGGATAAACAGCAGGCTCGCCGACGATGCCTCGGTACTACAATGAAACTCGCAAAATTTGTCCAAGCTTCGGCAGCCGTCCCGCCAGATTCACGGCGTGACGATCTCTTTATACATCTGAAGAGGACGCTAGTAGATGTTGGTCACCAAGCAGCAGGGTTATGGTCGGCAACTGTGGGAACAGATACTCCACGCTTATCTGCTACGTGCGAAGGGTTACTAGCGCTGGCAGCGTGCCACGACCAAGAGGCAGTCGCCGTACTAGAAAACGGTCAAAAGTTCTTGCTCGATCTTCTTTACTCGAATATAGAGATCGAGTGGCGGGTGGTCATAATTTCAACGCTGCTCGACATCGCTATCCAACGACAAGAGACTCCCTCCTTAGAATTGGGAGAGTTCGCCCGCCAAACTCTGCCAGCGATCGACTCCCTAGAGCAAGATTTACTGGTTGAGTATTTCCCCACTGTAAAGGGTGACAGCGACTACTATCACTTCAATGTAAGACTAATGGGTGCACGGGCCCTTATCTCTCTCTATCACCTCGGAATTCTCAATCACGACTTTCTTCGTTTCGCAATTCCCATTGTCGACCACACTGCGCGCAACATACTCCTAAATGGCCGATACAGAGCGGCAAGTCCAACCACCCAGCCTCGATTTTGGGAATACTATCAGGCGATGCGCTTGCTGTCCGCCTTCAATCGAATAGACTTGTCCGAATCAGGGGAGATTTCGCTCATGTGGGTAAGCCCAAAGCACTTTGAACCCAAGAATTTTAAGATAGACGAGCAGCTTATCGTAGTCCTTATGCCACTCAGCACCGACTGGTCCAACGACGTCTTTGCCGCCTTGAAAAAGGTAAAAAAACTAAAGGACCGAACTTATCGTTACTGGAGAAGCGATCAGAGATTCCAAGACGACAAGATTATGCAGAGCATCTGGGAAGAAATCAACAAGGCCAGATTTATCATCGCTGACTGCACTGGTAAAAATCCTAATGTTTTTTACGAACTTGGAATCGCTCACACCCTCGGAAAATCCGTCTTTATCTGCGCCCAAAATAGAGAAGACATACCCTTCGATCTTGCCGCCATTCGCTCGTATGAATACGGAAGCCCACGACCAGGGCAACTACGCGCACTTCAAACCGCCCTCACAAAATTTATAAACGATCTCCAGTAGGAGGAGCCATGGACCAGTTCTTCTTTGCACAGAAGGCTTTTATAGTTGACAGCGGTAGACTGCTATTGGTTCAAAAATCCGAGCAAGACCCACACAATCCCGGAAAGTGGGAGGTTCCCGGGGGCCGGATGCAATTCGGCGAAGATGTGAACGTTCACTTAAAGCGGGAGGTTAAGGAAGAAGTTGGCATTGAAATCGAACCAGGCAGGCCATTCTTTATCTGGCAGTGGCAGCTAGAACGTAAATCTGAGGAGGGATTGGTGAGAATGCAGATTGTCGCTGCAGCTAGGTTGTGCACTCCACTTTCGCTTGATCTTGATGAAACCAACAGGGTCGATGATGACTGGCTAGGCGAGATGCGCTGGGTAGATCTTGAAGAGATAGGATCTTACGACTTTATTCCAAACATGCTCCCAGTGATACGCGAATTTATTTCCGTACACGGCAAATGATTTCCACGCACCAGGAGCCTTTGAAATGGAAAAAGTATCTCAAGCTCATTGAGTACGACTTAATATCAACAGAAGAGCTGAGACGTGACATAAAACGCTTTGAGATCAATGATGCAGCCTCGCTCTTACGCGGACTAAGGGAGGAGTTACAACAAGACGCGGACTCGGGCAGATCAAGCTTATATGTTGTCAAGCTAGTTTCACTTAAGCAATCTGGGCAACTGCCAAATTTGAGAGTCCAGTCTCCAGAAGACCTAAAAAATTTCGACGGGTTCTTGAGAGGCAAGAGCCGGTTCAGCGAAATCTGGTACTGTCGAACCGCCATTGATCCGGGAATTTTTAGCGTCGCAGGGCGGTTTTCATTTTTCTACAGAGACATGCCTCGCTCGCAGGTGATCGAGCAAGTGTGGCGTTGCAGCCCACGCCTAATTGAGAGTTTTTCGAATTCAGCCTCATTTCCATACGCAAGAGCCTCACGCTCCGAGTGGGGAAGGCACTACAACGTTGAAGCTATCCACTGCCCGAATTCGTTATCTATTCCGATCAAAGACCAAGAAACTCAGTTTCGCCAGTCTCTTCTGTATCTTGAGAGGTTTCAAAAGCGCATTCGATCTTTTCTAAGCTTCGCAGAGCTCCGCGGAATTGATAGCATAAGCCTTGAATACAAAATTGTCGACACACACTTGTCTATCATAGATTGGGACACCACCAATGACGAAAAGCTCCTCAATACTTAGCTCCTGCGTTTTCTGCAAGGAAGCGCAAGACCCTGCATCGGCAAATTTGTTTCTCGGTCCTGAATGGCCCCATGAAGGACGCACCATACTTTCTACCGATAACATCTTTGTCGTTCCTGGCTATGGTCCCCAAGTTTATCCCTACCTCCTACTAATCACCAGAAGGCATGTGACATCCTTCGCACAAACCAATCGCCAAGAGCGAAGGGAAATTATAAACGCGATTCATTGTCTTGTAGATTCGTCCTTCTTAAACCTAGATAGCCTATTCATATTTGAACACGCTGGCTGTCAAAATTTACATTCTTGCATAGAACACTTCCATTTTCATATAATTGATGGCAAGCTTGACCTAACCGGGGCATTGCAAGGCTTCCCGGTGACTGTCATGGAACTAACCCCGACGACAAGATTTGAGCTAAACGATTCCTACTTGCTCGCATGTAAAGTGGAAAGGGGAGGCAATATTTCTGCTTCTCTTGCCTTGACCAAAGAAAAGCAGGACCAGTTCTTCCGGCGAGCATTGGCCAATAGAATCGGCGACAAGGTATGGGATTGGCGAATAGGGATGAATACGGATCTAATGAGCAGATTGCTAGAAGAAAGCCGAGACTTGGAAGGAAAATGGCGGAATTGCATCAAGGCTAGGGAAATAAATTCTTGACCACGGACTGAGCAAGCGTCTCAAAAGGCGGCAACGCCATTTGCCTGCACTTAACGCCAGAGGCTTCAAAAATCACTTGAGTTGCTTTCCGAGAATCAAGTTCCATGTGCTTCCCTGAAAGGTATATTACATCCTTAATTCGCTTCTGCGCAATTATGCGGGCACATTCGTTACAGGGAAAAAGGGTCGTATATATAGAGCAGTCGGCCAGTTCGCTGGTTGTTGCATTTAAGATAGCATTTTGCTCTGCATGAACGACGTAAGGGTATTTAGTTTGCAGCCATTCTCCGTCACTTCGCCAGTTAAAAAAATTCTCGTCTGCTTCCCGGACAAAGCCGTTATAACCTGTCCCAACAATATGTTTCTCGCGATTTACGAGCACAGCGCCGACTTTGCTACGCGGATCTTTGGATCGCAAAGAAGTGAAAAGCGCGATCAAAATAAAATACTCATCCCATGTAAGCGATGCCCGTGCCTCACCGTGATCGTTGAATGCGTCTAAGTTTATGTGCTGCTCACTACGCTCGTCGTTCATCCTTCCCACCTAGTCTATAGCCGAGATAAGAGCCTTGCTGAAGCTAAGGCTATTCAGTATAGCCCAATCGAGTACCCTAAGAAAGTGCGACGGATAGATTCGTCGGTATGCCCGATCTGCCGGGCTGCCCGGCAGAATTGTGTGGCATAAATAGGGCAGGAAGCAGGTGCGCCCGAATAGGTGCTGAGGGGCAATAGGTTCCAGGCTCCATGCCCTTGGATAAATTCTCCTCCTCCGTAATTTCATTGTCAGTTCATACGGCCTCCTTTTGTGAACGGCACAGTAGACCAGCGGCAAGGCTACAGGCCTGCAAGGAGGATTGATGCGATGTCTGTGAAAGCAGTCTCCCCCATTCGGGCGGGCTAGAGGTGAGGAGCAAGGGTAGGGACAATCCGCGTCGCCTGAGGTACCCTGTCACCACTTCCCTTCGCGCCAGGAGACCGTTTATGTCCGACCCGTCACCGACCCTTCGGGACAAGTTCCCGTCCAGGCTCGCCGCATCTCTCCGCCGCCTTCACTGGAAGGACGTCCTCATCGGCGTTCTGGCCCTGCTGTTCCTCTCCATGTCGGCGTTCGCCTTCCGGGCTCCTCTGTCCAAGGCGATGGCTCGGTTCAGGGCGGGGGCTCAGGGGGGAGAGACGGTTTCGGTGTTCAATGTGGTGGTGGACCGGGAGGGGCGGCAGTGGTTTGACGTCCTGTTTGACAAGCCCGTGGGGCAGGGGAAGGTGGGGGAGGTTCTCGATCCGGCTCCGGCGCGGATCTCTCCGACCCTGGGCGGGTCCTGGAAGTGGCAGACCACCAACGCTTTGCGGTTTCAGCCGAGCGGCGGGCTCCCCGTCGCCAGCGAGTACAAGGTGGAGCTCGATCCGGCGAAGATCGTCAAGGAGGGGCAGGTCTTCACCGGCGAGACGGAGCTCACGGTGCGCACGGACAAGTTCCTCGTCGAGGAGGTCACCGTGCTCGAGGAGCCGGCTCTCGAAGGGAAGGCCAAGGTGGTCTATCGCGGCGAGATCCGGTTCAACTACCCCGTCAATCCCGAGACGCTCGCTCCCCTGGTCAAGATCGAGGACCCGGAGGCGGCCAAGCCGATCGAGGTCAAGCTCGAGACGGACTACCAGAACCAGGTCATCGGCTACCGCACGGAGCCCGTCCAGAAGAAGCGGGACGAGCGGAAAATCCGGCTCACGATCCCCGGGTCGCTCACCCCCGCCAACGGCAACGCCCCCCTCGGCGAGGAATACGTCAAGGAGATCGAGGTCGGGTCGAGCACCAAGCTCTCCGTCCGCAATGTCGAGGCCCAGCCCGGGCCGCGCGAGTCGACGATCAAGGTGACGTTCTCCTCCCCCATCTCGGCCGCGGTCGCCGAGAAGTACGTGAAGATCGAGCCGGCCACCCGGGTCCGCCTCGCGGCGGAGCGCAACGAGCTGTCGATCACCGGCGAGATGGAGCCGGGCAAGACCTACGCCCTCTCGATCGGCAAGGGGATGCCCGCCACCGACGAGGCCGTCCTCCAGGAGGACTTCCAGCAGGACGTCGAGCTGCCCGACCTCGAGCCCTCGGTCGGCTTCCAGAGCCAGGGGATGTTCCTCTGGAGCCAGGGGCAGCACGCGGTCGCCATCGAGGCGGTCAACGTCCCCAAGGTGCGGATGACGATCGACCGCGTCTATCTCAACAACCTCTTCTTCCTCTTCGAGTACGGCGGCTTCTTCGAGGAGGAGACCGGCTATTTCGGGGAGCTCAACCACGCCCTGGGCGACCGGCTGAAGGAGACGACGCTCAACGCCGGCGGCCGCCAGAACAAGCGGCGGACCTACCCGATCGATCTCGACAAGTTCATCAATACCAAGGAGCCGGGGCTCTACCGCGTCTCGGTCGGCCAGCCGGACGCGGAGGAGGCGTCCCAGCGGTGGGTGCTGCTCACCGACCTCGGCGCGGTCGCCAAGCGCGGCCCGGGGGAGTTCCTGGTCTGGGTGTCGTCGCTCAAGGACCTCTCGCCGGTGGCGGACGCCAAGGTCACCCTGATCTCGGACCAGAACCAGACCCTGGCCTCGGGGCGGACGGACGGCTCCGGGATCTGGCGGACGGACGACGCCAACGCCCTCGGCAAGGGGACGCCGTACATGGTGACGATCGAGAAGGGGAACGACTTCACGTTCCTCCTGCTCAGCCAGATGACGGTGGACTCGACGGGGCTGGACGTCGGCGGCGCCGAGGCCCCGGGCGAGGGGTACACGGCCTTCCTCTATGGCCAGCGCGACATCTACCGGCCGGGGGAGAAGGTGCAGGGGCTGGCGATCGTGCGCGACGGCGGGCTCCACATCCCGCCGTCGATGCCGGCGCTGCTGCGCCACCGCGATCCGCAGGGGCGGGAGATGGAGACCCGGCGGCTGACGACGGGGGAGAACGGGCTGGCGCCCTTCGATCTCGACCTGCCCGCCTACTCGCTGACCGGCCCGCACACGCTGGAGCTGGAGGTGGCGCAGACGGTGATCGGCCAGTACCGCTTCCAGGTGGAGGAGTTCGTGCCGGACCGGATCTCGGTGACGGTTGTCCCCGAAAAAGCGGCCGCCGAAGGGAAGATCGGACCGGGGCAGACGCTCGGCTATCAGGTGCAGTCGAGCTACCTGTTCGGCGCGCCGGCCGCGGGGCTGCCGGTGGAGACCCGGGTGCGGCTGGTCGACTCGACGTTCGCGCCCAAGGGTTTCGAGGGGTTCAGCTTCCGCAACGACGACCGCAAGCTGGACGACAAGGAGGTGCTCTCCACCACCGGCAAGCTGGACGACGAGGGGCGGAGCGACTTCAAGGTCGAGATGCCGGCCGGGGCGCCGGTGCCGTCGTCGCTGGAGGCGGTGATCACGGCGCGGGTGCAGGAGCAGGGGGGGCGCGGCGTGGCGGCGATGCAGCGGCTGCAGGTGCACCCCTATCCTGCTTATATCGGGGTGCGGCGGGCCGGGGGCAAGCCGGGGGAGGAGGGGTTCGCCGATCCGGGCAAGCCGGCCGGGTTCGAGTACGTGGTGGTCTCGCCGGAGGGGAAGGAGGTCCCGTCCGGAGGATTGCGGGCCGACCTCTTCGAGGACCGCTGGAACACGGTGCTGCGCAAGACGGCCAGCGGCGGCTGGAGGTATGAGACGACGCGCGATCCGGTGCTGATCGCCTCGCAGGCGATCGCCGCGGGGAAATCGCGGGGGAGCTTCCAGATGACTCCCCGGCGGTACGGCAGCTATCGCGTGGTGCTGACCGATCCGGAGTCGCAGGGGTCGGCCGCGGTCGAGTTCTACGCCGCCGGCTGGGGGACCTCGCCGTGGGCGATCAAGAATCCGTCGCGGCTGGAGCTGGACCTCGACAAGACGGAGTACGCGCCCGGCGACACGGCGACGGTGCAGGTGCGGGCGCCGTTCCCGGGCAAGCTGCTGATCACGGTGGAGCGCGACAAGGTGCTCGACACGCAGATCTACGACCTCAAGGGGAACACGGCGAAGATCGAGCTGCCGATCCGCGCCGAGTACCGGCCGAACGCCTACGTCACGGCGACGCTGGTGCGGGCGGTGGGGAACCTGGAGGTGGGATCGGCCGGCCGGGCCTTCGGGGCGGTGCCGATCTCGGTGAACCGGACGGCGAATCACCTGGCGCCCCAGATCTCGGCGCCGGACCAGATGCGGCCGGGGCGCGAGCTGCCGATCACGGTGAAGACCGTGCCGAACGCGGTGGTGACGGTAGCGGCGGTGGACGAGGGGATCCTCCAGCTCATCGCCCAGAAGACGCCGGAGCCGTTCGACTTCTTCTACCGGAAACTGGCCCTGGGGGTGACCTCCTACGACACCTTCAGCCTGCTGCTGCCGGAGCTCAAGAGCCTGACTGCCGGCGGCGGCGAGGGGGCGGAGGGGATGGGGCAGTACGTGCGGACGGAGGGGATCCGGCGCGTGCAGCCGGTCGCCTTCTGGTCCGGCCCGGTGACGGCGGACAAGGACGGCGTCGCCCGGGTCTCCTTCAAGGTCCCCGAGTTCCAGGGGGCGCTACGGATCATGGCGGTGGCGATCGACGTCGACAAGTTCGGCTCGTCGTTCCGCCTGACCCGGGTGCGCAATCCGCTGGTGCTCCTCCCCACCCTGCCGCGCATCCTCTCCTTCGACGAGACCCTGCAGGTGCCGGTGACGGTGCGCAACGACACCGGGAAGCCGGGATCGATCCAGGTCGGGCTGACGGCACTAGGGCCGGTGCAGATCGAGAAGCCGGCGCAGGCGGTCGACATCCCGGTGGGCCGGGAGAAGACGGTCTACTTCACCGTCAAGACGGGGAACGCCGAGGCGAACGTCCGCTTCACGGCGACCGCTTCGGGCAATGGCGAGCAGTCGAAGTCGACGACGGAGGTGTCGATCCGTCCCGATCTGCCGGAGGCCTCGGTGGAGGACGCCGGGGCGGTGAGCGGCGCGGCGCTCGAGGTGGCGGCGAAGGATCTGGAAACCTACCGGCCGGAGACGGTGCGGCGGGTGGTGCGGGTGAGCCCGGTGCCGATCGTCCAGTTCGCGGGCAAGCTGGAGCACCTGCTCCACTACCCCTACGGCTGCCTGGAGCAGACGACGTCGAGCGCCTTCCCGCTGATCTATCTCGGGGACATCGCCCGGGCGCTCGATCCGACGCTGCTCGATCCCAAAAAGGGTCATGCCGATCCGGCGACGCTGGTGCAGGCGGGCATCCGGCGGATCGCCAGCATGCAGCTCCCCGGCGGCGGCTTCTCGCTCTGGCAGGGGGAGCAGACAGTGCATCCTTGGGGGAGCGTCTATGCCACGCACTTCCTGGTGGAGGCACGAAAGGCTGGGCATCCGGTGGAGGACAACCTCTATGGGAACGCCGTCAACTGGCTGGCCGGCGAGGTCAAGGCCAAGGGGACCTACGGCAGCGAGGAGCTCGAGCGCACGGTCTACGGCCTCTACGTGCTCTCGCGAGCGGGAAAAGCGGATCTCGGGACGATGGACTTCCTGCGCCAGAAGCAGATGAAGAATCTGCCGCCGCAGTCGCGGGCCCTGCTCGCCGCCTCCTATGCCGCGGCGGGGAACCCGCGGGCGACGCAGAGCCTGACGGACAATCTCGGCGAGGTGGCGGAGATCCAGCGGCAGACCGGGGGGAACTTCGACTCGGCGATCCGCAACCGGGCGCTCCTGCTGCTGGCGCTGATGGACGCCGATCCGAAGAGCCCGAAGATCCCCGCCCTGGTGGACCGGCTGGCACGGGACGCCCGCAACGATTCCTGGTGGACCACCCAGGAGGAGAGCTTCACGCTGCTCGCCCTCGGTCAGTTCCTCCAGCGGCAGGCGCAGCAGCCCCCCTACTCGGGGACGCTGCTGGTAGGCGGCAAGACGATCGGCACGTTCGACAACAAGACGGTCACCTTCCCGGCGATCGTTGCCGTTGCAGGTGGACCGGTTCAGTTGCGGATGAACCCGGGGTACAAGCCGGGGTCGGCCTTCTACAGCGTGATGACGCGCGGAGTGCCGAAGGACGACGCCTTCCAGCCGGCGAGCCACGGGCTGGAGATCCAGCGCGAGTTCCTGGACCGCGACGGCAAGGCGATCGACCTCAACGCCGTCAAGCAGGGGGACTTGGTGGCGATCAAGACCAAGGTGCGGAGCGTCTCGGGGGAGATCCACAACGTGGTGATCGTCAACCTTCTCCCCTCGGGGCTGGAGGTGGAGAACCCGCGGTTGCAGAGCACCGAGCAGCTCCCCTGGGTGACCGACGCCAACCTCCAGCCGCGCTACATGGACCTGCGGGATGACCGCATCCTCCTCTTCACCGACCTGCCGGCTGACTCCTGGCAGACCTTCTATACGCTGGTGCGGGCGGTGGCGCCGGGGCGGTTCCGGCTGCCGCCGGTGCAGGTGGAGGCGATGTACAACCCGGCGATCCGGGGGACGGGGGAGCGGGGGGTGATGGAGGTGGGGGTGCGGTAAAAGCAAAGGCCCCCCACCCCGAATCCTCACCCCTGGCCCCTCTCCCACCGCACTCCCCCCGACCGGGAGAGGGGAATGTTGATGGGGCGATGCCTTTCTCCCCTCTCTCCCGGTTGGGGGGAGTGCGATGGGAGAGAGGGGCCGGGGGAGTGAGGGGCCGCCCGGAGGGCGGCACCCAACTCTGAAGAAATCAATATGGACGCGCAGCCGCACCAACACCGCCGCCGGATCGCCTTGGGGATCGCCTTTGCCATTCTCCTCGCCTCCCCTTACCTCTGGTTCCGGGCTCTGGACCTCCTCTTCCCGTTCCCATGGGAAAAGCTCCAGCGCCCTCCGGCCGTGGTGGTGACGGATCGCCAGGGGGAGCCGCTTCGATTCTTCCTGCCGGCGGACCAGCGGTGGCGGCTGCCGGTGCGGCTGGCGGAGCTGCCAGCCGAGGTGCGAAAGGCTCTGGTGGCTTCGGAGGACCAGCGGTTCTACCGGCATCCGGGGGTCGATCCGTTCGCGGTGGCGCGAGCGATGGTTTCCAACCTGCGGCACGGCCAGGTGGTATCGGGGGCTTCGACGATCTCCATGCAGGTGGCGCGGATGGCCGATCCGGGGGCTCGGACTTTGGGGGCGAAGATCCGCGAGAGCTTCCGGGCGGTGCAGATCGAGCGGCGGTTTTCGAAGGATCAGATTCTGGAGCTCTATCTGAACCTCACGCCATATGGCGGCAACGTCGAGGGGATCGGCGCGGCGGCCTGGTTCTACTTCGGCAAGGAGCCGGACCAGCTCTCCCTGGGGGAGATCGCGATGCTGACCGCCCTCCCCCGCTCCCCCGTCCGCTACGACCCGACCCGAGGTCCCAAGGCGGCGCAAGCGGCTCGCGCTGCCCGCAATCGCGTGCTCGGGCAGCTTGCGTCGCGGGGAGTGTTCTCGCCCAAGGAGCTCGACTCGGCGCGGCGGGAGCCGCTCCCCCGAGCACGGCGCCGGCCGCCTTTCATGGCCCCCCATTTCACGGAGATGGTGACGGCCCAGCTTCCTGGGGAGGCTCGCATCCGCACCACGCTCGACCGCTCCATTCAGCAGATCGCCGAGGCGCAGGTGGCGCGACGCGTCCGCGAGCTGCGGGACCAGGGGATCGGCAACGCCGCCGTGGTGGTGATCGACAACCGGACCCGGGCCGTGCGGGCGCTGGTCGGCTCGGCCGGGTTCCGCGACACGGTTTTCCAGGGGCAGGTCAACGGCGCCGTGGCCCGCCGCTCGCCGGGGTCGACGCTCAAGCCGTTCCTCTACGCCATGGCCATGGATCAGGGGCGGCTGGTGCCGGACTCCTACATCCTGGACATCCCGACCGACTTCGCCGGCTACGTGGCCGAGAACTACGACGAGCGCTACCGCGGCCGGGTGACCGTGCGCGAGGCGCTGATTACCTCGCTCAATGCCTGCGCCGTGCGCCTGCTCGCGGAGGTGGGGCTGGCCGACTTCCACCGGCTGCTGCGGCGCGGCGGCCTCTCGACCCTCGACCGGCCGGTGGGGAGCTACGGCCTGCCGCTGGTGCTCGGCGCCGGGGAGGTGCGGCTGCTCGACCTGGTGAACCTCTACGCCACCCTCGCCCAGGGGGGGCGGCACCTGCCGGCGCGGATCGTGGAAGCGGGCGCTGGATCACCGGAGCCGGACGCCGTCCCGCTCTTCTCCCCCGAGGCGGCGCATGCGGTGACGGAGATCCTGACCAGCGTCCGCCGGCCCGACCTGCCCGAGGCCTGGGACCTGACTCGCGACGTGCCGGGAGTGGCCTGGAAGACGGGCACCTCCTATGGCCACCGGGACGCCTGGGCGGTCGGCTTCTCGGCGCGGACGACGATCGGCGTCTGGGTGGGGAACTTCGACGGCAAGCCGCGCAAGGGGATCTCGGGTAGCGTTCACGCGGGGCCGCTCCTCTTCGATCTCTTCCGGGCGCTGGAGAGCGGCGGCCGGGGGCCGGTAAAGCCGGAGGGGCTGGTCCGCGACGAGATCGAGGTCTGCGCCTTGAGCCATCAGCTCCCGGGGCCGTTCTGCCCGGAGCGGGTGCGCATTCAATACCTGCCGGGGCGGTCGAAGCTGACCGCCTGCACGCTCCACCGGCGGATGCTGGTCGACTCAGGCACGGGCGAGCTGCTAGCCGGGGACTGCGTGAGCCGGCGCGCGCACGACTTCCGGCTGTTTACCCTCTACCCGCCGGAGCTGGTGGCCTGGTGGCGGTCGCAGGGGAACCCGGTTCAGGACGCGCCGCGCCTCTCACCGGCTTGCGAGGGGATCCCGGACGGCGAGCCGCCGCGCATCGTCTCGCCGGACGGCGCCACCCCGTACCGGCTGCGGCGGGACTCGCCGGTCGAGTATCAGAAGATCGCCCTCGTCGCCCAGGTATCCCCTGGGGTGCGGCATCTCTACTGGTATCAGGACGGCTCGCTGGTCGCCACCACCGAGGCCGCCGCCGCCGCGGGGCGGTTCCTGCCCCCGGTCCGCGGCGAGCACCGGCTGGTGGTGACGGACGATCTGGGGCGGTCGGACGGGGTGACGTATAAGGTGGAGTGAGGGTCCCCATCCGGAATACTGGCGCCCTCCGGACTGGTTCCTGATAGGCAGATCTGTTGAATTCGCATCGTCAGTCGTCAATATGACCGACCAGCATTTGACACTGTGGACCCGGAGGCGTAGATTCCTGGTTTGTGGGGGTAGGTAAGATGCCAGCACTACGCAAGAGCGTGCCGCTGATTTTCGTTCTGGCCCTTTTTGGGCAGGGCGCGGATCTTCGCGCGGAGGTGCGCCGCTCAGGGGTCGCGGGGCGGGTGGTCGGTGAGAAGAATCCCCTGGCCGCGGCTCACATCTACGCCTACCAGCTCGCCGATCTTTCCTTACGCAAGGTGATGACGGACGGGCAGGGAAACTTCCTCTTCCAGAACCTTCCCGCCGGGCTTTACAAGATCATCGCCCATAAGTCGGGGTTCATGCCTGCGATAATCGCGCTGCAGCGCGAGACCGCGCAGGCCTATCAACGCATCGAGATGCAGCTCTCCCAGCGGCAGCCCGGGCAGGCGGCGGACGGGGACGATTACTGGGCCCTGCGCGCCCGGGTGCCGGCCGACGTGCTGCACCAGATCGAGATCGCCGAAGCGGCAGCGAACACCGTCCAGCTCGACGGGCGCGGCTCGTTCGGCGCGGGTTCGCGGATCGCCATCCCCAGCAGCCTCAAAGGCGAGATGCAGGCGCTGACCGGCGTCGATCAGATCGCGGCCGAGGGGGGCGGGCAGATGTCCGGCGCCGGACTCGGGCTCAAGGGGCAGCTCGGGAAGACCACGTTCGACCTGCACAGCCGCTTCTTCCAGGTGAACCCTGACGCCACCTACCAGCCCAGAGGCGCCGCCGGCGCCGGCACGGGCCAGACGAGCAGCCTCGACATCAACCTGGTGCGCGGACCGAACAGCCGGGTGAGCATCCAGTCGTTCAACAACCGGATGATCTCCCGCAGCGAGTCGGACCGCGGCGCGCCGGTAGACCTGGAGCACTACCAGGTCACCGGGGCGTGGGGCGTGGGCGAGAACGGCCACTCGGAGATCGCCGCCCGCTATACGAACGAGAACAACTTTCATCACCAGACCGCGATCGATCCCCTGGGTATCCCGGAGACTTCGCGGACCTGGAACGTCGAGGCCGCCTACACGGAGACGTTCAGCGACCGCAGCTCGCTCCAGGGGGGTATGCGGTATCGCGAGCGCCAGTTCGGTTTTGGCGGCGACGCTAACCTGCCGGGCAGCCAGGCCAACCAGCGGCAGGCCCTGTCGAGCGTCGATCTGTTCAGCCGCGGCGGCCTCCGGGTCCAGCCCGCGGTGCTCATGGAGTACGGCCTGTACAGCACGCTTTCGGACGGCAGCCTGTCGTTGACTCCCCAGGGCGGGGCCGTGTTCCAGGTCAGCTCCGACTGGCAATTCGAGGTTTCCGCGGCTCATCGGGTCTACAAGGACCAGACGGCGGCTCCCGACTTCCTCCCCTCTCTCTTCCAGCAGCGCGAGCTCTGCGAGCAAGGGAGCCAGTCCTGCTATCAGATGAACCTGACGCGCAAGGTGGGGACGGATGACTCGCTGACCTTCGGGGCCGTGCAGCGCGAGGTGGCAGACACCCTTCGGCTCTACTTCAGCGATGACTTCTTCGACCGCGCGGAGAGCCTCTACCTGGTGCGCGGCGACAAGCTGCCGGAGCTGCGGTTCGGCTTCCAGCACAAGCTCTCGCCCAACGTGGTGACCAAGCTCGATTCCAGCATCGCCGCCGGCGGCGGTGGCACGTTCACCGGCTCGAACGGGCTGTCCTACGAAAACCGGGTGCGCTACCTGGTGACCTCGCTCGACACGCAGTTCCTCGGCAGCTCGACGGGGGTTTTCGTGGCCTTCCATCATCTCGAGCAGCAGCTCGCCCCCGCGGGCGGCGCGGCCGGGCAGACGTCGTCCCAGATGGACTTCGAGCGGCTGCAGCTCATGGTCAACCAGAACCTGAACTTCCTGCTCGACCTCGCCTCGGACTGGGCGGTGCAGCTCAACATGGAGCTCAGCCGCGGCGTCGATCCCACCACCCGCGTGGCCTCCGACTCGATCCGCCGGCGGATCCTCGGCGGTATCGCGGTCAAGTTCTAAGCTGATAAACAGATCGGCTTGTAGGGGCGGCCCTATGTGGCCGCCTTCTGTTTCTGCCCCCCACCCAGGGCGGCCACATAGGCCCGCCCCTACAGAAGGCCCCCACCTCCCCCCAACAGCTTGAATCCAAAAAACCGGAGCACATCCGCTTTTCTGGACCTGTCACCCGAAAAGCGTGGCAAAATGGGCACTTAGGGTCCATTCAAATTGCCGTTCCCGTGGCATAGAAAGTGCTTCTTAGCCCCTCTGGAAACATAGGGAGTTTTTCCGACTTTGTTCACCGTCTCATGATCCGGTCTCGCATCTTTCGCCTGGCGATCTGCTTGGCGCTCGCTCTCCTGGCCGTAGGCCTCGGAGGGTTGAGCGTCCAGCGCAAGGTTCAAGCCTTCCAGCCGCTCGGCTTCGAGGCCGCGGCTCGCAAGGGCGCCTTCGCCGTGATCGCGGTGTCTCGCCCCGAGTCGGGGCTGAAGCCCGGGGACCAGATCCTACTCGTCAACGGCGGCGAGATCACGACCCGCGGCCAGCTCGTCCAGCGCCTCCAGGAGAGGCCGGACAGCGAGCTGACGGTTCTTCGAGCCGCCCCGGAGGGGGACCAGCTCCAGCAGGTCCGCTACCGCCGGCCAGCGGTCGCCTTCGACTTCCCGTTCCTGATCCTCGCCCTGATCGGCACCGGCTATCTCGGCATCGGGCTGTTCACGATGGTGCGCCATGGCGGCCGGCAGAGCTTCCTGTTCTATCTCTGGTGCCTGACCTCGGCGACGACCTATCTACTCACCCCGACGCCGCCGGTGGACTTGGCCTTCGTCGCCATCAGCCTGTTCGACAACATCGCCTACATCCTGCTGCCGGCGCTGACGCTCCACCTGTTCCTGGTGTTTCCGGCACCGCTGCCCGGCGCCGAGCGGTTTCGGCGGCTGATCCCGTTCCTCTATCTGCCCGCGGCGGCGCTGCTCGCCCTGCGGCTCGACCTGATGCTGGCGCGCGGGCGGTGGATCTTCGGCGGCCTCAGCGCGGCGCGGGTCCAGGCTCTCGACCGGCTCGAGCTGGTCCACCTGGTCGTGCTGGCCCTGGTCGCCGTGGCGGTGCTCTTCCGGCGCTTTCGCCGGGGTGCCGGCTGGGAGCAGCACCGCCAGCTCCAGTGGATCGCCTATGGCGTCGGCGGCGGCTATCTGCCGTCCCTCGCCTTCTATTTCCTGCCGTACGCGCTCCATCTCCACATGCCGATGCTGCTGAGCTCGGTCGCGGTGGTACCGCTCGCCCTGGTGCCGCTGACCTTCGCCTACGCGATCCTGCGCTACAAGCTGTGGGATATCGAGGTGATCGTGCGCGACACGATCTCCTGGACGCTGACGCTGCTGCTCGGCATCATCGGCTTCTCGGTGATCAACCTGCTAGTCAACCGCGGCATCTCGGAAGAGCTGTCGCTGGCGCGCAACCTCCTGACGTTCATCTCCGGCCTGGTGCTGGCCAGCCTGCTGGTGCCGGCCCGGTCGGCGATCTCCTCGGTGCTCGAGCGGCTCCACTACCGCGATACCTTCGGCAAGCGCCGGGCGCTCTCGGGCTTCGGCCGCGAGCTGCTCCACGAACGCGATCTCGGCCGCCTGTGCGTGGCGCTCCTCGACGGCATCGAGGACGGGGTCTCCCTGGAGCGGGCGAACCTCTATCTCGCGCAGGGGGAGTCGCTGCTCGCCGTCCGCCCCGAGGCGGAGCTGCCGGACCGCCTGCCGTTCGACGTGCTGGGCCAGGAGCTCTGGGCGCACGACTTCCGCCCGCTCTCGGGGGTCGCGATGCCGGGCGAGCCGCTGTCGCTCGCCACCCGGCTGTTCGTGGCGGGGTATCGCTACGCATTCCCGCTGTCGGTGCGCGGCCGCGGCATCGGCATCGTCCTCGCCGGCTACAAGCAGGACCACGCGCCGCTCAACAGCGAGGACTCGGAGCTGATCCGCCACCTGCTCAACCAGGCGGCGCTGGCGATCGAGAACGCGCAGCTCGTCGGCCAGCTCCAGGTGCGGCTCGAGGAGGTCCAGCAGCTCCAGCGCTACACGGAGGGGATCTTCGAGTCGTCGCCGGCCGGCATCGCGGTGCTCGACGGCGAGCGCCGGCTGGTCTCGGTCAACGCCGCCTTCGCCCGGCTCGCCGGCCGTAGCCGCGCGGAGCTGGTCGGCCAGGGCCTGGAGTCGACGCTGCCGGTGGAGCCGCTGCCCGCTCCCGGCGAGGGGCCGATCGAGGTGAGCTGGTGCGACGCCACGGGCGCCGAGCGCCACCTCCAGCTCTCGCTCGCCGCGTTCGACCGCGGCTGGCGCCAGGGGCTCTACGTGCTGGTCATCCACGACGTCTCCGAGCGGGTAGCGATGGAGAACGCGATGCGCGAGAAGGACCGCCTGGCGGCCCTCGGCATGCTGGCGGCCGGCGTGGCCCATGAGGTCAACACACCGATCACCGGCATCTCCAGCTACGCCCAGATGCTGATCGAGGACACGGATCCCTCGGATCCGCACTACGAGATCCTGAAGAAGGTCGAGCGGCAGACCTTCCGGGCGGCGCGGATCGTCAACAACCTGCTGGAGTTCGCCCGCAAGCGCGACAACGAGCCGAAGCCGGTGGAGCTGACGCCGCTGGTCGGCGAGACTCTCGACCTGCTCAGCGACCGGATCGCCAAGCGGCGGATCGAGGTCGCCTGGACGCCCCCCGCCGAAGGGGTGGCGCAGGTGATGGGCTGCGACGGCGAGCTGCAGCAGGTGCTCACCAATCTGGTCCTCAACGCGGTCGACGCCATGAACGAGACCGGCGGCCGGCTCGGCATCACCCTGGAGGCCGGCGGCCCGCTGGTCACTCTGCGGGTGCAGGACAGCGGACCAGGCATCCCGGCCGAAAAGCTGGAGATGATCTTCCAACCGTTCTATTCGACGAAGCTCAACCGGGGCGGGACCGGTCTGGGGCTGGCGATCAGCTACGATATCGTGCGCCGGCACGGCGGCGACCTGCGGGTGGCGAGCCGGCCCGGGGAGGGCGCCTGCTTCCTCGTGGAGCTCCCCCGCTACAGGGCTCTTCCAGAAAGCGGAGCTCTTCCAACCGGTGAGGCTCTCCCCGCTGCCACGGCATGAATATCCTCATCATCGACGACGAAGAGGTTCTCCAGGACATCCTGACCGTGCTCATCCGCAAGGAGGGGCACACGCCGATCACCGCCTCCACCGGCGAGGAGGGGCTCGCGGTCCTGGAGCGCGAGGAGATCGATCTCATCCTCCTCGACCTGATGCTGCCCGGGATGCACGGCATGGAGGTGCTGCGCCAAGTCCGCCAGCGCAGCACCGACGTGGTGGTGGTGGTGATCACGGCCTTCTCCTCGATCGAGAGCGCCATCCAGGCGATGCGCGAGGGGGCCTTCCACTACATCCCCAAGCCGTTCAAGAACGAGGAGGTGCTGCTGACGATCCGCAAGGGATTGGAGCAGCGGCGCCTGACCTCGGAGAACCGCGCGCTGCGCGAGCAGCTCCGCCAGCGCTTCGCCTTCGACAACATCCTCGGCAAGAGCAAGCCGATGCAGCAGGTCTACGAGCTGATCCAGCTCGCGGCGCCCGCGAAGAGCAACATCCTGATCCTCGGCGAGAGCGGCACCGGCAAGGAGCTGGTCGCCAAGGCCATCCACCACCACTCGCGCCGGGCCGAGGGGCCCTTCGTCACCGTCAACTCGGGATCGATGCCCGCCGACCTGCTGGAGAGCAACCTCTTCGGCCACATCCGCGGCGCCTTCACCGGCGCCGTCGCCAGCAAACGGGGGCTGTTCGAGGTGGCCGACGGCGGCTCGGTCTTCTTCGACGAGATCGGCAACATCCCGATCGACACCCAGGCGAAGCTGCTGCGGGTGATCCAGGAGCGCGAGTTCATGCGCCTCGGCGGCCTCGACACGATCAAGGTGGACGTGCGGATCATCGCCGCCACCAACGCCGACCTCGAGCACGCCGTGCAGCAGGGGCAGTTCCGCGAGGACCTGTTCTACCGGCTCGCGGTGATCTCGGTGACCCTCCCCCCCCTGCGCCGGCGCAGCGAGGACATCCCGCTGCTCGCCCAGCACTTCCTCGCCCATTATGCGCGGGAGAACGAGAAGGAGCTGCGCGAGATCTCGCCGCGCGCCATGGAGATGCTGATCGACTACCCCTGGCCGGGCAACGTCCGCGAGCTGGAGAACGCCATCGAGCGCGCCGTCGTGCTGTCGACGGGCGAGGTGCTGACCGAGCAGTTGCTGCCGGCCTCGCTGCGCCAGCGCGTCGAGTCGTCGACCAACGGCGGCGGCCTGCTGCCGCCGATGCTACCGACCAACGGCATCTCGTTCAAGGACGCAGTCAGCCAGTATGAGCGGCAGATCATCATCCGGGCCCTGCAGTCGTGCGGCGGCGTCCAGAAGCGCGCCGCCGAATTGCTGCAGGTCAAGCCCACCACGCTCCACGAGATGATGAAGCGGTTGAACATCTCGTCGGAGAGCCTGGTCACCACGTAAAGGCAATCTTATGTTCCCCCGCAAGATGGTCCTCAGGACCTGGCTGCTGACGCTCGCGCTCGCGTTCTTCTTCATCATGTCGACGGCGGCGCTCTCCTTCGCGCAACCCGCGCCGCCGGCCGCCGCCGGCCCGCGAAACACGGGGCTCCTCGCGCCGCTGTCGCGCGGGGAGACGCTCGACCTGCCGGCCCTCGACGACCGCCTCCCCCGTCCGGAGGCGTTCCTCGGCTATCCGCTGGGCTCCCGGTTCACCTCCTGGGACCGGATCGTGGCCTATCTCGAAACCCTCGACGCGGCCTCGCCGCGGGTCACGATGTGGGAGTACGGCCGCACCTACGAGGGGCGCCCTCTGAAGCTGCTCGCTGTCTCCGCCCCGGAGAACCTGGAGCGGCTGGAGGAGATCCGCAAGGACTCCCTCCGCCTCGCCGACCCGGCGGCCGCGAGCGCGGACGAGCGGGAGCGCACCCTGCGCCGCACCCCGCTGGTCGTCTGGCTCGCCTACGGCGTCCACGGCAACGAGTCCTCGTCGGCCGAGGCCGCTCTGGGCGCCGCCTACGTGCTCGCCGCGGCCCAGGGCGAGACGGCGGAGATGCTGAAGGACGTCGTGGTGCTGATCGATCCGCTGCAGAACCCGGACGGCCGCGAGCGCTACGTCAACGGCTACGGGCAGCGGCGGGGGGACGAGGCCAACACCCGGCGCGCCGCCGCCGAGCACTGGGAGCCCTGGCCGGGCGGCCGGCAGAACCACTACCTGATCGACCTCAACCGCGACTGGGCGTGGGCCAGCCAGCAGGAGACCCGGCAGCGGATCGCTGCCTACCGCGCGTGGGAGCCGCAGGTCTACGTCGACTTCCATGAGATGGGGACCGAGAACTCCTACTTCTTCCCGCCGTCGGCCGAGCCGATCAACCCGCGGATCGACCGCCGCGTGATCTCCTGGCTCGACATCTTCGGCCGCGCCAACGCCGCCGCCTTCGACCGCCAGGGGTGGGTCTACTTCAAAGAGGAGAACTACGACCTCTTCTACCCCGGCTACGGCGATTCCTACCCCAGCCTGCGCGGCGCCGTGGGGATGACCTACGAGATGGCCGGCGGCGGCCGGGCCGGCGTGGCGCTGGCGCTCCCGGACGGCACCGTGCTCACCCTCGCCGACCGCGTCGCCCGCCACTTGACGACCTCGCTCGCCACCGTGCGCACGGCGGCCCGCAACAGCCGCAAGCTGCTCGCCGACTTCGCGGCCAACCGCGCCAGGTCGGTGGTTGAGCCGGCGCGCACCTTTCTCTGGCCCGCCGACCAGCCGGAGGCGCGGTCGCTGGCCGACCTGCTCGCCCTCCACGGCGTCCGCGTGCGGCAGCTCGCTCAAGGCTCCGAGATCCCGGTCCGTCCGCTCGCCAAGGGTGCGGCTGGCGAGGCGCAGCCGCACCGCTTCGCCGCCGGCACCTACGCCGTTTCGACCGCCCAGCCGCTCGGCAATCTGGTCCAGGCGCTGCTGGAGATCGACTCGCCGATGAACCAGGCCTTCCTCGACCGCCAGCGCAAGCGCCTCGAGCAGAACCTCGACGCCGAGTTCTACGACATCACCGCCTGGTCGCTGCCGCTCGCCTACAACCTGCGCACCTGGGTGGCGGTGGGGGACGTGGCGGCGGACGCCCGCCCGCTGGGGGAAGCGTCCGGCGGCATCGAGGGGGAGGGGGATCTCGGCTGGCTCGTGCCGCCGCAGGGGATCGCCTCCTACCGGCTGGCGGCGGCGCTCCAGAACCGGAAGGTCCACTTCCGCGTCGCCCTCGCTCCGTTTACCGTAGGCGGCAGCGGGGGCGGCGGCGCGAGCTATCCGGCCGGCACCCTGTTCGTCCCCAGCCGAGCCAACGGCGGCGGCGTCCGCGGGACGCTGCAGTCGCTGCTCCAGGAGACTGTTCTCAAGGCGCAGGCCCTCTCCTCCTCGTACGAGCTCAAGGGGCTCTCCCTGGGCTCGAACGACATGCCGGCCGTGCGCCCGGTGCGGGTGGGCCTGCTGAGCGGCGAGGGGGTGGACGCCACCTCTTTCGGCTTCCTCTGGTACCTGCTCGACCGCCAGATCGGGGTGAACCACGACCGGCTCGATCTCGCCCAGCTCCGGCAGATCCCCCTCCATGACTTCGACGTCCTGGTGCTGCCGGACGGCAGCTACGACGACCAGATCAGCGACAAGCTCAAGACCTCCCTCGACGGCTGGATCAAGGACGGGGGCGTGCTGGTGGCGATCGGCGACGCCGTCACCTGGCTCCAGGACAAGGAGCTCACCTCGATCAAGCGCTGGCAGGCGCCGAAGAAGGACGACAAGGCGGACTCGCAGCCCGACGACCCCGAGTCGAGCGAGAGCCCGGCCGACAAGCAGCTCGCCCAGCGGCCGATCTTCACGCCGGGCGCCGTGCTGGTCACCCGCATGCAGCCGCAGCACCCGCTGACGCTGGGGCTCCCCTCATCGCCGAACGTCCTCTACGAGGGGACCAACGTGCTCAAGGCGACCGGCGATCCCCGCCAGGACGCGCTGACGGTGGCCGACGAGTCGCCGGTCGCGGCCGGCTTCGCCTGGCCGGAAGCCGTGCAGCGGCTCTCCGGCTCCCTGCTGGTGGGCAGCGAGCAGAGGGGCAAGGGGAGCGTCGTCGTCTTCGTTCAGGACCCCGACTACCGGCTGTTCTGGCGGGCCACGATGCCGATCTTCCTCAACGCCGTGCTGTTCGGCCCGAGCACGGGGCTGGGGAGCGGGTTCTAGCGAGAAACCGCCTCCGCCTTCCGGAACGTCTCCAGCGCCAGCTCGATCACCTCCTGGTTGGCGATCTTGATCGCCGCCAGGTGGTCGGCGCCCGGCACGATGAGGCTCTTGCCGCCCGCGAGCCGGGCGAGTTCGCGGGTCTCCTCGGGATAGACGCCGGGATCCTTCTCCCCGCCGGCGTAGGCCACGGCGCGCAGACGCAGCGCCGGGGCGTGGCGGCGAAGGTCGAAATACCGGTAGGCGCGCCGGAAAAAGGTCCGGAAGAAGAGGTACAAAGGCCTCTTCAGCGGAACCCTCCGCCAGGACCACTGGATCAGGTGGGAAGAGACGTCCTCGAACATGGCTCCCGAGACTCCGTCCATGCGGCTGAGGACGAGATGGGCCCAGTAGCCGCCCGAGCTGACCCCCCAGACGTGCAGCGGCAGCCCCTCGGCCCGCCGCCGCAGGAACTCCAGACCGGCCTCGACATCGCGGTCGAGCAGGCCGTCGCGGGGACCGCTGCCGCCGAACCCGGGGAAATCGAGAGCCAGCGCGGCGTAGCCGGCGGCGCGGAGCGCCTGGATCCGCCCGCGGCGATAGAAGTAGGACTTCCCCCAGGCGAGCCAGGGGTGCAGCATCAGGACGGCGCCGCGGGCGGCCTCACCTTCCGGCGGCGCCGCCGGATACCACGTCCCGGTCAGCGTGCCGCTCCCCTGCCGCCGCTCGACGGCGACCGGCTCGAAGGGGATGAGGCCACTCGGCGGCTCCGGCTGTTCCATCCAGCTCATGTGGGGGGACATCAGGAAGAAAAGCCCGCTCGCCAGCCGCTCCTCCAGCGGGGAGGGTCGGGGCGGGGGCGTCCTGGAAACCGCGCGGTTGGGCTCGTTCACTGGGAGAGAATATCGAGCAGGGAGGAACAATGCGATGAGCGAGCGTCCGAGAGCCCGCCACGTCGAGCCGGTCAGCGTCCGCTGGGGGGACATCGACTCGATGGGGCACGTCAACAACGCCAAGTATTTCACCTACTGCGAGTCGGCCCGCATGAGCTACTTCGCGGCCGTCCGCATGACCGAGCACCGGGAGAGCGAGCTGCACGGCCCGGCCCTGGCGGCGGCCAACCTCAACTTCCGCCGGCAGGTGCGCTGGCCGGCCGAGCTCGAGGTCGCTACGAGGGTCGCCGAGATCGGCCGCAGCAGCTTCAAGATGGAGTACGAAATCTTCCACCGCGGCACGGACGAGCGGGTGGCGGACGGCACCGGCGTGATCGTCTGGGTCGACTACGGCACCGGCCGCTCCATCCCGCTGCCCGAGAGCTTCAAGGCGGAGATCCGCGAGTTCGAGGGGATGTCTTAAATCATTTCAAGGCGTCTTGCGGTGCGCGGGGATCATCGCCGGCGCCGCCGCCCCCGAGTAGGCCCCCTTCGACGACCGCTTGAGCTGGCTCGCGCTCGCCGTGCACCCCGCGGGCAACTGGCCGCCGCCGCAGGCGCCGCTCTCGACCGCCTCGAAGAACAGGTGGCTGAAGTTCGCCGGGTTGGTGCCGCTGAAGGCGCCGCCGCTTTCCCCGTGGCAGGAGAAGCAGTTCTGGAACGTGGGATTGGTGGTGTTCTGCGCGAAGGTCTCCATGGTGGTGTTGGCGTTCAGCGTCGAGCCCTTGTAGTTGGCGCTCGACGGCGGCAGCTCACCCTGGTTCGTCCACAGGTTGCCCACCAACTGATAGTTGCTCCAGATATTGAGGTAGCCGTACTTCGCCGGATCGACCGCCGCCAGCTTCTGCATCGTGCTGTAGACCGACTGATCGAGGCTCTGGAGGTTGGCGACATTCTGCGAGTCGCCGCCGCCCCACGGCGTCACCCGGCAGATCTGGGTCGGGTTGGTGTTCTGCTGGTTGACCGCGCAGGGCTTCCCGTCCTGCAGGCAACCCGGGTTGAAGAATGCCCAGCCGTTGCCGCTGCCGGGGCAGTCCGGGGCGTTGGTTTTCTGCTCGAAGGTGGCCCAGATGAACTCGGGATGGTCCGGCGTGTTGATCACCAGATGGAAGCCGACCAACCCGAGGGTGACCGGCGTGCAGCTCGAGCCGACCAGCCCCTGGACCGAGTAATAGCTCGGCGACGGGCCGCCAGGGAGCACCCGCCAGGAGGTCTTGAGCTCGATCGAGCCCGGGGGCAGCGCCACGTTGGCCGGCGCGGCCGCGATGCAGCTCTTGTCATAGAACTGGCAGCCGGTGATGAAGTTGTACTCCGTCTGGTTCACCCAGGCCCCGTAGTAGACGACGTTGTCGTTCTGGTCGTAGATCGCGCCGCCGAACGCCTGATCGGTGGAGTTCGGATTGATCGCGCTGTCGGCGGTCTTCGCGACGCGCGGGCGGAAGACGAAGCGGCTGCGCGCCGTCGGCGAGTCGTTGGTGCAGGGCGTGATCGGATCCTGCCCCCAGGGCGTCGGCGGCCCCGAGGCGGGGAAGACGCCGTAGTCCGGCATCCAGGTCTCGAAGAGCACGCCGCCGGACGTCTGCGGCTGGATCAGGGCGGCGAACGCCTGCCACGCGAGCTGGTGAAACGCGCAGTTGTTCGCGTTCAGGCCGCCGCTGACCTCCGTGGGGATACTCGGATTGGTGAACCAGGTGACGCTCGCGCCACAGTTCTGCGCCCCGGCCCGCCCGGCGCCCACCGCCAGGACCAGCAGAGCGGCGGCCGCGATCCTCCCCAGGGACGATGACCCTCTAGTTTTCCTCATGAAAACTCTCCCACCAGAAAAGAAAGGCTGGATTGCCTGCCCCCTGGCATTGCAGCGGCCATGCCCGCTGGGACAGAAAGGTAAGCCTCAATGCATCAATAACTTGCGATCTGGCTAACCTCCGGAGCGGCCGCGCCGACACGTCAGGAACATGTCACTGACGTGTCGGCGCGCGGAACATCTCCGCCAGCGTGGTCGCGAGCTCCTCGGTGTCGGTGTCCGAGCGGTTCGAGAGAATCATCACGGCGAGATGGTCCTTGGGGACGTGGAGGTAGTAGGCGGTGAACCCCAGCCAGTTCCCTGAATGGGCGTAGTAGGGGGCGCCGTCCGCGGCGGTGCTCAGCGACCAGCCGAAGCCGTAGGGGATGATGCCGCCGTCTTCCAGGACGGTGGGCTTGAACATCTCCGCCAGCGAGGCGGGACGGATCAACTGGTTGCCGAAGAGGGCCCGGTCGTAACGGGCGAGGTCGGTCACCGTCGAGTAGACGCCGCCCGAGCCGTAGAGGAGATTGAGCGGGCTGTCGTCATCCAGAACCCACTGGCCGCCGAACGCCCGGTCGTAGCCCAGGGCCCGCCTGGCCGTCTTGAGGCGCTTCGGGTCATAGACGAAGGTCGCCTTCATGCCGGCCGGACGGAAGATCCGCTCCTCCAGAAATTCAGGATAGGACCGGCCGGAGACCCGCCGGATCAGCGTGCCCAGGATGTCGTACCCCGCGTCGCTGTAGGCGAATTGGGTACCGGGCGGATTGTCGAGCCGCTTCCAGCCGGCGAGCAGCTTCAGGGCGTCCGTGCCGGTGGGCACGCCCCCCTGCTCTTCGAGGGCACCATAAGTATCCGGGATGCCGCCGGTGTGCTGCAGCAGGTTGCGGACGGTGACCTTCCCGCCCCAGCCGCGCATCTCCGGGAGGTATTTCGCGGCGGGCCTGTCGAGATCGATCTTGCCTTCCTCGACGAGCATGAGAATCGCCACGGCGGTCATCTGCTTGCCGCAGGAGGCCATGTGGAACGCCATGTCGGGATCGATCCGCGTCTTGCGGTCGAGATCGGCGAGGCCATATCCGGCCTGGAAGAGCACCTCGCCGTCGCGGACCACCTCGACGGCGACGCCGGGAGCGTCCCCGTCGAATCCCGCGAAGAGCTCCGTGAGCCGCTGCGGCCGCGTCATCCCGGTCACCAGAGCAAGGCCCTCGCGATGGATCGCCAGCGCCTCCAGGCCGAGGCAGAGGGCGAGGACGATCCAGCAGAGAAAGGCGCGGAGGATGGGGTATTTCCAGGCCAAGAGCCACTCCCGCCGTCAGACGCGAAGAGGGACCGTTTATCGACCGAGTACTACATCAATACCCGCGAGCACCAGCTCAAGCTCCCGCAGTGGCAGCCTGCCGACGCATTCGGTTAGCTGCTGCTTGTCGATAGCGACGATCAGCGAGACATTCGCAACCGAATCTCTCGAGAGGCCTGTCGCTCTCGTAGCCAACAGCACGTTGCCGGGTGCGCCTTCCCACTTCAAATTACTCGTCAGCGGCACACAGACAACTGTGCCGACTCGACTTTGATTCAGCACATCGCACTGCACGACTACGACGGGCCGGCGATATCCAGGGCCTGATCCGGCAGGCTCCCCCAGGTCGGCCCACCAGATCTCTCCCTGGCTGATCACCACTCAACGCGCTCCAACACTCTGCGAGCGGCTCTCTGGCTGAACTCGTCAACCTCGCCTCCCACGTCATCGATCACACGATTCATTGCCTCCGTCAGGCGATCTGGTGCATGTCTGGCAACAAACTCCTGCAGCGCGCGGCTGTAAAGCTGGCTGCGGGAGGTCCGCAGATCCGCGGCGAGGCGCTCGGCTTCTTCGAAGACATCGTCGGGGATTGAGACTGCCGTTTTCATACCCAAAGTATAACCGATGCTTCATCTCCAACGAAGGAGAGCCGGCGCACGTAGGAGAAGGATGCGATCCCTCCCACGGAGCCTCCTCCGAATCCTCATCGCCACGCTGGCGGCTCTGGCCATCCTCCTCGGCCTCGCGGCGGCGGCGATCACGCAGCCTGTGTTCGGGACGCTGCCTCCCTCCGGTGGACCGGCCGCCGATCCCGATCGCCTGCGGCGGCACGTCGAGTTCCTGACCGTCCAGGCGGCGCCGCGGGACAGCGACCATCCGGAGAGCCTCGACAGGGCGGCGGCCTATATCCGGGAGGACTTCGCGCGGACCCGCGCCCGGTTCCGGGATCAGGTCTTCCAGGTCCGGGGTGGGACCTACCGGAACGTCATCGCTTCGTTCGGGCCCGCGACGGGTCCTCTCCTGGTCGTCGGCGCCCACTACGACACCTTCGGCGATTTCGGACTCAACCCGGGAGCGGACGACAACGCCAGCGGCACCGCCGGCCTTCTCGAGATCGCCCGCCTGCTCGACGGCCGCGCTCTCCCCATACGCGTCGAGCTGGTCGCCTACGCCAACGAGGAGCCCCCCTGGTTCGGGTCCCCCTGGATGGGGAGCGCCGTCCACGCGCGGTCGCTGAAGGGGCAGGACGTGCGGGGGATGATCTGCCTGGAGATGATCGGCTACTTCACCGAGCGGCAGCCCGCCCCGAACCTCCTCTTCCGACTCCTCTACCCGGATCGGGGGAACTTCATCGCCGTCGCCGGCCGCTGGAGCGATCGCGCCCTGACGCGGCACGTCAAGCAGGCGATTCGCGGAACGGGTTTCCCTGCCTATAGCTTCACCGCCCCGCGCGATGCCGGCATCGACGCCTCGGACCAGCGGAGCTACTGGGATCAGGGAATCCCGGCGGTGATGGTGACGGACACATCCGATATCCGGAATCCGCACTACCACGCGCCGGGAGATACGGCGGGGACGCTGGATTACCGGCGGATGGCAAGGGTGGTGGAGGGAGTGGCGAACGCGGTGATCAGGGCAGATGGCGTTTCGGGAGCTCCGGTGGCGGCTCAAGCCCGAACCGGACATGCCAATAGCTCCAAGACCGCTGATCGAACACCCCCGCCGGAGGATTAGCAAGAACCTCGCGGAACGCACTCTCCGGGAAATAATGCCGAGCTACAGCAAGGTCTTCAATGGTGCCATAGGTCATAACCTGGGCGAGAAAGCGGTTCTGATCCGCGAGGGCCGCCTCCGGCGATTTCCACCAGAAGAGACGGGAGGCCACGGTCTCCAGATCGGTCACGGCACGATCCCTTCGGACAGCGCCTGGATCTCCGGGAGTCGATTGGGGTCGACCTTCCGGACGGCTGCGCTCAGTCTCGACCGGATCGCGTCCGACAGAGAGGAAAGATCACCGTCCGCGAAGTAGCTCAGCGCCTTGAGACTGAGGAGCGGATTGAAGGAGTTGCCGTAGACGGCGCGAGCGGCCCCCAAGGCCCTGGCGAGATCGACGCCTTCTTCCAGAAGCCTGCTGAGATCGATGTAGTCCTTCGCTTCGGCACGGTCCTGGACGACCTTGACCTTGGTCGCCGCGAGATCGAGGAGCGACGCCACGGGGAACCCGGGACCTTCCACCGTCTCGGGGTCCTGGACACGCCGGAGCGTCAATCCACCGAAAAAAGAGACCTTGACCGGCCCCTTCCGATCCACCCGCGAGACCAGGGTGTTCGGCGAGGACTGGAGCCGCGTGGAACCTTCAAGAAAGGGGATACGCCGCTCCAGCTCGTCCGGCTGGAAGCTCCGGTTGGAAAAGAAGTCGAAGTCTTCCGAGGTCCGGTGCCCCAGCCGCAAGGCCAGGGCGGTCCCGCCATAGAGCACGAACTCCGGCGGGATGGCGGCCAGCTCGCTCCAGAGCTCACGCTGGGAGGATGGCAGCGTATGGAGTCGAGGGCTCAGCATGGGGGACGCTCCGACTTATTGTAGCGTCACTGCATCTCGAGCTGCGCCCACTGGCGCCGCGGGTACGCCCACGGGTTCCGCGGGTGCGCCCACTGGTTCCGCGGGCGCGCCCATCCGGTTCTGGCGTTCCCCTCGGCTTGCGGGGTCTCGCCCCACGGTGTTCCGTCCGCGCCCACTCTTATTTCATTCGATCCCATCACTGGGCGGTGACTGCCCCCTGGTTCCCCGTGCCGTCCCTCGCTTGGGCGCTGCCGGGGTAAGAGAGGGCGCGCGGATCCCTCGCTTGGGCGCTGCCATCCCTCGCTTGGGCGCTGCCGTCCCTCGCGAGGGCGCGACAGGAGTTACGAAGGGAACGACCGAAACAAGAGTGGGCGCGGCCTTCCCTCGCTTGGGCGAAGACGCGCGAGCAGAGGGCGCGATCGGGGGAAGAGAGGGCAGGGGCCGCCCAAGCGTGGGCGCTCTCTGCCCAACGCAGGGAGGGACCGGAGGAACGGTGGGGAGAGCGCGGTTTCTGGACTCCGAGATGCGCTTTACGACTTGTAAAACCGCGCCCCCCGCTCCGCCATGTCGCGCAGCAGGGACGCCGGGCGCAGCCTTTCGCCGTGGCTCTCGGCGTAGCCGTCCAGCGTCTCGACCACCCAGGCGAGGCCCTGGCGGTCGGCTTCGCGCAGGAGGCCGCCGCGGAAGGGGGGGAAGCCGAAGCCGAAGATGACGCCGATGTCGACGTCCGCCGGGTTGGTGATGATCCCCTCTTCCATACAGCGGGCGGTCTCATTGAGCATCTGGAGCCAGCAGCGCTCGACGATCTCCGGGTCGGAGATGGGCGCCTCGCTCCAGCCTAACAGGGGGTAGACGGCGGGATCGACCCGCTTCGCGGACTTCCCCTTCTTTCCTTCCCCATAGAGGTAGAAGCCTCGCTTGCCCTTCCGGCCGAGCCGCTTGTCGGCGATCATCCGCTCGAAGATGGGCGGCGCCGCCAGCCGCTCGCCCAGGGCATCGCGGACCACCTCGCCGGCGTGGCGGGCGACGTCGAGCCCGACCTCGTCGAGCAGCGCGAACGGGCCCACCGGCCACCCCCAGCGGGTCATCGCGTTGTCCACCCGCTCGATGTCCGCCCCCTCGGCGAGCATCCAGGCGGCTTCGTTGAGCATGGTGCCGAGCACGCGGGAGGTGAAGAAGCCGGGGCCGTCGCCGACCACGATCACCGTCTTCCCCATCGTCCGCCCCACCGCCACCGTGGTCGCCAGCGTCTCCTCGGAGGTGCCGGGGTGGCGGACGACTTCGAGCAGGGGCATCTTGGCGACCGGGCTGAAGAAGTGCATCCCGACCACCCGCTCCGGCCGGCGGCTCGCCTCGGCCAGCCGGGCGATCGGGATCGCCGAGGTGTTGGAGGCGAAGATCAGGTTCTCCGGCGCCACCGCCTCGGTCTCGCGCAGGACGGCGCGCTTGACCTCCAGGTCCTCGAAGACCGCCTCGACCACGAAGTCCGCCCGCCGCAGCGCCTCATATTCGATGGTCGGCAGGATCTTCCCGAGATCCCGCTTGGCCTCGGCGTCGGTCATGCGGCGGCGCTTGACGCGCTCCCGGAACTGCTGCTGGGCGAAGGCGTAGCCGCGCCCCACGCCGGCGAGATCCTTGTCCTTGAGGACGATCGGCACCCCCTTCTGCGCCAGCACCTGGGCGATGCCCGCGCCCATGAAGCCGGCCCCCAGGACCCCCACGGTCTCGACCGGCCGGCCGGCGCGGGCGATCTTGCCGGCGCGGGCCTCGACCTCGTTCTTGGCGAAGAAGATCGAGATCAGGTTCTTGGCGGTCTCGGAGGTGACCAGCTCGGAGAAGGCGCCGGCCTCCAGATCCAGCGCGCGGCGGAGTGGCAGCTTCAATCCCTCGCGGACAATGTCGATCGCCACCAGCGGCGCCGGGTAGTGGCCGCCAGTCTTCGCCATCACGCCGGCGCGGGCCTTGTCCCAGACCACCGGGCCGCCGAGCGGCGTCCGCGAGAGAAAGTTGCCGGCGCGCGAGGCGATCGGCTTCTTCACCTTCTTCGCCTCGCCGCGGTCGCGCACCGCCCGCACCGCCGCGGTCCGCAGGTCGAAGGGGGAGCAGGTGTCGTCCACCAAGCCGAGGCGCCGCGCCTTGCGGGCGTCCACCTGCCGGCCGGTGAGGATGAGGTCAAGCGCATCGGGCACGCCGATCAGGCGCGGCAGGCGCTGGGTGCCGCCGAGGCCGGGGAGAAGGCCGAGCTGCACCTCGGGGAGTCCCAGCTTCGTCTTCGGGTGCTCGGTCGCGATGCGGCGCTTGCAGGCCAGGGCGAGCTCGAGGCCGCCGCCGAGGCAGGCGCCGTGGATCGCGGCGACGGTGGGGAACGGCAGGGCGACCAGGCGCTCCATCAGCTCGTGGCCGCGCTGCAGCATGGCGTGGACGTCCGCCGGGTCGACGAGCGCGAGCAGCTCTTCGAGATCGGCCCCGGCCACGAAACCGTCGGGCTTGCCGGAGTAGAGGACGAGCCCCTCGGGGCGCTCGCGCTCGACCTGGTCGATCTGAGCTTCGAACCACTCGAAGAGGCGGGTAGAAAGGGTGTTGACCTTTTTTCCAGGATCGTCCAGGCGCAGCCAGGCGATCCCATCCTTGAGGGCCAGGGCGCCAGGGCCGGCGGCATTCTTCACGCGGGGATCGGCTTCGATGACGCTCATGGGACGGCATCGTAGGAATCTTTGCCGCAGTGTGTCAAGAAAAAGGCGCGGCGCAGCAATAGCGGCTCGCGGAAGGGGGTGACCGGATTTTTATGCTAAGGTCGCATTAAGAAGTGCAGGCGTAGTTTTTCCCCCCAGGAGGTTCCATGGTCGCAGGCATCGACGAACGCCGTCCGCCGATCTTCTTGCTGCTGCTGCTTCTGCTGGTCCTCGGACTCGCCCCCGCGCGGGCGCAGGTCCAGGAGAGCTGCTTTCCAGCCGCGACGCACCTCTGCCTGAACGGCGACCGCTTCCAGGTGGACGTCGACTGGCTGCTCCCCAGCGGTCCGGGGAAGGGGCAGGCGGTGCCGCTGACGGCCGACACCGGCCTGTTCTGGTTTTTCGGCAACTCCAACCTCGAGCTGATCGTCAAGGTGCTCGACGGCCGGCCGGTCAACGGCCATTTCTGGGTCTACTACGGCGGCCTCTCGGACGTCGAGTACAAGATCACCGTCACCGATATCAGGACGGGCGTCCAGGAGATCTACACCAACCCGGCCGGCCGGCTGGCGAGCGGGTCGGACGTCGAGGCCTTCGACGCGGAGCCGCCGTCCGCCCCGGGCCCGAGCCGGCCAGGAGGGGTCGGCGAGGCGCCGCCGCTCCTGCGACTGGGGGAGGAGCTGCGGGCCAACGTCACGACCAGGGGCGTGCAGAGCGATCCGTCGGTGGCGGTCGCCCCCGGCGGCGTCTCGATGGTGACCTGGAGCGGCCCTCCGTCCTCCCAGGATCGCGACGATGAAGGGAACGTCTACGGCCGGTTCTACGATCGGACCGGGCCCCCCCTGGGTGGCGAGGTCCGGCTGAACGCCGCGACCGCCGGGTTCCAGTATGGCGCCCGCGTCGCCGCCAGCCCTACGGGTAGTTTCATGGCGGTCTGGAACGACGGGAACCGCGTCACGGCGCGCGTCTTCGGAGCGAACGGGCAGCCGCTCGGCAATGAGATCGGGGTCGGCACGGTCGCCGGCTTTTCCGAGGGCCGGCCGGCGGTCGTCGGCGATCCCGCGGGCGGTTTCCTGGTCGGCTGGACGAGTTTCGGGAGCGGCAATGACAGCATGCGGCTGCAGCGCTTCAGCGCCCAGGGGAGCCGGGTGGGCAACGAGGTCGAGCTGCTTCGCAGCGGCAGCGGCCTGGGGCTGGCGGCGTCGCCGGTGCCGGGAGGCGGCTTCCTGATCTCCTGGATCGAGAGCGCCGGCTTTCTGGAGACCGACGTGCGGGTGCTGCGCCTCGACGCCTCGGCCCGGCCTCTCGGCGTGGCCCTGGGGGCCAACATCGACTCCGCGCGCCACGCCGGCTACCAGTCGGGGGCGGTTCCGGTCTTCCATGCCGACGGCGGTTTCTCCGTCCTCTGGACGAACCTCCTCTACTCCAGCCAGCCCGGCGAGAACGGCCTTTTTGTCCGCCGCTACACCGCGGGCGGCGAGCCGGCCGGGGATGTCCTCGCGTTGCGCCGGCAGGGATCGATCGGGGAGTGGGCGCCCGCCGTCGTCGCCCTCCCTTCTGGAGTGACCCTGGTGCTCTGGGGCGAATACAATCGGATCGAGGACCTCGACGGCGGCACCTTCGCGCGCACCTACGATCCCTCCTGGCAGCCGATCGGCGGCCAGTTCCGGATCAACACCTTCACCCAGGCCCAGCAGGGCGCGCCGGCGGTGGCCGCGGATTCCTCCGGCACCCTCTTCACAGCCTGGCAGAGCGGCAGGGATCCCTCGCCGTTCATCCCGCTCCCGGGTGAAGAGACAGAAGGGCAGGACGGCAGTTACTTCGGCGTCTACACCCAGCGCTTCACCACGGCGAGCTGCGCGGTCGCCTCCGGCCAGCTCTGCCTCAACGGTCGCTTCCGCGTCGAGGCCCGGTTCATCGATCCGCGCTCCAATCTGCCCGGAGCGGGGCGGCCCGTACCGCTGACCAGCGACACGGGCGGCTTCTGGTTCTTCGACGCCAGCAACGCCGAGCTGATGATCAAGATCCTCGACGGCCGCGCCCTCAACGGCCACTTCTGGGTCTTCGCCGGGGCGCTCTCGGACGTCGAGTACACAATTACCGTTACCGACACGCAGACAGGGAAGAGCAAGGCCTACCACAACGCGCCGGGCCAGCTCGCGAGCCGGTCGGACACGACGGCCTTTTGAGCCGGAATGCTTTTCCGGTCCTGGTCACCTCCTCTGTGAAGGCCGCTGCCGGCGCGCGGCGGCCTTCCCTCGAGTTTCGGCTTGTTATGCTAAAGTGGCATTTCAGCAGCATTACATCGAGAAGGAGCTCATCATGACCATAGGTTCCTCCCGCCTGCGCTCCGGATTCCTGCTCTGCCTTCCCCTGCTCCTCGGCCTCGCCCTGCCGGCGCGGGCCGCGAGCCCCTGGCGCCCCCAGGGGGAGGAGTTTGCGGTCAACACCCGCACCTTCGGCAGTCAGTTCCACCCCGCAGTGGCGAGCGACAGCGCCGGCAATACCTTTGTCGCCTGGATCGACAACCGCCATATAGGCCTCAAGGGGCGCGCCTACAACGCCTCGGGGACCCCGGTGAGCGCGGAGATCAGTATCGAGGACTTCTCCGGGATCGACCTCAACGGCCAGCCGCGGGTGGCCACCCTTGGCGTCGGCGACTTCATCGTGACCTGGGGGGGCCCCAATGGGAGGGGGATCAAGTTCCGCCGCTTTAACGCGCTCGGGCAGCCGCTGAGCGACACCCTCACCATTTATGACGAGCCGATCGAGGCGGCGTTCAGCCCCGATGTCGCCGCCGATCCCGCGGGGGGGTTCATCCTCTGCTGGAGCGTGGTGCCGAGCGAGCCCCTGTTTCGGGTCCTGGCCCAGCGGTTCGACATCTTCGGGGCGCCCCGGGGCGGGGCCTTCGTGGTCAGCCCGGAGAGCGGCGGGCGCAAGGACGATTCGCGCATCGCCGTCGACCCTGTGTCGGGACGGTTCATGATCACCTGGATCGACGAGCGGGAGGCTGAGAATCCCGACGTCTGGGCCCGGCGCCTCAACGCCTCGGGCCAGCCGCTGGGGCCCGAGCTCCTGGTGGATACCGACAAGGGGGGCGAGGCGCTCGGCGCCGCGCCGGTCTTCCATGACGATGGGTTCTCCGTGGTCTGGAGCAACTTCAACGTCTCCCGGCTGGAGATCCTGGCGCAGCGCTTCGACCCCGCGGGCTCCCGGGTGGGAGGGTCGGTCCTGCTCAGCCTGGAGCAGGGCTTCTTCGCCCCCTCCGCGCCGGCCGTGGCCGTGGCCCCGAGCGGAGGGTTGCTGGTGCTCTGGGCCGGCGTCGACCAGTTGGGGCCGGAAGCCGGCGTGCGCGGGCGGCTGTTCGACGGCTCCTGGCGGCCCGCGGGCGCGCTGTTCGAGGTGAACACCTACACGCAATGGAGCCAGACCGAGCCGAGCGTGGCGGTGGATAGCCACGGCAACTTCACGGCGGTCTGGAGCAGCGGCGAAGACCAGCTCTTCCCCACCACCCCGCCGGGAGGCGAGTACCAGGGGCAAGACGGCAGCTCCTTCGGCGTCTACGGCCAACGCTTCTCCCTGGCCGGCTGCGTGGCGGACGGCGACACCCTCTGCCTGAACGGCGGCCGCTTCGCGGTGCGGGCGACCTGGAAGAACCCCTTCTCCGGAGAGACCGGCGTCGCCCACAGCCACCCGCTGGCCGCCGACACCGGAGCCCTCTGGTTCTTCGATCCGGCCAATCTCGAGCTGATGATCAAGGTGCTCGACGCGCGCGCGGTCAACGGCCACTTCTGGGTCTTCTACGGCGCGCTGTCGAACGTCGAGTACACGGTCACCGTCAACGACACCCAGACCGGGGCGGTGAAGACCTACCACAACCCCGCCTTCCAGCTCTCCAGCCGGGCGGACGTCTCGGCCTTCGCGGAGGCGGCTCCCGCGGGCCTGACGGCGAGCTCCGCCGCCGTGACGGCCGCGCCGCCTCCAATCCCAAAGGCGGGCTCCTGTGTGCCCACGGCCACGGCGCTCTGCCTGGCGGCGGGCCGCTTCGCCGTCGAGGTGGTCTGGACCGATCCGCGGATCGGGCTGGCGGCGCAGGCGCGGGCGCTGCCGGTCACCGCCGACACCGGGGTCTTCTGGTTCGTCGACGCCACCAACCTGGAGCTGATGATCAAGGTGCTCGACGGCCGCGGGGTCAACGGCAAGTTCTGGGTCTTCTACGGCGCGCTATCGGATCTCGAGTACACGATCACCGTTACCGACACCGAGACGGGGCAGCAGCGGACGTACCACAACGCCCGCAACAACCTCGCCAGCCGGGCGGACACGGACGCTTTCTGATCGGGCGCTTCTCACGGGGAGGGTTCGTATGAAGAGACTCGTTTTCGCGCTGGCCTTCCTCGCCCTCCCCTTGGAAGCCGCGGCGGACACTCTCCTCTCCCTCCTGGGCCCGGAGATCCGGGTCAACGCCACGACGCAGGGCGCGCAGACCACCCCCGCGGTGGCCAGCACTCCGGAGGGGAGCTCGGTCGTGGTCTGGCTGGGGCCGGACCCGGCCGGGAGCGGCAACCATCGGGTGTTCGGACAGCGCTTCGACGCCACCGGCAACCGGCTGGGAGGGGAGCTCCAGATCAGCTCCGGTGGCGACGCCCGCCAGCCCCGGGTTGCCGCAACTCCGGGCGGTGGCTTCGTGGCGGTCTGGATCTCCCAGGGGGTCCGGGCCCGGTTCTACGGCCCGAACGGCGCGCCGAGAGGGGACGAGAGCCTGCCCGGCTCCGCGATCCAGGCGGTCGATGCCGGCGTGGCGGTCAACGCCGCCGGCGAGGTGATGATCCTCTGGACGACCGTCGGGAGCAACGGCCAGGTCCTCACCCGGCGCTACGACGCCCAGGGGACGGCGCTCGCGGAACCCTTCGTACTCCGCTTGGACACCAGCTCGGAGGTCAGCGTGGCGGCGGCTCCCGGCGGCGGCTTCCTAGCCGCCTGGTCGGAGCAGGTGGCGGGCGAACCCGGCGACGCGGTCTGGGCGCGGCGCTTCGACCCCGTTACCCATGCCTGGGGGGCACAGTTCCGGTTGACATCCCCGGACGAGGCCCGTCACTTCGGGTTTTCGCTCGTCTTCCGGCCCGACGGGAGCTTCCTGCTGATCTGGACGAAAGTCGCCGCCCTCTTCCCGGCTATCCCCGCGTTCTGGGGCCGGAGCTTCCGAGCGGACGGCACGCCGGAGGGGGACAGCGTCCAATTCTCCGATCAGGAATCCGTCGAACCCGCCGCCGTCGCCGTGGACCGCGACGGCAACGCGCTGGTGGTCAACGGCAGTGACGGATTTATCGGCCCCCCCATGGCCGGCATCTACGCTACCCTCTTCGACCGTTCGTGGCACCCCCTGACCCAGCCTCTGCTCCTTCATCAGGCCCTGACTCCCGAGGCCGAGCCCGCCGTGGCGGCCTCGGCGGGGGGCTTTCTCGCGGTCTGGTCCCGCGGCGTCAGCGATCCCACGGTACCGGCGCCGGAGGGGACCGACGGCAGCTCGTGGGGGATCTTCGGCCGGCGGTTCGGCGAGGCTCGCTGCGCCACCGGCTCGGAGGCCCTCTGCCTCGGCACCGGTGGCCGGTTCGAGGCGCGGGTGGACTGGAAGAACCCGTTCACCGGCCAGACCGGCACCGGCAAGGCCCTGCCGCTCACCGGCGACACCGGCGCCTTCTGGTTCTTCGACGCCGCCAACCTCGAGCTGATGATCAAGGT
>DATHEF010000018.1:0-50778 GCA_035490435.1 Thermoanaerobaculia bacterium
TACGCCAGGTGGCCCTCCGCAAGCCAATCCCGCGGCGACGGCGGAAGAAGAAGAGACTGTTCCGGAACGTAGCGACGAAAGGTCGTTGGCATACGGCTATTTTACCGCATGCCAACGATTCCTGCCGCGCAGGCTCCTAGAGCTCCAGGCTCTCGACCACGCTCAGGACAGCTCCCTGGAAGGAATCCACCATCATCTCAGGAAATGTGGTGGAAGAAATCACCAAACTGAAACAGCAGCCGGGCAAAGAAATTATTATCGATGGCAGCGCGAGCTTGGTCCAATCGCTGATGGGAACGGATCTGATCGATGAGTATCGGTTCTTAGTCCAGCCCTTCATCATGGGAAGGGGAAGGCGGTTTTTCCCGGACGGGACGCCTCCGACGAAGCTGAGGCTTGTCGAAAGCAAAGCGCTGAGTTTTGGTTCCCTTGCTCTTGCCTACCAGCCTGCCAACAACAAATAGCCGCTTGATTTGGCGCAGCATACCCGACTATCGATATTTTGAGGGCCAACTGGGACCTCGCCCAGCAGCTCATCGCCCGCTGGGGCACCACCACCGGCTGGGCCAAGATGGACGCCATCTGGTACAAGAGCCTGACCCCCAGCAAGAGCGCCTACCAGGTCGCCGCAGGCGACAAGTGCAACCCGGCCGCGACGGTCAACGGCTGCGGCGCCACCAACTGGTACACGGTGTTCCTGCCGGCCGACGACGACGACGGCAACCTGGCCAACGGCACGCCCAACGCCTGCCGGATCTGGGACGCCTTCAACGCCCACGGCATCGCCTGCGGCGCCCGTCCCACCTGCACGCAGTAGTCTTCTTTTTGGTCCATCAGGCCGGGCTCCGTCGAGCCCGGCACTTTTTTTCCGCTTCCGGCTCGCCTCGATCTCTCCAGCGCACATTCATTGTTGTCGGTGTGTCTCTTGGATTCAGGAGAAAGGAGAGAGAGTGATGAGGAAACGTTCGTTCCTGCCGCAGTCCCTGCTTCTCACCATGCTGCTGGTGCCGAGCCTGGCTCTGGCAATCGTGCCGCCGGAGGAGAGCAACCGCCAGGCGGGCTCCACGGCCCTGCTGACCGGCGGCTTCGGATCTCCCCAGCTCGAGGTCCAGCCCTCGCTGGAGATCCAGGCGCGCGGCTCCCAGAAGTCCCTCGCCAACCCCGCGATGCAGCGTTTCTTCGCCTTCCAGTCGGATGAGTGGGAGGTGCGCTGGGACAAGCGGGCGGAGCGCCCGAACCTGATCCAGGGGATCGGCATCCCGCTGCTCCCCGGCCGCGGCAACAAGCTCGCGCTCTCCGATCTCAAGCTGGCTCACGCGGGGGGGCCCACCGTGGCCGACGTCGAGGCGAAGGTGCGCGCCTTCCTGGCCGAGTTTCCCGAGCTGCTGAACGTCTCGGGCTTCGACCTCCGGCTCGATGCCAGGAGCACCGTCAACGCCGGCGACGACAAGCAGCTCTGGTCGGTCGAGCTCCAGCAGTTCCATCGTGGCGTGCCGGTCGAGGGCGCCAAGGTCTACTTCCGGATCAACAACGGCAACATCGTCCAGCTCGGCGCCGACCGGGTGGCCGAGGTGCGGACCGGAGCAAAGCCGAGGATCGACCGCGCGGCGGCGCTGGCGGCGGTCGTCCACGCGCTCGGATTCCAGGTCGACGAGATCAGGCAGATCACCAATCCGGGGACGCTGAAATTCGTCCCGGCCCTGACCGCGGGCGAGCAGCCGGCGGAAACGTACAAGGGCGCGGCCGGCGGCGGCTACCGCCATCTGCTGGTCTGGGAGGTGGAGTTCCGCCGCGCCGGCGACCCGGTCACCTGGCAGGCGAAGGTGGACGCCAGGAGCGGCCAGATCCTCTCGATCGTCGACGCCAACGACTACGTGGCGGCGCAGGTTTCCGGCGGCATCTACCCGGTGACCAATTCCGACCCGGAGGTGGTCCGCCCCCTCCCCTTCACCAACGTCACCAACAGCTCGGCCAAGGTGACCGACGCCGCCGGCAACTATGACTACTCCGGCGGCACCGCCACCGCCACCCTGAACGGCAAGTACATCAAGATGGTCGACACCTGCGGCGCGATCTCCAAAGCGGACAGCGCGACCGGCAACATCGCCTTCGGCACCAGCGCCGGCACCGACTGCACCACCCCGGGCTCTGGCGGTGTCGGCAACACGCACGCCACCCGCACCGGCTACTACCACCTGACCAACATCAACCGCAAGGCGGCGGGCTTCCTGCCCGCCAACGCCTGGCTCAACGGCACGGTCACCGCCAACATGAACGTCAACAGCACCTGCAACGCCTTCTGGGACGGCTCGACGGTGAACTTCTACCGTTCGGGCGGCGGCTGCTCCAACACGGGTGAGATCGCGGCCGTGTTCCTCCACGAGTGGGGCCACGGGATGGACACCAACTCCGGCGGCGCCTCCTCCGACAAGGGGACCGGCGAGGCGGTCGGCGACACCTTCGCCTTCCTCGAGACCAAGGACGCCTGCATCGGCAAGAACTTCCAGCCCGGCGTCGCCTGCGCCAACTGCAACGCCACCTGCACCGGCGTCCGCGACCTCGCCTCCTTCGCCACCGGCGGCAGCCACACCATCGCCAAGCCGAGCAATGTGGCTTCCGACACCGGCATCAACTGCGACCGCTACAGTTGCCCCTACTACCAGTTCATCTTCATCGGCGCCTACCAGGGACCGATGGGCTATGAGGGGCACTGCGAGAGCTACATCGCGAGCTCGGCCAACTGGGACCTCGCCCAGCAGCTCGTCGCCCGCTGGGGCACCACCGCCGGCTGGCAGAAGATGGACGCCATCTGGTACAAGAGCCTGACCCCCAGCAAGAGCGCCTACCAGGTCGCCTCCGGCGGCAAGTGCAACCCGGCCGCGACGGTCAACGGCTGCGGCGCCACCAACTGGTACACGGTCTACCTGGCGGCCGACGACGACGACGGCAACCTGGCCAACGGCACGCCTAACGCCTGCCGGATCTGGGACGCCTTCACCGCCCACGGCATCGCCTGCGGCGCGCGTCCGACCTGCACCCAGTAGTCCGCTTCACATCCCGGGGGCTGGGCGCGCGCCGTCCAGCCCCTTTCTTTTGCTATCCTCCACAGACTTCTGGGAAACACGATGAGCCGACGCAAGGAACGCCGTCAGGCCGAGCGCCAGGCGCGCAAGTCCGCCCGGCCCGCCGGGCCGGCAAACCGCGATGCCCTCTGGGCGCTGGGCCTCACCCTGCTCGCCTGGGTCCACCGGCTGGCCTTCCTGCGCTCGAACCAGGACTGGCGCTGGCCCTACACCGTCTTCTACGAGGGGGATTCGGAGACCTTCTTCGAGTACGCCCGCGCCCTCGTCAACGGCAGGCTCTACGACAACGGCATCCCCTTCCATCCGCCGGGCTTCGCCTGGGTGCTGGCGGCCGTGCACACGCTGGCGGGGGCCGGAGCGGGGACCGAGCGGGTGCCGTACGTCGCGGTCAAGGTGATGATCGCCCTGATCGGCAGCCTGCCGGTGGGCTTGATCTATCTACTGGCGAGGCCCTACCTCGGCCGCGCCGTGGCGCTGGTCGCCGCGCTGCTCTGCGCCTGGAGCTTCGGCCTCTACGTGATCGGCGTGGCGCCGGTCACCGAGGGGACCTACCTGACCGTTCTGATGCTCGCCCTGCTGCTCTGGAGCCGCCGCCTCGAGCATCCGCTGGCCGCTCCCGGCGCTCAGTCCGGGGGGTGGAAATCCGCCCTCGGCCTCGGCCTGCTGCTGGGATTCCTGGCGCTGATCCGCGCCGAAGGGGTGCTGATCGCCGTCCTCCTCGTGGCAGCGGGCCTCCCCGGCGCGCTGCGCGACCGCTCCCGGCGGCGGCTCCTGCCGTGGGCGCTGGTGGTGGCGGGCTGGATGCTGGCGGTGGCGCCATGGGCGGCGCGCAACGCCGTCCAGCTCTCCGCGATCAACGAGCGGCTGGCCGGGCGGCTCGCCGAGCCCCTGCCGACTTTCGTGCCGTTGACGATCTACGGCCCGGTCAACCTGGCGCTCGCCAACAACTCCCAGGCGGACGGCACCTTCTCGCGCGAGCTCATGGTCTCGCAGGCCCAGTCCGGCGTGCTGGACGTGGCGGACCCGCAGCATCTGGAGTTCATCCTCCACGGCGACCGGATTGCCCGCAGATGGATGCGCGAGCATCCGGGGGATTTCGCGCGGCTCGTCCTGCGCAAATGGGAGCTCTTCTTCTCCGCCTGGAAGCTCGGCTGGACGCAGTGGGACTGGCCCGGGGGACTGAAAGGCGTGCGCCGGCCGGTGGATGTGTTCACGCCGGACTCGGGAGCCGGCTGGGGGCTGGGATTACCACTGGCGCTCCTCGGCCTCGTCTGCGGCCTGGCGACGCCGGGAGGGCCGAGACGCTGGGCGCTCCTCGTCCTCCTCCTCACCCTTACCGGAATGATCACCACCGGCCTCTTCTTCGGCTACGTCCGCCAGGGGCTCCTGCTCCTCCCCTTCTGGCTGACCCTCACCGCCACCGCCCTGGTCTGGATCGGCGAGAGGCTGCGCGGCCTCGCCTCCGGCTTCACCCTCGTCCCGATCGATCCACCCCGGCGGCTGCTCCAGATCCTGGCCGGCACGGCGGCCCTCCTGCTCGTCCTCGAGCTGAGCGGGATGGGCGCCAACCGCAACTACAAGGCGACCGGCACCAACGTGGCCGGGCAGACCTATTTGGATCGGGACCAGCCGGTGATGCTCGAAGAGATCCCCTAACTACGGCTGGCACCGGCCCTGGGGCTTCGGGTTCTTCCTCGCTTTCTGGTTGATCGTCGTCCGCCCACGAGCTGCGGACGCCACTGGCGATCCTGATGGGGCGGATCGAGGTGGCGCACGGCGGCGACATCGGCATCGAGAGCGCGCCGGGAAAGGGCACCGAGGGACCGTGTCCCTGCCGCGGTAGGTGGCTGGTGGGCGGCGTTAGGGGAAAAGGTGAAGGGAGGCCCCACGCTGGAGCCTCCCGTCGCTTGTAGTTCTATGAGCTAGGTATTCGGGCTCAACTCCTCTAAGGTGCCCCCTGAGCCGCAGCTGCAGTTGCCATTGTCATAGGTCCCGGTGGCCGTGCTGCCAGCCGGACAACTGCAGTTGCCGTTGCTGCCTCCCGCGACCTGCTCGAGGTCCTGGTCGTCCAGCTCGGTGACGTCGAACTCGCCCAGGCTATGGGCTACTTCTTCAGGCTTTCCATCGTACTCAGCCATGTTCACTCCTCCTTGTGCGTGAAACGCACGGTGATCCGTTTTTAAGCCGGTGCCGGCTCATGTCCAGATTCCTCGTGGCGCCCGACGACCACCGTCCGCGCGGCGCTCGTCATCGCCTCCACCGTCTGCTGGAGCTCCTTCTTGACCTGCATGCGCAGCGGGGTGCAAGGCGACTGGTGGTAGTCCATGCGGATCTGAGGGCAATAGACCCCCTGGCAGGCCGGCAGGACCACACATTTCTGGCACTTCGTATCGCGCTCGAAGGCCGGCTCCGTCCACAGGGCAAACTTGTCCTCGTCGAGGTTGAGCTCCCCTGCCTCGGTCAACTGTCCGACCACGTTGCGGTCGAGCTTGTCGAGGTCGATCGTGCACTTCATCACCTTGCCGGTGGCACCGATAATGAAGTTGTAGGGGCGGGCGGCGTAGCAGACCTGAGCTCCCAGCCCCTGCACCTGACGGATGTCGTCGCTGAGCTTCAGCCCACGCTTGCGCGCCTCGGCCTTCATGTCCAATTGGATCCCGGACGCCTCATCCGTGCCGCAGACGTCGAGCTTTGCGTCGTTGGGACCGCCCCACTTGCCGACCGCGCGGAAGTGAAGCTGGAACCGTGGGTCGCCCTCGAGCTCGGTCTGTACGACGTCCAGGAGTGAGCCGAGGTGCGGATAGTTCCGGCGGTCGAAGTTGACGCGTAGCGCCACCCGGAACTCCTGCGGCAGGCCGCGGAGGGCCTTGAGGTTCTCGAAGATGGTGGCAAAGCTGCCTCCCCCATCTCGAGTCGGCCGGCTCCGGTCGTGGTCCTCGGCCGGACCGTCCAGGGTGATCTGGAAGGCTCGAATGCCCCAACCCAGCAGCTTCTCCGCGACGTCCGGCGTCAGCAGGTAGCCGTTGGTCGTCATGCTGCTCGAATACTTCAGCGAGCTCTCTCGTGCCGTTTCGGAAAAGAACGGCGCCAGATCCTCGATGGCGGAAAGCCCGTAGAGTGGCTCGCCTCCGAACCAGCTCACCGAGAGGTGCCGCAGCCCGGAGAGCCGCTCCCGGACCAGATTCTTGATTCCCGTCCGTACCCAAGGCTTCATGGTGCCGCGGGCGAAGTCCTCATAGCAGTAAGTGCAGCGGAAGTTGCAGTCCTCCGAGGCGAGAAGGATGAACTGCAGGGTGTCTGTCCGGTAGTGCTGGTGGCCGAAGCCCACCTGGATGCGGCGGTACTCGTCTGTCCCTTCCTTGACCAGGAAGCCGCGGTCGAACAGATACTGGACGGCTCCCTCGGGCCGGGCCGTGAAGCCCTTGCGGATGAGCAGCGCTTCGATTCCTGCCTTCTGCTTCACGCCGAAGACACTCAACGTCCCCTTGTAGCTGTTCCACAGCACCAGGCGTCCGTCCGTCGTGGTGGCGCGGATGTTGTAGCGGGATGGCACCCATCGGACGGCCCCGGAATCAGGCTTGACCTCCTCAGGGTCCGGCATGAAATCGTGAGGAGACTGCTGGAGAACGTTGAACTTTCCGCTTAATCCAAGGCTCATCGAATCCCCTTTGGAGAGGCTGCAGAGCTATTTCTAGTCAATCGAAAGTACTCCTTCCTCGGGACGAGCTCATGATGTTTCTTCTTGATTTTCTTTCTTGACGATCTGTCTGCCTCCAGCGCTCTCCTGCTGACCCGAGGGATTGAGCCCGTATTGACGCCGGAAGGCGCGGCAGAACGTCTCGGGATAGGAGTAGCCCACTGCCATGGCGACCACATAGATCGGGAAGGAGCGGCCGAGGAGGTGCTTCGCGGCCTCCAGGCGGAGCCGTTCGATGTACTCGCGCAGCCCCATGCCTATCGCGTTGTGGAATCGCAGGGTGATGTTGTTGTCGTAGAACTGGCACTGCGCTTTGACGACCTTGACGTTGAGGTCGGGTTCGAACAGGTGTTCATGGACATAGGTGAGGAGACGGGCAATCTGAGGAGGGGCCGGTCGGGAAGCGCCGCGGATCTGGTCGAGGAACTGCCGCAACTCGCGATCGATCTGCTGATACTGGGCCATGTGAACGACACCTTTGGTTCAATAGCTGAGACTACATATGCTAATCCTTAAAGATGATGCGCGCAAGGGGGTCTGGAAGAAAGTTCCACAGAACTCAAGCTCCCCTCCTCGCCCTCTCCGGGAGCCTGCTGGTCCCTGCCTTGGCCGCGGGCGAGCGCCCCCCGGCGGAGGCGGAGGCCTTCCGCCTTCAAGCCCCACGTTCGAGGTCAAAAGGGCGTTCCTACGTGCCCGGCGGAATCAGAACGTCGATGAACTCGTCTCCGCTGAGCTCGAATTCCAGATCGGTGCGCAGCGGTTGGGGCTGGTCGAGGAATTCTTTCTCGTAGGTCTCGAAGAACTTGTTCTTCTTCGCCTTCGTCGAGATCCAGATGCCCTCGGGGTCTTTGTTCTTCTTCTTGAGCTCGGCGCCGTAGTTTCTCGTGTTGCTCACCCGGCGGGCGAGGTCGACCAGCACCGCGCATTCGGGAATCGGATTGTAGAACTCCCGTTCGGTGGAGACGATCGCCTGCGCCGCCGGCTTCTTTCCGGGCTTGGGAACCGGCAGGAGCGTATCGAGCATCCGGTAGATGCTCGCGGTGCCGAAGTCCGCCGCGCCCGCCTTGGGCTTCGGCTGCAGCTCGGCAACCGGCGGTGTAGCGTTGATGCTTCCGTGATGGCCGATCTTCAGGAAGTCGACCGGATCCTTGAGGTGGGTCTCACGATGCTTCTCCCACATCACGTTCCAACTGCCGTTGTCCTTCCCCTCCTTGAACTCGCGTTCCCACTCGGCATCGCCGACGAACAGCAGCCGCCGTTTCTTCCATTCGATCAGGAGCACGACACTCATGTTGTTCTGGATGGCGGTGTCCTTGGCGGCGAACGCGAGGCCGTTGGAAAGCATGCCGGACTGCAGCAGGCGAAAGTCGCCGGCGCTGATGTTCTTCGGCGCGGGGCCTCCAGAACGTTCCACCCGGGGCCTGGCGGCGGAGCTGACGGCCTGAAAGCCCTTGAGACTGGTGTCCGTCTCTTCGCCGAGGTAGAAGTGGTCGATGTCCTGTTCGGGAGCGAGAACGCGGATCGTCGCATCCTTGAGGCCGAGGCCGAGCTGCTTGGACGTCATTCCGGCGTGGACGTACTTCGGCTCGATGCCATTGGCTTCCGGCAGTGTTTTCATCAGGAGGTCGTCGGCCGCGTCGTTGCTGACGCCGTAGGCGGAAGCCAGGATCTCGACCTGCGGGCTCAACGCCCTGCCGCTGTCGGCGAGCCGGCGCATCTGCGCACTGGCGAAGGCGTGGAGCTTGTGCGCCTTCGGTGCCTTCTGCGGGTGCTCGGGATCCATCACCGCGCTGAGCCAGATGTTCTTGACCTGGATGTTCTCGAACAGCTCCTTGTCGAACCCCTTGATGTGGTCTTCGTGCCGGTGCGTGGCGACGATCAGATCGAGACGCTTCTTGCCCGGCGCGTCACCGTCGGGCAGCATCGTGGTCTCGAGATCCTTGATGGCCTTCTCGAGCAGCTCCGTACCCCCCTTCTTGCCGCAGTCGATGAGGATGTGGAATCCGTTCTTCCCCTGCGGGATGCGGACGTAGATGCAGTCTCCGCAGCCGACGCGGTAAGCCCGAATCAGGAGATCATTTCCCATGGCCTTGCTCCCGGATCGTCTTCGTCATCATGAGAAAGGTGCAGGTGGGGCGACAAGCGAAACCGGACCTGATCGTCCTCCCCTTCCGCGATCAACGGAGGAACCGCCACGCCCAGAAGCCCCTTGTCGGAGCCGATCACGGCTCCGACCCGTCCGGCGGCGATCTGGCCGGCCAGGTTGTCGAGCAGCTCCTTCCTGCGCGCGGTTCCCTCGGCGATCGCGGACACCCACCTCTCGGCGACGATACCTCGCCGGACCCGCCTGCCCCCGTAAAGAAGGGAGCCGGGCTTCATCGCCCAGGCGAGGACATTCCCGTTGTCGTTGAACACGATGGTTCCGCCACAGAGCATGAAGGTCCAGCGTCCGTCGAACCGGCCGAAGCGCTTGCCCTCCAGGAGGACGTCTTCCCGCCAGACGTATTCGAGAATGATCTGCCGGGGCAGTCTGGCCCGCTCACGATCGCATTTGCTGGCGTCGTAGAGATCGGCGATGAAGAAATCCTGACCGGCGGGGATGAGAAGCTCCTGGCGGTTATCGTCCAGAAAGCGATACGCGGCGGCGCGCGACCGTGAAATACCGCTGATGTCGGGGTTGACGAGGAGCTCGAGACGCTCGTAGAGATACTGCGGCGCCGTCAGTTGCCGCTCGTCCTCCTCCGAGAGGATCTCCCGCTCGCGGAAAACCTTGATCAGCATGCCGTGGTAGTCCTCGGGGTCGAGCGGATCGGAGAGCCGCTGCGACCTGCAGACGGCGAGGGCGTAGTCCCGGAACGTCACGTCGACGGGAGGGAGGAGATCGAGCGGCTGGATGGCGGTGCGCTGCATGCGATCGGCGGCGTACCAGAACGCCTGCGCGGGGCTGGCCAGCTTGCCCTTGGGGGTTGGCTGGAGCCTATAGTGCTTCGCGAGCTCGATGAGGATTTCGAACATGCCGCCCGTAAGGACCATGGAGACGTCATGCACGCTCGTCTTTCCCCGCATGTCGGACATCTTGAAATCGTTGAACGCCGTTCTCAGGTACGGCCGGCCGGAGACGTTCTTGCCGAACTCCTCGGCGATCGAAGAGATCGCGTCGGCTTTTGTCATGTCCCCTTCGGTCGCTTTGGCCAGGTGCTGGCGCAAATCGTTGTTTCGCAGCGTGAGCAGGATGGCGGTCAGGTCGCCGATGAATTCGTGGAACGCTCCCGTCTGGACGAAGCTGCTTTCGTTGTACAGCGGGCGAATGCCGTCGAGCACGGCGTGGCCGAATTCGTGGTTGACGATGTCGGTCGAGAGGCAGGTGTAGACGATGTCGGGGTCGGACCCGAAGTAATAGAACTGGAGCGACTTGCTGCCGCGGTCATAGAAGGCGTTCTCGCCGTAGCCGGCGCGTGGCACGACGATCAGGCGGTTCCCTTCGAACGCCCAGGGGATAAGCCGGCCGAGAGCGGAACCTTCCTCAAAGAACGCCAGGGCGCGTTGCAGGGTGGCCCAGACGCTCACCTGATGAAACTGCGGGAGGTGAGCCGTCTTCTGGTCGAGGACCTGGCCGCCGATGACGAACGTCTGGAGGTCCTCATTCCATTCAGCGGGAGGCGTGAGCTCATCGGTGTCGGCGTTGTAGTCGACGACAGCGAAGCGAGCGCTCGTCGGTCCGTCGGCGAGGCCCGGCTCCCAGTCGACGCACAGATTTTCGTTGAAGGCGAGGCCCGGGTTGTCCTTCGCCACCGCCGGATCCTGCATGTAGGTGGTGAAGGGGATCTGCAGTTTGCACTCCCCTTTGAGACTGGAGGGGAGGTAACGGGCGACCGCATACAGCGCGACGCGATCCTTGGGAGCGATCTCGGCGGTGAAAGACTTTCGCCGCGTCGCTTTCGGGGCCGCGCCGTCAGCGGCGCCGGGTTGCTTTTTCGCCACGAAAACCTCCTGCCGGAAATCGCGCGCCCGCAAGGGCGGTCGCTCGAAGCCGAGTCTAATTACGCATTCGATAATAATACAACGAAAGTGCCCCACAGACTCACCCCGAAGCCGGCACACCGTGCCCGGTGAGGGGATCATCCGGGTTTAAGCGTTTACTCCGAGTCAGCCCCGATGGTGGGGCTTGGCGAGGAGGATCTATGAAGAACCGAATACTGCTGAGTTTGGGTTTGTTGTCGCTGCTCCCGGCGGCGGGGGTGCTCGGCGCGCCGCTGCCGCAGGACGCCTCGGCCGGCCAGATAACACCGCCGCTGCTGAGGCCCGAACCGCCGAAGTGGGAAGACCGGAGCTCGAGCTCCAAGACGGGCTCGGGCCAGGGTTTCGAGGCCAGCCGCCTGCGGCAGGTCGTGGCCGATCTGCCGGTGAAGGCTTCGGCCAACCAGGTGGAGCTGGCGCTGTACGACCTGCTGCCACAGATCTACCGCGCGACCAATCGGGATCTGCCCGTGGTCGCGGAGGTCGTGGCGAAACTGCGCGAACAGCCCGGCGCCGTTGAGGCGATCGCGCGGCAGTACAAGCAACTGCCGGCCGAGGCGCTCGAGCACCGGCTCGTGGTCCTCGGCATGCTGGGCGAGATGAAGCGGCCCGACGCCATGGCGCAACTGCGCGAGGTGGTCTGGGCTCCGCTCCCCCCCGCCGACTCGCAGGCGGACAAGCTGACCGCGCGCGACTTCGAGGAAATGGTTCAGGTCAAGGCGGTCGAGGGGCTGGCCTTTCTGGCGACGCCGCAGGCCGACGCGGCGGTGCGCGAGGTGATCGCGAAACACGAGGCCCTTCACGTGCGGGTCTCGGCGATCGACGCCTACATGTGGAACCACGGGGATCGTCCGGAGACGGCCGCCGAACTGTACCGGTTGCTGCCCGCCGAGCTGCACCCGTACGTCGAACGGCCGCGGTTTCAGCGCGGCCAGGATGCCGAGGAATTCACGCGGCGGCTGCGCGCCTGGCAGGAGAAGTGGGGAACCAAGTCCCAGACGACGACGGCCGCGGAAGACCACGACGGGGGTGTGAAATGAGATCTGAAGCGAAGACCCTGCTGCGGATGAGAGCCCTGACCGCGATGGTCGCCCTCGTCCTCCTGCCGGCCGCGGCCGGCGCCGTGTGCCTCAACACCGTCGAAACGGACGAACAGGCCCTCTGGAACGTCCATAACTGCTGGCCGGAGTTTCGCGACTGGTTCCGCCCCTATTTCAACCTTCAGTCGGACCACTGGAGCGGGAGCTGGGGCTGGGCGACGTGCGATCCCACCCAGGCCTTTCCCAAGATGTGGGACTCGGCCTACCTGATCACCTACGGATTGCAGGACTCGACCCGCGGCCCCTGGCACAGCGACGTCGATTACTACCGCTGGGCCGCGGGCAGCCAGCACGGCTTTCGCTTTGAGCCGGAGGATGCGTCCAGCGCCTTCGCCCAAGCGTTCTGGGGGGTTTTTGTGACCGACCGCGTGGAGATGCAGTGCCCCAGCTTCAACAGTCGGACCGCAGGCGTACGGGGCGGAACGATGTTGCACGAGTCGACTCACATCACGTTCGACTCGAGCCATGGGTCAAACCTGCCGGGCAGCAACTGCGGGTCGGAGCCCTGCACGGACGATTGGTTCTTCCACTACCTCAACTCCTACTCCTACGGCTCGCTCGCCGGCCACAGGCACTCGATGAACCAGATCCAGATCGAGTGGCTGTGCGACCTGTCCGAGTTCGGCGAGTGGTGGGTGCCCTTTACGACCGGACTCATCGCGAAGAGCGAGGCCAACGACCGGATGGTCAACCGGATCCGCAACCCACCCGGCTGGACCTGTGGCAGCCCGCGCCCGATCTACGTGCCGCCGCCGCCGCCACCGCCGCCCGAGTGCCTGATACCAACGAACTGCCCGTAGCGCAAAGTAGCCCTGCCGGCAGGCAGCGTAACCGCTTCCGAGAATGAAGTGCCATGCTTGCCGTGAAGAGGGGCGGCCACAGGGCCGCCCCTCCAGGTGCCCTGGCGGGATAGGTGGGTTTCAACCCTGCCTCTTATATACAAGTCGTCCAATCCTCCGGGAGGCGACGAAAAGCGATGGAGGTGGAGGACGCAGGAGACGAGAGGGATTCTGAATGTTGATGCCGCCGCGGAGACGACCCGCCGTCCTCATGGCCTTCGCAGGGTGTCGTAGAGCGTCTGGGAGCGTCTCTACGCAACGGTATTGCCGTGGCAATGGGGGAGGTTACGGGGACCAAGAATCCATGAGCCCCGAAGGTAGGGGCGACACTCACCGGTTCGTCGTCATCGACGTTGTAGATGCCCGGAGCGCCGTGCGTTCAGCCGGACCCTGGAGTATGCCGCCAATTTGACGCCCCCCTCGAATCGCCTGGAACCTTTATATGGTTAGACGACGCTACCTCGAATGCTGAACGATGAAAGCTGCGATAACACGAGCGGCGATCGGATCTACGGTGGCTTGCTCTCCCGCGGCCGACAGAAAGGCCACGCACTTATTGTCGAAGACGTAGGCCAGGTCGGAGCCAAGTGTTGTCCGGCAGGCGATGTGCGGATCGTCGCCGGCGTATCCCGTGGTAGCGCCGATCGCCTGGCAGGCGGCAGCAGTCGTTGGCAGTTCGCACTGGACATAGAAGGACATAGACTGAACTCCAGGCGCGGGAGTCTTCCAGAGGCAACGGACAATCGGTCCATGTGCACCGGTGAGCAATGGGGAGCTTGAGGTGTCGAGCTTGTGAGTCGTGTCGGTAGCTTCCAAGAGCTGAGAACAGAAGTGCACAGGGTCAATTTGTGATGAGTTTGCAGGTTCTTGGTTGGGCGATGCCGGTATACCGAGCAGTGCCTTCTTCTGCGATTGAAACTCGGCGTCAGTCAGGAGGCCCTGCTCCCGAAGCTTGGCGAGCTTCTCGAGTGCGTTTGCGACCGCTACGGCGTCACTCGCACTGGTTGCCGTCGGCGTTGTCGGCGGAGGCGGAACCCGATCGAGTGTGATCGTGTACGAAGGATGAAGTAGATAATAGTCGAAATGGTTGGAGCCGTTGAGGCTGCTCCAGTTGTTCGGGCCGTCGCCTAGCTCCACAGTCTTGGTCTGATACCCTGATAGCGAGAACGTTAGCTTGAGAGGCGTGCTGAGATGTCGGGCCCATATCGTCATGGGTGCCTGAAAGAAAGCGGTTGGCAGCGTCATGACCACCGGGGTCACTCCTATCTCGCTGCCGCCGAACTCCACGTGTGCACCGATTGGCACCGAATTGACGATCATCTCGCGCTCGCCTGCCCACGCACGATGAGATCCGACAAGCAGAAGGGCAGTCAACACCATTCTCCTGAGCACTTGAACCTCCATGAGTATTTCCCAGTGTCGTCCACCGAGTAGGCCGGGGGCCCTTACGGGGCCTCCAACCCCTCTAACAGGCTGCTGAAAAACTCGTCTCCACGCCTGAATTCGGCCGACTGGCAAGGCCGACGTTTCGAAGAAGGCAATCCCAGCGTCGTTCCAGATCCCTTGATGGCCTGAAAGAGTGATGGAGAAAATGACACCAAGGCTCCTTCATCGAGTGCCGCTGAGTTTTTCAGCAGCCTGCTAAGAACCGTACGTGCGAGTTTCCCCGCACACGGCTCAAGCACCTCAAAGGCCGATCTGAGATCGACCCGGCTACCCTTACGCGACAACCTTGCGATACTAGCATGTAGGCACACCAAGCTCTGGACCGCCAGAGGAGGGGCTGCACCGGCCAGCCAGAAGAAGGGCCAGAGGATTCTAGAGAGGCAGGCTTGCGGCGAAGCCAAGGCATCGCTCCGTGCTTCTTACATCTCTGAAATATGGTTTAGACCCCCCTCTCAAACTCAAGCCGTTCTAGGACGAAGAAGATTCGAGGGTCTTTTTACGTCTTATCTGTGCATGAGCCGAAGACTCCGATTCATCCCCGAAGGCGGATCCCTCGTCGAGGTCACCTGCCGCACCGTCCAGGGCCGCCACCTCCTTTGCCCCAGCCCGCAGCTCAACGAGATCGTCGTTGGGGTTCTGGGACGGGCCCAACGGCTGTATGCCGTCCCGATCTGCGCTTTTGTATTTCTCTCGTCCCATTATCACCTCCTGCTCGACGTCAGGGACGCCCACCACCTCTCGAGCTTCATGCGCTATCTGAACTCCAACCTCGCGCGGGAGGTGGGCCGGCTCGTCCGCTGGAGCGACGGGGTCTGGTCACGGCGATATCAGGCGATCGTCGTCAGCTCCGAAGAGGAAGCCCAGATCGCGCGCCTGAAATATATTTTCGCGCACGGCGTCAAAGAGGGATTGACCGAGCGGCCCCGGGACTGGCCGGGCCTCCACGTCGCACGAGCCCTGATGGACGGCGAACCCCTCCAGGGGTACTGGTTCAGCCGCACTCTAGAGTACGCCGCCCGGCAACGGGGAGAAACGTTCGATCGGCTTCAGTACGCGACTCGCGAAACCGTGACGCTCTCTCCCCTACCCTGCTGGAAGCACCTTCCCGAGGACGCCTGGAAGAGCCGGGCTCTCAGCGTGGTCGCTCAGGTCGAAACCGAAGCCGCCGCCCGAAGAGCCAGGACCGGCAGCCAGCCGCTGGGCGTAGCAGCGATCCTGGACAAGCATCCGCACCACCGCCCCGCGCGCCTGAAGAAGTCTCCCGCACCCTTGTTCCATGCGCTCCGCCAGAGCGTGCGTCAAGAGCTTTACGAAGGATATGCCTGGTTCGTCGCCGCTTTCCGGCAAGCCGCCGAAAAGCTGAAAGCCGGAGATCGTAGTGCGGCTTTTCCCGCCGGGTGCTTCCCGCCAGCGCTTCCGTTCGTGGGAGGATAGTTCCAGGCCGAGCCAAGCTGCCTACAGATTCACGAAAGCGCGAAGTGCTCTTCCTCAGAGGACGTGTATCCAGGCGTCGGATTTTCCTGAAGCCTCGAACTCGTAGCAGGCCAGATTTGCCCGACTCCTGTCCTTCGGCCGCTGGAAACAGCGCCCGAATCTCCGAAATGCGACTTCAATCTCCCTACATAGGGCTGTCTGGTCGGTGAGGATGACGACCTTTTATAGAATCACCTGGAACCTTTATGGAATGGGTTCATTCTGATCGGACTGGTGGCGGGATGGTTGGCGGGGCAGGTCATGAAGGGCGGAGGCTACGGCGTCCTCGGAGACATCATTATCGGCATTATCGGCGCCCTCCTGGGTGGCTGGCTCTTCGGCGTGCTGGGAATCTGGCCTGGAGGCGGACTGATCGGGAGCCTGATCGTGGCCTTCCTTGGAGCCTGCATCCTGATCTGGTTGTTGCGGATGATCAAGCGAGCCTGAAGGCTTGGGGGCGATGCAGGCGGCTTCTCCACACGGCGTCCGTTCGCCTTCGCCGGCATCGCCTCCAACTCCGCCGCGAAATCTCCTGTCGCCCCTGGCGGGGCTCTTGGATGGTGGGGACGCATCGATTCCCGGGGCTCACGCCGCCGGGCTACTTCATGACGCCCCTGCGGGGCTCGTCCGGTGGAGTGGATTCAAGGTCCGACCGTCTCGGGAGCGGGCGCCCAGAGATAGCGGCTCTCTTTGAAGTCACCCCTGTCGTCGTCGGCGGGTAGGCTCAAGGCAAGTACAAGGCCAATACGTAGGCTTCAGGGTTGGAGCGATTTCGCCGCCGGGCGAGGATCGGCTGTAGTGCGTTGTGATGTAGGAGACCGCCAAGGCCAGTTTTCTTTCAGAAAATTCGTGGCAAAAAATAATATCAACGCTAACGCAATGGCGCCGATCCAGCGATAGTAAGTCTGCTCTTTTTCGATAGCGTGCACGCGATCACCCAGCGCCTTATCTACATTTCCAATTCGCCGGGATAAGCCCGCAAAGGACTGTAATTCGCCGGCGATGCTGGTAACCAATTCGGTGTCGATGCCCAAACGAATAGGACCGCCCTTCTTAAAGGCTGACTCACGATCCAGGCTTGCGTACCAAATGAGAAAAATAGGCTGCCCGCGCTTGAGATGAACCGGTGTTGGACCCGCGTTGAAGACCGCGAAAGTCAGTTGCCCATGATAGCCTGGGTCCACATGGAACCCCGAAACATTGACGAGGCCTCGGAACTTGATCTTTGCCCGGATTGAAATGAAAGCGATCGCATCAGATGGGACGGCGACGACCTCTTCCGTCAGCAAAAATGCAAACTGCCCGGACGGAATGGTAAACGCATCGCCCGAGCCGAGCTTACGTACGGTGACTGTCGTCGGGTCAGCCGCTTGATCATTAGGCGACACATAGACTTCAGGACCAATGGACAAGGTATAGGCCGCGCAGTCGACGCGCTCGGGCGCGAACGGCTCGATGAGCGAGGCTAAACGATCACTCAAAGTTTCACCGCTCCAGAACATCGCATTCACCTTCGTCATAGTATATGCTCCTTCTTGAGGTTGTTCCCCCTGAGTTCGCTCGCTTAGGTACCTCGTATTTGACCATGTGTGATGTCTGCGCGCCACAGGTGCACACGTTCGAGATCGGAGGCAAATGTGAACATTGTTGGCCACGGGATTGATTTAGTCGACATTGCCGATATACGAAGCTGGATTGAAGATCCGCGCGATCCCTTGATCCCGCGCTGCTTTATTCAGGAAGAACTGGACGAGATTGGCGATGGGCCCAATCGGACTGAGCGCTTGGCCGGCCGGTTTGCCGCGAAGGAAGCTGTCCTGAAGGCGCTGGGAACAGGGTTCGGTGCCGGCGTGGCATTCTCTGATGTCATCATCCAGCGCGCCGCAGGAACTCCACCGCAGGTCCGGCTTACAGGCGGCGCGGCAAGAGTTGCCGCCAACCTTGGCGTTGTCGAGTGGCGACTGAGTATCAGCCATACCAATGCAATGGCGATGGCGAGCGTCATCGCGATCGGCGCGCTTCATGGCGAAGGTGCCGAGATCATCTGAACAGTTTCGGAATGGCCGAGGTAGTCAATTCGGCGCTTGTCAAGATCCACCGCGATCCGACCTCCGCGTGACGCCAAGACGGCGCGCCACGCTTTGAAACCTTGCAGAATCGCATTCTCCCACTCGCCCGTGCTGCACTGCTTGACTTCTAGATGCGAAGTCATGTCCTTGATAGTGCGCAGGAGTTGGAAATCAAGCACGCTGACACCATCGAGCATGCGATGGCGTCTGGCATAATCGAAGGCCAATGCGGCGACACCCTCCTCAATTACCGCAGCCCGCCCGCCATCCTCGACCTCGTCGATAAGAGGTCGGCTCTTGCGCTTGCGGCGCAGCAGCGCACGCGTGACCGGCGACCAGCCTAGTACAGCAGCATAGGCTAAATGGAAGACATCGTGCAAGCGGTAGCCATCTGGATCGTAGGCGTTGTCGGTCAGTTCTGCGCCAAGCGGCTCGCCATTGATCAGTACACGGACCCGCTGGCGACCGTTGGCTTCAATATCCACCAATTCGACCTCGAACTGGCGCGGAAGGCGTTCGCCGGCTGGAAGCGTTGCATCAAAGTGCAGCGGCTCGGTACGCTCAGTATCCCAACGCGCCTTAACTTTAGCGAGGTTAGCAGCCGCGATCTCATTAAGCGCCAGATCGAACTTACTCGCGACATTGGCTATATACCAGAGTAGATCACCAAGTTCCTCTGACACGCGCTCCTTGAAAAGCCGGTGCGCCTCGCCGTCACGCAGATGCTTCTTGTACTCACTCAGAAGCTGACCGGCTTCGCCAGCAAGTCCAAGCATCGGGACAATGAGAGGTAGGACATCACCCGAGCCTGCTCGCGCCGGAAGGTGATCGGTCTCCAGTGCTTCTTTTTGATAGCGGTCAAAATCCATGTCGTCTCCTTCGGCGCTTACCCAGGGGAGGCCTTGCCCCTCCCCATAGCGCCAAATAACGTTCCATCTCCGGTCTGCATCAACCCGTTCAGTTTCCACTTCGGTGGATAGAAGAACTCAATCGGATTAGAAGACGGCTCGAACTTCTGCTTGATCCGCGTGCGGCCAGTTCGCCCTTCGATCAGAGGATGAGCAACGCGCGCATATTTGTCGACCTCGCAAAACAGATTCTGGCAGTCTATCAACTGCAGCCGCCGCCCCCAAAGAGATTGAAAGTTGAGTCCCAGTCGCTCGAACTCCTGCTCTTGAAGATCAGCCATTAGCCGAATCAGTTCGGGCTCATTGAGTCCACCGGGATCAATAAAACACTTTTTCAATCCGTCGCGCGCGCCGGGGCCCGGCACGACGAATTCCATTTCACTGAAGTTGGTGATTTCGCTGTAGTTGATGTCCGTGATGAACTGATACGCCAGGAAATCACCTATGGTCGGATAGACCCGGAGAAGATCGAAGCCTTCCTGCATGGTACGGGTCTGCGCAAGTCGTTCGGGTAGCCGGTCACCTACCATGCGTTCGAGTAATAGCAGATGATTTTGATGCTTGGCGGCCCTGCCGAATGCACTGCTTCCAGGCGGCATGATGTACGCGGCGGAATAGATGCGGCGGCCATCGCGCATCGCCCCTGCGAGGACCTCGTCGTATCGCGCGAAGCAGTAACCTTCGAAGCAGATGGGGCCGACCGATCGCTCCAGCAGTTCCCATGTCTCGATTTTGTTGAACAGCTTGAACAGCAGGATGCGAAAAAACACTTCTCGCGGCGAACTTGGCAAATCGGCGCGATAAATGACGTGCCGGATAAGATACTGGCTCGCCCGGTCAGAAGCCCGATAGGCGTTGGTAAATTTATAGGTCTTGAGTACCGCGTTGCTGGTCCAAGGCCAAGCCATGCCGTGCGCCCGCCGGGAAAAAATCTCCTGGCGTTCGGCGGCAAAGCGCCAATAGCTTTCATAGACCTCCGAGACCTTGGCAGGCGCGAGATGCCGCAGAATAATTGGCGTCCGCACGGCTTTGGCCGGGGCGTCGCTGGCGCGCTGCGTGACCGGCAGGTCGAAAGGAAGCATAGCGGTCGCGGGATCGTTGCACGATTTTGGCGGAAGCCCACGCTTTCGTTTGGAGGCGGGTATAGGAGACTTCTTCATCAAGACGGGGTCCCTGCTCCCATGAGAGCGACGACAGGTTGAGCCGAGCCTGCAAAAGGGGTGGCAAGCACTTCGCGGGCCGCCGTGATGATCGGCCTAAGACTCGCATCGCTCTTGCTGACGCCTTCAAGTTTCGCGACGCCAACAGTGACGTTCAGCCGGGTAAGTGGCAAACTCATTTCGTGCGCCATGAAAGCACCGAGTTGCGCAAGGCCAAGATAGTTACCGTAAGCCTTGTCGAAAATATACTGCGTTGCATAGAAAGCGTTCATGACTAAACCGTCGCCGGTCGGCACGAAGCTGACATGCTGTAAGCATGGGAAGACGACGCGGGCATTCTTGACATGGTCGCGCGCGGGATCGAACACCGCGGCTTGAAACATTGAATCCCGCACTCCCGGTCGCGAATTATACTGAGACAAGATCCACTCTAGCTGATTGCCATCACAAGGCACTCCAGCACCGAACATCGTCAGACGCTCAAAGTAGAGGCCGCGTCCGTTGGCACGACGGTTCATTGCAACATAGCGGGGAAACACCCCTTTGTAGAGCTCAAAAAGCCGAGCGCGGTCGCGTCTCGCAATTTGCCAAAGTCGTTCGGGGAAAATTGTGAAAGCGACATCCTCAACCGGGATTTTGGCTTTTCCTATTAGCGCTTGGTCAAGAGCGTTCCTCACAGGTCCCGTTTCGGAGATTTGGCCCTCCTCACCGAACCCACTAAGACTGAGCACCAACGGCGAGACCTCTGAGCCCCGCCCGTCGAGGACGCGCAGAAAAATGCGGGCCCAGGCGCGCGACAGGTTGGTGTCGTTGATTACAGTCGGTTCGTCGGCATGCGAGTTGGACTTACTCATCGGGGTCATCCTCCAAGTGCCGATATTGGGCGAGCCCGACATAAGCCTCGGGCGCGATGCGAACGAACGCTGCCCAACCGTCTTTGTTGGCGGTCGCTTGCGCTATACCTGGGCGTACCGCACGAAACAGGCGGCCGCCCGCCAAATCGCGTTCATAAGCGAGGCTTTCGCCGGTCGTCTCGGTTCCAGGCGGTAGGAGCAGTAGCATCTTCACCTCGGCGTCAAGGGTCGGCCCTGCCCGGTAACGATCGACAACGATCAAAGGCTCCGGAGTTAGAACACCCAGGATGTTGGCGCGTAAAGCCTTTGGCGTGATGCGCTGAAGAACTGCAGCGCGCGTTCGCGAGATCATGTCTACGCTGGCCGACAGATGGGTGAGGAGTGTCGAGTAACCGACGCTGAAGTCGCAGGCGATCGTTAACATCTGCGCCGCTGTCGCGGTCTCGGGCTTCCAATCGCGTACTGCAAAGGCACGGCGCAGCCCCATGATTGGCATCAGCACAAAGCCCGCGAACGTGTCAGCGAGGAATTCCTTAGGGTCTTCCCAGGGATTCTCCTTGGCGTCCTCGCGCAGCTCATCGATTGACGAGCCATGGCCGAAGACATGGTGGCCAAGCTCGTGAGCACAGTTAAAGGCCCGCCGCGGCAGCGGGCGGCGCGAAGAGAGGTGTATGCGTGACGATGCTCCGCGTTGGTACATTCCCTCCATGTTTATGTTGTTGAAGCGCACGGTGACGCCTAGCAACTCGCAAAGTCCGTAGATGCAAATCGGACCGTGCTGGTCGAGTTTGGCTTGCGCCCGCGTGGCAGACGCAGCCTGCATGGCCTTGGTAGCTAGCGCGCGACGATTGAAATCGGACTTGGTGGTGCGCCTTAGATTCGTCACCGATCACCTCCCTGGGCATTCGGATTAGAATCGCTGCGCATAGCGGCGAGGAGCCTAAGCAACCGGTCGAGGTCATCTGGCTTGAGTTTGGCGAGTTCGCGGGCGGCGAGTTCTAGTCGGGGGTCCTGGGCGTCGAGAACTTCTGGCACCTCGCCAACGAGCCAAGCGACACCCACATCGTAAACTTCGGCAAGCCGGGCAAGTTCATCGGCCGAGACCCGGCGGTTGCCGGCTTCTATTTCCGAGATAGAGGGCCTATGCAGGCCGAGGATCTTGGCAACGTAGCCCTGGGAGACGCCGGCCATCTTGCGCGCCTCTTTCAAACGCTCGGCGATTAGGGTGCGCCTGCCTTCTTCGGTGTCATTCATGCGGTTGCAGCTCCCATCTCACTCTGCTCTTTTAGTAAGTCGCATACAAAGGCTACTGTTTGGTCAATGGAACGCGGCAGTTTGGTCCTCTCATCGACAAAGAGATTGACATCGTTTGGAATCACCGCGCCGATCTCAATGCCTAGAAGCGTGGTGGCTACCGGCCAGATCTTACTGTCGAACTTCGGAATCTGGTCGACCGGTTTGCTTGCGCCCGTCAATGGTGGGCATTCGAGGTGGCTAGCGTCCTGAATTTGAACGAGTACTGCGATAAGTTTTTCTTTCAGCGTGGCAGGGTCCATGTGTATGCCTCCCAGTCCGACAACCGGTAAGATAATCTTACGCGTCCGTGAAGTCAAGAGCAGGCCTGTCACGCCCGCTTATCTTCTTCTTTCCTCATCTCCTGAGCCTGAGACAACCAAGCAAGAGCACCATCCTGAGGCCAGCGCGCAAGGCACCCCGCTTGCAGATCCCCAAACTTCGATGGTCCGGCTGCGGGGATCGGGCCGTTCTCTCCCTCGAACGCCGGACCTCTCCTCTACTAGCATGTAATTCCTACGAGAAGCTCGGAGGCACACCATGGCCAAGACCGGGGCGGACATCCTGATCGAGAACCTGATCAACTGGGGGGTGGACACTATCTTCGGCATCCCCGGCGACGGCATCAACGGCATCATGGAGGCGTTGCGGAAGCGGCAGGAGCTGGTGCGCTTCGTCCAGGTGCGCCATGAGGAGTCGGCGGCGTTCATGGCTTGCGGGTATGCCAAGTACACGGGGAAGCTCGGCGTCTGCCTCGCCACCTCCGGGCCGGGGGGCATCCATCTGCTCAACGGCCTCTATGACGCCAAGCTCGACGGCCAGCCGGTGCTCGCCATCACGGGCCATGCCTATCACGACCTGATCGACACGTTCTCCCAGCAGGACGTCGACCTCGACAAGCTGTTCCAGGACGTGACGGTCTACAACACGCGCGTCATGGGCCCGGCCCACGTCGAGAACGTCACTAACCTCGCCTGCCGCGCCGCCATCGGCTACCGCGGGGTCTCCCATATCAATTTCCCCAATGACCTCCAGGACCAGGAGGGGGGCGAGCGGACGCCGCGCAACGTGCCTCACCACAATTCGGACGTCCAGGCCCGCCGCGCCGCGATCCCCTCGAGCGAGGATCTCCGGCGGGCCGCGGAGGTCCTCGGCAAGGGGAAGAAGATCGCCATCCTCGCAGGCCGCGGCGCCCTGCATGCCACGGAGGAACTGGAGCAACTCGCCGAGGTACTGGGCGCGCCGATCATCAAGGCCCTGCTCGGCAAGGCGGCGGTGCCGGACGACAGCCCCTACACTACCGGCGGCATCGGCCTGCTCGGCACCCGGCCCTCCCAGGAGGCGCTGGAGGAGTGCGACACGTTGTTGATCGTCGGCAGCTCCTTCCCCTATATCGAGTTCTTCCCCAAGCCGGGGCAGGCCCGCGGGGTGCAGATCGACCTCGATCCGCTGCGCATCGGCCTGCGCTACCCCGTCGAGGTGGGGCTGATCGGCGACAGCCGGGCGACGCTGCGCGAGCTGCTGCCACTGCTCGGCCGCAACGAGAACCGTGGCTTCCTGGAGAAGGCACAGGAGGCGATGCAGGACTGGCGGCGGGAGATGGACGCGCAGACCTCCCGCCAGGACAAGCCGATGAAGCCGCAGGTGATCGCCTGGGAGCTCGGCAAGCGGCTGCGCGACGACGCCATCGTCTCCTGCGACTCGGGGACGATCACGAGCTGGTTCGCCCGCCACATCCCGGTCAAGCGCGGCCAGATGCACTCGGTCTCCGGCAATCTGGCGTCAATGGCCAACGGCCTCCCCTACACCATCGCGGCCCAGATCGCCCACCCCGGGCGGCAGTGCGTCGGTTTCGTGGGGGACGGCGGCTTCACCATGCTGATGGGCGAGTTCGCCACCGCCGTCAAGTACGGCCTGCCGATCAAGATCGTAGTGGTCAAGAACAACTCGCTAGGCCAGATCAAGTGGGAGCAGATGGTCTTCCTCGGCAACCCCGAGTACGCCTGCGACCTCCACCCCATCGATTTCGCCGCCTTCGCCCGCGCCTGCGGGGGGCATGGCTACACGATCGACGATCCCGCCACTTGCGGCGACGCGCTCGACGAGGCGCTCTCCCGGCCCGGCCCCGCCGTCATCGAGGCTATTGTCGATCCCCACGAGCCCCCGACGCCGCCCAAGATCACCGCCAAGCAGGCGGCCCACTTCGCCGAGGCGCTCGCGAAGGGCACCCCGCACCGCGGCAAGATCGCCCTCACCGTGCTCGCGGACAAGGTCAAGGAGATGGTCTAGCGCTGGCGAAAGCCTTGAAAAGGGAATACGCGGCGGATTCTCCGTTTCAGCTCGTTCGCCGGTGTCGGCCACCTCGACGATCAGGTCCCGGGCCCCCAGGGGCCGCGGCTCGACGTGGGAGCGCACGCGGATCGCGCCCCCCGGCGGCGTGAACTTCACGGCGTTGCTCAGCAGGTTCCAGAAGACCTGGGTCAGCCGCAGAGCGTCGCCGGGGTTTCCTGGGCTCTCGCCAACGTTTCACGGGGTTCCGGAAATGTTTCCGGACCTCCCTGAAACGTTTCCGGGTCTCCCCGAAACGTTTCCGGACCTCCCCGAAACGTTTCCGGACCTCCCTGAAACGTTTCCGGACCTCCCTGAAACGTTTCCGGACCTCCCTGAAACGTTTCCGGACCTCCCCGAAACGTTTCCGGACCTCCCCGAAACGTTTCCGGGTCTCCCCGAAACGTTTCCGGACCTCCCCGAAACGTTTCCGGATCTCCCTGAAACGTTTCCGGACCTCCCCGAAACGTTTCCGGATCTCCCTGAAACGTTTCAGGACCTCCCCGAAACGTTTCCGGACCTCCGTGAAACGTCTCCGGAACCTCGGGGGCGTTCAGGGCTCGCCCGCGACCTGGCCGATCGCCGCGCGCAGCGCCTCCAGGTTCACGGGCTTGGTGAGATGCCGGGCGAAGCCGGCTTCCTGGCTGCGGCGGATGTCCTCTTCCATGCCGTAGCCGGAGAGGGCGATCCCCTTCCAGCCGTAGAGGCGGACGAGCTCGCGCATCAGGTCGTGCCCGGAGCCGTCGGGCAGACCCAGATCGCTCACCACCAGGTCGATCCCGTCGCCGGGGAAGGTGGCGGCGAGATCGAGGGCCGTGGTCACCGAGCGGGCCACCGCGACCTCGTGACCGATCATTCGCAACAGGTCCGCCATGGCTTCGGCGGTGTCCTCGTGATCCTCGATCAGGAGGATGCGCAGGGAGCGGTCGGCCGCTGGGGTCCTCTCGGCGGCCGGGCGCGGGCGGCTGAGCCAGATTCCGGTCTCGTCCAGATCCTCCTGGATGCCGCCGAGCGGCAGCCGGACGGCGAAGGTGGCGCCCTGGCCGCGCCCGCCGCTCGCCACCGAGAGCCGGCCGCCGTGGAGATCGACGATGGCCCGGCTGACGGCGAGGCCTAGACCCAGGCCGCCGAACTTGCGGGTGATCCGCCGGTCGGTCTGCTCGAAAGCTTCGAAGACCCGCGGCAGCACCTCGGGTTCGATGCCGATGCCGGTGTCGGCCACCTCGACGATCAGGTCCCGGGCGCCGAAGGGGCGCGGCTCGACGCGTGACCGCACGCTGATCGCGCCAGCCCGCGGCGTGAACTTCACGGCGTTGCTCAGCAGGTTCCAGAAGACCTGGGTCAGCCGCGGAGCGTCGGCCCAGACGCGGTGGTCCTCGGCCGCCAGCCGCACCTCCAGCCGCATCCCCTTCTCCGCCAGCTCGCGCTCGATGGTCGCGAGCGCGTGCTCGAGCACGGAGCGCGCGTCGACCTCGCGGCGGTGCAGCTCGAGCTTGCCGCGGGCGATCCGCGTCAGGTCGAGCAGGTCGTCGATCAGCCGCGCCTCGAGCTCGACGTTGCGGCGGATCATGGCGAGCTCGCCGGCGTGCGCGGTGAGCCCGCCGTCCGCCTCCATGCGCGCGAGGACGGCGAGGACGGGCGTCAGCGGCGTGCGCAGCTCGTGGCTGAGGGTGGCCAGGAAGCGGTCTTTCGCCTCGCTGGCGGCCTGCACCTCCCGGTGGGCCCGCTCGAGCTCCTCGCGCGCCTGCTGGCGGTCGCTGATGTCGATCGCGCTGCCGACCACCCGCACCGCCCGGCCCTGGGCGTCGCGAACGACGAGCCCCTTGTCCCAGACCTGGATGTAGCGGCCGTCGCGGTGCCGCGCCCGGTACTCGACACTGAAGGAGGCGCTGCCGCCGTCGATGGCGCGGTAGATCTCGCCGTGCACGCGCGGCACGTCCTCCGGATGGATGCGCCCCTTCCACCAGTCGAGCTCGCCGGCGATCTCCTCGGGCCAGTAGCCGAGCAGGGCGAGCAGACCGCGGGAACGGTCGACGGCGCCGGTCTCGATCGACCAGTCGTAGATCATGCCGTTGACGGCCTCGGTGGCCAGCCGGAAGCGCTCCTCGCTCAGCCGCAGCGCCTCCTCGGCCCGCTTCATCTCGGTGATGTCGGCCGCTACCCCGCCGACCAGGAGCCGCCCGCGCTCGTCGCGGACCGGGAACTTGTAGACCAGGAAATGGCCGACGCTGCCGTCCGGGCGGGGCGCGTCCTCGATGGTCTCGAGCGTGCCCCCCGTCTCGACGACGGCGCGGATGTTGTCGTAAAAGGTCTGGGCGAGGGCGGCGGGGTAGAGCTCGAAGGGGGAGCGCCCGATGGCGTCCTCCCGGCGAATGCCGAAGATGCGGGTGTACGGCTCGCTCAGGAAGATGATTCGCCCCTCTTCGTCGGTGATCCACGAGGCGACGGGGCTGTAGCGCAGGAAGGCATGGAAGCGCTCCTCGCTGCGGTCGAGGGCCTCGGCAGCCATCTGCGTCTCGGCGAGCAGGTCGCGCTCGCGCAGCAGGCTCTCGCGGCGAGCGCGAGCCGCGTGCAGGGCCGCGGCGACGCGCGCCGCCAGCGCCCGCGGCGAGAAGGGCTCCACCAGGTAGTCGCTCGCCCCGGCGTCCAGGCCGTCGAGGCAGCGCCCTTCGGCGCTCGGGCCGCCGAGGAGAAGGATGGGGATGTCGCGGGTGCCGGAATCGCGGCGGAGCTCGCGCAGGAGGTCGAGTCCCCCCTCCTCCACCCGGGCGATCACCACGTCGGGCCGGCGCGCCCGGACGGCGGCCAGGGCCGCGCTCGCAGGGATCTCCTCGATCTCGCAGATCTCCTCGAGATCGGGGGTCAGCGAGCCGGGGCCGGTCCCCATCCAGAGGAGCCGGTCCCGGAACGCGGGATCAGGTTTGCGAATCTGCAATACAGCCAACGGCGAACCCCTGCAAAGCTGTGACGCCCCAACGATACATCAAACAACATCAAATAACGCGGGGCTCGCCGTTTCGGCGTCAAGCGATCCGCGTCAATTGAGCGGACAGCCGAGGTTGTTGTCGCCGTCGAGCATCCCCGCCAGCGACAGCATGGTGTCCCGGTTATTGCTCGCCAGGGCGGCGTTGACCTGCGAGATCACCTGCGCCTGGGTCAGGGGGTAATCGACGCCCGAGCTCGCAGCGTTGAGAATGGCCGCGGTGGCCGCGCGCAGCAGGATGGTCGCCGCGCCCAGCGTGCCCGGGCCGCCGCCGCCCTGGATCGACTGCAGCAGGGTCTTGCCGGCGAGCGACGGGAAGGCGCTCGCGGCGCTGAAGACGCTGACGGCCGTCTGGCCCGGCGAGTAGCCGGTCCCGGCCCAGGAGCCCGTGTGGTTCTTCCAGTAGCCGGGCGAGCACCCCTCATCGCCGGTCGGCGGAATCCCCGGCAGCGGCACGCGTAGCGCCCCGAGAATCCAGAGCATCGAGTCGGGGTTCTGGTTGAGCGGCTCGGAGAAGAGCTGCACGGTGGTCGAGCCCGCGCCGGCCGGGATGTTCACCGTGATCACCGGGGAATCCCAGTCCTCCCCCGCCGCGCCGACCAGGGTGTTGACCAGGCTCGGGTTGTTGCTGATGTCGATGCGGTCCGGCCGCGACGATTCGGCGTCGCCGGCCGCGATCAGGAGCTGCCCCTGCCGGGCGGCGGCCGCCGCGCCGTGCGTGAACGTGACAGGCACTGTCACCTGTGTCGGACCCGGTGTCGGATCGGCGCCGAAGGCGAAGTCGAGGCCGTCGAAGACGATCAGCCGGTAGCTGTCGGTGTCGCCCGGGGTGGTGTAGATCACCAGCAGGGTCGCGCCGTTGAGGCGGAACAGGTTGCTCCCAAGGTCGCCGTCGGCGATCGCGAACGACTGTGATCCCGTCCCCCGCGCCTGGACGATGCCGGTAACGTCCGCCAGATAGCCGATGTTGTTGATCGGTCCGCCCCCGGAGACCGGCTGCCCCTCGGTGCCAATGATCGTCCCGGTGATCAGGTTGCCGTCGAACCTGAGCAACTGGTCCTTATAGGGCTGGCTCGGTATAACGCAGGCGCCGCCGCTCTGCGGGCACGGGCGGTCGCGCCCCGCCCAGTAGAGCAGCGCGGCCTGCACCGGACCGCCGATGTTGACCGTCACGTTCGCCGATCCCCCACCGATGAGCTCGAGCCCGGCGCCGCCGGAGACCATCGACAGCCCCTGTCCCTGAAGATCGAGAGCGACCTGCAGCGTCGTCGCTCCCGCCGCCGCCACGACCAGCATCAGCAGCGCACAAAACCCACCGACCCACCCGAAGAAACGTGATCTCATCTTGCACCTCCTGGTTGTAGTTGATCGATCGTCGCGTCGAAAGGGGCCCAGGCCGGGAAAAAACTTGCACCAGCCTGGGAAAAAAAGACTGAAAGGATATTCGAATAACCCCAGATCGAGCGCATCCACGACTCTTTCCGGGCTCTTCGGAAGCCAGGCGGTCTCCCGCGGGGGGAGATCCTTGGCTTTGCGGCCCCGCCTTTCGACGGGTGTGCCTTTTCGGAGCTCAGCGATACAATTCCCATTTTGCTAAGAAGACTCTACGGCTGGCGGTATTCAGTGCAGGGAACGAGCCACAAGGAAATGTGCACTTTGAACTATGATTGAGGGAGCACAGACTCCCGAAAGGAGACCCGTCCGCATGCAACCTTTCCGCTTCTCACGGCTCCGGCAGGCCCTGGCGCTCGCCCCGGTCCTGGCGATAACTTTGGCCGGGGCCGGCCTGGCGATCCCCGCCGTCGCGGCGACCGCCGCCGTGGCAACCGTGGCTACGGCCGATAACGCCTACCGCACGCCGCCCAAGGTCCTGGTCGACATCGTCGATGCGCCGCTGACGCCCGGGGTCCAGCTCGACCCCAGGCGGGAATGGCTGCTGCTCCTGGACCGCTCCAGCCTGCCGCCCATCGCGGAGCTGGCGGAGCCGGAGCTGCGCCTGGGCGGGCTCCGCTTCCGGCCGAAGAACCATGCCCCGAGCCGTGGCGCGTACTTCACAGGGTTGCGGCTGCTGCGCCTTTCCGATCTCTCGGAACGCCGGGTCTCCGGCCTGCCCGAGGGGGTCCGCATCACCAACCTGCAGTGGTCTCCCGACGGCTCCCGCCTCGCCTTCACCAACATCCGGCCGGACGGCGTCGAGCTCTGGGTGGCCGAGAGCGCCACGGCCGAGGCGCGGCGGCTCGCCGGCGGCCTGAACCTGACGGCCTCGACGCGGCCCGGCTGGCTGGCGGACAGCCGGACGCTGGTCTGCACCCTGGTCGACCCGGACCTCGGCCCGGAGCCGCAGGGCTCGGAGGTGCCGGCGGGACCGGTCATCCGCGAGAGCTCCGGCCACGCGGCGCCCGCCCGCACCTTCCAGGACCTCCTCAAGAGCACCTCCGACGAGGCGCTCTTCGAGCACTACCTGACGTCGCGGGTGGCCAAGGTCGCCCTCGACGGCAAGGTCACGCCGATCGGTGCGCCCGGCCTGGTCGCCGAGCTCTCGCCGTCGCCGGATGGCCGCTATCTGCTCGTGCAGTCGATCCACCGGCCGTTCTCCTACCTCGTCCCCGCCGACCGCTTCCCGCGCAAGATCGAGGTCTGGGACCTCGACGGCAAGGCGGTGCGCACGGTCGCCGACCTCCCTCTCCAGGAGGAGATCCCGATCAGCTTCGACAGCGTGGCGACCGGCCCGCGCGCCGTCTCCTGGCGCGAGGACGCGCCGTCGACGCTCTTCTGGGTGGAGGCCCTCGACGGCGGCGACGCCGGCCGCGAGGCCGCCGAGCGCGACCGCGCGCTGCTGCTCGCCGCCCCGTTCCAGGGGGAGCCGGCGCCGCTCGCCAACCTCGGCTTCCGCTTCTACGGGGTCACCTGGGGGAACGACCGCACCGCCCTGCTCACCGAGGGGTGGTTCAAGACCCGCAAGACCCGCACCTGGATCGTCCAGCCGGGCGGCGTCCATCCGGGCGGCAAGACGGCGCCGGCCCTCCTCTTCGACCGCTCCTCCGAGGACCGCTACAGCGATCCCGGCTCGTCGCTGACCACCCTGGATGCCCGGGGCCGGGAGGTCCTGCGCACCGCCGACGGCGGCCGCACGATCTTCATGGTCGGCGAGGGCGCCTCCAGCGAAGGGGACCGGCCGTTCCTCGACGCCCTCGATCTCACGACCCGCAAGACCCGCCGGCTCTTCCGCTCCGCGGCGCCGTACTACGAGATCCCCATCGACCTGCTCGACGACGGGGGGAAGCAGCTCCTGGAGCGCCGGGAGACGGTGGAACAGACGCCCAACTACTACGTCCGCGACCTCGCCAGCGGCAAGCTCCGCCAGCTCACCCGCTTCCCGCACCCGACGCCGCAGCTCGCCGGCATTCACAAGGAGCTGATCCGCTACAAGCGCGCGGACGGCGTGCAGCTCACGGCGACCCTCTACACGCCCCCGGGGTGGAAGCCGGCGGACGGGCCGCTGCCGATGCTGATGTGGGCCTACCCGCAGGAGTTCAAGAGTGCCGACGCCGCCGGGCAGGTCACCGACTCCCCCTACCGCTTCGCCCGCGCCGGCGCGGGCTCGCCGCTGGTCTGGCTCACCCAAGGCTACGCGGTGCTGGACAACCCCAGCCTGCCGATCGTGGGTGAGGGGACGAAGGAGCCGAACGACACCTACGTGCAGCAGCTCGTCGCCTCGGCGCAGGCCGCGGTCGACGAGGTGGTCCGCCGCGGCGTGGCGGACCGGCGGCGGATCGCCATCGGCGGCCACTCCTACGGGGCGTTCATGACCGCCAACCTGCTCGCCCACTCCGACCTCTTCGCCGCCGGCATCGCCGAGAGCGGCGCCTACAACCGCACGCTGACGCCGTTCGGCTTCCAGTCCGAGGAGCGGGACATCTGGCACGCGCCCGAGGTCTACATGCAGATGTCGCCGTTCATGTACGCGGACAAGGTCAAGCACCCCATTCTGCTGATCCACGGCCAAGCGGACAACAACTCCGGCACCGATCCGGTCCAGAGCGAGCGCTTCTTCAACGCCTTGAAGGGGAACGGCGCCACCGCCCGCCTGGTGTTCCTGCCGCTGGAAGCCCACGGCTACCGCGGCCGCGAGTCGGTGCTGCACGGGCTCGCGGAAAGCTATGACTGGATGGAAAAGTACGTGAAGAACCGCCCGGCGGAAGCGCAGGAGGGGAAGGCCACGGCGGCGAAGCCGTAAAAAGAAAAAACCCGGCCTCGCGGCCGGACCCTCACTCCCCAACCCCTCTCTCCCGGCCTCCCCCCCATCCGCCGGGAGAGAGGGGCTCAAAAGGAAGGGGGTTTTGTTTTGACTAACTACTCCCTCTTCTCCCGTCGGGAAGGGGGGGAGGCCGGGAGAAGAGGGCCGGGGTGATGAGGGCCTACGCCGCGCCTGTCACCCCCGCCACCAGCCCCCGCACAAACTCCATCTCGTCCTCGTTGACGGTGTGCCCCATCGCGGGATAGATCCGCTCCGTCACCTCGGCCCCCATCCGCCGCAGCACCTCTGCGGACTCTTCCACCCGCTCGCGCGGGATGTGGGGATCGCGGTCGCTGCAGCCGAGGAAGACCGGCGTGCCCTCAAACGAGCCCGGCATCCCTGACATCCCAAGATAGTCGCGGGGCGTGCCCGGGGGGCCGATCAGACCGCCGGAGAGCCCGACCACCGCGGCGTAGCGCCGGGCGTTGCGGGCGGCGAACTCCAGCGCGAGGCAGGCCCCCTGGGAGAAGCCGAGGAGGATCGTCCGCTCCGGCGGGATCCCCGCGGCCTCCAGCCCGGCCAGCACCTCTCCCAACCGGGCGAGCGCGGAGGAGAGGCCCGGCTCGTTCCTCTCCATCGGCGCCATGAAGCTGTAGGGGTACCAGGCGTATCCCGCCGCCTGCGGGGCGACGTAGGCGAGATCCGGGTTCTCGAATTCGTGCCGCAGCTCCAGGATGCTCTCCGCCGTGGCCCCGCGCCCATGCACCATCACCACCGCCCCGGAGGCCTCCTCCACCGGACGCCCGGCCCGCGCCAGCGGCTGCCCTTGATGGGGTCCGTTCATACGGCACCTCCTACCGCAACGGTATGCGTCTCGACCGGCGGCAGCGCCGCCTCGATCCGCGGGCGGCTCTCCTCCAGCCAGGGGGGCAGCTTCAGCCCGGAGCCCAGGCTCTCGACCGGCTCGTCCCAGGTGAAGCCCGGCGGATCGGTCGCGATCTCGAACAGGACGCCGCCCGGCTCGCGGAAGTAGATCGAGCGGAAGTATTGCCGGTCGAGCACCGGCGTCACGTAGAGGCCGGACTCGTCGACCGCCCGCCGCCACGCGAGCTGATCCGCCTCGTCGGCCGCGCGGAAGGCCACGTGGTGCACCGTCCCCGCCGAGACACGGCCGCGCGCCGCCGAGGGGGACGCCAGCACGTCCACCCGCGATCCCGCTCCGCCCCCTTCGCCAGTGCCGGCCTCGAAGCGCACCCGGTCCCCCTCCTCCCTTACGCGCCGGAATCCGAGCGTGCCGGCGAGCACCTGCTGGGTGACGTCGAGGTTCCACTCGGTGAGCGTCACCCCGTCGAAGCCGCGGACCGCGTGCTCGGCGGGCACCGGGCCGTCCATCCAGCCCGGACGGCCGTCCGCGCGGGCCACCAGCTCCAGGCGCAGACCGTCGGGATCGAGCAGCGTCAGCACCTCCTCGTCGAAGCGGGTCTTCACGCCGTCGAACGTCACGCCGAGGCGCGCGAGCCGCTCCGTCCAGAATCCGAGCGAGCCTTCCGGAACCGCGAACGACGTCACGGTCGCCTGCCCCGCCCCCTGCACACCCCGGCGCGCCATGGGCCAGGGAAAGAAGGTCATGATCGTGCCCGGATGCCCCACCTCGTCGCCGTAATAGAGGTGATAGGTGCCGGGATCGTCGAAGTTCACCGTCTTCTTGACCAGCCGCAGCCCCAGGACGCCCGTATAGAACTCGACGTTCGCCTGCGGGTCGCTGGCCATGGCGGTAACGTGATGGATGCCTGCGATGGGTTTGCGCATGATGTTCGTGCCTTTCTCTGTCCAGACGATTTCCGTTGCAACAACGATCAGGTTAAAAAAATTTGCCCTCAGCTCTGCTCTCTCGCCTCGTCGAGCAGGGCCACGAAAGTCTGTAGCCGCTCCTGTCCGAGGTTGCCCAGCAGCCGGGCGAGCATCCGGCCGACCGGCTCGTCCAGCGTGTCGAGAAGGCCGAGCCCCTGCTCCGTGATGCGCGCCCGCACGATCCGGCGATCCTCGGCATCGCGGAGCCGCGTGACGAGGCCGCGCTGCTCCAGCCGGTCGAGGAGACGGGTGACGTCCGGGCCCGGACTGACCAGCCGGTCGCCGATCTCGCCACAGGTGAGGGCGTCCGGCCCGGCGCCGCGGAGGATTCGCAGGGTGTTGTACTGGGCCGGCGTCAGGTCGTGCCCCTTGAGCTCGCGGCCGAGAGACTGGAGCAGCAGGCTCGCCGTCCGCTGGAGGCCGAGGAACGCCTCCTCTTCCAGGCTGACGAAGGGCTTCTGCTGACGGATCTCCTGGCTGAGGGCTCGACTCATGCCCGTTGCAACGAACTTCGTTGAGAGGATATTCCGGGGAATTCAGGCGACTCCCAGGATCCACCCCTCGAGGCGAGCCCGATCCTGCTCCTCGTGGGAGAGGGGGGGCGTAAAGTAGGGGCGCAGCAGGCCGAGCTGATCGCGCTCGCGCAGCCAGGCGCAGACCGCGTAGGCGTCCTGCTCCTGGGCTTTCAAGTCGTCCTTACGGTAGCGGTGGCGCAGGCGGGCGGGGCGCACCTCGGCGACCACCGACTTCCCCTTGGGCACAGCGAAGCCGTCGAAGGGCCAGAAGTGAGCGCGGTCGCCGGCGCGGCGCAGATAGTCGAGCCAGGGGAGGCCGGCGTGGGTGGCCTTGGCGAGGCTGTCCTGGATATCGAACTGGAACACGCTCTTGGGGAAGGCGGTCCACTGGCCGGTGAGGCGGTGCTCGTCCGGATTGCCGGTGCGGGGGTTACCCGGCAGCAGCTCGCGGACGGTGGACTCGCGGGTGGGCCAGTTCTCCTCGAAGTCCTGGAGGAACGCGTCCCAGCTCTTCAGGCCGTTCCGGTCCATGTAGCTCTGGGGGAAGGAAAAGGCATGATCGATCCCCACGACGACCGGCTCACCGCTGGTGATCCTGCCGAGGAGCCACTCGGCGAGGTCCTGCCGGCTCCAGCGGCCGGACGGATGCCCCGCGTTGAGCTCGCGGAAGATCTCGTGATCGTCCACAGTGGCGAAGACTTTGATTTCCCCGATGGGGGTGCCCGGGTTCCTGCGGCCCGAGTAGCGCACACCAATGTAATGCTGAAAATCCGGCACGATACAAACCTCCGACTGCGGTGGCGGAGATCGTATCAGCTTTGCAGGGAGATCCTCAGGCCCTCACGGCTCCGCCACCCACCCTCCCATCCCGCCCGACTCGAACCCGTCCCGAAAGATCTCCGCGCCGCCGCCGGCGATCGTGGTGTCGCAGATGCCGAGGCCACCGTATTCGACCGCGCCTAAATCCGGGGCGCCGTCGCTGCGCATCCGGCCGCAGTAATCGTCGGTGACCTGCGGCAGCGCCTGGCCGAGGTTGACCACTTGGCTGCCGTCGCGCAGCGCGAAGTTGGCAAGGGCCGGGCTCACGAACCAGGCGGTCCACTGCGCCAGGGTGACCCCGGCGCGGTTCGCGCCTTGTGTGCTCGTGCCGCCGTCGCGGTTGCGGATCGCCCCGGAGAGGAGGTTGTCGCGCAGGTCGGCGGTGCTCGCCGTGAAGCGGACGTCGATGCCGGTGGTGTTGTAGAGGGTGTTGTTGTAGATCCTGGCGTTCTGGGCCTTGTTGAGGTAGATCCCGACGTCTGCCGGGCAGTTGACGATCACGTTGTTGCGCATGACGCCGTTCTGATGCTCCGGCGTGCAGGTGCCGTCCTCGCAGACCGACGCCGGGCTGGTGCCTCCCCCGCCGAAGGAGAGCCCGAGCCGGACGCCGCCCGTATGGTTCCGCTCGCAGATCACGAGGTTGCGCTCGAAGACCCCGTCGCGCGAGTTCCCCTTGAGGAAGGCGGCGTAGCTGACCTGGTCCCCCTGCGCCTTGCCGTGGTCGTGGATGTAGTTGCCGCGGATCATCCAGCGGCGCCCCCCCACGACGTCGATCGGCGTCACCGGGTTCGCGGTCTGCCGGGGGACCGTGTCGAACAGCTCGTTGCCCTCGATCAGCACGTCGTTGGGAAAGATATGGGGGGTACCGTCGCCGTTCCCCTTGATCATGGCGTTGAAGTCGCGCATCCGGGAATTGCGGATACGGGTGAAGTCCGCGCCCCCGCCCACATGGAAGGCGTGCTCGCAGTCGGTGTGCGACGGGCAGATCCCCTGGATGTCCAGGCTCTCGAAGTCCCAGTAAGGGGCCGAGACCCTGAACCCCTCGACCGTGTTGAAGCGGATCAGCGCCAGCCCCAGGGCGGACGCCTGCACCGTGATCGGCTGCGCGGCGGTGCCCGGCGTGTCGCAGTAGAGGGGCTGGCTGAAGTCGTAGATCCCGGGGGCCAGGGTGATCACGTCCCCAGCCCTGGCGCCGTTGACGGCGTTGAGCAACTGCGCGGCCGTCGCGACCGGTATGACCGTCGCGCCCGCGGAAGTCGCCAGCAGGAAACCCACCCACCCGAGCGCCATGGCGCAAGCGTTGCGGAGAAGGGGCAATGCAAAACCCTCCTGGCCGTGAGAGCGGAACTGCCTCTCGATTGATGAGCCTATTGTAAGAGATGTATATGAAGGATGCAAAAAACGGCACAGACGCCCCCTCAGGGAGGCGCCCTTGAAAAATCCTTGAAAATGGTTCCTACACGAGCAGGTCGGTGGGCAATCGCAGGCTCTGGGGCCTCAGCCTTCGCTGTTACGGTCGTAGTCGACGATGTTCTCCCACTCGGAGGCGTCCGAGCGGGCGACCACGGCCACCACGGGTTCGGTGTCGCTGGCGTTGAAGACCTCGTGGGGGACGCCGGGCTCGATGAAGATGAAGTCGCCGGCCTCGTTCTCCACCACCTTCTTGAGGCCGGGGCCGTACTCGTGCCGCACCCGCCCCTGGAGGATGTAGAGCATCACCTCGAAATCGACGTGGATGTGGGCGTAGGCGACGCCGCCCGGCGGGATCGTGGCGACGTTCATCGACAGCTTCCGGGCGTTGACGTTCTTGGCCGAGAGGCCGGCCTTGTACTGGATGTTGTTCCAGCCGCGGCAGGTGCCGCTGCCACGGACGACGGAGATGCCGTCGTTGCCTTCTACCACCTGCCTCAGGTCCAGAATATCGGACATGGTTTCCTCCTCGAGCGTTCCCGTCCGATTGTAGTCCAGGGGGGCTCACGCCGCCTTCTTCATCCCCTTCTTCTCCGCGATCCAGCGGTCGATCTGCTCCCCGAGCACGTCGAGCGGCAGGGCGCCGGCGCCGAGGACCTGGTCGTGGAACTCGCGGATGTCGAACCTGGCACCGAGCTCCTTCTTCGCCTTCTCCCGCAGCTCCAGGATCTTGAGCTGGCCGATCTTGTAGGCGAGCGCCTGGCCGGGCCAGACGATGTAGCGGTCGGTCTCGCTCTGCACCTCGACCTCGTCGACGGCTGAGTGGTCGTGGAAGAACTGCACCACCTGATCGCGGCTCCAGTGCTTGTAGTGGAAGCCGGTGTCGACCACCAGGCGGATGGCGCGCAGCATCTCGTCCTGCAGGTGGCCGTAGTCGCTATAGGGGTCCTGGTAGAAGCCGATCTCCTTGCCGAGCCGCTCCGAGTAGAGCGCCCACCCCTCGACGAAAGCCGTGTACCCCCCCTGCTGGCGGAACGGCGGCAGCGTCGGCAGCTCCTGGGCGATCGAGATCTGCATGTGATGGCCGGGGACCCCCTCGTGGTAGGCGGTCGACTCGCAGGAGATGATCTTGCGCGTCTCCGGCTCGTAGGTGTTCACCTGCACGCGGCCGGGCCGGGCGCCGTCCGGCGAGCCCTGCTGGTACTCGGCCCCCGAGGCCTCCTTCTCCCGGAACGCCTCGGTCGCCTCCACCAGGACCTTGGCCTTGGGCAGGCGGCCGAAGAGCTGCGGCAGCTTGGTGTACATCTGGTCGATGTACCCCTTGTAGAGGTCGAGGATCTGCTGGCGCGAGTGGGCGTGCAGCTTGGGGTCCTTGTCGATCGCGGCGTTCAGGCTCTTGAGATCGCTGTAGCCGAGCTTTTTGGCGATCACCAGCATCTCCCCCTCGATCCGCGCCACCTCGCGCAGACCGAGCTGGTGGATCTCCTCCGGGGTGAGATTGGAGGTCGTCGACTGCTTGACCCGCCAGGCGTAGCGGGCCTCGCCGTCCGGCAGCGACCACATACCCGGCTCGGTGCGCCCCTTGGGGGCGTACTCTTCCTTCACGAACTTCGCGAACCTGGCGTAGGCCGGCAGGATCGAATCCTGGATGGCCGCCAGCATCTGCTCGCGGAGGCGCTTCTGCTCCGCCTCCGGGATCTCCTTGGGAAACTTGTCGAGCGGCGCGGCGAAGGGGGACTTCTCGGGTGCCATGGCGGCGATCCCCTCGCTCTGCGTCACCACTTTCTCGAGCAGAAACTTCGGCGGCATCAGGCCCGCGGCCATGCCGGTCCGCATGTGCTCGATCGTCTGGTCGAACGCCCGCGGCAGCAGCTTGTAGCGGGTGGTCAGGTCGGTGTAGTCCTTGGCGGTGGTGAAGGTCAGCAGCGCCGGGAACTGCGGCACCTGGAGATGGATGCCGGAGATCTGGTTGACCGGCATCAGCCAGCCCCTGAACTTCGCCCCTTCGAGCCCTTCCCTGAGGTCGCGCACCATCAGCTCCTGATTGAGCTTCTCCTGCTCGGGGAAGCCGGTGGTGTCGATGGCCTGGAAGCGCTGGAGGAATTCGCGCGACTTGGCGATGTCGGCGTCAATGGCGGCCTGGGAGTTGTCGGAGATCTTGTCGTTCCAGCGCTTGTCGCCAAGGATGGAAGCGAACTCCGGCGAGTTGGAGAGGGCGTACTCCCACTGCTCGGCGAGCAGCTTCTTCAGGGCGTCGCGGCGCGCCTGGAGGTTGGACGCCGATGGGCTCGCGGCCCAGGCGGTGGCTGAGACCAGCAGCAGGCTGGTCAGGAAAAATCTCATTCGCATGGCGGGGTCTCCTTTTTCATTGCAGAGGCCTATACGGCGAAAGGGGCCTTCAGGTTACGGGGGAGGAGCCGCGGCGGAAAGGCAAACCAGGGACAGACAAGGACGCACACGGACGAGCAAGGACGAAACCAGTCTCTTGTCCGTGCTCGTCCTTGTGCGTCCGTGTTCCCCGGATGGCCTAGCTCTTGGGCGCCACGTAAAGCAGAACCGCGAAGAAATGCAAAACGCTGCCCGCGAGCACGAACAGATGCCAGACCGCATGGTGATACGGCAGCCGGCGCCATACGTAGAACACGACGCCCGAGGTGTAGGCGATGCCGCCGAGGAGCAGCAGCACCAGCCCGCCGTGCGCCACCGCCGCCATCAGCGGCCGGAGGGCGATCAGCACCAGCCATCCCATGCCGATGTAGAGCACCAGCGACAGCCTCCGGAAGCGTCCGACGGCCGCCACCTTGACCACGATGCCAAGCATCGCCAGTCCCCAGATCAGGCCGAACAGCGTCCATCCCCAGGGGCCGCGCAGGCTGACCAGAGTGAACGGGGTGTAGGTGCCGGCGATCAGGAGGTAGATGGCGGAGTGGTCGAGCACCCGCAGAATGCGCTTGGCGGGAGGGTGCGGAATGCCGTGGTACAGGGTGGAGGTCAGGTAGAGCAGGATCAGCGTGACGCCGTAGACCGCGGAGGCCGCGATGTTCCACGGATCTCCCGTGCGGCGGGCGGTCACGACCAGGGCGATCAGGCCCGCGATGCTGAGCGCGATCCCGAGCCCGTGAGTCACGCTGTGCGCAATCTCCTCGGGGACTGAATAGGCCTTGGGCTCAGACATGGCCGGATTGTAATCGATGGATGTACCATCCTTGGCCATGACCGCCCACGCCCTTCTTTTCTGGACCGCCGTCTCCCTCGCCCTGACCCCCCTGGTCGCCGCCGCGCCCGCCCCCCAGGAGCAGCGCCTCGACGCGGCCACCGCCGAGCGTTTCGCCAACCTGGCGCTCGCCTGCGTCCACAAGGAGTATCCGAACAAGATCGCCCACACGCTCAACAGCGACGCCGACGTGAAGCCCCCGCGCGTCCTCACCCCGGCCTTCTACGGCTGCTACGACTGGCACTCGGCCGTGCACGGGCACTGGCTGCTCGCGCGCCTGGCGCGGCGCTTCCCCGACGCCCCCTTCGCGGCCAAGGCGCGTGCGGCCCTGGACCGGAGCCTGACGCCGGCCAACCTGGCGGTCGAGGCGAAGTACATGGAGGGGGAGGGGCGGGCGACCTTCGAGCGCCCCTACGGCCTCGCCTGGCTGCTCCAGCTCTCGGCGGAGCTTCACGAGTGGGACGATCCGCAGGCCCGGCGCTGGGCCACGGCCCTGGATCCGCTGGTAAAGGCGGCGTTGAACCGGCTGCGCACGTGGCTCCCCAAGCTCTCCTACCCCACCCGCACCGGCGAGCACAACCAGACCGCCTTCTCGCTGGGCCTGCTGATCGACTGGGCGCGCGGGACGGGGGACGCCGAGGCGCGGGAGCTCTTCGAGCGGCGGGCGCGCGAGCTCTACCTCAAGGACCGCACCTGCGCGCTGGAGTACGAGCCCTCGGGCGAGGACTTCCTCTCCCCGTGCCTCGCGGAGGCCGACCTGATGCGGCGCATCATGCCGCCCGAGTACTACGCGACCTGGCTGTCGACCTTCCTCCCCCAGGTGGGCAGCGACGCGTGGATCCTTCCGGCGGTGGTGACCGACCCGAGCGACGGCAAGCTGGCCCATCTGGACGGCCTGAATCTCTCCCGCGCCTGGATGCTCGAAGGGATCGCCGCCAGCCTCCCCGAGAGCGACCAGCGCCTCCCCTCCCTGCGCGCCGCCGCCGCCGCCCACCGCGAGTCGGGCCTCGACGCGGTGACCGGCAAGCACTACGAAGGGGGGCACTGGCTGGGGAGCTTCGCGACCTATCTGATGACGGGACGGGGGCTGCCGCTGCCGCGCTGACCGGCAGCCTGAGAAGGTAACGCCGGTTCGCGCTCAGTTGAGCGACGCGCCGGCGGAGCTCTTCCGCTGCCCCACGAAGGACTCGAGGAACGCGCGGTCGGCCTGGGTGATGCGCAGGAACTCGATGCCCACCTGGTGCTCCGTCGGGCTCTTGCGGATCTCGTAGACGACGCGGCCGTCGGTCTTCAGGACCCGCCCCTGGACCGCGATCGAGAGCTCCATCAACGAGCCGAAGCCGAGCGACTCCTCGCTGACGAACATGCACCCGCCCGGACCGATGATCCGGGTGCGGGCGAACTCCTCGAACGGTCTCACGCCGAGCAGACGCACCATGACGGCGTGCTCGGCCGGGACACGGGGGAAACGCCGGATCTTGGGACGGGGCTGCATCAAGGGCCTCCTTCGAGCTTCGACTACAGTAATCGCTGCTAAATTTTAGCGGGAAAACAAGCAGAGATCAATGTTCCCCGGACCCGGTCCGGCACTCAGCCCAAAAGCCGGCGTTTGAGGCCCACCAGGACCTGGCGCAGCCGCCAGGCGCGGGTCCTCTCCATGAAGCCCACCCGTTCCCTCCAGACCGCGAGCTCGCTCTGGAGCGTCTCCGCCTGGGTCTGGAGCGTCTCCGCTTGGCCCTGGAGTGCCTCAACCTGGGTCTGAAGCGCCTCAACCTGGCTCTGGAGCGTCTCGGCCTGGCTCTGAAGCGCCGAGGTCTGGCCGCGCAGCGCCGCGGAATCCTCCCGCTCGGCCTCCAGCGCCCGTTCCAGGGCCGCCCGCTCCTCGCGCAGCGGCGCCACGGAAGCGGCGAGGAGATCGATCTCCATTTGCAGGCGGTCGCGGGAGGCGCGCAGGGCAAGGGCGTCGGCGGCGATGAGACCGACCTCGCGCTCGGCGTGGTCGCGGGAGGCGCCCAGGGCGAGCGCCTGGCGCGAGGTCTCCAGCAGGTGGGTGTGGCCGGCCAGCAGGACCTCGCCGAGGTGCTCCACGTACAGCGCGCGGTGCTTGCGGTAGACGTGCTCACGGACCGGGCGCCGGATCCCCTCCCGATCGGCCATCGCCAGCATGGAGTTGGGGCGGACCCGGTATTCGAAGGTGACCTCGGGCAGCCGGTGGAAGCGCCACCCCCGCTCCGCCGCCGAGATCCAGAGCTCCCAGTCCTCCCAGACCAGCGCTCCGGCGTCGTAGCCGCCGCAGGCCTCCCAGATCTCCCGCCGGTAGACGGCGCAGGCGTCGATGAAATTGGCCCACAGGAGCTCCGGCAGGTCGAGCTCCGGGATCCGCCGCCGTCCGGAGCGGACGCCGAAGTCGAGCCGGTCGCCATAGACGACCCCGACCTCCGGCTGAGCGTCGAGGACGCGGACCGCCGCCGCGATGAAGCCCGGAGCCAGCCGGTTGTCGGCGTCGAGCGGCAGGATGTAGCGGCCGCGCGCCGCGCCGATCCCCCGGTTGCGCGCTGCGGCGAGGCCGGAATTCGGCTGGCTGATGACGTGGTACCCCTGCTCGCGCAACGCCGCGATCACCTCAAGGGTGCGCGGCTGCCGGGAGCCGTCGTCGACTACGATCAGCTCGCAGGAGCCGGCGGCGCTCCTCTCCACGCTGGCCACGGCCTCGACCAGGAGCTCGCCGAGCTCGAAGCACGGGATGACGACCGAGAGATCGACCGGGCCCGCCGGGCGCAGACGCTCCCCCCGCGCCGGCTCGGGGCTCCAGAGACCGGCCGCGGAGAGGTCGGCGGCCTGATCGAGCTCGGCGAGCAGCCGCGCGCAGTCCGGGGAGGTGGCCGCCACCAGCGGGATCAGCGGGTCGGCGGGATCGAGCGAGCGGAAGAGGGAGGCATCCCGCAGCTCCCCGAGCGCCACGTCCCCCACTTCCAGGCCGAGCTTCTCCCGCAGCAGGGCCGTGAAGCGCGCGGGGTCGCGCAGCAGCGCGTTGGCGCTCACCAGCACCGAGCGGCCGGGATGCCGGCGGTGGAAGTCCAGCAGGTGGCGGTTGTAGAAGGTCCAGATGGGATAGGCCCACTCCGGATGGTTCAGGAAGATGTCCGCCCCCAGGCGCTGCATCGAGTCCGCCACCTCCCAGGGGAACCGATACGGCAGGATGTAGAGGGCGTTGCCCTCCAGGATCTCGTCCCAGAAGTCGAGCAGCAGGGTGGTCCGCGGGTCCTTCCACCCCCAGATCCCCGGCGTGCCGGCGCGCCGGGCGACGAGACTCCGGGCCTTCCCGGCGTAGCGGACGAGGGGGGCACGGTCGAGCCGCCCGCTCTCCGTCCACCCCCAGTCCTGGTGCCCGGCCTCCCCCGCCACCGTGCAGTCCCTCAGGATGCGGCCGTGCAGCTCGACGAAATCGGCGTCCTCGAAATAGCCGCGCGGGTTCCCGGAGTCGGGCGGCAGCAGGCGGTCCCCCATGTGAATCCCCAGGGAGGCGAGGTAGGACGCCACCAGCGACGTGCCCGAACGGTGCATGCCGGCGATGACGACCGGGAGGCTGGACGTGGACGGCATAGGGTGAGGCGAGGATACCTGATGTGCGGCATCGGATCGCCGGGTATCAAGTAGAATGCCCGCCTTCTTATGACTCAAATCTCGAGCCGCAAGAAAATCGCCTTCTCCCTCGTCCTGATCGCTTTTCTGTGGGTGGTGATCGAGTTGGCCTGCCTCGCGGCCCTGGGGTACCTCAAGAAGTACAAGCATCTGGAGTATCAGCCGCGGGTGATCGAGGACCTCAACGACAAGCACAAGGGGATCCTCGCCGCCCAGATCGCCGACACCTCGTCCTACATGGTCTTCGACCCCGAGCTGGGGTGGACCATCCGCCCCAACGGCAACAAGGCGCAGTACAAGGCGAACAGCAAGGGGATGCGGGCTACCCGCGAGTATGCCCCGCGACCGGCGCCGGGCGTGGTCCGCATCAGCGCCTTCGGCGACTCCTTCACTCATGGCAGCGGCGTGCCGACCGGCTTCACCTGGGAAGAGAAGCTGGAGTCGTTCCTTCCCGGTCTCGAGGTGCTGAACTTCGGCATTCCGGGCTCGGACCCGGGGCAGGCCCTTCTGCGCTACCGCCGCGAGGGGGTTCATTACAACTCCTCGATCGTGCTGATCGGAGCCATGTCCGAGAACATCAGCCGGATGGTCAACACCTTCCGGCCGTTCCACTTCAGCCATAGCGGCATCCCGTTCAGCAAGCCGCGCTTCGCCCTCCAGGGGGGGAGGCTGGTGCTGATCGAGAATCCGATCCGGAGCATCGACGAGTACAAGGAGCTGCTGAGGGATCCCGAGCGCATGCTCCCCCGCCTGGGCGAGCATGACTACTTCTACCGGCGTTTCCATCGCCGGAGCCGCCTCGACTTCCTGCCCTCGGTGCGCTTCGCGCGGATTATTCAAAACCAGTATTTCAATCAGCCTATCTTCACGCCGGGTGGGCTCTACAACATCCGCTCGGAGGCCTATCAGGTGACCTTCCGGGTGCTCGACCAGTTCTACCGCGAGGCCCTCGACCACGGCTCGCTGCCGATCGTGGTCCTGTTCCCCGCGCGAAAGGACGTCCGCCTGCGCCAGCAGCGTCATCAGGAGGTCACCTACCAGCCGTTGCTCGACGAGCTGCGGCGCCGGGGCTACCGCGTGATCGATCTCGCGGACGGCTTCGAGAAGTACGACCCCGAGGGGGAGATGGCCGGAAAGAGCTTCCTCCACTACCCCAAGGACGGTAATTTGATGGCGGCGGAATGGATCCGCGACGTCCTGGTGCAGCAGGGGCTCACCACGGAGCAGGGGGTTCGGGCGGCGTTGAAGGGGACGAAGGCGCCTAAGCTGTAAAAGTTGCAATCTGATCAACGGGAGTTCCGTTGCCTGCCTTTTCCTCCCCCTTCAGGGGGAGGTCAGGAGGGGGCCGCCCCAGACAAGGAGACGTCCCGGACTCCGGAAAGCCCCCCTCCTGACCTCCCCCCGTTCCGTGGAGGAAAGGAATCCGGCCCCGCCTCGGGGTTCACCCCCCAAATACGTCAAGCGGGGGACCGGACGAATCCGGAACCCCCGCCGTCGGACCAACTGTGTGTTTTGGAAAGGCCGGTTAGCGCACAGCGCCGCGGCGGAACAGGTTGACGATGGCGAGCAGGACGACCGAGCCGAGCAGCGAGACCAGCAGAGCCGGCAGGCTGAAGTCGCCACTGGTGATGTTTCCGGTGTGGAACAGCGGGGCCAGCAGGAAGCCGGCGAGCAGGGCGCCGACGATGCCGACGACGATGTTGAGCAGGACACCCTGCTGGGCGTTCGTCCGCATGACGATGCTGGCGAGCCAACCGATGAGGCCACCGACGATCAGGATGAGAATGAGGTTAATCATGACGATCCTCCTTACCTTTGGTTTAACTCCCTTTGTACTCTCCCCGCTTTCTGTACATAGCAACTGCCGTGCCATGCACGATCCAACGGGGCCGTCATAGAATGCCCCGCAGTCTTGGAGGGAGCTTGGAAGAGACAACCCCGCGACCCCTGGAACCATCACCGCCGCCACCGCCAGTCCGCTCGCCGGCGCGCTCGGCTCTCGCCCTGTTCGTCCCGGTGCTGCGGGCGGTGCTCTACCTGGTGGCCTACATCGCCGTCCAGATCGTGATAACCCTGCCGCTACGCGCCTTCGCCCACGCGGTCAATGGCGGCGGTCTGTTCAAGCCGGGGGGGTTCGGGACGGCGAACGAGGCCTTCCTGGTGACCGTCGTCCTCTCGATCCCGCTGCAGATCCTGGTGACCTGGCTGTTCGTCCGCTTCCTCGATCGCCGGACGCTCGCCAGCATCGGCGCCCGCTGGCCGTTGGGTGGACGGCGAGCCGCGCTGCGCCAGCTCGCGGCCGCGTCGCTCGGGGCGGTGGCGGTGCTGGGAATCTGGCTGGCGCTGACCTGGGCCCTGCCCGATGCCCTGGCGGCAATCCATTACGCCGGGGTCAGTGCCGAGTACACCCGCAGCCCCGCGTGGTGGCCCCTGCCGCCGATCCTGTTGCTGCTGGTCCTGCTGCTCGGCTTCATCCTGCAGGGGGGGCTGGAGGAGTGGATCATCCGCGGCTACATCTACCATACGCTCCGCCAGCGCTGGCGCCCCTGGGTCTCGGCGCTCGGCTCCTCGATGCTGTTTGCGATGCTGCACGCCGCCAATCCGGCGGTCTCCGGCATTGCCCTGCTCAACATCGTGCTCGCCGGCATGGTCCTGGCCGCCCTGGTCGAGCGCACCGGCAGCCTGTGGAGCGCCACCCTCGCCCACGGCGTCTGGAACTTCGCCGTCGCCTGCCTGCTCTCGGTTCAGGTGAGCGGCGTGCGGCTCTTCCATCTCCTCGACGTCAAGATCACCGGCAACCCGGATCTGACCGGCGGCGGCTTCGGCCCGGAAGGGAGCGCGCTGCTGACCCTAATCGGCATTGGGCTGATGATCCTGCTCTGGCGCGGGATGTGGCGGCGGCAGAGCGAGCGGGCGGAGGCCGTGATGGCCCCTGTCATCACCGTGACCCTGGCGTCAGCTCCAGAGGACGCTTCTCCCCTGCTTTCCCCCTGAATCGTCCGGATGGGAGGACGGTTGGGGGCGCGCTCTCCAGGAGACTTCAATGGCTTGTCCTTTGCAGAAGCCATTTAAATTCTAGACTTTCCTGGAGAGGGATACCGATGATAAAGCTTCTCTCCGCTCTGAGCGTCCTGCTGCTGGCGGCCTGGACGCCGGTGTTCTCCGCATCCCCGTCCCCTCCCGCCGCCCCGAGTTTCGGCGAGACGATGGAAGTGAACATCGTCAATGTCGACGTCTATGTGACCGCAAGGGACGGTAACCGGGTGACCGGCCTGAAGAAGAACGACTTCGCCATCTTCGAGGATGGCAAGCCGGTCGAGGTCAGCAACTTCGCGGAGCTCTCTCCTCCCGCCGTCGTCCGGGAAGCACCCTCCGTGCCGCCTCCGGTTCCGGGGGAAACCATCGTGGCGGATACCGGGGCGCCGGTGGCCGATCCGGAGCACAGGCTCTCCCTGGTGGTGTTCCTGGACAACCTCCATCTCCGCCCCGAGCACCGCACCCGGGCCGTGGAACAGATCCGGAAGTTCCTGCTCCGGAATGCCCGTGCCGGTGACCGAGTGATGCTCGCCACCTATGACATCAACCTGCGCACCCGCCACCCCCTGAACGAGGATCGCGGCTCCCTCGACACGGCGCTCAGGGAGGCCGAAACCCTGCCCAGCTACGGGCAGCAGGAAGAACAGGCGCGGCGGACGGCTTACGACACGATGCTCAATTTGTACAAGATCTCCGGGTGCTCGGCCGACATCATCAAGCCGGTCGAGAGCTATGCCCAGCAGACGCGGGCAGACGCCCTGCGCACCCTCGGCGCTCTAGGGTCGACGATCAGCTCGCTGTCCGGCGTCCCCGGCCGCAAGGCCTTGCTCTATGTGAGCGACGGTATCTCGGTCACTCCCGGCGAAGAGCTCTTCGAAGCCACTGCCGCCATCTGCAGCGGGCAGGCAGCCCAGATGGGCCTCCCGGTTCCCGCCGCCGGCGCCGACGAACCCGACGTTTACAATTCCACGCAGGCCGCTCTCGATGCGCAGCAGTACAGCGTCGCCAAACAGCTCGAGGATCTCGCCGCGCACGCCAGCGCCGACCAGGTGACCTTCTACACGCTCCAGGCCAGCGGACTGCGGGGGTACGCCACGGGCGACGTGAGCTATGAGTCCTCGGAAAGGCTCCTCCAGGTCGGTGCCATCCAGCAGATCCAGACGAACAACCTGAAGAGCTCGCTCACCGCTTTGGCCGTCGACACCGGCGGGCGCGCCATGCTCGACGCCAACGACTTCCTCCCCGATCTTGCGCGGATGCAGGAAGATTTCGAGAGCTACTACTCGCTCAGCTACAGCCTTGCCCATGCCGGGGACGGCAAGGTGCACCATATCGAGGTCAAGATGAAGCGGCCGGGCCTGCGGGTGCGCTACCGCCAGAGTTACCGCGACAAGCCGACGCTCGAAAAGGTCGCGGACCGCACATTCGCGGCGCTCTTTCACGGCATCGAGGACAACCCGCTGGGGATCGCGATCGACATCGGGGAGATCACGCCGGCGGACGGCGGCCAGTACTCCGTGCCCGTCCGGCTCAAGATCCCACTGTTCAAGCTGGCCATCCTGAACCGGAACGAGACCTACGAGGGCAAACTCCGCCTGCTGGTGGCGACTCGCGACGAGGCGGGAGGCACGTCCTCCATACGCCAAGTCCAGGTGCCGCTCAGCATCCCCCGCAAGGAGGTGCTGAACGCCCTCGGCCAGTACTACCTATATACCCTGACGCTCAGGATGAAACCTGGCCCTCAGCACGTCGCCGTGGCCGTGCGCGACGAGTTCGCCGCCACGACCTCCTATCTCAGCCGGCCGGTGACGGTCGGGGCCGTATCCCTACTCCAGAGGAGAAAATCTTGAACCTGACGACATCACCTGTCATGCGGCGGCTCCTCCTCACGGGCGCCCTGATGCTGATGGTCTGGACGCCGGCGTTCTCCGCGTCTCCTCCCGCCGCCCCGAGCTTCGGAGAGGCGGTGGAGGTCAACGTCGTCAACGTCGACGTCTACGCGACCGACAAAAACGGCCACCGGATCAACGGCCTCGGCAAGGGGGACTTCGAGCTCCTGGAGGACGGCAAACGGGTGGCGATCTCCAACTTCGAGGTGGTGGTTGCCAGCGCTCCCCAGGCCGGCGGTGTTCCTGCCGGCAGTGCGCCGCCCGGCGCGGCGGTGACGCTGGAAGACCCGCTGAACCTGGTGGTCTACTTCGACGATTTCAACATCCGCCCTCCCCACCGCACGCGGGTGCTGAAGCAGCTCACCGAGTTCCTGGCTCATCAGCTCGCTCCCGGCGACCGGGTGATGCTGGTCACCGAGGACCTCGGCCTGAACGTCCGCGTTCCCTTCACCAGCGACCCGGCCGCCGTCGCCAAGGGCCTGCGGGAGATCGGAACCCTCGCGGCGCACGGCGACGAGAGCGACCGCGACCGCGCGCAGGCCTTCCGGTCGATCATGACCCTCGAGCAGGCTTCCCTGGCAGATCCCGTCGACCCGGTCCCCTGCCCGCAGAACATCGTGACTCCCGCCCACTCCTATGCCGCGTCCCGGCGCAATGAGGTTCTGAGGACGATCAGTAGCCTGACCGTCCTGGTCAATTCGCTCTCCGGCGTGCCGGGCCGCAAGGCGCTGCTCCACGTCAGCGACGGCCTGCCGCTCAACCCCGGGGAGGAGCTCTTCCAGCTCCTGCTCGAGCTCTGCGGCGGGCTGGGGAACTCCGGACTCGTGAAGGTCGGCGCCGACCCTTCGGATCCCAACGTGCCGTACGACGCGCGCTCCATCGGCCCCCAGGCCTACCAAGCGGCTTCCCAGGCCATGCTGGACGCTCAGACCTACAGCGTCGCCAAGAACCTGCAAGCGCTGGCCGCCCATGCCAATGCCCAGCGGGTGACCCTCTATACCTTGCAGGCCTCCGGGCTGCAGGGGACCGCCGCCGCGGACGCGAGCTTCGGGCCGGAGGAGCGGCTGCTCCAGTCCCCCTCGATCGGGACGTCCCTGCGGACGAATCACCAGGGCTCGCTGCAGCTCCTGGCGGACGAAACCGGCGGGCGCGCGATCCTGGACGCCAACAACGTCCTGCCGGACCTCTCCCGCATGCGGGAGGACTTCTCCAGCTTCTATTCGCTCGGCTTCACTCCGGCGCACGCCAGCGACGGGCGCGAGCACAAGATCGAGGTCCGCGCCAGGCGCCCGGGAGTCCGCCTGCGCTACCGCCAGAGCTACCGCGACAAGCCGGCGTTCGAGAAGGTGGTGGACCGCACGCTCGCGGCCCTCTACTACGACATGGAGGACAACCCGCTGGCGATCGAGGTGGAGATCGGGGATCAGACGCCGGCCGAGGGGGGGCAGTACGCCGTACCCGTCCGTCTCAAGATCCCCCTCTTCAAGCTGGCCATCCTGAACCGGGAGGAAACCTTCCAGGGCAAGCTGCGCCTCCTGGTGGCGACGCGCGACGCGGCCGGGGGCACCTCCCCCATGCGCCAAGTCGAGGTGCCGCTCAACATCCCCCGCAAGGAGGTGCTGAACGCCCTCGGCCAGTACTACATCTATACGCTGACGCTCAAGATGAAGCCCGGCGTCCAGCACGTCGCCGTGGCCGTGCGCGACGAGATCGCCGCCACCACTTCCTATCTCAGCCGGCCGGTGACGGTCGGGGCGGCCGAGGCCAGCCGTTGAGAGGGATCAGACCGTCGAGAGAATGATCTTGCCGAAGGCGCCCCCCCGCTCGAGCGCCTTGTAGGCCTCGGCGGCGCGCTCCAGCGAGAAGATGCGGTCGACCACCGGGCGGAGCCGGCCGTCGTGCAGGCGCGGCAGGGCGAAGGCGGCGAAGTCGGCCGTCAGCCTTGCCTTCTCCTCGCGCGGGCGGGCGCGCAGGACCGAGCCGATCACCCGCAGCCGCCGGCTCATGATGAAGCCGAGATCCACCTCCGCCTTGCGGCTGCCGACCGTCCCCACCACCACCAGCCGGCCGCGCACGGCGAGCGCCGCGAGATGGCCGCCGATCTCCGGGCTCGCCGTGTAGTCGAGCACCAGGTCCGCGCCCCGGCCGCCGGTGGCCTCGCGCACCTGCCCGGCGAGGTTCGCCCCCTCGATACAGATCTCGTCGATCCCCAGGTCGCGCAGCATCTCCAGACGCTCCTGGCTGCGGCCGGCGGCGAGCACGCGCGCCCCGAGCTCGCGGGCGAGCTGCACCGTGAAGCTCCCCATGCCGCCGGTGGCGCCGGTCACCAGCACCGTCTCCCCCGACTGGAGCCCCCCCTCGACCACCAGGTTCACCCAACTGGTGAGCGCGGCCTCCGGGATCGCGGCCCCTTCGAGAAAGGAAAGATTGTCCGGCAGCGGCATGAGCTGGCCGGCCGGGATCACGGCGCGCGTCGCGTGGGCGCCGCCGCCCACCAGCGCCATCACCCGGGTGCCAGGGAGCCAGGGGCCCCCCTTCTCCCCCTCCAGCACGACGCCGGAGAGCTCGAGGCCGGGCACATCGCTCTCCCCCGCGGGAGGCGGATAGTTGCCGCGCAACTGGTGGAGATCGGCGTGGTTGAGGCCCGCGGCCTCTACGGCGACGAGGACCTCGCCCGGCCCCGGAATCGGATCGGGAAGGTCGCCGACAATGGGGGTGGGATTGTCGCGAAGCTGGCGGTCGATGGGCAGGATGGCGCGCACGGCGCCATCCTACCCTAGGAGCCTGCGCGCCAGGAATCCTGAGGCGAGATGTCCCCCTGCTGGGCGAGCGATCGCTGATTTCTCTAGGATGCTCTCCGTTCGAAAGAGCAGGGGGCCGAGCGGTTGGAGGAGAGCAAGTCCCGGGCGAGCTTG
>DATHEF010000019.1:0-12104 GCA_035490435.1 Thermoanaerobaculia bacterium
AGCTCGCCCGGGACTTGCTCTCCTCCAACCGCTCGGCCCCCTGCTCTTTCGAACGGAGAGCATCCTAGAGAAATCAGCGATCGCTCGCCCAGCAGGGGGACATCTCGCCTCAGGATTCCTGGCGCGCAGGCTCCTAGGCGCCGACCTCGCGCTTCCACTCCGCCACGGCGGCCTCGACGCCGCTGTCCGTATCGAGCGGCGGGTGGGTCGCGCGCCAGCCGAGCTCGGCGGACCGCTTGGTGACGACGAGCTGATCGATGCAGAGCGCGTCGACGGCGAGGCCCATCTTGGCGCGGGCCTCTTCGACCGGCAGGCTGCTGGTCTCACCACCCTTGCCCATCGCGGTGGCCACGGCGCGGGCCACCGAGGCGAGCGAGGGGGAGGCGCCATCGACGCCGTGAAAGATACCCTGCGCCCGCTTCTCGATCACCAACCGGTAGAGCACCGCGAGATCGTCGCGGTGCACGAAGGGCATCCTGTTCTTGCCATCGCCGATGTAAACGGCGGCGCCGGTGGCGCGGGCGCTCTCGGCGTAGGTAGCGATCAGGCCCTTCGTGCCGCCGTAGACGAAGCCCGGCCGGATCACCGCGGTGGTGATCGCGTCGTTGGCCGCTTCGAGCGTCAAGCGCTCGTGCGCCGGGCGCCAGGCGATCATCGGGATTGCGCCCTCCGTCGAGGCCGACTCGTCGGCGGGCGTACCGGCGTTGCCCAAAACCAGCACGCCCGAGGTATAGACGACGACCCTGGGCGCGCTGGCGCCCTTGGCGGCCGCGAGCAGTGCCTCGATCGCCACGCGGTCGGTGGCGATGGCGTTGCCGTAGTCAAAGGCGACGTGCAAGAGCGCGTCGTGCGCCGCGGCGGCCGACTGATAGCTCGCGGGCTGATCGAGCAAGCCACGGTGCGGCGTCGCGCCGAGCGCCCTGAGCTTTGCGTCCGAGGCCTCGCTGCGCGAAAGGCCCGTCACCGCGTGCCCGGCGCGGCGCAGCTCCTTGATGACAGCCTCCCCGATGGTCCCGGTCCCTCCAGTAATAAAGACGCGCATGCTCACCTCGCCCCTGCTGTGGGGAGCTCCTCGGCCAACCCGACGATGATGCCCTCAGGACCGCGGAGGTAACACAGCCGATATTTGTCCTCGTACTGCGCCAGCTCGCCAAGATCGTCAACGACGCCGACGTTGTCCATCCGCAGAATCGTCATATCCCCACCTCTCCTTCTAAAGCCGCGTCCACATCGCGCACGCCCTACTCGATGACGATCCCCTTGAGATCTTCCTCGGCCTTGGGGGTCTGGATGTTCAGATCCTCGAGGGCTTTGACCAGAACGGTGGCGACTACCAGGTTGCGGTACCACTTCTTGTCGGCGGGCACGACGTACCAGGGGGCGTGCTTCTGGCTGGTGCGGGAGAGCGCCTCCTCGTAGGCCTGGATGTACTCGTCCCAGAGCGCGCGGTCAGCGAGATCCCCCTTGCGGAACTTCCACTGCTTCCGCGGGTCGTCGAGGCGGACCTGGAGGCGCTCCTTCTGCTCGTCCTTGCTGATGTGGAGGAAGAACTTGAGGACGGTGGTGCCGGTATCGGCGAGCAGGCGCTCGAAGTCGTTGATCTGGTCGTAGCGCGCCTGCCAGACCTCGGGCGGGACCAGCTTCTGGACGCGCACGACCAGCACGTCCTCGTAGTGGCTGCGGTTGAAGATCGCGATCTCCCTGCGGGCGGGCACCCTGGCGTGCACCCGCCAGAGGAAATCGTGCTCGAGCTCCTCCTGGGTCGGAGCCTTGAAGGCGGCCACCCGCACGCCGAGCGGATTGACCCCCTCGAAGACGTGGCGGATCGTGCCGTCCTTGCCGCTGGTGTCCATCCCTTGAAGCACCACCAGCACCCGGTGGCGGTTCTCGGCCCAGAGGGCCTCCTGCAGGACCTCGAGCCGGCCGTTGAGCTCCTGGAGGCGCTCGCCGGCTTCCTTGTGATTGAACCCCGGGGTCGATCCCGGGTCGAAATCGGAGAGGTCGATCTTGGCACCCGGCTTGACGCGGAACCGTTTCATGGATTTCTCCTTCATATCTGCTCAGAGATCCCATGATCCAGCGCATCGGCGACGGCGCGCAACGCCAAAGCCTTGGCCCGAGCCAGCGCTTCCGTCCGTGTCGAGCCATAGACCATTACTCCCGGGAGATCGGGCACCTCGACGATCCAGCGGCCGTCCTCTTCCCGGTCGATTTCCAGGGTGAAATGCATGGGGAGAGATTAGCAGGCGGCTCAGGAAGGGTAAAGAAGAGCGGAATCTCCTCTCTGCGCCCTCTGTTGTTCCGGTAGAGAGCAAAGGAGGGTTTCCATGTCCGAGGGGTTGGTTCGAGCCTGTCCGTCCTGTGGCAAGAAGAACCGGGTGCTCTACTCCAAGCTGGGGGAGGAGGCCCGTTGCGGCTCCTGCGGCACGCCGCTGCCGCCCCCCGCCGAACCGCTGGCGGTGGACCAGGGGGGTTCTCTGACCGCACTGCTGCGCGAGTCGGCCCTGCCGGTGCTGGTGGATTTCTGGGCCCCCTGGTGCGGCCCCTGCCGCATGGTGGCTCCGGAGATGGCAAAGGTGGCGGAGCGCAACGCCGGCAAGGTGCTGGTGGTGAAGGTCAACACCGACGTCGACCCCAGGGTCGGGGCCGAGCACCGCATCCAGTCGATCCCCACGATGGCCGTCTTCCAGGGAGGGCGCGAGGTGGCCCGCACGATGGGAGCCCGCCCGGCCGCCCAGATCGAGGGGTTCGTCCGCGAGTCGCTGGGAGCGGCCGTCTAGGAGTTGTAAAAAAACTCCGCCGCGGGCATTTGCCGACGCCGCCTCTTGTTTAAATCGTTGGAGAAAGTGCCGGAGGGGCGACAGGACAGCCCATCACTGGTATTCTTTAGCGCCCCTGCGGATCCGGAGATCCTCCGTACGTCCTTCCGAGTCCTGGAGACAGGCCGCAGGGCCCCTACTACCGCACATGGAGACAATGGTGACCGAAGAGACCGCGACCGCACCACGCCCCCGGGTCCAATGGCTCAACCTCGTGTTCCTGCTGGGAACCCTTCTTATCGCTCTGGTCGGCACGCCCTGGTACCTGATCAAGGTCGGGCTGGGCTGGCCGGAGGCTCTGACCTTCCTGATCATCTGGTTCTTCGTGGGCCTGTCGGTCACCGCCGGCTATCACCGCCTGTTCTCGCACAAGACCTTCCAGGCGGCGTGGCCCGTGCGCCTGTTCTTCCTCGTCTTCGGCGCCGGCGCGCTGGAGAACTCGGTGCTCAACTGGTGCGCCGACCACCGCGTCCATCACGCCCACGTGGACCACGACCGGGATCCCTACAACATCACCAAGGGCTTCTGGTGGGCGCACATGGGGTGGATCTTCTTCGAGAACGAGCACCCCCCGAAGAGCGTGGTGCGCGACCTCGACGAGGATCCGCTGGTGCGCTGGCAGGACAAGTACTACGCCCTGATCGGCATCGGCGTCGCCCTCGGCATTCCGCTCGCCGTCGGGCTGCTGACCGGCCGCGTCCTCGGCTGCCTGCTGATCGGCGGCGTGCTGCGCATCGTGGTCAGCCATCACGGCACCTTCTTCATCAACAGCCTCTGCCACATGGTGGGCACCCGCCCCTATAGCCGCGAGCACAGCGCGCGGGACAGCCCGATCATGGCCGTCCTGGCCTTCGGCGAGGGGTACCACAACTACCACCACAGCTTCCCCTTCGACTACCGCAACGGCGTCAAGGTCTGGCACTTCGACCCCGCCAAGTGGATGATCTGGACGCTCTCGCGGCTCGGCCTCGCCAGCGACCTCCGCCGCGCTCCCGAGGCCGCGATCCTCAAGGCCAAGATCGAGGTGCAGTTCGAGCACGCCCAGGAGCGGCTGCAGCAGGTGGTGGCCGACTTCCGCGAGCAACACGAGACCCGGCTGAAAGAGGCCTACTCCTCTCTTCAGACGGCGCTCCACGAGCTGATCACGCTCCAGCGCCGGCAGAAGCCGAAGGTGGAGGCCGTCGCGGAGGGGGAAGAAGCGCTGCCCCTCGAGACCCGGGTGGGCCTGACCTACCACGCCCTCGAGCAGGCCCTTTCCGAGTGGAAGAAGACCCTGCGGCAGACCAACCGGCTGCCGGTCGCGGCCTGAGACGAGCGAGTCTCCATGCGAGTCCTTTCCTCCGTCGTCCGGCGGTCCTTCGGGGCCGCCGTTCTGTTTTCCCTCTCCTCGATTCCCGCCGGCCACGCCCAAGTCCTGCCGGACGACGTGCGGGCGACCGCCGCGTCGCTCCACAGGGAGGCGCTCGCCGGCACGCGGGCCTTCGAGATCGTCCGCTCGCTGACCGTGGAGGTGGGTCCGCGCCCCGCGGGCTCCAAGGCCTACGACGCCGCGGTGGCCTGGGGCCTGCGCGAGATGAAGGCCCTCGGCTTCAGCAACGTTCACCCGGAGAAGGCGATCCTGCCGCACTGGGTGCGCGGCGCGGAGTCAGGCGAGATCCTGGCTCCCTATCCGCAGCCGGTTTACCTGGCGGCCCTCGGCGGCAGCGTCGGCACCCCGGAGGCGGGGATCGAGGCGCAGGTGATCGAGGTTCCCTCCCTGGACGCGGCCGCCAGGCTCGATCCCGCCCAGGTGAAAGGGAGGATCGTCTTCTTCAACGTTCCCATGCGGCGGACGAAGGATGCCTCGGGATACGGCGAGGCGGTCCCCGTGCGCGGCGCCGGCGCCACGGCGGCGGCGAAGCTCGGAGCGGTGGCGGTGCTCATCCGCTCGATCGGGACGGACAACAACCGCACCCCGCACACCGGGGCGATGCGTTACGCGGACGGGGTCGAGAAGATCCCGGCGGCGGCGCTGTCCAACCCGGACGCCGATCTGCTCGCCGCCGAGGTCGCCTCGGGCAAGCCGGTCACCTTCCGGCTGAAGCTGGGGGCGCACGCCGAGCCTGAGGTGGAGACGGCGAGCGTCGTCGGCGACATTCCAGGGCGCGAGCAATCGGGTCAAAATAAGGCGGGGGAGATCGTCCTCCTCGGCTGCCACCTCGACTCCTGGGACCTCGGCACCGGGGCCATCGACGACGGCGCCGGCTGCGCCATCATGATGGAGGCCGCCCGGCGGATCGGGCAGCTCCCGAGGAAGCCGCGGCGGACGATCCGGGTCGTCCTCTTCGCCAACGAGGAGTTCGGCCTCTCGGGCGCGCGGGCCTATGCCGAGGCGCACAAGGACGAGCTCGCCCGTCACGTGATGGCCGGCGAATCAGACCTCGGCTCCGGCCGGGTCTGGCGGATCACCTCGCGCGTCGACCCCGCGAAGCTCCCGCTGGTCACCGAGCTCGGCAAGCTGCTGGGGGTGGAGCAGGGGAACAACGAGGCTTCCGGAGGGTCCGACCTCGGCCCGATGTCGCCGGCGCGCGTGCCGATCCTCTCCCTCTCCCAGGACGCCACCACCTATTTCGACGTTCACCACACGGCCAACGACACCCTGGACAAGATCGATCCCAAGGATCTCGACCAGAACGTCGCCGCCTGGGCCGCCGTCGCTTATGCCATCGCCGACCTGCCGGGGGACCTCGGCCGGGCGCCGGCGGGTGAGGGACGGGAGTAGACCGCGGGAGTAGACCTGACCTTGCCCTACACCTACACCAGCTATCTCCGTCTCGACGAGCTGCTCGACCTTCAGACGCCGGCCTCCAGGGAGGCCGGCGAGAGCGAGGAGGAGCACGACGAGATGCTGTTCATCGTCATCCACCAGATCTACGAGCTCTGGTTCAAGCAGGTGCTCCACGAGGTCGAGCTGCTGCGGCGCTCGTTCGAGGGGAACGACCGGCCCCTGGCCCTCGCCACCTTGAAGCGCATCCTGACCATCTTCAAGACCCTGGTCTCCCAGGTGGACATCCTGGAGACCATGACCCCCGTCTCCTTCTCCTCGTTTCGCCACCGGCTGGACACGGCGAGCGGCTTCCAGTCCGTCCAGTTCCGGGAGATCGAGGCCGTCCTGGGCCATCGCCGGCCGGGGATGGCGCATCACATCCCCGAGGGGAGTCCGGAGCGCCGGCTCGTCGAGCGGCGGCTCCAGGAGCCGAGCGTCTACCATGCGTTCCTGGGGTTTCTATCCCGTAGCGGCTATGAGATCCCGCAAGACGTGCTGGAGCGGGACGCCGCCGAGCCGGCGGTCGAGGACGAGCGCGTGCGGGAGATCCTGGTCCGGATCTACCACTCCGATCCCGCGAACCGCGATGTCTGTGAGCGGCTCGTGGATCTCGACGAGGGGCTTCAGGAGTGGCGCTACCGGCACGTCAAGATGGTGCAGCGCACCATCGGCATGAAGACCGGCACCGGCGGCTCGGCCGGCGTCGAGTACCTCAAGGACAGCCTCTTCAAGCCCCTTTTCCCCGACCTCTGGGCGATCCGGACGGCGCTGTAGGGCAGCGGCTCCTCGCCTCGGTCTCCGCGGCGAAGAACGCCCCCTTGGCCGCCGCGCAGGCTGCGCGGCTCGCCGCCGAAATCTGGCCGTCGGCGGCGCAGCACCACCCCTCGGGCACGGGAGCCGCGGGCGCCTCGGAGCCGGCCGGCGGAGCGAGGGTCACGTAGAGCTGCGGGGCGGGCGCGGCCGGACGCGGCCGCTCCGGCGGCAGCTTGCGGGGGACTCGCGGCGGCGAAAAGTAGAGCATCGCGGCCCCGAATATGCAGAGGAATGCGACGAGGAGCTTCGGGACGATGCCCCAACGGCTGGATTCGAGCAGGCTGAGATCAGGTTCATCAGGTTCCATCGCCGGTGAGTCTGTCACATGGAATCGCTGGACGTGGAGTGGCGGTTCTTGCCGTTTGGCAGTACAATGAGTGCCAGTTGGCGAGAGGAGGGGTTCCCCATGCTAGCAACAGATGAGATCGTCGAGGCCTTGGGCGGCGCGGAGACCGGCAGGCGCCATGTCAATTCCCCCGAGGACCTGAAGGACTGGATTCGTGAGGGCCTGCCGTTTACTGCCCTGGAAAATGTGATGGAGCGCTTCGGGCTCAACCGCGAGGAGATCTCCGCGGCGCTCGACCTGCCGCCGCGCACACTGGCGCGGCGCAAGCAGGAGCGCCGGCTCCGGCGCGACGAATCGGACCGCCTCTACCGGCTCGTCCGCATCGCCTCGCAGGCCTCGGCGGTGCTGGGCGGCGAGAGCAAGGCCGGGCACTGGCTCCATACGCCCAACCGGGCTCTGGGCGGCACGCCGCCGCTCGAGCTGCTCGACACCGATCTCGGCAGCCGGCAGGTGGAAGAGATCCTCGGCCGGATCGAGCACGGCGTCTACAGTTAGTCTGGCTGACGAGATGGTGAGCTGATGCCCCCGCGCACGGCGGGAAGAACGGTCTGGCGGCTCACCTCGGCACGCCACGGCGGCCACGCTTTCGACGGCGAGGGTGCGCGCCTCTATGGCGGGCGCTGGAACCATCCAGGCACCGCCATCGTCTATTGCTCCGCGACTCTCTCGCTGGCCGCGCTCGAATACTTCGTCCACGTCGAGCCCACGCTCGCGCCCCCCTCGCTGGTGGCCGTCGCCGCCGATCTGCCCCCTGGGCTGGAGATCGAGACGCTGGAGATCGAGGCCCTCCCTGCGAGCTGGCGTTCCTATCCCGCGCCCGAGCGGTTGCGGGACCTGGGGGACGGCTGGGTGCGCTCGAAGCGAACCGCCGTCCTCCAGGTTCCCTCGTCGGTGGTGCCGCACGAGATGAACGTCCTGCTCAATCCCACCCACCCCGACTTCGCGAAGCTCCGGCTTCATGACCCCGAGCCGTTCGCGTTCGATCCCCGGATGTGGAAGGCCTAGGGTTTTTCTCCCTTCGGCGTCAGCCGCGCGTCGTCGATCTGCAACCGGAACGGCCCCAGAGCGGGACCGCCTCCCACGAAGAGGCCCATGATGTCGGTTCCGTCGAGGCCGAGGTCGGTGAAGGAGAAGGTGACGCGCTTCCACTCCGGGCCGGCGGTGAAGGTTCTCTGCACAGGCATCCGTCCGAGGTGGGTGGCGAAGGCCATGAACTGATAGGTGGCCCCGGCCTCCCCCTTCGCCTCGAAGGAAACGCCGCCGAAGGCGGACAGGTCGGAGGGCGCCATCGGCTGCGGGCCGGGGAGAAACATCAGGCCGGCCCAGGGGAACGCGAAGCCCTGGCGGACCTCTCCCGAGATGGCGAGCGACTTCCGGCTGCCGTTGGCTCCGCCGTCCACGATCTCCTTCCGGACGATCGACTTGCCGCCGGCGAGCTGGTCGGTGGAATCCGTCCACGGCGAGCCGAAGCGGACGGCCGTGGTGCCGTCCTCGAAATCGCTGATCTCGCCCGAGGCAGGAGCCGGCGCCGGCTTGGCCACCGGGGCCGCCGCCTTGTCCGCCTTCGGGCGCGGCGCTTCATGGCCGAGCTTCCAGACCCGCTGGATGTCGCGGGTTGCCAGGATGTCCGTGGTCGGATCCCCCTTCACCAGCACGAGGTCGGCGCGCAGCCCCGGAGCGATGCGCCCGCGATCCTTCAGGCCGAAGATCCGCGCCGGGGTGGCGGTGGCCGCCGTCAGCGCCGCGGTGGGGGAGAGGCCGGCCGAGACGAGCAGCTCGAGCTCGCGGTGGATGCTCGCGCCGTGGGTTGTGCCCGGGTTCGGTGAGTCGGTGCCGGCGAGGATCGGCACGCCGGCCTTGGCGAGCTGGCCGACCGCCGCCAGCGCGTGCTTGAAATCGAGCTTGGTAGGGAACGACTTGCCCAGGTTCTGCACCTCGTCGGTCCGCAGGTAGGGGGTGAGGCGGGCGTCGCCGATCAGCGCCTTGCCGCTGGGGACCCCCGCCGTGCTCTCGACCACCGTCAGGGTCGGGGTGACGAACGCCTTGTGCCTGGCGATCAGGGCCGCGAAGCCCGGCTCCGGCGCGCGGTCGCTGAAGATGTGGACGAGGCCGTCCGCGCCCGCCTCGATCGCCTCCCGGGCACCGTCCTCGGTGCTGACGTGGACGACCGCCAGCTTCCCCCGCTTGTGCGCCGCCGTCACCAGGGCAGCGACGGTCGCCTGGTCGAGCGTCGGGATCTTGCGGCCATAGGGGGAGCCGTCCTCGATCACGATCTTGACGTAGTCCGAGCCCTCGGCGACGCGGGCGTCGACCCACGCTTGCGCCTCCTCGGGTTTCGTGAGGGTGGGCACCGTCATGCCGTACTCCGTGCCGTGGCCGCCGGGGGCGGTGGCGAGGATGCCGGCGCTATAGAGGTCAGCGCGGCCCGGGGCGCCGGACTTCGCCTGCTCGTCGCGCATCTGCCGGGCGAGCCCGGGGTCGGTGAACATGTCGAGCTCGGTGGTGACGCCGAAGACGAGGGCGCGCTCCAGCGCCTCGCCCCAGGTGTGGGTATGGCTGTCGATGAAGCCCGGCAGGATCGTCTGTCCGGCGCCGTCGACGACCTGCGCGCCGGCGGGAGTGGCGGCCTTCTCGCCCACGGCGAGGATCTTGCCGCCCTGGAACACCACGGTCCCCCTGGGGATCACCCGGGTGCCGTCGAAGATGCGGACGTTGGTGACGGCGACGGTCCTGGACGCGTCCTGCGCCCGGGCCGCGACGGTGAAGCTCCCGGCCAGGACGGCGGCCGCGAGCAAAACGTTCTGGAATCGATTCATGGGATGGCTCCTCCTTGCGGGGCACAGTCTCTCCCAGGGGAGGCGTGCGCTCCAGCCCGGAACGTCACGACTTGGAGGTGACGTTTGTCATGGGGCTCTACTCCTCCTGCGCCACGTACCGGAAAACCTCGGCGGGGCCGGGGACCGAGCGCAGGGCGCGGATCGCGCCGCGCCCCGCCACCTCGGCGCCGAGGTAGAGGCCCGAGCGGGTCTCGAGGGCGATCGAATCGCCGGGCAGTATTCCGGGCAATATTCCGGCCAATATCCCGGGCAATATCCCGCCAGCGGGTCCGGCGCCGCCGATCTTGTGGATCGTGAACCGCTCGGAGAGACCAGCGGTGGCGGCGGTGGCGAAGACCTGCTTGCCGGAGCCGGGGCGGACGCTCAGATAGAGCCCGCCATGGGCCTGGAGGCTCACGGCGTCGCCGGTCTGGAGCGCACCACCGTTCCAGTCCTTGAGCGTGAAGGTGTCCCAGAAGCCGCCGCGTATCCAGCGTCCGGCGCTCACCGCGCCATCGCCATCGTCGACCGAGACGTACTGGTTCGAGAAGTTGCTCAGGGCCACGCGGTGGAACGCGGCATGGAGCTGGCTTTCGAAGGTCTCCCAGACCGGCGCCCGCGCGCCGTCGGGACGGACCAGCCAGAACCCTCGCAGATCGCGGTTGCGGGGGCGCCCGGTGTAGGCCTGCAACGCCTCGTTGCAGTAGACCTGCCAGTAGACGGCGTAGCGCACGCCCCAGCCGAGCGCCGCCTCCATCAGCTCCCGGATGCGCTCGAACCGCTCCCCCTCGGAAGCGCCGTGGTCCTTGGCCATCCCGAACTCGCCCAGGTAGAGGTTGTAGCGGCCGAACAGGGCGTTGTCCGGCGCCTTCGACTCCAGGTAGTCGAGCGCGCGGGTGAGCTGAGCGGGGGAAAAGCCGAGGTCCCAGCTCGAGTAGGAGTAGAGGTCGCAGTGAGTGAAGGGGATGACGTTGTTGGTCGCCGTCACCTTGCCGGCCATGGCGGCTCCGAGCAGGTTCACCTCGGCCGCGTGGAGCACCCGGACGCCGCGGGAGCCGATCTCCTTGCGCGCCTTCTTGACGCCGTCCTGGCGGGCGTTCCACCAGTCGATCATCCCCTGAATACGCACGGGATCGGGATCGGCGCCTTCGGCCAGCCCCTGGCGAAGAATGTGGTCCCCCTCCCAGTTCTGCAGGATGAAGGTCTTGCCCGAATCCGCGTAGGTGGTGAGGAGGTACTTCGTCAACTGGTACATCTGGTCGCGCTCGGCGTCCGCCTCCCCGGCGGTCAGGCCGTCGAGGAACTGCGGCACGCCGGAGACCGGCGTGGTCTCCAGGATGAACGTCGAGAACGGCTTGGCGAACAGATCCTGGACGTAGGGCTTCTGGACCAACTCGACCAGGTTCGCCGGCAGGGGGGACCAGTCCGAGTTGAAGGGGTAGAGATCCTGGATGCGGTCTGGAACGAGGAAGACCTTGATCACCCGGCTCCCCAGCTCCAGGACCCGGTCCGCTCCCTCGTTGAGATAGTCCTCGCTCGTGAAGTTATAGAGGCCGGCGGCGTGGGAGACTCCGAGCACGTCGCGGGCATCGGCGGCGGTAGCGGGCGAAGCGGCCGCGAGGAGGAGAGCGCCGGCGAGCGCGCAGCCGATCCTACCCAGGGCAAGAGCAGAGACGCGCATACCCTGTATTGTACGCGCCAGAGGACGGGGGCGTCGGGCCCGACAGGAGGAGAGATGGCGATGAAAGCGGTGGTGATCGACGGCTACGGCGGCAGCGACCGGCTCGTGGTACGGGAGGTCGCGGAGCCGGGGGAGCCGGGGCCGGGGCAGATCCGCCTGCGGGTGCGGGCGGCGAGCGTCAATCCGGTCGACTGGATGATCCGCAAGGGGAGCCTGCGGCTGGTCATGCCCGCGAAGTTCCCGCTGATCCTCGGCCATGACGCGGCCGGCGAGGTCGACGCCATCGGCCCCGAGGTGACCCGCTTCCAGCCGGGCGACGCCGTCTACGGCGGGATCGACATCCTGCGCCAGGGGGGCTCCTACGCCGAGCTGGCGCTGGCGCGGGAGTCGGCGTTCGCGGCCAAGCCGCCGGGGCTCTCCTTCGAGGAGGCGGCGGCGCTGCCGGTGGCCGGCCTCACGGCGCTCCAGTCGCTGCGCGACAAGGGGGAGCTGACCACCGGCGAGCGGGCGCTGATCAACGGCGCCTCTGGCGGGGTGGGGCACCTGGCCGTCCAGATCGCCTCCGCCCTGGGAGCGCGGGTGACGGGCGTCGCCAGCGGCCGGAACCTCGACTTTGTCCAGTCTCTGGGAGCGCGGGAGGTGATCGACTACGAGGAGGAGGACTTCGCCGGCCGTGACGACGCCTGCCGGGTAGACCAGGGTGGTTACCCACCCTGGTCCCCCACAGACCCGTACGTGCGGGACTACCGCATACGGTTCTTCAGGTCACGGGTTCGCTACGCAACTTCAGGCCGCAACACAGATTCTCAGGTTCGGTAGCGAG
>DATHEF010000020.1:0-84146 GCA_035490435.1 Thermoanaerobaculia bacterium
TCCTCCGTGGCGCCTTCAGGCACCACGGCTAGCATCTCGCTTCCCACGCTGCTGTCCATCCCATACCTCGCTCTCACGGTTGGGAGGAGGGGGGGATTTTTAGGTGATCCACGGGGGGGAATTTAGGACGATCGGTGACAAGGCAACCACAGTCGAGACGTTAAGGCCGAGCTGCTCGGCCAGGGCCGTCTGCGAGAGGCCCTGCCGCTCCCGCTGCATCCGAATCCGGTCCCCGAGCTGCCCGCTCTCCTGCCTCGGATCGTATCCGAGGAAGGCCACCACCTGGGGAAGGAAGCGGGTCGCGACACTCGTGTGGTTGCCCTCCCAGTTGCAGATCGTCGAGACCGAAACGCCAAGCTCCGCCGCCACGTGCTCCTGCCACAGCCCCCGATCCATGCGTGCCTTCCGCAGGTGGTCGCCCACGGTTTCGGGGTGCTCCGGGTACCACCGGGGAGGAGGAATCCGGCCCCGGAGGACGAGACCGCAAAATGGCCATGCAGGGAGCCAACTTCATGCGCTACCTCAACTCCAACCTGGCGCGGGAGGTGGGCCGGCTCATAGGCTGGAGCGATGGGATCTGGTCGCGGCGTTACCAGGCGATCCTCGTCAGTGGGGAGGAAGGGGCGCAGATCTCGAGGCTGAAATACGTCCTCCCTCCCCTGCTGGAAGGATCTTTCCGCGGATACCCGGAGAACACGGGCACTCAGTTTGATCAGCCAGATCGAAACCGAAGCCGCCGCCCGGAGAGCCAGGACCGGCGGCGAGCCTCTAGGGGTGGCGGCGATCCTGGGCCAACATCCGCACCATCGTCCCCGGCATTTGAAAAATCCCCCGCACCCTTGTTCCATACGGTCAGCCAAGCCGTGCGCCGGGAGCTCTACGAAGGCTACGCCTGGTTTGTCGCCGCCTTCCGGCAAGCCGCGGAGAAGTTGAAAGCAGGTGATCGCAACGCGGCTTTCCCGACCGGAAGCTTCCCGCCAGCCCTCCCCTTCGTTGGGGGATAATCTCCGCCAGGGCTGTCTGCCCACAGACGCACGAGTTACGCAGCGCCCTAAGAGCTCTTGCTCGGAGGCCGTGCATCCAGGCGTCGGGTTTTCCGAAGCTTCGGGCTCGCAACAGGCAAACTTTGTCCGATTCTTGCCCTTTCGTCGCTGGAGACAGTGCCCGAATCCACGAAAAAAGCGGCTCCAGCAGCTTAATCTGCCCCGTTCTGCCCAGCAGATGAGGACCCTCTATGGAATCACCTGTCACCTTCTTGGTCACCTTCTTGGCACTGCTGGGAATCACCTGACACCTTCTTGGGTTCGACGTTTTCGTCTTCATTTCTCCTCAAGTGAACTTTCGAGATCCTCGAGACCTTGTTTCATTTGCCTAAGATGGCTCGGGCTGATTAACGATCCAAACTGCGACGCGATGACATCGAGCTCAACTTTTCGCGAGCGGGCCAGAAGCCTAATCAACTGCTGAATCTGATCACCAGCCTGCTGGACCTCATGCGTGGCTTGTGCTAAGTGCCTAACCCTGGCTGACTCTCGGAAGCCAAGCTTCTTGATTCTCTCCAGGATGTCCGTGGTTGGAGCACCCAAAGCAGCACGTATGTTACCGTCCGAGTGAGGTGCATAGGTCGCAGCTGTCACCCCGGCCAAGTCGGATGGTAGCTGCATCTTCGCTGTTCGGTCATAGCGATGAAGGTTCTTGGCCTGCCCAATCCTCCCATGAATAGACCCAGCTCAAAGAGCACGTTGTCTCGTGCACTCGGATGCTCTTGGCCTCGACTGAGGATCATGTCATCGGGGGTCAGCACGAGTATGGCGAAGTCGAACTCATCAAGTGCCAGGACCAACGATTCCAACGTGCCAGTGCTAAGACCGAAGACACCTTGATCCCAGAGCTTGACCTCGCATTCTCTATCGAGCAAGGCCTGAATGTTTCGGGCAACGTTCAACCCTTCCGAAGAGGAGCCGACGAAAACAGAAGGTCTAGGCGGTGTCATCTCTATGTCGTTTCACGTCGTCGAACGTCGGAGCGTTGAGCGGCGGGGCCGCACGATAGTGCGGTATCCGTCCGCTCGAACGCTTGTGTTATGCGTTCTCAGGTCTACTCCTTTGGTAAAGCCTGGTCAACCTCAGCGATACCGATAATTGCTTCTGTACGCCAAGACTCAAGCCAGTCCTTCCAGGGACGATTTTTGGTGCTAGCACCGAGAGCCTCGCTTAGTTGTTGAGTTGCCAAGAAGCTCTGGGTTTCTTCACCCAACACCTTCGCCATCTGCAGCGTAACCCTGTCACGAAGATCTTCGCTGGCAGCCCGGTCGACTTTATAGATGAGTTCACAGGCACGAACCTTTTTTAACCAACGCGGATAGTATTCCAATAATTCAGAAGGCCCAGAAGCTTTCCCAGCCCGCGCTCTCATCATGGAGATTGTATAGCGTAGGCATGAATCAAATTTGAAGGAATCCGACGAACTCTCCCAAATACTCTGGGAGAGAGTACCTCGAGCGGCCTCATCGAGACCCTCGGTCGGGTCTGGTGCTGGAGACACGCACGACAGCCCCGTCAACAGAGCAAAAAGAAGAAATAGAGAATAAAAAGTCCCTTTCATGCAATCACGTCCCAAGCTCCTGAAGTAATCATTACCAGTCGCGGCGCGGCTTCCTTATCGACGCCTAACGTGACTGGGCTTCAGCGGTGCCGTCAGGCATCCGCTGCAAGCCCCTGGTTCGGCGAACGAAGCCCGATTCAACGCGCTCATGATGGCCCATCACGAACTCTCTAGGAATGTGTAGACCTCTGGCTCCCCCACCTTCAGCCCCAGCGGGAAGCTACCTCAAGAAACCAGTATAGCAGTTTACTGAGCAAGCCCTCCTTTGGAACCCAAGCCTCGGGCGGCAAATAGCCCGCCCGCTCGTAAATGACCTGCATGTGGCCGGTGGACGGATTGGGAAGTGTATTCATCGCAGGGCCAACAAGGAGGGCATCATAATTAAGCCCCCACGAGCACTGATCAAGCCCGTTGTTATTATAAAGATCATAGCACTGCCGAACCTTGTACGATGATCCATCTACATCTTCGAACTCTAAGCTGAATTCCAGAAACGTGAACAAGCGTGCCAAGGGAAGGTCGAAGATTGGAAATAATCCCTCGACTTCGCACGATGCACTAGCTCCGGGAGGCAATACGCTGGGGAGTTCGGAAATCCTGCCGCCATGTCCATCATCAACCCATTCGCACTCGTCGAGCTTCTTGGATAGTGCTCTGCCTGGGATGGAAACAACATCGGATCTGAAGCGAATCGCAGGTGTGGAACCGTGGTTGGCGAGGGTCAGCTTACATTTGATCTTTCGGAACTCCTCCAGACCCTGGAAGACTGGCGGATCCAAAGTAAGGACAATATTCGGCCGTCGCGAAAGCGTGCGCGAACGCACAAGTTCGCTCACCGTAGCTCGCGTGATCCTGACGTACGCTAGGGTTGCTACGACGAGGAGGGCCGTAAGCACACTGTTGAGGATCGAGATTGTCAGCTGGATATCAAGTGGGGCGTAGGAGGTTGAGCGATGTGGATATAACAGAACGATACTGATAATGCTAGCCAAAATAGTGAGCGCAGCGAGTCGTCGCGTCGCGATGGTTGCAAGCCTGAAGAGTACAAGCCTGCGTTGACGCAGCATGTAGCGTTTCAAATAGGACATCGAGGGAGTCCTAGAGTTGCTTTGCCAAGGCCTGAAGCCAGTTTATTGGTAACATGCTCATCCTGGAATTTCCGACGCTTAATAGGTTTAGCGACAAACTTCATGGCATATTGGACCAAGCCGCCGAACGTAATGTGCCTCAGCGTGCGGCGTCAGCCGTCCGCTGCAGGCGCGGTGTTCGGCCCTCCTGGCAAACTGCATTGCTCGGTGGCTCCGAACAGCAGCGCTGCTACGCACTAGACACCTGCCGGAACGCGCTGGAGTAGCGATGACTATCGCCTCGCGCCTTTTCCACGAATGCAGAGCCCAGCTTGGTGATCGCGAACTCCGCACCACCACCTACGGGCTGAACGAGTCCCAACTGGCAAAGAAACCTGAGACGATACGTTAGCTCGTCCTCGAATCGAATCCCGTCGGGTTCCTGACGAGAGGCGAGCGCCTGAGCCTTCTGGCGCACCTTTTTCGGCAATAAGCTGGAGCCCTGTTCTAGAAGAACGATCAACACCCTCAGAGAGTTTGTACTAGTAGCGGTGGCGAGCGTGTCGTAGGTCTTAGCCACAACCTTCTTCGCGGCTTCACCTGGGTCGTGTCGGCCCGCGAGTTCTAGGACCTTTTGAAAGACGCCTGCAGAAGCGTTTACAATCGCCGCAACTATCAATGGTTCCATCGCTTATCCCCTCTCATCCGGCGCCGAACGCCTTGGAAGCTCACCGCGCGGCAAGCGCGCGGAGCGCGGTTGCCGTCCGGTGAAGCGCTGGGTTAGCTGCGTTTTGCGTCAACACAGTTTCCTCGACTCTCCAAAGTATTAACTATCCTTTCTCACGAGCACGAATGGCAGTTGGGCATACGAAGTGAAGACTTGCCCAAGAGCGCGTATTCATATGGCGCAGCACCTCGCGCTCAAAGCTGTAGATCCGACTCTCAAGATGGTCAAGGTCCTGCGCTATAGCACCAAGTTCCTTCTTCCTCGCACCCGATCTCTCGACACTCCCACCGATGAGCCGAAAATCATGGTGGATGGACTGAAAGCAAGATCTCGCTGCGGCCCCAAAGTACATTTCCAGTAAAACGGAGTTGCGATTACGGTCAAAGTTCCAGGAGTCCAGAGAGGCCCTGTATTCTTTCCACAGCGAAGATGTATCGGCATAGTTCACATCACCTTGAAGCCCCCACATCAATTGCCTAGTGCGATACATGCGAGCGTCCACCTGTCTTGCCACTTCACTGAAAACCTGCTCCTGCTGTGCCTTGAACTTACTCCTGTCCTGGAGATAATTTCCCAGCAAGGCACCCCCGACCGTCGTAAGGATAAAGCCCAGCAATAGGAGTGCCAGCTTTTCGAAGCGGCCGAAGAGAGTTGGTTGGACATGACTTTCGGTTACTCACCGGCTAACGATGCTGGGCCTAAGCGTGCGGCGTTAGCCGTCCGCTTGAGGCCCCGGGTTCTGCTCCTTCGACGACCTCTTGCCCAACTTGAACCCTCCCGCCTTGATTTCTTCGATAACATCGGAATAGATTCTACTTTCTTCGTAATCGAATAAACCAACGCGAAGATCTCCTCCAGAACGGAGAAGAAACAATTCACGCGAGTCGTCGAATGGACGCCTGTCCACTTTAATCATTGCTACATAAGAACCCAAGCTAAAGCGATAGCAGTTTACCCCTTCAGAGCGGATCGGTCTTGGGTGGTAAAATGTTCCAGCCGCGAGTGGATGTTCATAGCGAACAAGTAATACTCCGAACTTGTTAGGTTCGCCAGGGTCAGTTCTTAGGAGCATGGTGCGGGCCTTTTCGCGCCAAGGACCAAGATCCACTAAATCGAAGAATTCGTGCGTTGACTGATCCGCTCTCCAAAGAAGAGCTATGAAAAACAACTTAAGTCGAGCATAGTCCGGTGCGGGTATCGAGAAGGACTCTTGCTTCTTGAGAATAGCAGGGTTCCCATAATCTTCAAGAGGGGTCAGGAGAACGCTTTGGGCATAGTTATCCCAGTCGCCTATGCGGTTGTCACAGCTTGCACACAAGATTCCAGGATCATAGATTCCAATTGGTGCGCGCTTGGGGAATGCTCCATCTTCCGTAGAGTATACCCGTGGGACCTTCGAATCCTTCCGCATGGGCTCATACAGAGACTTTGGGATGATGTGTGCGTTGATCAGCTTCTTTTCCTCAAGACAGAGCTTACAGGTACTCATACTATCTCTCGCAGAACGCTCTGAAGGTGAGCGAGCGGGAACCGCGCTTTTTGCGGTTTCCGTCCGCTCGACCGACCGTGTTAGGCTCCGGGGCGTATCTCGCCCTTTCGCACGATCATTATTAGACTTCCCGCGACAGCTTGGTCGAAAAGGTCTGGCCTCTCAACCAATGTCTGTATTGCGTACTCGTTTTGCGCTGACTCTGCCATATGGAATAGCATGGAGCCCCACAGCGCACAGAAGAAGAAGAAGGTGACATATTGGTGAATGCTAAAGCCATCCTTAATCCACACGCCGATGCAGAGACAAAGAAACAAAAAAATAATCTTTGACCTTCGTGTCGCTAAATAGGTCCCAGCGTAAGAAAAAGGAATCCCAAGCAGGAGCCACCAGTTGTGCTCGTATAGAGCCCATGCAGAGACCAAATACAGGCGGAGCAACCATGTAGAGCAGCACCAAGACATTGAAGATGACTTTGCGGCCACCCGTGACCAGACGATGTGGCTCTCCGAACATGCATCTGAAGCCCAACGTGCCACTCTGAACGCCAGCCACGAAATCGGCGTGAGTGACACCTGCATTTGCCTGGGCAATACTATCCTCGAGCATCTTCGCGAACGAGTCCCCAGAAGGTGGATCGTATTTGTCTTGCATACAGTGCTCAGTGCCTAACGTTTTGGAAGCTCACCGAGCGGCAAGCGTGCAGAGCACGTTTGCCGTCCGGTGCAGCGCAGTGTTATGCGCGTCTTTGGTACCACATCTAGAACTGCTAAGCCCGCTACATACTCAGGAGACTCTCCCACGCATTACTTCGCTCGGAAAAGCTCTCCATCGATCCCACTGAGTATTCTGTCGACTGCCGGCCGTTCAGTGATCGCAAACCCGCCCAGCTCTCCCTTTTCCTTCGACACAAAGAACGCCACTGGCGTATCGCCCTTCTTGACCACACCTTCGATGACTACAAACCCGTAATTGTTCTTAAAGTTACCTGATTTTCCTGGATCCGCATCTGTAAGAGTAAGGTCTAGCGTATACGGCGCTCCACTCGTTCCCATGCTCTGGGTCTGTTCTTTCAAGTAAGTTAGAATGTCACCGATTCGCTCGGCGGCCTTATAGTCGACTCGACCAATAGAGTACCCTTTGCTCGGATCGAACTCGGGCGACTTGTAGAGCAGGCTGAGCCGTTCGCCGGGGGCAAGCTTCGAATAGACATCTCCCGGCAGGCTCTTCACCTTAAGCTCCGTGACCTCTACCTTCTCACCCGCATAGCCACTCGACACCTGGACCAGGACAGCAACGCTTGTAAGCAACGCAAAAGCCCTAGACTTCATGTTGAGATCTCCTTTGTTAGAACGCATAACCTCGTATTCGACCCGCCACTCCAGGCTTCCATATGACCTCCCTCTCCTGGCCCAGTCGAAAAATGGAAGCATGGCTATTGAGTAATGGCCTCTCAACTTCTTAGCTTTCCTTAAGAGTAGGGGAGGTCAGCACTGACGTCAAGGGAAGACTCCTGTCGTGTAAGCGCCTGCGTTTCCGAAGAGACGGCTGGTTGCTTACACGACAGTCGAAGTCCAAGAATGAGCTCTTGGGCGGCATTCAAGGCTGTCGGTAAGCAAGTATTCTCCGGGGGCGGCGGAGAGTTATACGTAGGGTCCGATGTCGGTAAGTACCAGGAGAATTTGAAGGAAGAGGCCATAAATATCCAGCTACGAACAGTTTACAGAATTCCTCTGGTAGGGGTGGGCTGCTTACACGACTAGGGCCTGTCGTGTAAGCAGCCACGGGGTCAGAGGGTGTCCACGGGGCTCTGCACTCCCTGGCCGCCGCGGTTGAGGACGTGGGTGTAAATCATCGTGGTCTTCACGCTCTGGTGGCCGAGAAGCTCCTGCACCGTCCGGATGTCGTAGCCTCCCACCAGCAGGTGGGTGGCGAAGGAGTGCCGGAGTGTGTGGCAGGTCGCCGGTTTGACGATCCCTGCCTTCCGCACCGCTTCCCGGAACGCCCTCTGGACGCTCCTCTCGTGAAGATGATGCCGGCGGCGCGCTCCCGAGCGCGGGTCGGTCGAAAGCTCCGGCGCGGGGAACACGTACTGCCAGCCCCATTCCACCGCGGCGCGGGGATACTTCCTGGCCAGGGCGTAAGGGAGGTGGACCGATCCGTGCCTATCCCGCAGATCCTGCTCGTGGAGCTTCTTGACGGTCTTCAGGTGATCCGCCAGGGCCTGCTTGAGGCTCCCCGGCAACATGGTCACCCGGTCCTTGGCCCCCTTGCCGTCCCGAATCAGGATCTGGTTGGTAGAAAAGTCGATGTCCTTGACCCGCAGGCGGAGCCCTTCCATCAGCCGCATCCCCGTGCCGTAGAGGAGCGCCAGGAACAGGTGATCGGGACCGCGCAGGTGGACCAGGGCGCTCTTGACCTCCTCGCGGGTGAGCACGACCGGCAGTTTGCGCCGCCTGCGGGCGCGGACCAGGCCATCGAGCTCGCCGATCTCCCGGTCCAGGAGGTTGCGGTAGAGGAACAGAATCGCGCAGAGCGCCTGGGTCTGCGTGGACGGGCTCACTCCCCGGCTGACGGCAAGGTGCGTCAGGAAGGCATTGATCTCCGCCTCTCCCATCTCCTGGGGGTGCCGCTTGCCGTGAAAGAGGATGTACTGCCGGATCCAGTAGAGATACGCCTTCTCGGTCCGCAGACTCAGGTGCCGCACTCTTATGGCGTCCCGCGCCCGCTCCAGGAGCTTCGGCTCGCGTGCCTTTTCCGATGAAGAGACGAGTGAGATCGCCGGCATGAATCTCTCCTTACGCCTTATTTGTCCCTATCCTGCCACAGGTCGTTGGATGCCGCAATCCAGGTATCCCCGAAGACGACATGCCAGGCGCTTCGCGACTGCCCGGGTTCGCCGGGTGACGTAGAATGGCGCCTCAATCGTGAAAGGAGCCTGCTTTGAAGAAGAGTCTGCGAAAGTTGAATCTGTCCCGAGAAACCCTGCGCGCTCTGGAGACCCCGATCCTCGACGCCGTCCGGGGGGCCGCCAAGACGACGACCACCGTCCAGACCGGCGGCACCAGTTGCGAGTGCACGTTCTCGTGCCCGAATCTCTGCCCCTCGCAGTACACAACCTGCTGAGGATGAGCCCGACGTCCCGGGGCGGCGATTGATGGAAGGTCATCGCCGCCGCGGAGACGTTCCGCGGTCCCCCGTGGCCTTCGCCGGTGGGTTGGACGCGGTTCGGGCCGATCAAAGGTAGGACCAGAGGGAACGGCCCCGCTTCCGTTCCCCCTGGCAGGTCCATCAATTGTCAAAGAGCTCGGGCCGTTCCTCGGGACGGCAACGGAGCGCGGCCTCGACGCCGCCAAGCGACGGCGGAGTCCTGCGATCCGCGGGGCCGCCCCAGGCCCTGCGCCGGGCTGCTGAGCGCCTCTTCCCGAAGCCTCTGGACAGACAAACGCGATGTGAATAGTATTCACTGTGTGGAGAATGTCGTCAAGACCCTGTGGCGGAGAGCCGGGAGCGTTCAGCGCCTCAGAGGCTCGCTTCGCGGTGGATTCCCTAGAGGGAAATTGATTTTCCCTCGGGGGAATGAATTGCGCGAAGGGGGAATGAGGCATTCCCCAGAGGGAATGAGACGTTCACTTCAATTTGCATGGTATGAATACTTTCCGGCGGCCATTCCCTGGGCCTCGGGCGGCTTTCCCCGCGGGGAATGCCTCATTCCCGAGGCTCCATGGAGCGTGAAGGGTGGGGAATGGGACGAAGCCTGGACTTCATCCCTGATTCCCTGGAGGGAACGGGTTGCGGCGGTGGGGAATGGGTCTCGCGATGGAGCGGAGGAGCCTCGAGAGGCGGGGAATGCCTCTCGGAGAGCAGGGAATGAGGCTCGAGGCGCGGGGAATGAGGCGTGCGGAGCGCTTTTGACGAGCAGAACGCTCTTTGACAACTGAATCCAAGGAAAACCCGGCGGGTTTGACGGGGCTCCCGCGTCTGGACGCGGGGAGCCCCGTCTTTTTTCTACAGCTTTCGCCCACGCCGGTACGGGGAACGGCTTACTTCGCCGGCACGAACTTCAGCGCCACGCCGTTCATGCAGTAGCGCAGGCCGGTCGGCTTCGGGCCGTCCTCGAAGACGTGGCCGAGGTGGCCGCCGCAGCGGGCGCAGCGCACCTCGGTGCGGCTCTGGAAGAAGCTGCGGTCGGTTTTGGTGGTGATGTGGGTGGGGTCGATCGGCGCCCAGAAGCTCGGCCAGCCGGTGCCGGACTCGAACTTCTGGTCCGAGCTGTAGAGCGCCAGGCCGCAGGCGGCGCAGACGAATACCCCCTTCTGGTGATTGTCGTTCAGCGGGCTGGTGAAGGCCCGCTCGGTTCCCTCTTTCCGCAGCACGTTGAACTGCTCGGGGGTGAGGACCTTCTTCCACTCGTCTTCGGTCTTGACGACTTTCTCGATCACTTGGGTCGATCCTTTCTTCTCAGCCTTGGGCGCCGGCGCGACGGCCGCGGCGAGCGCGAGGGCGCCGAACAGCGCGAGGGCGATCAGTGTCACTGCGAATTTCATTGATGGGCTCCCTTTCCGGACTCTGCTTCCTCTCCGTAGAACAGGCTAGACGGCGATTCCGTTCCCGCGGAGGAAGACGAGGAATTCCTCTTCGTTCATGATCTGGACCCCGAGCTTGCGCGCGTCCTCGGCCTTGGAGCCGGCGTCTTCGCCGACCACCACAACGTCGGTCGCCTTGCTGACGGAGCCGGTGGCGCGGGCGCCCAGGGACTCGACATAGCCCTGGGCGTCGCGACGGGTGACTTGGGTGAGGCCGCCGGTGAAAACCCACTTCTGCCCCGCAAGAGGTTTTACGCGCGTCGCCCCCTCTTCGGACGGCTGGGACGGCTCGGTCTCGACGAGATGGAGCCTGGCCGTCAGCTCGTCGAGCACGGCGGCGTTCTTCGGCTCGCCGAAGAAGTCGAGGATCTGCTGGGACATCCGCGGCCCGACGCCGGGGACCTCCTGGAGCGCCGTCTCGTCGGCCGCGCGCAGGCGGGCTAAGGTGCCGAAGTGCCGGGCGAGGTCGCGGGCCACGGCGACGCCGACCTCCGGGATCCCCAATCCATAGAGGAAGCGGGGGAGCTCGGCGGCCGCGGCGGCCTTCTTCAGCGCGTCCACCAGCTTGTTGGCCGACTTCTGGGCAAACCCCTCCAGATGGAGGAGCTGCTCGGCGCGGATCTCGAAGAGGTCGGGAAGCTGGCGGACCAGCCCCTCGGCGACGAACAGCTTGGCGGTCTCGTCCCCCAAGCCCTCGATGTCAAGGGCGTCGCGGGAGGCGAAGTGGACGATGCGGCCGGCGAGCTGGGCCGGGCACTCGAAGCTGTTGGGGCAGACGGTGAAGGGGCCACGCTCGATCAGCGCTGTGCCGCAGGAGGGGCAGGCGTCGGGCATCCGCCACTCGGGGGCGCGCTCGTGATCGGGCTCCTCGATCCGCTCGATCACCTGCGGGATGACGTCGCCGGCCCGTTGGACGCGCACGCGGTCCCCCTCGCGGACGTCTTTGCGCGCCACCTCCTCGCGGTTGTGCAGGGTGGCGCGGGCCACGGTCACGCCGCCGATCTCGACCGGCAGCATGAGCGCGACGGGGGTGACGACGCCGGTCCGCCCGACCGAGGGGAGGATCGAGAGGATGCGGGTGATCTCCTTGCGCGGCGGGAACTTGTAGGCGAAGGCCCAGCGCGGATGGCGGGAGGTCCAGCCCAGGGTGTCGCGGTGGGCGAGGTCGTCGAGCTTGATCACCACGCCGTCGATCTCGTAGCCGAGGTCGTCGCGCTCGGCCTCGAAGCCGGCGTGGTAGGCGAGGATGTCGTCGACGGTCGCCCCCTTGGTCACCCGCTCGTTGACCTTGAGCCCCCAGGCGCGCAGGGCCATCAGCACGTCCCACTGGGTCTCCAGCCCCGAGACCCCCTCGGAGGCGAGGATGTCGTAGGCGTAGAGGTGGAGGCGGCGGGAGGCGGTGAGCTGCGGGTCGAGCTGGCGCACGGAGCCGGCGGCGGAGTTGCGCGGGCTGGCGAAGGGCTCCTTGCCCTCAGCGATCAGCCGTTCGTTCAAGCGGTCGAAGTCCTTGGCGAACATGATGATCTCGCCGCGGATGGAGAGGAACGGCGGCACCGGGCGCTCGCTGTCGCGCAGCTTCAGGGGGACGCTGGTGATGGTGCGGACGTTGGCCGTGATCCCCTCCCCCTTGCGCCCGTCGCCGCGGGTAGCCGCCTGGAGGAGGACGCCGTCACGATAGACGAGCTCCACGGAGAGGCCGTCGAGCTTGGGCTCGAGGACGTACTCGACGGCGACGTCCGGCCCCAGCCCCTTGCGCAGGCGCTCGTCGAAGCGGCGCAGGGCGGCCTCGTCCTGGCTGGAGTCGAGCGACAGCATGGGCGCCGCGTGCGCGACGGTCGGGAAGCCGTCGACCGGCGTGCCGGCGACCCGCTGGGTGGGGGAGTCCTCGGCGACGAGGTCCGGGTGCTCTTTCTCCAGCTCTTCGAGCTCGTGGAAGAGGCGGTCGAACTCGGTGTCGGAGATCGCGGGGCGATCCTCGACGTAGTACAGGTACTCGTGATGGCGGATCTCGGAGCGCAGCTTGGCGATCCTGTCGGCGGCCTGTTCTATGGCCTTTTTGGGGGTCATCGGCGGGGTTTCTCGGTCGAAACGTTCAAGGTGGAAACTCTAGCATGGGCCTTTTCCCTGGGAGCGCCGGCGCTCCCAGGGAGGACGCTTGCGCTATCTTCCCCCTATGGCCACCCTCTGGACCCGCGCCGGGCTGACCTGGAAAGAGCTCGGGTGGCGGCTCTGGCGGCAGATCTATGAGGACGAGCTGCTCGGGCGGTGCGCGGAGCTGGCGTACTTCTTCCTGTTCTCGATCTTCCCGCTGCTGCTGTTCATGACCACGCTGCTCGGCTACATGGCGGAGGCGAACCCGCGTTTGCAGCGCAGCCTGTTCCACTACATGGCCCGGGTGTCGCCCAGCCGTGACGTGACGGACCTGCTCAACCATACGCTGACCGAGATCCGCACCGCCCGCACCGGGACCAAGCTCTACCTCTCGCTGGCGGCGGCCGTCTGGGTGGCCTCGAACGGCATGCTCGCGGTCTCGCGGACGCTCAACACGGCCTGCGGGCTCAAGGAGACCCGGCCCTGGTGGCGGCGGCGGATCATGGCGATCGCGCTGACGCTCACCTTCTCGGTGCTGATCGTCTGCGCCCTGTTCCTGATCTTCTACGGCGGGGCGCTCGGCGAGGCGATGGCGGACCGTCTGGGGGTCGGCGTCCTCTTCTCGGTCGCCTGGCACCTCTTCCTGCGCTGGCTGCTGATCCTGGTGTTCGTGATCCTCTCGTTCGAGATCGTCTACAACTACGCCCCGAACCTCGGCACGGTGCAGGGGCGCCACTGGGGGAGCCCGGGGGCGGTCACCGGCGTCGCCCTCTGGCTCCTCGCCTCGTTCGGCCTGCGGGTCTATCTCGACTATTTCCACTCCTACACCACGGCCTACGGCTCGCTCGGCGCGGTGATCCTGCTGCTCGTCTGGTTCTATCTGACCGCCTTCGCCATCCTGATGGGGGGCGAGGTCAACTCGGAGATCGAGCGCGAGCTCGCCCTGCTGCAAGGGGAGAAGCGCCCCCGGATCACGCGCCGCCGCCGGCTGCTGAACCGGATCCGGCGCCGCAACCGGGCCGGGCGATAGGAGGTCCTCTTCTCCGGGCTGGCCCTTCTCCTTCTCTCAGCTCCCGCCGCCCCACCGCCGCAGGATCTCCGGCAGCAGGCCGACCGTCGTCGCGCAGCTCACCAGCATCGCCGCCGCCAGCAGGAGCCCCAGGCTGGCGTTCGGCTTGATGGCGGAGACGGCGAGCACCGAGAAGCCGCAGGCGAGGACGACGGCGTTCCAGAACACTCCCCGGCCGGCGGTGCGCAGGGTGGCGAGCACCGCCTCGTCGTGGGGGCGGCCGGCTCGCCGCTCGCGCCGGTAGGCGTGGACGTAGTGAAGGGCGAAGTCGACTCCGGCGCCCAGGGTGAGGGCCGCAAACATGCTGGTGGCGATGCCGAGCGGCACGCCGGCGTACCCCAGGGCCCCGAACAGGAGGAGGGTGGCGGCGAGCACCGGCGCCATCAGGACCGCCGTCCACCGCGGGCTGCGGAAGGCGGCGAGCAGCATCAGCGCGATGGTCGCGGCGGTCCAGCCGATCGAGCTGAGCTGGTTGCCGACGATCGACCCCACCACCGCGAGGCCCACCGGCACATCCCCCGAAACATGGACCTGGGCGCCGCGGCGGGCGGCGAGAGCGGGCAGCCGCCGTTCGAGCCAGGCGCGCAGCTCGCGCCCCCGGGCGTAGTCGGCGCTGGGGACGAACAGGCGGACGCGGGCCGCGCTCTGGTCCGCGGTCAGGTACTGGCGCAGGCTGATCCGGATCGCCAGGATCTCGATGATCTGGCCGGTACCCTTCACCGACAGCGGCGGCAGCCGCGAGATCGGCAGCTCGTTGCCCTGGGCGCGGGCGCCGACCTCCAGGTATTGCAGCGGCCCGAGCCAGCCGCCGACGTGCGGCGCCGAGCGCGCCAAGCGGTCGAAATCCTCCAGCAGGGCGACCCCCCGGGCGGTCCAGAAGAACTCCCGCTCCGGCCCGGTGAACACGACGTCGAAGCGGTAGCTACCCCAGAACGAGCGGTTGAAGATCCGCTCGGCGGCGACCAGGGGGGAGCGGGGATCGAAGTTGTCGATCCAGGAGTCCTGCACCCGCAGCCGGAAGAGACCGGGGATCGCGAGCACCAGGAGCGTCGCGCCGGTCAGCGCGAAGGCGCGGGCGCGGGCGGAGAACCGCCGTTCGAGGTCGAGATCCCGCCGCGGCCGCCCGGGGCTTCGGCGCTCGGCCCACCGCGGGGGCAGCACGGCGATCAGGGCGGGGACCAGGCTGAAGGTGAAGAGCATGGCGAGCAGCAGCCCCGTGCCGGCGAAGAGGCCGAGGTCGCGCAGCGGCGCCATGGCGGCGCCGAGGAAGGAGTAGGAGCCCGCGGCGGTGGTCAGCGAGGTGAGGATGAGCGGCGAGGCGATGTCGGCGAAGGAGCCCCCGGTCGCCGCCAGGAGGCGCTCGCGGGCGGGGACCTCGCGGGGGATGCCGGCCAGCCGGTGCTGAATCCGCTCGTGCAGGTGGATCTCGTCGGTCATCGACATCGCCATCAGCAGCACCGGGAGGATGGTGGTCACCAGGGTGACGGGCACCCCCGCCCAGCCCATCAGGCCGAGGGTCCAGAGCAGGGTCGCAAGCACCTGCGCCAGCGGGGCGATGACGCCGACCGGCGTGCGCAGCGCCACCGCGAGCAGCAGGGCGAGGGCGGCGACCATCACCGGCACCAGGCGCGTGAGGTCGCGCAGCACGGCCTCGCCGAGCACCGCCTCGGCGGCCGCCGGTCCGGTGATCCGCAGCTCGAAGGGGGCGGCGGCCCGCGCGGCCCGCCAGCTCTCCAGAGCGCGGATGAGCTCGCGCCGGTCGGCCCCCCTGGCGAGCGGGATGTAGAACGGCGCGGCGCGGCCGTCGCGGGAAAGGAAGAGGCCGGCCGCGACCGGGATCCGGCGGATGCGCGCGAGCAGGGCGGCGAAGGCGGCGGGATCGTCGGGGATCTCGTCGAGCGGGGTGATGATCTGGAGCTTCCCCGGCGGCGGGGGCTCGACCATGTCGGCGAGCGAGTGGACGCCGAAGGCGCTCACGCCGGGCAGCTTGCGCATCTCGAAATAGGTCCGCCGCAGGAAGCGGAACCCCGCCGGCGAGGCGATGGCCGGTCCGCCGGGCCGGGAGCTCACCAGCAGGATGATCTGTTCGGGCTCGAGGAAGGTCTGGCGGTCGCGCAGGGTCCGCTCGACCGTGGCGTCCCCCTGCGGGTAGATCGCCGCGCCGTCGGTGCGGATCTCCAGCCGGAACAGGCCGGCGGCCGCTACGGCGGAACCGAGCAGGAAGAGGAGCAGCGTCGGGACGGGCCAGCGCAGGGCCGCGCGTGAGATCCAGAGCATACGCCGGCTCTAAGCGTAGGGCTTGAGGGCCTCGCGGAGGGGGGCGGGGATGGGTGTGGGGGCGGCGCGCTTCCCCTCGCGGCGCATGCAGGCGATCACCTGCTCGCCGCGGGCGATCAGCTCTTCGCCGTCCTTGTTCTGGCGCCAATACTCGAAGCTCAGGGTGATGCGGTTCTGGACGACGCCGCCCAGGCGCATGCGCAGGACGATCTCGTCGAAGGCCTCGAGCTCGGCCAGGTACTCGCAGGAGCAGCGGACGGTGGCGAGGGCGAGGTCGCGGGAGAGCTCGTCCAGGATCTCCGGGGCGTGGTCGTGCAGGAACATCTCGCGGCAGCGCCCCTGCCAGCGCAGGTGGTTGACGTAATAGACGTTGCCGACCAGGTTGGTCTCCTCGAACCCCACCAGATGCCGGTATTCGTAGGCTTTCAATGCGCGCTCTCGACCAGCACGGCGAGCGCCGCGGCGCCCGCCAGCTCGCGGACCGGCGCGACGAAGGTGCCGATGCGCAGATCCCCCGAGCGCAGCAGGAGCCAGCGGTCATCCCCACCGCTCTCCAGGACCCCGCCTGCCGGTCCCCTGCTTTCCAGGACCAGCGGCGCGCCATGGGGAGCCCCCGCCTTGGTCAGGCTTTCGGCCGCCGCCCAGACGCGGGTCGCCGCGTCGGCGAACGACTCGCCGCGCTCGCGGGCGATCAGCTCGGCGAGCCGCGAGCGCTCGGGCCCGAGCAGGTCGAGCCAGACCTCCGCCGGCCGCTCGTCCACCGTCTGGAGATCGCAGCCGATCCGGCCGCCGCCGGCGACCGCCAGCACCAGCTCGCCGGCGTGGGAGCGCGAGACGCTCGCCTCGGCCGCTTCGGCTGTTTCGGGCGCGCCATCCGGCCGATAACGAAGAAGGGAGCCGTCGCCGCGGTCGAGGGTGACGCGCACGCCGGAGCCGGGGAGGAGGTCCTGCAGCCGCCGCTCGACGTAGGGGGCGAGCAGGGCGGCCGTCCAGGCGGCGGGCGGGGCGATGCGGTCGACGGCGCGGAGGGTCAGGCCCTCCCAGCGCTCGCGCAGCTCCCCAGCGGTGGTCAGCACCTCGAAATCGTAGACGAACTCGTTGCCGTTCCGGCTCCGCTCGCGGGCGGCGAGCAGGAGGGGAACGTCGGCCGCCAAGCCGCGGCTGAACACCCGTTCGACCGCCGTCGGCAGCAGGGTCGCGTGCGGGATGCAGGCCTGAATGGCATGGATCGAGGCGTCGCGCGCGCCGGGGTCGCCGAGCACCAGACGGTCCGGCAGATAGCGGCCGAACCAGACGGTGGAGCCGTCGGACGAGATCTCCGCCAGGCATTCGGTGGCGCGCAGGCTGCGGTACCCCTGGAGACGCTGGAAGCGCCCCTGGTGGAAGAGGACGCCGCCGTAGAGATCTCCCGGATCGAGCCCGACGAGCCCGCCGGACGCCGGGAAGGTGGCGAGGAGGCGGGGCGCGGTGTCGTCGGTGCCGCCGAAGCGGCAGAGGGCGCGGAAGTGGTCGGCCGCGAAGCCGGTGGAGGCATCGCGCAGCACCACCTCGACGGTGCCCGGCTCGCGCATCAGGGCGGCGACGCGGATCGTGGTCGAGCGCCCCGGCTGCACCGCCACCGGGCGCTGGAAGACGACGTCCTCGAAGCTCGGGATCTCTTCCGTCCCGGCCAGCGCCATCGCGGCCTGGGCCATCGCCTCCATCCCGAGGACGGCGGCGAACAGCGGCTCCCCCCGGAAGACGTGATCGGCGAGATGGGGGTCGGAGTCGGCCGACACCTCGGCGTCCACCACCAGCTCGACGCCGGGCACGTAGACCCGCGGCGTTTCGAGGTAGCGGAGCAGCGGCAGGTCGGGGCGCTCCAGCGGCAGGGTCGGCGGCTCGCCGAAACGGCCGGCGACCACCAGCGAGACGGCGGGTTGCGGCGCCGAGATCAATTCGCGCAACAGGCCGGTGCCGGTCCCCGGCGGGATCGGCGAGATCCCCCGCGCCATCAGGCTCTCCAGGGTGCCGAGCTTCTCGCCCATGCCGACGCCGGCCCAGACCGACCATTCGAGGGTCAGGCAGCGGCAGCCGGGGTGCTCGCCGGCGAACCGCTCGGTGGCCCGCGCCAGCCATTCGTTGGCGACCGCGTAGTCGGCCTCGCCGGGGAGCCCGATGCGGGCGATGATCGAGCCGAAGGTGACGAGCAGCCGCAGCCGCGCCGGATCGACCGCGGCGAGGACGTTGCGGAAGCCGGCGGCCTTGGGAGCGAAGGTGCGCCGGAACGAGGCCTCGTCGAGCGCCGAGAGGGGGCGGGGCACGTTGGCGCCGGCGCCGTGCAGGAGGGCGGTCACCGGGCCCAGCTCGGCCTCGGCGCGGGCGACCGCGGCGCGCACGGCCTCGCCGTCGGTGACGTCGGCGGGCAGATAGAGGAGGCGCACGCCGGCGGCGGCCATCCGCTCGAGGTTGGCCGCGAGCTCGGCGTCCCGCGCCGGCAGCGAGCGGCCGATCAGGGCCAGGCGGGCGCCGGTCTCGCGGGCGAGGTCGAGGGCGCACTCGGAGGCGATCCCCTTGCCGCCGCCGGTGACCAGCAGGACGTCCTCCGGGCCGAGCGGCAGCGCGCCGGGCTCGTCAGCCGCTGGCAGAAGGCGCAGCACCGGGACGCGGCGGACCCCTTCGGCATCGTAACGGGCCTCGGCGTAACCGGTGGTGGCGGCGGCGATCTCGGCGGCCACCCAGGCGGCGGCTTCGGGATGGTCGAAGGGGAGCTCCACGACGCAGGTGGCCGTCCCCGGAATCTCCTGGTGCAGGGTGCGGGCGAAGCCGCCACCGACGCCCCCCTGCTGGATCAGGGCGAAGCGGAGCGGGCCGGGCGCGGCGACGGCGGCCTGCGCGGCCTCGACGAAGAGCCCGGCGTGCCGCTCGTCCACCTCCGGGGAGAGGAAGAGCGCGACGCCGCTCCCCGGCAGTCGACTGGCGAGCGCGGCGGCGAGCGGGTGATGCGGCGGAGCGATCACGCGCCAGCTCCCTTCGCCCGCGGCCTCCTCCTTGCCGCGGCGGGGGAGGGGACGCTCGACGAGCTCCACCGTGAACGGCCGTACCCAGGAGTCGACGCCGGCCGGGGCGGCGGGCTCGCTGGCGGCCCCCGGAACCAGCGGCGCCTGCTGCGAGAGCGCCTCCGCCACCTCGGCGACCGTCGCCCGCGCGTAGTCGGTGGGGGAGGACGGCGGGCGCAGCCCCAGCCGGCGCGCCGCCTCGACCACCAGTTGGCCGACGGAGATCGAGTTCAGATGGAGGTCGGAGAGCAGGTGGCTGCCGTCCTGCACCGACGCGAGCGGGAGCTCGGCGCGCTCGGCGACGAGCTGGCGCAGCACCTCCCGAGGGGTGGTAAGGGGGAGGAGGCCGCCGGTGGGTAGCCTCGCCTCCTCTTCCTTGTCTTTCTCCTCTCCCCGTACGCGGGGGGAGGCCGGGAGGGGGGCCGCCCCGGTGATCTCCCCCATAAGCGGCGCCATCTCGCAAGGGTTCGCCAGGAACTTCAGCGGCCGGTCGCGGTCGAACGGCCGGGTGAACCGCCCCTCGAACAGGACGGCGGTGGCGACCGGCACCCCCAGCGCGAACGCCGCGCCCGCCGCCGCCAGCACTCCGGCGATCGAGGGGCCTCCGACGTCGAGCGGGATCGCCGGCGCGGCGAGGACTTCGCCGACCAGCTCCGAGAGGGCGCGGCCGGGACCGACCTCGATCCAGAGATCGACGCGGTCCGCCGCGGCGAGCGCCTCGGTGAAGCGGACCGGAGAGGTGAGCTGGCCGCACAGCAGGGCCGGCAGGTCCGTTTCGGGGGCGAGCAGGGAGCCGAGGACGGTGGAGGCGACCGGCCGGGAGAGTGGCCGGAACGGGATCGCCGCCAGCTCGGCGGCCAGGCGCGGCCCGGCTGCCTCCATATGCGGCGAGTGAAAGGCGTGCGAGACCCGCAGCCGCCGCACCTCGATCCCCGCGGCACGGGCGCGCTCGGAGGCGGCCTCGACGGCGTCCTGGTCGCCGGAGATCACCGTGCGCTGGGGGGAGTTGTAGGCGGCGATCGCCGCTCCCGGGCCGAGCAGCGCCTCGACGGTCGCGGGATCGGCGGCGAGGCTCGCCATGGCGCCCTCGGCACTGTTGCCGCTGGCCGCCGCGGCCATCGCCTTGCCGCGCTCGGCGGCGAGGCGCAGGGCGCTTCCGGCGTCGAGGGCGCCGCCCCAGTGGAGGGCCGCGATCTCCCCCAGGCTGTGGCCGACCGCCACCCCGGCGCGCAGCCCGAGGCGGTCGAGCAGCCGCAGGCCGGCCAGCGAATGGGCGAGGATCGCCGGCTGGGCCACGGCGGTATTGACCGAATCAACGATGCTGTCATCGACGCCGTCGGCCAGCAGGGCGTCCTCGTAAAAGCCCGCGAGGTCCTCGAAACGGCGGCGCAGGAGCCCGCCGTCGAGATGCGACGGCGCCCCCTGGCCCGGGAAGAGGAAGCCGATGCGCCGGCCGCGGACGCCGGCGCCGAGGAAGATCCCGTGGCGCGCGTCGAGGTGGACCGTGTCGCCGCGGCGCAGCCGGGCCGCCAGCAGGCGCAGCCGCTCGGCGGCCTCGGCGGGCTGGCCCGCGACCACAGCCGCCCGCGCCGGGCCGTCCTCGAGCTCCCGCTGGAGCGCCGCCGCGAGATCGGCCAGCTCGGCCCGCGACAGGCGCGCTGCGGTTTCGGCCAGGCGCTCGGCGCGGACCGCCAGCGACTCGGCGTCGGCACCGGCGAGCAGCAGTAGCTCGGCGTCCTGCCAGGAGGCGAGCAGGTCGCGTTCGCGCGCCGCCAGCGACCGGCGGCGCGGCGCGGGCGCGCCTTCGATCACCACGTGGGCGTTGATGCCGCCGAAGCCCATGGCGGAGACGGCGGCGCGCAGCGGCTGGCCTGGGGGCCAGGGCTCGCCGCGGTCCGAGATGCGCAGCGCCGCCTCCGGGCCCTGGAACCAGGGGTGCGGCTGCTCGCAGCCGGTGGCCGGGGGGATCACCTGCGCGTGGACGGCGAGGGTCGCCTTGATCAGCCCGGCGACCCCGGCCGCCGCCTTGGTGTGGCCGATGTTCCCCTTGATCGAGCCGATTGGCGCCAGGGGCGCGTCCGGCGCGGCCTCCCGGCGGGCGGTGGTCAGGGCGGTGAGCTCGGCGGCGTCGCCGACGGCGGTGCCGGTGCCGTGACCCTCGAAGTAGCCGACGGTCTCGATGCCGAAGCCGGCGCGCCGGTAAGCGCGGGCCAGCGCGAGCTTCTGCCCCTCGGCCTCGGGACGGCTGATGCCGCCGTGGCCGTCTGAGGAGATCCCCCAGCCGCGCAGCACGGCGTAGATCCGGCAGCCGAGCCGCTCGGCGTCGCTCTCGCGCATCAGCACCACGAAGCCGCACCCCTCGCCGGGGATGAAGCCGGCCGAATGGGCGTCGTAGACCCGCATCTCGCCGGGCGTCAGCGCGCCGGTGCGGGCGAAGCCCACCAGCTCGAAGGGGTCGAGCGAGAGGTCGACACCGCCGGCGAGCGCCGCGTCGAGGTCGCCGGCGGCCAGCCCCGAGCAGGCGTTGGCCACCGCCAGCAGCGAGGAGGCGCAGGCGCCGTCCAGCGTGTAGCCGCCGCCGTGGAGGTCGAAATGATTGCAGATGCGGCCGGCGATGGTGTTCGAGAGGCCGCCGGCGAGCGTCTCCTCCATCGGCGCCGGGAAGGGAGCCTTGTAGTCCGGCTCCATGCGGGCCAGGAAGGTGGCGATGCGCCCTTCGTCCCACCCCTCGGCGGCGAGCTGGCCGGCGAGGGTCCGGCGCACGTAGGGCCAGCGCAGGCGCAGCAGGTTGGCGCGCGAGAACTCGCCGGTCAGCGAATTGCCGAGCAGCACGCCGGTGGCGTCGCGCGGCAGCCCCTCGGCATCGGGGAAGCCGGCGTCGGCGAGCGCCTGCGCGGCGACCTCGAGGGCCAGCCAGTGGGCGAGGTCGGCCGAGCGGAAGGTGGGGCCGGCGACGCGGAAGCGGACGCGGTCGAACTCCCACCCCTCCAGCACCGCCGCCTCGGTGGCGTAGAGGCCGTCGGGATCGGCGGCGTCGGCGGTGAGGTAGTCCTCGATCCGCAGGCGCTCCGGCGGGATGCGCCGGAAGGCGCGGCGGCGGGCGAGGACGTTCTCCCACAGCTCGCCGGGGGTGCGCGCGTCGGGATAGCGGCAGGCCATGCCGACGATCGCGATCCCCTCCATGGCCCCATTCCTCAACTCAGGCCTCCGCCGCGAAGGGGACGTCGATCCGTTGCTTGGCCTCGGCCCGCTGCGCCGCCAGGCTCCGGGCGTAGAGCATCACGCCGCGGCCGGCGCAGACCAGGGTCAGGCCGAAGAACAGGCCGAAGACGATATGAAACGACATCAGGAGGCCGTAGGCCGTGGCCATCGCGGCACCGAAGGCGATCTGCCCGCGCCGGGTCGCCGGCGTCGTCGCCGGATCGGTCACCATGTAGAAGGTGAACAGCAGGAAGGCGACGCCGGTCATCGGGTTCAGCGAGGGGAGGAAGAGGTTGCCGAACAGGAAGTGGCGCGCCGCCGCCTGCAGCACGAAGACGCCGAGCCAGGCGAGGATCAGCGGGATCCGCTTGGTGAACACCGAGTTGAGGAAGGTGCCCGAGCAGATGATCAGCGCCGGCAGGAACCAGTCCCAGCCGCCCGAGAGGTTCTCGGTGAACATGTAGGGCTGGGCGATCCCCACCCAGGGGAAGGCGAGCAGCGTCGCCGTGATCCCCAGGTTCGACGGGTTGAAGAAGTGCCGGCTGGCGCCGTTGGTGCCGGCGCGGAACAGGTGTTTCGAGCCGATCGCGACCGCCGCCGCGAAGGCGACCGGCAGCAGCCGGTCGTTGGCGTAGAGCAGCATCGCGACCGCCAGGCCGGTGATGTGGGCCGAGAGCATGAAGTCGATGAACGCCGTGCCAGGGCCGAGGAAGCGGGGCTTGCGGCCGAGCCGGCGCGATTCCAGGGTCTCGAGCAGGATCTCGGTCGCGTAGGCGGTGAGCAGGGCGATCACCGGCTGCGCCAGCGACTGCTCGAAGCCGAGCACCGTGTGCCCGAGCACGTTGAGGACCGTGATGGCGGTAGCGAACCGCCGGAGCGCCGCCAGCCGCATGTCCTTTTTCACCGCGATTGTTTCCGCCATCGGAGTCAGCCCGCCTTTCCCGTGCCCGCAGGTTGCGTCTTGGAGGTCCCGGCGGCCACGGCCGGAGGAGGCACGGCCACCGTCGGTCCACCGAGGAGAATCGTGTGCCGTCCGGGGGCGAGGCGGAGGGTCTCCGCGCGCACCCGGCCGGCGCCGTCGCGCCAGCGGAAGTCGACCCGCAGCGGCGTGCCGGCGCCGGTCCGGCCGAGGCCGAAGTGGAGCTCCGGCGCCCGTTTGCCCGAGTGGCCGCTGCCGCCGTCGACCTGGCCCGTCAGGCGGCGGCCGTCGGGGAGCCAGACGGTGGCCTGCGCCCCCACCGCCGGCCGCGTGCCGGCCGCCGTCGGGTCCGCCGCCGGCAGCCGCGGGGCGATCTCCAGCGAGCCCCCCCGGCGCGGGCTGACGTTGTGGAAGAAGTCCGACGGCTCCCACTGGTTGGCGATCGCGAAGTCGAGAGCGCCGTCGCCGTCGACGTCGGCGATGGCGATCCCCCGGCTCACGTGGTTGTCGGCGAGCCCCAGCTCGGCGGCGAGGTCGTAGTAGCGGCCGTCCTTCGCGCGCACGAAGAAGGGGTTGTGCAACTGCCCGGAGAGGTCGTCGCCCGGCTTGACGTGGGGCCAGGCGCCGGGGAACAGCATGTTGTTGTCGTTGCCCATGGCGAGCTCGTGCAGCTCCGGCCAGCGGTTCTTCTCGCCGCGCACGAAGCCGATCGCCTGCATCGCCTCGGGCACGCCGTCGTCGTCGAAGTCGTCGAAGCGGGCGTCCCACCCCCAGCCGCTGCGCGACAGGCCGAGGTCCTCGCCGCGGTCCCGGTAGGGGGCCACGCCGGCGGCCATCCCGGCGCCTATCGCTTGGCGGTCGCCGGTGCTCACCCAGACGAAATGGCTCTCCTCGAGCGCGTAGTTCTGCGCGATGTTGCTGACGTAGAGATCAGGGACGCCGTCGCCGTTGATGTCGGCGAAGTCGACCCCCATCCCCTTGAAGGAGTCGCGGCCGAGGATCTTCGAGGTCGGGGTGGTGAAGGTCCGCTTGCCCTGCAGCACGGCGAAGCGGGGGTGTCCCGGCGTCGAGAGGTTGCGCAGCAGGCGGTCGTTGCCGAAGTCGTTGCCGAAGTAGATCTCCGGCAGCAGGTCGCCGTCGAGGTCCGCGGCGCCCACCGCCAGGGTCCAGGAGTAGGTGGTCTGCGGATCGTAGGGGTCGGGCGCGTCGGCGAAGCGGACGGTCGGCTCCGGCCCCGCGGTGCCCCCGAGCCCCAGCAGCAGCCGGTTCTTGCCGCCGTTCTCCGAGCGCGACATCGAGCGGTGCAGGTGGGCGGAGTCGGTCGCCTGGGCGTCCAGCACCCGCATGCCGTCCGGGAAGTAGTTGCCGACGATCAGGTCGAGGTGGCCGTCGCCGTCGACGTCGGCGCTGGTCAGCGCGTTGGTGTTCCAGATCTCGGATCCGGCGACGGCCTCGACGGGCCGGAAGGCCGGGGCGGCCAGGGCGTTCGTGCCGGCACGGCGCAGGAAGACGACCGGCGTCCGCCCCCAGTAGTAGACCAGGAGGTCCATCCGGCCGTCCTCGTTGAAGTCGCCGGGGAGGCACCCCATGGGGGCCATCGTCCGCGCGTCATAGCGCAGCGGTGCGGCGTCGAGGGCGAACAGGGGAAAGCGGGCGCCGGTGCCCGGCACCGGCTCCACCAGCGCCAGGTCTACCCGTGGGTCGACCGAGCAGAGGTCGTTCGGCAGCCCGTCGCCGTCGAGATCGTTGAGCGCCACCCCGGCGCCGACGCTGGAGATCCAGGACCGGATGTCGTGGAAGCTCGGATGCACTTGGCGCACCGTGCGGCCGAGGTCGCCGGGCGGCACCGCGAGCGGCTCGCGGGTGAAGGCGAAGCGGGAGGCGAGGGCCTGCCGCTCGGGCTCCGGCAGCGTGGGCTGGCGGGCGAAGCCGTAGAGGGCGGCGATCACCGCCACCGCCGTCAGCCGCGTCGCGTTGCGGCGGAGAAAACCGGACCGCTGCGGGTTCATCGGTGTCAGCCCCTTTCCTTCCTGAAATGATCCTGAATGCGCCGTCGCCAGACCTCGAACGCCGGCTCCCCGGGGTGGTCGGCCGGCAGGCCCGGCAGCGCGGCGTCGGAGACCGCGGCGGCTTCGGCGGCGCTCAGGCCGCAGATCACCTCGGCGGCGAGCTCCGTCGGGGCCACGATGTTGCCGGCCCGCTGGCGCGCCTTGGCCGCGAAGACGGTCCCCTGCGCGAGCTCGGGCGCGTACGCCCCGGCCGCCCGCCGCAGCTCTTCGAGATCGGCGCGGCCGCGCCCTCCCGCGTAGCCGGCGGCGAGCCCCAGGCCGGCCCAGAGATCCGGCTGGCGGTTGGCGGGAAAGGCGCCGATCGTCCGCGGCAGGAGCCGGACGTCGGCGCCGTCGACGAACCAGAGGCTGCGGCCGAGCCCCTGGTCGAACCCCCGGCGGGCGTAGCCGCGCAGCTTGCGCGGCACCTCCTGGCGCGCGACCGATCGCGGCCAGTGGAAGAACCCTTCGTGAAAGCCGTAGCCGTCGAGGGCCAGCCAGCCGAGGACCGGGTCGAGCCGGGCGAGCAGCCGCTCGGGGGAGAGCGGCAGCCGGGCCAGGATCCACCCCGCCCCGACGTGGATGATGTAAGTGTGAGCGTCCCCCGGACCGGCGAGGAAGCGGGCGAGGCGGTCCGTCCGCCAGGGCGTCAGGGTGTCGAGCAGGGCCAGGGCCATCCCCGCCCCCTCGTAGGCGAAACCGCGGAACTCGCGGTCGAGCTCGGCGTCGATGCGCGCCGCGACGGTCTCCGGCGCGCTCTCCTCGAGCGCCGCGTGATAGCCGGCGACGAACGAGCCCCCCACCCCCTCCAGGCGCTCGCGCACGGCGCTGAAGTCCCCGCGGAAGCCGCGCCGGGCGAACGAGGTCTCCTCTGGCGCGATGCCGAAGAGCGCACGTTTCACGGCGGCCCCGAGGGACCGGTGGGGCCGCCGGGGTTGCGGGTATGCCAGGGTGGTGTCGCGGTCGCGGGTCGGTATCAAGCGTTCGCTCCTCGGGCTCCTGCCTATTGAGGTGCTTCGCGAGCCCATGAGCGAGTCGAGGCCTTGAAGAAGCGTTCCATCAAGTCGCTGCCGGGGCTCTCCGGCTCCAATTTAGACCGGTCGGCCCGATCGTGCAAGAGTCTTACTGAAAAATATGAATAGCTGGAGAAATGGGGGCGGGCTCGCTCAGCCCTTGCCATTGTCCCCGAGCTCCATCTTCACCGAGAAGAAGCGGAGCAGGTCCTTGAGCGAGAGGATGCCGAGCAGGCGGTCCCCCTCGACGACCATCAGGCCGGCGGCGCCGGTGCGGCTCATGCGGGCGAGCGCCTCCATGGCGTCGGTATTGGCCTGCACCGTGTTCTCGGGGGTGCAGCGCTCGGCCAGCGCGCCGACCGACTGGCGGTCCCATTCGTCGCGGGGGAGGTTGCGGACCTGCCGGGAGGTGACGCAGCCGAGCAGGCGCCCGGAGTCGTCCACCACCGGGAACATCTTGTAGTGGTAGCGGTAGATGTAGCTCTGGACCAGCTCCATCACGGAGATGGCGCGCGGCACCGTCACCGGGTCGGGGTGCATGAAGCGCGACACCGGCTCCCCGGCGAGCGCCCGGCGCAGCAGGAGCTGCTGGTAGGAGCCGTTGGCGGCGTTGCGCACGAACAGCCCCATCAGGAACGTCATGAACCCGGGGTAGAAGCCGCCGTTGAGGATGGCGACCACGCCGAGCCCGATCAGCAGCAGGCCGAAGCCGGAGCCGAGCCCCGCCGCCACGCGGGTGGCCCAGGAGAGGTCCTTCCGCCACCCCCAGAGGAGTGCCCGCAGGATGCGCCCGCCATCGAGCGGGAAGGCGGGGACGAGGCTGAGCAGGGTGAGGACGCCGTTGAGGCCGCTGAGGTAGAAGAGCACCCCCACCGCCGGATCCACCAGGCCGGCGGCGCTGCCGACCAGGCCGAGGCCGGCGAGCCCGAGCGCGAGGCCGAAGCTCGCCCCCGGCCCGGCCGCCGCGATCACCAGCTCCGCCTCCGGCGAGGGGGGCTCCCCCGGCATCTCGGTAAAGCCGCCGAAGAAGAACAGGGTGATCCCCCGCATCTCGATGCCGTACGTCCGCGCTACCAGCGAGTGCGACAGCTCGTGCAAGAGGACGGAGAGGAAGTACCCCGCGGCGACGGCCACCGCCATCCACACGTAGGTGGCCTGAGGGAGGCCCGTGAACTGGGCGGGGAAGGTGACCGAGGCGAAATTCCAGCTCACGAGAACGGCGACCACGAACCAGGACGGGTCGATCCGAATCTTGAAACCGAGGATTTCGATGATTTCGATGGGTCTGCCGAACAAACGCGCGCGCCTCTCAGGGGCATTGTAGTACGTCTGGGGCCAGCGCTCCGGTCCGCCTGTAAGAGGCTACTCCGCCGCCGCCCCTTCAGAGCTGCCCGCGTCCCCCTTCCCGATCCCCGCCCGCACCGCGCCGTCGGTCTCCGCGTCGGCCGGGCAGTAGAGGTCCCGCCGGCGCTCGAGATCCCGCGTCACGGCCCGCCGGAACCCCCTGGCCCCTCCCGCTTCCAGGATGGCGGCGCGGTATTCGGCCATGTCGACGATTTCCAGCCGCAGGCGGATCGGCTTGAACAGGCGGGGGAAGCGGTCGCCCGGCGCCTGGATGTGGTGCAGGCCGCCGCTGTAGGCGAGCAGCATTCGCCCCTCGCCCATGGTCTCCAGGATGTCGGCGATGCCGCCGCGCACCGTCATCGGCTTACCTTGGGAGTCGAGGCCGGTGGCGCGCTTCATCCGCCCCTCGGGCAGGATGAGCACCATGGCGTCGGGGTCGATCTGGCGCAGCACCTCGCTCCAGGTCTCGTCCCGCTCGCGGCTGATCGACACCACCCGCGCGGCCACCAGCCCGTAGAAGCGCCCCACCAGGGCGCGGTCGGTCGTCTTCTGGGCGATCGGGACGACCCCGTGGCGGGCGAGCCGCCAGAGGAAGTGGTTGGGGCAGGCGCCGGTGAACAGCGCCTCGTAGAGGCTCGTATGGTTGAGGATGGCGGCCAGCCGCACGTGGCGCCAGCGGTCGGCCGGCGGGTCGCCGATCCAGGCGACGTCGAGCCGGTAGAAGATCCGGGCGAAGACCTTCACCGCGAACAGGATGAGGAAGACGATATAGGAGCGCACGGGTCTCGGATTTCGGGTTCTCGTTGACGGTTGCCGGGATGACGGTCGCCGGGATTCTAGCAGGCGGAGCCCTCTGATACGCTTGGCGAGGAGATCCGTATGCCCGCAAGCCCCCAGAACCCGTCCGTCCGGCCCCGCGTGTCGGCGATCGTCACCACCTTCAACGAGGAGGTGCACATCGCCGGCTGCATCGAATCGCTGCTCTGGTGCGACGAGATCCTGGTCGTCGACTCCTTCTCGACCGACCGCACTCCCGAGATCGTCCGCGGCTTCGAGAAGGTCCGCTTCTACCAGCGCACCTACTACGGCTCGGCCTCGCAGAAGAACTGGGCCATGGACCAGGTCACCGCCGAGTGGATCCTGATCTTCGACGCCGACGAGCGCTGCACCCCGGCGCTGCAGAAGGAGATCGAGGATCTGCTCGCCGCCGGGCCCACCCACGAGGCCTACACGATCAAGCGGCGGGTCTACTTCCTCGATCACCTGATCCGCTTCTCCGGCTGGCAGCACGACCGCGTCGTGCGCCTGATCAGGAACGGCTCCGCCCGCTACCCCAACCGCCGGGTGCACGCCGACATGATCACCCGCGGCCCGGCACCGGAGCTGCGCAATCCCATGGACCACTACATGGCCGATTCGCTCGACGAGTACGTCCGCCGGATCGAGAAGTACAGCTTCTGGGGCGCCGCCCAGAACTGGCGCGAGAAGCGCCGCTCCGGCTTCTCCGAGATCTTCGGCCGCTCGATCTGGCGCTTCTTCCGTACCTACATCTTCCAGCTCGGCATCCTCGACGGCATGCACGGCCTCGTCTTCTGCATGCTCCAGGCGTACGGCACCTATCTCAAGTGGGCCCTCCTCTGGGGGTGGCACATCAACGCCGCCCGCGGCCGAAGCCCAAACCTGCCGATCTTCGACGACAGCGAGGAGACCTGGCGGGGGCTCGAGGAGACGGAGAGCGCGATGGCGGAGAAGTAGATTGGCGTGCGGACTGAAATTTTTATTTGTTGACTATTGTCCTGAAAAAATTTAACATCCTTGAAGAAGGTCGAGCCTAGACCTTCGAGCTGTGACGAATCATTCTGATCGGCTTCTTCGGACAAGGAGAGTTTTCATGAGCAAGAGAGCCCCCATTCTGTTCATCCTCGTTCTGCTCGCCTTCGTGGGCGTCCAGGTCGCTTCGGCCTGTCCGACTGGCACGTTCTCGTGCACCTGTGACGGCATCTCCAGTTGCCAGAAAACCATTACGGGCTGCTGGGACTCCTGCCTGTTCGCTCCCGTCGACCAGCCCGTGAACCTGGTCTCCTTCTCCGGCGCCCAGCCGACCGTGGCGGAGATGATGCTGGCCCAGATCATGGCGCCGGCCGAGTCTTCCTCCAGCACCGTCTGGACCCGCTGATTCCCGGGATGAGCGCCTCTCCCCCTGGGGATACCCGGGGGGAGGGGCGCCCCTCCTCGCGATCCGCTACGATCCCCTCCGTGAGCCAGACCGCCCAGACCCTTCTCGCCCATCTCCGCGCCCGCCAGGAGGAGATGACCGCTCTCCTGCGCGATCTCGTCCGGCTCGAATCGCCGTCCCACGATCCCGCCGCCCAGGAGCCGGTCTTCGCCCGCCTCGCGGCGGAGCTGGAAGCGGCCGGGATGCGCACCCGCCGCCTTACCGGACGGCGCTCTTCTGGCGGAAAAACCGGCCGAAAGACCGGCGGCCAGCTCTGGGCCGTGCGCCGCGACCGCCGCCGCGGCAAGGGGGCCCAGCTCCTCATCGGACATTGCGACACCGTCTGGCCGCTGGGGACCGCCGAGCGGATGCCGGTCGAGATCCGCGACGGCCGCCTCTTCGGCCCCGGCGCCTATGACATGAAGTGCGGCCTCGTGCAGGGGATTTTCGCTCTGCGCGCCCTGCGCGAGCTCGGCCTCTCCCCGGAGATCGAGCCGGCCTTCTTCATCAACTCCGACGAGGAGATCGGCAGTCCCGAATCCCTCCCGCGCATCAATGCGCTGGCGCGCCGGGTGCGCCGGGTCTTCGTGCTCGAGCCGTCGCTCGGGGCCGCCGGCGATCTCAAGACCCGGCGCAAGGGGTCGTTGCGCTTCACGATCAAGGTCTTCGGCAAGGCCGCCCACTCCGGGCTCGATCCGGAGAAAGGCGCCAGCGCCATCCGCGAGCTCGCCCGCGTGATCCAGTGGCTCTACGGCCTCGCCGATCCGGAGCGGGGGGTGACCGTCAACGTCGGGGTGATCGCGGGGGGCCTGCGGGCCAACGTCGTCGCGCCCGAGGCGCGGGCCGAGCTCGACATCCGGGTGCTGGCGGGGGAGGACGCCGTGCGGATCGAGCGCGAGGTGCTCGGGCTCGTCGCCTCTGCCCTAGGCAATACTCCGGGCACGCGGATCGAGGTGCTGGGCGGGATCGACCGGCCGCCGCTGGAGCCGACGCCCGGCAACCGCGCTCTTTTCGCGGTGGCGCAACGGCGGGCCGGCGAGTTGGGAATCCCGATTGGAGAGGGAACGGCCGGCGGCGCCTCGGACGGCAGCCTGACCAGCCGCTTCACCCCCACGCTCGACGGTCTGGGAGCGCTCGGCGACGGCGCCCACGCCGTCCACGAGCACGTGGTGCTCGACCGCATCCCCGAGCGCGCCGCGCTGCTGGCATTGCTGTTGCTAGAGCCTTAGATCGCCCCCCGGGGGTGAGAAGGTTTCTGGTCGCTGTACGTATAGATGAATGCGACCTCAACAGGGGGGGCCGCCGTTCAGGGTCAAGGGGGTTTCCGATGTTGTCGCACCGTCGTCGTGCAGTTCCCGTCTTTCTGATTCTTCTCGCCATTCCGACAATCGTCGCCGCCGCGCTCAAATCCGCTGCCGTTTCGAAATCGGCGGCACTGACCCGCGTCGATATCCGCGAGGCCGAGCAGCGGCTCACCGATCTCGGCTACTGGACCGGACCGGTCGACGGCGTCTGGGACGAAGCCTCGCGCCACGCGCTGATCGCGTTTCAGAAGATCCAGCACGCCAGGGCCACCGGCCGGTTGTCCCGCGCGGAGCTCAACGCCCTCTCGGTCGCCGCCCCGCCCCGACCCCGTGAGCGGGGCACGCACATCGAGGTGGACCTCGCCCGCCAGGTGCTCTTCCTGGTCGACGACGAGGGGAAGGTGGGGAACATCCTCCCGATCTCCTCGGGAAGCGGCAAGAGATTCCACGAGAACGGGTACCCCGAGACGCACGCGGTCACCCCCTGCGGCCATCTGGAGGTTTTCGCCAAGGCCTCCGGCTGGAAGACCAGCCCGCTGGGACAGATGTACAACCCCTTGTACATCGTGGGGGGCATCGCCATTCACGGCAGCCTGGACGTTCCCGCCTATCCGGCGAGCCACGGCTGCATCCGCGTCCCCATGTTCGCCTCCCAGCGCCTGCCGCGGATGGTGCCGAAGGGGACGCCGGTCTTCGTCTACGGCTGCAAGGACGACAAGCCCGCGCGGACGATCGCGGCCGCGCCCATCGCCGGCGCCGAGGAGATCGCGGCGGCCGCGCCCGAGTAAGTAAAGGGACGCAAGGGACAGCAAGGACAACAGGGACACGGATAAAATCATTGCCTGTTGTCCCTGCTTGGCCCTTCTGGCGGCGCGACGTCGCGGTTTGAGATAAAATCGAGCGATGCCGACATACCGCGATCTGCTGGAGATCCGATGAGCATCCGCGTCGTCCGGTTCGGAACGCCGAGAGTTGAAGGCGAGGGGCTGCGTCTCGGCACGGTCCGGCGGCCGCCGCGCGGCGTGAAGAAGGAAGACTACGCCCGGCTGAACTATTACGACGTTTGGTTCCCGGACCTCGCGCCAAGCCAGGAGCTGGTGAGCCGGGCGTTGTCGGAGACCTTCACGGATCATCAATGGGCGCAGTGGGCGAAGAGCTACCGCGCCGAGATGCGGGACGTCAAAACGCAGCGCCTGCTCGCCTTGCTGGCCGCGCTCTCGCATCAGACTGATCTATCGGTGGGGTGCTACTGCGAAAACGAGGAGCGGTGCCATCGCTCGGTGCTCCGCGAGATCCTCCGCGAGCATGGGGCCGACATGCGGGCGAGGACCGAATGAAATTGTTTCGGAAGCTTCGACAGGCGGTTCTGGGCGTCCTTCCCCTGGCCGCGGTGCTGCTCGCCGGCTGCGGTTCCGCCCTGCCGCCGCCACGGCTGTCCTCGGCGGAGAGCGCTCGCCTCGCCTCCGCGGGACGGGTGGGGGCCGTCGCGATCGATGCGGGACCCGGGAAGTCGTGCGACCTCGGGTTCGTGCGCATGCTGGAGCGCACGGGAGTGTTCACGCAGGCCGTGCCGCTGAACGAAGCGGTGGGGCCGACGGAATACGTCGCCGCCATCGAGGACCGGTGCAGTTACCACCGGGGTGGATGGGTGCCGATCCTGTCGGTTCTCACCCTGGGAGTGGTGCCGACGTTCGGAAAGTTTCAGCTCGGCTACGCCTTCTCGCTCCGCGATACCCGCTCGGGCGAGACGATCCACGTCCCTTGTGAGATCGAGGCCAGGCTCGGCGCCGGCTGGATTCCGGCGATGATGACGGTCCTCCCCGGCTGGACTCAGGAGGATCCCGAGCAGACGTCCAGGTTCGACAAACGCCTCGCGTACAGTATCGTCTCCCGGCTGCCGCCCGGATCGCGGTGAACGGCAAGTGCGCCGAACCATGTTCCTCTCCCTGCGGCTACTTCGATCCGGCAATCACTGGTACATCGCGACCCGCAAGGAGGAGCTCTCCGAGGAGGAGATCGCGCGGCGCGCGGCGGCGGTGGGGAAGTCGGCTTGAGGGGAGTGGTGATCCGCAGCCCCGCCCGGGCATTGATGCCCGGGCGGGAGGCGAATTGAACTCGCGAGAGGAGAGAGGGTACCTATCTTGCAGAGGACATCTCGCAAAGGAGAGCCCCATGCGCAAGCAGCACCTCTCACTCATCTTTTGGCTGACCTTCGCTCTGCTGGCCGTCATCGTCCCGGCATTCGCCGCCCGGGCCCGGTTCTCCAGCGCGAGCTTCATTCCGCCGGCGGAGGCGGGACAGATCTTCGTGGTGATCAATTACGACCGGGCCGGCGGCAGGACCCAGCCGACGGGGATCAACGTGGATTGGGGGAGAGCCAGCCGGAGGATCACGGTGTCCCCTCCCTACCGGCTGTGCGCCCAGACGCCTGCCTCCGGGATCGTCCTCAAGATGCGGCATCCGCGGCCCGACCAAGTCCCGATGACGGTCACGACGACCGGCACGATCGTCCGCGGTCCCTATCAGGGGGAGCCTCCTCTGGAGCTGGTCAGCGCCTGCTACCGCCTGAAGTAAAACCGCCCGCCGGGGCGCCTGCGCTACCCCCGTAGTGCCAGCCCCAGGATTCCCGGCAGCTTGCCGATCGACGGCGCGGCCTCGAACTCGTAGAGCTTCGGCGTGATCCGGTGCGTCATCTTGTTAGTGGCGAACCAGACCGGCTTGGGCCAGACGTAGAAGGGGGCCTGGATCACCGTTTTCTGCGGGCGATCGAACATCAGCGTGTTGTGCACGAAGCCGGTGCCGGACTGGATGTCCTGCGGCGTATGGCCGGGGAACGCTCCCCAGGGGGTGGCCACCAGGCCGAAGCCGATCGCCGCCCAGTGATTCACCGAGACGGTACCGTAGCGGAGGTTGGTGATCGCCCGCTCGACGGCCTTCTTGATCTCCGGATTCTTCAGCGACTCGGGGTGGACGATCAGGGTGACGTTGAGCGTCCCCCAGAGCGTGTCGTTGCAGAAGGCCACGGCTTTGTCGATGTACTCCGGGACGCTCGCCGCCGAGAGGCCGGTCTCGCCGCAGACGCCGCAGAAGGCTTCGGTGGTGAAGCAGATGTCATCCCGCTTCTCGGGATCGACGCCGGGGATCAGCATCCACGGGAGCTTGTCGAGGGCGCGGACGCCGAAGATCCGGGCGGTCTCCAGGTGCGCCGCGAGGAACGCCTCGTAGCGGCGGGACGCGCCGGGATAGTAGGCGCGGCGGACGGGGATTCGGTTAAGGAACTGGCCGACCCGGTCGAGCAACGCTCCCCGCTGATCCCAGGAGGCGTGCTGGACGATCATCCGCCCGGCGTTGCAGTTGAAGCCGGCGTTGTTGGTGATCATCGTCGCCAGGTTCTCGGCCTGGTACTCGAGATCGCCGTCGTCCCACGGGCCGGGCACCACGATCACCGGGCTGACATTGCCGAGCTCGGAGGTGAAGCGCTTGGTGAGCAGCGGCTCGCCGGCCTCCTTGCGCCGCCGCCCCTCGTCGCCGGGGCCGAAGACGATGGCCTCGTAGGTCTGGTCGGAGCCGGTGATGTGGATCTCGTCCACGCCTTCATGGCGGCAGAGGTAGGCTCCCTCTTCGGCGCCGCCATAGACCACGCGGAAGAAGCCGCGCTCGATCAGCGGCTGGAACGCCTCTTCCATCAGCGGTCCCAGGTAGACGTTGACCGGGTGGGTCTTGAAGACCACTACCTGATCCTCGACGAACAATTTGTAGAGGGCGTCCATCGGGCCGATCGAGGAGACGTTGCCGCCGCCGAGCACCAGGGCGACGCGCCCCTGGCGGACGGGCGAGTGGTAGACCACGGCCTGAGTCTCCGGGAGATCCTTCTCGGTGACCCCCGGCTCCATCCAGACGTCGGCGGTGACGCCGGCGTAAAAGGCGCGGTCGTAGAGGTCGATGGGGAAGATCCGCGCCACTACCTGACCATTCGCCTTGGTGCGCACGCCACCGGGGATGCGGGGACGGCCGTGGGTCTCGATATCGAGCAGCGACTCGCGCAGCAGCCGCAGGTTGCGCAGGATGAAGTAGGGCCCCACCAGGGCCTCCTCGCCCGAGGCGGGTTGCGCGGGATCGAGCCCCTCGGCCTCGATGCCGAGGGCGGCCCAGCGCTCGGCGACGGCGAGGAAGCCGCGGCTGAGCTCGGCGAGGAGAGCCCGCCGCTCGCGCACGGTCACCGCGGTCCAGACGCCCTTGTTCTCCTGGAGCACCGCGACCGCGGCGTCGATCTCCGCGCGCGAGGAGACGCGGGCCGAGCCGGTGACGATCTGGGGAATGATGCCGGCGATACTCATGGGGTTGTCCTCCGGTCCTGCCGCATCGCGGCAGAGGAGACGATAGCATGCCCGGGAGTCGACTCCTGGAATCAACCCCCGGGTGTGGAGGCCTCAATGAACAGCATTGCCCCTAACCCAGTGCCGGCTCCTTGGGCATCACCATCCAGAGGATGAAGTAGGCGATCGTCCCGGGGAAGCCCACCGAGGCGATGGAGATGATCACGTAGGCGATACGGACCGCCGTGGGGTCCCAGCCGAGCCATTCGGCGATACCGCCGCAGACTCCGGCGAAGATTTTGTGCTTGCGAGAGCGGTAGAGCGGCATGTTGTTCTCTCCTCCCGGCCGCGAGGCGCGGCCTGCGCTGGAACCGGTCTTTTTCGCCGGCTCCACCTCATATTACGCAATAGCCATGAAAGGGATTCATCCCGAGGCTCATTCTGGGTAGAGTAGAGGAAATTTCGCCTATCAATTCGAGTCTCGGAAGGAGTCCTTCATGAAGAGTTGGCCGAGCCTATCGGGCTTCCGCTGGGGCTGGACCTGGATCGCCGCCGTGGTCCTGGCCCTCGCCTCCCCGGTATACGCCGTCACGGCGCCGGAGATCCGCATCACGCCCACGACGTTGTACTTCGGCTCCGCCACGCCCTCGGCCAGGGCCGCCGGCCAGAATCTGGAGAGCCCGGCGCCGGCCTCCTCTCGCCCGGTCGTGCGGAAGGAACTGCGGGAGAAGGCCGCGAGCACGGGCGCCGCGCGCGTGATCGTCCAGCTCGCCGCGCCGTTCAGCCCGGAGGGGCGGCTCGCCGCGGGGCAGGCGCTCGCGCAACGTCAGGCCATCGGCAGCGCACAGGACGCCGCCCTGGAGAAGCTGGCAGGCCAGAAGGTGAAGCTCCATGCCCGCTACCAGCACATGCCCTTCCTGGCCCTGGAGGTGGACGCCGCGGCCCTGGATCTCCTCGCCAGCCTGCCCGAGGTCACAGGGATCCAGGAGGACCGTTTCGAGAAGCCGCTCCTCGCCAGCAGCAATGTGGTGATCGGTTCCGGCGTGGCGTGGTCGAAGGGCCTCACAGGCGCCGGCAAAGTGATCGCCGTGCTGGACACGGGGGTCGACAAGAATCATCCGTATTTCTCCTCGGGAGCCCACAACAAGGTGGTCTCGGAGGCCTGCTACTCCTCGAACATCCCGGGGGACTACTACAGTTGGACAAGCCTCTGTCCGGGTGGGGTGGCGGAGTCCACGGCGTCCGGTTCGGGCATGAACTGCTCGGCTTCGATCAACTCCGACTGCCAGCACGGCACGCACGTCGCGGGGATCGCCGCCGGCAATGACGGGGTGGGCCCCAACTTCGGAGTGGCCCGCGACGCCGACCTCATCTCCATCCAGGTCTTCTCGGCCGAGTGCTACACCAGCGGCGGCGGCTGTTACCTCGGAGCCTGGCTCAGCGACGAGCTCAAGGGGCTGGAGCGGGTCTACGCGCTGGCGGGGACGTACGACATCGCCGCGGTCAACGTCAGCATCGGCAACGATTATTCGTACTCTGACCGGGCGAGTTGCGACACCTACAATCCAGCCCTCAAGGCGGCGATCGACAACCTGCGCTCGATCGACATCGCCACCGTCGGCGCCGCGGGCAACGGCAGCGGCTACTATTCGTTCTACCCTCCGGCCTGTATCTCGAGCGCGATCAGCGTCGGAGCGACCGACGACGACGATCAGGTCGCGTCCTTCTCCCCCGTCGGGCCGGCGGTGGACCTGATGGCTCCGGGGGTCTCGATCACCTCCTCCGTGCCGGGCGGGGGGACCGCCACGCTCAACGGCACCTCGATGGCGGCGCCCCACGTGGCGGGCGCCTGGGCCATCCTGCGGCAGGAGCACCCGTCCGCGAGCGTCTCGGAGATTCTGGCGATCCTGCGCGCCACCGCCGTCCCGGTGAGCGGGTCCGGCTTCAGCGACATGCGCCGGATCAATCTCGGCAAGGCGGTCACCGCCGGCCCGTTCGTCACCCAGGAATTCATGATCAACAACGACGGCACCGGCGTGCTCTCGGTGCTGTCGGCGCAGCTCGAGACGCAGGTCTCCTGGATCCGCTGGACGCCCGAGGCCCCCTTCGACGTGGCGCCCGGGGGCGCGAAGCGGGTCTCGGTGACGGTGGACTTCGGGGCCGCCCCGTCCGGGATCACCATGAACCGGCTGATCGTCGGCTCGACCGACGCGGACGAGAATCCCTACCCGAACGCCGTCAACCTCGTCATCGGCAAGGAGACGTGCTACCTCCTGACGCGGACGCGCACAGGGAACGGCGGGCTCCCCGACGCCTCGCCCCTGAGCTCGTCCGGCTGCCAGCCGGGAGAATACCGGGCCGGCCAGTCCATCCTTCTGACCGCGCATCCGGGGATCGGCTGGGCAACCCAGAGCTGGAGCGGGACGGACAGCGACGCGGGCGCTACCGTCACCAAGACGCTGACCATGCCGGCGGCCCCCCGCACGGTCGCGATCGCCTACTACGCCCCCTGTTTCACCCTCACCTTGTCCCACACCGGCTCCGGCGGCGATCCGGTGGCCTCGCCCGCGAGCTCCCCCGGCTGCGCGGCCGGCCATTACAAATACGCGGAGAGCCTCCAGTTGACCGCCGTTCCCACACGCGGATGGCGGGTGGGGGGATGGACCCATACCATTGCCGACGCCAGCCACCGGCCGGTGAACTCGCTGACCATGCCGCCGAACGACCAGAGCGTGTCCGTGAGCTATCTGGAAGGTGTGGCATCCCTCCTCCTGGTCGGCGACTCGTTCAATTTTTCCGACTACACCCCGTCCCTGAGCGCCCTGGGTCTGACCTACGAGACGTGGGACACCTATTCCAACGGGACTCCCGATGCCGCGACGCTCGCCCTCTACCCGCGCATCCTCTGGGAATCCAACTACAGCAGCCTGGGCACTGCCCAGGAGAGCGCCCTCGCGACCTACCTGTCGGCGGGAGGAGGCCTGTTCCTCAGCAGTCCCTCGGGCTTTTACAACGTCGACTCCTTCGTCCAGGACTACCTCGGCATCGGGGGCGCGAGCTCCAACTATCTCGACTCGGCGACGGTGACGGGCCGGGGATCGGCGCTCAGCGGCCTGGGGCCGTTCAACCTCTACTCCTACAACTACAACGTCACCCTCACCCCGCTCGCCGGAACCGAGGTCGCGCTCCAGGATTCGTCCGGTGGGATCGAAGGGGTCAGCAAGATCGGGGCGAGCTTCCGGACGCTCTCCGTCGGCTCGGTCTACCAGAGCCTGTACTCCTTTAACGATCAGACCGCCCTGCTCGGCGCCGGCCTCGACTTCGTTGGCACGGTGTTCGTGGACATCACCCGCGGGTTCTGGGCGAAGAGCTGGATCGAATCGCTCTACCGCAACGGCGTCACCTCGGGCTGTGCCAGGAACCCGCTGACCTACTGCCCGGGCGGTCTGGTGACCCGCGATCAGATGGCGGTCTTCCTGCTGCGCTCCAAGGAAGGGGGCACCTATACGCCGCCTCCCTGCACGGTGAAGCCGTTCAACGACGTGGAGATCAACAGCACCTTCTGCCCCTGGATCCAGGAGCTGGCGGCGCGTGGCATCACCCATGGCTGCGGCAACGGGAACTACTGCCCGGGAAACCCCGTGACCCGCGACCAGATGGCGTTCTTCCTGCTGACCGCCCTCGAGGGGTCGAGCTATACGCCGCCCGCTTGCACCGAGTCGTTCAGCGACGTGTCCCCTTCCAGCACGTTCTGCCCGTACATCCAGGAGTTGGCGGCGCGCGGCATCAGCAATGGCTGCGGCAACGGCAGGTACTGCCCGGGGAACCCGGTCAGCCGCGACCAGATGGCGAAGTTCCTGGTCACCACCTTCAGGCTGCCGATTTTCTAGAGTGAATCCTGAGGGCGGGTCCGGAGCGCGAGCTTCCGGGCCCGTCTTTTCGGTGCGTGGTCAGGCCGCGGACGGCGCGGGGTTCCGCGGGTTCCGGCCTGACACCGCCGCCAGCCAGAGGCAGAGCAGGATCGCCGGCAGGCCGATCGCGCCCGCGCCCGCGAAGAAGATGGCGTAGGACTCCATCAGGGTATGCCCCTGGGCCTGAAGGCCGTCGACGACCGCGCCCGAGAACCCCTTGAGGAACTTGCCGACGATCGCGTAGGCGGAGCTGAGCAGGGCGTATTGAGTCGCCGTGTAGCCGAGGGTGGTCAGGCTCGACATGTAGGTCACCAACGCCACGCCGGCGATGCTGACGCCGAAGTTGTCGCACATCATCACGGCGCCGAACAGCCGCGGATCCCCGCCATACATGGCGAGAATCGCGAAGCTCGCGATGCCGGCGCCTTGCAGGAGCCCGCCGAGGATCAGCGCCCGCATGTAGCCGAAGCGGGCGATCAGCAGCCCGCCGGCCGCGATGCCGAGGAAGGAGGCGGCCAGCCCCACCGTGGTCCGCACGGCGCCCACCATGTCCTTGGAGAGCCCGAGGTCGTGGTAGAAGGGGGTCGCCATCGGTCCCATGACGAACTCCGGCAGCCGGTAGAGACTGATGAACACCAGCATCAGGAGGCCCACCCACCCCCAGGTCTTGAAGAAGGCGAGGAACGGTCCGACCACCGCGTCGAACAGCCCCCTGCCCGTCCACAGTGGCGCCTCGGCCGATTTCTCGTGCAGGACCTTGTCCGCGCCCGCCGGCTCCGTCGCCTTGAGCGTCGCGGCGATGCCCAACGTCATCAGCAGGGCCATCAGAACATAAGAGGCCGGCCATCCCAGATGACTGGCGGCGAAGAGGATCAGGGCGTCGCTGACGATGACGGCGATCCGGTAGCCGAGCTGAAAGGCGCTGGAGAGGAGGCCGAGCTCCTCGCTCGTGTCGGCGGCCTCGATCCGCCAGGCATCCACCACGATGTCCTGGGTCGCCGAGGCGAAGGCCACGGCCAGAGCCGCCATCCCGAGGGCCAGGAGGCCGTGCTTCGGTCCGAGCAGAGCCATGGTCAGCAGCCCGCAACCGATCACGATCTGCGCGATCAGGATCCACCCCCGCCGCCGTCCCAGCCGTTTCCCGAGCCACGGCGCATCGAGCCGGTCGATCAGCGGCGACCAGAGGAACTTGAAGGAGTACGCCAGCCCCACCCAGGAGAGAAATCCGATCGCCTTGAGCGTCAGCCCCTCGTCGCGCATCCAGTAGCCGAGGGTATTCGCGGTCAGGAAGAACGGCAGGCCCGAGGAGAAACCCAGCCCCAGCATGATGGCGATCTTGGGCTGCCGCAGGGCCCGGAGGACATCTCCGATCCTGGGCTTGCGCGGCTTGGCGGTGGCGGCGGTGGGGCTCTGGACAGTCTGATTCAAGAAACGGAACTCCTTGGGTCCGCGAGTGCAAGTTTGGCGAGGAGCTTATAGCGATTAGGAGTGGGAAAGAGTCAGGGACTCGGCTTGTGGAAGTTCTCGAGAACGGCGACATCCGCTTGGTCCTGGGGCCGCCCCACGGCCTTCTTGTTCCGGATCAGCTCCGGAATTCCCAGAATGCAGACCTTCACGTCCTCGATGCAGTCCTCGACTCGACCCTCCCAGGCTTCCTCGAACTCGACGGCCTTGAGAGAGGTGATGAGATCGATACGGCGAGGGGGATAACCCAACTGAACGAAGCGGCCCGGTTTGAGAAAATCCTCGGCCGTGAGCCCAACGCTGCCAAACCCGAACTCGTCGAGAGCCTCCAACAAGCGCCCGGCGTTGTCCGGCGTCGGCTCGACCCAGATGTCGATGTCCTTCGTCGTGCGGGGCCTGGCGTGATACACGAAGGCGTAGCCGCCCACGATCAAGGCTCTAACTTTCCTCGCGTTCAACAACGCGAGCAACTCGACGAAGTCCTTCGGAAGTTGCATCATGTCCCCAGATCTCCCTCTGCAACTCCTCCAAGGCTTCGAGGCGTTCGAGCCCTGTCATCTGCTGCCAGAACTCGCGGTCGGCCCCTGCCTCGTCCTCTAGCTTTCCCTTTCGAACCCAGAGCTGCTTCATGACAAAATCATAGCTCCTCCACGCGGCTCCGCAGCCCCACCAGCCCCTGGGTGACCGCGTCGAGCTCCTCGCGGGCGGTGTTCAGGTGCTCGCGCTCGGCGCGGACGAAGCGGGTGTAGGGGCCGATCGCCTCGTCGATCCGGCGCATGCTCCCCTCGACCTCGCTGTCGAACTGGGCGGTGAGCGAGGTCATGAGCTGGTCGCGCATGGATTCGATCTTTTCGCGCAGATCCTTCTTCGCGTCCCGGCGGCGGTTGGGGATGATGAAGAAGCCGAGGACGGCGACCGTGCCGGCGGCGAGGATGCCGGTGAAGTCCGCGGCCGCGGTGACGGCGAGATGGGTGAGCAGGACTCCGAGGCCGAGCGCTCCCACCTCGGCGAGCGCCGTGGTGGTGACCGCCATCTTGACGGAGTCGGCGAGACGGTTCGACTCCCGCTCGCGGTCGAAGGTCTCGACCGAGCGCTGGGCCGTGCGCCCGACGCTATCGAGCAGCCGCGTGCGGTCGAAGTCGAAGCTGCGGCCCACCTGCCCCACGATGCGGTCGGCGTGCTGCTGCCGCCGCAACGCCAAGTGCTCGGTTACCGCCTGCCACTGCCGCAGCTCGGAGCTGACCAGCCAGTCGATGATCTCGGTGACCCGCTTCTCGATCCGCTGCGGCAGGTCGGCGACGACGGTGCGCTCGAAGTCGGCCTTCATCTTCGACTTGTTCATCAGATCGACGACGCGGGCGAGGCGCATGGTGTCGTCGAAGAAGCTCATCCCGCGGTTCTCGAACTCGTTGAGGACGTTGCTGACGTCGGCGAGGCGGAAGCGGAACTCGCGCTGCATGTCCTCCTTGAACACGGCCATCTGGCGCTCGATGTCCTCGATCGCCGCGAAGTCCTCCTTGAGCAGGCCGAGCCGGCCGTCGGTGATCTCCAGGTAGCGCTTCGAGAGGTGCTCGGCGACCCCCAGGGGGTTCATCAGCTTGAGGCGCACCCGCTCTTTTTCGTCGAGGGTGTCGACGATGTAGCTCTCCAGCGCCTCGAACCGGCTCTGGGCGAGGAGGGCGGGGTCGTTGCCAGTCTTGCCGCGCAGGGCGAGGCGGGCCGCCACCGGGAAGATCTCCGGCGCGAACCCGAGGAGGGTCCGGGCGCTCTCGGCGACGAAGGCGAGGATGCGGTCGATGTCCTCGACGGTCTCGACGGTGTCGATCTTGTTGACCACGATCACGATCTTCTTCCCCCAGTCGCGGATGCCCTGGAGGAAGGCGCGCTCGCTCTCGGTGAACGGGCGGTCGGCCGATGTGACGAAGAGCACCATGTCCGAGCGCGGCACGAACTCGCGGGTAATCGCCTCGTGCTCGCGATGGATGGCGTTGGTGCCCGGGGTATCGACGATGTTGATGTCCTGGAGCAGCTCGACCGGGGCGGTGATGACGTCGAGCGCCGTCTCCAGGGCCGTGCGGGAGACCGCGGCGCCGTATTTGATGATGTGGACGTGGGTGGTGGTGGGGGTGACCCCCTCCTCCAGGGTCTTGCTCCCCAGCAGGGCGTTGATGAAGGCGCTCTTGCCGGCGTTGAACTCGCCGGCGACGACGAGCAGGAAGAGCTCGTCGAGCTGCAGCGCCGACCGCTTGAGGGTCGCCTGATCCTCCGCCGAGGCGTCAAAACGCGCCAGCGTCTGCCGCAGATCGCCCAGCAGACGCCGGTTTTCGGCCAGAAGCTCGTCTTGATTTCGATTGAGAATGCGCCGCAGCATGATTGACCCCCCGCCCGCTGGGAACGTTAGCACGGGATGTGCCAGGGGGTGGGGGAGAATCCATGTATCGTCTGGACACGATTCTGGCCCACCTCTTGCTAACCAAATTCCCCGCTCCCGGACTTCGCGGGGAGCATCAAGCCGTATGAGCCGTACCAACCCTCCCCAAGCCCCGCCGCCCCAGCTTCCCTGGATCGAGGTATCCCCCGGAGCCCCGTACTTCCAGACCGACCGCGGCGAGAGCTGGGCTCCGATCGGACAGAACGACGCCATCACCTGGCAGGACCTGGAGGGGCTCTTCCGCCGCCGGGATCTGGCCGGCGTCGAGCGCTACCTGGCGGATCTCGCCGCTCACGGCGTGACCTGCCTGCGGCTGATGATGGAGTACGCGCAGGGGCGGTACCGGTATTTCGAGCGGCCGGCGGGCGCGTTCAACCCGGCGATGGTCCAGCTCTGGGACGACCTCTTCGACCTCTGCGCCCGCCACGGCCTCCGCATCCTGCTGACGCCGTTCGACACCTTCTGGATGTGGAAGAAGTGGAAGCACCACCCCTACAACCGGGCCAACGGCGGGCCATGCCGGGCGCGGTCGGGGCTGCTGACCTGCCCGCGGACGCGCGAGGCCATCAAGCGGCGGCTGCTCTTCGCCACCGAGCGCTGGGGGGGCAGCGGCGTCCTGTTCGCCTGGGATCTCTGGAACGAGCTCCATCCGGCCTACGGTGGCGACGATCCCGGCTGCTTCGCCGAGCTGATCCAGGATCTGAGCGATACCCTGCGCCGGCGCGAGATCGAGCTCCACGGCCGGGCGCATCCGCAGACGGTCTCGATCTTCGGCCCGCTGCTGGTCACGCATCCTGGGGTGGAGGAGCCGATCCTCCGCCACCCCGCGCTCGACTTCCACAGCATCCATCTCTACGAGCAGGGGACGATCGATCATCCGCGCAACACGGTCGAGGCCGCGGCCGCCGTCGGCCGGCTGATGCGCGAGGCGCTCGCCGAGGTCCCCCCGGAGCGCCCTTTCCTCGACAGCGAGCACGGGCCGATCCACACCTTCAAGGACCATCACCGGACTCTGCCGGAGCCGTTCGACGACGAATATTTCCGGCACATCCAGTGGGCCCACCTGGCCTCGGGCGGCGCGGGCGGGGGCATGCGCTGGCCCAACCGGAACCCGCATCGGCTGACCCCCGGGATGCGCGACGCCCAGCAGGCCTTCGCCGGTTTCCTCCCCCTGATCGACTGGACCCGTTTCCGGCGGCGGAACCTCAACTTCGAGGTCGAGGTCGAGGGGCGCGGCTGTGTCGGCTTCGCCTGCGGCGACGAAGCGCAGGCGGTCGTCTGGCTCCTGCGGGTGGACCGGCTGGACAGGAAGGGGAGGGTGCGCGCCGACGCCGAGCCGGTGGCGGCGACGGTGGCGATCCCCGGCCTCGGCGCCGGACGCTACCGCGTCACCCCCTGGGCTACGGTCGAGGGAAAATGCCTCGGCTGCTTCGAGGCCGTCCACGCGGGGAAAGGGAAGCTGGCGGTTCCGCTGCCGCCGTTGCGGACGGATCTCGCTGTCGCCGTGCGCCGCGTCCTCTCCTGATATTTGTCTCCTGATAGACTGCGCTTGACTAGACTCGGGCAAAACTGCGAACCGAGAGGGGGATCCCATGAGCCCAGCGAAGAACATTCCCACCGTGGATTTGAACGACTACACCGCCGGCGACGCCGCGGCCCGCTCGCGGGTGATCGAGACCCTGGGGCAGGGCTTGAGCGAGTTCGGCTTCCTCAACGTCGAGGGGCATGGGATCGACTCGTCTCTGATCCGCGGCACCTATGACCTCTGGAAGCGCTTCTTCGAGCTGCCGGACGAGGTCAAGCGGCGGTACGCCGGAGTCGAGGGGGGAGCCCGCGGGTACACGCCGTTCGGCGTCGAGCACGCCAAGGACAATCCGCTGCCCGATCTCAAGGAGTTCTGGCATATCGGGCAGGAGCCGCCGGAAGGTCATCCCTACCGGCGGGAGTATCCAGAGAACGTCTGGCCGGCGGAGATCCCGGAGATCCGGCAGCCCACGCAACGCCTCTACAGCAGCCTGGAGCGGGTGGCCGAGAACCTCCTGCGCGCGCTCGCCGAGTATTTCGACATGCCGCGCGACACCTTCGCCTCGATGATGACGGTGGGCAACAGCATCCTGCGCGTCATCCATTACCCGCCGGTCCGGCCCGATCAGGCTCCGGCGGTGCGGGCGGCCGCGCACGAGGACATCAACCTCATCACCCTCCTCTGCGAGGCGACCGACTCGGGGCTCGAGATCCTCACCCGCCAGGGGGAGTGGATGGCGGTCGAGACCGGTCCGGGGCAGATCGTGGTCGACGCCGGCGACATGCTCTCCCGTTTCACCAACGAGGTCGTCCCCGCCGCCACCCACCGGGTGGTCAATCCGGCGGAGAACGCCGCCCGCGACCGCTACTCGATGCCCTTTTTCGTCCACCCCTACTCGGCCTGCGACCTGACGATCGACGAGCGGTTCGTCACCGCCGACAACCCCCCCAGGTACCCGCCGATCACCGCCGGGCAGTTCCTGGAGCAGCGGCTGCGCGAGATCGGGCTTAAGAAGTAGCCCGGGCGAAGGGAACACCGGTGGCCTGCGACCTCACCCTCGGTCCCTCTCCTGAAGGAGAGGGAGGGCCTTACTGAACTGGTGATCCGCGTAGGGTGCGCTGTGCGCACCTTCAAGGTCGTTATGGTGTGCACAGCACACCCTACGGGCAACCCGACTCGCAGTCGTCCCCCTTCTCCTTCAGCTTCGGCAGCTCGGCGAGCCGAGCAGATGGTGGCGAGGAAGCGGCCTTTTTCCTCCCCCTTCAGGGGGAGGCCAGGAGGGGGCCGCCCCAGACAAGGAGCAGTCCCGCGGACTCCGCAAAGCCCCCCTCCTGACCTCCCCCCGTTCCGGGTGGAGGAAAAATCCGGGCCTCGAGAACCATCCACTTCCTCAGGAGGAGAAGGGGATAGGGGTTGAGGTCGCAGGCCACGAATGCCCCGATCCACGCTCGTTACAAACATCCGGCTCCCGATCTCGTTAAGATGAGGTCGTGTCCAACCCTCGGAGGAGTCCCATGATGTTTTCCATTCTCAGATCCCGCCGCGCCGCGGCCATTCTCGTCGCCGCCTTTCTGCTGGCGGTTCCCCAACCCTCGAGCGCCGCGAAGCGGCCGATCGCCGAGACCGACCTGTTCAAATTCGTCTGGGTCGCCGACCCGCAGATCTCGCCGGACGGCAAGCGGGTCGTCTTCGTCCGCGTGACCGTCAACGAGAAGAAGAATGGCTACGACACCGCCCTCTGGATCGTGCCCACGGACGGCAGCGAGCCGCCGCGGTCATTCACCAGCGGTCCGTCCGACTCCTCGCCCCGGTGGTCGCCGGACGGCTCGCGGATCGCCTTCAGCCGCTCCGCCATGAAGGACGGCCATGGCGAGCCGCCGCAGATCAATCTCATTTCCACCCAGGGGGGCGAGGCCGTCGCCCTGACCGAGGTCCCCCAGGGGGCGGGTTCCCCGGCGTGGTCCCCGGACGGCAGGACGCTCGCCTTCACCAGCTCGGCGAACGACAAGGATCTCCAGAAGTGGAAGGGGGAGAAGGCGAAGGCGAAGGATGAGAAGGGGAAGGATGAGAAAGATGAGAAAAAGGCCGAGGAGGAGCACGAGAGCGACGTCCGGGTGATCACCCGGGCGATCTACCGCTTCAACGGCGGCGGCTATGGCGACCTCACCCATCCGAGCCATCTCTGGACGGTGCCGGTCCCGGCAGCCGGCTTCCTCAAGCTGCCGGAGCCGAAGCGGCTCACCTCGGGTGAGTTCGACCAGGGGAACCCGGTCTGGTCGACGGACGGCTCGACGATCTATTTCGCCGCGGACACCGAGAAAGAGGGCTATTACAAGCCGCCTCACAGCGACCTGTTCGCCATCCCGGCCGGCGGCGGAGAGATCCGCCGTGTGCTCAGCTTCGAGGGCGGGATGGGCGACATCGCGCTCTCGCCCGACGGCCGGAAGCTCGGTTTCGGGGGCTTTGCGAACCCACAGGCGGACCGCTCCTTCAACCAGGCCGATCTCTTCGTGGTCGATACCACGCCGGGCGCCAAGCCGCGCAATCTGGCCGCCGACCTGGACGCCGATCTCCTCGAAGGGCTGGCGGCCGACCAGCACCCGCCGCGCGGCGGCAGCCCGCAGCCGGTGATCTGGAGCCGGGACGGCCGCTCGATCATCGCCGCGGTGGCGGAGCGCGGCCGGGTCAATCTGGAGCGCTTCGACGTCGAGACCGGCAAGATCACCCACGTCACAGAGGGGGATCAGGAGGTCGTCTCCTATACGGCGACTCCGGACGGCTCGCGCCTGGCGGTGGTGATCTCCACCCCGACGGTGATCGGCGATCTCTACTCGCTCGACGCCGCCACCGGCCGCCTGATGCCGCTGGCGCATCCCAACCAGGAGCTCTTCTCGCAGATCGAGCTCACCGCGCCCGAGGAGATCACCTACAAGAGCTTCGACGGCCGGGAGATCCACGCCTTCGTACAGAAACCGACGGACTACAAAGCGGGCAGGAAGTACCCGCTGATCCTCAACATCCACGGCGGTCCGCACTCGGCCTTCGGCTACACCTTCTTCCACGAGATGCAGTGGATGGCCGCCAAGGGGTACGTGGTGCTCTACCCGAACCCGCGGGGGAGCTCTTCCTACGGCCAGGAGTTCGGCAACGTCATCCAGTACAACTTCCCGGGCGACGACGCGAAGGACCTCCTGGCCGGCGTCGACGAGATGGTGAAGCGTGGCATCGCCGATCCCAAGCGGCTGGGGGTGACCGGTGGCAGCGGCGGCGGCATCCTGACCAACTGGATCGTCACCCAGACGGACCGCTTCGCGGCGGCCGCCTCGCAGCGCTCGATCGCCGACTGGTCGACGTTCTTCTATACCGCCGACTTCACCCTCTTCCGCCCCATGTGGTTCCGCGGCGCGCCCTGGGAGAAGCCGGAGGACTTCGCCCGCCTCTCGCCGATCACCTATGTAAACAAGGTGACCACGCCGCTGATGCTGATCGAGGGGGAGGACGACTACCGGACGCCCCCCGCGGCCGGCGGCGAGCAGATGTTCCGCGCCCTCAAGTACCAGCACAAGCCGACCGTCATGGTGCGCTTCCCGGGCGAGACCCACGAGCTGTCGCGCTCGGGCCAGCCCTGGCACCGCATCGAGCGGCTGCGCCACATCACCGCTTGGTTCGACAAATACCTGCAAGGGAAGAAGATCGACACCTACGACGTGCCGTGAGGGGGGTGGGCGGGGCTGGAGAGGATTCCGTCAAGACGACGCGGCGAGAATCCTCTCCAACTTCGTGGCGAGCCTCTGGAACGAGAGGCAGCGCCGCAACGCCAGATCGAGATCCATCCGCGCCGCGAAGACAGGCTGATCGGCGACTTCAAGATATCGGCGGCTGCCGGCCATGTTGCTCGTAAGGCGTCCTTTGGCGTCCCGGATCGACTCCGGACTATCGGGCGCGTTCGCGTCGGGCCGGATTCCGCAGACCCCGCGCAGAGAGTCCTTGCTGCCCAGGAACCAGGCTTCGAATTCCCGGCAGGCCGCCACCACCGCGGAAGGGAGGGGGCTTGCCGTCCGGCATCGCTCCAGAAGGGAGGCTTCGAGGCCCAGAGGGTCGTCGTCATCCGCGTCGAGGATCACCAGGACGGCCGCGACGTCTCTCCGGTCCCGGATACCTTGAACGATGGCGCGTTCGATCTCGCCTGGACGGACCATCTTGAGCCGGGATACTCGGAACGGCCGGGCTACCTGGATCTCCGGACGCCCCAGTTGTGGCAGGAGACGGCGCAGGAGGACCGGCACGGCCCCCTCTTCGGAGTGCCCCTCAACGATGGGAAGGATGGTCTTGATCACGAATCAGATCGAAGCTTCGCTGAATAGATCCAAACCCTGGGATGCGCCCCGGGCGGCTTCGATATCCTGGCTCAACTCGTCAATCCTCAACAACTCGCCGGGAGTATAGAGACGCTCGCGGATCGCCTGCCGGCTGGATTGGGAGAGAGGTGCCACGATCGTTCGCCCCTTCTCCTGGGTGACCAGGCGGATCTGGCTGTCGGAGAGTTCCTTGGCATCCAGGATGTCGGGGCTGTGGGTCGTGACGAGGATCTGGCGGTCGTGCGCCGCATCCAGAAGGATCTGTACAATCAATTCCGCCGCGGCCGGATGGACCGACGCCTCGGGCTCTTCGATCGCGATGAGCGATGGCTGCCAGGGCTGGTAAAGCGCCAGAAGCAACCCGAGAATCCGCAGGGTGCCGTCCGACACGTCAACGGTAAAGAAAGGTAACCGTGAGTTCTCCGAATCGTTCCAGAACTCGAGGGTTGCCCGCTGCCCCTGGGTGCGCGTTCCCACTCTGTCGACACCCTGGACAGCTTGAGCCAAGAGCCTGTTGATGCGCTCAACAATCTCCGGTGACCTTTCCTCGAGAGCATGCAATACGCTCGCAGCGTTGCGGCCATGAGGGTCTAATACTTCCCCCGAGTTCGTTGCCGCGGTCATTGCGATTCGCAAGGGTTCGATGGAGTAGATTCTCATGGACGACAGGAAATCGTAAACCGGCCGAAACTCCTCGGTCGCCGATGCAGCGAAGAGCGCCAGACGATCGGGTTCCATCTTCGGGCGAATTCCTGGAATGGGATGAATGAACTCTCCCGCGGCGATCTCGAACATCGATTCCCCGTGAGTGGGAGATCGTAGGGTGCACCGCTCGCGAGTGACATGGAAGCGTTCGGACTTCCATCGGGAGATCTCGAAGGCATAATCGGCGCTTACCCCTTCCGCGAGATCGAGGAGGAAGCGAAAGCCGACTCGGACGTTTTCAGTGGCTGCCCAGCGTGGCTGGAGCAGAGCATCTCCGCGAGCATTGGCAGCGCTCTCGATTCCATGGGATAAACTTTCCTGTACAAACGCCAACGCATCGACAAAGTTGCTTTTGCCTGCTCCGTTGGGTCCCACGAAAGCCGTGAACGGCTCGAGATCGACCACAGTCCTCTCGAGGCTCCGATAATTCTGTATCTGTATCTGCTTGATTCTGGGCACCATAAGGGTCGCTCGCGGACGCGCTGTATCCTACCATGGGCTCCAGTAGCGCCTTGGGTCTCGCCCAAGCCGTGGATTTCTCGCCGGAGACAGGGCATTCCGACGCCTCTGAAAGACATTCTCCAGGTTTGGCACGTATACTTGGAGCCATAATTCCGGCAAGGAGGTTGTATCGTGAGCCGTCTCTTTTCCCTGACCGTTCTGCTGACGCTTCTGCTGTTTCCCCTCGCCGCCTCGGCGGCCCCGGACCCCACCTACACCGCCCTGCGCCAAGCGCGGCCGGACGGCCGGATGGTGCCGGTCAGTGGCTTGGTGCTGGAGCGGGACGCCTTCCGGTTCCAGTTCGACTCGGGGACGTTCCATTTCCTCGCGCCGGTCGGCGGGCGCACGGTGGGGGCGGTCTTCGTGGGCCGGGGCAGCTACCGGCTCAGTCCGGCGAGCGAGAACGAGAGGCGACAGCTCGCGCTCGCCTCCGGCGGCGACAAGGGCTTCGAGACGCTCACCGACGAGTTCGACGACCTGGTCCTGCTGTTCGCGGACGACACCGCCCAGGAGATCGAGCTGCACGCGGCGGCGAAGACCGGCGCCCCCGACTCGCGGGCGGTCTCCGTCTACGAGTCCTACCTCAAGCGGCAGCGGAAGGATTTCCGGATCAACTTTCACGTCCGCGTGCTCGAGGACATCCTCAACCAGCCGGGGCTGATGAGCGGCGTCTTCCTGGCGCTGGTCGACGGCAAGAGATACCCGCCGGCGCTCGCGGCGGTCGATCCGAATGGCGCCGAGGCGCTGAATTTCGGCGCCCGGCTGGGCGAGGAGGACACGGTCTTCCTGGTCGCCGACAACGTCAAGGGGGGGATCTGGTACCACTGCGACCGCCGGTCCGAGGTGGACGCCAGGCGCAGAAGCCCCGAGAAGCGCCTGGCCGATGCCCTGGACTACACGGTGGAGACGACCATCGCGCGCGACACGGACCTGGCCGGCACGACGACCCTGCGCTTCAAGACGCTGATGCCGAAACTGCGGGTGCTGCCGGTCCACCTTCTGGGGTCCTTGCGTCTCCAGGAGGGGAGCTACGCAATCGAGGCCGCGACCGCCACGGAAACGGGCGCGGAGCCGGCCTGGAAGCCGCTCGCGTTCGTGCAGGAGGAGGAGAAGGAGGACGCCACCGCGGCGGTGGTCTTCCCCGAGCCCCTGGCCAAGGGAGCGGTCGTGCGGCTGAAGCTCTCCTACAAGGGGGACAAGGTCCTGCTCGACGGCGGCGACAAGAACTACTTCGTCGGCGCCCGCGAGAGCTGGTATCCGAATGTCGGGATCTTTTCCGATCCGGCGCTGTTCGATCTGACCTACCGCGTGCCGGCCGGCAATCAGATCATCTCGGTGGGCACCAAGCTCGACGAGAAGGCCGCGGGCCGGGAGAGCGTCTCGCACTGGAAGACCGAGCAGCCCGTGCAGGTCGCCGGCTTCAACTACGGCAAGTTCAAGGAGACGAACAAGCAGGACGAGACCAGCAAGATCGACGTCCAGGTCTTCACCAATCCGGGGACGCCGGACATCATCAAGCAGATCAACGGCTATCTCAGCGATTATGGAGCTCTCGACGAGCTCCCCGACGGGGAGTATTACGCGATCGGCGGCGCTCCGGGGCCCAGCCTGGGCAAAGTCAACACCGGGCGGCTGGCGGAGGCATCGCTGGCCGACGGGCTCAACTCGGCCCGGCTGTTCACCGCCTACTTCGGTCCGCTGCCGCAGACGCACGTGGCGATCACCCAGCAGTCCCAGATGTCCTTCGGGCAGTCATGGCCGTCGCTGATCTTCCTCCCCTACATCGCCTTCCTTGACGGCACGCAGCGGCAGCGGCTCGGCATGGTCCAGGCCAAGGACTTCGTCGACCAGGTGGGATATCACGAGTTCGCCCATCAGTGGTGGGGGCATCTGGTGGGCGCCGAGACCTATCGCGACCAGTGGCTGGAGGAGGGGTTCTCCGAGTTCTCGGCGTCCCTGGCGGTTCATCGCACGAAGGGCTGGCCCGAGTACGACCGGTTCTGGCGCGAGCGGCGCAAGGAGATCGTGGAGAAGCGTCCGGGCAACGCGACGGCCTTCTACGAGGCCGGGCCGATCACCGAAGGCTGGCGCCTCTCCACCGCCAGGACTCCCGGCGCCGCCTTCCTGATCTATCCCAAGGGGGGCTACGTGCTCCACATGCTGCGCATGATGATGTACGACTGGAGCTCCAAGGATTCCGACGCCCGGTTCATCTGGATGATGAAGGACTACACCTCCACCTATGGCGGCAAGTTCGCCTCCACCGCCGATTTCCAGAAGGTCGTCGAGCGGCACATGGTGCCGGCGATGAACGCCACCGGCAACGGGAAGATGGACTGGTTCTTCAACCAGTGGGTCTACGGCGCCGAGGTGCCCCGTTACGTGGTGGACCTGAAAGTGGAACCGGCGGGGGAGGAGACCCGCATCCACGGCACCCTCCGGCAGGAGGGGGTGGGGAAGGATTTCCGCGCCCTGGTCCCCATTTACGTGGAGTTCGGCAAGAACGAGACCGCGCGGGTGGGGATGGTGCCGATGGTCGGAGAGGCGAGCGTGCCGGTGGACGTGAAGCTCAAGCTGCCCAGGAAGGCGCGCAAGGCCCTGCTCAACGTCCACGGCGAGGTGCTGGCCCGCGACTGAGCGCCCGTTTTTCGGACAGCCCGGTGGTATCCCCCGGCGGGTCCCCATCGTTTTTGCTATATTGCCCCCAGGATCTCTTCTTACCCGGGGAAAAAGGTTGCTCCGTTGTTCAAATTCATGCGCCGCCGGTCTCTTCGTACGGGCGAGCACGGTCTCGCCCGCCGGCTAAAAGCCGAGCGGTCCCTTCTCCAGGCCCTGCGGCAGAGCCGGGCACGGATCGAGCGCCTGTTCGAGTCCAACATTCTCGGCATCTACTACGCCGACGAGAAGGCGCGGATCACCGGCGCCAACGACGCCTTCCTCACCATGCTCGGCCACAGCCGGCGGGAGCTCGAGGGGGGAGAGCTGAGCTGGGTCGAGTTGGCGCCCCCCGGCTGGGAGGAGGCGGACCAGCGGGCGATGGTCGAGCTGATGACGACCGGCGCCTGCACCCCTTACGAGAAGGAGTTCCGCCGCGGCGACGGCAGCCGGGTGCCGGTCATGGTCGGTTCCGCCCTGCTGCCGGAATCGGACGCGTCGGTCGGTTTCGTGCTCGATCTGACCGAGCGCAAGCGGGCCGAGGGTCGGGCGGCGCTGCTCGCCGAGGCGGGGAGCGCCCTCTCCGAGTCGCTCGACTATGCGGAGACCCTGCAGAGCCTCCTGCATCTCACCGTCCCCCGCCTGGCGGACTACGGCCTGATCTTCGAGCAGCAGGAGGGGTCCCGTCTGCGGCAGGTGGCCGTGCTGCACGTCGATCCGGGCAAGGAGGGGGTGCTGCGGCGGCTGGGGCAGGTCTTCGAGGGACTCCCCAAGAACCTCGGAAGCATGCTCTGGCGGGCGGCCGAGACCGGGGAGAGCCAGATCGTGACGAGCGTGAATTACGAAATGGCGCTGTCTGTCCATCAGGACCCGGACATGCTCGACGGTTTCGTGCAACTGGCCCCGCGGTCGTTCATCGCCGTCCCGCTGGCCGCCCGCGGGGAGATCCTTGGGGTGATGCTCCTCGCCACCTCCGACGTCTCCGGACGGAATTTCGGGCCGTCCGACCTGGAGCTCGCCGAGGGGCTCGCCTCGCGCGCCTCCCTGGCCATCGACAACGCCCGCCTCTACGGCCGCGCCGAGGCGGCGAGCAAGGCGAAGGATCACTTCCTGGCCGCCCTGAGCCACGAGCTGCGCACGCCGCTGACCCCCGTACTGATGCGGGTTTCGGCCCTCGCCCGCTCCGCCGACCTGCCGGAGGCCCTGCGCGCCGACCTGCGGATGATCCAGCGCAACGTCGAGCTCGAGGCGAAGCTGATCGACGACCTCCTCGACCTCACCCGCGTCTCCCGCGGCAAGCTCACTCTGCATTTCGAAGTGACCGACGTCCATGCGCTGCTCGAGCACGCGGTGGCGATCTGCCGCGAGGGTGGGGAGAACCGGCAGCTCGCGATCGATCTGGAGCCCGGCGCCGCCGAGCACCACGTCCAGGCGGACTCGGCGCGGCTGCAGCAGGTGTTCTGGAACCTGCTCAAGAACGCCGTCAAGTTCACCCCCGCTGGCGGACGGATCCGGGTGACCACGAGCAACCCCGAGCCGGGGCGGATCGAGGTCGCGGTGATCGATCCCGGCATCGGCATCGCGCCCGAGGACCTGCCGCGCCTGTTCAACGCCTTCGAGCAGGGGAGCCCTGATATCACCCGCACCTTCGGCGGCCTGGGGCTCGGCCTCGCCATCTCCAAGGCGCTGGTGGATCAGCACGGCGGCACCCTCACCGGCCTGAGCCCCGGCCGCGGGCTGGGGGCCACCTTCACGCTCGGTCTTGCCACGATGGTCGCGCCCGCGGCCGCCGAGCCGGCCGGGATCGCCTCGAAGCCCGCCGACGCGCCGGCGCTCCGGCTCCTGCTGGTGGAGGACAACGAGCCGACGCTGGAGGTGATGACGGCCCTGCTCGAGCTCGCCGGCCACGACGTCAAACCGGCGCCCGACGTGCGCACCGCCCGCCGGCTCGCCGAGAGCCACACCTTCGACCTCGTGGTGAGCGACCTCGGGCTGCCGGACGGCAACGGCTTCGATCTCATGCGCGAGCTGCGGGACCGTTACGGCCTGCAGGGGATCGCCGTCAGCGGCTTCGGCATGGAGGAGGACCTCCGCCGCAGCCACGAATCGGGCTTCCGCGAGCACTTGGTCAAGCCGGTAGACGTCGAGAAGCTGAAGGCGGCCATCGCCCGGGCGGCGGCGGCGCTGGCGGTATAATCCCGGCGTCGTCCACCCAGGAGGAGCCGGGATGAAGATGAAAAAGACGGGATCGCCGATCACGTTCTGCCTCGACATCGGCGGCAGCGGCATCAAGGGTTTCACCGCCGACGCCGCGGATCGCCCCACCTGCGAGCGGATCCGCCTCGAGACGCCGCAACCGGCTACGCCGGAGGCCATGCTGGCGGTGATCAAGGAGATCGTCGGCGAGATGCCCCCCTTCGACCGCGTGGCGGCCGGCTTCCCCGGGGTGGTGGTGAAGGGGCGCACCCTGACCGCGCCGAACCTCGATCCCGACTGGGAGGGCTTCGATCTCGCCAAGGCGCTGGAGAAGCTGACCGGCAAGCCCGCCCGGGTCGCCAACGACGCCGGAGTCCAGGGGCTCGCGGCGATCGAGGGGATCGGCACCGAGCTGGTGCTGACCCTCGGCACCGGCATGGGCTTCGCGCTCTACGTCGACGGCCATTACGTGCCGAACATCGAGATGGCCCACCATCCCTTCCGGCAGAAGAAGACTTATGAGGAGATGGTGGGCAACGCGGCCCTGGAAAGCGCCGGCAAGAGGCGCTGGAACCGCCGGGTGAAGAAAGTTATCCGGCAACTGGCGCCGATCTTCAACTACCGCGTCCTCTATCTCGGCGGCGGCAACGCCAAGGAGATCGACTTCAAGCTGCCGGCCAACGTGAAAATCATCGAGAACGTCGCCGGGCTCCTCGGTGGCGTCAAGCTCTGGCAGCAGCCGGGATAGGAAATGCCGAGGGGAACGGTTCCCCAAGTTGGGAGAGGGGTCCCCCAAGCAGGGAGAGAAGTCTCCCCGGCAGGTACAGGGGTATCCCAAGAAGGGGGAGGGTCTCCCGGGAAGGTACAGGGGTCCCCCAAAAAGGGAGAGGGGTTCCCCCGGTTGGGAGAGGGGTCCCCCCGATCGGGCGGCGATCGCCCAGTGAGAACAACCGGCCGCCCCGAATTCAAGGGTAAAAAGATCCTCATGACATTCAGAAATCTCGTCCGCCTCACCCTCCTGCTCCTCGTCTTTGCCTCCGGGCTCCGCGCCTCGGAGCTCCCCTTCGACCTCGTCCTCGAGCACGGCCGGATCATCGACGGCACCGGCTCCCCCTGGTATTCGGGGGACGTCGGCATCCGTGGTGGCCGGATCGCGGCGATCGGCAACCTCGCCCAGGCTCCGGCCAAGCGGCGGATCGACGTCGCGGGCAAGGTCGTGGCCCCGGGGTTCATCGACATGCTGGGGCAGTCGGAGCTGACGATCCTGGTCGAGCCGCGCCTCCCCTCCAAGATCTTCCAGGGGATCACCACCGAGATCACCGGCGAGGGGGGATCGATCGCGCCGATCTCGGACGCCATCGTCGCCGAGGACAGGCTGGGCTACGAGCACATGGGGATCAAGCCCGACTGGCGAACCTTGAGCGAATACTTCCAGCGGCTCGAAAAGCAGGGGATCGGGATCAATCTGGCGTCGTTCGTCGGCGCCACCCAGGTGCGGCGGCTGGTGATCGGGCAGGAGAACCGCGCCGCCTCGCCGCCTGAGCTGGATCGCATGAAGGGCCTGGTCCGTCAGGCCATGGAGCAGGGGGCGGTCGGAGTCTCGACCTCGCTCCAGTACGCCCCGGCGCCCTACGCCTCCACCGAGGAGCTGATCGCCCTGGCCGCCGAAAGCTCGCGGTATGGCGGCATCTACGCCACCCATATGCGCAGCGAGAGCGAGGCCGAGATGGCGGCGATCGACGAGGCGATCCGCATCGCCCGTGAGGCGCATACGCCGGTCGAGATCTGGCACCTGAAAGCCGCCGGCAAAAGGAACTGGGGGCGCATGCCCGAAGTCGTCGCCAGGATCGAGGCGGCGCGCAAGGACGGCGTGGACATCACCGCTGACACCTACGCCTATCCGGCCTGGTTCAACTCCTTCTCGGCCTTTATCCCACCCTGGGCCCACGAGGGGGGCGACGACAAGATGCTGGCGCGGCTGAAAGATCCGGCCACCCGGGAGCGCATCCGCAAGGAGATGGAAGATCCGGCCCCCGCCGTCTGGGACAACGAATGGCAGGAAATCCCCGGCCCCGAGGCGATCCTCCTCTCGGTCTTCCAGAACCCTACCCTCGTGCCGCTCCAGGGGAAGACCCTGGCCGAGGTGGCGAAGATGCGCGGGAAGGACCCGATCGACACCCTCTTCGACCTCCTGGTCGAGGACCGTGGCTACACTGCGGTGGCGGTCTTCGGCATGTCCGAGCCGGACGTGCTGCTCGCCTTGAAGCAGCCGTGGGTTTCCGTCTGCAACGATTCCCAGGGGACCTCCCCCGAGGGTCAGCTCGGCACGGAGCACCCGCACCCGAGGGCCTACGGCACCTTCCCGAGAATCCTGAGGAAGTACGTCCGCGAGGACGGCCAGCTCACCCTGCCCGACGCCATCCGCAAGTTCACGTCCCTTCCGGCCCAGCGCATGCGCCTGACCGACAGAGGCGTCCTCAAGCAGGGGATGTGGGCGGACGTGGTCGTCTTCGATCCCGCGACCATCAAGGATCTCGCCACCTTCGAGAACCCCAACCAGCTCGCGCAGGGGATGGACTACGTGCTGGTCAACGGCGTGCCGGTGATCGACGGCGGGAAGATGACGGGGAAGCTGCCGGGGAAGGTGTTGCGGGGGCCGGGGTACCGGGCGCCGGCACGATGAGCAACACCTTTCGGTCGATTCAGGAACTGGTCCGCCGGCGCGAGGTCCGGATCTCGAACCATGGCTACGACGAGTTGGCGGCGGATGGTATTCTGGCAACGGATGTGGTTGCCGGTGTGGAGGACGCCAAAGTCATTGAGGACTACCCGGATTACCCCAAGGGACCCTGCGTTCTGGTCCTGGAGAGAGACAGCGATGGTCAGCCTCTCCACGCGGTTTGGGGAATTCCGCGTCGAACATCGACTCCCGCAGTCCTGATCACCGCTTACCGGCCGGATGTCGAACGCTGGACCGCCGACTTCATGAAGAGGAAGCCATGACCACCCGCCGACAGATCAAACTGGTACGCGAGGGCCAGTACGTTGCCGAAGTAAAGGTCGAACTGATTGAGGAAAAGGAAGGTTGGGCCCCTTACCTATCTCTCGAAGACGCGGAGAAGCTGGACGCTGTCAGGAAGGCTCTTCGGGCGGGAGAGGTCGAGAAGGCGGGGAGCTTGGCCAAAGTTTTTTTGCTTATGCCGGTTGCAGTCTGATCAGCGGTGTCTCATGTAGGAGATTACTGTGCCGGGCTTGTGTGAAGCTTCACCGCGCTGTGTGCATTGTCTGGCCTTCATTTCAGAAGTCACGAGAGATCATTGGCTGCCAAGCTCATGGTATCCCTCGAGTACGGAGGCCGATCTAGAGAGGTGGACTTTTCCGGCGTGCTCTGGCTGCAATCATCTCTATGGCCGAATTGAGGATCGCCTGCGGTCCCGGCTGGCCTTGGCTCTGGACCCATCTGCTCCTGCTGCCCAGGGTGTAGTGGCGTCTGTCCACCGGGCAATAGACCCAGATCGGGGTCGAAATGAAAGAGATCGGGATGCACGTGCCGGGCGCCGGTCTCAACTTATGAGAGAGATTTTTCCAGGTGATCAAGTTCCGTCATATGCGGTTCTGCCGGGTTTGGGGCCTGCTGAAGGAGAGCCGATCGACACCCAATTTGCAACCTTGGTGTCTGACTCCGATCTGACGGCATTGGTTGAAAAGCTTGTGCGCGGCTTGACCTACTTGCAGTTGGGTTCCCTCATTGAGCCGACCTATGAGATTGTGAAAGAAATTCTTGCTCCAGAAAATTCGTGGATTCTTGGCAATCCGTTAAACAGGTTTGGAGAGACCATCGATCGTAGGCCGGGTATCCTCGCCAGAGTGGCAAGGGCCCACGATGATCCAATTGTTGCTATGTCATGCTTCTTCGTTAGAGATCAGGGTTTCCGACGGCGAGTTCGTTTGCTCGGGATCAACTCAATCAAAGTCCGTAAGGCGTGATTGACCGACTCAGCATCAGGAAAGTACTCCTGGACATCCGGTTCCAGGATGACTGCCCCTTCCGGCAAGTTGAGATGCTGGACCGTGGTCGAACCATCCAGGCGGCGCACCTTGACGGTGTAGCCCTGCTGAAGAGCGCTGGCGTGCTTTCCCTTAACCCCGCCTCGAAAGTCGTACTCGGGTGGCATTTCCTCTGCCTCGGCCTGACCGGGGTCATATGTAAGCTTCTTCATAGAGCCCACCCCCGGCCGACAGTGAGGAGAACTCTTCTCAAGGACCAAGTCTACTCCAGGGCCCACAATTCCAGCAGGCCACCCCACCTCACGGCGTCCACCGCCAAACCCCCTGCCCGCGGAACGCGGCCAGGAGCGCCGTGGGCCTGCGCGGATCGACCGCGATCGTCGGGCTGTCGTGGTCGGGCGCGCCGGCGAGGAGCGTCCAGTGGGCTCCATTGTCGAGGCTGCGATAGATCCCGTGGGCGGTGGTCGCGGCGTACCAGGCGGCGGCACGCTCGTCGTACGCGAGTTGACGGATCGCCGCGCCGGCGGGCAGGTCGCCGAGGGGGAGCCAGTGCGCGCCGGCGTCCTCGCTCACGAAGAGTCCCTCGTAGGTCCCTGCCAGGAGGCGGCCCTGGATGTGGAGATCGGCGGCGAGCGCGAGAGGATTGGACAGGACCGACGCCACCTGCCAGGACACACCGGCGTTTTCGCTGAGGAAGACGCGCGGCTGGGCGGGATAGGCGTCGATGCCGAAGATCCATCGGCGGCTAGGATTGAAGGGATCGACCGTGTAGCCGGTGAGGCTGGGGCAGACGTCGACCGAGGCGATGTGGGTGCAGACGATCGGCAATCCGTTGCTGGACCGGCGCCAGGTCGCGCCGCCGTCGTCGCTCGTCCACAAGGGGACGTTGCCGTAGGCGCTATTGTCCTCAAAGGCCAGGAGAGCCACGTACCGCGGCTGCGTCACGCTGAACAATAGGCTGAAAGCCTGCGGCGGCGCGGTGGTCACGACCTGCCAGCTCGTACCGCCGTTCTGGCTGCGGATGACACCCCGCCTGTCCTGGGCCAGGACGGTGGAGCCCCCCGCGTCGACGATCTGGGAAGGCTCCTGAAGGGGAGTCTTGATCCAGTCCTTGCCGCCGTCGCTGCGGTAGACGCCGTCCGGGCTGCCGCCGATCGGCGTGTTCAACACCAGGAGCCGCCGTCCCACGCCGCCGCCCGGGAGGCGCTGCGCGATCAAGCCGTTACGCAGGTCGCCCGCGAGGATCCCCTGATCGCTCCGTTTCCAGCTGCGTCCCCCATCCTGGCTGACGTAGAGCCCTCGCCCCCGGATACTGCCGGTATAGAGCCTCTCGCCGCCCGTCGCCACTACGCCGTCAGTGGGCACCGAGAAGGGGCGCGACCAAGTCGTGCCGCCATCGCGCGATTCGAAGGCCAGCCGGCGAGATTGGCCGGCCTCGGTGACCTGCGCGGCAAGCCAGACATGGCGAGCGTCCCTTGGATCGATCGCCACGTCGGTGCAGTAGGACCGGCGGGTGGGTAGGCCCGCCGGAGAGGTCAGCGACTGCCAGTGCGCGCCGGCGTCGTCGCTACGCGCAAGGCAGTGATTCGAGTCGGTCGTGAATCCATAGAGAGTGTCGGGATCCGAGGGCGCCAGCCGCCCGTTCCTGAACCCGGCACCGCGGTAACGGCCGCGCAGGCTCCAGGTCCGCCCGCCGTCCGCGCTGACCTTGAGGCCCTCTGGATCGAAGGCCAGCAACTCGTCGCGCTCCGGATGAACGTAGACCTTGTCGTAGGTCAGGAGGCTGGACACGGGCGCGCCCTTGGTGAACGACGCGCCGCCGTCCCGTGAGACGGCGACGATCGTCCTCAATAGATCCTCCGCGTCGACGCGGTAGAGCGTGTCGGGGTGATGCGGATCGACCAGCAGTTGCAGCACGTAGGGAGGAATCTGATCGGTTGGCGTCACGAGGCGCCGGGACCAGGTGTTGCCGGCGTCGGCGCTGCGCCAGAGCTGGCCATCCGGAGTCCAGGCCCAGATCACCTCGGGATTCGTGGGGTCGATTGCCAGCGCGCTGACCGGGTTCTCGAGCCCGCTCTGTATGTTGCGCCAAGTCGCGCCACCGTCCTGGCTGCGCCAGAGATAGTCCTCCGTGGGGCCTTCCGACGCGAAGACCCGGGCATAGAGCAACTCGGGTCGGCCCGGATCGAGCTGCAGCGTGATGAACGGCTGGATGGGGCTGCCCAGGGGCGACCAAGCGGCGGAAGCGGGAGATATCCCCGCCAGGAGGAGTGCTGTTACGAAGAAGATCCACCGAGATGTTCGCATGACCCAGTATGCGATTTTTTGTGCCGAGGTTGGTCTGGCAGGAGGACATATTTCATCGAAGGCGGTAGAGACGTTCCTTGCGCCAGGCGAAGCCTGGGAAGGGAGGAGGGAAACTGCAATAGACAGAACCCGAAACCCTTCATAGTGGCCCAGTAGGTCCGAATCCTACCCGGCAAGGGCTAGCCACCCACCGGAAGCGAGTCTTGCGTGGTGGTAGGAGTAATCCGCGCCACGAAGCGTAGACAGCGAGTGTGCAGGCCGTGGTAATCAGCCTCGAGAGACTGCATCGGGGAGCCGACGTCGTGGGACGAGCGGAAGGCAACATTCTCGGCGTCGTATTGGCCTGACGTCGAGGGTCCCCCGGGGTGTCAGCCCAGGGCATGTACACAAGGGGGTCGCCCAGGAACCTGGGAGAACCCTGAGATCTCCGCGATCCAGTTCCGGGCGGGCTCCGGGAGAACAAAAGTCCAGGCCTCCAGGGGAGGGCGTCCGTAGCCTGGGGGAGCGAATCGTCGGTCGCCATCGCGGTACCGCCAAGCGAAGGAAACGAAGTGCGGCGGGATGGACTCAGGGCGTCGTAGCACCTCAACAGTACCGAGGAAGCGGGGGAACCATCCCGAGGGACCCCGTGGAGGGAAAAGGGGTGTCGGGTCAACGGAATCGTTGGAGGGAAAGATGACAGGGTCGCCGAACCTTGAGACAGTCTCAACGCGACTTCAACGGATAGCACAACTGGCGAGGGAAGATCCGAAGCGGGCCTTCCTGAGCTTGGCTCACCACATCGAGATGGATCTTCTGTACGAAGCCTACCGCCGGACGCGCAAAGATGGTGCCCCGGGGGTGGATGGTCAGACGGCGGCGGACTACGAGGAGAACCTGGAAGAGAATCTCCAGAGCCTTTTGGACCGCTTCAAGTCGGGCCGCTACCAAGCGCCGCCGGTTCGCCGGGCCTACGTTCCGAAAGGGAGCGACCCGTCGAAGAAGCGGCCGATCGGGATTCCAACCTTCGAGGACAAAGTCCTTCAGAGGGCGGTCGCGATGGTGCTGGAAGCCGTCTACGAGCAGGACTTCTTGGACTGCTCCTACGGATTCCGGCCCGGGCGATCGGCACATCAGGCGATTAGGAAGCTGTGGGAAGGCCTTATGTCGATGGGGGGAGGCTGGGTTCTGGAGGCTGACATCCAGAGTTTTTACGACGACTTAGATCGCAGTCAGCTCAGGAGCTTTCTGGACCGGAGGGTGCGCGACGGAGTGATACGCCGTGCCCTCGACAAGTGGCTGAAAGCGGGAGTGATGGAGGGAGGAACCCTCAGCCACCCGACCACAGGAACACCGCAGGGCGGAGTCATTTCTCCACTGCTGTCGAACATCTACCTTCACGAGGTGCTGGACACATGGTTTGAGGCGGTGGTGAAGCCCCGTTTGCAAGGGGCAGCGTTTCTGATCCGCTTTGCCGATGACTTTGTGCTGGTCTTCCAATTGGAGAGCGATGCCCGGCGGATGCTGGAGGTGCTGCCGAAGCGATTTGGCAAGTATGGCTTGAGCCTCCACCCCGACAAGACTCGTTTGGTGCGTTTCGAACGGCCCGGCTCTCCTGAAGGGTCTGGAAGAACGCAGCCGCACGAGACGCCGAGGAGCTTTGACTTTCTCGGCTTTACCCATTTCTGGGAAAGATCTCGGCGGGGCCGCTGGATGGTCAAGCGCAAGACGTCTTCGGACCGGATTACCCGGTTCCTGCGGCGAATCAACGAGTGGTGTCGAGGCAACCGGCATGCACCCCTGGATTGGCAGCACGCACAACTTCTCAGCAAGCTGCGAGGGCACGGCGGGTACTACGGGATCACCGGGAACTCGCTGTCTCTGAGCAGCGTGCATCAAAGGGTCAAGCTGATCTGGCGCAAGTGGCTCAGTCGCCGCTCGCGAAAGCCAAGCATGCCCTGGAAGAAGTTCCAGTTTCTCTTGAAACGGTACTCGCTACCGAACCTGAGAATCTGTGTTGCGGCCTGAAGTTGCGTAGCGAACCCGTGACCTGAAGAACCGTATGCGGTAGTCCCGCACGTACGGGTCTGTGGGGGACCAGGGTGGGTAACCACCCTGGTCTACCCGGCAGACGATGTGCGCCAACCTGGGAAGGCCACCACCGGCGGGGCGTCTCTGGCTGGCAGGCCATTATCGTTCCGGAAAGGGTTCCCGCAGAGGCAAAGAGGCGCCCGCCGATGGCGGCCATACCGGGGCGGTGCCGTTTATCGAACCAGAGACGCCCCGCCGTTGATGGCCTTCCCAGGTTGGCGCACATCGTCTGGGACGTCTCTACGGTACGGTGGCGAGATTGCCCAATGATCAGGTTACGTGGAATCGTTCTGCCAGTCGAAACCGCGGTATCCCAGCGTTCGGATGCCCTTGGTTGATTTCGATTGAAGGTGCCGAGGATGGTTCCCAGGGAATGAGCCGCCTCTTCGGGAGCAGGCTCGAGGATCAAGTCTCTGGCTGGCTCGACAAGGTAAGATGACCCCTGGCGCGGCCACGATTCCAATTCGAAAAAATACATGTCCGACTTGAAATCCATTTTCGCGACGATCTCGGAGCTCGCCGAGCGGGCGATCGACCGCATCCCCGAATCTCAAGGGCGCTCGACGAAGAACGAGCTGCTGATCCTCAAGGAGCTCCTGATGGACGCGAGGCCGCCGAAGCTGATGATCCTGGGGCGGCGCGGAGCCGGCAAGTCGTCGCTGATCAACGCCATCTTCGGCGAGCCGATGGCGGCTGTCGGCTCCGTCCTCTCCGAGACCGGGCGCCCCACCTGGTACTCGTACTCCGGCCCGCGGGGGGACATGAAGATCCTCGATACCCGCGGCCTCGGCGATCGCACGCGCCCCGAAGCGGCGAACTTCCAGGACGCCCTCGACGAGATCCGCTCCGGCCTGGTCGACGAGTGGCCGGACGCCATTCTTTTTCTCTGCAAGGCCAAGGACGTCGACTCCCACATCGCCCAGGACGTCGCCAACATCGAGGCGGTCCGGGCATTCATCGCCGAGAAGCACCGCTACGAGGCTCCCGTCGTGGCGGTGGTCACCCAGGTGGACGAGCTCGACCCCAAGCGCGTCGAGCCCCCTTACGAGAACGAGACCAAGCGGCGGAACATCGAGACCGCCGTGCTGGCGATTCAGGAGGCGCTCGCCGAGCGCGGCATCGCGCTGGCCCGGGTCATCCCGGTCTCCACCTACGCGGAGTACGACGGCGCCCAGCGGGTCTACGACAACTATTGGAATATCGAGGAGCTGGTCGACTACCTGGTCGAGGTGCTGCCGCGGAGCGCGCAGGTGCAGATGGCCCGCCTCGCCCAGCTCCGTGTGGTGCAGCAGAAGCTGGCCCGGAAGATGACCGCCGCGGCGTCGGCCGTCGCGGGCGCCATCGCCGCGGCGCCGATCCCCCTCGCCGACATCTTCCCCATCACCGCGCTGCAGATCGGCCTGATCAGCGGCATCGCCTACGTCTCCGGCCGGGAGATGTCGAAGAAGGCGGCGCGGGAGTTCCTGGTGGCGCTCGGCGCCAACGTCGGGGTGGCGTTCGCGTTGCGGGAGGGGGCGAGAGCGCTCGCCAAGGTCGTCTTCCCGGGCGGCGGTTTGGCCATCTCGGCGGGGGTCGCCTTCGCCGGCACCTGGGGGCTCGGCGAAGCGGCGATCGCCTACTTCATCGAGAAGCGGCCGATCGAGGAGGCCCGGGAGCGGTTCCGGCGCAAGAAGAAAGAAAAGGAGATCGAGAAGGAAGAGAGCGACTGACCGCGTCTCACCCCTGCCGCGAGAGGAGGGCCGAGAGGGTGCGGGCTCCGGCCGACGTCCCGTCCTCGATCCGCGTCGCCAGCACCTCGCCCAGCTCGCGTCTCGCCCCTTCGTCCAACTCGGCCGCGAGGAACGCCGCGAGCTGCTCCTCGACCCTGCCGTCGGCCGGCGCGCCGCCCGCGAGCACGCCGAGGAGTGTCCGAATGTGCGCCTCCGGATCGCCCGGCGCTTTGCGTTGGCCGTCCAGCACGTCATCCACGTGCTGGGCCAGGGCATAGGAGACGCGTAGTGCCCGGGTCTGGCGCCAGCGGGGGAGGGAGGCGCGGAAGAAGGCGAGCAGCCGGCGGGAGTGCCGCCGCACAAAGCGGGAGAGCTCGCGCAGGCAGAGCGTGTCGATGCGCAGATCGTTGAGGAACCGGTCGTCGGACACCCGGCGCTGCACGGTGGTGACGCCGATGAGGCCGAGGGCCAGCCCGGTCGCGAGGTCGAGGATCTGGTGCTCGTGAATCAGCAGCGTCGAGGCGCCGACCGCCACGATCCAGAGCGAGAAGAGCGTCCGCCCCAGCCAGCCGCACCGCCGCCCGAAGACGATCGCCGCGGTCACGGCGAAGGCGATGTGGAGCGAGGGGAACTTGTTGTAGTCGAGATTGAGCCGGTCCACCAGGTGGAAGATGCCGCCGAAGAACCCATACGCCACCCGCGGGGGGTAGGCCTGCGATACCGGGACCACCAGGAAGAAGATGCCAGCGATCAGCGTCTCGACCGTGAGGGTGAGGACGAACGGTGTGAACGTGCGCCACGTCCGCAGGATGAACGGCGTCAGCAGGATCAGCAGGGGCACCGACAGATAGACCACCGACCAGGAGGGGACGAACGGCAGGTGCATCTCCCACGGGAAGTAGAAATCGGTGGAGGGCGCCCGGCGCAGCTTCGCCAGCAGGCTGGCGCCGCCATAGACCGAGGAAAAGACCTTGAAGAAGAGATAGGACAGCGGGATCGTGAGCCGGAAGCTCGCGATCCCCGGCCAGGCGAGGAAGGGCTCTCTGCCCCGGGGGCTCAGCGTTTCCATGGTGGTCCGTCGTCCCCCCATTGTAGATGGGTTTCGGCGCCGCCGCTCGGATCTCGACGAAGTCAGCTCGAGAGAGGTTGCGGCTGGCGAGAACTCCATTCTAAGATCCGTATCGTGAACCCGAAAACTCGCCGTGCCTCGCGGACTCCCGCCGCCGGAAAGGGTCGTGTCTCCCGGAAACGAATTGTGCAACAGGCTGTTGCACAATTGACCTTGGACTACCCTCTCCTCCTCGAAGATCTGAAGAGCCGCATCCGCACGGCCCAGGTCAAGGCCGCCTTGGCCGTCAATCGCGAGCTGGTGCTGCTCTACTGGGAGCTCGGGCAGCGCATTCTGGAGAGCCAGAAGCGGGAAGGATGGGGGGCCAAGGTCATCGACCGTCTGGTGGCCGACCTTCGGCATTCCTTTCCGGAGATGACCGGGCTCTCCCGCCGAAACCTCCAATGCATGAGGACTTTCGCCGAGGAATTTCCTGACGCCCCAATTGTGCAACAGCTTGTTGCACAAATCCCTTGGGGGCACATCCTCCAGATTCAACAGAAGCTCAAGGACTTCGCCGAGCGCGAGTTCTACATCCGCCAGACCATCGCTCACGGCTGGTCGCGCGCCGTCCTCGTCCACCAGATCGAGTCCGGCCTCCACAGCCGGCAAGGGCAGGCCCTCAACAACTTCGATCGCGTGCTGCCCGCTCCCCAGTCCGACCTCGCCCGCGAAACCCTGAAAGATCCCTACATCTTCGACTTCCTGAGCCTGGGAGAAGACGTTCAGGAGCGCGAGCTCGAGCGGGGGCTGATCGAGCAGGTCCGCCGATTCCTCCTCGAACTGGGGGCCCTCCCCAGCCCGCGGGAGATCGAGGCCGGCCTCGTGGGGGGCGACGCAGTCAACTGACTGTGTCTTCTGCCCTCAGGCTGGCCAGCAACTCCCGGGGAGCTTTCCACACGGGATCGCTCTTCAGCGTGACTTCCAGCCGCTCCATGGCGCCGGTGCGGTCGCCGCGCAGCAGAGCGACGCGGGCCAGACCGTAGTGGCAGCCGCCGTGATCGGGGTCCCCCTCCAGACCCTCCCGGAATTGATCCTCGGCCTCGGCAAGCCCGCCGAGGGCCAGATGGCAGCAGCCCAGTTTGTAGGCACGCTTTTCCCGGGTCATGCAGAGGTCTCCCAGCACCTGACCCATCTCGCTCTCCGGGTCCATGCTGCGCCGGACACGCCGGTAGGCCTCGAGGGCATGGGCGAAATGGCCATCCGCATACAGGATCTCGGCGAGCACGTAGTAAGCGAGGGACTGTTCCGGAACGAGGGCCAGGCTTTCCTTCACACAGTCCACGGCGAGCCCCCGGAGACCCTCCTCGGACAGCATGGCCGCCAACATGCACCAGGCGGATGCCCTCAAGGTGAGGGGGTACTCCGGGTTTTCCACGATCCCGCGGAACTCCGATTCGGCCTCCTCCAGCCGGCGGAGGAACCAGAGGGTTTTTCCCCGGTAGTAATGGGCCCAGGAATTCCGGGCGTCCCTTTCCAGCTCGAGATCCAGGAGGCGAAGGTAGTTCCACTGCTTGGCCTCCAGACGCTCCTGGGGCAGGTGATTCACCAGGTGAGTCAGCTTCAGGGTGGCCAGGCTGCCGATCTGGAAACCGGCTCGGATCACGGTTTCGTTCGGGCGCTCGTGGACGATGCCCTCGTACCGGACGGCCTTGTGATTCCGGAAGAGCCGGAGAATCCCGATGGGGTAGACGTCCGTCCGACCCTCCTCGGGGTGGGTGACGACATCATGGCGTTCGATGAAAAGGCCTCCCACTTCGGGCGCGGCGGCGAGGAGCGCGGGAGGCAGCGCGGCGGGATTCGAGAGTCGCTCGTCGGCGTCGATGCACAGAATCCATTGCCCCCGAGCCGCAGCGATTCCCGCGTTTCGGGCCGCCGAAAAGTCCTCGTCCCAGGGCCGGCGCAGAACCCGGCATCCGTAGTCGGCGGCGATCTCCAGGGTCCGGTCCGCAGACCCCGTGTCCACGAGCACGATCTCGTCGGTCACCGCGCGGACGGAATCCAGACACCCCGCCAGGAACCGCTCCTCGTTCTTTGTGATCAGGCAGACCGAGAGCAGCACGGGCGGGGGGTGGAACCGATCAGGAGTGGAAGAAGGAACTAAAGGAACCCTGAGGGATGACCGCGACGTTCTTGTCGTTGGCCCCACCGGGTTGAACGCCACCGAGGATCTTTTCCAGCACGGCTGGATCGATCGTCTTCAGATCGTCCTTGCTTTTCATGAAAGCTCCTTTCAAGGGAGAGGAAAGATTAGCACAGAGAGGACCGACTTGCGCTATACTTACGCCCATGGCGGAAGTAGCACTCAAGGGGCGCGGGGCGATCGGCAATCCGAAGAACCGGTTCGAGACGCTCGTGGTCGAGCGGGACGAGGAGGTCCCCGGGCCCGAGTGGATCGAGACGGAGCTGCTGCGCGACACGTCGAAGTCCATCATCGCCTACAACGACAGCCCGGACGTGGGTTTCAGCGCCTCGGTCAACCCCTACCGTGGGTGTGAGCACGGCTGCGTCTATTGCTACGCCCGCCCGTTCCACGAGTACCTGGGCTTCTCGGCCGGGCTCGACTTCGAGAGCCGGATCCTGGTCAAGGAGGACGCCCCCGCGCTGCTCCGCAAGGAGCTCTCCTCCCCGAAGTGGAAGCCGCAGACGGTGGCGATGAGCGGCGTCACCGACTGCTATCAGCCCGCCGAGCGCCGGCTGGAGATCACCCGCCGGTGCCTCGCGGTGCTCGCCGAGTTCCGCAACCCGGTCGGCGTCATCACCAAAAACGAGCTGGTGACCCGGGATATCGACATCCTCCAGGAGCTCAACGAGCACCAGGCCGCCATGGTCATGCTCTCGATCACCACACTCGACCCCGAGGTCGCCCGCAGGATGGAGCCGCGGGCCTCCCACCCGCGGGACCGGCTGAAGGCGATCGAGCGGCTGGCCGCGGCCGGCATTCCGGTCGGCGTGATGGTGGCGCCGGTCGTGCCGGCGATCACCGATCACGAGATGCCGAAAATCCTCGAAGCGGCGGCGGCCGCCGGAGCGCGCACGGCGGGGTATGTGGTGATGCGCCTGCCCGGGGCGGTCGCCGGCCTCTTCGAGCGCTGGCTCGAGGAGCACTTCCCGGACCGCAAGGAGAAGGTGCTGAACCGCATCCGCGATCTGCGTGGCGGACAGCTCTACGATCCCCGCTTCGGCAACCGCATGCGCGGGGAAGGGCTCTTCGCCGACCAGATCCGCGCCACCTTCCAGACCTTCAAGCGGCGATACGGGCTGGACCAGCCCTTCCCCGAGCTCTCCACCGATGCCTTCCGGCGGCCCGGGCAGGTGGAGCAGTTGGGCCTTTTCGGCTAACGGCTCCGGATCATGGCGGGAAGTCCTCGCTCTTGAACCCGACACGGGCGTGCGAGCCGTCACAGAACGGCTTCTCGGCGGAGCCGCCACAGCGGCAGAGGGCCCGCCGGCGCACGGGAGAGGTCTGGCCATCAGCCTCATGGAGCTGAAAATCTCCCTGGAAGACCAGGGGGCCGTCCGGACAGCAGACGACCTGCAGGACGGGATCGATCGAGGGCGTGGCCGCCGCGCCGTTGCCGGACCAGACGCCGGGGTCGCGGAATCCGGCTTCCGCGTGCGAGCGGTCGCAGAACGGCTGGTTCCGCGAGGCGCCGCAGCGGCAGAGCGCGACCCGGGTGTCGGCGAGGAGCACGGCGCCAGCCGGAGAGGCGATCTCGATGCAACCGCGGAGATGGAGCGGGCCGTCCGGGGTCACCGTAACCGCGTTCCGTTCCGCGGGCTCCTCGGCGTAACCGCCGTCCTTGCGCTCGTAGTGGAGGGCCCCGGTGGGGCAGCGCCGGATGATCTCGGCGAGCTCGTCCGCGCCCGCCGCGTCCGGAACGATCCAGGGCCGGCGCCCGGCCTCGAATACGCCCGGCAGCCCCCGGACGCACTCGGCGGCGTGGATGCAGCGCCCGGCGTCGTAGAGGACGGTGAGGCTCTTCCCCTCGTAGCGGTGAATCTTCTCGCGCACGGCTGTTCTCCCCGAAGAAGCGGGCTCAGTATACGAGCCGGGGGCATCTTCTCCGATCGGCTCCGAGCGGCTCAAGACTGCCGGCGTACCCGGAACGCCGCCACCGCCTGCGGCTTCTCCTCCTTGGGGAGGGCGTCGGCCATCCTGCGGATCGCCTTTTTCCAGCTCGCCTGGCTGGTCCACTTCTTGGCCTCGATCGGCTCGGTCTCGAGCACTCCGGCGGTCAGGCGCTTCGCGAGGTCGGGGCGCGGCTGGCCTTTGGCGTCCACGGCCACGGCCCGCCAGTCCGCGCTGTCGCGGGCGTCGCGGTAGAGGGCGAGCAGGCCGAAGGTCTCCTCGTCACCGGGGATCTGGAGCAGGGCCACCCGGCCGCGGGGGCCCTCCTCGAGCTCGGCGAGGATCCCCTCGACGAGCGGATGGCCCGAGGAGAAGAAGTCGAGCGTCTCCTCGTCCACCCCCCGCTCGCGGCTGAAGGTGCCGAGGAGAGTGGTGCCGAGAGGGACCCCGAAGAAGTGGTCCACCAGCGCCTCATAGCCGTACTCGATCCGCCAGGTCCGCTCGCCGCTCTGCGCCTCCACCTCGAAGCCGAAGCGGGAGGCGGCGCGCACCACCACGCTCTCGTTCAGGGCGTCGAGATTGGGCGGCACACGGGCGAGGATCTCCCCGGCCATCTCCGGCCGGTACGGATCGCGGTGCAGCTCGTGATAGGCCGCCCGCTGCACCCGGTCGTGCGCCGCCCGCGCCTCGCGCAAAACCTTTTCGAAGTCCGTGCTCTCCTCCGGACCCTCGACCGCGGCCTGCTCGATCGCCCGCGTCACGTGGCGCAGCTCCGGTTCCAACCCGCCGAGCGGCTCGTTGAACAGGCCGATTCCCTCGTAGAGGCCGGCGACCGCGCGGCCGAACCCGGTGGGTGGGCGGAAGTAGACGATCTCTGTGGGGATCGTCCGGCCGATGCGGTCGAGCCGGCCGATCCGCTGCTCGACCACGCCCGGGCTCCAGGGCAGGTCGAACAGGATCAGCCGGCGGCAGAACTGAAAGTTCCGCCCTTCGCCCCCCGCCTCGGTGGAGATCAGGATCGATGGCCCCTCGGGAAGCCGGAACTGGGCCACCTCGATGTCCCGCCGCTCGGGCGAGAGGTCCTCGTGGAAGACGCCGGTCCGCCGCCCTTGACGCTCGATCGCCCCCTTCAGGAGGTCGAGCGTCTCGCGGTGGGCCACGAAGACCAGGGTCTTTTCCTCCGGCCCCGTCCAGCGGCTGGCCCGCTCGACCAGCCAGGGCACCCGCGGATCCTCGCGCTCGGCCTGGACCGCGAGTGCGGCGGTCTCCTCGTCGTCGCGCTCCAGCACCGCGGGCAGGGCGGCGGGAGAGGCGAGGGCACGAAAGACGCGATCCGCCTTGCGCCGTTTGGCCAGGGGGTTGTCGGCAGCCTGAGCCCGCAGATGGCGCACCAGCCTCTCCATCGCTTCCCAGCCGCCGATGTCGACCGGCGCCGGCACGCGCGGCGGCAGCCCGCCGATGTCCACCCGGCGTGTCGAGCTGGTACAGGGGGGGAGCGGCTCGCGGCGGGCGAGGCGCTCGTCGAAAGACTCCTCCTGCGGAAACTCCTCGGGGCGCAGCAACTGCAGCAGCCGGAAGAAGCCGTGGGCGTCGTCCTCCAGCGGCGTGGCGGTGAGCAGCAGGACGTGCCGGCTCAAGCCCGCGATGGGGGCGATCGCCCGGTACGCTTCGTTGCCCGGATGCCCCTTGGGGCGCCGCAGATGGTGGGCCTCGTCGACCACCAGCAGGTCGATCCCGGCCTCCACCGCCTGCTCGGTCAGCCGCCGGCGCTTCACCAGGGTGTCCATTCCCACGATCGCCTGGCGGTGGACCTCGAAGGGGTTGAACCCCTCGCCATAATCCTTGATCACGTCATCCAGCCGCTTGTCGTCGAGCAGGACGAAGATCTGGTGGTACTTCCGCCAGAGCTCGCCCAGCCACTGGAGGGTGAGCGTCTCCGGGGCCACCACGAGCGTGCGCTCGGCCCGGCCGGTATGGAGGAGGCGGTTGAGGATCAGGCAGGCCTCGACCGTCTTGCCGAGGCCGACCTCGTCCGCCAGCAGCCAGCGCACGGGATCGCTGTGGCAGGCGCGCTCGGCGGCATAGAGCTGGTGGGGGAAGATCTGGATCCGCCCGCCGAGGAACGAGCCCAGCCCGCCGGCTTGGCGGATGCGCTGCAGCTTCAGGCCGTCCAGGCGGTTGGCGAAGTCCTCGAAGCCGTCCACTTGGCCGCGCGCCAGCCGCTCGACGGGCGAGATCTCCGCCGGCAAAGGCCAGAGATTGTCGAGATCCACCTCACGGCCGTCGGCGAGCACGCATCGGCCGTCCTCGCAGGACTCGACGACGACGAGCTCCCCCCCGGGCTCCAGCCGCGCCCGTCCGCCCGGTGCGATGGCCAGCGGCACCAGGGCGTCGGTGCCGGCGGCGAAGCTCAGGGTCTGTCCGCTCTCCGGGAACTGTACCCGCACACTCCGCCCCTGGACGGCGAGGATGCGGCCGGTCCCGAGCTCGGCATGAAAACGATGGGTGACGCGGTCTCCGGGCTTCCACATGGGAGGGGGATTGTACGCCCTGGAACACCAGGAGAGAAGGGCGTATAATTGGACATATACTTGGAGGGAGCCATGGGACAGTTGACGCTCTATCTCGACTCCGATACGGAAGAGAAGATGAAGGCGGCGGCGAAAGCCGCGGGCGTTTCGCAGAGCCGCTGGGTGTCGGACCTGATCCGCGAGAAGGCCGCCGCGGAGTGGCCGGCCTCGGTTGCGCAGTTGGCAGGGGCGTGGGCTGAAGACGACTTTCCGTCTCTCGAAGAAATCCGGAAGGGGCTTCCGCCGGACCTCCCTCGCGAGTCCTTCGACTGATGTACGTCCTCGATTCCAACTGCCTGATCCACTTCTTCAAGAGACAGGGGAGAGTCGCCGAGAACCTTCTGGCGACCCCTCCCCAGGAAATCTCGATTCCTGCGGTGGCGCTATATGAGTTGGAGACTGGGGTCGCGAAGTCCCGGTTTCCCGAGAAGACCGGCGCGCAGTTGGAATCCGTGGTCTCCTGGATGACCGTGCTCCCTTTCGGCCCCCTGGAGGCCAAGGCTTCGGCCCGGGTGCGCGCGAGTCTGGAGAAGCAGGGAAGGCCGATCGGCCCGATCGACATTCTGATCGCGGGCACTGCTCTGAGCCACGGTGCCACCCTCGTCACCCACAACACCAGCAAGTTCGCACGGGTCGAGGGCCTCTCGCTGGTGGACTGGTACTAGAAACCGCCCTTTTTCGGCGATCTACGAAAGTCTTCGTTGACAAATACGATGACCTTCGTATAGGGTCTTTCCATGGCTGACCTACCCCGACCCACCGATGCCGAGCTGGCTATCCTCCGCGTGCTCTGGCGGCGCGGCCCGAGCACCGTCAAAGACGTCCATGAGGAGCTGGCCCGGATCACGCCAACCGGATACACCACCACCCTGAAGCAGCTCCAGATCATGGCGGAGAAGGGGTTGGTCACCCGCGACGAGTCGCTGCGGGCGCATCTGTACACGGCCCGCGTGCCCGCGGAGCAGACGCAGACGCAGCTCGTGCGGGATCTGCTCGATCGGGCCTTCGACGGCTCGGCCACACGGCTGGTGATGCGCGCCCTCTCCTCGCGGCCGGCGATGCCGGAAGAGTTGGAGGAGATCCGTAAACTGTTGGATCAGCTCGAAGGAGAGACGAAATGAGCGGCATCGAGACTCTCGTAGAGACGATCGGGGCGAGCCCCGCGGCCGAAGCCGTGGCTCGGGCCCTGGTGCACTTCCTCTGGCAGGGGGCGCTGGTGGGCGTCGTGACCGGCGGGCTCCTGGCTCTCCTGGACAAGGGCAGAGCCTCGACCCGCTACGCGGTAGCCCTTGGAGCGCTCTTCCTCATGGCGGCACTGCCGATCGCGACCGCCTCCCGGCTCATGGATCGCGCGGCCGGTCCCTTGAGGCCGGCGACGCCAGTCAGAGCGGAACGGGCGGTCGCGAGCTCTCCCGACTCGGTTGCCTCGGCCTCCATGGTGGCCAGGGCGGGTTCGGAGAGTGAGGCGCGGACGTTCGGCGTCTCCCTGCTGCCGTGGATCTTTCGCCTGTGGCTCGCGGGAGTCGCGGCCCTTTCCCTGTTTCATCTGGGCGGCTGGAGCCGGGTGCGGCGCCTGCCCCGCCAGGGCCGGCCGGCTGGGGAGGAGCTGCAGGCCCTGGCGCGCGACCTCGGCCGCCGGCTGGGGATCGGCCGCGCCGTGGCTCTCCTCGAGTCCTCGACGATCTCCGTGCCGATGGTCGTGGGCTGGCTGCAGCCCGTGGTGCTGGTCCCGGTGAGCGCTCTGACCGGTCTCTCCCCACGCCAGCTCGCGGCCATCCTCGCCCATGAGCTGGCCCACGTGCGGCGGCACGATTACCTGGTCAACTTGCTCCAGACCGCGGTGGAGACCCTGCTTTTCTATCATCCGGCGGTCTGGTGGGTGTCGGCCCAGGTCCGGGGCGAGCGGGAGAACTGCTGCGACGACCTGGCCGTGGTGGTCTGCGGCGACCGGCTGGGCTACGCCCGCGCCCTGGCAAACCTCGAAGGCCTGCGGGCTCCTTCGTCCCCGCTGGTCCTGGCGGCGTCCGGCGGCTCACTGAAGGAGCGTATCCGCCGGCTTGTCGGCGCCCCGGTCCACCGCCCCCGGCGCTCGTGGATGGCTGGCGTCCTGGCCCTGTCGCTGCTGCCGCTGGCGGGTCTCGAGATTTCCCACGCCTCGGGAACGCCGGACCGGAGAGAGGCCGCCGCGCCCAGTGGTGCCGTGGCGGCCACTCGGGCTGCCGATCCCTCTCCGGCGCCGATGCCTGCCGTGCGGCCAATGCCCGCTGCGGCCCGGACCGAAACGCCCGTCACGACCGATCGCTCCTCCCGGGGCACATGGTCGGCGGAGCGCCGCGGTGACAAGATCGAGCTCTCCCTGAGCTGGAGCAATGGCCGGAGCCGCTCGCAGAGCTCGTTTTCCATCGCCGAGAACCAGCTCGCCGGTCTCACCGCCGGTCCGGAGGTCCGCTTCGAGCTTCGCCGCGATGCCGGGACGTTCCGTTTCGAGGGCCGTTTCGACGGTGCCGGGAAGGGCGCGCAAGGCACCGGCTTTTTCACCTTCGAGGGCAATCCCGCGTACACGGGCCAGATGGCGAGTCTGGGCTACGCCATGCGGGACGACCGTCTGCGGGAGTACGCCCTCTTCGACGTATCGCTCGCCTTCGCCCGGGAGATCCGCGGTCTGGGATACGGAAAAGTCGCGGCGGAGCGGCTGGTCGAATTCCGGATCCACGGCGTAAACCCGGAGTTCATCCGTGAGATGGTGGATGCCGGCTATCGCAACCTGTCGGCGGAGCGGCTGGTCGAGTTCCGGATTCATGGCGTCAGCCCGGAGTTCGTCCGTGCGATGGCGGACGCCGGCCATCGCGACCTGTCGCAGGAGCGGCTGGTCGAGTTCCGGATCCATGGCGTCAGCCCGGAGTTCATCCGTGAGATGGCGGATGCCGGCTATCGCAGCCTGTCGGCGGAGCGGCTGGTCGAGTTCCGGATTCACGGCGTGAGTCCGGAGTTCATCCGCGAGATGGCGGATGCCGGCTATCGCGATCTACCGGCGGAGCGGCTGATCGAGTTCCGGATTCATGACGTCAATGCCGAGTTCGTCCGCAAGGCGGCGAGCGAGGGTTACCGGGATCTTTCCTCCGAAGAGCTGGTCGAGCTGCGGATCATGGGCCGGCTGGAACGCGGACGGCGTTAGACCGTGAGGAAGGAACCGGTCCGCTGAAACCTTCCGGCCTGCCGTGGCGTAGGTCGGCCGGAGGGAATTGACCATGAAGATCCAGAAGAAGATCGCCGCGGCCGGGCTCGCCATTCTCGCAGCCCTGCCGCTCGCCGCTCAGCAGGCGCCAGCCGCGTCCGCGGCCAAGCCGTCCATCCTCGTCCTCGGCACCGTTCATTTCGGAGGTTCCACCTCGGACCTCTTCTCCCCGTCGGTGCCGGACATCCTCAGCGAGAAGCGCCAGCGCGAGCTGGCCGAGATGCTCGCCGCCCTGAAGCGGTTCCAGCCGACCAAGATCGCCATCGAGAGCACCCCGGAGGGGATCGGCAAGGTCAACGGCGAGTACCAGGCCTATCTCAAGGGGGAGTACCAGCTCAAGGCGGACGAGATCGACCAGATCGCCTACCGACTCGGCAAAGAGCTCGGCCACAAACAGCTCTACGCGGCGGACACCAAGCTCGACATGGACTTCGACGGGGTCATGGCGGCCGCCGCGAAGAACGGCCAGCAGGCGCTGATCGATACGCCATGGGATTCGGAAAATCCGCCGTCGCGGAGATCAACCAGAAGCGCGAGGCGAGCACGCTGGGCGCGTTCTTCCACTGGTTCAACACCCCTGAAGCCCTGCTGAACAACCACCGCTTCTACTATTACCTGGCGCAGGTCGGGACGGCGGCCGATCCCAAGGGGGCCGACGTGCTGGCCGGCTGGTACAAGCGGAACCTGCTGATCTATGGCAACCTCGTCCGGCTGATCGATTCGCCCAACGAGCGCATCCTGCTCGTCATCGGCCAGGGGCACGCGAAGCTGCTCAGTGAGTACATCGCCGAATCGCCGAACCTCCGGCTGGCGGACCCTTTGCAGTATCTTCCTTGAATGAACAGCACCTCTGGATCTGAAACAGACCAGCCGGCCCTCAGGAGCGGCACCTTCGCGATCGGCGGCGATCTTCCCGTCCACCGGCTCGGCTTCGGCGCAATGCAGATCACCGGCGCCGGCGTCTGGGGCGAGCCGGCCGATCACGCCGAGTCGATCGCCGTCCTGCGCCGCGCGGTCGAATTGGGGATCGATCTGATCGACACCGCCGACTCCTATGGCCCCGAGGTCTCCGAGCGCCTCATCGCCGAGGCGCTCCACCCCTATCCGGCGGGACTGGTGATCGCCACGAAGGGCGGTTTCCAGCGTCCCGGTCCCGGAGCCTGGGTCGCGGACGGCTGCCCCGAGCACCTTCGCTCGGCTTGTGAGGGGAGCCTCCGCCGGCTCCGGCTGGAGCGAATCGACCTCTACCAGCTTCACCGGATCGATTCCAAGGTGGCGCTCGAGGATCAGATCGGCGCGCTGCTCGACCTTCAGCGCGCGGGGAAGATCCGCCACATCGGATTGTCGGAGGTGAGCGTCGGGGAGATAGAGGCCGTCCGCCGGCTCGCTTCTGTGGTTTCGGTGCAGAACCGCTACAACATGGTGGACCGGGGCTCCGAGGAGGTGCTGGACTACTGCGCCCGTGAGAACATCGGCTTTATCCCCTGGTTCCCGCTCGCCACCGGCGACCTCGCGAAGCCCGGCGGTCCGCTGGCGCACGTGGCGGAGCGGCTCGGCGCGGCGCCCGCGCAGGTGGCGACTGCATGGCTGCTCAGGAAGTCGCCGGTGATGCTTCCGATCCCCGGCACCTCCAAGGTGAAGCACCTCGAGGAGAACACCGCGGCGGCTCTCCTCGAGCTGGACAATTCGATTATGGAAGAATTGGAACGGGCACGACCCTGACGATCAGAAGGTCAGGGTCATGTCGAGCCCGACGAAGCTGTCATGAACACCGTTGAGGCCCGGGCGCGTCGCGGCGCCGGATCTCTCAGGTACGCCGCGCTCGGCCTCGCGCTCGTGGTCCTCGTCCTCGGCTCCGCCTACGCGCTCGCGGTGCCGGCCGGCGAGGCCCCGGACGAGCCGGCGCACCTCGCCTACGTGAGCTACCTCCTGGAGTGGCACGCCTTGCCGCCGCTCGCCGCGCCGCCCTACGGCGACCGCTACGAGTTCTACCAGGCGCCCCTGGATTACCTCGCGACCGCCGCGGCAGCCTCCCTCCTCGGCGTGCGCGCCCGCGAAGTCCACTGGCAGCCGGACCCGCGGTTCAGCTTCTTCCGGCAGGGGGCGCGAGCCTACCTCCCCGGAGCGGACGCGGGACCCGGGGGAGAGCACATCCGACTCCTGCGGATCACGCGGCTCGTGTGGGCCGCCCTGACCGCGGTGCTCGTCCTCGCGACGGCGCGCCGTCTCGCCGGCGGGCGTCTGGACCTGGCACTCGCCGCGACCCTGCCTTTCGTCCTTTCGCCGCAGTTTCTCTTCGTGAGCGCGACCCTCAACAATGACGGCGCGGTGGTGACCTTCGCCGCCCTGGCGGTCCTCGGCTTCGTGGAGCTCCTCGATTCGCCCTCTCCGGCAACGGCCCTGCTCGCGGGGACCGCGGCCGGGATTGCCCCGTGGGGGAAGGTCTCCGGTTTCCTTCTCGCGGCGCCCCTCTGCCTCGTCGCCCTTGGGCTCGTGAGGCGGCGACGCCATCGCGAGGCCATTCTCCTCGCCGCCGCCATGGGCACCCTCGCGGCGCTCTGGATCTGCCTCGCGAAGTGGCGCTTCGGGGTGGTCTTCCCGCCACCGCCGGCCGTCTCCCGGGGCGGCCTCGCGCAAGCCGGCCGCCTCTTCAATCCTCACTGGGTCGGCTCCCTGTGGATGAGCTTCTGGGGCAAGTTCGGCTGGCTGAACATCAGACTGCCGGCGGCCGCGTACCTCTTCTTTGCGCTGCCCACCGCCCTGGTCGCGATCGGCTGCGTCCGGCTCGGGGGAGGAGCGGAGGAGCCATCTTCCAGGTGGCGATGGCTCTGTGGGAGCGTCATCGGCGCCAACCTCCTCCTAGTCGTCGTGTACCTGGTACGGATCGACTGGCAGCCGCAGGGGCGTTACCTCTTCCCCTCCCTCCCGGCGATGGCGGGCTGCGCGGCGCTCGGCCTGCGCTCCCTCGCGGAGGACCCTCGATGGGGGAGCCGCGCCGGGAGGGTGGCGGTGGCTTGTCTCGCCGCATCCGCTCTCGGAACGGCCCTCCTGGGACTCCTCGTTCTCAACCACACCTATTCCTGAACGGCCGCTAAATCCATGCTGGCGAGCGGACCCTCAGGCGCGCTGGCGGATGTTCTTGCCCCAGAGGTCCGGCGACGCCGTATTCGGTGACCACGTAGTGTTGGCTGGTACTAAGGAGACTTTGCAACAAGCCGCCGGCAGGAGCTTTGCGGTACCGCCCGGCAGGGCGATTCAACGCTGAGTTGCTTCATATTTGCTTCCGACGAGCTGTTTCGCGGCCCGCCAGGAGGTTTTTTCCTTACAACGGGGCATCGCAAGCTCAGGACGCTTCATTCTGGCCTGCGTTGCTTCATATGAGCCTGAGATGCATCAAAATAAGACAACGACGCTTCAAATCCAGAGAAATGAGAGCATCTTGGCCAGAATTGAAGCGACACAAGAGTAAGATGCGCCATTTAAAATTACGTTGCTTCGCTTAGTCTTACGTTGCGCCAGCGTAAGGTTATGTTGCTTCAAAAATTCTTACGATGCATCGAATAAGGGTAGGTTGCTTCGCTTAGCCCTGCGTTGCATCAAAGCTGGAGAACATGCGTCACGTGCGGATACGCGAGGCGCCGGAGGCTTATGTCGCGCCAACTTACCCCTCCACGGAGCGTCTGCTCCAGCCCCCGTGTTGAAGGTCCCGGGCATGGTGGGGACATTAGACAGGATTACCCGGGGAGGATCGCCACCCTTTCGGGTGGTCCGCGGACTCGGCCGCTCCACTCCGATGGGGGTCGTGGCCTCCGGGAAACTTGGGTACGCTGAGGTCCAGAGAGGAGGCCATCATGACCGCCCGTCCTCTATGATACCGCGCAAGCTCAACGCGACAACTCCTAAAGAACAGAGGCATTCATGAAAGCCGTCGGACTCTACAAATACCTGCCCGTCGACAACCCCGAAAGCCTGATCGACGTCGAGATCCCGAAACCTGAGGCGCACGGCCGGGATCTGCTCGTCCGCGTCAAGGCGGTCTCCGTAAATCCGGTGGACACCAAGGTCCGCTCTCCCAAGGAGAAGGTAGAGACGGAGCCGAAGATCCTCGGCTGGGACGCCGCCGGGGTGGTCGAAGCCGTCGGCGAGGAGGTCTCGCTGCTGTCGGTGGGTGACGAGGTCTACTACGCCGGGAGCATCACGCGCCAGGGGTGCGACAGTGAATACCACCTGGTGGACGAGCGGATCGCCGCCCGCAAGCCACGCAGCCTGTCGTTCGAGGAGGCCGCCGCGATGCCGCTCACCACGATCACCGCCTGGGAGGCGTTCTTCGACCGGATGGGCATCCCGCGGTCCGAGGGTGCCTCCGGCAAGAGCCTGCTGGTGATCGCGGGCGCCGGCGGAGTCGGCTCGATCGCCATCCAGATCGCGAAGAAGCTGGCGGGCCTGCGCGTCATCGCGACCGCCTCGCGCGGGGAGACCGAGGCGTGGTGCCGGGAGATGGGCGCGGACGAGGTGATCAATCATCGGGAGCCGTTCAAGAACGAGTTCGAGCGGATCGGCGCCGGGGAGGTCGATTACATCCTGTGCGCCGCCAACACCGAGGCCCATCTCCAGAACATGGCGGACGTGATCAAGCCGCAGGGGAAGCTCTGCCTGATCGTCGGAACGAAGGGCGGTCAGCCGGTCCCGATCAACCTGTTCCAGAGCAAGAGCGTGGCGATCTGCTGGGAGCTGATGTTCACGCGGGCTCAGTATCAGACGCCGGACATGCAGGCGCAGCACGACCTGCTGGAGGAGACCGCGCGCCTCATCGACGAGGGCACGCTACGCCACACGATGCGGGAGAATTACGGTCCGCTCAACGCCGGGAACCTGCGCAAGGCGCACGCCGCGCTCGAATCCGGACGGATGATCGGCAAGCTGGTCCTCGGCGGCATCGCCTGACCCGCAGGTCTATACTCAGGTGATCCGTGGCCCTGTCCAGATGGGGCCCACGGTCTTCAGGAGGTTTCAGCATGAACAAGACCGACGTCATCCGCGCCTGGAAGGACCCGCTCTACCGCGCCAGTCTCTCCGCCGAGGAGAGGACCCAGCTTCCGGATCACCCCTCCGCCGCCGTGGAGCTGGCGGACGAGCAGTTGAAGATGACCTCCGGGGCAGCTCTGACCACCGCGATGCAGTGCACCGAATACACCTTCAACAACTTCAGGAGCTGCTGCCCGAGGTAGTCCCGCCAGTTCCAGGTGTCCGGGGGGCTCTGCGAGGGGGCCTACCCCTGCGCCCTCCGGACCTTGTCCCCGTACTTCAGCGGCGCCCCCGTCTCCCAGGGGCGGTACTCGTTGCAGAAGTCGATGCGTTCGCCGAGCGGCGGGTGATCGGAGCGCCAGAGCTTGTAGAGCAGGCCGGGGCGCGGCACGCTGAGGTTCTCCTGCTGCAGCTTCACGAAGGCGGTGGCGCAGTCGTGGTTGTCGCGCGTGATCTCGAGGCCGAAGCGGTCCGCCTCGTGCTCGACGTTGCGGCCGAAGGCCAGGATGGCGGGCGTCAGCACCAGCGAGACGATGGAGAAGAGCAGGATCATGAGCGGCAGCGAGGCGATATCCGCCAACTCGGTGAAGCCGAAGCGGGCGCGGTAGCGCGCGATCAGCTCGCCCGCCGTGCGATGGATCACCCAGGCGCCGAAGAGGGCGAGGACGGTCCCGAGGAGGACGAGCTGCCAGGTGTGGCCCAGCACGTAGTGCCCCATCTCGTGGCCCATGACGAACAGCACCTCGGGGGGCGAGAGCTTGGCCAGGATGGTGTCCCAGAGAACGATCCGCTTGGTGCCGCCCAGGCCGGTGACGTAGGCGTTGACCGTCTTGGTGTCGACGCTCTTGTTGACCTCGTAGACCCGCCCCCCCTCGATCCCCGCGCGGTCGGCCAGGGTCAGGATCTGGGACTCCAGAGCCTTGTTCTCCATGGGCCCGAACTTGTTGAACAGCGGCTCGATCACGGTCGGAGTGATGAGCAGCAGGAGGATCAGCAGGGGAAGGGCGGTGAGGCCCGAGTAGAGCCACCAGCGGCGGGGGCTCCTGCGCAGCAGCAGGTAGGGGATCCAGAGCAGCAGGGCGACGGCCACGCAGCCGATGCCCAGTCCGATGAGCGCGTCGCTCCACCACTTGGCCGCGGTCTGGTCCGAAAGGCCGTAGGCGTGCGGGCGGACGAAGCCCGAGTAGTAGTCCAGCGGCAGGGAGAGGACCGCCGTGACGAGGGTGAAGAGAACGCCGTAGAGGACGACGGTGAAGAACCAGTTGCGGCCGACCTTGCGGGCCGCGTCGCGCATCCGGGCCGAGAAGCCGGTAAAGAGCAGGAGCAGCGGCACGAGCAATCCCCAGATCGTGGAGATCGCCCAGAGGACGTTGCTGCTCCGGTAGTAACGCAGGGCTTTTTCGCTCGGTTCCGGCACCGGTACGGACGCCGACGGGGCATCCGCGGCGGTGACGCCCGCGGCCGCGGGGGCCGGATCAGGCGCCGGGGCCTGGGCATGAGCCAGGGGTGTGAACAGAAGGGCGAAAACGAGGGTCAGGGCGGCGAGCGCTGCGTTACGCATCGGGTTCTCTCCTGTCAAGGGCGACAGGGAGAGTACGCCAGAACCGCCCTTTTAGTTGCGGCGGGGCCGATCGCGTCAGACCTCGTAGGCGAACGCCGTGGCCTTCGACCGCGCCTTGCGCCGCAGCAGGGCTTCGAGGTGGATTGTCGTCTCCTCGACCAGCACGGCGTCCCCGCACTCCGGGCAGACGTGCGCCGGTACGTTGTGGACGACCACGGTCCGCTGCCGGTAGATCACCGAGTGGCTGATCCCTCGCTGCTCGTGCTCGCCAATGCAATCCAGGGTCTGGCATTTCATGGGGTCGTCTCCTCTCGCGGTCACCTTTCCTAAAAAAGCGGGTATCCATATCCGGAAACCTCGTGGCAGGCCTTTGCAATTCCGGGACCCGTCAACCCGGCAGCACCCGCTCCAGAATCGCCTTGAAATCGGTCCCCGGCGGCAGGGTTCCGAAGGCGCGGCCGCCGTCGCCGGCCAGGCGGCTGGCGCAGAAGGCGTCGGCCACCTCCGCCGGGGCGTGGCGCACGAGCAGCGAGGCCTGGAGGGCCAGGGCCAGACGCTCGACCAGGCTGCGGGCCCGCACCTCCAGATCCTCCGTCTTCGCGAGCTGAGCCCGGAGCTCGTTGACGTAGATATCCAGGCGGTGATCGCCCCCTCTCGCCTCCCAGATCTCGGAGAACAGGGCGTGGAGCGAGTCGGGGGTTTTCTGGATCGCCCGCAGCACGTCGAGGCACTGGACGTTGCCGGACCCTTCCCAGATCGAGTTGAGCGGCGCTTCCCGGTAGAGCCGCGCCATCCCCCATTCCTCGACGTAGCCGTTGCCGCCCAGGCACTCCAGCGCCTCGGCGGCGTGGACCGGCGAACGCTTGCAGGTCCAGTACTTGAGCATGGCGGTGGCGAGGCGCCGGAACGGCGTCTCCTCCGCATCGTAGGCGCGGGCGAGGCGCATCATCGCCGTGGTGGCGGCCTCGGATTCGAGAGCGAGGTCGGCCAGGACGTTGCGCATCAGCGGCTGATCGATCAGCCGCTTGCCGAAGGTCCGGCGGTGGGCCGCGTGGTGGACCGCCCGCGTGGTCCCCCAGCGCATCCCCGCCGCGGCGCCGATCACACAGTCGAGCCGCGTGTGGTTCACCATCTCCAGGATCGTCTGCACGCCGCGCCCCTCCTCGCCGATGAGGCGGGCCCAGGCGGCGCGGAACTCCACCTCGCTGGAGGCGTTGGAGCGGTTGCCGAGCTTGTCCTTGAGGCGCTGCAGGCGGAAGCGGTTGAGCTCGCCGTCGGGCAGGCGGCGCGGCATCAGGAAGCATGAGACGCCGCCCTCCGCATTGGCCAGGACGAGGAACGCGTCGCACTGCGGCGCGGAGAAGAACCACTTGTGGCCGGTGATCTCGTACTCGGCCCCCGCGCCGCCGCCGTTGATCGGCTTGCCG
>DATHEF010000021.1:0-70341 GCA_035490435.1 Thermoanaerobaculia bacterium
GCCAGGTGGCCCTCCGCAAGCCAATCCCGCGGCGACGGCGGAAGAAGAAGAGACTGTTCCGGAACGTAGCGACGAAAGGTCGTTGGCATACGGCTATTTTACCGCATGCCAACGATTCCTGCCGCGCAGGCTCCTAGGGAAAGAGCTTACGGTAGAACATCGGGATTTTCTGGCCTGCGGCTGGCGGAACACCGCGTTCTCCGCTCGCGGATCTACGTCCATACCCGGCGACGGGCCACCTCTCGAAGCCGCCGGATCGCTGGCGCTCGAACGAGCCGCGGCGATCCACGACGTTCTGATTTTCCGGGACAACGCTTTGTAGATCGAGGGAGAGTGACGCTCCTCAGATATACAGGCTGTCGTAAGGAGGGAGCACGACGTTCCCTGGATCTACAGACTGTCGTAACGAGGGAGCATGACGCTCCCCGGATCTACAAGCCGTCGTAACGAGGGAACGTGACGCTCCCCAGATCTACGAGCTGTCGTAAGAAGGGAGCGTGACGCTCCCTGGATCTACAGAGCGTCGTAACAAGGGAGCATGACGCTCCCTGGATCTACGAGCCATCGTAAGGAGGGAGCGTGGTGCTCCCTGGATCTACGGGCCGTAGTAACGGATCTACAGCCGTTATAACGAGGGAGCGGGATGCTCCCTGGATCTACAGACCGCTATCCGGATCGAAGAGCCGCCGAATCCAGGAGGCTGCTGATGTCCGTGCCGGTAGGCCATTCCTCCGGCCCCCGGACCCGGGCGGCGATCTCCTGGGCGAGCCGCGCCAGGGAGGCGGACCGCCCGGCCTCGCGGGATGCCGCGAGCGATTCCTCGCAGACGCGCTCGAGCAGCGCCCAGCTCTGGAACTCCCGGGCCACCCGCACTACCGCGAGTTGCTCGTCCTCCGGAAGCGGCTCCAGCCGCGCCCAGAGATCGTTGGCATGCTCGCGGTCCTCAGCCCTTGGAGGATCGGCGGGGGGTGTCAGCCGGAGCAGGCGCTGATAGGTGCCGGCGAGCAGGGCGGGCAACTCGGCGCCGAGATCCTCGATTCCGGCTCCCGTCCGCCTTCGAGGGCCGCTCAACGTGTCGGCCAGCCGAAGGACCTGTTCACCCGCCGCCAGCGTGAGCCCGGCACCCTCCGCCAGCCTCGCCAGAGGGTCGAGGCCGGGCTCCACCTGATCCAGCTCATAGCGGGCCAGCAGGGAGAGGTCCACGCCGGTCCTCTCGGCGAAGTCCTTCTGCGTCTCTCCGGAAAGGGCACGGAACAGCCGCGCCAGCCGGTTCCTGGGTCTCATCCGATCCTCCTACTGGCATGGATTGAGGAAATTTCGCGCGTATTCACCCGAAAAAGCACCATGATTAGCGACAGGCGCGGCCCGCGCGGACCATGGAGGCTCGCGGCGGCGCCGCGCGGGAGACGAATCCCATGCGCAGATCTCTCGTCGTCGCGACTCTCGCAGCCTTCCTCCTGGTCCCCAGGGCCAGCCATGCCCGTGTGCTCGATCCGCTCTGGGGCTTTTTCTCCTCGCTCTGGAGTGGAGCGATGGAAAAGGAGGGCTGCGGTATGGACCCCGACGGCCGGTGTGCTCCGGCTGTACAGCCCAAGTCTGAGGAAGGCTGTGGGATGGATCCCAGTGGACGGTGCCTCCCGAAAACGCAGTCTTTGTCGGAGGCGGGCTGCGGGGCCGACCCCAACGGTTGACTTCGGTTTCATACAACAGTGAACCGGAGGCCTTGGTCGTAGCGGGCACGGAAAAGGTATTCCAGGACGCGACGCGCTAACTCGGTTGTAGCTTCGTCACGTTCGGCGGCTTCCTGAAACAACTTCAGGGCGGCCAGAGCCTCCCGATGCACTCCCTTGGACTTGAATACCTCTACCAGGTTCGGGATGAGGGTCCGGACCTCGCTCGGCCGGCCCTCGTCCAGTAGCAGCAACGCTTCCTCCAGGAGCGCGAGCGCAGCGTCGTACCCCATCTTCCGTTCGGTGAATTCTCGTCGCGCTTGGCCCAGCAATCTCCGCCCCTCTTCAGGTCGGCCCAGCCCGGCGGCAATGCGTCCTTCAAGCCAGGTAACACGGATAAGCTCAGTTTCGTCACCTCTCTCGGTCGCTAGATCCCGTACCTGTTGTATCGGCTTGACGGTTTCCGAGTACCGGCCAAGCTGGCAAAGGATGACGGCCAAGTTGAAGCGGAGCATATAGAGCAGGCGCTCATCTCCTTGATGCTCGATGAGAGACTCCGCTTGGAGGAGAGTATCCAGGGCCCTCTCATACTCCCCCATAACTTCCAGGGTGAACCCCTTTTTGATCAGGTAGCGCTCCGGGCAGCGTCCTACGCTCAGCGCTTCGTCCAGGAGAGGTAACGCCTCTTCGAATCGACGTTGGCCCCGGCGCAACGACGCTTCCAGATCGAGTAGCCGTCCTGAGTCCAGAAGATGATCAGGGTCAGAACCCGAGAGCCATAGCCGTTTGGCCTCTTCTAATACTGAATCCGCTGCCTTCAACTCCCCCGCCACTCGCAGGGCATTGGCGACGTGGGCCACTGCGAAGCCCCGAATACGACTGCGCCACTCTTCCGGTCCCTGGACCCGCTCGGCAATTTCCTGGGAGAGCCGCGCCAGGGAAGCCGAGCGCTCGACGTTGCGGGAGGCCTGGACGATCGACTCCTCGCAGACGCGCTCGACCAGCGCCCAGGTCTGGAACTCCGGCGCCACCCGCGCCACGGCGAGCCGCTGGCCTTCGGAGAGCGGCTCCAGCAGCGACCACTGCTCGCAGGCCTGCCAGCGGGCCGCTTCGAGGTCGGCGGGCCGGGGATAGCCATCCACTGGCGGGAGAGCGCGCGAGCGCCGGACAGCCGCGGAGAAACTCTTCCGCAGGAGCCCCGTGCCTTCCAGGACCCCCGCCTCGACCTCGTCACGCTCCTCGGGGGTCATCTCCTGGTCCTGGCTCAACGCCTCCAGGGTTTCCAGGCAGGCGGTCACGACGTCCACCTCCGCAGGCCGCGCGCGGACCCCCTGGAGCAGGCGCGCGTAGATGGGATCGTCGAGCTCCTCTTTCTTGAGGTAGTACGAGACCTGCTTCTGGGGAATCCCCGCCTCCGCCCCGATCTCCTTCTGAGAGAGCTTCTTCCAGAGGGCGAGGATGGCGAGGGTCAGCGGACGGTGCGATCGCGGCATCAATTTCCTCCCAGCAAGAATTTACCACCTCCTGAAAGGATCGAGTGCGCCGGAAGCCCCGATCGTGACACGCCGCGAGGTGACGCGGATGCCTTTTGCCGGAACCCGTGTTGCCGGAACAGGAATTTTCGCGAGGTTCGGTAGTAGCGGCCTGAAGCCTGGAGCCCGCCGCCAGAATCCCCGGCGTGAGGCACCACCCGTCCGAAGAACTGCTGCTGCGGTTCCTGCGCGGGGAGACCACCCGGGCCGAGACCCGCGAGGTCGTCCGCCATCTCCTCGCCGGCTGCCCGGAGTGCCGCGCCTTCACGAGCTCGGCCTGGAGGGCCCAGGAGGCTCAAGCCATGGAGGGAATCAAGGGATGACCGCAGTGGAGCTGGCGAGGAAGCAACTCGGACCGTTGATCGAAAGCCTGCGGGCGATCCGGTCCCAACTGGTGGACATTCAGGAGAGTATCCCACCGACGAGTCAGGAAACCTCTGCCGAGGATCTGGAGGGCGAGCCCGATGCGGCAACTGAGATCCGCGCCATCCTCGGCAACGCCGTGCGCGACCGTCTCGATCCGCTGATCCACGATCTGGTCACCGTGGCGGGTTAAACCCCAGGCTCATCGGCGATTACCTTTCAGCCGCTGAATCTGCTCCCGCAGTCGGGCAGGTCCGTCCTCCTGAACACGCACGACGGTCAGGAGATCGATCGCCCGGGTTGCCTGCGGAGCCGGCCGTGCGGAGACCGCGCTGTTGGCGTCGAAATGGAAGACCAGCTCATCGAACCACGCTGGCGGCCCGTTCCCACAATAGACCCAGCCCCAGAGGGGCGCAGGCATAGAGCCTGGGGTTTCAACCCTCACGCCCAGGCTACATGCCTTTGCCCCTTGTGGGGGCAAATCAAAAATCGGGCGAGATGTGTATAGAGGTGGAACCCAGTCGCGCCCCATCTGTTGCGGCTCGCATCTCAATACGGCCAGCTCGGCGCCACCGCCCAGTCCGCGGCTTTTCGCGCGTGAAGCCGGGTGGTGTCGAAGGTGGGGACCGGCGAATCGCCGTCGCCGATCAGCATGGAGATCTCGGTGCAGCCCAGGATGATCGCCTGGGCGCCTTGATCCACGAGTCGTTGGATGATCTGGCGGAACTGCTCCCGGGATTCCTGAAGCACTCTGCCCTGGCAGAGCTCGTCATAGATCACTCGGTGCACGATCGCGCGATCGGGATCGCCCGGGATCAGGATATCGAGGCCATGCTGATCGCGAAGCCTGGCCTTGTAGAAACCCTGCTCCATGGTGAACCGGGTGCCCAGGAGGCCGATCTGATGCAGGCCGGCGGCCTTGATCTCTTCCGCCGTGGGGTCGGCGATGTGAAGGAGAGGAAGCCCCGCCGCGCGCTCGATCGGGCCCGCGACCTTGTGCATGGTATTGGTGCAGAGCACGATGAAATCGGCTCCCGCGGTGCGGAGCGCGCGAGCGGCCTGTCCGAGCACCTGGCCGGCCTCCTCCCACGCTTCGGCACGCTGCAGAGGCTCGATCTCCTGGAAGTCGACGCTATAAAGGACGAGCTTCGCGGAATGGAGGCCGCCCAGCCGCTCTCTAACCGTTTCGTTGACGATGCGATAGTAGGGGACGGTCGATTCCCAACTCATCCCCCCAAGCAGTCCGATCGTTCTCATGGCCATATCCTACTCCGTAGCGGCGCCCGAGCCCTCAACGGCTGTGCTTGAACCTTCTCACAGCTCCTTCTTGACGGCCCCAAGAAGGCGGTGGTAGGTTTTGGCCGGCGATGACTCCGGAACCTTTGGCTTACTGCAATTCCTCTGACAGCGTCCTGGTACAGGCGCTGTGCCGGGACCTCATCAACAGGGATATAAATCTGAACCTCAGTCAGGCAGACGAGATGCTGCTCTTCTTCATGTACGCGCAAGGCCATGGCTTGGATCAATCTGTCGCCATGTATCTGGAGTCGGGGCGCCGGATCTGGGCCACGGAGCGGCAGCTTATCGCCTGGAGGTTTGGTTCCTTGGGGTGGGGAGGGAGGGTTCTGGATTTCGCGAGTGGATATGGCAGGGTCACGCGTCACATTGTCGCGGAGATTCCGAAAGAGTTGGTTTGGGTCTCTGATATTTATTCAGAAGGTGTGGCCTTTCAGGAACGGGAGTTTGGCGTTCACGGCTTGGTCTCCACGACGGACCCCGCGCAGTTTCAATGTGATCTTGCCTTTGACTGTATCCTGGTTTCGTCCCTCTTCACTCATCTCCCGAAGTCCTCGTTCCTCGGCTGGCTTCGCCGGCTCGGATCGCTGTTGACGCCAACCGGCATGCTGCTCTTCAGCGTTCATGATATCTCGCTGCACGCGAGCGGGGCTCCCCCGCCATTAGAAGGTATTATCTTTGAAGAGCTCAGCGAGAGCGGCTCCCTGGATCAGCGGGATTACGGCACATCCTGGGTCACCGAGGAGTTCGTCCGCGCCGCGGTTCGTGAGGCTATCGGCCTCTGTCCCGTCTTCAGGATTCCGCGGGGGCTTGCAAGCTTTCAGGATCTTTATGTTGTCCTCAGGGAAGAGGGAGCAGACCCGGCCCGTGTGTTCTCCGAGCTCGAGGTGGAGCGTGAAGCCGACGGATTTCTGGAGCATTGCTCCTGGATTGGAAAACGCGGTCTCCGCCTCAGCGGCTGGCTTGCCGACCGGGTTACGGGCCGCCCTCCGCAAGAGGTGCGGGTATGGATTGATGATGTTCTCGCCGCTTCCTGCCGGGACTTCCAGCCTCGCCCTGCCGTAGAGCAGATCTTCGCGAGCGATCCTGTGGAGGTTGTCGGCTGGCAGGCTATGGTGGATCTTCCCGCGGCATCAGATCCTGAGACCGCTCGCATTTCTATCCGGCCTGTATCGAGTGACGGTCAAGAGCTGAGCCTGTACTCCGGGTCCGTGGTCGGAGCCTGTTTGCAGACAGCGCAACTGAACACCGTCTTGCTTCAAAACGAGCTGGCACAGAGAGATGGTATCCATGAGCGAGAGCTCGCCAGGTATAACGCCCTCCTGGCGGAGTCCAGAGCGGAGACGGCGGGTCTGGATTCCCGTCTCCGTGCGATGGCGGCCAGTAAATTCTGGAAAGCCAGAAATCTTTGGTTCGGGTTCAAGCGTGCGGTCGGTCTTACCCAGGAACGATGAGCGCGGTAGCGGTATAGAAGCTTACTCACCGTCTCTCGAAAGGACTCATGCGAATTCTCACACCGGCAGAGTGGCAGTCATGGTGCGGTGAGCGTCACGTTCCTCTGCGGGAGTCGGGCTGGATTCGGCCGGACATCGGTGCGGAGATGTCTCACATCGTGGAGGTGCCGTATCCCGCCGACTCTGGCGCCAAGGTGTCCCTGGCGCGTTTTCTCCTCTCCCTTGTCGACCCCGACCCCGAAACGCTGCTCCTGATCGACGATTGGGCCGTTTGGCCATCCAGTCAGCACATGCCGTTGTTTACCCGCTTCCGTGAGGCCCTCGGCGAGCACCGTCCGCTGATCGAGGCATCTGGTCATCTCGTCACCGCCGCGGATATGGACGACGCGGTCTCCATCGTGGCGACCTCGTTGCTCTTCATCTGGGATTGCTACGGCATCTCGTCCTCCGGCCGCGACGCCTTCTATTTTTCGCACGACGAGTTCTGTTACTTCGCCAGTCGCGACCCTTCTGTCGCCGTTCGTGTCAGAGAGCAACTCGCAGCCCCGTGAATAAATAGATAGATCGGAATGAGGGGGTGTCTACTAAAAATGTCACGGCTGTCTACATTTTCAGGGCTTGTTGGCGTTTTTCTTCCGTCATGGCTGTTCAGAAGGGTGGGCATTCGCCTTGCAGTCTGGGGCCTCAGCGAAGATTAGCGAGGAGAAAAATCATGAACAGACAGGCGTTGAAGATCGCGATGGCAGGGGGGCTGTTGATCTCGAGCGCACTGGCGGCTCAGCCGCTGAAGGATCTCCAGGACCGGCTGGCCGCCATGCGGAGCGATCAGCCGATCCGGGTCAAGGTGGATGTCGAGATCCAGCATAAGGGGACGGCTCCGTTGCACTTGAACTCTGCCAAGCAGCGGGGGCGGGTCATCATTGAGGCCGGCCCCTGGGGTGTCAAAGCGTGGGAGCAGAAACGGGCCGACAGCACCTCCCGCTTTTCGTTCTGGAGGTCGAAGAAGGAGACCGATCCTGATCCGTTGATCGACGACATCGACGTTCAGGCGCTGATCGATCCGGCCGGATGGATTGGATCTCTCCTGAATGAGTCGGATCTGGTGGACGATCAGATGGCGACTTGGGAGGGGCAAGAGGCCCGGCTCCTGCTGATCCGGCCGTCTGATCTTCCCGCGGAGCTCGCGGCGTCCAGGGAAGGCGAGCCGAAACCCGCGGTCGTCGAGGCGAAGATCTGGCTGGGCGCGGACGGCTTGCCGCTGGCTCTGGAGCGCACGGGAGAGCTCCGGCTGCCGGGCCTGACGATGACGCAATATCAGACGTTCACGTTCCAGCAGGTCGGCGGGCGCCTGCTGGTGGCCCGCTCCACCGAGACTGCCTCCGGGACCGCGCTGGTGGTGCTGCGCGGTTCGGACGTCAAAAAGGTGAAAGTCACCGTGGATTGAGCCGCGGCGCCCGCGTCCAACTCGCCACGAATAAATAAGAAGCCCTATGAAAACTTTTTCGGAGGGTGGAGCCGGGCGTGTCGTGCTATCATGGTAGCTGTTAGGCAAATGCAAGATTGGCGATCGATCGCCAAGGAGGAACCTATGCGAAAGATGATATTGCTTTCCGGTCTGGTTTTTCTGCTCTCACTGAGGGTAGTGAGTGCCGAGCCGCAGCGGAGCGCGCAACCCGGCCCCGCTCCCGAGCTCAACACTTTCCTCGCGAGCCTCTCTGACTCCTTGCCTCCTCTGGCGCCGGCGCCGACCCCGCGCACGGCTTGCGAGGTTTCCAAGGACTGCGTCTGCGGTGGCGGCTATGTCACGATCAGTTGTTCCGGCAACGTGAGCTGCATGGTGAAGGTGCGTTCGGTCGTCTGCGACGGTTTTACCACGAACTGCCCGCCCATCGGGTCCTGCCCCCCCTGACAGAGACATTCGCGGAGGATGGATCGCCGAGGATTCGTCCTCCGCTCTGGAGTGAACTCCAGCCGTCAGACCGCGCCGCGCGTCCAAGGCGTCGTGTAGACCACGATCTCGTTGCCGCCCATCGTGATGTTGCCCTGGATCGGCAGGGTGTAGACCGCCTGGAAGCGGGGGTCGGCGGCGAGGTTGGGGAACCAGCTCGGAAAGATCACCACGTAGTCGGGGTGGCGCCGCTCCAGGGCGGTGAGCATGGCGTTGTCCCAGGGGGTGCCGGCAGCGACGGCCCGCGACACCTCGCGGCCGATCTCCGGGGTGGCGATGCTCGCCAGGTCGACGATCGGGTTGGGGAGGAAATATTTGATCGCGCCGATGTCGTTGACCGCCAGCACGGCGCCGGGGGGGACGCGGGCGGCGAGCCAGCGGGCGATCGCCACGTCGCTCTCCTCGACGTTGGCGACGTTTTGAGCGTAGAAGGCCTCCCCCTGGACCAGGATGCCGGCCGTCGGGGCGAGGATCGCGACGGCCCCGGCCGCCCCCAGGACGGTCCGCAGTGGCGCCGGCGGGCGGAGGCGGTTGATCGCCTCCAGCACCGGCTCGAGCGCCAGCGCGGCGAGGATGGCCAGCACCGGGAAGAGCGGGAAGTAGTAGCGGCCGAAGTTCCCCAGCATCCGGTTGGGCCCGGGGGTCAGCAGAGAGTAGGCGAGCGGCATGCCGAACAGCCAGAGGGCGGGGAGGAGCCCGCGGTCGCGCGCGGTGCCGAGCCGGCCGGCGATGACGGCCGCGCCGCCGGCGGCGAGCAGCGTCGCCCACGGCTGCGGCCGGAAGAAGAGGGTGAGCACGTTGGCGAGGTACCGAAGGTCGGGCAGCAGGTGCCGCACCTCGCCGCCCCCCTTGGCCGCGTAGGTCGTGGGCAGTACGGAACCGCCCGCCCATCCGTAGAATAGGAAGGAGCCGGCCAGGGCGCAGGCGGCGAGGCCGGCCCCGGCGAGCAGGGTTCGGAGGCTGGGACGGCGCCAGCGGACTCCTTCCGGGCCTTCCGTGAAGACGAGGACGCGGTCGAGGAAGGCAAGGAGCAGCAGGAGCAGCCCTTCCGGCCGGGCGAGAACGGCGACGGCGAGGACGGCGAGCGAGAGCGGCGGGCGTTCAGGATCGGCCCGCTCGCGCACGTGGAGGATCACCCCCCAGAGCGAGAGCAGGACGAAGAGCGGGATCTCCATCCCCGACAGGGCCGACCAGACGAGCCAGCTCGTCGCCAGGGTGAGCCCGCCGGCGAGGGCGGAGAGCCCCCGTCCCAGGCCCAGCTCGCGGGCGAGGCGCCAGGTGGCGTCGATCCCGGCGAGGTAGAGCGCGATGCCGAGGATCTGGGTCCAGACCACGACGCTCCCCGGCAGGAGGAAGAGGAGCGAGAGAATGGCGGTCCAGAGCGGCGCCGTCGAGCCGGTCACCATCTCGCCGGGGTTGTAGGAGAGCCCGGCACCGTGCGCGAGGTTGCGAGCGAACTGCAGATGAATCCAACTGTCGTCGAGCGGAAAGCCCAGTCCCCCCTTGAGGCGGGCGATCTCCGCGAACAGGTAGCGCAGGCAGGCGACCAAGCCGGCCAGGAGCAGCAGAAGCCGTAGTGGAATCCTCATGAGTCGAGCGAAGCATACACAACTGTCGAAGTCCGGTTTATCATCGCGGGCCTCATGATCCTGCAAAGACTCGAAGCCCGGCGCCGGCAGGCGGCGCGGATCGCTCTCTACGGCAGCCTCATCCTGGTGGGGGGGCTCACCTGGGGTGTCGTCAAGTTCCTCGACGCTCCCTTGAAGGCCCGGCAGTCCGAAGCGTGGATGCACCGCGACTACGCCAACCTGCCGGAAGTGAAGCTGCTCCAGAAGTACGCCCAGATCGACACCAGCGAGACGACGGGCGACGAGGTCAAGGGGGCCGAGTTCCTCGCCCGCCAGTTCCAGGCGGCCGGCATCCCCTACCGGATCGAGAGGGTGGGCCCGCGCAAGGCCAATCTCTATGCCTGGCTGGTGGGCAAGGACTCCCGGCCGCTGGTGCTGCACAACCACATCGACGTCTCGGCGGTCGATCCCAAGGAGTGGTTCTCGCCGCCGTTCGAGGCGCGCATCGAGCTCCCCTGGATCTACGGCCGCGGCGTTTTCGACATGAAGAGTGTCGCCATCGCCCAGATGCTGGCGATGATCGACCTCAAGAAGAGCGGCGTGCCGCTGTCGCACTCGGTGCTCTTTCTCGGCACCAGCAGCGAGGAGCGGGGGAGCCGTCTGGGCATCCGGCGCATCATCCAGCTCCATCCGGAGATGGTCCGCAATTTCTGGGCGGTGCTCACCGAGGGCGGGGTGGTGGAGGCGCGGACGCGCGAAGAGATCAAGTTCTGGGGGACCGAGTTCGCCCAGAAGCGCTACGCCGACCTGATCGTCTGCGGCGACGACCGTCAGCGCCTGGAAGACATCCGCGCGACGCTCAAGGCGATCGGCCCGACGGTGACCGACCTGCGCCTGACGCCGGAGGCCCGCGCCGTGTTCGCGACCTACGGCCCGACCCGCGACCGCAAGGACCTGCGGGAGATGATGACCGACATCGAAAGCGCGATGGGGGACATCAAGGCCTTCCGCAAGCTGCCCCCCTACATCCAGTCGATGCTGCGCGACGAGGCGGTGCCGTTCAAGGTGAAGGAGGCGCCCGGCGGCGGCTGGGAGCTGGAGATCAAGTTCCAGCTCCTGCCCGGCCAGGATCTGGAGGCGGTGCGGGAGAAGCTGGTGCCGTCCTGGCTGACCTTCGGCCTGACCACGATGATCGACGAGCCGCAGGCCGCCCGCGGCGGCAGCCCGCTCGACAACCCGGTCTACGAGGGGATCGTCGAGACCCTGCATGGCGCTTATCCCGAGGCGCCGATCGGGCCCTATTTCCTGGCGTGGACGGCGACCGACGCCCGGTTCTTCCGGACCCTCGGCGTGCCGACCTACGGCTTCTCGCCGTTCCTGATCATGAACACCGACACCCTGCAGGTCGACCGCGCCAACGAGCGCTTCGCGGTGCCCGCGTTCGCGGCCGGCGTCGACGTCTACAAGCAGTTGCTCCGCCGGCTGCTTTCTGACACTTAGTGCTAGCGCACAGTGGCAAATTTTGTCTTGACGGAAATTGAACGCCAATGAAATCAAGGAGTTAGGCTCGATGAACCCCTGGCATCGACCCTGCTATATCTCCCTACCGACACGCCTCGCGGATGATCCGGAGGACAGCTTCAAAACCCCAGGGGGAGGAGACCCAAACATGATTAGCAAGATCCGTAACCGGCAGAAGGGCTTCACGCTCATCGAGCTGCTGATCGTCGTCGCGATCATCGGCATCATCGCGGCCCTGTTGATTCCGAACTTCCTCGACGCTCTGCAGAAGGCGAAGCAGAAGCGGACCGTCGCCGACATGCGTAACGCCGGCACCGCGATGTTCTCCTGGCTGACCGACCAGGTCGGTGCCGCCGCCGCCGGCGCCGCCGCCACGGACATCGACCTCAGCAAGTACGCCACCTCCGACGCCGCCACCGTGGCCTCGGTCCTGGTGCCGCAGTACCTGCAGTCGGTTCCGGCCAAGGACGGCTGGAAGAAGGACTTCTCCTACTGGCTGGAGACCACCGAAGTGCTGAAGGCTAACGTCATGGCCATCGGCTCCGGCGGTCGTGACGCCAGCACGCCGGGATCCTCCTACACGGTGGCCGGCTTCGACCCGACCGACTACGACCAGGACATCATCTGGGCCGACGGTTTCTTCGTCCGCTGGCCGCAGAAGACCAACTAAGCGGAAGACGGTACGGGCCTGACAGGCCCGTACGACACCCAAAGCGATTCAAGCTCTTCTTCCCACGGGGGTCTCGATACGGAGACCCCCCTTTTGTTTTTTCTGGACTATTCTTCCAAGACTTTCCCGAATATGCCGCCAAGCCGCCTGCTCCCGCCGTTCCTCGCCGTCGTTCTGATCCTGTCGCCGTCGCTGACCGCGCCGTCCGCCACCGCCTCGGCCGCGGCGCTTTCGGAGCCGGCGGGATGGCTGCAGCAATACCTGCGGATCGACACCTCGAATCCGCCCGGCAACGAGGGGCGCGGGGCGGCCTTCCTGGCCGGCATCCTCCAGCGGGCGGGGATCCCCTCGCGGGTGGTCGCCAACCCGGAGGGGCGGGCGAACCTGTACGCCCGGCTGTCGTCGCCGAAGAGCGGCGGGCGGGCGATCCTCCTGCTCCACCACATGGACGTGGTCCCCCCCGGCCCGGGGTGGACGGTGCCGCCGTTCGCCGGCCTGGTCAAGGAGGGGCGGCTCTGGGGGCGCGGCGCGATCGACGACAAGAGCTTGGGCATCGCCCAGCTCGCCGCGATGATCGATCTCCAGCGCCGGCGGGTGCCCCTGGAGCGGGACGTCGTCTTCCTCGCCGTGGCCGACGAGGAGAACGGCGGCGTGCGGGGCACGGGCTGGCTCCTCGCCAACCATCCGGAGCTCTTCCGGGGGGTCGAGGCGGTGATCGGCGAAGGCGGGCGCAGCCAGACCGGGGCCGGCGGCAAGCTCCTCTGGTGGGGGATCGAGGTGTCCCAGAAGCGGCCGCTCTGGCTGGAGGTCTCGACCTCGGGCCGCGGCGGGCACGGCGCCGGCCTCAACCCCGCGAGCGCCAACCATCAGCTCGTCGAGGGGCTGGCCCGGCTGCTCGCCGAGCCCGCTCGCTGGCGGGTCACGGCGCCGGTGCGCGACTACTCCCATGCCATCGCGCCGCTGCAGAACGCCCGCTGGCGCCGGGTGTTCTCGAACATCGACGGCGTGATCGCGGAGAGCGGCCCGAAGGAGTTCCTGATGCCCGGCATGGGCAACCTCTTCCTCGACACGGTGCAGGTGACGGTGCTGCGCGGCGGCGAGCGGATCAACGTCGTCCCCGAGCGGTCGGCGGCGCGGCTCGACATCCGGCTGCTGCCCGACACCGACGCCGTCGCTTTCCTCGCCGCGGTCAAGCGCCGGCTGGGCCCGGGGTTCGAGGTGAAGGTGCTGGTGACCTCTCCGCCGGCGGCGGCGTCGCCGGCCTCCGGCCGGCTCTACCAGGCGATGCAGCGGGTGCTGGGGCCCGAGGGGCCGGTGGTCCCCACCTTCATCGCCGGCTTCACCGACTCGCGCTTCTTCCGCGAGCGGGGAATTCCCGCCTACGGCCTCTCGCCCTTCAAACTCGGCCCCGAGGACTCGAAGGGGATCCACAGCACCGACGAGCGGATCCCGCTCGCCGAGATCGACCGCGGCGTCGAGCGGATGCGCCGGATCCTGACCGTCTACGCCGCGCCCCAGAGCCGGTGAGCGGCATGGTGACATCCCGTGCCCCAACCGTTGACGATTTTTGTCTGAAAGACGCTTGGCTATAAACGCAAGTCGCTGATTTTCCAACAGCTTGCGCGCGCGACAATTCTGGCATGCGGCTTGTAAAAGTACCTCTCCGACAACTTGGAGGGATTTGTTATGAAGCGTAGACTCGCGGGGAAACAGACGGGCTTTACGCTGATCGAGCTCTTGATCGTGATCGCGATCATCGGCATTCTCGCGGCCATTTTGATCCCCAATCTGCTCGACGCGATGGAGAAGGCGAAGCAGAAGCGGACGGTGGCGGACATGCGGATCACCGGCACCGCCATGTTCTCGTGGCTGTCGGACGAGGTCGGGGCGGCGGCGGCGGGGGCGGCGATCACCAGCATCGATATCGGGCAGTACAAGGCGATCGACATCTCCGACCTGCGGGACCTGCTGACCCCGCAGTACATCGAGACGGTTCAGGCGATCGATGGCTGGAAGACCGATTACCAGTACTTCCTCGATCCGACCAATCCGCTCAATCAGCAGGTGATGGCGATCGGCAGCGGCGGACGGGACCGCAGCACGGTCAGCGGCCAATACACCGTGGCGGGGTTCGATCCGACCGACTACGACCAGGACATCGTCTGGGCGGACGGCTTCTTCGTGCGCTGGCCCCAGAAGTAGATATTCTTCCCGGATGCGCCGCCGGTCCGCCGCGATCCCACCAGCCGTGCTCGCGGCGGGCTGGCTCCTCAGCCTGCTTGGAGCCTTGCTGTCCCCCGGCCGGGTGCTCGCGAACCGCGACGTCCCCCTCTTTCATCTCCCCCTGCGCGCGGCGTTCCGGGAGCTGGCGGCTCACGGGCTGCCGACCTGGAACCCGTGGCTGCACGGCGGCCAGCCCCTGCTCTCGAACCCCAGCTACGCGGCGTTCTATCCGCCGAGCTGGCTGATCTTCGTGGTCCCCCCGCACTACGCGCTCAGCCTGCTCGCCTTCCTGCACGCCGCGATCGCCTTCGCGGGCGCCTGGCGGCTGGCGCGGCACCTCGGCTGCGGCCGCGGCGCGGCGGCGCTCGCGGCGGTCGGATACGCCGGCTGCGGCGCATATCTCTCGCTGCTCAGCGCCTATACCCTGTTCTGCAGCATGGCCTGGTTTCCCTGGGTGCTCGCCTGGGCGGATCAGGCCCTGCGGGCCAAGGATCGGACCTGGTGGCGGCCGGCGCTCCTCGCCGGCGGCGCGCTCGGGCTCCAGCTTCTCAACGGCGAGCCGTCGACGGTGGTGATGAGCGGCCTCGGCATCCTGGCCCTGGCCGCCTCGGCGGCCGGCCGGCGCCCGCGAGTGGCACTACAGGCCATCCTGCGGGCCGCGGTGCCGGTCCTGTTCGCCGTGGCGCTGGCCGCGGTCCAGCTCCTGCCGACCCTGGGGCGGCTCGCCGACTCGCCGCGCAAGGGGCTCTCCGCGTCGCACGCGACCCTCTGGTCGATGCCCCCCGAGCGGCTGGCCGAGATCGCCTTCCCGCGCTTCCTCGGCGATCCGACGCGCAACCTGGAGGGGGTCTACTTCGGCTGGAAGCTCGAGGACCGCGACTATCCCTACGTCGAGTCGATCTACCCGGGGCTCCTGCTCGCCGTGCTGGGAGCGGCGGCCCTGATCCGCTGGCGCATCCCCCGGCGGGCGGCGTGGGGGCTCGCCTTCCTGGCCGGCATCTTCCTCGCCCTCGGGCGGCACAACCCTCTCTACGAGGCACTCCGCGAGGCGGTGCCGGTGCTGGCGGTGCTCCGCTTCCCGGAGAAGTTCGCGGTCCTCGCCGTCGTCGCCCTCGCCTTCGCCGGCGTCCTCGGCTGGCAGCGGTTGCTCGACGAACGGGAGGCGGGGCGCGCGGAGGCGGCCGACCTGCCGGTGGCGCTGGCGGGGGTGGCGCTCGCCACCGCCCTGGTCTCCGCGTTCCTGCTGCTGTGGGCGCCCCGGGCGGCCTTCTGGCGGATCGCCGTCCACGGCGCTCCCGACCTGGGAGCGCGGGGCACGGCCGCCGCCCTGGCCTACCTGCGGGCGGAGAGCTGGGCCGCCGTGGCCGCCGCCGCCGCCGTCACCGCCCTGCTCGCGCTCTGCCGCTGGCGGCGCCCCTCCCGGCGCCTGCTGGAGGGTCTGGCGGTCGCCCTGCTGGCGATCGACCTCTGGCACTACGGCCACGGGCTGGTCCGCACCCTGCCGGCCGCCGCCTACACGGTGCCGCCGCCGCTGGCGGCCTCGATCCTCCCCGCCGAGGACCGGATCTTCGTGCAGCCGCCGCCCGCCGGCACCCCCGAAGTGGTGCCGCGCGCCTGGGGAGGGGACCCGCGGACGCTGCTCGCCCGCACCTACATCGCCCGGCTGGAGCCCTACTCGGGGCTGCTCTGGCATCTCCCCTACGCCTTCAACAACGATTTCGACCTGATGCTCACCGGCTGGGGGCGGCAGGCGCAGCGCATCCTCGACGCCGAGTGGGCGCAGCCGCAGATGGCCTACCGCTACCTCGGGGTCTGGAACGTCGGCACCCTCCTGCTGCAGGCGCCCGCCGTCGCCGGTTCCCTCCGCTCGGCGCGGCTGGGGCACGACCCCACCGCGACGCTGCGCAGGGTGACCAACACCTATCGGCTCCCCCGCTTCCGTTTCGTGCCGCGGGTGAGCTTCCACCCCGACACCGCCGGCGCGCTGTCGTCCGCCCGCATCCTCGCCTGGCAGGTCTCCCGCCACGAGCAGTTGATCCGGCCGGGGGCGCCGGCGGAGACCGTCTCCTTCCGCCGCCCGCCGGCCCTGCTCTCGTTCACGGATGGAGGAGGGTGGATCGCCCTCCGCTACCGCGCCGAGGAGGGCGGCGGCCTGTTCGTCGCCGGCATGACCTTCGACCCGGGGTGGCAGGCGCTGCTCGACGGCGCGCCGCTCGCCATCTATCCGACCGCGGCCTGCCAGCTCGGGCTGCGGATCCCGGCCGGCGAGCATCGCCTCGAGCTCCGCTACCACGAACGTCTCCTCGGCCCCGGCGCTCTCGTCACCCTGCTGGCGCTGGCGGCCGGGGCGGCGATTCTTCTGTTCACCAGCCGGCGGCGCCAACTGGCGTAGAATCCCGGAACCGTGCAGCTCCAGATCCTCCTCGGCATCTACGCCGCGGTCCTCGGCCTGATCGTCGGCAGCTATCTCAACGTGGTCATCTACCGGCTGCCGCTGGGGATCTCCACGGTCTTCCCGCGCTCGCGCTGCCCGGGCTGCGGCACCGCCATCCGCGCCGTCGACAACGTGCCCGTGCTCTCCTTCCTGCTGCTGCGCGGGCGCTGCCGCCAGTGCGCGGCGCGGATCTCCTGGCGCTACCCGGCGGTCGAGGCGGCCACGGCGGCGCTCTTCCTCGCCTGCTACCTGCGCTTCGGCATCTCGCTCGAGGCGCCGGTCGCCGCCCTGTTCGCCGCCCTGATGCTGGCGCTGGCGATGATCGACTACGACCACATGATCCTCCCCGACAAGCTGACGTACCCGGGGATCGCCCTCGGGCTGCTCCTGCAGCCGCTGGTCTCCTGGACCCGGCTGGGGGACGGCCCCTGGGGGGCGGTCGCGGGCGCGGCCCTCGGCGCCGCTCTCGGCGCCGGCGTGCTGCTCGCGGTCTGGATCGCCTGGTACCTCTGGCGCCACGAGGAGGGGATGGGCCTGGGGGACGTCAAGATGCTCGCCCTGATCGGCGCCTTCCTGGGCTGGAAGGGGGTGCTGGTGGCCCTCTTCTTCGGCGCTCTCTCGGGCGCGGCGGTGGGCCTGACGCTGATGGCGGTCCGCGGGCTCGACTTCAAGGCCAAGCTGCCGTTCGGCGTCTTCCTCGCCCTGGGCGGCCTGATCGCCCTCTTCGCCGGCGAGCCGCTGGTGCGGGCGTACGCCGCGTACGCGCAGCTCTCATGACCATCCCGGCGTCCCCGGCCCGCTCGGCGCGGCCGCCGCGGCGGCTGGGGTTGCGGCGCGAGGTGCTGATCCTGCTCCCGGTCGCCCTGCTGCTGCTGGTGGTGCTGTCGACCTTCACCCTCGTCTCCTACCGCAACGCCATCGCGCTGCTCGCCGGCGAGCGCCAGCAGGAGGCAGCGCGGGTGGCGCGGGCGGTGGCCGACCGCCTAGCCGCGTCCGCCGGGCCGGCGGTGCCGAGCCCGCTCGACCTGCGCCAGCCGGCGCCGTCGGCGCGTGGCGTCGCCCTCGTCGACGCCCGCGGGCAGGCGATCGCGATCCTCGGCGAGCTCCCCGCCGGCGGCCTGCTCGACCCGGCCGGCGGCCGGCCGATCACCCAGCCGGTCGGCTTCGGTCCGGACGACTCGTCGCCCGACACGGTGATCGGCTTCGCCCCGCTCGGGCGCGGCGCGGACCGGCGCTACGTGCGGGTGGACCTGCCGGCCCGGGTGCTGGCGCGGCAGCGCCGCTCGCTCGCCGTGCTCACCGTCGCCGTGATGTCGATCAACGCCGCGCTGGCGGTGCTGCTGCTGTTCTTCCTCCGCCACCTGCTGAGCCCCTGGGAGACGCTGCTGGCGCGAGCCCGCCAGGTGGGGGGCGCCGGCGCGGCGGGGGAGGACGAGATCGACTTTCTGCTCTCCACCTTCGATCGCGCCCTGACCTCCCTCGCCGGCCGGCAGGGGCGCTCGCCGGAGGACGACATCGCCGCCCTCGAGCGGACGCTCTCGGCGAGCCTGCGGAGCGGCCTGCTGCTGATCGACCGCGAGGGGCGGGTGCTGGCGCTCAACGCCGTCGGCGCGGCTCTCCTCGGCGCCGAGCTCCCCGAGCCGGGAGCGCCGCTCGCCCAAGTGCTCGCCGGCCAGCCCGAGCTGCGCGAGATCCTGGAGGTGGCGGTGGCCGAGGGGACCGCCCCGCAGCGCCAGGAGTGTGCCGTGCGTCCCGGTCCGGACGGCGCGGAGGCGCTGACTGTCGGCCTCACCGTCCATCCGTTGCGCCGCGACGACGGCGAGGTGCGCGGCCTGCTCGTCCTCTTCGCCGACCTCACCGAGGCGCAGCGCCGGGCCGAGGAGGGGCGCCTCGCCGAGAGCCTGGCGCAGCTCGGCGAGATGGCGGGCGGCGTCGCCCATGAGCTGCGCAACGGCCTCGCGACCCTGCGCGGCTATCTCACCCTGATCGAGCGGCGGCCGGACGAGGACTCGATCGCCGACTTCCTCTCCGAGATCCGCGGCGAGGCCGACCACCTCGAGCGGGTGCTCCAGGACTTCCTCTCGTTCGCGCGGCCGGGAACCGCCCGCGTGCGGGAACTCTCGCTCGACCGCCTGCTCCGGCGCGCCGCCGCCGATCCGGCCCTCGACGGCGTCGAGGTGTGCGTCCAGGGGGAGGACGTCGTCCTGCGCGGCGACCCGCAACTGCTCGAGCGCGCCGTGCGCAACCTGCTGCACAACGCCGTCGAGGCCGAGCGCGAGGCGGGGCGGCGGGGGCCGATCGAGGTCGCGATCGCGCTGGAGCCGGAGGGGGTCGAGATCGCCATCGAGGACCGCGGCCCCGGTCTGCCGGACGAGATCCGGGAGCGCCTGTTCCACCCCTTCGCCACCGGCCGGCGCGGCGGCGTCGGGCTGGGGCTCGCGCTCGCCCACCGCATCGTCGTGTTGCACGGCGGGCGGATTCGCCTCGACGACCGGCCGGGTGGCGGGACGCGGGCGCTGCTCTTCTTCCCGCGCGACACGATCGTTACGATGAGTAACGAAGCGCCGCCCGAACGCGAGGCCGCGCCGGGATCCTGATCCGCGGCTCAAAGCATCTGCATTCATAGACTTACGCAGAATATTCCGGCCTCTTCCAGGGGTGGCACCGCCCTTGCTTTTTAGGGGCTTGCCATGAAAAACCCAATGCCCGGCCGTGGCCTGCGCGGCTTCACGCTGATCGAGATGCTCGTGGTGATGGCGCTGATGCTCGCCCTGGTGGCGATCGGCATTCCGTCCCTCCAGAACGCCCTCCATCAGTCCAAGATGCGGGGGATGGTCCAGGAGATCAGCATCGCGCTGCGGCTGGCGCGCATCGACGCCATCAAGACGTCGTCCCAGGGGATCGTGCAGATCGTCCCGTCGACCGGCCCCGGCGTTCTCCCTCTCGTGCGGGTGTTCTCGGACCGCAACTCCGACGGCAAACTGGACGCCACCGATCCGGTGCTGGCGAGCTTTTACCTGCCGACTGGCGTGGCCTTCGAGGACAACACCGGAAAGGTCGACAAGGACTCGGTCGAGGGGTTCAGCACCGACCCCGCGGGGGGGCCGAACATCGCGATCTTCCGGGGCGACGGCGCGATCGCCGAACCCGGGAAGTTCCACATCTCCGACCCCTACGAGAACCACCTGGAGGTCCGCGTGAAGTCCCCCAGGTCCACGGCGCGGATCGAGGTGCTCAAATTCGAGAACGGCACATGGGTCGCCAACGGCGACAACGGCAAGGCCTGGACATGGAACTGAGGAGAGAGAGGATGCACACCCTGAAGCATCTCCCGGCGGGGCGCCATGGCGCGGCGGGTTTCTCGATCATCGAGGCGCTGATCGCCTCCGCCATCCTGCTCATCATCGCGCTCGGTCTGCTGCCGCTGTTCTCCCGCTCGATCAGCGACAACGTCAGCGGCAACGACGCCACCCAGGCGACCAACGGCAGCCGGACCCAGGTCGAGGAGATGCTGCTGGTGCCGTTCAGCAACGACCGGATGACGGTCCCGGCCGGCGCCGAGTTCGCCGAAGCCAAGACTTCCTATACGCAGGGCGCCCTCAACAAGACCGGCGATACGGACGAGGGGTGGTGGACCACCCCCGCCGGCCACGGCACGGTGCTCTGGAAACGCACTTCCGAGGTCCGCCAGTACACCATCAGCGACCTCGACGACGGCTCTCTCGACAACCCCAAGCCCGGGGGGACCGAGGCCACCTTCGTACATTTCAAGGAGGTCACGGTGACTGTGGAAAATCAGAAAAAAAATCTGTTCGGCAACGGCCAGGGGATCACCCTGAAGGTGATCAAGCCCTTCTGAGGGCGGAGCGACCATGATCGACACCGACTTCAAGACTGGCCCCTTTCGGCACCGGCGCGGATCGCAGCGCGGCTTCACCCTCATCGAGGTCTCGGTCTCGCTGATCGTCACCATCATCGTCCTGCTCGGCGTGCTGGCGCTGTTCGACTTCAGCAACCGGCTGACGCGCGTGCAGACCAATGTCTCCGACATGCAGCAGTCCCTGCGCGTGGCCCAGAACGACTCCGTGCGGCTGATCCGCATGGCCGGCCGCGGCGGCCTGCCGCTGGGCAGCCTGCCGACCGGCACGGCGGTGGTGATCGCCAACAACGTGGCCGACAACACCCACGTCGGCGGCACCGCCGCCACTCCCGAGGTCGTCCCCGGCTCGGACATGCTGACCGTCCGCGGGGCCTTCGCGGCGCCGACCTACCAGGTCAACACGGCCAACAGCGCCGCGTTCACCCTCACCCCCGCGGCCGCGCCGACGAACGGCACGATCATTATCAACATCAAGACTCCCACCGGCATCCCGCAGGATCTGGCGGAGCTCAAGGAGGCGGTCCAGAAGCAGCGGCCGGAGGCCCTGCTGCTGGTCGGCAGCCAGGGCTCCGACGTCTGGGCCGTCGTCGAGCTGGACCCGGGGAACTCGAACGTCACGAATCCGAGCCAGTTCACCATCGGTTTCAAGATATCGGCGGGAACGCACACCTCCGACTACGCGAAGCTCTCCTCCGCGGGCGCGGGCGTCTTCCCGCCCGAGTTGAAGGCTGTCAGCTTCGTCGGTCTGCTCGAGGAGTACCGGTTCTATGTCCGCCGGGAGTACGCGGTCCCCGGCGACAAGACCACCGACCTGGCTCCGAAGCTGTCGCGCGCCCGCGTCTATCCCGGCACCCAGGCCCCCTGGGACGCCGACGAGGACAACTGGCAGGTGGACGTCGCCGACAACATCTTCGACTTCCAGGTCGCGCTCGGCCTCGACACCCCGGCCAAGGATCCCGCCGCCGGCGCCTGCGCCGCCGGCACGATCCGGTCCGACGACCGGCATTGCGGCATCTACGAATCGGCGGACGGCGAGGCGGACGACTGGATGTACAACGGCGAGGCGACCACCGACGCGGCGCTGTTCGCCGGCTCCAACCTCTACTACATCCGGCTCTCCACGCTCGCCCGGGCCGATCGCCGCGACAAGGACTACGAGGCCCCGACGCTGGTGCGGGTGGAGGACAACAAGTACGACAAGCCCGAGACGACGGTCTTCAACTCCGACGAGGAGCGCATGTACCGCCGCCGCATCCTGCGCACCGTGATCGACATGAGGAATCTTGGATGAAGACGCAGATTCGTTCCGAAGCGGGCAGCGCCTACGTCATCACGCTGCTCGCCCTCGTGGTCCTTACCATCCTGGCGCTGTCGCTCGCCCTGGTCACCCAGACCGAGGTGCAGGTCGGCTCCAACGAGAGGACGGTCAGCCGGATGTTCTACTCCGCCGATTCCGGCCTCGGGATTTCGGTGGCGGAAGCCCTGCTGGTCAACAACAACCCCGACAACCCGACGCTGCCCGGCTCCAGGACCGTGCTGTTGAACAAGGTCTCGGTGGGAGCGGGGAACAACCTGTCCACCAACGTCGCCGACCGCGTCACCATCTCGGCGTTCGTGCCCATCCAGTACGTGCGGTGCGACCTGTGCCAGTCCGAGGAAGGCAAGCAGAAGTTCTGGCGGGTCAATCACGCCGTCAGTGCCACCGCGGAGCGGATCGCCTGGTCCGGCAGCGGCGCTCCCCCGGCGGCCGCGACGCTGCTCGGGCAGAAGACCCTGAGCGGGATGTTTCAATTCGAGCCCTGGCCGCTGGACCCCAGTCAGGTCCCTGAGGACCCCGCGGTGCTGGCGCAGATCAAGTTCTAGACGCAGCTCTTTCGAGGAGAGGCTCCTATGTCGCCCAGAGATTGGTGTATCGGCCGGACCGCGATCGTCCGGATCTTCGTCCGCGCCGCCGCCGCGCTCGCGCTGCTGGCGCTGCTCGGCCCCGCCGCCGCGCGCGGCGACGACCGCGACCTGTTGCGCACCACGATCGCCGATCCCTACCTGTTCATCCTGCTCGATACCTCCGGCTCGATGAACTGGAGCCCGAAGTCGGTCGCCTGCCCGACCGGCGAATGTTTCGTGCCCATGCAGGCCGACGACCCGACCTCCAAGTTCTACCAGGCCAAGGAGGCGCTCTACGAAGTGCTGACCGACCCCGGCCTGCCCAAGGTGGCGCTGGGCTTCGCGACCTACAACCAGGACCAGCTCACCGCCGTGCAGAAGCACTGGCTCTACGAGGCGGCGGCGGACGGCGTGCTGCTCACCGGCAGCACCTACTTCCCGGCCGCCGGGGCGCGCGAGGTCTTCGGCAACGGCACCCCCTGGATCTGCGACACCGGCAGCAACGACCACGAGATCGGCTGCGCTGCCGGGACGCCGGCCGATCTCAACGACATCTGGGAGCTGACCCGCGTGCGGCGCCTCCCGAAGGGGGGCCGGGTCTTCGCCGCGGCCAACGTCCAGACCTTCTACATCCGGACCGCCGGCATCACCTACAAGGTGACCTACACGCCGAACGGGGGGAGCTACGGCGGCAACATCAACGTCAAGGTCACCGTCCTCAAGTGCAACAACGGCTCGTGCTCGAACACCACGGCGGTCGGCACGTCGACGACCAACTACACGGTGGTCGGCGACTTTGTCTCGTGGGACAACGCGCCCACCGCCAACCCGGACCGCAACGATCCGACCATCAGCTACTACACCAGCGTCTCCATCGACGCCACCGTCAACAACAACACCAGCAGCTCCTGCGGCGGCTGGGACCCGAACACCGACTCCGCCAGCGACAAGAACTCGAGCAATTACACCCTGCGCTGGCCGACCGACAGCTCGGACCCCCGGGGGGCCTCGTTCTCCCTCGGCGACGTCATCCCCCTGGACTGGAAGACGGACCACAAGATCGACATCCTGAAGCGGCTGGCGCCGAACTATGTCGACAGCTCGACGGTCCCCGATTTCCGCATCGCGCCCTATCTGGCGGACAACCGTAGCGGCTCCGAGACCTTCCTGCGGCTCAAGAGCGAGAACCAGCGCCCGCTGATCGCCGGCGGCGCGACGCCCATCGGCGCTTCGGTCCAGCAGTTCCGCACCTGGTACAGCGGCTGCTCGGCCGACACCTGCGGCACGCTGGGCGGCTGGGCCGGCATCGCGGGCGCGCAGGACACCTCGTTCCAGTGCCGTCAGAAGTTCCTGCTCATCCTCACCGACGGCGACGAGACCTGCGGCGGCGACCCCTGCAAGTACACCCGGCTGCTCAGGGACCAGTACGGCGTGACGACCTTCGTGGTCGCTTTCGGCGTCACCGCCACCCAGGGCAACGCGCTGAGCTGCATGGCGGACGCCGACCACATCTTCTATCCGCAAACCAAGGACGAGCTGGTCGCGGACCTCAAGACCGCCCTCGGCAAGATCAAGGAGCAGGCGAGCACCTTCGCTTCCGCCGCCGTGCCGTCGGTGCAGGCGGAGATCGCGGACCGCATCTATCTCTCGAACTTCACGCCGCTCAACGACGCCGCCGTCTGGGACGGCCATCTCGACGGCTACCTCAAGCCGCTCCCCCTCAAGGACGGCAAGCCGGACCGTACCCGGGTCTGCCCGGCGCTGGGATCGGCGGGGCGGTCGACCTGCCATCTGTGGGACGCCGGCGAGTCGATCCTGACCCAGGCTCCGGAACCGGCCGATGTCGCCTCGACCGTCGACGTGAACACGCTCCGCCTCGGCACGGGCACGAATCAGCGCCGGGTCTTCTACACCCGGGAGGTGGCGAGCGGCACCGTGCCCTCCACCCTGCGCCTGTTCGTGCCCCCGACCGGCGACCCGAAGACCAACCCGACCCCCGACTGGAACGATCTCCTCAAGGGGTTCAAGCTGACCCTCCCGGCCACCGCCGCGGACTCCACCCTCGTCAAGCAGCGCGTCACCGCCATCATCAAGGAAACTCTGGTGGTCAAGAGCTCCACCATCTCGGTGACCGGGCTGCCGGACCGGAACATCAAGTACGTTCTCGGCGACATCTTCCACGCCGATCCGGTGCTCATCGATCGCCCCAACAACTTCGGCTTCTACACCGCGAACCTCTACGCCAATACGTCCACCGGCTGCAGCAGCAACCCCGGCTACCAGTGCTACGCGCAGCAGCAGCGCCGGCGCCGCAAGATGCTGCTCGCCGCGGCCAATGACGGTCAGCTCCACGCCTTCGACGCCGGCGTCTGGGACAACGGCGCGAAGTCCTTCACGGACGGCACCGGCAAGGAGATCTTCTCCTACATCCCCCGGCTCGCCCTGCCGGTCGTGCGCAGCCAGGTCGAGGGCGGCCGCGAGATCTTCGGCGTCGACGGCACTCCCAGGGTCCAGGACGTCTTCCTCGATCCCAACCACAACGGCACTCCGAACGCGGGCGAACGCGAATGGCGCACGGTCGCCATCGGCGGCTTCCGGGAGGGGGGCGCCATCGACGGCGGCGGCCGGGTGGGCGATTTCATCAGCGGCTACTACGCCCTGGACTTGACGCACCCCGACCAGCTCGACAGCGCCAACAACCCGACCCAGCAGACGGTTCCGAGTTGCCTGTCGACCACCAACGGCACCAACTCCGGCTGCGGCACGCTACCGTTCCCGGCCGTCCTCTGGGAGTACACCGATTCGATCGCCTCCTCCCAACTGGACGAGGACAAGAACGGCCTGGCCGACCTCGGGCAGACCTGGTCGGTGCCGATCATCGGGCGGATCAAGGTGATCGAGGCGGGCGCGATGGTCGACAAGTTCGTCGCCATCTTCGGCGGCGGCATGGATGCCGACAACAAGCTGAGCCCGAAGCGCGGCAACTGGATCTACATGGTGGACGTCGAGACCGGCAAGACGATCTACAAGCGCAAGGTCGTCGGCGCCGCGGCCGCGGACCCCGCCGTGCTCGACACCGACCTCGACGGCTACCTGGACACGATCTATATGGGCACCACCGCCGGTTTCGTGTACAAGATCGACATCAGCTCTCCCGGGACGCTGCAGAACGTCTCGCTGGTCACCACCCAGGCCGTGCCGCCCCTCGCCGCCGCCGCGACGGTGCAGCGGATCACCGACACGTCGTGGGATCCCTTCGCGATCTTCGACACGCTGGGCCGGCCGATCTACCTGGCGCCGTCGATCCTGTACGTCTCCAAGCTGGGACGCTTCGCCCTCGCCTTCGGCACCGGCGACCGCGAGAACCTCTGGAACCTGGACGGCCAAGTCGGCAGGTACTACCTGATCCTCGACGACAACTTCACCTCCGGCGGCCTGCCGAAGACGGAGGCGAACTACGAGGCCATCAACGTCACCGCGGCCAACGTCAGCTCCTCGACCAACTTCCTGCTGAACCCCAACCTGGGCAAGAGCAAGGGGTGGTTCCTGAAGCTGCAGGCGGACGAGAGGGTGATCACCTCGTCCTTCGGCCTCTCCGGAATCATCATCTTCTCCGGCTTCCAGCCGCAGGAGATCGGGACCGATCCGGCCGCGGTGTGCGCCCGCGGCGGCAGCAGCCACATCTACGTGGTCTACACCAACAACGGAAACGGCGTCGTGCAGACGGGCAGCACGTCGACCCGCTACCGCGTGGTCTCCACGTTCGTGACCAGCCCGTACGTCGAGCAGGGCGCGACCAAGAACCCGCCGACCGGCACCGGCGGCTCTGGCGGCACCGGCGGCACGGGTGGCTCCGGCGGCTCCGGCGGTCTCGATCTCACGCAACAGCAGATCATCGACCAGGTCAAGCAGCTCATGCCTTCCCGGTGCAAGTTCGGCAATCAGTGGATCAGCATCAACGGCAGCGGCTCCGACACCATTCAGCAGCGGTATGGGAGCGTCCCGATCTGTGTCATCGAGCAGAACTTCAAGGAGTGGTGATCTGATGAGCAAGCGGCTTTATATCGTCCATGGGATCGCCCTCGGCCTGCTGGCCCTGGCGCCCCTCACGGCTCACGCCGACTGGCTGGTGACGCACGAGGGGGGCCGGGTGGAGACGAAGGGGCCCTGGCAGATGAAGGGCAAGCTGGTCGTCTTCACCCGGGCCGACGACGGCGCTCTCGCCTCCCTGCGCGCCTCGGAGGTGGATCTCGACGCCAGCGCGAAGGCCACCGCCGAGGCCAAGGTCCAGGCGACGGCGGCGCCGCCGCCGGCGGTCCCGCAGAAGAAGATCGCCGTGCTGACCGACAAGGATTTCCGCAAGCCCACGCCCGCCGGCGCCGACGGCGCGACGGACAGCGCGCCGGCGGCCCACGCCGGGCCTCTCGTCGTCAGCGACTGGAGGCGGGTGGACAACCCCGACGGGGAAGGCCTCTGGGTCGAGGGGAGCGTCCACAATACGACCGGCGAGGTGATGATCAACGCGTCGGTCGAGGTCCAGCTCTATAACGAGGTGGGGGACCGGGTCGGGACGGCTTCCGGCCTGCTGGCCGCGACGTCCATCAAGGCGGACGGCACGGTCCAGTTCCGGGCCAACTTCCCGGGGGTCTTCACCTTCGCCAGCGCGAAGTTCGAGGTCAAAGGCTTCCCGATCAACGTGGCCTCGGCGGACGAGAAGCCGTAGGTCCGGCGACCCAGGCGGAAAATGCGGGGGCGGGGCTCGTCCCCGCCCTGCTCCCCTTCACTCCCGATACTTCGGTACGCCCTCGAGATCGTGCTCCCGCACCTTGCGGAGCACGGTGCGATAGCTCATCCCCAGGATCTCCGCCGCCTGGCGCTTGTCGCCGCCGGCCTCGGTCAGCGCCTGCCTGATCCGCTCCCGCTCGCCCGAGCCGGCGAGGGGGCGCAGCAGGGACCGCAGGTCGGCGGCGCGGATCGCCGGCCCCTCCGCCAGGATCACCGCCCGCTCGAGGACGTTCGCCAGCTCGCGGACGTTGCCCGGCCAGGGCTGGCTCGCGAGCAGCTCGGCCGCATCCTCCTCGAGCCGCGGCGGCGGCTCGACCCGGTGCCGGCGGGCGATCTCGACGAGCAGATGGCGGGCGAGGAGTGGCACGTCGCTCGCCCGCTCGCGCAACGGCGGCAGCTCGATCGGGAAGACGTTCAGCCGGAAGAAGAGGTCGGCCCGGAACCCGCCGTCGTCCACCATCGCCGCGAGGTCGCGGTTGGTGGCCGCGACCAGCCGGATGTCGGCGCGCAGCGTCCGGCCGCCGCCCACGCGCTCGAAGGTCCGCTCCTCGAGCGCCCGCAGCACCTTGCCCTGCACGCCGAGCGGCAGCTCGCCGATCTCGTCGAGGAACAGCGTCCCCCCCTCGGCCTGCTCGAGGCGCCCCGGCTGGCGGCGGTCGGCGCCGGTGAAGGCCCCCTTCTCGTGGCCGAAGAGCTCGTTCTCGATCAGCGCCTCCGGGATCGCGGCGCAGTTCAGGGCGACGCAGGGGCCCGGCTTGCGCGGCGAGAGCGCGTGGATCGCGCGGGCGAAGAGCTCCTTGCCGGTGCCGCTCTCGCCGGTGAGCAGCACCGTGCTCTCCGTGGGCCCGACCCGCTGCAGCAGGCGGATCGCGGCGCGCAGACGCGGGTGGGCGCCGACGATCGGCGGCGCCCCGGGAGCCCGGAAGACGGGCGCCTCGTCGCGCTGGCCGAGCGCGCGCTCGATCAGCCGCGCGAGGTCGTCGATCTCCAGCGGCTTCTCCAGGAAGTCATAGGCGCCGAGCTTCATCGCCTCGACCGCCGTGCCCACCGTGCCGTAACCGGTGAGCACCACGACCGGGACCCGCGGCTGCGCCGCCCGGCTGGCCTCCAGCACCTCGATCCCCGAGACGTCGGGGAGCTTGAGGTCGGTCAGCACGAAGTCGAAGGGGCGCTCGGCGAGCAGCCGCATGCCGGAGCGGCCGTCCGCCGCCGCCGACACCTCGTACCCCTCCTGGCCGAGCGCCCGCTCCAGCATGCGGCGCAGGGAGTCGCGGTCCTCGACGATCAGGATGCGGGCGGTGGGCATTTTGGATTTTGGATTTTGGATTTTGGATTTTGGAGGGCGGCCTGGACGGCGGCGATGAGCAGATCGTCGTCCTCGGGGGCCACCGTCCGCAGGTCGAGGTGCAGGCGATCCTGGCGGAGATAGCCGACGACCGGCGGATCGCCCAGGCGCAGGCGGGCGAGGAGGGCGTCGTCTCCGGGCAGGGCCAGCGCCTCGCCGGGGATGGGAGCCTCCGGGGCCGAGCCACCGCCGAGGAACGCCTCGGCGGGGACGATCCCGGCCCCCAGCACCGCGGCGGCCCTCTCCAGGCGCGCCCGATGGACCTCTCCGGCCGGCCAGAGGCGGTCGAGCGGCAGCGGGGTTTCGGCGAGATGGAGGCGGAGCACCCCTTCGAGCGCCGCGATCCCCATGCGGTCGGGGCGCAGGGCGCGATAGAGCGGGTGGCGCCGGCAGCGCTCGATCAACGGCGCGCGGCCCACGAGGAGACCGGCCTGGGGGCCGCCGAGCAGCTTGTCGCCGCTGCCGGTGACGAGGTCGCATCCTTGCGCGATGAGCTCGGCGAGGCTCGGGTGGCCGGCGAGCTGCGGCGCCGGGTGCGGGCGCAGCAGGCCGCTCCCCTCGTCCACCAGCACCGGGATTCCCGCGCGCGCCCCGAGCTCCGCGAGCTGCCGGGGCGCGACCGCGGCGACGAACCCGATCTGCCGGAAGTTGCTGGGGAAGACCTTGAGCAGCAGCGCCGTCTCCGGCCCGATCGCCGCCTCGTAATCCGCCAGCCGGGTGCGGTTCGTCGCCCCCACCTCGATCAGGCGGGCGCCGGCGGCCGCCATGATCTCCGGGATGCGGAACGAGCCGCCGATCTCGACCAGCTCGCCGCGCGACACCACCACCTCGCGCCCCTTGGCCAGCGCCGCCAGCGCGATCACCAGCGCCGCCGCGTTGTTGTTGACCACCAGGCCGGCCTCGCCGCCGGTGAGTGCGGTGAGCAGCCGCTCGGCGCGGCGGTTGCGCTGCCCGCGCTTGCCGGTGGCGAGGTCGATCTCCAGATCGCAGTAGGCGTCGAGCAGCGCGGGCAGGCTGCGCGCCACCGTCTCCGGCAGCGGCGCCCGGCCGAGGTTGGTATGGAGGAAAATGCCGGTGGCGTTGAGCACCCGGCGCAGGGGGTTGCCGAGGAGCGCCTCGACGCGGGCGGCGACGCGCTCCGGCAGCGTGGCGACCGCGCTCTCCCGCTCCGTCTCGGAAAGCGGCGGCTCGGCGGCCAACCGGCTCCGCAATTCGTCGACCGCACGCTGGGCTTGGACCCTTACGGAGCCACGCCCGTATAATGGGATGAGAGTTGCCAGCGCCGGATGGCTCAGCAGCCGGTCGAGCGACGGCAGACCGCGCCGGGCGTCGAAGGAATTGGAGTTATTCATGGTCAAGCCCCGAGCATTCTAGGAGATCCGTGGACGCCAAGCGAAATCCGCGAGCCGGCTCACCGCTCCAGTCCCCCAGGCCGGGGGCTGCCGAGAATGCTCCGCAGGCGGCGGCGCGGCGCCAGGCTCCGGGCTTGAGCGAGGCTCTCGATGTGCTCAACCGGGACGTCCAGCAGCTCCGCGTCGACTTCGAGCGCTTTTTCAACGGCGCGCTCCCCTTCCCGCCGGAGGAGCTGCGCGGGCGCGTCCTGGCGCAGATCCGCACTCTCCGGGCCTCAAGCAACGGCGCGACCGCCGTCGACAACTTCCGGCTGAGCGACCTCGAAGCCCGCTTCAACAGCTACAACGAACTGTTCAACCGCCGCCTGCGCGATACCGAGGAGGGGCGTCACCCCGCCGCTCGCCACGCGCCACCCCCGGCCCCCCGGCGTCACGATCCGGCGCAGGGGATCGTCTTCGGCGACCGCGTCGACCCCGAGGCGGCCGCGGCGCTCTACCAGGGTCTCGTCTCCGCTCCGGGGGATACCCCCCGTTTCGATCTCGACAGCTTCCAGACCTATATCAAGCGGCAGGTGGCCGCCATCCGGGAGAAGACGGGCTGCGCGGAAGTGCAGTTCCGGCTGGCCTCCGAGGATGGCAAAGTCAAGCTCAAGGCCCGCCCGGTCGCAGCCCGCGAGGGCTCCTAGAAGGAGAATATCCGTGCTTAGAAGGAGTTCGTGGATCCTCGTCTCTTCCCTCGCCGCCCTGACCGCGGCCGTGGCGATCGCGGCCCTGGCGGCGGTGCCGCCGAATCTCACCAAGGCGATCGAGGCGCAGCGCCGCCTCACCGTCGAGCGCCCCCAGGACCCCGCGGTGTTCAACGACTTCGGCAACCTCCTGATGCTCGTCCCGCAAGCTCCGGAGGCCGAGGCGGCCTACCGCAAGGCCATCGAGCTCGACCCCGACAAGGCCTCGGCCCTGTTCAACCTCGGGCTGCTGTTGCAGCAGCGCGGCGAGCTGCGCGAGGCCTATGATCTCTACCAACGCGCGGTGAAGGCGGATCCCAACCACGCCTGGGCCCACTACCAGCTCGGCACCATCGAGGAGGTCCGCGGCCAGAGGTCGAAGGCGGTCGACTCCTACGCGCGGGCGTTCGCGCTCGATCCGCAGCTCGCCTTCCCCGAGGTCAATCCCCACATCGTCGACAACAAGCTGGTGACCCAGGCGATGCTGCGCGCCTACAAGAACGACTTCGCCGGCAACCCGCAGGTGCCCAAGATGTACGACGACGCGGCGCGGATCGCCGCCCTGCTGGTGCCGAAGCCCGCCACGCCCGTGGATGAGACCGCCGCGGCCCCGAATCAGCAGCGCCAGCCGGCTTCCCGCCAGCCCGTGGCGGGCCGGGGAACGCAGGCGGCTCCATCGGCGACGGGAGCCGGGAGCACCGTGCTGCGCGAGGGGGATCTCGACCGCCGCAACCCCACCGGCCAGGCCGGGGCGGCTCGCGGCGGCCTGCGTCCGGCGCCCGGCGTCCAGGGGCAGCGCGGGCTGCGCGAGTGGAGCCGTCCGGAGCCGACGATCCAGGAGGTGCCCGGAGGCGACGACGAGGATGGCGACCAGCCCGCGCAGGTCATCACCCCTTCGCCCGGCGGCGTCTACTACCGTCCGGGGATCCAGAGCACGGGCCGGCTGAACCTGCGGATCGCTCCGGATCCGGCGGCCCGGCGGTAGGCGGGAGAACAAGGGACGAAAGGGACAGCAGGGACTCCAGGGACGGCAGGAACCCTGGTGTCCCTGAAGTCTCTTTTGTCCCTTGTTTCTGCTAGACGTTGAAGCGGAAGTGGGTCACGTCGCCGTCCTTCATCAGGTACTCCTTCCCTTCCAGGCGGAGCAGGCCGGCGTCGCGGCAGGCGGCCATGGTCTTCAGGCGGATCAGGTCGTCGCAGTGGACGACCTCGGCGCGGATGAAGCCGCGCTCGATGTCGGAATGGATGGAGCCGGCGGCCTCGCGGGCCTTGGAGCCGCGGCGGATCGTCCAGGCGCGCACCTCGTCCTCCCCGACGGTGAAGAAGGAGATCACCCCCAGCAGGTCGTAGCTCGCCCGGGTCACCCGGTCGATGCTCGGCTCGGAGAGGCCGAGATCGGTCAGGAAGTCCTTCTGCTCCTCGGGCGAGAGGGTGCTGATCTCCTGCTCGATCGGCGCGCTCACCGTCACCGCCCGCACCGCCGGCCGGGGCTTGATGCCGAACGCCTCGGGCGCGTCGGCGGCCCGGGATTCGTCGGTGTTGATCACGATCAGCATCGGCTTGGCCGAGAGGAGCTGGAAGCCGCGCAGGCGCTTCTCGTCTTCAGGGTCGAGCTCGACCTCGCGCAACGGCTTCTCGGATTCCAGCGCCGGCAGCACGATCTCGGAGAGGATCTGCCGCTCGCGCTGCTCTTCCGGGTTCAAACCCCGCTTGGTCGCCTTCTCCAGCTTTTCGAGCCGCGCCTCGACGATCGTATGGTCGGCGAGGATCAGCTCGAGGTCGACCGTCGCCACGTCGCGGGCGGGATCGACGCTCCCCTCCGGGTGGAGGATCTCGGGGTCGTCGAACGCCCGCACCACGTGGACGAGCGCGTCGACCATCTTGAGCTTCGCGAGGTCGAGGCTCTCGGCGCTCTCCCCCTTGGTCATGCCGGGGATGTCCACGTACTGCACCGTCGCAGGCACGTAGCGCTTCGGCTTGAACAGGTCACGGAGCGTCTCCAGGCGGGTGTCGCGGACCTGGGCCACCCCCATGTTCGTCTGGCTGGAGGTGGCGTACTTGTCCGTCGCCTGGCGGGAGGCGGTCAGGGTATTGAACAGGGTCGTCTTTCCCGACTTCGGGAAACCGAGGATGCCGAGTTGCACGGGGTAGTCCCTCCGGAAGGGCCGTTCGAGGCCGCGGCGAGGTTATCCGTCCCCGCCTGCAAGGTCAAATATCAGTCTTCGAGGGTCCGCCCCTTGGTCTCGATCGCCCAGGGGAGGAGGAAGAGGCCGGCGAGCGGCACGAAGCCGACATAGAACAGGGCCTTGAGGGCGCTGGTGAGCGAGTTCGCCCCCTGGGCCGCGATGCTCCCCACCAGGATCGGGCCGGCCGCCGCGATCACCCGGCCGATGTTGTAGCAGAAGCCGGCGCCGGTGGCCCGCAGGCGGGTGGGGAAGAGCTCCGGCAGGTAGTAAGTGAAGCTGCCGAATACCCCGAAGACGGTGAGGCCGATCAGAAAGTACATCGCGAGCCGCGTCTCCGGCGGCAGGTCGAGGCCGAACGTGCAGAGGATCGCCGCGGCCGAGCCGGCGAAGTAGAGGAAGAACATCGTCTTCCGGCCCAGGTACTTGGCGGCGGGGATGGTGAGCAGCGTGCCGATCAGCCCGCCCAGGTTGAAGTAGTTGGTGGCGATCCGCTTCCACCCCTCGACGAGGGCGAGGGTGGCGGCGCGGTCCAGGCTCCGCAGCTTGGCGGTGGCCTGGGCGAGGCCGGTCGAGACCACGGGGATGAAGGCGTTGCAGCTCCACCACATGATCAGGGCGACCACTGCCATGCAGAACCCGGAGAGGGTGATGGCTCGGTAGCGCGGAGTGAAGAGCTCGGCCAGGCGCGGCGGCGGCGCGGAGGAAGCGGCCGTCTTCCAGCGTTCCGGCTCGCGGACGAAGAGGCGCACCAGGAAGGCCGCCGCCGCCGGAATCAGGCCGGCCAGGAAGACGTAGCGCCAGGAGGTCTCGGGGGAGCCCTTCCAATAGTTGCCGGCGATCTGGAAATTGACGAAGGTGGCGAGGAACAGGCCCACCGGCGCCGAGGTGTAGAGCAGGGCCCCCGCCTCCACCCGCCGGTGCTCCGGCACCACCTCGGCCACCATCGAGGCTCCGGCCGCCCACTCGCCGCCGATCCCCAGGCTGGCGACGATGCGGAAGAGCCCCAGCACCCAGAGGTTGGGGGCGAAGGCGCAGGCGGCGGTACCCAGCGCGTAGAGCAGCATGGTGAGCATCAGGGTGCGGGTGCGCCCGATGCGGTCCGCCACCTGCCCGAAGAGGATGCCGCCGACCGCCCAGCCCACCAGCAGGACCGAGGTGAGGATGCCCGTCCACTGCAGCGTCGCCGCCTTGGCCTCCGGCGAGCCGATGGTGAGGCCGAGCAGCGTCGGCACGCAGTTGGGGGCGACGAAGTTGAACAGCAGGCCGTCGAAGACGTCGAATCCCCACCCCAGCCAGGCGGCGAACAGCACCGTCCACTGATAGCCGTTCATGTCGAGCAGCCGGAAGCCGCCCGTCGTCGCCGCTCGTGGATTCATCGGTTCGCGATGATAGCAGGACACCCCTCAACCCGTGCCACAATCCCCCTGCCATGGCCGAACCCGCCCTCCCGCTCCCCGAGCCCTCCCGCGCCCGTCCTTCACTAATCTCCCGCGTGCCGCCGGGGGGGGCCGCCGATCCGGACGAGATCCTCGACCGTTTCGTCGACTGGGCGGCCGAGGCCGGATTCGAGCTCTATCCGGCGCAGGAGGAGGCGCTGCTGGAGATCATGGCCGGCAAGCACGTCATCCTCAACACACCGACCGGCTCCGGCAAGTCGCTCGTCGCCCTCGGGCTCCACTTCAAGGCGCTCTGCGAGGGGAAGACCTCGTTCTACACCAGTCCGATCAAGGCGCTGGCCTCGGAGAAGTTCTTCGCGCTCTGCGACGACCTCGGTCCCGAGAACGTCGGCATGCTGACCGGCGACGCCTCGATCAACCCGGACGCGCCGGTGATCTGCTGCACCGCCGAGGTGCTCTCCAACCGCGCCCTGCGCGAGGGGGACCGGCTCGACGCCCCGTACGTGATCATGGACGAGTTCCACTATTACTCGGACCCCGAGCGCGGCGTCGCCTGGCAGATCCCGCTGATCACGCTGCCGCACACGCGGTTCCTCCTGATGTCCGCCACCCTGGGGGATGTCTCCTCGATCGGCGAGCACATCCAGGACCGCACCGGGATCGAGGTGGCACTGGTCAGCTCCGAGCAGCGCCCCGTCCCGCTCGACTTCGAATATCGCGAGACCCCGCTCCACGAGACTATCGAGGCGCTCATCGCCGCCGGCAAGGCGCCGATCTACATCGTCAACTTCACCCAGCGCGAGTGCGCCGAGCTCGCCCAGGCGCTCACCAGCGCGCAGGTCTCCAACCGCCAGGAGCGGGAAAAGATCCGCGAGGCGGTAGGGGACTTCCGCTTCGACACCCCCTACGGCAAGGAGTGCAAGCGCTTCATCTCCTTCGGCATCGGCGTCCACCACGCCGGGCTGCTGCCGAAGTACCGGCTGCTGGTCGAGCAGCTCTCGCAGCAGGCGCTGCTGCGCGTCATCACCGGCACGGATACCCTGGGCGTCGGGGTCAACATCCCCATCCGCACCGTCCTCTTCACCAAGCTCGCGAAGTTCGGCGGCGTGAAGACCTCGATCCTCTCGGTGCGCGACTTCAAGCAGATCGCCGGCCGCGCCGGCCGCAAGGGGTTCGACACCCAGGGGAGCGTGGTCGCCCAGGCGCCCGAGCACATCATCGAGAAGCGCAAGAACGAGCGCAGCGGCAACAAGAAGGTGGTCAAGGGGCCCGCCAAGGGGGAGGTCTCCTGGAACAAGGAGACTTTCGAGAAGCTGATCGAGCGCCCACCGGAGACGCTCAAGTCGCGCTTCCGCATCACCCACGGCATGGTGCTCAACCTCCTCCAGCGCGACGCGGAGCTGGACGATCCCAACCTCCGCAACTTCGACTCGCTGCGCGATCTCATCCGCCGCAGCCACGAGGAGGAGGGCTCCAAGGCCCGCCTGCTCACCCAGGCGGCGGTGCTCGTGCGCTCGCTCTACCGCTCGGGGATCATCCGGATGAGGCGCGACGCGACCACGAGCTACCTCTGGGCGGTGGTGGCCGAGGATCTCCAGTGGGACTTCTCCCTCCACCAGGCGCTCTCGCTCTACCTGGTCGACACGATCACCGAGCTCGAGCCGGAGTCGGAGACCTACGTGCCCGACCTCATCACCCTGGTCGAGTCGATCCTGGAGAACCCGGAGATCGTGCTTCGCAAGCAGGTCGACAAGCTCAAGGGGGAGCTGGTGGCTCAGCTCAAGGCGGAGGGGGTGGAGTACGAGGCGCGGATGGAGAAGCTGGAGGAGGTCACCCATCCGAAGCCGCTGTCGGACTTCATCTACGGCACCTTCAACCGCTTCCGCGGCAAGCATCCGTGGGTGGGCGGGGAGGACATCAAGCCGAAGTCGATCGGCCGCGAGATGTTCGAGGGGTACATGAGCTTCGCGGACTATGTGAAGCGTTACGGCCTGCAGCGCAGCGAGGGGGTGCTCCTGCGCTACCTCTCGCAGCTCTACAAGACGCTCGACCAGACCGTTCCCGAGTTTTCGAAGACCGAGGGGGTGTGGGATGCCCTCGGCTTCTTCCGCGCCCTGGTCGAGCAGACCGACTCCAGCCTGCTCGAGGAGTGGCAGGGGCTGCTCCATCCCGAGGTCCTGGTGGGGGCGAAGGAGCGCAAGACCGCCCGCGAGATCCTCTGGCTCGAGGAGCTGCTCGCCGATCCCAAGACCTTCATGTCCCGCGTGCGCGCCGAGATGCACCTGCTGGTGCGCGCCCTCTCGCTCAAGGAGTGGGAGGAGGCGCCCAACCTGGTCAAGCAGGACGCGGACGATCCCCAGACGGTCTGGGACCCTGAGCGTTTCGAGGCCGCCATGGCCCCCTTCTTCGCGGAGTACGGCGAGCTCCCCTTCTCCCCCGAAGCCCGCCGCCACCATTGGACGCAGATCAAGAAGACCGGCGAGCGCGAATGGGAGGTCACCCACACCCTCCTCGACCCCCAGGGGGACAACCTCTGGGCCATCCAGGGCACGATCGACCTCCGCAATCCCGACGAAGCGGACGGGCCGATGGTGCGGGTGGGGCGGATTGGGGCTTAAGAAATAACGCCCGCCGGGCGGATCTCGCCGACGAAGACGCCGGGTAGCTCGGCGATAAAATCCGCTCCGAACGCTTTCGACGGCGTCCAGGCGCCGGGCGGGACCTTCCCCGCGAGGACCCGCTCGACGCTCTCGACCGCCGAGACCGCGGTGAGCCGGTAGGCCTCCGGCGTCTCGATCGTCGAGGTGACCGCGTGGCCGGCGGCATCCTTCGCCTCGCCCCAGAGAAAGACCCGGCCGGTCTCCCGCAGCTCCTCCGAAGGGCCGGCCTCCCGACGTTCGACCCAGGCTCGGGCGAGACGTTTGACCGGCTTCCAGCCGGCGAGCGGGAGGAGCGGGGCGAACCGCTTCAGTTGCCGGATCATTTTCGGCGGTGTGCCGGAGTAGACGCGGATGTTCGGGATGCCCGTCGAGTGGTAGGCCGTCGAGACGTCTCCCCAGGGGATGGTCATCGCCCAGAGCTCGCCGGCCCGGCCACCGAAATCGATCTTGCGGGCGTCCCAGGCGATGGGAACGGGCACGATGCGGCCATCCCTGCGGATCGCCCCGGCGTGGGGGAGGCTCTCGATCATCGTCTTCATCGTCCCCCGGCTGGTGCTCCCGCGCTGGGCGTAGAAGGCGAGCACGAGCGAGGTCGCCTCGGGGAGGGCCCGGGCCAGCCGGGCGGCGAGGCAGTCGCTCGGCACCACATCGAAGCCGACGCCGGGGATCAGGGAGACCCCTGCCTTGCGCGCCGCCCCGCCTTGAGCGAGGACCGCCTCGAAGACCGGGATCTCGCCCGTGATGTCCAGGTAGTGGGCGCCGGTCGCGAGGCAGGCCGCGACCATCGGGGCGCTGCTGTGGACGAACGGCCCCGCGCAATGGAGGACCGCCTTGATTCCGTACAGCTCGGCCGCGGTTCCCTGCGGATCGTCGAGGGAGAAGGAGCGGCTCTGGAGCCCGAGCTCGCGAGCCAGCCGTCCCACCGATTCAGGGTTGCGCCCGGCGAGGATGGGAGTCAGCCCCTTCCGCACCGCCTCGCGCGCCGCCAGCTCACCGGTATAGCCGTTCGCACCATAGATCATCCAGCTCATGCGCGCGTCCCCCCTCTCGACTGCTGGGGAGAACTATACGCCCTTGCCTTCTCCTACCCCCGGGCCGCTTCGCGCTGGCCGCGCCGCACGATGTCGGCGAGGCGCAGGACGAACTGCGCGGGGACCTGCCGCTCGGCGAGGGAGCGCCGCACGAAGGCGAGCCCCATGCGGGTGCTCTGCGGGGTGTCCATCTGGAGGAAGGCCTCCTCGGCGGCGCGGATCAGGGCCAGTGCCCGCGCGGAATCCCCCTGGCGGAGATGGACGGCGGCCTGGTCCAGTTGCACGTTGGCGGCCTGGGCGCGCCGGCCGGTGGCGATAAAACCCTGCTCGGCCGCTTCGAGATCCCGCAGGCCCGCTTTCTCGTTGCGCAGGCCGGCGCTGATCCGCCCCTCGAGCCAGAGGAGGTCGAGGCGCTGGGTCTCGCCGGTGGCGAGGCGGTCGCGATGAGCTCCGAGGAGGCTCCGGGCCTCCCGCAGGCGTCCGCTCTCCACCAGGAACCAGAGCTGGTTATGGATGGCGGAGAGCACGAGCCCCGGATCCCGGGTCTCGTCCACCATGCCGAGCCCTCTCTGGGTGAGGCGGAAGGCGTCCCGCGATCTGCCCATGTGGCCGAGGTAGAGGCCCTTGGTGATGAGATCCCGTCCGGCCCTGTGCGCGTCGTCCCGCTCGACGTGAAGGGCGTAAGCGGCGTCGAGGGCGGCCATGGCGGAGTCGTAATTCCCCCGGGCGGCCTCCAGGGAGGCCTTGAACTCGTAGATCCGGGCTCGGTCCGCGAGATCGCCGGTACCCCGGGTCAGGAGCTCGGCCGCCCGGTCCAGGGCCTCCTGCGCCTCGTCCAGATCGCCGGCGATGCGGCAGGCGTTGCCGTAACTGGCCGAGGCGCGGCTCAACAGATCCGCCACTCTGGGAGCGCCGTGGATCTCAGGGGAGAGCGCGCCGGCGGTGAGCACGGCCGTGCGGGAGATCCGCCGCGTCTCTTCCGGGCTCTCATGGCGCAGGTCCCAGGCGCGCTGGAGCAGGGCCTCCACGAGCTCGGGGCCCTGGACGTCCGCGGCGACCCCGGCCCGCTCCTGGAGCCACCCCGCGGCGGGGGAGGGCGCGGTCTCGACCGCGCCGCTGCCGCCCTGAAAGACCGCAAGGACGCGATCGAAGGCAGTGTCGTAAGCATCCGCGGGCAAGGCCTCCTGAGGCTTTTCAAGCAGCCAGACGCCCGCCGATTCGCTCCGGCAGGCCTGGCAGCCGCTCAGCAGGTGGGCGACGACGGCTCGCGCCCCCTCTCGCGACAGCTCGCCGCTGGCAAAGGCCTGGAGGTTCTGGGGGGTAAGATGCTGCTCCATGATAGTCCTCTCTGTCGGTCTGAATCGGGATCCGAGTATTGGGTAGGATGGATCTCCAACCTTTCTACGCACATTACAAAACGAAGTTTCTCCGTAAGATCTTCCAGGGTGCGTCCATGAGAAGATTCCCTGCATGTTTTCTGCCGCGACCATCCCCTATGACCCCGAGGAGCAGGACTTCACTCTCGAAGAGCTCCAGGAGCACCTGTCCGCCAGCCTCTCCGTCGAGTGCACGCTGACCGAATGGCAGGGGTTCGCCACCACCATCCCGCAGGTGAGGGTGGCGACGGGCGTCCCGCTGACGATCCAGATCGAGGACGATCCCGACTACGTGCCGGACGACATCGCCGATCTGGTCGACCGTGCCCAGGGCCTGCTGTCCCCGGAATGGATGGGTGCCCTGCGCCGGTGCGCGGCGAAGCTGGAGGTGATGGAGGCCGACGCTCCCGATCCGGAGCTCAACGAGGACGGCCTCGCCATACTGGCCGCGGAGACCCGGCTCGATCCCAGCCTGCCCGAAATCGAAGCGGTGGTGATCGAGGTCGCCCGCTTCGTCGGCAGCCTCGCCTACGACAACATCAACGACGAATGGCTGGTGCCGGAGGGGTGAAGGAGAGCGAGCCGGTGAGAGCCTCCCTCGCGGCGGTCACCTTCTCCACCGCCTCCTCCCGGGTCCCTGCCAGCGCCGTCAGGTGCCCCATCTTCCTCCCGGGCCGGGCGGTGGCCTTGCCATAGAGGTGGAGCTTGACGTCGGGGAAGGCACAGGCGGCGGCCCAGTCGGGAACGCCATCCGTCCAGAGATCGCCGAGGAGGTTGGCCATCGCGGCGGGGCGGAGGAGCTCCGTCGAGCCGAGAGGCAGGCCGCAGATGGCCCGCAGTTGCTGCTCGAACTGGCTGGTGACGCAGGCGTCGAAGGTGAGGTGGCCGGAGTTGTGCGGGCGCGGCGCCAGCTCGTTGACGAGCAGTCGCCCATCCTGCGTCAGGAACATCTCGACACAGAGCACACCGACCACGTCCAGCCCCTCCAGGATGCCGCGGGCGATCGCGACCGCCTCCCTCTCCACCCCGGGCGGCACGGCGGCCGGCGCGATCGAGACGTCCAGGATGTGCCGGTGATGGCGGTTCTCGATCACCCCGAAGTGGGCGAAAGAGCCGTCGAGGCCGCGGGCGGCCACCACCGAGACCTCGCGGTCGAAGTCGACGAACGCCTCCAGGATCGCCTCCTGGCCGCCGATCTCCTGCCAGGCGGCAGCGGTTTCCCTTGGATCGGTGATCTTCACCTGCCCCTTGCCGTCATAGCCCCAGCCGGCGGTCTTGAGCACCGCCGGAGTGCCCAGGGCGGCGAGGGCCGCGTCCATCTCCGCGAGCGAGCGGACCGGCGCGAAGGGGGCGACCAGGGCGCCGACGCCGGCGAGGAACCCCTTCTCCCGTAGCCGGTTCTGGGTGGTATGGAGGACCGATCCCGCCGGCCGCACGGGAGCGTGCGTGGCGGCGGCCTCGGTGGCATCGGCGGAGACGTTCTCGAACTCGAAGGTGACGACGTCCACTCCCCGGGCGAAGTCGCGGACCGCGTCGAGGTCGTCGTAGGCGGCCTGGATCTCGCGGTCGGCGACCTGGCCGGTCGGGGTGTCGTAGTCCGGGGAGAGGGTGTGCACCCGGTAGCCCATCCGGCGGGCGGCGATGGCGAACATGCGGCCGAGTTGGCCGCTGCCGAGGACGCCTATCGTGGAGCCTGGGGGGATCACCTTCAAGGCAGCGTCTCTTCGCGCACCCGCCGGGTCTGCTCGGCGACGAACTCGGCCAGCTTCTCCCGCAGCTCCGGCCGGGTAGTCGCCAGGATCCGGATGGCGAGCAGGGCGGCGTTGGCGGCTCCGGCTTTGCCGATGGCGAGCGTCCCCACCGGCACTCCGGAGGGCATCTGAACGATCGACAGCAGCGAGTCGAGGCCGTTGAGAGCGTGGCTCTGGACCGGCACGCCGAGCACCGGGAGCAGGGTCTGGGCCGCCACCATGCCCGGCAGGTGGGCGGCGCCGCCGGCGCCGGCGATGATCACCGCGATCCCGCGGTCGAGGGCGCCGTGGGCGAATTCGGCCATCCAGTCGGGGGTGCGATGGGCGGAGACGACGTGGCACTCGTGGGGAACGCCAAACCGGGTGAGCATTTCGTCCGCGTGGCGGAGGGTCTCCCAGTCGGACTTGCTCCCCATGATGACGCTCACCAGGGGCGGATCGTCGGGGCGCATTTCAGATCTCGGGAAAAAGAGGGTTCGCGGAATCAGTTCCCAGGTTGCGGGTTCCCAGGCTATAATCCTCGCCGTTCACGCAACCGCAATCGCGGGCGAAAGCTTAGCACAGGGGGAGAGGGTCGCCTGCCGCCATCGGCCTGTCACAGGAAGGTCGCAGTCGGCTCACGGGGCATCGTTATCCCCCCGCGTAGAATCTGCTCGAAACTTTACGCACTTCAAAGGAGGGCTTCATTCATGGTGCGTTTCTCTAGATCCCGCTGGGTGTGTGTCCTGGCGGCCCTGTTCGTCTTCTGCGGGCTGGCCGGTTCGGCCTTCGCCCAGACCGACGTCACCACGAGCCGGATCTCCGGCACCGTGGAGGACGCCTCCAAGTCCCCCCTGCCGGGGGTGACCGTCGAGGCCACCAACACCGAGACCGGCCTCCAGCAGGTGGCGGTCACCGATGCGGACGGTTCCTATCGCATCCTCAACCTGCCGACCGGCACCTACAAGGTCACGGCGACCCTCGACGGCTTCGCCACCGCGACCGCCGAGAGCGTCCGCCTGCTCATCGGCTCGACCCCGAGCATCAACTTCACCCTGCAGAGCGGGCGGGTGTCGGAGACGATCACCGTCACCGCCGAGGCGCCGACGGTCGAGGTGACCAACACCCAGATCGGCACCACCATCCAGTCCGAGCAGATCAAGAACCTGCCGACCCCGGGCACCGACTTCAAGCAGCTTGTGCTGCTGACCCCCGAGACGCGCAACGACTCCGAGCGTGGCAACCTCTCCATCTCGGGCCAGCGCGGCATCAACACCAACATCACGGTGGACGGCGTGGACTTCAACAACGCCTTCTTCGGCGGCTCCACCGGCGCGGCCGAGGGGCGCGCGCCGCTGTCGATCTCCCAGGAGTCGATCAAGGAGTTCTCGGTGATCACCAACGGCGCCTCGGCCGAGTTCGGACGCTCGGGCGGCGGCTTCGTCAACGTCATCACCAAGAGCGGCACCAACAACCTGCACGGCTCCGCCTTCTACTACAACCAGCCGCAGAGCCTGATCTCCGACTTCGCCACCCCCCGGACGGCGCCCGGCGTGCAGTTCACCGGCACCACCGATCCGGCCGACCAGAGCAAGGATCAGTTCGGCGCCTCGCTGGGCGGCTCGATCGTCAGGGACAGGCTCTTCTACTTCCTCTCCTACGACAACCAGAAGCAGGACATTACGATCCCGATCGCGCAGTCGGTGCTCGACCAGGACATCTTCACCCGCTATCCGGTCCTGGCCACGCCCGACAACTACGCGCAGACCCGCAATGGTCACGTCACCTTCGGGCGCCTCGACTACCAGGTCAACGACGCCAACCGCGTGATGGTGCGTGGCAACTTCACCAAATACACGGGAGAGAACGGCACCTCGAACGCGACCAACCGCGCCGCCAGCAACAACGGCATCGAGGGGCTGGACTCGCGGTCGTACGTCGGCCAGTACTCCGGGCAGTTCGGCGCCAACCTGCTGAACGACCTCAACCTCAACTACGTCACGGAAGACACGCCGCGCGAGGACAAGGGGCTCAACCTTCCCGAGATCCAGCTCAACTCTCCGCGCGTCACCTACGGCGAGGTGAGCTTCCTGCCGATCACCTCGGTCAACGACCGCAAGGAGCTCGCCGACACGGTGAGCTACCTGTTCGACAAGCACGTCATCAAGGGTGGCGTCGACTACAACGACACCGGCATCGACCAGGTCTTCAAAGGCAACTGGCGCGGTGTTTACATCTTCCTCAACAAGGCGGACTTCCTTGCCGGCCGGTGGTCGGAGTACCGGCAGTTCGGCGGCCTCAACGGCCTGACCGCCGACCAGGCGGGCCAGGCGAAGTTCCGGCAGAAGGAGCAGGCGGCCTTCCTGCAGGACCAGTGGTTCCTGCTGCCGAACCTCACGCTCTCCGCCGGCGTCCGCTGGGAGCGGCTGGACAACCCGAACGCGGCGGTCCTCAATCCCAATGACCGCAACGCCAACGGCTCGTTCAACCTGACGGGCCACGTCCCGGACGCCAAGAACCAGCTCTCGCCGCGCCTGAGCCTCTCCTGGGCGCCGGATGAGAAGACCGCCCTGCGCTTCTCGGGCGGCCGCTACTGGAGTCGCACGCCGGCCATCCTCTTCGCCCAGCTCTTCACCTCGAACGGCATCCGGGGCACGCAGTACAACATCCAGGCGCATCAGACCGGCGGTGTCGTGGACGGCCCGCCGGTCGATCCTCTGGCCCCGGGCTGGGGGGGCGCCTTCAGCCCCTCGGGCGTGGCGCCGATCGACTTTACCCGTCTGACGACCATCGCCAAGCCGGGTGTCACCACCGTCGATCCGAACTTCGACAACCCCTACACCGACCGCTTCACGATCGGCGCCGAGCGGGAGGTCTTCAATCGCACCTCCCTGGCCCTCGACTTCACCTACGCCGAGGCCAAGCAGCTCGAGCGCCTGACGGACACCAACCGCGTTTATTCCGGCGGCACTGCGCCGAACGGCCTGCCGCTCTACAGCACCACCCGGCCGAACCCGTACTACGACCGCATCACCACCTTGGTCTCCGACTCGCGTTCGAAGTACGAGGCGGTGACCGCCACGCTCAACCGGCGCTTCGCCGACAACTTCAGCTTTTACGCGGCGGTGACCTACTCGAAGGACAAGGACGACGACGCCAACGAGCGCAACTTCTCGGGCATCCAGCCCGAGGACTTCAACGACCTCGACCTGAACTACGGCTACTCCAACCGCGACCAGCGGTGGAAGGGCGTGGTCAACGGCGTCTGGCAGAGCCCGTACTGGGGCCTCGGCCTCTCCGGCTCGTTCCGCTACTCCACCGGCTCGCCGTACACCGGGCTCGCCGGCCGCGATCTCAACGCCGACGCGAACAGCGGCACCGATCGTCCGACGGTCAACGGTGAACATTTCGACCGCAACAGCTTCCGTCAGTCGAGCTTCTACGATCTTTCCCTGCGGCTCTCCAAGGGCTTCAAGATCTGGGAGGGCAACTTCCAGGTATTCGCCGAGTGCTTCAACTGCACGAACGCGGCGAACCGGTTCGTCAGCGGCGCCAACCAGACCTACGGCGCCAACACCGCCCTGGGCGTCGACCCGGTGCGGAACGCCAACTTCGGCATCGAGGACGGCGTGGGTACCCCGCGCACGATCCAACTCGGCCTCCGGTACGACTTCTAAAAGAAGCTCGATCGGTGCCGTCAAAGGGGGAGCGAAAGCTCCCCTTTTTTCGTTGCCGGCAAGCCCTCGTACCCGAGGCGATAGGATGCTGAGATGCGCTTGGAGAATCTCAGGTCAGAAAGGGCGCGCTACGGCTTCCTGTTCATCATCCTGGCCTGCGGAATCTTTGCAAGCCATCTCCGCGACGGTTATCTCTCCGACGACTTTCTGTATGTGGCCTGGGCACGGCGTTCCCTGGCCACCTTGCTTGCCCATCTCACGATCTCATCCTATCCACAGGTTCTGCGCCCCCTCCCGGCTCTGGCCTGGCTGCTGAGCCGGCTTGCCGCCGGACCGCTCTGGCTGCACGTCCTCGCCCTCGCGGTCCACGGAGCGAACAGCGGGTTTCTCTTCGCCATCTCCCGGAAGTGGGGAGCCGCTCGTTCGACCGCTTTCATCCTGGGTTTTCTGTTCCTGGTCTTCCCTCTCTCCGGCGAGGTCGTTCTCTGGCTCAGCAGCGGGTTCGATCTCTGGGCCGCCTTCTTCGCGCTACTCGCCGTGACGGCGCTTCAGAAAGAGAAGGGAATTGGGCTGGGCCTGCTCTTCTACGCGCTGGCGCTCCTTTGCAAGGAGAGCGCTCTCTGCCTGCCGCTCGTGCTTCTCCTCCTTTTTTCGCGTCTCCGGTGGAGAATCGTTCCTTTCCTTCTGACCGCCGGCCTGTATCTGGCGGCGAGGTTCGCCCTCTTCGGAGGGATCGGCGGATACAAGGATCACTTCGGCCGGACCGTCGTGACGCAGTTTCATCCAGGCGCGTTCCTCCGCGCCCTCGCCGTCCAGGTGCCGGTGCGGATCCTGGCGCCGGTTCCCGTCGAAAGCCGCCTCGCGTTTGGCGGCATGATTGTCCTCTCCCTGATCCTGCTTTGTGGATTCGGAGCGTCCGGCTTCCGTCCGCGCAAAGCCCTGCTCGCCGCCGCCGGCGTCTTCGTGGCGGCGATCCTGCCGGCGGCTCCGTTGCTACGGGTTGAATGGGACCTTCAGGGAGCGCGCTTGCTGTATCTCCCTCTCGCCCTGGCCCTGGTGGCCCTCGCGCGCTTCACCTGTCCACCGACAAGGATCGCCACGGTTTCAGGTACCGTTCTCGCCGGCTACTGGATGATCGCGGCGGTTCTCAACGGCAGCCACTGGAGCACAGCGAGTCAGGAGGTTCGGCAGACTCTCAACACCATGAAAGCCTTTCATTCCAGGTTTCCCGCGGGAGCAACCATCCTGGTAGACGCGCCCGACACCTATCAGGGCGCCTACGTCTTCCGGAACGGCCTGTCCGAGGCCGCGGAGCTCGCGGGCTTGCGCCGGGATCTCCACTGGCGCCGGGGAACCGTCGCGCTGCTGGGGCCAGGGACCCGCCGCGACCTCGGCGTCCGCGTCTTCGAGATCGGTGTTGATGGGGATTGGACCGCCTGCGAAAGAAGCCTCTTTACATTGCCCAGGCAGGGTACCCCGCTGAGCCTTGTGCCCGCGTCCGCCCAGAGTTGGGTCTCGATCCCGGTGACCATCGCGGAGACAGGATGCCATTCCGTGACGCTCTCTACCTCGTGCGGTGAGAACACGGGAACCCTGTTCTGGAAGACCACGGGAGCGGCGCCCTTCACCACGATGAGATCGCGGGATCTCAAGCTCTCCGGCGAGTCGCTGCCGGTACGCCTCTCCAGCCTCGGCTCGCCATCGAAACTCTGGCTGCGGATCGATCTCGACCGGCCCATGGCCGCGGCCTGCTGGGGGCCGGTCGAGTTGGGAAGGTGTCCTGTCAGCTGTTCATCTCTCCGCCGTTGACCCTACTCAATGCCCGGACGATCATCGAAGAGTTGCACCCACCGACTGTCAAACCCGCCATTCGCTGCCGTATACCACGCGCCGGTAAGCCAGCTTCCGGCTTCTCGCGAAGAAGCGTCGACGATGGCACCCGAATGTACGAAGAAGTCATGTTGCCACCAGTAGGAGCCATGTGAGTTGTAGTACCCACTTGCGGCCCCACGGCTCCGGCCGTAGCTGTCCGTGCCCACCCCCTCGAAGGCTTGGAAGTCATCCGAGCCAGAGGGACAGTCCTCATCAAGCTCGGCTGAGTAGGCGCCAAAGAGCCAGTCTTTAGAGGGGATCCCATTCCGCTTCTGGGCGCGCAGCAATTCACGCCGCACCTCGTAGTCGGAGATCTCGGGCACGATGACCTGCGCGCCCGAAGCGACCAGGGTTTCTAACCATTGGGCGCAGGCCAAACTTTGGGGAGAGTACTTGGGGTTGGTCACCAGCCCGAGAGGCCCGGCGTCCAGCACGATTGTTCGGATCACCAGGTTTTACCCTTGAGCTCCAAAGGAAAAAGCCTGCGCTCGGAGAGCCGGTCTTCGTCCAAGGTCTGGACCAGATACTCGCCGGTCTCCTTTTGCTCCTGAGCGTCACCCTCCTCAATCCACGACTGGAGCAGTGCGGTCAGTTTTCCCTGGGTCTTGTCCGAAGGAAGATGCTGATCCAGCAGTTGGAGGGTCAGAGTATCCGCAGGCAACCCTTGCCGTACGGCTTCGTGCCGAAGGCGTTTCTCCAAGTCTTGCGGTAGATTCAGGGTCAGCGTCATATCCTTAAGCCTCCTGGTATCAATTTTACCTCCGGCCGACCCTAACGACCAAGATATCCAGAAACACCAAAGGCCGCTCGCGCGGCCTTGAAGTCTTCTGAATTGGCTGGGAGGCAGGGATTCGAACCCCGATTCTGCGGGTCAGAGCCGCATGTCCTACCGTTGAACGACCTCCCAGCAGGACAGGGACCGGAGATTACCTGAACCGGCCCGGGATGGTCAACCCTGGGCCGGTTGGGCCGTATTCCCCGCCTTCAGGAAGGCGAGGAAGCGGTCGAAGTGGCCGGCGGACGCCTCGCGGCCCATCGCCTCGACGAGGTCGAAGAGCGGCGGGCCTCCGGCGGCGCCCGAGAGGGCCATGCGGGTGGGGTGGATCAGGGCGCCCGCCTTGAGCCCCCGCTCGCCGGCCAGCGCCCGCAGGGCGGCCTCGGTCGACTCCTTGTCGAAGGCCGGGAGCTGGGCGTAGCGGTCGCGGAGGGCCTCCAGATGTCCCGCCAGGTCCGCGTCCTGCAGGAACTTGGCGCTGGCCTCCGGGTCGTAGGCGATCTCGCGGAAGTAGGGGAGCACCAGCTCGGCCACTTCCCGCAGCGTGCGGGCGCGGGTGCGGTGGAGGTTTACCGCAGTGGCGAGGCGGACGGGGTCCACGTCCTTCAGGCCCGCCTGCTCCAGGAACGGCTCGAGGTGCGGCCGCAGGGCCTCGAAGTCGAAGCGCGAGAGGTACTGCGAGTTCATCCAGAGCAGCTTCTCGCGGTCGAAGACGGCCGGCGAGTCGTTCAGGCGGTCGACGCTGAAGAGGCGGATCATCTCGTCGCGCGAGAGGATCTCCCGGTCGTCGCCCGGGTTCCAGCCGAGCAGCGCCAGGAAGTTGTAGAGCGCCTGCGGCAGGACCCCTTCGTTGCGGAACTCCTCGACGGAGGTGGCGCCGAAGCGCTTGGAGAGGCGCTTCTTGTCCTGCCCAAGGATCAGCGGCAGGTGGCCGAAGGTCGGCACCTGGCCGCCCAGCGCCCGGAACAGCGGCACGTGCTTGGGCGTGTTCGACAGGTGGTCCTCGCCCCGGATGACGTGGGTAACGTTCATGTCGATGTCGTCGCAGACCACGGACATGTGGTAGGTCGGGTTGCCGTCGGAGCGCAGGAGGATGAAGTCGTCAAGCGCATCCGGCGGGAAGTCCATGTCGCCGCGCACGATGTCGGTGAAGGTGATGTGCTCGTCCGGCATCTGGAAGCGGACGGCGAACGGCTTGCCGGCGGCGAGGCGCTCCTCGATCTCCTCTTTGGAAAGGCGGAGACAGGTGCGCGGGTAGCGGAAGGAGACCCCCCGCTTCTCGGCCTCGGCGCGCTGGGCGTCCAGCTCCTCTGGAGTGCAGAAGCAGCGGTAGGCCTTGCCCGCCGCCAGCAGCTCCTCGGCGCGCTCATGGTGGCGGGGGAGCCGCTCGCTTTGCAGGAACGGCCCCTCGTCCCAGACGACGCCGATCCAGGCGAGGGCCGACTGGATCTGACGGGTCATCGCCTCGTCGGATCGCTCCTTGTCGGTGTCCTCGATGCGCAGGATGAAGGCGCCGCCGACGCTCTGCCGCAGCAGGTCGTTGTAGATGGCGGTGCGGGCGCCGCCCACGTGCAGGAACCCGGTGGGCGAAGGGGCGAAACGGACCCGGATGGGTCCCTGGATTTCGGTCATGGCGCGTGGCTCCGGATGCGCCCCGGGAAACGGGGCATGGAACGGAAAACGGTATCACAGGGCCTCGCCCGGGATTTCAATCCCGGGTGGAGAAGGCTGAGCAGGTAGCTCCCCCTCGGGAAGGTACCCCCGCCGAATCATGTTAGAGTCCCGTGCGGCCGGGCGTGCCGCCTGGCGTTCCTGTTGGTGAAAACCTGTTCCGTTCTTCCCGAGAGGTCTCGTACCGAGATGGCTACCGCTTCGCCGCTTTCCCGCCGCTGGTCCCCGGCTGATTCCCACGACCTCTACAACATCAGGGGTTGGGGGAACCATTATTTTTCCGTCAACGACGCCGGCTGCATGGTCGTTCACCCCGGTGGGCTCAAGACGCCGGCCATCGATCTCAAGGAGCTGGTGGACGAGGTGCGCGAGCGCGGGATCAACCTGCCGCTGCTCATCCGCTTCTCGGAGATCATCAAGGCGCGGGTGGTCGAGCTCAACGAGGCGTTCGCGCGGGCGATCGACGAGTATGGCTACAAGGCCAGCTACCGCGGCGTCTATCCGATCAAGGTCAACCAGGACCGCTACCTGGTCGAGCGGCTGGTGGAGTATGGCCGCCCCTATCACTTCGGCCTCGAGGCGGGCTCGAAGCCGGAGCTGCTCGCCGTGATGGCGATGCTGGAGGACGAGGAGGCGCTCATCATCTGCAACGGCTACAAGGACGAGGAGTACATCGAGACGGCTCTCCTCGCCTCGAAGCTCGGCCGGCACGTGGTGATGGTGGTCGAGAAGCCCTCGGAGCTGCCGCTGATCCACCAGATCTCGCAGAAGATGGGGGTGCGGCCGAGGATCGGCATCCGCTCGCGGCTGTCGGCCAAGGGGGCCGGGCACTGGGAGGCCTCGGGCGGTGACCGCTCGAAGTTCGGCCTCTCGGGGCGCGACTTGCTGGGAGCGGTCGCCTTCCTGCGCGAGAACGGCCTGCTCGATACCTTCGAGCTCCTCCACTTCCACCTCGGCAGCCAGATCTCCTCGATCCGCTCGGTCAAGGACGGCCTCCGCGAGGCGGCGCAGGTCTACGTCAACCTGGTCGAGATGGGCGCGCCGCTGAGCTTCCTCGACGTCGGCGGCGGCCTCGGTGTCGACTACGACGGCTCGCAGACGAACTTCACCTCGTCGCTCAACTACACGCTCCAGGAGTACGCCAACGACATCGTCTTCGGCCTGATGGAGGTGTGCGACTCGCGGGGCGTGCCGCATCCGACGATCGTCTCGGAGTCCGGCCGCGCCACGGTGGCCCATCACGCGGTGCTGGTGATGGAGGTGCTGGGGGTCTCCGAGTTCGAGGTCGGCAAGCTGCCGCGCAAGGCGCCGGCGGACGCCGAGCTCTCGCTGCGGAACCTCTTCGAGACCTACAAGGAGGTGTCGCGGAAGAACGTGCTGGAGTCCTATCACGACGCCATCTCTTCCCGCGACGAGTGCCTGAGCCTGTTCAACCTCGGCCACCTGTCGCTCGAGAACCGGGGCCTCGCCGAGGATCTGTTCTGGGCGACCTGCCAGAAGATCCTGCGGATCGTGCGCACGATGCCGCAGGTGCCGGAGGATCTCGAGGGTCTCGAGCGGCAGCTCGCGGATACCTACTTCTGCAATTTCTCGGTCTTCCAGTCGGTGCCCGACTCCTGGGCGATCGACCAGCTCTTCCCGGTGGTGCCGATCCACCGCCTCGACGAGGAGCCGGCGAGCCGGGGTGTGCTGGCCGACATCACCTGCGACTCGGACGGCAAGATCGACCACTTCATCGACCGCCGGGACGTCAAGGACGTGCTGGAGCTGCACGACTTCCATTCCGGGCAGCCCTACTACCTGGGCATCTTCCTGGTCGGGGCCTATCAGGAGATCCTGGGCGACCTCCACAACCTCTTTGGGGACACCAACACCGTCCACGTCTCGCTCGACAAGGACGAGGACTACAAAATCGAAGGGGTGGTGAACGGCGACACGGTGAGCGACGTGCTCCGCTACGTGCGCTACAACCGGGACGACCTGGTCGCCCGGGTGCGGCGGGCGGCCGAGCTCGCCCTGCGCGCCAAGCGCATCACGCTCGAGGAGTCGAGGTTGCTCCTGCGCCGGTATGAGGAAGGGCTGTCGGGATACACTTACCTGGAGCAGGACTAGGGAAAGGGAGACCTCGATGACCCAATCGACCATCACGCCCGCCATCGTGAACCCGTTGATAGACCGGCTTTGCGAGGCGGTGCGTCTGAAGGACGTCAACGCCATCGGGGAGCGGATCAAGAACGATCTGGAGTCTTTCATTCCGGCCGAGGGGCTGATCCTGCCGGAGCGCTTCCGGAAGGTGAAGCCGGAGTCCTACGCCCGCCGCCTCCTCTATAGCGACCCGGAGCTCGGCTTCACGGCGCTGGTCATGACCTGGGGGCCGGGGCAGCGCACCGCGCTCCACGACCACGCGGGGATCTGGTGCGTCGAGGGGGTGCTCGAGGGGGAGATGGAAGTGATCCGCTACGAGCTGATGGCGGAGGAAGACGGGCTTTGCCAGTTCGCCGAGCGGGGCTCGGTACATGCCATGGCCGGCACCGCTGGGGCGCTGATTCCGCCCTTCGAGCATCATGTGCTGGCGAACGCCCAGTCCGACCGGGCCTCGCTCACCCTCCACGTCTACGGCGGCGAGATGACCCACTGCGACATCTTCCAGCCTCTGGCGGACGGTGACGCCGGCGCCTACCGGCGATCGACCCGGCAGCTCGCGTACGACGAGTAGCCCAACTGCCATGGCTCTGTCAGAACGGCACCCGCGCCTGCTGATCCGGCAGGAGAATCCGCTCAACGCCGGGCCGGCGCCCGACGTCCTCCTCGACTCTTTCGCCACTCCCAACGAGCTCTTCTTCGTCCGCAACCACGGCAACGTCCCGGCGGTGGATCCGGCGGCGTGGCGGCTGACGGTGGACGGGCTGGTGGAGCGGCCGCTCTCGCTTTCCCTCGCGGATCTCCAGCGCCTCCCCCGGCTCACGGTCGCCGCGACCCTCCAGTGCGCGGGCAATCGCCGGCTCGAGATGATGGCGGTCTCCCCCATTCCCAATGAGCTCCCCTGGGGGACGGAGGCGATCAGCAACGCCGAATGGTCCGGGGTCCCCCTGCGCGAGGTGCTGGCGACGGCCGGTCCACGGTCCGGGGCGCTCCACGCCGCGTTCCTCGGTCTCGACGACGCCGAGCGGCACGGTCACCGCTTCCACTTCGGCGGCTCGATCCCCCTCGCGAAGGCCATGCACCCCGAGGTGCTGCTGGCCGACACGATGAACGGCGAGCCGCTGCCGGCGGCCCACGGCGCGCCGCTGCGGGTGGTGGTGTCGGGCTACATCGGTGCCCGCAGCGTCAAGTGGCTCTCGCGGATCACCCTGCAGGAGCAGCCGTCCGACAACTATTTCCAGGCCAAGGCGTACCGGCTCTTCCCACCCTCGATCGGGCCGGAGAACGTCGATTGGGAGACCGGGATGATGCTCGGCGAGTCACCGGTCAACTCGGTGATCTGCTCGCCCCTCGAAGGCGGGACGCTGGCGGCGGGACGGGTGACGGTGCGGGGCTGGGCGGTGGCGGGAGGGGATCGGGAGGTAGCCCGGGTGGACGTCTCGGGGGATGGCGGCCGGACCTGGAAGACCGCGGATCTCGGCGCCGGGGCCGGCTGGACGTGGCGCTTCTGGGAGGCGCCGCTCGACCTCGCCCCGGGCTCGCACGAGATCTGCTGCCGCGCCTTCGACAGCGCCGCGCAGACCCAGCCCAGCGATCCCGCGCAGGTCTGGAACTTCAAGGGATACGCGAACAACGCCTGGCACCGGGTGCGGGTGGTGGCGGAGTAGGCGGGCGGGCAGGTCGGCGCGACTCCAAACGTCTTGCTGGTTGGAGCGATCCGCCCTCCGAATCCTCACCCCCTGGCCCCCTCTCCACGGAGTGGAGAGGGGGAAACAACCCTTCAAGAGGGCTTTCCCTTTCGATATCGCGCCCTCCCTCTCCACTTCGTGGAGAGGGACCGAGGGTGAGGCCTCGAAGGGCAGGTCGTCCCGATGGGAGAGGAGGCTAGAAGCGCTCCCCCTACTCCTGCTCTTCGAACCACGCCCGCCAGGGGCTGGCGCCCTGGCGGCGCGCGATGCGGGCGCGCATCCGCTGCATCCGGCCCCAGCGGGCCAGGTTCATGCCCCACTGCTGTTCCATCGCGAAACCGGCTACGGCACCCACCACGAGTGTGCTGACAAACATCACCATCGTCCTACCTCGTAAAAAAGAAAAAATGTCCTTCGGATTCGCCTGCCCCCCTGCTGGGAACTTCGCAGGGGGTCAGTGCAAGTCCTACCGATACCCCTTTGGCTTTTTGTAGAACTAGTGTAACTCCGCCCGCGGCCAGCGTCAACAGGTCCGCGGGATGATTTCGGTCTTTATACGCAAGTAGGGGTCGATTTGTTGATGTCCGCGATCGGGGCCCGCCGGGGACGGCTATCGCGGCACGGTGATTGCTGCCATTCTTGGGGCACTTACCTTGGTTAGGTGGGTAGGACTCTTGGAAGGAACTCCATGACAGAGACGGTTCAGCTTTCGACCCTCCGGCGCACTCTGCGCCGTACCTTTGGCTTCCGGGCTCTTCGCGAGGGGCAGGAAGAGGTCATCCGCTCCATCCTCGCGGGCCGTGACACGCTGGCGATCATGCCCACCGGGGCCGGCAAGTCGCTCTGCTACCAACTCCCCGGCGCGGAGTTGCCGGGCACCACGGTCATCGTCTCCCCCCTGCTCTCGCTGATGAAGGACCAGGTGGACAAGCTGCGGGAGATCGGCATCGACGCCGTCCAGGTCAACAGCACCCTCAGCGCCGGCGAGGAGAGCGAGGTTCTGGAGGAGATCGAGAAGGAGCAGCGGGAGTTCGTCTTCGTCACCCCCGAGCGGCTGGCGCAGCCGGAGTTCCTGGCGAAGCTGAAGACCAACCTGATCGACGTCTTCGTGATCGACGAGGCGCACTGCATCTCTCACTGGGGGCACGATTTCCGCCCCTCGTACCTGCACCTGCGCTCGGCGATCGAGGCGCTCGGCAATCCCCGGATCCTGGCCCTGACCGCCACCGCCACCCCCAACGTGGTCGACGACATCCGCCGCCAGCTCGGCCGCGAGGAGATGGAGGTCATCGACATCGGCGTCTATCGCGAGAACCTCCGCTTCGAGGTGATCCCCACTCCCAAGGAGGAGATGAAGCAGGAGGCGCTCGCCCGGCTTCTGGGCGAGATGGAAGGGACCGGCATCGTCTACGTCTCCACGATCAAGGACTGCGAGGAGGTCACGGAGCGCCTGGAGAGCCTCGGCTTCTCGGCGGCCCGCTATCACGGCCGGCTGGGAGCGCGCGAGCGCAAGCGCACTCAGGACCGCTTCATGGCCGGGGATCTGCGGGTGATCGTCGCCACCAATGCCTTCGGCATGGGGATCGACAAGCCGGACATCCGGTTCGTGGTCCATTACAACCTGCCCGGCTCGCTGGAGTCTTACTATCAGGAAGCCGGCCGCGCCGGCCGCGACGGCGAGCCCGCCCGCTGCGTTCTCCTCTATCAGGCGGAGGACAGGAACACCCAGATTTTCTTCCTCAACGGCCGCTACCCGAAACGGGAGCACTTCCTCACGGTCTACCAGGCGCTCTCGAAGCTCAGGGCGGACCGGCACGGTGTGGCGGCGGGCGAGATCCAGAAGCGGGCCGCCGGAGTCGCCCAGGCGAAGGTGAAGGTCGTCCTGGCGACCATGAAGGACCTGGAGATGGTCGAGGAGACCTCCCCCGGGGAGTATCGCCTGCTGCTGAGCGATCTTGGCGCCGAGGCGCTGGATGGGATGGCGGACAGCTACGAGAAGCGGTCCGAGGGGGACCGCGACCGGCTGCGCCGGATGGTCCTTTACGCGCAGACGGCGCTCTGCCGCTGGAAGGCGATCCTCGAGTATTTCGGCGAGCAGTTCGACTGGGAGCACTGCGGCCACTGCGACAACTGCTCGAAACCGATCCGCGAGCTGACCACCCCGCCGCCGGCCGAGGTGCCGATCCGGGCGCCCCACCGCGCCGTCGAGGTGCTCCCCCTGGCCTCGATCATGGTCGATCCGGCGACCGTGAAGCCGGGAGACACGATGAACCTGCCGATCTTCGGCGCCGCCAAGGTCCGCTCGACCGGCGAGCACAGCGTGATCTTCGAGCTGGCGGACGGCGAGGTCAGGGAGTTTCGGCGGTAGGGTCGCGGGCTTTGGTCTTGCAGCAGATCAGGTGAAGGAGGTTACCCTATGCGAACCCAAGCCTATGTTCTCGCCGCGCTGCTCTGCTCCTGCGTGGCTCCCGTCAGCGGCATGAGCCCGCAACTGCCCGCACCGCCGGGCCTGCCGGCTCCGCCGGGAGTCCATCTCCCGGCGCCCCCGGCCCTTCCGGCACCGCCTCTCCCGAGGCTCGGGACGACCCGGGTCCGGTCCAGGACCGCGCATCGACACCATCGCCATCATGTCCGGCATCGGCATCACCACCGCTCTCGCCATCACCACGGTTGAGGGGGGAGGACCCGCCGGCATGGTGGGATGTTTTTATTGTAAGCTTGTAGATCGCGCTCGATTTTGATTATCGTGTCCTGACAACTTCACAGGTAAGGAGAACTCCTTGAGCAGAGCCTTGAAATTCACCGTCCTCTCCACTGTCATGTTTTTCACCTTCTGGGTCAGCGGGAGTCGCACCGCCCGTGCCTCCTATGACTGCTTCACCCTGAACGGGACGCCATGCACGACCGTGAACTCGTACGTTCAATGCACCAGCGACGACCAGTTTGAATACACCTGCACCTGCAGAAGCTTTAAGGGTACAACGACTTGGCTCTGCCCCTACTAAGAAGCTCCCGCCCAGGGCCGTCCGTGGCCTGCGACCTCAACCCCTATCCCCTTCTCCTGAAGGAGAAGGGGGACGACTGCGCGGCGTATTGCCCGTAAGGCCCTCCCTCTCCTTCAGGAGAGGGACCGAGGGTGAGGTCGCAGGCCGCCAGTGCTCCGAGGTACGCTCCGAAATACCAGTTTCTTCATCTTTTTTAATTATTCGGGCGCATCGATCTTTGCCGAAAAGGAAACTTTTCGGATCGCGCCTCGGTATAAGGAGGCGATGCGCACTCTGATCCGCACCGCTGCCCTCGCCCTGCTCTCGACCCTCCCGCTGGCCGCCGCGGTGCCGCCCGTCGGTCCGCCGCTGCCGGTGCCGCGGGCGGCCGGCAAGATCGCCGTCGACGGCCGGCTCGACGACGCCGCCTGGCGGCAGGCGGCCGTCCTCGACACCTTCTTCGAGACCTATCCGGCCGATAACACCGAGCCGAAGGCGAAGACGGTGGTCTACCTGACCTACGACGAGCACGACTTCTATATCGGCATTCACGCCTTCGATCCCGAGCCCGGGAAGATCCGCGCGCCCTTCGTCGAGCGCGACAAGATCGTCGGCACCGACGACAACGTCGCCGTCTTCCTCGACACCCGGAACGACCGCCGCACGGCGGTCGAGCTGCGCGTCAACCCCCGCGGCAACCAGGCCGACGCGGTCTACAACGACAGCAGCAGCAACGAGGATTTTTCACCAGACTTCTTCTATGACACCGCGGCGCAGATCACCGCCGACGGCTGGACGGCCGAGATGCGGGTCCCCCTCTCCTCGCTGCGCTATCCCAAACAGGCCGAAAACCATTGGGGCATCCTGGTCTGGCGCAATTACCCGCGCGATCAGCGCTACGCCTTCCACAGCAGCCCGATCGCCCGTGGCAGCAACTGCTGGATCTGCCAGTCGCGCGAGCTCACCGGCCTGACCGGGCTGCCGGGCGGCGGCCATTTCGTGGCGGCACCCTACGTCACCGGCCAGCGCCTCGGCGAGCCCAGGGACGGACTCGGCTCATCGCTCGAGGACCAGGATCCCGAGTTCGACGCCGGCCTCGACGTCAAGTGGCAACTGAGCGCGAGCAATGCCCTCGACCTCACGATCAACCCCGACTTCTCGCAGGTGGAGTCGGATGTCGGCCAGATCGCGGTCAACAACCAGTTCGCCATCTTCTTTCCGGAGAAGCGACCCTTCTTCCTGGAGGGGCTGGACCTCTTCGACACCCCGATCCCGGCGGTCTATACCCGCACGATTACCGACCCCAGGTGGGGTCTCCGGGACACCGGCAAGCTGGGCCGCACCACCTACACCTTCCTGCTCACCGAGGACGAAGGGGGCGGCAGCTTCATCATCCCGGGCGCCACCGGCAACGACTTCGCGCCCCAGGAGTTCGCCTCCAAGGTGCTGGTCGGCAGCCTGCGCCGGGATTTCGGCGCCTCCTACGCCGGTCTGCTCGTCACCGCCCGCGAGAACGAGGATGGCGGCGGCTACAACCGGGTCGCCGGCCCCGACTTCCTCTGGCGGCGGAGCGCGACCGACCAGATGACGGGTCAGTTCCTGGTGAGCGACACCGAGACGCCCGATCGCCTCGACCTCTATCCCACCTGGGATGGCCGCCAGCTCACCTCCCACGCCGCCCACCTGGAGTATCTCCACACCGGCCGCGACTGGACCTGGCGGGCTACCGTGCAGGACTTCGGCGAGGACTTCCGCGCCGACGAGGGGTTCGTGCCGCAGGTCGGCTTCCGCTCCGGCCGCTACGCCCTCTACCGCAACTTCTATCCGCAGAAAGGCCTGTTCCGGCGCGTGGCGCCGTATGCCATCGTGCGCTACATCGAGAGCCCCGACGGCGAGCTGATCCGGCAGCAGAACAGCCCGGGCATCCAGCTCCAGGGGCAGCGCAACATGGCGACCGGCGTCGAGCTGGCGGTGCGCGAGAAACTGCGGGTCGGCAGCCAGGTCCTCGAGCGTAGCAACGCCTACTACTACTTTCAGTTCGATCCGGGCCGCCGCTTCTCCCGCGTCGGCTTCAGCGGCGTCCTCGGCGACTCGATCGATTTTACCAACGGCCGGGTCGGCCAAGGCGGGGACTTCTCCCTCTTCGGTACCGTCAAGCCCACCGATCACCTGGCGCTCGACTTCAACGCCGACCGTCAGTGGCTCGACGTCAACGCCGGCGGGGGGCTGGCGGGACGTCTGTTCACCGCCCAGATCGAGCGCCTGAAGGTGACCTACAACTTCACCGCCCGCGCCTTCCTGCGGGTGATCGGCGAGTACCTCGACGTCGACCGCGATCCGCGGCTCTACACCTCACCGGTGAGCGCCAGCAGCGGCTCGTTCGCGGGCTCGGCCCTCTTCGCCTACCAGATCAACTGGCAGACGGTGCTCTTCATGGGGTATGCCGACGACCGGCTCCAGAACCGCCTCGGCGACCTGCAGCGGGCGGATCGCCTGCTGTTCGTGAAGATTTCCTACGCTTTCCAGCGCTGAACGAAAATCGCTAGGAACCGACGACCCGCAGCTCGAAATCCCCCTGGATCTTGAGCACCTGAATGACGTAGGCGAAGGCCATGCGGGTGGCCATCTCATGCGTCCAGGCATACACGGGCCATTCCTGCTCTTCGGTTTTACCTTCCTGCCGGGATGTTACGGAGGCTACGAAAGCGCGCACATTTTTCATGAAAGAGTTACTCGAGCCGTGAGGGGTGGTGTTGAGTGAAAGAATGGGAGCGAGACGAATCGCTCAAGGGAGTTAAGAGTCTAGGACAAGGTGGCGAAGGGTGTCAATGGCGCGGCCAGGCGTTTCTGCTCTACTATTCAGATGTTCAAATAAAGGAGATGACAAATGAATACAAAGCGGATCTGTTGGACAGTGATTTGCGCGCTGCTGGCGCTTTGGGGCCAGGCCGCGGCCCAGGATCTGGGCGACGTCAGAGGTACGGATCACGTCGCCGTCCTCGTGCGTCCCGAGAACTTCGACGCCACGGGGGACGCCTTCACCCAGAAACTCGGCTTCGCGGCGACCCCCGCCCTGCTGTCTCCCCTGGGGGCCAAGAACCGGCTGATCTGGTTCCGGGACCGCTCGTACCTGGAGATCGCGACATTCACCGAGCGGAACGAATTCACCGCGCCGTTCCTGGACTTCCTGGAGGACCATGAAGGCGCCAAGTTCTACGGCACCGCCGTCGCCGACGTCGGCGAGACGATCGATTTCCTGACCGGTGCGGGCTATCCCAACGTGGGCCCGATTCCCGCGGGGCCGCTCACCATCTTATCGACCGGCGAGACGGTCGGGCTGACGCCGCTCTGGAATTCGATCATCCTCACCGCGCGGGTCGCCCCCGACAACTCGAATTTTTTACTACAGTATGACGATACCCAGGTGCGGCGGATGTTCGCCGATTTTCCGGTGCTGGCGCCCCGCCCGCATCCCAACACGGCGCGGAAGATCGAAACCCTCTGGCTGGTGGTATCGGATCTGGACGCCGCCATCGAGTTCTACGAGGGCCTCGGCCTCGAGGTCCGCTCCCGGCACAAGAGGATCGGCTATCTGGGCGCGCGCAGCGCGAGAGTGATCTATCACAACAACAGCACCGTGACTCTGCTGGAGCCGGAAGGCCCCGGCGTGGCGGCGAGTTTCGCGGCCGACCGCGGAGAAGGAATTCTGGGGGTGAGCCTCAAGGCCGGCAAACTCGAAACCGCCCGCGCCCTCGTCAACCGCAAGAACGGCCTGAACCTTCAGACCTTCAAATATAAAGGCCGGGATCGCTTCCTGATCCCGGCCTCCCTGGCTCACGGCTTCCTGATCGAGATGGTCGAGTAGTCTGAAAAGCGATTACCCCGGCAGGCCCGCGACCTCCACGACCGGCCGGATTTCGACGGTGCCCCGGCGCGCCATCGGAATCCGCCCGGCGATGGCGATCGCCTCGTCGAGATCGCTGGCTTCGATCAGAAAATAACCGCCCAACTGTTCGCGCGTCTCCGCGAAAGGGCCGTCGGTCACCAGCCGCTTGCCCTCGCGGACCCGGACGCTGGTCGCCGTCGAGGTGGGGTGCAGCGGAGCGGTCGCGAGGTATTGACCGTTCGCGTGGATCTCGTGCGCGAGCCGCGCGGACTCCCCGTAACACTGCTCGAGCTCGGCCTGGCTCAGCGCCTGCTCGTCGCCATAGATCAGCAGCATGTATCTCATGGTTGCCTCCGTGTTCCGCCTAGCCGCCGGCCATCGCGCCTACGATCAGGAACGGCTCTTTCCCCGTCGCGACCGCTTCGGGCAGCGGGTCGTCCGGCGACTCGTGGGACAGATCCTGCTCGCAGGCGAAGAATCTCAGGAACGGCCGGCGCTGCAGCGAGAGGCGATCGCGGATCGTCCCGCGCAGCACCGGATAGGTGGCCTCGATGGCCTCGAGGACCGAGCGCTGCGTCGCCGTGCCCTCGACCTGGATCTCCACCTCGTCGCCGACGCGCGCCAGGTTTCGTAGGTGATGCGGGAGCACGACGCGGATCATGGCAGCGTCTGGACCTCGACGGAGAGGACGGCCGGAAGATCCCGGACGATGGGAGCCCAGGTGTCGCCGGCATCGGCCGAGGCGTAGACCTGGCCGCCGGTGGTGCCGAAGTAGATGCCGCATGAATCGAGCGAATCGACGGCCATGGCGTCGCGCAGCACGTTGACGTAGCAGTCGCTCTGCGGCAGCCCGTTGGTGAGCGCTTCCCACTCGTTGCCGCCGGTCCGGCTGCGGTAGACGCGCAGCTTCCCCTCGGGTGGAAAATGCTCGGAGTCGCTCTTGATCGGGACGACGTAGATGGTCTCCGGCTCGTGCGCATGAACCGCGATCGGGAACCCGAAGTCGGACGGCAGGTTGCCGCTGACCTCCCGCCACGAATCGCCGGCGTCGTCGCTGCGCATGATGTCCCAGTGCTTCTGCATGAACAGCGTGCCCGGACGCGACGGGTGTATCGCCATGTGATGGACGCAGTGGCCGACCTCGGCGTTCGGGTCGGGGATCCCCTCGGACTTCAGGCCGCGGTTGATCGGCTGCCAGGTCTTGCCGCCGTCGTCGGTCCGGAACGCGCCGGCGGCCGAGATGGCGATAAAAATCCGCTCGGGATCGCTCGGATCGAGCACGATGGTGTGCAGGCACATTCCGCCGGCGCCCGGCTGCCACCGGGGCCCCGAGCCGTGCTCGCGCAGCCCGGGGAGCTCCTGCCACGTCTGCCCGCCGTCGACCGAGCGGAACAGGGCGGCGTCTTCCACCCCGGCGTAGACGGTATCGACATCCGTCAGCGACGGCTCGAGATGCCAGACCCGCGCGAACGCCCAGGGGTGCTGCGTGCCGTCGTACCACTGGTGAGTGCCGGGGACACCCTCATACGCAAACTTGTTGCCCACCGCCTCCCACGTCTTGCCGCCGTCGTCGGAGCGCTGGATCATCTGCCCGAACCAGCCGCTGGACTGCGATGCATACAGCCGGTCCGGGTTCACGGGCGAGCCGTTGACGTGGTAGATCTCCCAGCCCGCGAAATGGGGGCCGCTGACGTTCCACTGTTCGCGCTTGCCGTCCGAGGTCAGAATGAAAGCGCCCTTGCGCGTGCCAACCAGTACCCGTACTCCGCTCATGCCGGCTCCTCCCTGAGTTGTCTTTATAGAAACGATTTCTAAGAATTCGCGGGCTTTTCGTGGTTTACCATCCACGGTATACCGAACTGATCGACGAGCATACCAAAGCGGTGGGCCCAGAAGGTCTCCTGGATCGGCATCTGCACGGTTCCGTTTTCCGCCAGCGCGTGGAAGACGCGCTCCGCTTCCGCCGTATCGGTGGTGTGGAGAGCCACAGAGAAACCCTGGGGCTTCGCATAGTGCTCCGGTGGAGTGTCAGAACCCATCAGTACATTGTCGCCCAGAACCAGGCGGGCATGGATGATCTTGTCGCGCCATTCAGGGGACACGTGCTCCGCCATCGGCGAATCCCCGTGGGTTTGCAGGAAGGTGATTTTGCCGCCGAGGCACTGCTCGTAGAACTTGAACGCGGCTTCGCACTGGCCGTTGAACAGGAGGTAGGTATTCATTTCCATGGTGGGCTCCTCTGGGTATGCCGTATTGAGGTTCGAGATCGCCGCGAACCGCCGCGATACCAGGTAGTCGTTCGGCGGAGCCCCAAATCGACAGCCGGCCCGCCCGGAATCGAAAAAAGTCCGAGATCGCCGTTTCAGTCCGGCAGATCGCCCAGCCGCCGCTCGAGAAACCGCCGCTCCGGCTCCTGCCGCGTGAGGGCGAGGGCCCGTTGGTAGGCGGCCCGGGCTTCCGCCGTCCTGCCCAGCCGCCGGCAGAGCTCCGCCCGCGAGGAGTGCGCCAGGTAGTAGTCGGCCAGATCTCCGCGCTCCAGGATGGTATCGATCAGCGCCAGGCCCGCCGCGGGGCCGTCGCGCATCGCCACCGCCACGGCGCGGTTGAGCTCGACCACGGGCGACGGCTCCATCCGCGCCAGCGTGTCGTACAGGCCGGCGATCTGGGCCCAGTCCGTCGCGTCGGCGGTGGGTGCCTCGGCATGCACCGCCACGATCGCCGCCTGGAGGGTGTAGGGGCCGAACCGGCGCGACGCCAGGGCCCGTTCCACCAGCGCCTTCCCCTCCGCGATCTGCTCCCGGTTCCAGAGCGAGCGGTCCTGGTCGGCCAGCAGCACCAGCTCGCCCGTGGGGGACGCGCGCGCGGCATGCCGCGACTCGTGCAGCAGCATCAGCCCCAGGAGGCCCATCGCCTCGGGCTCCGGCAGCAGCTCGACCAGCAGCCGTCCCAGGCGGATCGCCTCGCCCGAGAGATCGGCCCGCGTGAGCGATTCGCCCGACGACGCGGAGTACCCCTCGTTGAACACCAGGTAGATCACCTGCAGCACGGTGTCCAGCCGGTCCGGCAGATCGGCCCGCGACGGCACCTGATAGGGAATGCGCGCGGCGCGGATCTTCGTCTTGGCGCGCACGATCCGCTGGGCCAGCGTGGGCGGAGCGGTGAGGAAGGCGCGGGCGATCTCCTCGGTGGTGAGGCCGCACACCTCGCGCAGCGTCAGCGCTACCCGGGCCTCCGGTGGCAGGGCCGGATGGCAGCAGGTGAAGATCAGCCGCAGCCGGTCGTCCTCGACCCCCTCGTCCTCCCAAGCCGCGGCATCCTGGGTCTGGGCGTCGAGCCGCGCGGCGAGCTCCGCCTGCCAGGCGTCGAACCGGGCGCGGCGGCGGATGCGGTCGATGGCCTTGAAGCGGCCGGTGGAAACCAGCCACGCCCGGGGATTGGCGGGCACGCCGCTCTGCGCCCATTGCTCCAGCGCCGCCGCGAAGGCGTCGTGCAGCGCGTCCTCGGCGAGGTCGAAGTCGCCGAGCACGCGGATGAGCGTGGCAAAGACGCGGCGCGAGTCGGAGCGGTAGACCGCGTCCACCATTTCTCGCGACTGTTCGGCCGTGTTGCCGCTCATCCTGTCTCCCGCGGATGATCTCTCCCGCAAATATTTTAGCGCTGGGCAGGGTCCGCCCCGACGCTCCTTTTTCCAGGGAGAGAGTACTACGCGAGTCAGGTTTTCTTGCGCTTCGCCGCCGCCTGCGCGACCGCCTGGTAATCCCGATAGCTCTCGTTGGGGTTGCCGTAGATCTTGAGCACCGCCCGAATCTTCCCCTGGCCGTCGCGGATCACCTGCGTCCAGTTGAAATCCGGCGCGCCGTTCATCTGGTCGATCCAGGCCGTGTCGCCCCCGAGCGCCTGGGCGATCGCCCGGTCGACGTCGCTGGCGACGAAGAAACGTTCGAACTTGGCGGGGGTCTCCGAATCATAGGACGTGTACCTGCCGCCGGCCGGATATCTCCACAGCACGGCCTTATCGGCGGGATCCGCCATGTACAGCACCGCCCACTGGCAGAAGGAAAGGTCGCCGAGCGTCTTCATGAGCTCCGGCAGCGAGGGGGTCGCGCAGGTCGGGCAGGGGGCCTGGATCTTCGCGGTCTCCCCCTCCAGGTGAGGGCCGAGCTGCAGCATCTGATCGCGGACGACCAGCTTGAAGACCTGGAGACGCTTCACCTTCACCCGGTGGTTGACGGCGTTGAAGACCAGGATGGTGCCGACCAGCAGAACCAGCAGGGCCGCCAGGACGGCCACATAGCTCCGCCGCGGGGCCGGTTTCGCCGGTTCGATCGCTCCTGGTGAAGCCGCTTCGATCATCCGCCGCAGGGCCTGGACCACCTCCTGGATTCCCAGGACCGTGCTGATCGCGACGCCGAAACCTCCCAGGGACAGGCAGGAGAAGAAGATGCCGTAGAGGAACTTCTCGACCTCGGGGCTGAAGATGTCCCAGTGGAGGTATTCGTTGAAGGTTCCCAGCACTACCAATACCGCGCCGATCGCCAGCAGAACGACCGTGGCGCCGACCGTCAGAGACAGCAGCTTGATGCGGCTTCGCATGAGAAGGGCTCCTTGTCGACCTGTACTCATACGACGGGGGAGCGGAAAGTGTCCAGGGAATCGGGTCCCAGGAAAAGCTCAGTTCAAGCAGTCGCCGCCGGTGTCTGAATAGATCTGCTGCATGCGGGTCAGCACCTCGGCCGGAGTGCCGATGGCATAGTTGACGGTCTCCCTTTCCCGGCCGTCCCCCCACCTTGCCGGGAACGGCCGTTGTTCGACTCTCTCCTGGTTCGTTCTAAGGTTGCTTGCCGTTGTCGATCCACTGCTGGAAGCACTCGATCCATTCTGGAGGCCACGGCGTGGGTGGCATGGGGTTCGTGGTGCTCTTCAACCGGGAGAGGATCAGGTCGGCGTTATCCCGCACGGTAGTGTAGTCGTTGAGGTCCATGCCCACCATGTCGTTCATGTGCTCGACGTCCTCGTCGGTGAACTTGGGGCGGATGTCGGCCGCGAAGCTCGTGCAGCTCGCGGCAAGATCTTGAGGAGAATCGGTCATGATTCATCCTTTCAGGGGTTATTGAGTTGTTCCATGAGCTTGACGATCTTATCCTTCACGGGCTTGTCGAGGATGTTGCGATCCTGCGGCATGTTGCCGCTCTTGACCCGGGCGAGGATCGACGACTTTTTTGACAGGACGGCTGCCCGGTCGAAGACGTGATAACGGACCGAGCTGTGGCAGCGGAAGCAATACTGGTTCAGCAGCGGCAGCAGTTCGGTGTCCGGCGTGGCTCCATCCTTCCAAGGATTGGTGCCGAAGCCACGGAGCAGCGGCGGAACATGCTGATCGGCGCTCGGCGTGCCTTCCTTGTGGATCTCCAGCCACTTCTGCACAGCGAGCAGAGCGAACTGGGCGCCACCCGACTGCTTGATCACCGCGTCGTTTTGCTTTTCGATCTCGCCGTTGAGCTGGCGGTAGGTGACATAGGATGGCGCGCCGTCGACGAGGACGTTCGCGGCGGGAATCTTCGGAAAATCATTGTCTTTGTCAGTGCGGTCGATCCAATGATCCGTGTCCAGGTAATTGACCTTGGCCCCTTTCTGGTCGTCCGTTTCCGTACCGTGGCACTGCCCGCAGGCTCGGGGCACGTAGTATCTATCTTCGGGTACGGGCTTTACCACCGAGGAAAGGTCGAACGACGCGGTCAGGAAATAACCTACCTTTCCGGGCGTAGGTGAATCCAGCTTATCGTAGACCAAGAAGTAGGCGTCCCGGTGCGTGCCTGTGCTGGGATAGGCCGGCACCAGCATCGACTGAATCTGTGCGGCATGAATACCCTCTGGGAACGCCGTGGCCGCACCCGATGTGAAGTTGAACAACAGGTAGAAAGCATCGAGCTTGGCCTTGTTGGCGAGCGAACCTGCGCGAGCTCGGAAACGGAGGACTTTTCTCCAGCCATAGCCGCCTACAGGGGCGTCATTGACCCACGGATCGTTGACGTTGATGATCTTGGGCGCGAAGAACCTGGTAACAAGGATCTCGCCGGCCTGCAAGGGGTGGTCCTTGTATGCGGCCTCGAACTCCGGCGTCGAGATGGCCTTGCGGAGCTGCTCGAAATCCATAATCATAGCGGGAGCCAGGCTCTCGAGCTTCGCCGGCGGTAGGGCCGGAAAGCCGTAGTAGGCGAGCATGTCGTCGATCGAGCTCTCGGCCAGCGTGGGTTTCGGGAACCCCATAAGGTTCGGACGGATCGCTTCGTAGTACTTCGTCGCTTCGTTCTTGTTCCCTGGCGCTACCTTGATGACAGGAGCTGCCTTTGCCTTGAGCCCGGCGCCACCCGGGGCGGGCACTGTATTCCAGAGTTTTAGCTCGTGACTGGCGGCGGGGGGATGCGACGCCTTCTGGGGTGTGACGTTCCGCGCTAGCAGCAGACCCGCACCCATGAGGAGCAACAGGAAAAGCCAGAATCGATAGCGCACACTGACCTCCTTTGCGTGGCTTTCCACGCGGTTGGTAATCGCTTCAGAATCAGGCAAAGAAAAAAAGGCTGATACGGAAGCATAGGGAGAGGATATTTCAACGTCAACGATATGCGGCTATTACGATAAACGTTTCGATATTGCCGATACTGCACTCGTTCTGGGGGGCCATGTGCCACCCGATTCGCAAGACCGGCGCTCCAAGTGCTCTGGCTGATCAGCTCGCCCTCCCCGGCGCCTTCAGGCGCCAGCGACAGCTTCTCCGATCTCTCTTCGCTCTCCATCTCGTACCTCCTCAACGGAGGGGGGATTTTTAACCTCCAGCAAGGGGGGAATTTAGGCGTAGCGGTGACACCGGCTACGACGGTCCGTCGTATCGGTACGATGGTTTGCCTCCGGCTACGACGGTCCGTCGTATCGGTACGACGGTTTGCCTCCGGCTACGACGGTCCGTCGTATCGGTACGATGGTTTGCCTCCGGCTACGACGATCTGTCGTATCGGTACGACGGTCTGCCTCCAACTACGACGGTCCGTCGTATCGGTACGACGGTTTGCCTCCGGCTACGACGATCCGTCGTATCGGTACGACGGTCTGCCTCCGGCTGCGACGATCCGTCGTATCGGTACGACGGTCTGCCTCCAGCTACGACGATCCTTCGTATCGGTACGGCGGTCTGCCTCCAGCTACGACGATCCGTCGTATCGGTACGGCGGTCTGCCTCCGGCTACGACGATCCGTCGTATCGGTACGACGGTCTGCCTCCAGCTACGACGGTCCGTCGTATCGGTACGACGGTCTGCCTCCGGCTGCGACGATCCGTCGTATCGGTACGACGGTCTGCCTCCGGCTGCGACGATCCGTCGTATCGGTACGGCGGTCTGCCTCCGGCTGCGACGATCCGTCGTATCGGTACGGCGGTCTGCCTCCGGCTGCGACGATCCGTCGTATCGGTACGACGGTCTGCCTCCGGCTGCGACGATCCGTCGTATCGGTACGACGGTCTGCCTCCGGCTACGACGGTCCGTCGTATCGGTACGGCGGTCTGCCTCCGGCTGCGACGATCCGTCATATCGGTACGACGGTCTGCCTCCAACTGCGGCAGTCCGTCGTACCCTGGTCCGGACCTCTCTCCTGCCCACGCGCCCAAAATGCCTCTGTAAACTACGAGCAACAAAAGGCTTGTCAGAAGGGGCGAGATTTTACGTCTTATTAGGGGTATGGGACGAAAACTTCGCTACCTTCCCGAGGAGGGCGCCCTGGTTGAGGTCACCTGCCGGACCTTGCAAGGACGCCTGCTGCTCCGGCCAAGCCCGGAGCTCAACGACATCGCCGCCGGGGTGCTCGGCAGGGCCCAGCGGCTCTATCCGGTCGACTTGATGGCGCTCAGCCTGCTGTCGAACCACTACCACATGATCGTGCGGGCGGAGAGCGCCAAGCGCCTCGCGCGGTTCGTCGGCTACTTCAACTCCAACCTGGCGCGGGAGGTCAGCCGGCTCACCGGCTGGACGGGGAAGATCTGGGACCGGCGCTACCAGGCGATCCTGATCAGCAATGAGGAGGACGTGCAGGTCGTGCGTTTTCGGTACGTCGTCAGTCACGGGGTCAAGGAGCAGTTGGTCGCCCGCCTCCGCCAGTGGCCCGGTCTCCAGTCCGTCCGGCAACTCGCGGACGGCGAGCCTCTCGCCGGCACTTGGTTCGATCGCACCCAGGCGTACCTCGCCCGGCGCAAGGGGGAGGAGATCGACCGCCTTCGCTACGCCACCCCCGAGACCGTGACCTTCTCGCCTCTCCCCTGCTGGGAGCACCTCTCTCCAGAAGTTTATCGGCAACGCGTCACCAATATGGCCACCGAGATCGAGGAGGACGCCGCCGCGGCCAGGAAGCGGACGGGAACCGAGCCGTTCGGAGGCGCGGCGATCCTGGCTCAAGATCCGACCAGCCGCCCCAAGCGCCTGAAGAAATCACCCGCTCCGCTCTTCCACGCGGCGAGCCAAGCCATGCGCCACTACTTCTACGAAGGCTTCTCCTGGTTCGTGGCCGCCTATCGCACGGCGGCCGAGAAGCTCCAAAAAGGAGACCCCGATCCGCGTTTCCCTGTCGGGAGCTTCCCGCCGGCGTTGCCGTTCGTCGGCGGGTAGAACGCGGCCGGCCGCAGATCCTGATCGGCGATCTGGCGATTTGGACCTTACCGGCTGAGGGGGAAGGAGAAGGTGTGTCCAGGAGGCCGATTTGGCGTGAATTTCAGGAAACCGCTGTCGTAAGTTGCCGTCGCGAGAGGCCTCTCCACATCTCCAAGGCTGTTTCCTGGGGACTTGACAAGGCGAAAAGCCCCTAGCAAGGATCGCCGAATTTTACGTCCTCGCACTGGCAAACGTAGGTGCAGGGGTCTACGCATGAATTGATCGGCACGCAGTAGTAGCCTCCTCTGTTGTAGCAGGTAGTTCTGCATGCCGTAGTTACCGCCCCACATCCATATCCACAGGTGGCGCCGTCACTTTGTACGCTCCCGTGGATACCGCCAGGACCGCTACCACAAAGACCATACGAAGAGTTCTCATGCATTCTCCTTTCAGCATAGGCTGCAGATTGTACCATGGCTCTTCCTATGTCTCGTATTGCCATAGCTCCCTGGGCTAGGGCTATCCACGGGCTATCCAGGCTATCCACTAACGTGGCACGTAGTCTGGCGAGCTTATCCACGGACGTGGCACCTAGTCCCGGGCGTTAATTTCAGGAAACCGTTGTCGTAAGTTGCCGTTACGAGAGGCCTCTCTCGACATCCCCAAGGCTGCTTCCCGGGGACTTGACAAGGCGAAAAGCCCCTTGGAGAGGAGCTATTTTCTCCAGGGACGTGGCACTTGGGGAGGGGTCGCGCGTTTCCGGTACGTCCTCAGCCACGGAGTCAAGGAGAATTTGGTGGCCGGCCTCCGCCAGTGGCCCGGTCTCCAGTCCGTCCGGCAGCTCGCGGACGGCAAGCCTCTCGCCGGCACCTGGTTCGACCGCACCCAGGAGTACCTCGCCCGCCGCAAGGGAGAGACCGTCGATCGTCTTCGCTATGCCACTCCCGAGACCGTGACCTTCTCGCCCCTGCCCTGCTGGAAGAATCTCTCCCCGGAAGCCTACCGGCAACGCGTCGCTAACATGGCCACTGAGATCGAGGGGGACGCCGCCGCGGTCAGGAAACGGACGGGAACCGAACCCTTCGGAGTCGCGGCGATCCTGGCCCAGGATCCGACGAGCCGACCCAAGCGGCTGAAGAAGTCACCGGCCCCTCTCTTCCACGCGGCGAGCCAAGCCATGCGCCGCTACTTCTACGAAAGCTTCTCCTGGTTTGTGGCCGCCTACCGCACGGCGGCCGAGAAGCTCCAGAAGGGAGATCCCGACCCGCATTTTCCCCTCGGGAGCTTCCCGCCGGCGTTGCCGTTCGTCGGCGGGTAGGACGCGACCGCCGCGGCAGGATTCTGGTCGGCTATCTGGCTCTCTCGACCTTCACTGGCGGAAGGGAAGGAGAAGGTGTATCCAGGAGGCCGAGTTGGCGTGAATTTCAGGAAATGGCTGTCGTGAATAGCCGTCGCGAGAGGCCTCTTCTCCTCTCCAAGGCTGCTTCCTGAGGACTTGACAAGTCGAAAAGCCCTTGGAGAGGAGCTATTTTCTCCAGAGACGTGGCACTTGGGGGAGGTAGAGAATGAGGGTTTATCCACTGACGTGGCACGTAGTCTCTCGGGGCCGTCGACCGTCTCCGCTATGCCACTCCCGAGACCGTGATCTTCTCGCCTCTTCCCTGCTGGAAGCACCTCTCCCCGGAAGCCTACTGGCAGCGCGTCGCCAACATGGCCACCGAGATCGAGGAGGACGCCGCCGCGGCCAGGAAGCGGACGGGTGCCGAGCCGCTCGGAGTCAGGGCCATCCTGACCCAGGACCCGACAAGCCGCCCCAAACGGCTGAAGAAATCGCCGGCTCCACTCTTCCACGCGGCGAGCCAGGCCATGCGCCACTACTTCTACGAAGGCTTCTCCTGGTTCGTGGCCGCCTACCGCACGGCGGCCGAGAAGCTCCAGAAGGGAGACCCCGACCCGCGCTTTCCCCTCGGGAGCTTCCCGCCG
>DATHEF010000022.1:0-47754 GCA_035490435.1 Thermoanaerobaculia bacterium
CCGGTGGGTGGCTAGCCCTTGCCGGGTAGGATTCGGACCTACTGGGCCACTATGAAGGGTTTCGGGTTCTGTCTATTGCAGTTTCCCTCCTCCCTTCCCAGGCTTCGCCTGGCGCAAGGAACGTCTCTACCGCCTTCGCCGAGGGGCTTCCTCTGTTGGGGACTGACATTTTTTTGATATCTGGTGTTGCCAAATTCTGTCAGTTTCGAAGGGCATCCAGCTAAAAGTCCCTTTAGAATCAATGGGCTATAGCCTGGCAGGCCCCTTGCTCTAGAGGGGAGTGCACTTACAATCCAATGGTTGGCTGGCTCTCCGGGTTGGCTCTCAGCGGGCGGCTCAAGCGCCCCCCTCAGGGGGGGCGCGCTCTTCTGAGAGATCGGGACTCCGGGCGGAGCACTGGGTGGCGCCGGCTCTCCCCTCGGGCCTTCGCGTGGATTGCCTCGGCTTGAACCCCGGCACCCGTCCCCCAATGCCATACTCGCTAGCCGCACATAAGCCGTTTGAGATTTGTCGCCGACGAGGCTGAGATGGTGGTGGAATTTCCTCGCCGGGACTTCGATCTTCTGCTGGGACCTGAACCCTTCATGCACGGCGGGAGCGCCCTCGTACGCTCGTTCGGCGTATTCGAGGATTTCGATGTCACCGCTGGCGCATCACGAAGATCCGAAGTGACTCGAGGGCGGCCGGCACTCCTCGCGGCCGTGCGGCAGGTGAAGCAATAAGTTGAGCGTGACGTAGACCTTCTGTCCTTCAACCACAGTGATTCTTTCTCCACTGAGCCGAAGCAGCGCAACGGCGGTGCCGAGTATGGATTTCGAATTGATGGCCGGCCCGCGGGAGTCATCACGCGGCCACGGCGGGGGCGTAGTCACCAGGCCCGGGCGCGGGCCGGTCCCGATCGATCCTTGGGGTCCGCTGCTCGTCGAGCGCCTGGCGCCGGAGAAGCGCGACGTGCTCCTGGGGCTCGCGGTCACCGAGCTCAGTTCCCTGGCCGGAAACGAATCGAGCCGACGCGAGCTGAACAAGACCGGCTTCGGTCTGATCCAGCGGGCGGTGGAGGGAGCTGGGCGCGAAGATCTAGCGAAGAATTCTGACGGGTCCGTCTACTTCCGTGGTGGGGAGACTGCAATGGCGCAGTCGTTAGCCCAGGCCTGTAGAAGTAATCTCATCACGAATGTAGAAAGGAGACGTTCAGAGATGACAACCTTCGTTTTGCTCATCTACTTTGCCTTCGCAGTGGCCCATCCGGTAAGCGAGATTCTTGAAAGGACAAGCCTCCGAGTCTTTCTGAACAAAAAGTACTACCAAACGAACCGAGAAGATTTTCCTGTCAGTAAAAGGGCGGGTCTTGGTGGATCGCTGTTCGTTCTGGCAATCCTCATTGCTCCCTTCTTGGTTCGCTTGCTTTATCCTGATGCTGAGGCTGTCAGTTGGTTTGTAGTTCTTGGCCTGGTCCTGGCGGACTCGATCCAGCACATGATTCACCTTGGCTCCCGCCCGCGGGAAGCAGCCCCCCGAGTGCATCTCGTCACCATCCTCGGAGTACTCTTCTCCCTACTATGGATCATTTTTCACCTAAAGAGAGACATGCTGGGTTTGGATGAGAGCTTGCTGCTCATGCCCGGAATGTTGATAATCTTCTGGAACTGGCACATGAACTCTGCAAATGTAAGGGGGCAGGCGGCACTCGTAGCGCCGGTGAAATAGCACAAAGCCCTACGAAATCGGAAATGGCCGTGGGCAGTCCATCTCCCATATCCACCCCGAGGGGGCGGTGCCTGTTCGGCTCACCTACAAGATTCGGGAGAGCCGGTCGAAGGTCCCTTCATATACTTTCTTGTACGTCTCGGTTGCAAATTGGGTGGCCCTTCTCGCCGACAGCTTTACAAGCCACATAGATGATGGGTCGCGAACCAGAACGGTTTCAGGTATGACCAGGGCATTGCCACACAGGAACCCTGGCGGTTTAAACGCTGGTGGAAACACTTGCCTCATCACGATCCGGTCCTCACCCAGGACGTTTAAGGACCCAGGGATGGGCCGTCCCAGCGGACCGTTTTTGACGTGAAACAGGATCTGGCCGTCTTGCAGGCGTGTGCCTGCCAGGCTGAGCCACTGGGGAAGCCGCAGACCCAATTGAGGTGTTCTCCTGCCGTCAACAACAACGATCAAGTTTCCCTCGCCGTCAAGCCACCGGCCCTCGAATTTGCCGAGATCCATGCTTGACCCGGCAAGAGGGGCGATTTGGAGTGGTGGAAGACGATCCCCGCAGCCAAGAAGAAGCAGCATCAGGACGAGTAGCCCTGCCGACATTCTATGAGGCCGACGAGATCTGGTCTTCATCACCTCTATATAGACTCCTCTTCGGCGGCCAGAGTTCCCTTGGATCCTGCGGACTGGCAGAGCCGGGGAGGCCGCAGTGGGTCGAGGCCGCTCCGCCCATGGCCTTATCGCTCTATTTCGTTGCTTTCTCAGTATGCGAGCAAGTGATGTTCTTGATCCATGTATTGTGGTAAGATGGACGGCTGCCAGGAAGTCGACAAAGCAGCGGTCAGGATGTCCGCCCTTCAGGGAGATATTGCTTATGCCCGATCAAGGCGAATCGTCATCCAACAAAAACGCACAGATTTGGCTGGCCGTCATCAGCTTGATCGGCACCCTGAGCGTAGCCGTGATCGCGAACTGGGAGAAGCTCTTTCCCCGGCCAGCTGTCCTTTTTAGCGCGCCTGCGCCCAATTCGGGTACGGCTTTGGCAGTGAAGAACAACGCGGCTCCGATTCCGGAGCCTTCAAGGGAAGTCCAACCGCAGCCTCAGCCACTCATGCCATCCTTAGGGCCGAGTTTCGACTGCGCGAAGGCAATATATCGTTCGGAACAGTTGGTGTGCTCGTCACCGGAGCTTGCTGTGCTCGACCTCGCAATGGCCAATGCATATCGCGACGCGGCTGTGCGCGTAGGAACGAAAGAGCGCAAGGCTATCCTTCGCAATGTGCAGAACCATTGGTTGAGAAAGGTCCGGGAGACATGCGTTGATACTGTCTGTTTGAGAGGCATGTACGAGCAGAGAGTCAGCGAGCTCAAGACGATACAGCACTGAGAGCACCCGGGCCGCGGTTGATCGGCCCGTTGGCTGCCGGCGCCCCCATTCGCCTGGCGATCACCGGAGACCCCGTCCCTGCTGCAAGCGGCTGGCCCAAGTCCTGCAACTGCCGGAGGGGGAGGCTATGGCGGAGGAGGGGCGGGGGAGGCGAGGGCTGCCGGAACGGAAGGGAAGTTTACCATGCGGTTCGAGGGCAAGGTCTGCATCGTGTCGGGCGGCGGTTCGGGGATCGGGCGCGCGTGCTGTGAGCGCTTCGCCAGGGAGGGGGGGAGGGTGGTCGTCGTGGATCTCGACCCGCAGCATGGCGAGGACACCGTGAAGGCGCTCGCGGATCTGTGGGGGAGCGATGGGCACGCGATCTTCGCCCGGGCCGACGTCGAGAACGAAAAGCAGGTCGAGGCCGCGGTGCGGGCGGCGCTCGACACGTGGGGGCGGATCGACGTGGTGGTCAACGACGCCGCCATGATGACCTTCAAGAACGTGGTCGACCTCTCGGTTCAGGAGTGGGATCACGTTATCGCGGTCAATCTCCGCTCGGTCTTCCTCTTCTGCCGCTACGCGCTGCCGCACATGGAGCGCGGCGCCGTCGTCAACATCAGCTCGGTCCACGCGCACCAGACCGAGGCCGGCGTCTCCCCCTACGCCGCCTCCAAGGGGGCGATGGAGGCTTTCACCCGGGCGGTGGCCATCGAGCAGGAAAAGAAGAAGAACCGGATCAACTGCGTCGCCCCCGGGGCCGTCGACACGCCCATGCTGTGGAACAACCCGAACGTCGAGAGCGGCAAGGAGAAGGTCGAGGGCGCCGTGGGCAAGCCCGAGGACATCGCCGCGGCGGTCGCCTTCCTGGCGTCGGATGAGGCCCGCTTCATCACCGGCACCCTGCTGGTGGTCGACGGCGGCCGTCTGAACATTCTCTAGCCGGGAAGGGAGGGAGGATGGCCCGCTTTCTCTTTGCCACCGGGATCGAGAACAGTTATCCCACGATCGAATGGCAAGGCAAGACCGTCCGCCAGGACGAGATGGAAAAATGTGATCATTACAAGCGCTGGCAGGACGATTTCCGGCTGCTCGGCGAGCTCGGCATCGAGTACCTGCGCTACGGGCCGCCCTACTTCTCGGCCCATGCCGGAGCGGGGAAATACGACTGGTCGTTCGCCGACGAGACGTTCGCGGCGCTCCACCGGCAGAAGATCACGCCGATCGCGGACCTCTGCCATTTCGGCGTGCCCGACTGGATCGGCAACTTCCAGAACCCGGACTGGCCCAAGCTGTTCGCCGAGTATGCCCGCGCCTTCGCCCAGCGCTTCCCCTGGGTGCGCTTCTACACCCCGGTCAACGAGATCTACATCGCCGCCACCTTCTCGGCGGGCTTCGGCTGGTGGAACGAGCGGCTGACGGGCGACCGGGCTTTCGTCAACGCGCTCAAGCACCTCTGCCAGGCGAACCTGCTCGCCATGCAGGCGATCCTGGAGGTCAGGCCCGACGCGATCTTCATCCAGAGCGAATCGTCGCAGTACTTCCATCCGGAGAACCCGGACTGCGAGGAGATGGCGCGGATCAACAATGAAAAGCGTTTCCTCTCGCTCGACCTGACCTACGGCGTCCACCTGAACGTCACCATGTACGAGTACCTCCTCGACAACGGCATGACCCGGGAGGAGTACCACTGGTTCAATCACCACCACCTGCGCTCCCATTGCGTGATGGGGACCGACTACTACGTGACCAACGAAAACCTGGTGCACCAGGACGGCAGCCTGTCGCTCTCGGGGGAGATCTTCGGCTACTACGTGATCACCCGCCAGTATTTCGACCGCTATCACCTGCCGGTCATGCACACGGAAACCAACATCGCTGAGCCGGACGCGGCCCAGTGGCTGCGGAAGGAGTGGGCCAACGTCCACCGCCTGCGCCAGGACGGGGTGCCGATCGTCGGCTTCACCTGGTACAGCCTGACCGATCAGGTCGACTGGGACACCGGACTGCGGGAAGCCAACGGCAGGGTCAACCCTCTAGGCCTCGCCGACCTCGATCGCAACCTCCGGCCGGTCGGCAAGGTCTACCAGGATCTCGTCCACCGGTGGCGGGAGATCCTCCCCACTCAGAGCACGGTGCTCGATATCTGCGTGGAAACGGCGCCTTCCGAAGGAGCGAGCCCGCGAGGAGATGGGGTGTCGGAAGCGCAGTAAGCCGGCCGAAAAAGAAAACGGCCGGCAGGATTGCCCCTGCCGGCCGTTTTCATACTGCCGTTTGCGGTGGTGCCTAGACCTGGCGCTTGCGGCGCAGGGCGAAAGCCGCGCTCACCGCCAGCAGGATGGCGAGGGCCGCGAGGCCGACACTGTCCAGGGTGGGGATGATCGCGGCGGGTTGGCCGGAGATCGTCACCTGACCGGCGTTGTTGCCCGGTGTCGGGTCGCTCTCATTGCCTGTGGCGCTGGCGCTGTTGACGATCGTGCCCGTCTGGGTGACCGTGGCCGTCAGGTGGCAGGTCGCCGAGGCGCTGACCGCCAGGGCGCCGACGTTCCAGGTGAGGGTCGGATTGGCGAAGGTGGCCCCGCAGTCGTTGGAGACGTAGGCGAGGCCCGCCGGCAGGGTGTCGGTCACCGTCACGCCGGTGGCGTTCGCCGGCCCATTGTTGGTCACCGTCAGGGCGTAGACCACGTTGTCGCCGACCTGGATGGTGCCGGCCGTCGTCAGGGTCTTGGTCAGCGACAGATCGGCCGAGGCGGCGGAGAAGGTGTCGGTGTCGGTGGCGCTGTTGTTGGCCGGGTCGGGATCGGCCGTGGCGCTCGACACCGTCGCGGTATTGACGAGGGTGCCGGCCGCGGCGGGATCGATCGTGCAGGTCGCGGTGTAGGTCACCGAGCTGCCGGCCGGAAGGTTGAGGGCCGCGTCGTTGATGTTGCCGGTGCCGGCCGCGGTGTTGCCGGTGGCGCCTCCAGTCACGGTGCTGGTGTAGGAGACGCTGGTGCAGGCCGCCGGGAAGGCGTCGGTCACGGTCGCCGGATTCGCCTCGTCGGGGCCGGCGTTCGACGCCGTGATCGTGTAGATCGTCGAGCCGCCCGGGGCGACGGCGGCGACGCCGTCGGTCTTGGTGAGCGACAGATCGGCCGAGGCGGCGACGGCGCAGGTGAAGGTCTGGATGTCGAGCGACCAGCTATTGATGCTGCCGCCGTCCAAGTTCGAATCGTCGGAGACGGTGAGCGTCCAAGTGCCATTCGGGTCCTCGCCGGTGAACGCCGCCAGCGGCTCTTCGGGGACGAGTGGCGAGGCCAGAGTGAGGTTCGAATAAGTATGCTCGATCACGAGGTTGTTGTTGGCGGTGTACGGCACCTGGGTGTCCGGGTCCGCGTCGTCATCCCAGACGGTGCCGTTGAAGACGTCGTCGAAGGTCGAGCCGTTGTCGGTGGTCAGGGTGACGACCGTCCCGGCGGGCGACGTAATCGTGACGTCGAGGTCCGCCGAGAAAGTGTGCTGGAGGAAGGTCGTGGCGTTGACGTCGAGGACCCTGCCGGCTCCGGCGACGACGATCGTCGAAGTCACGACGGGGGTGCCGGCGGTCGGGATCGCGACCGGGGTGGACTGCGTCATGGTCGGCAGGGTGGTGATGGTCGGCACGCTAGCCAGTGTGGTGACGGCGAGCGACCAGCTATTGAGGCTGCCGGCGTCCAAGTTCGAATCGTCGGAGATGGTGATCGTCCAGGTGCCGTTCGGGTCCTCGCCGATGAACGCTCCCAGCGGCTCTTCGGGAACGAGCGGCGAGGCCAGGGTGAGGTTCGCATAAGTATGCTCGACCACGAGGTTGTTGTTGGCGGTGTACGGCACCTGGGTGTCCGGGTCTGTGTTGTCGTCCCAGACGGTGCCATTGAAGACGTCGTCGAAGGTCGAGCCGTTGTCCGTGGTCAGAGTGACGACCGTCCCGGCGGGCGACGTAATCGTGACGTCGAGGTCCGCCGAGAAGGTGTGCTGGAGGAAGGTCGTCACGTCGAGGTCGTAGAGGAAAGGGCCGACGCCGGAGACGACGATCGTCGAGGTCACGACGGGGGTGCCGGTGGCTGAAATCGCGGTCGGCGTGGAGTTGGTGAAGTTGGTCGTCGTCGCGCCGCAGGCGGCCGGCGCAGCCGGTGCGACCTTTCCGATCTTTCTGACCTTCAGAGGGGAACGGCGCGCTTTCGCGTTCACGCCGCCAGACAAGACGTGCCCCGGATCGTCGCCGCCCAGCGAGGCCGAAATCTGCCGATAGCGGTCCTCGGCAGCCCTGTAGGCCGCCGCGGCCTGGGGGTTGGTGCGCACCTGCGACCCCAGGCTCCCCATCTGCTGCGCCAGACTGAGCATCTCCTGGTGCATCGCGTTCTTGTCGAACGCGGCCGAAGCGAGGCTCGCGCCGCAGAGCAGGGTGACCGCCATGATCACCGCACAGGCCTGCCGGGGGTGTCGTAGTCCTGCAAATCGCCGGGGTGGGGAAGCGTAGTCTGCCATTCTTAACCCTCCTGATTGATGCGAGGCAACTTCTTATGTTTTACGTTGCTGGACGAGCTGACGCGGTTCGAATATTTCTGGTAGTCACTGCGGGTGCGAGTCCCCCCCGGCAAGACGATGAGGAAGGCGTTCTGGAAAACTACGAGTACATAGTAGCCAAGAGCGACCGGGAAATAAAGCGGGATGTGGAAAAAGGGAGCCCGGCCCCGGCGGACGGGGTTGCTCTCCCGGGGCGCGGGTGATACTTATCCCGGACCTATCCTGGGGTGCGGCAACGACGTGGAGGGCGAAGACGTGGAGCGTGGAGGAAACGGACGGAGTCTGTTCATGACGAGCGGCCCGCGGCTCGCGGCAACCATCCTGGCTCTCGTCCTCGGCGCCACGGCCGCGCGGGGGGACATCTCGGGCTTCGTCCGGGTCGCCGGCAGCGGTACGCCCGGAACGCCGGTCCCAGGGGCCCGGGTCCACATCCGCGCCGACTCCTCGGTGGTGGCGGTCACCGGCGCCGACGGCGGCTTCACCCTGGCCGCGAATCCCGCCGGCCTCGTCGAGCTCGCGGCCTCGATCCCCTACAGCCGGGCCGCGGCCACCAACTACCTGATCGGCGGCGCGCCGGCGAACAACGGCGACAGCGGCGTCGACATCCGGCTCGCCGTCCTGCCCGCGAGCAATCCGAGCTACAAGCCGCCCACGGCGGACATCTGCGGCAGCTGCCACCTCTCGGTCTATCCGTTGTGGTCCGGCTCGAACCACTCGGGCGCCGCGCGCAACGAGTGGGTCCTCGACCTGTTCTCCGGCACCGGAACGCCTGGCGGCGGCGCGGGCTACGTCTTCCGCGACACTCACGACGCCGGCGAGACGGGCTTCTGCGCCACCTGCCACGCGCCGATGGCGGACGTCTTCAATCCCGGCCGGACGATGCTCGACGAGGTGAGCGACGGCGCGGGGAGTGAGGGCGTCAGTTGCGTGGCCTGCCACCAGATGGACTCGGTCAACGAAGGGAATCTCGACGCCCTGCACTTTCTCGGCAAGTCCACCTACCGCTTCCCCGACGACTCGTCGGGCCCGACGTGGAGGTATGTCTGGGGTCCCCTCGACGACGTCACCTTCAAAGGCATGAAGGTGTCGCATTCGACGCTCCACCGCACCTCGCTGCTCTGCGCGGCCTGCCATCAGTACGTCAACCCGGAAACCGGGGCGCCGGGCCAGAACACCTACCGGGAATGGGCGGCTTCGTCGTTCGCGACGCCCGGCCCCGGCCAGCGCAACTGCCAGAGCTGCCACATGCCGGACGCGACCGATGACGATCCCCTCTGCGTCTTCGCTCCCACCCCCGCTGACCGCCCGGCCGCGGACCGCCGCCGGCACGTCTTCGTCGGCTCGACGCCCGACATGCTGCAGAACAACCTCTCGCTGACGGTCGCGGGCGAGGAGATCCCGGGCCGCGTCCGCGTGGTCGCCCAGGTCGCCAACTTCGGGGCCGGGCACTCGTTTCCGACCGGGGTCTCGATCCGCAACGCGGTCCTGCTGGTGACCGCGACCCTGAACGGCCAGCCGCTGCCACAGGCCGCCGGCCCGACGGTGCCGTTCTGGGGCAGCGATGACGTGCCGGGCGAGCAGCCGGGCGATCTCGCCGGTCTCCCGGGCAAGGGGTTCGCGAAGATCCTCGAGGGGCGGATCAACGGGCAGGGACCGACGGTGCGGCCGGTGCTGTTCATCGACGCCGAGGGGGTCTTCTCGAACACCCTGATCCCCTCGGGCGCCACCGACACGACCACGATCGAGTTCCAACTGCCTCCCGGCGTCCCGCCAGGCGCGAAGGTGGCGATCCAGGCACGGCTCCTCTACCGCCGGACCTTCCGCGCCCTCCAGGTGGAGAAGGGGTGGACGCAGAGCGCCCACAGCACGCCGATCGAGATCGAGGTCGCCAGCCAGGCGGCTGACCTGACCCTCGCCGGCGGCACCGCCGCGACCGATATCCCCGCGGCGTCGCCCGCGAGCCTCCTCGTGCTGGCCCTGGCTCTCGCCACCCTCGGCGCCTGGCGTCTCGTCCGCCGGAAATCCTGAGCGGCCTACCCGCGCTTGCGGGCGACGACGAACATCTTCTGGCTCTGGGCGGTGAACGGCTCTCGATGATGGCCGCCTTCGATCGATTCCACCTCGAGGCCCGCGCGCTCGAGCATGAGCTCCAGCTCGTAGCGGAAGATCGGGCGCCAGTGCAGCGAGTAGGCGGCTCGCCGGACGAGCCCGTCCGGCGCGACCTCGTCATACCATCCGAAGAGCTCCTGCACCTGGTCGGCCCCCATCGGTCCGATCGCGGCGAACCGCGTGTAGAGGTTGCCGGTATGCGGGTTGCGCCGGGTGACGAACGGTCTGGGGGCCGGCTCCCCGCGGAATGAGAGAACCAGCGGATTCATCACGTCGATCGCGAGGCGGCTGTTCTCGCCGAGGTGCCGTGCCGCCGCGACGAGCGCCGCGCACTGGTCCTCGAATCGCGTCACGCAGAGAAAGCTGTTGAAGGCGACGATGACCAGCGCGAACCGTTTGCCGAGGTCGAAATTCGCGATGTCCCCCCGCGCCAGCGAGATCCTCTCCGCGACCGCCGGCTCTTCCCGTCCGAGGTTCTCGCGAAAGCGGCTCAGCATCGGCTCGGAGATGTCGATTCCCGTCACGCTGAATCCACGGCGAGCCAGCGGGATCGCCACCCGGCCGGTTCCGCAGCAGAGCTCGAGCACCGATCCCCCCTGAGACTCGTCCGCGAGCTCCTGATAGCGGTCGATGTCGTACGCAATCCCCTGGTCGATGGTCACGGGATCGAAATTCTCCGGGAAGGGGGAGATCGCCTGGCCGGGATAGTCGCCGTCGTAGTAGTAGACTGAGCTGTGATCGTCGGGGAGATTGGCGTTCATCCAGGGCCTCATTGTAGCTCGTAAAATAAAGGTGACTCCGCCATGAAAGTTCTCGTTTTCGGCGCGACCGGCTCGGCGGGAGGGAGCGTCCTCCGCGTCTGTCTCTCGGCACCGGCGGTGGAGGAGGTGCGCGCGATCACGCGCCGGCCGCTGAAGGTCGCGGAGGGCAAGCTGCGCGGGTTCGTCCATCGGGACTTCCTCGAGTATGGCGCGGTGGCGGAGGCCTTCACCGGCGTCGACGCCTGCCTCTTCTGTCTGGGGATCTCCGCCACGCAGGTGTCGGGCGAGGCGGAGTATCGCAAGATCACTCATGATTTCGCCCTGGCCGCCGCCGGCGCGCTCGCGCGCCAGAGCCCCGACGCGGTGTTTCACTTCGTCAGCGGGCAGGGCGCGCGCCTGGACAGCCGCATGATGTGGGCGCGCGTGAAGGCCGAGACGGAGCGCGATCTGATCGCTTCGGTGAACGCGGTCTGCTGGCGCCCGGCCTTCATCGACGGCGAGACCTCGCAGAGCGGGCCGCGGATCTACCAGGCGATCCGCCCGCTGTTCCGCCTGTTCAAGGGGTTCCGCGGCTTCTACGTGGCGGGGGAGGACATCGGGCGCGCGATGCTCCGGGCGACGGCCGAGGGGATCCGGGGGCGGATCATCGAGAACGCCGAGATCCGCGATCTCGCGTGCTGAAGGCACAAAGGGTGCATAGGCTCTCGATGCACAGGGAAATCTGCGTGACAAAGGAGAGCCCATGACTGAAACAGCCACTTCACTGAGCGGTCAAACCATCCGGTGGAAGTTCGAGGAGGGGCCCACGGCCGGCGGCACCTACGAGCATGCTTTCAACGCTGACGGCAGCGTCTCGTTCCGCAAGCTGGACGGCGCCGCGGAAGGCAAGCCGACGCGGGTGAAAAAATATGGCTCGTTCGAGGTCGCGCCGGCGGTCCACCTGGTGTCCTATCTGGCGGAGGAGTCCGGATACACCCTGACCATCGCGATGAATTTCGATACCGGCCGGCTGTACGGCTTCGCCTCCAACGACAAGGAGTGGCACCCCGTGTCCGGCACGCTGGAGGTCGTGAAGTAGGAACCGGAGCGGGCGCGGAGGACAGGGGCTGGCGCACCTGGGAAGATGAGAGGACTTTCCCTCTCGCCGAGAACAGGGAGACTCCCATGAAAGCCAGACTATCCTTCGCGTTCGCGGTCCTCGCCTTCAGCGTGGCCCTGACCCCCGCCCCCGCCTCCAGCGAGAAGATCAATTGCGTTTCATACTGCGGAATCACGCGCTGCATCGAAGGCTATACCTGCGGCCCCTACATCAACTCCTCGGGCCAGACGGTCTGCGGCTGTCACCCCGGCATCTTCAAACCCTGACCGGCCGCTTCAGTCCACTTTTGAGAACCAACGGTGAGGGCACCGGAGCCCGACCGGCTCCGGTGCCCCGCTGAGCAGCGTTGCTTTTGCAAGGATAAATGTTTCAAATCCCCCATTTTTCCCCACTTTAGATCATCGATGTAACGACCGCGCCCGCGCTGCGCCTGAGCTTTATATGCGGCGTTCCAGAAAAACCGGATCTCGAGACTTCGTGATGCCTGCGTGAGCAGATCCTCGAGAACCGGCAGGAATGAGTCCGTCTTATAAAAGCAGGAAAGGAGTCCGGGATGAGTGACGACAAAGCGAAATTGTGCTGTGGCAGCCCGACCGGTCCTTCAGAGAGAAAGTGGCCGATCCCCGTTCCACCGGCTCCGCCGGGAACGCAGATGTACAACCTCCGGGGACCGCAGGTCGAGCCGGAAGCGGGTTTCTGGACGATTTATCCCTGCCCCCTGCCGTGCGTCGTGCGCGTGGAGGACCTGGTCAAGATCACCGATGATCCGACGAGCGATTGCTATTTCCCGCCCTATCCCGTCGCCCCGGCGGTTCTCGACGACGAGATCGCCGAGCTCCTCGAGCTGGACTCGCTGCGCGACGATCTGGAGGCCCTGGCCAACCCGGTACCCGGCAATCCCCAGCCGTCCTCGAGTGTTCAGAATGTCTTCCCGATCGTGGGAAACCGCCGGCGGCTCGCTATCAGCCCCTTCCTGCAGATGCGCCCGCAACCCCTGGGCGCGGTCTACAACCGGGAGAGGAGCGAGGACCAGCCCGTGATCCTCACCGGACGCGAGCTCGCGCGCTGGTTCGAGAGCGAGACGCCCGGGCTGGCGCACCGGCACGCGCTCAACTTCCTCCTGCCGGCGACCAACTGGTCGCCGCCCCGTCAGGCCATGGTCTGGATGGCGCTCGACGTCGCGATCTACAGCGCTCTGCTCGCGGCCTGGTACTACAAGTGGTACACCAACCGCGCGGATGTGCGGTACCGGCCCCGTCCCGTCGAGTACGATTACCGGGTCAGCGTCCTTTTCAACCGGGAGGTCAACGCCACCCAGTCCGGCGATGGAGCGCCTCGCGCCCGGCCGAATCCCTCGCCGGGCACTCCGCGGCATCCTTCCTACCCGTCGGGGCACAGTACGTATACTGGGGCCGCCAGCGAGATCCTGTCGTTCTTCTTCCCCGACTATACGGCCGAGTTCAATCAACTGGCCGACAACGCGGGCATGGCGCGGCTGTGGGCCGGCATTCACTGGCGCTCCGATCACGAGCAGGGCATGCGGCTCGGCCGCTGCGTGGCGCGCCAGATCATCCGGCAGCTCCAGCGCGGCTGCATCTGTCCGCCGGACGTCTGCAGCCCGCCGGTTCTCTGCGCTCCGCCGCCGAGCCACGAGGATCTGGAGCGTTGCGAGCGCCAATTCCGCAGGTGTTGCCGCCGCAAGCACGAGGCAGGAGAGCACGTCGCCGGGATCTCCGCCGAGGAGGAGGATCGCGAGCCTGAGGAGCGGGAAGGTGGCGGAGCGGTTTCGTCTCAGGCGGTCCGCGAGCAGGCGGAAGGCCCGCAGGAGGGCGCCGCGCCCACGGTTTCATCCGCCGCGGAGAGGGAGCAGGCGCAAGGTCCGCAGGAGGGAGCGCCCGCCGACAACTCCGCACAAGTGGAGAAGGAGCAGGCCAAGGGCCCGCAGGAAGGCGCGAAGTAATCGGCCCCGCGGACCGGACACGGGGATCGGGTACAGTACCGCTGCATGGAGCGCTATCTCGTCAACGAGATTTTCTATAGCTTGCAGGGGGAGGGCGTCCGCGCCGGGACGCCCAGCCTCTTCCTGCGGCTCTCCCGCTGCAACCTGGCCTGCAAGGTGGAGACGCACGGCTTCGACTGCGACACCGAGTTCGAGTCCGGCCGCTGGATGATCCCGCCGGAGATCCTGGCCGAGCTCCGCCAGCTCTCGGAACGTTGCGACTGGGTGATCCTCACCGGCGGCGAGCCAGCCCTCCAGACCGACCGCGAGCTGATCGACACCCTCCATGACGCCGGCTACAAGCTGGCGATCGAGACCAACGGCAGCTTTCCACTGCCGGCGGGGATCGACTGGATCACCGTCAGCCCCAAGGTGGCCGAGCACGCCATCCGCCAGCGCAAGGCCAGCGAGGTCAAGTACGTGCGCGGCCACGGCCAGGCGATCCCGAAGACGGTGGTCGAGGCCGAGCACTACCTCATCTCCCCGGCTTTCGAGGGCGCCGAGGTCGATCCCCGCACCCTCGACTGGTGCATCCGCCTCTGCCGGGACAACCCCCCCTGGCGGCTCTCCGTCCAGCAGCACAAGCTATGGAAGGTCCGTTGACGGCCTGACGGGTTATCATCCCGGGATTCGATGATTTTGATTGCAGGCAAGGAGCGGGGCAAGGAGCCAGAGGAATGCGGATGAACGGGAACGGTCTCGCGAAGTGGACGGCGGTCGCCTTCGTGGTGCTGCTGGTCAACTCCGCCTATATCGCGGCGTTCGCCTCGCCGACGATCTTCTACATGAGCAACGTGCTGGCCCACTTGGTGCTGGGGGTGGTCCTGGCGGTGGCCTTCGCCGTGCTGCTCGCGAAGCGGCCGGACCTGCGGCCGGGGGTGGTGCCGGCGGGCATCCTCTTCCTGATCGCGCTGGGCGCCGGGATCTGGCTGAGCGTCGCGGGCAACGTGCGGGCCCACCGGCCGGTCCTCTGGGCCCACGTCGCTGCGGCCGGCCTGGGGGTGATCGCCCTCGGGGTCTGGCTCTGGCGGCGGCGGACCGCCGCGGACGGCGCGGGGACCGGCTGGGCGCGGCTCTGGCAGGCTTTCGCGGTCGCGGCCGTGCTGCTGGTGGCCCTGCCGGCCGCGGCGATGCTCTGGCGCAAGGCGAATCCCAACCCCAACGACCGCATCGTCAACCCGCTGGTCGTTCCCGCCTCGATGCAAGAGGAGGGGGGCGGGCCGAAGTCGCCGTTCTTCCCCTCGTCGGCGAAGACCAACGTCGGCGGCATCATCCCGTCCAACTTCTTCATGGATTCGGCCCGTTGCGGCGAGTGCCACAAGGACATCTACCAGCAGTGGAACAGCTCGGCCCACCACTTCGGCTCGTTCAACAACCAGTTCTACCGCAAGTCGATCGAGTACATGCAGGACACCGTCGGCACTCAGCCGAGCAAGTGGTGCGCCGGCTGCCATGACCACGCGGTGTTCTTCAACGGCCGCTTCGAGAAGCCGATCAAGGGGCAGATCGACACCGCCGAGGCGCAGGCCGGGCTCGCCTGCACTTCCTGCCACGCCATCACGCACGTCGGGAGCTCGATGGGCAACGGCGACTTCACCATCGAGTATCCGCCGCTCCACGAGCTGGCGAGCAGCAAGAACCCGGTGATCCACAAGATGGACAGCTTCCTGACCTATCTCCAGCCCGAGCCGCACCGGAAGACGTTCATGAAGCCGTTCATGCGCGACTCGGCGGAGTTCTGCTCGTCCTGCCACAAGGTGCACCTCGACGTGCCGGTGAACTCCTACCGCTGGGCCCGCGGCTTCAACGACTACGACAACTGGCAGGCGAGCGGCGTCTCGGGCCAGGGGGCGCGCTCGTTCTACTACCCGGCCGAGTCGAAGACCTGTTCCGGCTGCCACATGCCGCTGGTCGATTCGCGGGATCCCGGCAACCGCGGCGGCAAGGTTCACTCCCACCGCTTCCCGGCGGCCAACACGGCCCTCGCCTTCGTCAACCAGGACAAGACCCAGATGGATACCGTCGAGAAGTTCCTGAAGTCGGGCTTCGTCACGGCGGACATCTTCGCGGTCTCGCCGGTGGACGAGGGGAAGGGGGAGACGGCGATGGTGCGACGGAGCGCTGCCAAGGACGCCGGGCCGCAGATCAACACCACCTTCGCGGTGGGCGAGGAGGCCGAGCAGGGGGGCGCGGTGGTGATCCGCGACGTCGGCCAGGTGGCGGCGCCGATCGACAAGGCGGCTCCGCCGCTCAAGGCCGGCTCGACGGTGCGGGTGGACGTGGTGGTGCGCACCCGCGCCATCGGCCACTTCTTCCCGGGTGGCACGGTGGACGCCTTCGACGTCTGGCTGGAGCTCCAGGGGCGCGACGCCACCGGCAAGCTGATCTACTGGAGCGGCCGCGTGGACGACGACGGCAAGGGGCCGGTCGAGCAGGGGGCGCACTTCTACCGTTCCTACGCCCTCGACGGCGAGGGGAACCCGATCGACAAGCGCAACGCCTGGCAGGCGCGCAGCGTGCTCTACGTCCGCCTGATCCCGCCCGGGGCGGCCGACGTCGCCCACTACCGCGTGCGCATCCCGGCCGACGCCGTGGGGCCGATCACGCTGACGGCAAAGCTCAACTACCGGAAGTTCGCCCACTCCTACACCCAGTTCGCCTACGCCGGTCAGCCGAAGCCGGGGCAGGCGCACCTGATCGACGCCCACGCCAACAGCGCCGAGTGGTCGTTCGATCCGGCCAACATCCCGGCCAACGTCTCGGGCAAGATCAAGGGGGAGATCCCCAACCTGCCGATCGTCACCGTCGCCACCGCTGAGGCGAAGCTCCCCCTGGGAGTTATTGGGAAAGATACTGGCCAGCCGCAGTGGCGGCAGGTGACGGACAAGAAGGACCGCGAGCGCTGGAACGACTACGGGATCGGCCTCCTGCTCCAGGGTGACCTCAAGGGGGCGGAGTTCGCCTTCAAGAAGGCCACCGAGGCCGAGCCGGGCTACGCGGACGGCTGGCTGAACGTGGCCCGGGCGCTGATCCGTGAGGGGGAGGTCGCGGCCGCCCGGCCGTACGTCGAGAAGGCGATCGCGATCACCCCGGGTTTGCCGCGCGGCTACTTCTTCAAGGCGATGATCCAGAAGGCCGAGGGGGACTACGACGGCGCGCTCGCCTCGCTGCGCACCGTCGAGGCCAAGTACCCGCGCGACCGCGTGGTGCTCAACCAGATGGCGCGCCTCCTGTTCCTCAAGCGCCAGTACAAGGAGGCGCTCGCCGTGCTGGAGCGCGTCGGCTTGGTCGATCCCGAGGACGTGCAGATGCACTACACGGCCATGGTCTGCTGGCGCGCCCTGGGCAACGCCGAGAAGTCGGCGCGGGAGGCGGCGCTCTTCCGGCGCTTCAAGGCCGACGAATCATCGCAGTCGATCACCGCCCGGCGCCGCCTGCTGAGCCCCGAGGACAACAACGAGCGCCAGCCCATCCATGAGCACGAGAGCGTGCCGCTGCCGAGCCTGCCGCGGACGGCGGAGGGGGCGGCGATCGCGGGGGGGTGAGGGGCGCTTCGGTTGGTATCCGCCGTTTCAATCCCGGGCGGCGGACGTCGCTGAACGCCCTGAACGAGATTGCCAGGAGGCTTAAATTTTGAGGCACCTGTTCACCCTGTCCGCCATCCCCCTCGCCGCCCTGGCCCTGATCGCCGCGGCGCCGGCTCCCCCCGCCAAAGCGCCGGCCCCCGCCCCGCATGCGGGTGTGAGGTTCATCGATATCACCGCCGCCTCGGGGGTGAAGTTCACCCACAACAGCGGCCGCTCGGGGAAGAAGTACCTGCCCGAGACCATGGGCGCCGGGGTCGCGGTGTTCGACGCCGACGGCGACGGCTGGCTCGACATCCTGCTGGTCAACGGCCGCGACTGGCAGCCGGGCAAGCGCAAGTCGCTGCCGGCCCTCTACCGCAACAACCGCAACGGCACCTTCGCCGACGCTACCCGGGGGAGCGGCCTCGACGTCGAGACCTATGGCATGGGCGTCGCGGCGGGGGACTACGACAACGACGGCCGCCAGGACGTCTATCTCACCTCGCTCGACGGCGACCGGCTGTTCCACAACGAGGGGGGCGGCCGGTTCCGGGACGTGACGGCCGCGGCGGGGATCAAAAACGCCAACTTCGGCACCAGCGCCGCCTGGCTCGACTACGACCGCGACGGCAAGGCCGACCTGTTCGTGGCCAACTACGTCCAGTGGAGCCGCGACAAAGACCTCTGGTGCTCGCTCGACGGCGCCCACAAGTCCTACTGCACCCCCGAGTCCTACAAGGGGGTGCCCCCGAAGCTCTACCACAACCTCGGCGGCGGCAAATTCGCGGACGTCAGCCAGCAGGCCGGCGTCGCCGAGGCCTCCGCCAAGTCGCTCGGCGTCACCGTGCTCGACTACAACGTCGACGGCTGGCCCGACCTCTTCGTGGCCAACGACACCCAGCCCAACAAGCTCTACCGCAACCAGAAGAACGGCACCTTCAAGGACGAGGCGGTGGAGGCAGGCGTCGCCTTCTCCGAGGAGGGCATCGCCCGCGGCGCCATGGGCGTCGACGCCGCCGACTACGACCGCTCCGGGCGCCCGCACCTGCTGGTGGGCAACTTCAGCAACGAGATGCTCGCCCTCTACCACAACGAGGGGAACGGCGTGTTCGTGGACGAGGCGCCCTCCTCGTCGGTGGGGCAGGCGAGCCTGCTGACCCTCACCTTCGGCGTCTTCTTCTTCGATTACGACCTCGACGGCCTGCCCGACATCTTCGCCGCCAACGGTCATCTGGAAGAGGAGATCAACCGCGTGCAGCCGCGGGTGACCTACAAGCAGGCGCCGCTCGTCTTCCGCAACCAGGGGAAGGGGAAGTTCCAGGCGGTGACCGCCGCCCTGGGGCCGGACATCGCCCGTCCGATTGTCGGGCGCGGCGCGGCCTACGGCGACCTCGACAACGACGGCGACCTCGACGTCGTGGTCACCACCAACAACGGCCCCGCCTACGTCTTCCGCAACGACGGCGGCAACCGCAACCGCTGGCTGCGGGTGCGCACCGTGGGCGCGAAGTCGAACCGCGACGGCCTCGGCGCGATCGTGCGGGTGACCAGCCCCGCGGGCAAACAGTGGGCGATGGTGCGCAGCGGCTCCTCCTACTGCTCGCAGAGCCAGACCGCTCCCACCTTCGGCCTCGGAGCTGACAAGGTGGTGCAGGCGCTGGAGGTCGAGTGGCCGAGCGGCACGAAGCAGAAGTTCACCAACGTCCCCACCAACCAGGCGGTGACGATCGACGAGGCCCGGGGGATCGTGCCGGCGGGCGCGCCGGCGGCGAAGCCGGCGCAGTAGGGCGGCGGTGCCCCCGGCGTGCATAGGACTCTCGCTAGCACAGAAGTTGCAGAAAGGATCTCCAACCTGTGGCCACCCGCAAGGTGGACCACCCACAAAAGGAGAGATCCATGAAGCGACTCATTCTTTGCGCCGTAGCCGTCCTGCTCACCTCGGGCGCCCTCGCCACCCGGCCGGCCTTCGCCTGCACCATAAATCCGCAGTGTTATACCAACGATGACTGCATTGATACTTGCGGTTACAGTGCGCCCTGCAATTCCTGCTCGGGCTTGTGTCGCTGCTAGTGACAGTGCGGATTTCTCAGGGGCTTCCAGCACGGAGGCCCCGCGCACTTTCAAAAATCGATCGGCGTTGATCGAGGGCGAGAGCTCCGAGTCTCTTCATCTCATTCACCTCACTTGCAGGAGGGCACCTGAAATGGTGCCCTCTTCGAAGCTCAAGGTGCGCGAGGGGCCGGTGGGGGAGCCCGCGAGAGCTCAGACCGGGCAGTTGTAGGTGCACTGCCGCGTCGTCGAGCCGCACGAGATGGAGTACAGGCTCTGATGGCACTGGCTCGTCGTGGGGCAGCTCTTGGTGACCCCGTCACAGGTCACGGACGTCGTAGTCGTGGTGCAGGAGCTGACGCCCGTGCAGGAGACGACCTGCGAGGAGGCGGAGCAGACGAGCGTGCAGGGGGGATAGGGGCGCGGGCATTCGTAGTTGAGGAAACAGGAGTTGTGGCAGTTCACTGACGCCGTACATTGCTGGGCGTGAGCGGCGGTGGATGACAGCCCCAGAAACAGGGCCACGGTACAGAGGGCGAGCACAAAGCCTTTGTTCATAAAACCTCCTTGAAAGGTGCCGATGCACCGGTTCTAATCAAGAAGGTGCTGGAAGACGGGTTTTCCGAGCGTCCTGCCGCCAGGTGGTGACGGTCGACGAGGCCCAGGGGGGTCGTGCCGGCGGGCGTAGCAGCAGGCCCGCTTTCGCCACCTCGACGAGATCCCACCACTCGGTACTCTCAACCCCGATGAAATCACCGGAATCGAGAGTAGCACCGAGTAGGTACGGGGACTACTACATCCCTGGGTGTGTACAAGCCTTAGCGGCCGCTTGGCACGTGCAAGAAACCCTACTCTCGCAAAATGAGCAGGCGGAGGCGGTCGCGCCCCCAACAACAACTTGAAGATCCAGTTGTTCCAGACTGTGCAGCGTTTCGCGGCTGAGTGTCAGTTTCTGTGCGTTTTTCGGCTTCAGTTCCTTCTTCACGAGCGCTCCTTTTCTCGGCCTAGACAGTTTCGGTTTTTGGCAAACAGATCAAGGGCGAAGCTCTCAGCAGTACAGGGTCCCGCAGGTGGTGGTAAAGCACGAGTTGGAGCAATCCATCCAAGTGTTGCCGTCTCGGCGCTCCAGGATTGAGCAGGGCAGAAAAAGCAGGTGCATTAGATCGCCAATTTGCGATCTATGCATGCTGTCCCGCTTCGTGGGTTGAATACACCATAAATTTTAGAGCTGTCTGTCGGCTTGGATCGTGTCCGCGCGGGAGCGCGGGCCAGCGGTAGAGCTCCCGATCAAACAAGCACCGGGCGTTTCTGGCGGTCCGTCCCGATCGGGCGGAGGCCGTCTTGTTCCTGGAGGATCAACTTCATGGAGGAAGGTGCATGAGATCTCTCAAGGTGCTGGTGCTGTTGCTCTCGCTGGTGGTGGTGGTGGTCCTGCCGCTAGCCGCCCCGGGGAACGTCGAGGGTCAGGACTTCATACCGTTGCCGGACGACGGCGCGCTGGACGCGCCGGAGGCGCCCACCGGCTTCGACAATCTGACCAATGGACTGGTGGACCAGACGACGCACAACGCCGATCGGACGACGTTCAAGGCCAACGAGACGGCGGACGCCGGGCTGGGGCCCACTTTCAATGGGAACTCCTGCGACGGCTGCCACTCGATTCCGGTGACGGGCGGGGTCAGCACGACCACCGAGCTGCGGGCCGGGCACCTGGACGCCAACGGCAACTTCGTCTCCGCGACCGCGTACGTCAACCAGAACACGGATCCGATCCCCAACCGGTCCCTGATCAATCTGAAGGCGGTCTGCGCCGCCGCGCAGGAGACGCTCCGCCCGATCGACGACATCCGGGCGCTGCGGCTCACGACCAACCTGCTGGGCGACGGTTTCGTCGAAGCCATCAGCGACGACAAGATCGACAACGTCCGCCTGAATCAGCCGGACAGCCTGCGGGGGGAGCGCATCGTCGTGCCGGCCCTGGAGGGGGGATCCGGATTCGGACGGTTCGGCTGGAAGGATCAGCACGTCAGCGTCCTCTCGTTCGCGTCGGACGCCTACCTCAACGAGATGGGGATCTCGAACCGGCTGAACCCGAACCGGCACGACTTCACCCATGTGTGCGATCCCGACCCGGCCGATCCCGAGGACGACGCGAACGATATCGATACCTTCGCGCGTTTCATCCGGGCGACCAAGGCGCCGCCGCGCGACGAGGCCTTGGCGGCCACCGCCGCGGCGAAGCGGGGGGAGACCCAGTTCAAGAACCTCGGTTGCGCCACCTGCCACCACCCGGATTTCACCACCGCCAACGCCGGCGCGACGATGGCCAGCGGGGATCCGGTGCCCCCCGCCTTGGGGCACAAGAGGATTCACCCGTACAGCGATTTCCTGCTCCACAACATCGGCACGGGCGACGGCATCGTGCAGGACGGCAGCCCGCAGAACACCCGCAACAAGATCCGCACGGCTCCCCTGTGGGGCCTGCGCACGCACCAGGTGTTCCTGCACGACGGTTCGGCGACGACGCTGCAGGATGCCATCCAGCGCCACGACGGGCAGGCGCTCGGGGTGACCGCTGCCTTCAACAGGCTGACCAGCACTCAGCAGCAGGATCTGATCACGTTTCTGTCGTCTCTGTAGACGATCTTTCCGGCGAAAGCAGACGGCCCGGCGGGGGAGCCGGGCCGTCTGGCAAGGCCGGATGGAAGCGCTTGGCACCCCTCGGGTCCGAAACGTCGCGATCCGGGCTCGAGGAGGCGCAAGCGCAGCCCAGGCGTTGCGCCATAAGTCCACAGCCGGCCAATGTCTCCGGACATAGCCGCATCGTACGCGTCTGGAGCCGCATCGTACGCGTACAGTGACGCGATGCACCCTTACGGCGCACCGCCTTCCCGCCACGAAGTTCCGTCCGCGGCCTCAATCACCGCGACATCGCGCAACCATGCGGCAGTTGCGCCACATCTTGGTTCAACGAGCCGCAACATCGCCGTGATGTAGCGCTATTTTGTTCCGATGTCAAGCCATCTCAGCGCAAGACGGGGCGACATTGCTGCATTTGATTCCGCATGAGATGCGAGATGTTCCGACAATGAGCCGAATTCTAGAAATCTCGGTTTGAGCTTGCGCCGTGTCGCGCAAATGGGGCCTTCCGTTGCGCCGTTGTAGGCCCATCTTGATGCTGGAGATCTGGACGAAAGAGCTCTGGAGATGCGGATTGCATCACTTCTGGCTTCCGGAAAGATGCGGCACGAGATGGTAGCCGCAAGAATGACCCGTATTGCACCTTTTTAGTGGGCTGTTGCGCCTCCGTTCATGGTACCCTTCCGCGGTAGCTCCAGGATAGCGCAATGTGGGTCCGTGTTGGCGCGACATGTCGCGACATATTGGGCGCGGTGGGGGAGCCTCGACCGCTGTACTGCAACAAGGAGACGAGGGATGAGCACGTCGTTTTCCGTGGCGGAGATCCTGGCCAAGCTGGAGGCGAGGATCGCGCATCACGAGCAGCAGGTGGCGCTCCATCAGCAGCAGGAGGTCCATCATCGCGAGCAGAGCGCCGCGCACGGCGCCGAGTTGGAGAAGGTGCGGCAGCACTTCGAGTCGTTCAAGGCGACGGCTCTGCCGGCGGCGGACCTGGCCGGCGTGCCGGTGGGGCCCACGCTGGCGGGGGAGGAGACGCCGGAGGACCTCCGCGAGTTCGTCGGCAAGCGGATCCTTGTCAGCAAGCTGATCGTGCGCGCGATCGCCCGCCTCGGCGACGATGAGACCTTCGGAGCCAACCGGGTGGCCGCGGAGACCAACCGCCGCTACCACGACAAGCTGAAGAAGCCGGTGGACGCGCGCAAGGTCTCGGTCGTCCTCCGCCGCCTGCGCGACGCCGGCGAGCTCCACCAGGTCAAATCCGGAGGCGCCGCCCACGAGGCGCTCTACACCAGGCGGCGTCCGGGGTAAGACTCAAACGACCAGGGAGAACCGAATATGAGCACGATCGTGGTGCAGGCGTTCATCACCCTCGACGGCGTCGTCCAGGCGGGCGGGGGCCCGGACGAGGACCGCGAAGGCGGCTTCGAGCACGGCGGCTGGATGATGAAGTATGACGAGCAGATGGACAAACTCGATGAGGGCGGGAAGATCGTCGAGGAGTGGGAAAGCAGGACCGAAGCGCTGCTGCTCGGCCGCAAGACGTATGAGATTTTCGCCGGCTCCTGGGGCGTGTGGGATGAGAACGCCGAGGGCTTTCAGGGGGAGCTGACCAGGAGGTACAACCGCATCCCCAAGTACGTTGCGTCGCGCACGCTGACCGAGGTCGGCTGGAAGAATTCGCAGCTTCTCGGCCCCGACGTGCCGGCTGCAGTGCAGAAGCTGCGTGCGCAACCGGGCGGCGAGATCCGCGTGTGGGGCAGCACCGTGCTGATCAGGACGCTGGCCGAGCACGACCTGATCGACGAGTACCGGCTCGCTGTCTACCCGCTCGTGCTGGGCACCGGCAAGAAGCTGTTCTCCGACGGGTTCACGCTCGCCAGACTCACCCTGGTCGAGACCCGCGCCCTGCGATCCGGAGTCGTGGTCAACACCTACCGGCGCTCCGACGCGGGCTGAGCGTGATCGACCGCGGCGGCGTACCTTTCCGTTCACCATCGTTGTTGAAGTTGTTGGAAGTGTCGGGAGGAGGCAAGCGATGAACATCCTGTTGTGGGTCCTGCAGGTTCTCGCCGCGCTCCTATACGGAGCGTCGGGCGTCATGAAGGTCTTCATGTTCGACAAGGTAAGCGAGGGGGTCCCGTCCTTTGGTGCGTTGCCGCGGGAAGCCTGGACGGCCCTCGGCATCCTCGAGCTCGTCTGCACCGTCGGGCTGATCATCCCCGCCGTCTTCCACTGGCAGCCGGCGCTCACGGTGGTGGCCGCCACGGTCCTGGCGATCGAGAGCCTCGTGTTCATCGGGGTGCACGCCAAGTACCGCGAGATCACGCCCATGATCTTGAGCGGCGTGCTGGGCCTCCTCATGGCGTTCATCGCGTACGGCCGGATGGTCCTGAAGCCGATCTTCTGACCGGCGGGCCGCCCGGCGGCGGCGGCTCCCAGTCCGGCGAGCCCGGCGAGCACCCGATCCAGCGCCTCGTAGCTTCGCTGCAACCCATCCTCCAGGCTGGAAGCGCCTGGCACCCTGGCGGCGGGGCCTGACCGTGGCGCGGCCGCAGGAGTCCTTCCGTCTGAGAAACCCAAGACAAATTTTTATATTGGTATATGTCTCCGCGGCGCTGTTAAAACTCTTTCGCTAAGCCACTGTGCTTCGGGTAGATCTCCTATATGCTGAGGAAGTCAATTCAAGCTTCGGTAGTCTCTAATTCTGGGTTGTTTCTCTCCTCCAGGAGATTCGATGAAGCCACGGGGAATTGTTGTTTATTTTACCGCCCAGCTGCTAATTAACGTTTTGCTGATCAACTCCTGGCCTGCTGCTTTGTTTTCCGCCCAGCTCAGGGATTCGGAGACGCTGGCGGCGGTGCCGGTCCCATTCAAGCCCCTGGCCTCGTCTCCCCCTGAATCCGTCCCAGGCGAGAAGCCATTCAAGCTCATCGCGGGATTTCAAGCAGAGGCTCCCCAAGCCGTCCGCGTGCCGGAGGCCAGGCTGGAGCTCCATCCATCGGCTGCCCTCTCGTCCAGCGTGTCGGTCCCTGAGAACAGACCCTTGAAGAAAGGCGTGGATATCCTGCGCCTGAACGCCCAGGACCTCGCTACTTCCGCCCAACGGTCTCGCAGTGAGAACAGGAAAGCTCTGGCCGTCCAGAGTGTCCAGCCACCGGAAGGGCCGCGGGCGATCGTGGCGCACGCTCCAGATGAATATACGACGGCAGCTTCCCTGGCGGAGGAGCGAGCTCTTCCCGCGTCACCGCATCTTGCCGTCCGGCCCTCGACGCTTCGTTTCGCTATGACCGATGCCGGAGCGCTTCCAGCAAGCCAAAACCTCGAAGTCACGAGCGACCGGCGGGAGGGGGTTCGCTTCGAGATCGCCAACTTGCCTGACTGGCTCACGACCGAGACTCGCCGCGGGCGGGCTGGTTTGACCGCGGCGGTGGCGAGAGTCTCAGTGAACGGCCGCAAGATCGCAGGCCCTCTGAAGGGAGTCCTGGAAGTCCGCAACCTCGATGCCCCCAGCGAAGTGCTTCAGGTCGCCGTCGAGGTCGAGCGCTCCGATCGGACGCACCCACTGCGCAGCTACGATGCCAACGGCCGTCTGCAGCGCTTGGTGAGACCGGATGGTGGCATCCTGGATTACGACTACGACGACCAAGGCCAGCTGATCCGGATCCGTTATCCGGACGGCACCGCCGTCACCTGGACTTACGACAACCAGGGCCGCCGTACGTCCAGGACCGATGTTCAGGGGACTACCGTCTATCGATACGACGAGCAGGGCCGCCTCGACACGGTCTACAACCCCAGCTTCGAGCCGTTGCGCTACGGCTATGACGCCAAGGGATTCCTGACGACGCTCACTTTACCCAGAGGCCGGGTGGTCGCCTACGGATACAACGAGGCGGGCCAACTCCTCTCGGTACGCGGTGACCTCGGTACCACCTCCTATGCCTACGACCCGGTCACCGCCCGGCTGGCCGAGCGGACCCTCCCCAATGGGCTCGTCACCAGCTACGGCTACGACGTATCCGGCCGGCTCGCGGAGGTCACTCACCGTGACGTTGCCGGCAAGCTGCAACTCGGCTTCTCTTGGCAGCTCGATGATCAGGGGAGGCCTGTTTCGGAAACTCGCGAGACGGCTGCCGGACTGGAGACCACGAGCTTTTCCTATGGCGCTGGAGGGCAAATAGCCTCCGTTACCTTCCCTGATGACAGAGCGGTTACCTATGAATACGACGCGTCTGGCCGGCGGTCCCGTGTTACCGAGACCCGGAACGGGACCGTCGCGGTCTCGGATTACACCTACGACGATCTCGGCCGTCTGATCCGCGCCGGAGATGAGACCTTCACGTACGATGTGAACGGTGATCTCGTGCGCCGCACCACACCCGGTCGGACCCTAGACTATAGCTGGGACTTCGAAGGCCGGCTGAACGGTTTCCGCGACGATCGCCATCGGGTGTCCTGGCTCTATGACGGCGACGGCCGGCGCATTTCCGAGGAGGTCGACGGCCGCCGAACCTACCTCCTGCAAGACGAGAGCGGCTGGATCGGCCAAGTATTGCTCGAGGTGGAAGGCGACAGCCCCAAAGGCGCCAAGTCGCTGCGCAGCCACCTGTATGGCCTTGAAGCGCTCGGCGTGGAGGGGGAGGAAGGAGCGGGAAGCTTCTACCTCTACGAAAACCCGCTCCATGGGTCCGTCGCTCTCGCGACGCCAGGCGGCGAGCTCGCCGAGACCTTCACCAGCGATCCTTTCGGGGCTCTCCTCTCGCGGCCCGCGGGTGCTTTGCCTCCGTTTCTCTTCGCTGGGGCGCCATACGATCCGGTCACCGGCCTGATTCACCTCGACGGCCGTGACTACGATCCCAGTCTCGGCGCCTTCCTTCATTCCAGCCTCGATCAGGACGCCGCGGCCCCGTCCGGAGCCCCCGGGAGCTGGGCGGACCACGCCGCGACCGGCGCCTTCTCGCAGGCCCTGGTCCGCGCCTTCCGTCCCGTGTCGCCGTCCGGTCCCGACCGCCGCGATAAGCCCACCGCGGGCCGGACCTCGGGCCAGGACCCGCCGGCTTCTGGTGACAAAAAGCAACTCCAGTTCACGATCCTCCAATCCAACGCGCTCGCTCCAGCCCCTCCGGCCCAGAAGCGCTCGCGGGCGCTGCCCTCCCCGTACCAGGAGTCACCTGGCGAAGGGGCCGTCTATCACCGCGGCGACCTGTTGCAACAGAAAGCCGCGACCACGGCGCGTCTCAAGCTCCAGCCCGAGTATCTTCCCTTCGCAAAGACCGCCGCAGGCCTGCTGCCGGCTTCTCAGACGTTGCAGGTCACGAGCACGGACGGCCAGGCCCTCTCCTTTACGCTGGCGTCGAGCATTCCCTGGCTGAGCGTGAGCGGTGGCGCCGGCACGACGCCAGCGAGCTTCACGGTCACTGCGAATCCCGCCGGTCTCACCGAGGCGGGGAGTCCCTACGTCGGCGACATCACACTCACCAACACCGCCGATTCCACCGACGTCCGCAAGGTCCGCGTCCGCCTGACCGTGCGCTCCACAGGCGCCGCCGTCACTCTGCGCAGCTTCGACTCCAACGGCAATCTGCGGCGCGTCATCAAGCCGGACGGCGGCATCGTTGACCTCCAAGTGGACGCCTTGGGACGGATTACCCAGGTGATCTATCCCGCTCAGCCGGCGGTGAGCTATGCCTACGACGGGAACGGTAACCGTATCAGCATGACCGATCAACGAGGAACGACTTATTACCAATACGATCGCCAGAATCGTCTTACCGGCACCTTTACACCGTTGGACACGAACTTCATCCCTGTCTTTTATGGCTACGACAATGCAGGGCATCTGACGTCTCTAGCAACTCCTGACGGACGCACCTTGCTTTACGCCTACAACGCGGACGGCCAGATGGCCCGCGTCACGGACGGTGCCAACGTCACCACCTACACCTACGACGCGACCTCTGGCCGGCTTGCAAGCCAGACCCTTCCGAATGGGATCACCACGACCTATACCTACGATACGGATGGCCGCCTCACGGACGTTGTGCACAAGTCGTCGAGCGGGGCCCTGATCATGGGCTTCCACTATGTGCTTAACACGGTCGGGCAGAAGATCTCGGTCACTAAGCAGACACCGAGCGGGTCGGAGCTCACTTCTTATACCTATAACGCTCGGGGATTTCTCAAGAGTGTCACCTATCCCGACGGAAAGCAGGTCACCTATACCTACGACGCTTTTGGGAACCGGTTAAGCACGACCACCGTGCAGGGCACGAGCACAACGGTCGTCAACTATGTCTACGACAAGGGCAACAGGCTGCTCAAGGCGGGCAACGAGGTCTTCACTTATGACGGTAACGGTAACCTGATCCGGCGTTCTTCACCGGAACGGACGGTGAACTATTCGTTTGACGCTCGAAACCTCCTGACCAGAGTCGACGACGGCAGCAATCCCGTGACGTTTGAATACGACGGCGACGGCAACCGTATCGCCAAGGACGCCAACGGGCAGCGGATCAACTACATCAACGATACCCGTGGGCCTATAACTCAGGTATTGGTGGAAGCGGATGCGGCTTGGCAAGTTCAGCATAGTTATAGCTATGGTGAGCAAAGGATCAGCCGATGGTCTCCTTCGAGCTCACAGTTCTATCTGCGAGACGCTAGCAGCGTCGCTGCGGTCACTGACGCCGCTACTAACTTGAGCGAGGTATACAGCTACGACGCCTTCGGTCTGCCAACAGGGAGCGCGGGCGGAAATCAGTTTCTGTTCGATGGAGAGGCGTTCGATCCGGAGTCGGGATTGATATATTTGCGGGCCCGATATTACGATCCTCTGTTGGGTCGCTTTCTAAGCAGGGATCCTTTTGCGGGCAAAAGGTATAAGCCTGATACAATTAATCCCTATGTTTTTGTCGGCAATGAGCCGGTTAATAAATTTGATCCAAGCGGCCTCTGCCCGCAGTGCATTATAGTAATAGAAATTGGTGAGGTAATTGTTGAAAGTATCGAGGTCTACGAAATAGAGGCTGCTATCGCGCCAGAGGCGGTAAGCCTTGGAGATATTATCCTCAGTAGGGCGGCTGAACATGCTTCCAAGATAGGAGATTTCACGAGGGCAGCATACGATGAAGCCAACATTTTCATTCTTGAGAATTGGGGACGGGCCCAAATTGGGCTTGGTATTGCTACGGCTGCTGCTGAGACCCCTGCACCTTTAGGAATTAGCCACGCGGGTGAACTTGCTCACAGTCTAACTGAGATCGGCAAGGAACTATGGGGAGAAAGGAATGAAATAGGTGAAGCTGGGCAGCAGTTATGGGAGAAGACCACAGATTTCTTTGACGGCTTATTTCCTTTGAGCGATAGCGACATAGGCGATTTTGAGCCGAATTATGACCCCGGAATATTTGAGCCTGGAATTTATGGAGGCAATTTCGCTTGGGACCTCGGCGGCGTCGACCTCAACAAGACCGCCGACCTCCTTCTCTCCGTCCAAGATGTCACCGGCGCCACATTCGACGCGGCGACCGGTCAGATCGTTATCCTGGGTAAGAACGACGTCACGCTCCCGCCGCTCGACATGAGTCATGTTGCTGTGGCCGTGCAATCGGAGTACGGAGGTCAAGACCCAGGGGTGAGCATCGATCTGCCGATCGTTAACAATCAGATGCCGGTCCGCTATGAAGGACAGACGCGCAACACCCGCTTCGGCGACATCCTGTTCCAGGCCGACCGGACCCTCAAGATTCTTACCTTGGGCAAGGATAACGTGACGGGTCAAACAGTGACCTCCAGCGTCCCTGGTTACAAGAACATGCTCCAGAGGCGGCTCGCGGCGGGGTGCAATAGCATGCCGACGAGCACCAGGATGTGGTTCCAGCCCAAAGAGGTGCGTCTCGTTCCATCGACGGACGGCAAGTCCATGGTGTTCGATACAGTCAGCATGGAGCTTCTCTACGAGAGCAAAGTCGGCAACCGGGTGGTGAGCGATCCGGTTGCCGCCGCCTTTGCCGCCCATTTCACGCAGAACTACGAGGCGTTTGCCGCGGAATGGCCGATCCTCAAGAAGCTGGAGCAGCTCGGAAAGATCGTCGGCATCATCAAATGGATCAAAGACAACCACATTCCGATCGACCTCTCGTTCCTCGCCGCTTTCCCTATCCAGGCCTTCACGACCAATATCGCGACGCCCGCCGTGACGGTGCAGGGAACCACACAGAACGGCCCCCTGATCTGTACGGTCACGCTCCAGGGCGGCGTCACCTACATCACGCCGAACCAATATCTCGCCGCTGATCCCGCGGCCGGTGCCGCTCTGACGGAAGCCTTGGCCAATCGGCCTTCCGAAGGAACCTTTAAGTGGACCTATCAACCCTCAGCTGGCACGGCCTCTCTGCTCAAGGCCACAACCCCGGTGACGGCGGTCTCGGAATCGCTCACCAGGAGCCGCCGTGACGGCAACACCCGCTTCCGGGAGGCGGACCTGAGCAGTCCGCTGCCCGGAGGTGGCCGGCTGGCGCTGGTACGCACCTACAGCTCCTTCCTCGACCGCACGGGGCCTCTGGGACCCGGCTGGAGCGTGCTCCCCGCCGAGCTGCGCTTCCCGGTCGACCGAGAGACCTTCACGTTCGGCAGCGCGAACCTTTCCCTGAGCCTCTATGCCCGCATCTGGGTGACCGAATGGAATGCCGGGCGCGAGGACGCCTACGACCTCCTGGGCATCGACAGCTCCAACCTGCCGATCTACCAACGTGCCGACACTCCGAACATCTTGCGCCAGCAGAGCGACGGAACTTTCCTGCTGACGCGGGTGGACAGCTCGAAAGCCGTTTTCCGCGCGGACGGCAAGCCGCTCTCGCTCACCGACCGCAACGGCAACACGGTGACGCTCACATATGACCCCCAGACTACGGACCGCCTCCTTCATCTCGATGCGGCAGGGCAGACGATCACGCTCACCTATAACGCCCAGGGGAGGCTCACGCAAGCGGCCGGTCCGGGAAGTCGGCAGGTCGGCTACGGCTACGACGCCCAAGGCCACTTGACCAACTTCACGGACTACGCAGCGAGGGCCCGGACCTACGGCTATGACACTGTTGGCAATCTGATCTCGGCGACAGATGCAACGGGGCAGACGATCTTCTCCTCCAGCTACGATGATTACAATCGCACCCCGTCGAGAAAGCTGGGCGCCGCGGCCCACTACGACCTCAGCTTCGACCTCACGGCAGGTAAGACGACGGTCACCGATCCTTTCGGCAGGACCGCTCAGCGGACGTTCGAGCGGCGGCAGCTTGCATCGCCGTCCGGTCTCCCCAATGAAGTCGTGCGTCCCACCCAAAGTGGGGACCCGCTCGGCAACCATGTGACGACCACTTGGGCCAACGACGCCTTCGGTCCGCGGACCGTGACGGACGCTCAAGGCGCATCGACCCAGCTCGCGTGGGACAACCGGGGTCATCTCACGACCGTCCAAGACCCTCTGGGCAAACAGTCCCAGAGATACTACGACTGGCGCGACCGTGTGGTGGCCGTGCGAGACCCCGAAGGGCTGGCGACCGGCTATGGGTACGACGACAAGAACAACTTGACGACCGTCTATCACGACGTCGTTCTGACGTTGGATGGAAGCGGGAATCTCACGTCTTTCAACTACGACCCGGCCAATGTCTCCACTCTTGGCTACGATTCCGCCGGCAACCTCACCACAGCGGCCAACCCGCTGGGCCGGCAGGCACAGGTAATACGAAACACGTCGGGCCAGCCGACGCGGGTCACGACGCCAGCCAGCGTAGTGACAAACCTGACCTACGATACGCGCTCGCGGTTGGCTTCGACGAAAACCGGCAGCCAGCAGGTGACCTACGGCTACGACACGGCCGATCAGGTGGTCTCGGTCGCCACGACGGCGGGGACGACGAGCCTGACGCGGGACGCCAAAGGGCGCGTGACCCGCGCCACCGACGCCTTGGGACAAGCCACGTCGTATGCATATAACGCCGACGGGAATCTCACCAGTGTCACGGACCCCGCGAGCAACGTGACGACCTATACCTATGACGCCTTGGGCCACCTGCTGAGTGCCAGTCTGCCCAACGGTACCTCCAACGCCTGGGAGTACGACGAGCTCGGCCGGCCCGTGGCTGCTCTCACCGGGCTCGGAGCGGTGGCGCCTGCCCTGGCGCTGTCGGCGCAGGCGCTGGGCTTCGGAACGGTCGCCGTTGGAAACAGCCGGCAGCTCACACTTACTCTTTTGAACCAGGGGACGGCTGCCCTGACGGTCTCCGGCATCACGGTGTCCGCACCGTTCAGTGTCGCGTTCTCAGGCCCCGTGACGATTCCGCCGGGAAGCGCTCTGCCCGTGGTGGTCACCTTCACCCCCACCGACGGCGTGACGGCGAGCGCCAACCTGAGCATCACCAGCAACGATCCGGCGACACCGATCCAACTCGTGGCACTCACGGGCGACGGTGCCCGCAAGGTGGTAAACCTGCGGGCGACGCCGCAATCCGATGGGATTCTCCTGACCTGGGATGCCTTTAGTCCGGGCTCTCAGTCCTTCGGTCACTTCGATGTCTATCGCAGCACGACGCCGATCCCGGGCGACGTCACGGGTCTCGCTCCCTTCGACCAGTCGCTCACCAGCGCGAGCGCCACCAGCTTCCAGGACACGCTCGCGACACCGGGGACCTCCTATTACTACGCTGTCACCCCGGTCTACGCCAACGGTGCCGAGAACAAGAACGTCGATCCGACAGGACCGGCGGCCTTCTTCACCACGTTCGGACCCCTGACACCGGATGCAGGTCTCGCAACGGCGACACAGAGCGAGAATCGGCCAGCGATCGGTTACAACAGCACGACCAACGAGTATCTCGTCGTCTACGAGCGGTCGGTTTCTGCGAGTAATACGGACATCTATGGCCAGCGGGTTTCTGCGGCGGGAACTCCGATCGGCAGCCCGATCGTCCTTGCGAACAGCACACACAACGAGCGGCACCCGCGGCTCGCCTACAACTCCAACAGTAATAACTTCCTGGTGATTTGGGAGTACGACGAGACCGCCAACGGCAGCGACTACGACCTGCAAGAACGGACAGTGAGTGCCACCGGAGCTCTGGGGACACTCAACACCATCGGCAGCACGGCGATTCAGGACCTGGCTCCGGAGATCTCTTTCTGCACAGCGAGCCACGAGTATCTGGCCGTCTATCAAACCGACGGCAACGGAGACGGCAAGACCGATCTTGGAGTTCTGCGCCTCAACGCGACCGGTGCGCTGCTCGACGCGGCTTCCTACTCTATCCAGAGCAACTCAGTGAATGTCCATGCCACGAATCCCCACATGGCCTATAACAGCACCCTCAATGATTTCATGCTGGTCTTCGAGGCCGACGTCGCCAACAATGGCAGCAACATCCAGGTTTGGGAGACGAGGATCAAGCCCGACTTTACGTTCGTAGACGGCCAGATCTATATCGTGGCCCTAGACGCGGTCCGCAACACCAATCCCTTCCTGGCCTATGGCTCTGCGCAAAACCAATACTTGCTGACCTGGGAGGCCGACGCGATAGGTAACGGTGCGAATGTCGATGTTTATTTCCGCAGGATCTCGGCAACTGGAGCGGAGGGCTCGAACCCCTTCAGCCTCGCGTCCCAAACGGTTTCCGAACGCAATCCTCGAGCTGTCTACAACCGCAATCTGGATGATTACGTCGTCGCCTGGGAGGCCGGCGGCACGAACCCGACGATCACTGAGCGACGAGTGCACATGACGCCGAGCACGATCTTTATTCAGTTCCCGACGGATGTCTCTTCCGGCACCGCGAGCCGCGTCCGACCCGACATCGGGACCAGCTTGCAGAACAACACCTTCCTGGCGGTTTGGGAGCAGGATGCCGGCTCCGGCAACTTCGACATCCGGTCGCGCGTGCTAGGCACTCTCACCCCAACCTTGCAAGCGAGCCCGACATCTCTCTCCTTCAGCGGCGCCACCGTCCACCAGACGCTGACGATCACCAACGGTAACCCCACGGGCGGCCTACTGCAATGGACGGCGACCCCGAATCAGCCCTGGCTGACCACCCAGCCGGGCTCGGGGAGCACGACCTCTTCAATGGCAGTCGACGTTGCGGTAAACCGGACGGGGCTCGCGCCGGGCACGTACCCGGCGACGATTCACGTGGCCTCGAACAACGGGAGTACCGATGTTCCCGTGACCTTGACGATTGGCAACCTGCCGCCCGCGACCCCAAGCAGTCCGAACCCGGTCGACGGAGCCGTGGATCAGGCGACGGTCTCCGGTGGTTTCGGCCTCGCGCTGAGCTGGCAGGGGAGCGACCCGGACGGCGATGCCCTGACCTGGGACGTCTACTTTGACACCGACGTGGCAAAGGTGACGGCCCTGGATCCGACGGTGCGCCGGAGTCATGCGCAGACGGCGACGACATTCCAGCCGAGCGGGATGACGTTCGCGACGACCTATGCCTGGCGGGTTGTGGCGTTCGACACCCACGGTGGCAGCACCGCCGGCCCGGTCTGGCGGTTCACCACTACGGCGATTTCGGCTCCGGTGCTCGTGCCGGTGACTCCCGATCCGACGCGCAACGCCCGGCCGACTCTCGCCTGGCAGGCGGTGACCGGGGCGGCCAGCTATCACCTTCAGGTTGCCGCCAATTCTGGATTCACGACGCCGCTGGTCGACGCCACCGGCCTTGCGGCTGTCTCCTACACGCCGGGCACGGCTCTGCCGGAAGGGACGATCTGGTGGCGCGTGCGCACCTTCGATGCGGCGGGCAAGCCGGGCGCGTTTTCTACGGCGAGCTCGTTTGTGGTCGATCTAACGGCGCCGGCGGTTCCGGTGCTGGTCCCGGTGACACCCAATCCCACCAACAACCGGCAGCCCTCTCTCGCCTGGAGCGCGGTGGCGGGTGCGTCGGGCTATCGTGTCCAGGTCGCGAGCACCTCCAGCTTCACCGCACCGCTGGAGGATGCCACGGTCTCCACGCTCTCGTATCAGCCAACGGCCGACTTGCCGGAGGGGCAGATCTACTGGCGCGCGGCAAGCCTCGATGAGGCTGGCAACCAGAGCGCCTTCTCGTCCGCCGGCAGCTTCATCGTCGACGCCACCCCACCACCAGCAATCACTGGACTGACGGCTCACCGCAACGGCACTGGCGTGGATCTGGCGTGGAGTCCGCTCGCCAGCCCGCCTGCCGACTTCGCCCGTTTCCGGATTTACCGTTCCCTGTCAGCCTTCGCCAATACGACCGGAGTGCCGCTTCTCGACCAGTCTCTGACTTCGCCCTCGGCGGTCTCCTTCCGCGACACGACGGTAGCGCCGGCGACGGCTTACTGGTACTCCGTCACCACCGTGGACACGACGGGCAACGAGAACTTGGCGGCGCTGGTGGCGAGTGTGCCCGCCAACGAGCCGCCGACGATACCGGTCCTTATCGCGCCCGCCGTCGGCATTCAGGTCACTCCCACGAGCGGGGTCTCCGTTGCGCTCTCCTGGCAGAGCTCTGATCCGGAGCAGGATCCGCTCCGTTACGATATCTATCTGAGCACCGACAGCTCGCAGATCCAAGGAACCCCGGACCTCGGGTCCCGAATCGCCGCAAGCCTAACCTTGCCAGGTTTCACGGCTCCCGGGCTCCTCTATCGAGCGACCTATTATTGGCGGGTGGCGGCCGTCGACCTCGCTGGCGATGGTTCCCCTAGCAGCACGACCTTCGGCCCCGTCTGGAGCTTCTCGATCGGCGCCATTCCGGCCCCTATCCTGACAGCACTAACACCCGATCCCTCTCGCGACCTGAGGCCAACCTTCCACTGGCAATCGGTGATTGGAGCCGTCGGATACCGGATAGAGATTGCTAGCGATCCGACATTCAGTTCAAGTCTCGTTTCCTCGGATGTCACGGCTACCTCCTTCACGCCGGCGTCCGATCTACCGGAGGGTTCGCTGCACTGGCGCGTGCTGGCCCTTGACGCCCAAGGCCTGCCCGGTGACTTTTCCGCGGTGGATGACTTTGTCGTAGACGCCACGGCTCCGGCAATTCCGGTGCTGGTGCCGGTGACTCCGGACCCGACGAACAACCGCCGTCCGAATCTGGCCTGGGGAGTCGTCGCGGGCGCTTCGGGCTATCGTGTGCAGGTGTCCACGGACGCGGGCTTCGCCGCGCCGCTGGTCGATGCGACACTAGGGACCTCTCCCTACATCCCTGCGTCGGATCTTCCAGAGGGCCGGATCTACTGGCGTGTGGCGAGCCAGGACGGAGCCGGTAACCAGAGTGCCTTTGCGTCCGCGGACGACTTCCTCGTGGACGCCACGGCTCCGGGGGTGCCGGTCCTGGTACCGGTGACTCCGGACCCGACGAATAACCGCCGTCCGAGTCTGGCCTGGGGAGCCGTTGCGGGTACTTCGGGCTATCGCGTGCAGGTGTCGACGGACGCGGGCTTCGCCGCGCCGCTGATCGACGCGATGCTGTCGACGTCTCCCTACGCCCCTGCATCGGATCTTCCGGAGGGCCGGATCTACTGGCGCGTGGCGAGCCAGGACGGAGCCGGCAACCAGAGTGCCTTCTCGGCTGCGGACGATTTCCTGGTGGACGTTACGGCTCCAGGGGTGCCGGTGCTGGTGCCGGTGGCGCCGGATCCGACGAATAACCGCCGTCCGAATCTGACCTGGGGCGCCGTTGCGGGCGCTTCGGTCTATCGAGTGCAGGTATCGACGGACGCCGGCTTCACCGTGCCGCTGATCGACGCGACGCTGTCGACGTCTCCCTACGCCTCTGCATCGGATCTTCCGGAGGGCCGGATCTACTGGCGCGTGGCGAGCCAGGACGGAGCCGGCAACCAGAGTGCCTTTGCGTCCGCGGACGACTTCCTGGTGGATGCCACGGCTCCAGGGGTGCCGGTGCTGGTGCCGGTGGCGCCGGATCCGACGAATAACCGCCGTCCGAGTCTGGCCTGGGGAGCCGTTGCGGGCGCTTCGGGCTATCGAGTGCAGGTATCGACGGACGCCGGCTTCACCGTGTCGCTGATCGACGCGACGCTGTCGACGTCTCCCTATGCCCCGGCATCGGATCTTCCGGAGGGCCGGATCTACTGGCGTGTGGCGAGCCAGGATGGCGCCGGCAACCAGAGCGCCTTCTCGGCCGCAGACGACTTCCTCGTGGATGCCACCGCCCCGGAAGTGCCGGTGTTGGTACCGGTGACGCCTGATCCAACGAACAACCGCCGTCCGAGCCTCTCATGGGGGGGCGTCGCGGGTGCTTCGGGCTATCGCGTCCAGGTGTCCACGGATGCCGGCTTCACGGCGCCCCTGATCGACACGGCGCCAGGGACCTTTCCCTATGTTCCTGCCGTGGATCTTCCGGAAGGTCGGATCTACTGGCGGGTTGCGAGCCGGGACGAAGCTGGAAACCAGAGCGTCCTCTCGGCGGCAGACGACTTTCTCCTTGACATCACTCCACCAGCAGTACCCGTACTGACGCCGGTGCTACCAAATCCGACGAGCGTAGCCCGTCCAAGTCTAGGCTGGATAGCTGTGCAGGACGCCGCGAGTTACCGGCTTCAAGTTGCGAGGGACCCAGGATTTGCGGCGCCGCTTATCGATATAACGATATCCGGGACGGTCTTTGTTCCTACCTCCGATTTGCCAGAGGGCCCAGTCTACTGGCGCGTGTCGAGTCTTGATTCTCTGGGCAATGCCAGTGCTTTCTCATCCGCATCATCCTTCGTGGCGGACCGCACACCTCCACCTGCAGTAGCGGGCTTTTTTGTGGCTTGGGCTAATCTAGGCTTCCGCTTGTTCTGGGACGCAACCCCTGCCGGGGTGACCGACATAGCGGTTTTCCGCGTCTATCGTTCAGCCGCGTCTTTTACCGATGTCACAGGCCTGACACCGATCGCTACCATAGCCAATCCCCAGGTGACGACTTTCGACGACTCCAGCGCCTCACCGCAAACCGTCTATTACTACGCAGTGACAGCTGTAGATTCCGCGGGCAACGAGCTTAGGTTGGTGACCTCAGTCGTGACGCCGCCCCCTACGATTTTCCAGGATAGCTTTGAGGCTGGTGACACCAGTCACTGGCAAGCGTGGCCACCGCCCAACGGCTCGTCGCCACCGTAGTCCCAATCTCAAGTCTCTCTGCCGGAAGTCGCAACGGCTGGGAATGCCGTCAGTTGGTTTACGACAACGACATTACGCTCGATGAGCTAAGGCCTGCAATAGGATTCGACAGATGTGGTCACAGCACCCGGATCTGATATCCGGGTGGGAGCTGGATGGTTGGAACTTGTCGCTGCGGGACTACGAGCCTATCCTGGCGCGAGGAACGCAGCCGGGAACGCCCTGACGAATGGCAGACGAGGCGGAAAGCTGCCGATCGGAAATCGGGCATGACGGTCTCCCGATTTCAGCCGGTCGGCCGCCTCCCGGAAGGCGGCGACGAATTCGAAGTAGAGCCTGTGGAGCTCCTGACGTGCTTCTTTGCGGAAGCGTGGAAACGCGGGGCTGGAGACTTCTTCGTCCGGTTGGGCTCTGTCCTCGGGTCCTGCCGCCGGATCGCATCCGGTCCGAGAGGTTGTTTGCCACTCCGCTTCCGCTGAGCTTCGGCGGTGTCTTCAATCTCCTGGACCATGCACTCGATTTGATGGCGGTACTGCTCGGAGGAGAGATGCTCCCAGCAGGGCAGGGGCTCCAGGATGAGCGTTTCCGGTTCCTCGAAACTCTGCGGCCCAGTCGTCTCTCCTCGCTGCTTGGCCAGGTATTCTGCCGTCCGGTTGACCCAGACCCCTTCCAGCGCCGTGCCGGCGAGGAGAGCTGGCGCGGCATGGACGCCGGGCCACTCACTCACCCGGGCCACGAGATGTTCCTTGACTCCATTCGAGAGCACATAGAAGAGTCGGGCGGTCTGGGCGGCGTCTTCGTTGCTGACCACGGTGGCTTGATAACGTCGGGACCAGACCTTGTCCTTCCAGCCGGTCAAGCCGACCCTCCCCCGGCCTTCGGCCTCCGGAGCGGCTTAGCTCAACCGTTATGCCGCAGCTAGTGGTTCGCGCTTACGCTTGTCGCCGGCGTTGAATAACGTTGCCGGCGCTCCCGGGAGTCGTGCGTCGGGATCACGATCGAGAGGGGAGGAGGGGCCATGTCTCGAATCATTGTAAGATCCCCAGGCCCGTTTGTCCGATCGTCCGTCCAATCAAGGCTCGCTGGATCGCCGGCGAAGGGGGTTCCCTGATGCGCTGGTCCTGTCCTCTCGCCCTTTTCACCCTTTTGACCCTGGTCGCCGCCACTCCCCTGGCGGCCCAGCCGGCCCCGCCGTCCATCACGTTCGAGCCCGCGGCCCTGGTGGCCTCCGGGATGTCCCCCGGCGGCCAGGTGGCCTGGTTCGGCGTCGCTCGCGAAAGCGCGGATCACTCGGCGAAAATCGTGCGGCGGGAGACGGTCGCGACCGACGACGACCGGGACGGTGCGGTGCGCCTCGACCTCGGCCGGGAGGTCCCGCTGGTTTCGATCTGGGTGGCGGTGGATCTGGCGACGGGCAAGGTGGCGGTCGCGACCCCCGAGGGCTTTCCGCTGCGGCGGATCGCTCTTCCCGGGGCCGGCGCGGTTCCGGGCGGCACGGGACCCGATCGCCTGGAGCTGAACCGGGGCTATCTGGAACTGCTGGTGGTGCGGCCCGGGAGCGGGGTTTGGGGCGCCACCGTGGGGGACGGCGGCGAGGCGGACGACGACGGCGCCCAGGACGGCCGGGTGACCGTCGCGCTCGCCCACCTGCGGGCCGGCGGGACGAGCCCGGCCGCGCCCCAGAGCCTCGGCCCGGGCGATCTGCTGGTGGCGATCGATCCCAACGAGATGGAAGTGGCGGTGAGCCAGATCCCGGGAGCGGCACGATGATCCGCCGGGGTCTCCTCCTCCTGCCGCTCCTCCTGCCCGCGCTCGCGGCCCCCCTGGCGGCCGACGACCATCCCAACACGGAGCGCGGCTTCGCGGCCGAGAAGGCCTTCTCGGTTGGCGAGGTCGACAGTGTCAACGTCTACAACGGCAACCTGGTGCTGACGATCCCGATCGGCGGCACCTACCCGGCGGGGGGCGCTCTCGGCTACGGCCTGACCCTGGTCTACAACTCGAAGGCCTGGGACTTCCAGGAGCGGGAGACGCCCACGGGGCTGATCTACACTCAGGCGCTCCCCCAGAAGACGGCGAACGCCGGCCTGGGCTGGACCCTGACGCTGGGCCGCCTGATCCCTCCCGGTCAGTTGGGCAACGACACGGACCTCTGGGTCTACCTGGGCGCCGACGCCGCCGAGCACGTCTTCTATCCCACCCTGCACGCCGGCGATGCCGAAGAGGCGGGGGACAACCCCAACACTCCGGCGCTCCAGATCGTCAGCTACACGCGGGACGGCAGCTACCTCCGCAAAAAGATCGTCAGCGCCGCGGACCTGGCAGTGGAGTTCCCCGACGGCAAGGTCCAGCACTTCGATGCCGCGGGCAACCTCACGAAGGTCGAGGACCGCTTCGGCAACACGCTGACCATCGCCTATTCGGACACCGAGTGGACCCTGACGGACGGACAGGGCCGCGTGCAGAAGGTCGTCTTCCAGACCCTGATGCAAGACAATCGCCCGGTGCCCTCGGTGAGCCGGGTGGAGCTCACCACTTTCGGCAGCGATGAGGTGAAGGCCGTCTACAGCTTCAGCTACTCCGACCCGACGACGGTCTACCGCCCCTGCCCCGGCAACGACCCGGCGATCGGCCCCACGACGCAGGTCCGGCTGCTGACCGCCGTCACCCTGCCGGACGGCTCGAGCTATCAGATGCCGCTCGCCGACTACGTCACCGAACCTCCCAGCGCCGGGGCGGAATGCTTCTGGCCGGGGGCGATCCGCGGCCTGCAACTGCCCACCCTGGGACGGATCGAGTGGACCTACCAGAAGTACATTTTTCCGACCGAGTCCGGCAAGCCGCACCGACAGCTCACGGCCGGCGTGGCGACGCGGCGCCGGGTGGATGCCGCCGGCGGGGACCAGGGGACGTGGACCTACCAGACGAGCTTCGGCCCGCCGCTCCAGACCTCCCCGTTCACCGTCTACGCCGAGCTGATCAACAAGGTGACCGACCCGCTGGGGCACTGGACCGAGCACTACTACTCGGTCTACGCCGGCAGCGACTCGGCGGTCTGGTCCGTCTACGACTACAGCCTGCCCTTCTCCCGCAACTACCCCGACGGCGCGGGGCGGTACCTCTCGACCCGGACCTATGCGGCGGCGGGGACGCTGCTGCGCTCGTCCTACGTATCCTATGAGCGGGACCAGCTATACGTGCCGGTCTCGCATCAGCCGTTCCAGGACGGGATCAACACCAACCGGCGGCAGCAGTCGATGCGTACCGTCTACGACGACGACAGCGGCCACTATGCCGACGTCACCTCTTCCGACTTCGACGGCCTGGGCCATTACCGGACCGAGACCACCGGCGGCGACTTCGCGGTGGCCAACGCGCGCTCGTCGACGACCGCCTACAACCCGGACCGGGGGACCTACAAGATCGATCCGGCGACCAACCAGCCGGCCTCGGGGCATACCTACACCCGCTGGCCGGCGAGCCAGGCCTGGGTGCTCGAGACCTTCGACTCCCGCCGGGTGGACGAGGCGGGGAGCACGGCGACCACGCTGGCCTGCTTCGACGCCGCCACCGGCTTCCTCCTGCGCCAGCGCACCCTGAAGGATTCAGGCACCGCCGAGAGCGTGAACGACCTGCTCGCGGTCTATACCCAGACGCAGGGGAACCTCAAGGCCGAGCAGTACTTCGGCGGCGACCTCCAGACCCTGAAGGCCAACGGCACCACTTGCTCCATGGACCTGCCGGCGGCGCCGGCCTACGAGATCGATCACACCTACCAGTCCGGTGTCCGCGCCACCTCGCAGTACCTGGGGGCGCCCTTCCTGTCGCTCGACCTGGACATCGACTCCCGCACCGGCCTGCCGTCCACCAGCCGCGACTCGTCCCTGCTCGCTACCGACTACAAGTACGACACCCTGGGGAGGCTCACCTGGTCTCAGCCCAGCACCGCCGGCCAGGACGGCTGGACGGAGTACGTCTACACGCCGGCCACCTCGGCCTCGGCGCTGGCCAACGTCCTGGTGCGGCGGCGGCAGAACGGCGGCGAGACGGCGGCGGTGCTCGCCCAGAACCAGTTTTTCTTCGACAGCTTCGGGCGGATCTGGCAGGAGAAGCGGACCCTCCCCTCCGGCGTCTGGAACGTCCGCGAGACGCTGTACGACAAGGCCGGCAACAAGGCCTCGGTCTCCGAGCTGCAGACGGGGGCGGCCAGCCAGAAGACGCTGTTCTCCGGCTACGACCCCTTCGGGCGGGCGACGAAAGTCCAGCCCGCCGACGGCACCGCTCACTCCGTGACGGTGAGCTATTACGGCGTGCGGGTCATGGACCGCGCGGTGAAGATCGCCACCGCCGCCGGCGTCGAGACCTCGGCGACCACCACCGAGGTCTACGACCGCCAGGGCCGCCTCTGGCGGGTCACCGAGCCTTCCGGAAACGCCGGCGCCAATGTCGTCACCAGTTACAAATACGACATCGGAAACCGCCTGCGGCAGGTAACCACGTCCGCCGCGCCGGTCACCCAGAACCGTTTCTTCACCTACGACAACCTGGGTTTCCTGCGCTCAGAGACCCATCCCGAGAAGGGAGCCGCGGGCAACGGCAATGTCACCTATTCGACCTACGACGCCCGGGGGCACGCCTGGCAGAAGAGCGACGGCCCGAACGATCTGAGCTTCACCTACGACGCCGCCGAGCGGCTGACCCGGGTCGAGGAGACCGGCACCGCCGCCGAGGCCGGCCGCACGCTCAAGACCTTCTTCTACGCTCCCGACAACGGCACCAGCGACTGGCGAAAGGGCAAGCTCCAGCAGGCCAGCCGCCACAACTACGCCACCGCCAATGGCAGCTCCGTCACCGTCCAGGTGACGGAGACCTACACCTACGGCGGCCGCGACGGCCGGGTCTCCCAGCGGAATACGCAGGCTTCCACGGGTGAGGCCTTCACGCAGGCGTTCACCTACAACGACCTGGGGCTGGTGAGCTCGCTGACCTACCCGACCTGCACCCACGCGGGCTGCACGCAGACGGTTCCCGCGGTGTTCGCGGACGTGCCGGTTGGATATTGGGCGCAGCCCGAGATCGAAGGGATTCGCAAGGCGGGGATCACGGACGGCTGCCTGGTCAACCCCCTGCGATACTGCCCGGAGGCCCAGCTCCTAAGGTCCCAGATGGCGGTCTTCCTGGTGAAGGCCGCCGCGGGTTCAACCTACACGCCGCCGGCCTGCACCGGAATCTTCGCGGATGTGCCCTGTCCGAGCCAGTTCGCCAACTGGATCGAAGATCTGTACCACCGGGGGATCACGGCCGGCTGCACGGTCAGCCCCCTGCAGTACTGCCCGAACAGCAACGTCTCCAACACCCAGATGGCGATCTTCCTGCTGCGCAGCAAGGAAGGAGCGACCTATCAGCCGCCGGCCTGCTCGGCGTCGCCGTTCCTGGACGTCTCCTGCGCCACGACCGGCTCGGCCGCGTGGATCGTGGAAGCCGGACGGCGGCAGTTCGCGGTGAGCTGCGCCCCGGGCTACTTCTGTCCGGACACGCCACTGACCCGTGCCCAGATGGCGGTGCTGCTGGCGCGGGGCTTCGACCTCCCCGTGACCACGGATCCGAACACCTCGCGCACGATCCAGCTCGCCTACACCCAGGGCTTGCTGACCAGCGTGACCGACGGCGTGACGACCTACGGCACCCTCTCCTACCATCCGAACCTGCTGGTGAGCCAGATCACACACGCCAACGGCGTGACCGAGACGCAAGGCAACGATCCGAACCAGATGCGCCGTCCCTCGTCGCTCTCCGCCTCCGGCCTCTACGCGAGCTGGGCCTCGGGGGCCTACGGCTACGACGGCGCCGGCAACATCAAGACCCTCGGCACCTCCTCCTATGCCTACGACAAGGTGAACCGGCTGGTCTCGGCGACCCTCTACGACGGCCCGACGGGAGGGGGGACCCAGAAGCAGCAGAGCTACACCTTCGACGCCTTCGGCAACCTGACGAACATCGCCGGCACGGCTGGCCGGGCGACGCCCACGAGCGCGCAGACCAACCGTCTGAACGGCACCGGCACGGTCTACGACGCCGCCGGCAACCTGACCAACTGGAACGGGGCGGTCTACCAGTACGACGCTTTCAACCAGATGATCCACATGACCTCGGGGTCTGAGGACTGGATCTACCTCTACACGGCCGACGACGAGCGGGTCTGGTCCTATGACGTCGCGAAGAACTCCTCGCGCTGGGCCCTGCGCGACCTGGGCGGCAAAGTCCTGCGCGAATACCTGAACGACAACGGCCGCTGGAGCGCGGGGACGGACTACATCTACCGGGACGGCCTCCTCCTCGCCGCCGAAACCCCGGCCGGCCGCCGCCACTTCCACCTCGACCATCTGGGCACCCCGCGCCTGATCACGAGAGCCTCCGGCTACTCCGCGGGCTACCACGTCTACTACCCCTTCGGAGAAGAAGCCACCGCCTTCAACCAGGATACCGAGCGCATGAAGTTCACCGGCCACGAAAGGGACCTCGCCAGCCCGGCGGGGGTGGGGGATGACCTGGATTACATGCATGCGCGGCATTGCAGCCCGTTGACGGGGCGGTTTTTGAGTGTGGATCCGCTCAATTCGGCAAAGGCAAAGTTCCCGCAGGGCTGGAATAAGTATGTCTACGTCGAAGATAACCCGATCAAATACCTGGATACAAACGGGCGTGAGCTTCGCCTTGGGCTGGGCGCGGAGGCGCAGGCGCTGAATGCAACTCGGCTGATGTTACCTCCAGCCTTGCGAAATGCAGTCAATCTTGGTAGCAATGCCAACGGCCAAAGAGTAGTGACTGTTAATAATTCAGTCAGATCTGATGACCAACTGTTCAAGAATCTCCAGCGTGTCGTTAATAGTCCTGGGGTTGTTGAGATGAATTTAATTTCCCCGGCGGCCCGGGTAGATATAGCGCTTCCGAATGGTGGAATTTTACATCAAGCGGCTGGCGCAATAAATACTCATGGCTTTACGCTTCCGAGTCAAAGCACAGCTACCGGAAATGAGCCCGCCTTTTCGCCGGTGCAGGGGATCACAAGAGTTTACGTTGTAAACTCTCTTCCCCAGGATCAGCAGGCTGCGACCGTGGCCGCTGAGTTGGGCGCTCATGCCTTACCTGCCTTATTGGGACAGGGTGCGGCGGTAAGCTCTGAGGAAGAGCACCATCTTCGCGAAGATCCACTGGCACAAGCAGCGCGCGCAAACGCTCAACAACCCCCGCAGGTACCATAATGAAAAATATATCTAGACTCATTTGCCTCGGTGTCTCTATCTTGTGGAGTCGCAGTGCGATGGCTTCTGCTTCTGGTACACCTGCCACCGTGCGCTTAGATTGTAAAGAAGGTTCTAGAACGACTATCGGTCGGCAGATAAATATCTCTTGTCGCGTGAAAAATGAAGGCAGTGAGAACATCTATGTTTTGTCTGACAATCTAGCTTTAGAAGGCCCCAAGAAGGGTGAGCATTATTTCTATGTTCCCATTGGATGGGAGAGATTCGAGAATGTGTTGCAGTATAACTCTCCTTCTGCGGGTCTCGACATGCCGACCCTCTTTCATCCTACGGCACATCTCAGCTTCGAGCAGATGAAGCGATTGGTGATTCTGCCAGCTAAATGCGCAATTGAGGTTAATGTCGCATGGAATATTTCTCCTGAATCGAACTATCTTGAGAAGGGTAAGTGGCTTATGAAGATTAAGCTCGTTTATCTCACGGAGAGCCGTGCCTTGGCTCTGTTGAAGGAGGATGGTTTGACATCTGCTTGTCGCCAGAAGTTTGCGGAATCAATTTCAGGGAGCCCTAAGGGTCGACTACAGGCATTGAAGGTTCGTCGATCCAGAGGTGCGGCAGATTGGCATTATGATGGTTGTCAAGATCTAATTTCAGAAAAATTTACCCATTTGTATTCGAATCCGCTGACGATTCAGGTTCCTGGTCCATGATGTCAAGCTCATTCGACGGCCCGATGGGAGGGGGGACCCAGAAGCAGCAGAGCTACACCTTCGACGCCTTTGGCAACCTGACGAACATCGCCGGCACGATCGGCCGGGCGACGCCCACCAGCGCGCAGACCAATCGTCTCAACGGCACCGGCACGGTCTACGATGCCGCCGGCAACCTGAAGGGACACAGAGAACTTCGGATGCCTTTGAATTCGCTTTTTGAACCGCGTAATCGCTGACAGAAAGCTTTCCTGAGCTCTGCGGCATCGCCGCCGCGGATACGGGTACGCGGTCCGATAAGCCGGCTTGCAAGGGTTGCGCAACTCAAAAGGAAGTGAAGGCTGTTCAGATGCAGAACCAACTACGCCCGAACAATCCTCGGACCCATTTCGGAAATCTTAGAGTACCCGATTCGGCCAAGACTCCTGCGAACCCTCACAAAATGAAAAAAGCTCAGCCTAAGGGGGGGCTATGAGAAACGGCATTTTCGGTTCTGTGCTCTTGTCTATGATAGTTTCCTCAAGCTGCGTCACGCCTCCGACTCCTGTACTAGAGGATTCATATGACGCCACTGTTGAGCACGCGGTCAAGTTTCTTGGTCAATCTGAAAAGCGAAATTATCTCCACGAGATTTTTTTGGAGAGTATTCACGCATGGGGCAAGCAGTCAAGCTATGCTCAGGTACGCGGTAAGGTTAAAGAGTTCCGGGACGTCAGGCGCCAGTTTCGACTAGAAATAGGGAATGTCAATGCCGGCGGATACGGTGTCATATGGGTCATAGAGACTAAGTCTAAGGTCGTAGCCTTTTCTAACGTGTTTTCGATGCGTCATCTCACGTCCCCAAAAATAACTCAAGCTGAGTGGCGTCAATTCCTTCGTGTTATCGGAGAAAAGAATCAGGTCGCTGGTTGCAAGTCCGATCTGAGCGTGGATGATGGGTCGGCATATTTCGGAACAATTGCCCTGGGTCAGGAGGTGAAAAAATTTGCGGTCTACGGTTTTGTGCCTTTCCCTCCGACGCCGACTGCCCAAAATCTCTATCTTCACTTGTCTCCGTGCAGTGAGATAATCTTAGCTGCTTACTCCTTGGTGCGATCTGCGCATACTCCTTGAAGGTCGAAAGGCTGAGCTGATGACAGCCCGAAGGCACTCGAGCAATCTTTTGACCTCTGGCGATCTCCAACCAGCGCCTGGTGCGTCTGGAGGGCGAGGACGTGGTCTTTACCTGGAAGGACTACGCCGCGGGGGACCGCAGCCGAGAGATGACACTCTCGGGCCAGGAGTTTCTCCGCCGGTTCCTCTTGCACGTCCTGCCGGACCGCTTCGTGAGGATCCGCTACTTCGGCCTCTTTGCCAACCGCCACCGGGAGCAGTCTCTGGCTCTCTGCCGCGAGGTTCTGCCGGGTCGGCCAGTGCAACCGAGGCTCACGAAGTCCGATTGGCAGTCCCTGCTCCAGAGCCTCACCGGCATAGACCTGTTGAGGTGCGAGGCCTGCGGACAAAAGGCCCTGCACCTCGCCGAGGAACTGGCACCGGCTCAGGCGCCGAGGGCTCCGCCGCGATGACTTATCTGTTCATGGCTCAATTTCAATGTTTATCTGCTCAGCCGTGGAGTCAGGCCGTTGTGTATCTCGTAGGGTCTCTACGGTATAATCGTCTCCGCGAAATCGCGGATCAGGAGATTGAGCATGCGGCAGATCCCTTCGCTGGACGGTCCTCTGAAGCCACACGGCGGCTCTCGGGGCTTGTGTGGGTGCCGGCAGGGTGGTGCGCGAAGGGCCTGCGAAGGATTGAATCTCCATA
>DATHEF010000023.1:0-35205 GCA_035490435.1 Thermoanaerobaculia bacterium
CAGTTCCTCGACGAGGCGAAGGGCCTTTTGTCCGCAGACCTCGCACCTCAACGGATCCACGCCGGTGAGGCTTTGGAGCAGGGACTGCCAATCGGACTTCGTGAGCTTCGGTTGCACGGGCCGGCCCGGCAGAACCTCGCGGCAGAGAGCCAGAGACGGCTCCCGGTGGCGGTTGGCAAAGAGGCCGAAGTAGCGGATCCTCACGAAGCGGTCCGGCAGGACGTGCAAGAGGAACCGGCGGAGAAACTCCTGGCCCGAGAGCGTCATCTCTCGGCTTCGGTCCCCCGCGGCGTAGTCCTTCCAGGTGAAGACCACGTCCTCGCCTTCCAGGCGCACCAGTCGCTGGTTGGAGATCGCCACCCGGTGGGTATAGCGCGCCAGGTATGCGAGCACCTGCTCAGTCGCCGCCCGGGATTGAAATCCCGGGCTACCCACGGCCCGTCCCATCCGGGACTCCCGCAATCCTTTTGTAGAGCCCCGGCGAGGGGCGCCTGTCGGTAGACCGGGATTTCAATCCCGGGCGGCGGGGCACCGCGGCCTTGTTCCTCAGGAGGGGAGGCCAGGAGGGCCGCCCCAGACCAGGAGCCGTCCCGGACTCCGGGAAGCCCCCCTCCTGACCTCCCCCCGTTCCGGGTGGAGGAAAAATCCAGGTCTCGCGGAGGGGCCGCGCTCCCTCACTTCCTCAGTACTTCGTATGGGATAACCCTGGTTGCCATTTTCGGATACTTGGCGCATAGATGGCCTGAAACGGCGCTGGATGAACTTTGGCAGCGGATACCGCTTGACAGGCGATTCTTCTTCATGCAGTCTATTGGCATAGCTGAAGCATAGATCGGCATCTGGGTCAGTCCTCGGCAGCACACTCCTCGGCGGCATGCAGGCTCCGAACGGGAATCGGAAGCCGGCCGGGGATTTCCAAGCGATCGGGTTTCCGTCGCCACGAAGGCGCGGATTTCGAGCCTCGAAAGGGAGGCTCAAAAAAGGAGAAAGACCATGGCTAGAAAGAAGGAGACCACGTACGCGGGAATGCTGGGCGATCTGCAGCGGCTGTTGACGTCGCTGACGGCGAACAGCGCCGACCTCCCCCACCTGGAGACGCCTCGGCTCAAGCTCGAGAGGCTGCTCGCCCAGGCGCAGGAGGTCACCAAGCAGCAGGCGGCCGCCGCGGCGGTCAAGCAGGAGGCGAGCGAGCAGCTCCAGACGATGGTCGTCGAGGGGAATCGGCTGGGCAACGTGCTCCGCGTGATGCTCAAGGAGCACTACGGCGTCCGCGCCCAGAAGCTCGCCGAGTTCGGGTTGCAGCCGTTCCGCGGCCGCCCCAGGAAGGCGATCACCCCGGGCTCTCCCGAGACGCCCGGCGGCCCGGAGGTCTCCGGCACCCCCGGAACCCCGCAGCACCCCTCCACCCCGGCGGCTGCCGCCGATCCTCAGTCGTAATTCGTAGCTCGTCGTTCGATCGCGAGGGAGCGTGCCCGGCACGCTCCCTCTTTTTTTGTCTTCCATCCCCAATACGGTTTATTTAGAGCACCTAACAAAACTTGGCTCTGTACGTAGGGGAGGGGCTTGTCCCCTCCCTCGCCCTGAAGGGGCTGAACCCAACTTCCTGGTACTGACGGACCGTTGATGACGGCACCGCCCCCTCGGGGCGGAGATGGGGAGTGGGACTGCCCACCTGGCGCTAAAGCGCCAAGCTAATCAAATTCCGCCCTTTCAGGGCGAGGGAGGGGACAAGCCCCTCCCCTACGTTCAGAACGCCTGATGAACAGGATTGGTCTTCAATCCGGCTTGAAAAGTGACCCGGCGGAACGGCTCCGTCCCGGGACGGCGGCTCTCCAGACGCGGACGGAGCCGCTCCGTCCCGGGATGGCGGCTCTCCGGACCGGGATGGAGCGGCTCTGTTCCGGGACGGCGGTGCTCCGGACGCGGACGGAGGCGCTCCGGATCGGGACGGAGCCGCTCCGGACGCAGACGGAGCCGCTCCGTCCCGGGATGGAGGCGCTCTGGACGGGGACGGCGGCTCTCCGGACACGGACGGAGCCTCTCCGTCCCGGGATGGCGGCCTCCGGACGCGGACGGAGCCTCTCCGTCCCGAAACGGCGGCTCTCCGGATCGGGACGGAGCCGCTCCGGATCGGGACGGAAGCTCTCCGGACGCGGACGGAGCGCCTCCGTCTGCGTCCGGAGCGCCTCCGCATCCACCCCATGCTAGGATTCCCGCGAGAATTTCAGGACTTTGAAAGGGAGGGCCATGGCGAACGAGCTCCTCTTCGGCCTCTTCATCTTCGTGCTGGCGGGCTTCCTCGGCCACTACGTCATCGAGAAGGTGCCACCCCTGCTGCACACCCCCCTGATGGCGGGCACCAACGCCATCTCCGGCATCTCGCTCGTGGGCTCGCTGGTGGCCGCCGGCTCCGGCTGGGGGTGGACCGCCACCCTGCTCGGCTTCATCGCCGTCACCTGCGCCACCATCAACACCGTGGGCGGCTTCCTGATCACCGACCGGATGCTGAAGATGTTCAAGCGGCGGGGAGGCAAGGGATGAACGCCCACATCGTCTCCCCGTACCTGACGTTCGCCTATCTCATCGCCTCGGTCTGCTTCATCCTGGCGCTGCAGGGGCTGTCGTCCCCCACCAACGCCCGGCGGGGCAACGCCATCGGGGCCTTCGGCATGCTGGTCGCCGTGGTCGGCACGCTGATCCTGGCCGGCATCATCGACTACAAGTGGATCGCCGCCGGCCTGATCATCGGTTCGGTGATCGGCGCCGCGATGTCGATCTGGATCCCGATGACCAAGATGCCGGAGCGGATCGCGCTCTCGCACTGCTTCGGCGGCCTCGCGGCGGCCCTCGTCGGCGTGGTCGAGTATCACCACCGGGGCGCGGCGATCGACCGCTTCACCATGGGCGCCCTCGGGCTCGAGGTCTTCCTCGGCTTCCTCACCTTCACCGGCAGCCTGATGGCGTTCGGCAAGCTGCAAGGGCTGATCACCGGCGCGCCGGTGACCTGGAAGGGGCAGAACGCCTCGAACATCACCATGTTCTGCGCCGCCCTGGTGCTGCTGGTGCTGCTGGTGATCGACCCCAGCCGCAGCGTCCTCTTCTATGCGATGGGGGCGCTCGGCCTGCTGGTGGGCGTGCTGGCGGTGCTGCCGATCGGCGGCGCCGACATGCCGGTGGTGATCTCGCTGCTCAACTCCTACGCCGGCCTGGCCTCGGCCGCCACCGGCTTCGCCCTCGGCAACAACGTGCTGATCATCGCCGGCGCCCTCGACGGCACCTCGGGCTTCCTGCTCTCGATGAAGATGAGCAAGGCGATGAACCGCTCGTTCGCCAACGTGCTGTTCGGCGCCTTCGGGCAGGTGGCCCCCGCCGCCGACGGCGCCGCAGGTCCCGCCGCGAATTACAACCTGGCGACCGTGGAGGACGCGGTCGGCGTGCTGACGGCCTCGCAGTCGGTGATCGTGGTCCCCGGCTACGGCATGGCGGTGTCGCAGGCCCAGCACGCCGTCCGCGAGTTGGCCCAGGCGCTGGAGGCCAACGGCGCGACGGTGAAATATGCCATCCATCCCGTCGCCGGCCGCATGCCGGGGCACATGAACGTGCTGCTCGCCGAGGCCAATGTCCCCTACGACCAGCTCTTCGATCTCGACGACATCAACGACGAGTTCTCCCGCACCGATGTCGCCCTGGTGGTCGGCGCCAACGACGTGGTCAACCCGGCGGCGAAGAACAACCCGGGGAGCCCGATCCACGGCATGCCGGTGTTCAACGTCGAGGAGTCCCGCGCGGTGATCGTGCTCAAACGCAGCATGAACACCGGCTTCGCGGGGATCGAGAACGACCTGTTCGTGCAGCCGAACACGATGATGGTGCTCGGCGACGCCAAGAAGACGCTGCGCGAGTTCATCTCGGGGGTCAAGGAGGAAGCGGCGGCGTAGGGGGGCAGGGTGCCTCGCCGCCCGGGATTGAAATCCCGGGCTACCGACAGTCGCCCCTTCCCGGGGCTCTCCAAAGAATTTTTAGAGGAGTCCCGTACGGGACGGCCGTGGGTAGCCCGGGATTTCAATCCCGGGCGGCGAGGCGTTCCTAATATCCATCTGTCCCTGGTCGTCCCCCGCCCCTCTTCGGCTAAAGTGGCCGCCGATGAGCGCCTCCCCGCAACCCGCGCACCCTACCTCCTGGTGGTCCTCCACGCGCTTCGCCTGGGTGGCGTTCGCGCTGACGGTCCTCGGACTGCTCGCCGGGGGCGCCGCCTGGCTGGCGGGGTTCCAGCGCGCCGCCGATCATCTCTGGCAGGCGACGATCGTCCTGGTCCTGCTGCCGCTGGCGCTCGACATCATCGCCAGCCTGCGCCGGCGCGAGTTGGGGGTGGACGCCATCGCGCTGCTGGCGATGGCCGGCGCCCTCGCCTTCGGCCAGTATCTGGCCGGGGCCGTGGTGGCGCTGATGCTCTCGGGCGGCGAGATGCTGGAGATCTACGCCGGCGCCCGCGCCCGCAAGGAGCTGTCGAGCCTGGTGGAGCGCGCGCCGCGGGTGGTCCACCGCTATGAGGACGACCGGCTCGCCGATCCCCCGATCGAGGAGGTGCGGCCGGGGGACCGGCTGCTGGTCAAGCCGGGAGAGATCGTGCCGGTGGACGGCGTGCTCCTCGGTCCGGACGCGGTGCTGGACGAATCCGCCCTCACCGGCGAGTCCACGCCGGTGGACCGGCGGCCCGGCGACCGGGTGCCCAGCGGCAGCCTCAACGACGGCGGCCCGTTCGATCTGCGGGCGGTGGCCACGGCCGAGCGGAGCACCTATGCGGCCATCGTGCGGCTGGTGCAGGAAGCGGAGGCCTCGCGCCCCCCCTTCGTGCGCATGGCCGACCGCTACTCGCTGGTCTTCCTCCCGCTGACGCTGGTGATCGCCGGGCTGGCCTGGAAGCTCTCGGGCCATCCGGTCCGCGCCCTCGCCGTGCTGGTGGTGGCGACCCCCTGCCCGCTGATCCTGGCGGCGCCGGTGGCCTTCATCGCCGGCATCTCCCGGGCGGCCCAGCGGGGGATCATCATCAAAGGGGGCGCGGCGATCGAGGGGCTCGCCCGCGCCCGCACCCTGCTGCTGGACAAGACGGGCACCCTGACCACCGGCATCCCCACGATCGCCCGCGTCGAAACGTTCGACAATCTGCCCGACAGCCTGCCGCCAGAGGAGCTGGTGCGCCTGGCGGCCTCCCTCGACCAGGTCTCTCCTCATGTGCTCGCCGCTGCCATCGTGACCGCCGCCCGCGACCGCGGCCTGCCGCTCACCTTTCCCACCGGCGTCGCGGAACAGCTCGGCTCCGGGATCGAGGGGTCGGTGGACGGCCGCCGGGTGGCGCTCGGGAAGGCGAGCTGGGTCAAGGAGCGGACGGGGGGTGGCGGTCCGCTGGCCTCGCGCCTGGAGGAGCTGCGCCGCACTGTTTCCTCGGAAGGCCAGGTCAACGTCTTCGTGGCGGTGGACGGCCATCCCGCCGGGGCGATCATCCTGGCCGATCCGATCCGCGAGGATTCGGCCGCCACTCTCGGCAAGCTCCGCGGGCTGGGCATCGAGCGGGTGGTGATGGTGACCGGCGATCACCACACGGTGGCCGAGCGGGTGGGGCGCGAGCTGGGGGTGGACGCGGTGCTGGCGGAGTGCTCGCCGGCGGCCAAGGTGGACGCGGTGAGGGCCGAGAGCGCCAAGGGTCCCACGGTGATGGTGGGGGATGGCGTCAACGACGCGCCGGCGCTGGCCGCGGCCACGGTCGGAGTCGCGATGGGAGCGCGGGGCGCCACGGCCTCGTCGGAAGCCGCCGATGCTGTGCTGATGCTCGACCGCCTCGACCGCCTGGTGGACGCCCTGGCGATCTCCCGCCGCTCGCGGGCGATCGCGCTGCAGAGCGTGGTCGCCGGCATGGGCCTGTCGCTCGCCGCCATGATCGTGGCCGCCTTCGGCTATCTCCCGCCCCTGGCCGGTGCCCTGTTCCAGGAGGCGATCGACGTCGCCGTGATCCTCAACGCCCTGCGGGCGCTGGGGCCGGGGAGGTCCTGATGAGGATCCGGCCCGCCCGCCCGGAGGATGCCGCCGCCGTCGCCGATCTGGCGACCCAGCTCGGCTATCCCACCACTCCCGAGCAGGCCGCGGACCGGCTTCGCGATCTCGAGGAGCGGCCGGAGAACGCCGTCCTGGCCGCCGAGGCGGACGGCGTGGTGATCGGCTGGATCCAGGTCGCCGGCGCCTACCGGGTCGACAGCGAGCCGTACGCGGAGATCGCGGCGCTGGTGGTGGACGCGGCGCACCGCGGCGGCGGCATCGGCGCGGAGCTGGTCGCGGCCGCGGACGGCTGGGCCGTCCGGCACGGATTCCGCACGCTCCGGGTGCGGAGCAACGTCGTCCGCGAGCGGACCCACGCCTTCTACGAGCGGCTCGGATTCGCGCGGACGAAATCCCAGATGGTCTTTACGCGATCCACCGCGCGACCGGTCGATCCCTGAACGGGCCGTTGAACGAGAAGCCTTTCTCCCTCGATCGCCTCTTCGCCCCCGATTTCACCGCGGGCCGGAGCGCCCTCTGGCCGCGCTGGATCTTCCTGCGCTGCCTCGGACTGATCTTCTTCTCGGCCTTCTACTCGCTCGCCTTCCAGATCGGGGGGCTGATCGGACCGCGTGGCATCCTGCCGGCGGGGTCTTATCTCGAGGAGGTCGCGCGGGTGCTCCCCGGCCTCTCCCGCTTCTGGCGGGTGCCGACGCTGCTCTGGCTCGGCTCGGGCGACGCGGCGCTTACGGCCCTGGTCTGGGGCGGGCTGATCGCCTCGGCGCTGCTCGTCTTCAATCTCTGGCCGCGCCTGACGATCGCGGTCTGCCTGGTCTGCTTCCTCTCTTTCATCAGCGCGGCGCAGGACTTCTCCTCCTATCAATCGGACGGCATGCTGCTGGAGGCGGGGTTCCTGTCGCTGTTCTTCGCGCCGCGCGGACTGCGGCCGGGGCTGGGAGCGGGACATCCGCCGTCGCCGGCGAGCCTCTTCCTGCTGCGATGGGAGTGGTTCCGGATCTATTTCGAATCGGGGATCGTGAAGCTGCTGAGCGGCGACATCCAGTGGCGGAACCTCACCGCCATGGACCACTATTACGAAAACGGTCCACTCCCCTCCTGGCCCGGCTGGTACGTGCAGCAGCTCCTCCCCCACGGCTACCACGCCGCGACAGTGGTGGCGACGCTGCTGCTGGAGCTGGTCGTGGTCTGGCTGGCGTGGCTGCCGCGCCGCTTCCGGCTCGCCTGTTTCCTGATCGTGACCCCGTTCCAGATCGGGATCATCGCGACCGCCAACTACGCTTTCCTGAATTACCTCGTCCTGGTGCTCGGCTTCCTGCTGCTCGACGACCGGGCGCTCGCCCGGGTGGGATTGCGAGTGCCGGCGGCGATCGGGAACAGCGAAGCGCCCCAGGCGCCGCGCTGGCGATTCTTGAAGGCGACCGGCGCGGCGGCCATGCTGGCCTGGATCTTCTACGCGACGCTGGTGCCCTTCCTCCTCTCGCGCGGTCCCGCCTTCCTCGCCGCTCCGGCCCGCTGGCTCGACCCGTTCCGGATCGCCAACCAATATGGCCTCTTCGCGGTGATGACCCGGGCCCGCTACGAGATCGAATTCCAGGGGAGCCGCGACGGCGCGGCCTGGACCGCCTACCCCTTCCGCTACAAGCCGCAGGACCCCGCCGAGCGCCCGGGGATCTACGCTCCCTATCAGCCGCGCTTCGAATGGAATCTCTGGTTCGCCTCGCTCGGCTCCTGGCAGGAGTACCCCTGGGTGTTGAACACGGAGGTCCGGCTCCGCGAAGGGAGCCCGGACGTGCTGGCCCTCTTCCGCCGGGATCCGTTCAAAGGCTCGCCCCCCGCGCAGGTGCGGGCGGTGCTCTGGCAGTACGAGTTCACCACGCCTGTCGAGAAGAGAAGAACGGGTGACTGGTGGAAGCGGCGGTTGCTCGGGGTTTATGCGCCGGGCGTGCCGTGAGGGGAAAAAGCAACACGGACGAACAGGGACCCACACGAACGAACACGGACAGGGAGACTCCTGTCCGTGTTTGTCTGTGTTGGTCCCTGTTCGTCCGTGTTCTTCCTTAACTCCCTTGCTGCCCGCCCCAGATCTCGGTCAGCACCCGCTGAAAATTGCCGCCCAGGATCAGCTCGATCGCGCGATCGTTGTAGCCGCGGCGGATCAGCCCCTCGGTGATGTCGAAGACCCGGCGGGCAGGGGGGAGGCCGCGGACGTTGTAGCGGGCGAGCACGCGGCCGGTCCGCGGGTCGAGGGCGTCGAGGTCGACGTCGCTGCCGAGCCCGACGTGCTCGACGCCGACCAGGCGGGTGATGTGGTCGAAGTGGTCGAGCACGTTGTCGAGCGTCGCCGGGGCATGGCCGCTGACAAAGGCGGCGACGGCGGTGACACCCATGACACCGCCGCGCCCGGCCATCGCGCGGATCACCGTGTCGGATTTACAACGGGGATTGGCCGCCAGCGTCCGGCAGTTCGAATGGGTGATCAGCACCGGCTGCCGGGAGACGGCGAAGGCGTCCAGGCAGGTGCGCTCGGAGCAGTGGGAGACGTCGACCACCATGCCCACCCGGTTCATCGCCGCGACGATCTCGGCGCCGAAGGGGGCGAGCCCGGTGTCCTGCGGCTCGAAGCAGCCGCTGCCGATGCGGTTGCGCGCGTTGTAGGTGAGCTGCGAGACGCGCTGCCCGAGGGCGTGGAAGCTCGCGACGTCGGCCGCCGAGCGGAAATGGTCGGAGTTCTGGAAGCCGACCAGGATGCCGATCTTCCCCTCGCCGCGGACCCGCTGGAAGTCGCGGCCGGACTCGATACGGACCAGGTAGTCCGGACGCTGCTGGAGCAGCCGGTTCCAGCCGGACAGCCAGTCGAGGGAGGCCTCGTAGGGGCGGGGATCGTTCGGCTCGACCGCGGGGTGGAAGACCTTGACCCCGGAGTCGCGCAGCTTCTGGAAGTCGGCCGGTCTGAACTCCCCCGGCTGGCGCTGCCAGGCGTAGAGCTTCGGCCAGTCGAGCGTGAGCAGGCCGAGCATGTCGATCACCATCGACCCCCCGACCAGATCGACGGCGCGCGCGGAGTATTCGACCGGAACCCGGTCGGCGGCGAAGAGGCTGAAGCGCCCCCGGTTGATCATGGGGCCGGCGAATAGACCCGCGCCGGCGAGGGCTCCCGCCCTCAGGAAGTCACGACGATTCAACTGCCCAACACCTCTTATTGTTGGGCAGAATTGTACACCTCACCCGGCTCACCGGGAAGGTGTGAAATTTGGGGGACCTACCGGATGCGCTCGAAACGGAGCCCGGGATCGGAGCGGAGCTGCTCGAGGAAAGCGCCGATCTCACGGGTCAACTGAGCGGTAGCCCGCTCGCGCTCGACCGCCTTCTGGAAGAAGAGCAGAGCGGCGAGGGCCTCGCGCGGGACATCCTGGGCATGGAAAATCTGCGCGATCTCGAGCGACAGCTTCTTGACCTCGGCGAGCGCGCCCGCCTGGGCGTAGAGCGCGGACAGATCGAGGGTGATCAGCGCCGCGTCGTAGCCGAGGCCGCGCGCGGCGAACTCCTGCCGCAGCTCCTGGAAGAGCTCGCGAGCCTCCTCCACGCGCCCGATGCCGGCGGCGATCCGCCCCGCGGACCAGCGCACATGGAGCAGATCGAGCGGATTGCCGAGCTCCCGGCAGAGCGCCTCGATCTCGGGAAGCATCAGCAGGGCCTCGCCGTACTGCTCGACATTGGTCAGGCTGCACAGGAGATTGTGGCGCAGGCAGAGGAACAGGCGGGGATCGCGCCGCGCGTCCACCAAGCCCTCGGCCTGGTGAAGGAACCGGATCGCCTGCTCGGGCTCCCCCATCTCGGCGTACCCGATGGCCTTCTTGATCAGCGCCCGGCCTGCCAGGTGACAGTCCCGGAGATCCTCGCGGCAGGTGCCCATGTGGATGGCGAAGATCCGGTCGAGCATCTCGAACGCTTCCGGGAAGCGGCGCTGGGCGATCCGCAGCGAAGCCTTGTGGTCCAGGATCAGCGGCTCATAGCCGAGGAGGTCGCCGACGCCGGCCACCCCCGCCTCCCACCAGGATTCGGCGATCATGAAGGACTCGTCCGCGTTGCGCAGGTCGCCCAGGACGCGCCGGGCGTTGCCGTCATGAGCCCAGGCATACCCCCGCAACTGGTAGATCCGCCGGCAATCCAGGGACCCGCAGTCCTTGAGCAGATCGGCGATCACCACCGCCAGCTCCGCCGACTCGACGGCACGGTCCGGAGCGACCGTGCTCAGCCGCACGCTCTCCTGGCACAGCAGCTCGCACAGCGATCCGTCCAGGAAACGCCGGTAGGCGCGGATCAGGTGGAGCTGATCCTCGAAGCGGTAAGGTCTGAGCTCGGCCAGCAGTCCCTGCGCCTGGACCTGGGACTTCGCCGGAGCATTTACGAGAGTTGCCATGGTTTATTCCTTGCCTCTACGGCTCTCCACTTGGATCCAACCCGATGCCGGTGTCGCCGTCGCTGGTCGAGGTGGTCGAAGTCGAAGTGACACCGGGACTGGGAGTGGGCGAACCCGAGGGGTCGAGGCCCACACCAGTTTTCAGCCATGTTGAAAGCAAGTTCCATACCGAGCTGAAGGATCCCACCGCGGAGACCGGCCTGCTCACGCTCGCCCGTGAAATCCGCGCATCGTGCCGGACCGGAGCCGTTCGGGCCTGCAGAATGCCCGGAACCAGGAGTATAGCCAGGAGAGCGATCATCGAGATCTGTCGAGCGAAGGTGCGCATGGCTGCTTCTCCTTTGTTTTGTTGCGGCCGCCCCTCTCGTTACCCCCTCACCCGCCAGCCGCCTCGCAGCGGAAACCAGTAACAGCAAGATGCGAGCCAACTATCCCAAACTCCTTCCGGGACTGGTTTTTGGCAGATTCGTGACGAAAATTGGCACTCTTCAAGGCAGTCGTTGAAGAACCCTCGAAATCCAGGAACTCTGCTCCAGGCGGGCTCTTGCCGGGGAAAGGACCGGCCGGTAGGCTGTGGCGCGGACGGCGGCGCGGCGGTCCGGATTGCAAAGTCCGTCCTTACAGGGCAAGAGATGCAGACTTTCCTACATGCGACTGTCCAGGCTGGTCGTCCTCTCCAGGGAGCGTCCGCAAGGACACCCGGCTCCACCCTCCCCGGGGAATATTTTGAGTCTTGCACCGCGCCGGAGGTTGCAGTAGAGTCCCGGGCTTGTGACGACTTTCACAATGTCCCTTGAAGCGCGGACGGCGGTCGGATATTGTCGCCGACTGGGATTCTAGGGAGGGTGGCTCCCCATGCAGATCTTCCATCGCAGCAGTAACACGATCGCCCGGGTCAGTATCGTCGGCGGGGTCGTCCTCTTGGGCGCGCTCGGATGGGTGCTCTACACCCTGATGGGCACGTCCGGGTACGTGACCGGCCAGTATGTGGTGAAGCATCAGCCGGTGCCGTTCAGCCATGAGCACCACGTGCGTGGCCTGGGCATCGACTGCCGCTACTGCCATACCTCTGTCGAGCGCTCCGCGTTCGCCGGTCTCCCCCCCACGGAGACCTGCATGAACTGCCACCGGCAGATCTGGACCAACGCCGAGCTGCTGGAGCCGATCCGGGCCAGCTACCGCGACAACGTGCCGGTGCAGTGGACGCGGGTCAACAACGTGCCCGACTTCGTCTACTTCAATCACTCGGTCCACGTCGCCAAGGGGATCGGCTGCCAGTCCTGCCACGGCAACGTGGACCGGATGCCGCTGATGTTCCAGAACGCCTCCCTGCAGATGCAGTGGTGCCTCGACTGCCACCGCAACCCCACGAAGAACGTGCGGCCGCGGGAAGAGGTGTTCAACATGAACTGGAACCCGGGCGATCGCGCGAGCTTCCTGAAGTACATGCAGCCCTCGCCGCGCGAGGCTTCGAACCCTCATTGGGAGCCCTCGGGGCGGGACGTGGCCCGGCTGCAGGCGAAGCTGGCGAAGGACTACGAACTCAAATCCTTGACGAGTTGCTCGACGTGCCACCGCTAGGCACGCGGGCTCGAGCAGGAGATCCGCGGCCAAAGCCGACGGACAACAACGAGAGCGAGCGAACCTGATGGACAGCGTCAACGCCAAAGGCAAGTGCGGAGCCCAGGGGGCCCCCCAGCCGGGACCGGCCCGGCTCGACGTCGAAGAGGTGCGGGAGCGGCTGCGGACCCAGCGGGGACCGGAGTACTGGCGCAGTCTCGAGGAGCTCGCCAGCACCCCCGAGTTCGAGGACCTCCTCCACCGCGAGTTCCCCCGCTTCGCGTCGGAGTGGCCGGCCGGCGTGTCGCGCCGCGGCTTCCTGCAGCTCGCGAGCGCCTCGCTGGCCCTGGCCGGCCTGACCGGCTGCACCAGGCAGCCGCTCGAGAAGATCATCCCCTACGTGCGGCAGCCGGAGCAGCTCATCCCCGGCAAGCCGCTCTACTTCGCGACCGCCATCACCCATGCCGGCTACGCGATGGGCGTGCTCGCCGAGAGCCACCAGGGGCGGCCGACCAAGATCGAGGGGAACCCGGACCATCCGTCGAGCCTCGGCGCCGCCGACTACTTCGCGCAGGCCGCGGTGCTGACGCTCTACGAGCCGGAGCGCTCGCAGGCGATCCTCCACAACGGCCGCGCCGGCACCTGGAGCGGGCTCATCTCCCAGATGGGGGAGACCGTGCGCTCGCTGGCCGGCGGCCAGGGGCTGCGCATTCTCACCGGCACGGTGACCTCGCCGACGCTGGCGGCCCAGATCGCCGACATCCTGCGCGCCAACCCGCGGGCCCGCTGGCATCGCTGGGAGCCCGCCGGCCCTCACCAGGGGCGCGCCGCCGCGGTGCGCGCGTTCGGCCAGCCGGTCGACACCCGCTACGATTTCACCAAGGCCCAGGTGGTGCTGTCGCTCGGCGCCGACGTCCTCTGCGAGGGGTCGGCCGGCGTGCGCTACGCCCACGACTTCGCGGAAGGGCGGCGGGTGCGCGCCCACCACGGCACGATGACCCGCTTCTACACGGTGGAGAGCGCGCCGGTCGGCGCCTCGGCGCTGGCCGATCACCGGCTGCAGTTGCCGCCGGCGCAGGTCGAGGGGTTCGTCCTCGCCCTCGCCCAGGCGCTCGGCGCCGCTCCCGCGGGTGCGACTCCGCCGCTGGCCGACGCCAAGGCGCAGAAGTGGGTCGCCGAGATCGCCAAGGATCTGCAGGCCAACCGCGGCGCCTCGCTGGTGGTCGGCGACGAGTACCTCTCGCCGGCGGCGCAGGTGCTCGTCCACGGCATCAACCAGGCGCTCGGCAACGCCGGCACCACCGTCTTCTACCAGGAGCCGGTCGAGGCCGATCCGGTCGATCACGTGCAGTCGATCGCCGAGCTGGTGCGCGACATGAACGCCGGCCAGGTCTCGGCGCTGCTGATCCTCGACGGCGTCAACCCGGTCTATAACGCGCCGGCCGATCTGCCGTTCAAGGCGGCGATGGAGAAGGTCCAGTTGCGCGTGCACCACGGCCTGTTCCAGGACGAGACCTCGCAGCTCTGCCACTGGCACATCCCGGCCGCTCACGAGCTCGAGAGCTGGGGGGACGCCCGCGCTTTCGACGGCACGGTGACGATCCAGCAGCCGCTGATCGAGCCGCTCTACGGCGGCAAGACGGCCGGCGAGCTGCTCGCCGCCACGCTCGGCAACCAGGCGGACGCCACCAGCTACGACCTGATCCGCCAGTACTGGACCTCCCGCCTGCCGGGCCTGACCGCCGGCCTCGCCGCGGCCGCCCAGGACACCGCCGGCGGCGGCAGCAACACCACGCTGCTCGGCTTCGCCGGCGCCTTCCCCGGCGCCCCGGGCGTCGGCGGCAAGGTGCCGCCGAGTACTCCGCCAATAACGACCGGCAATCCGGCCGGAGGCCTGGCGGCGGGCGCGGCAACGGCGGCGGGCACTGGCGACACCGGGGGCGCCCCGGCCAACAACCTCGGCACCGGCCTGGGCAACGGCAACGGCACGGCGGCGCAGCCGGCCGGCGGTACCGCCGCGACGGCGGGAGCCGCGGCGGGTGGCGCCAATACTTCTACCAATACGGCCTTCGAGAAGGCCTGGCGCGAGGCTCTGCACGCCGGCCTGATCCCGGCGACGGCGGCGCCCCGCGCCACGGCGGCGTTCAACGGCGGCGCGGCGCAGCAGGCGGCGACCGAGATCCAGGCCGCGCTCGGCCGCGTCAAGCCCGGCGAGATCACGCTCCAACTGCGCCCCGATCCGACGATCTGGGACGGCCGCTACGCCGCCAACGTCTGGCTCCAGGAGCTGCCGAAGCCGGTCAGCAAGCTGGTCTGGGACAACGCCCTGGTGATCGGCCCGAAGACGGCCGAGCGGCTGAAGCTCACCTGGCACGACACGGTGGAGGTCGCGGTGGGCGGCCGCAAGCTCGCGAAGGCCGCCATCTGGGTGCTGCCGGGCGTCGCGGAGGACACCGCCCTCCTCACTCTCGGCTACGGCCGGGAGCTCGCCGGCAAGGCCAGCGGGCAGGGCTTCAACGCCTACCCGCTGCGCACCACGGCCGCTCTCTGGGGCGCTCCGGGGGTCACCCTGCGCGCCCTCGGCGGGCAGTACATCGTCGCCTGCACCCAGAACCATCACGCCATGCGCGGCAAAATCGAGCACGAGGACGACGTGGCGGCCGAGCAGGCGAAGGCGCGCCACGTCATCCGCGGCGGCACCCTGGCGGAGTTCCAGCAGAACCCGAACTTCATCCAGGAAGAGCGCGAGGCGCCGGCGGCCGACGACACCCTCTACCCGAACTACAAATACGACGGGCACGCCTGGGGGATGTCGATCGACCTCAACGTCTGCACCGGCTGCAGCTCCTGCATCGTCGCCTGCCAGGCGGAGAACAACATCCCGTCGGTCGGCAAGGACCAGGTGCTGGCCCGCCGCGAGATGCACTGGCTGCGGGTCGACCGCTACTTCGAGGGGGACCTCGATGCGCCGACCTTCACCTTCCAGCCCCTCCCCTGCATGCACTGCGAGAACGCGCCGTGCGAGGTGGTCTGCCCGGTGGCGGCGACGGTGCACAGCGACGAGGGGCTCAACGACATGGTCTACAACCGTTGCGTGGGCACCCGCTACTGCTCGAACAACTGCCCCTACAAGGTGCGCCGCTTCAACTTCCTGCGCTACAGCGACAAGGACACGCCGGTGCTCGAGCTGCTCAACAACCCGGACGTGACGGTGCGCATGCGCGGCGTCATGGAGAAGTGCACCTACTGCGTGCAGCGCATCGAGCAGGCGAAGATCCAGTCGAAGGTCGACCGCCAGCCGATCCCCGTCAACTGGCTTCAGACCGCCTGCCAGCAGACCTGCCCGACCGGAGCGATCGCCTTCGGCGATCAGAACAACCCCGAGTGGGAGGTCTCCAAGTGGAAGGCCGATCCGCTCAGCTACGGGCTGCTCGAGGACATCAACACGCGCCCGCGCACCACCTATCTCGCCAAGCTGCGCAACCCGAACCCCGCGCTGGCTGCTACCGAACCACCGGCCGAAGGAGCTGAGCATGGCCACGCTTGAGAAAACCGGTCTCCCCGCGCATCCGGCGAAGCCGTACGTGCCGCCGATCGTGGGTCCCGGCCATACGGCGGGGACGGTCACGGACAAGATCGCCGACGTCATCCTGCGGAAGAACACGCCGAAGTGGTGGCTGCTCGGCTTCGCCGCCGCCTTCTCGCTGCTGATGGTCTTCCTGACCGCCGTCACCTGGCTGTTCGTCAAGGGCGTCGGCATCTGGGGCGTCAACTGGCCGATCGGCTGGGGTTTCGCGATCATCAACTTCGTCTGGTGGATCGGCATCGGCCACGCCGGCACGCTGATCTCGGCCATCCTGCTGCTCTTCCGGCAGGAGTGGCGCACCTCGATCAACCGTTTCGCCGAGGCGATGACGCTGTTCGCGGTGGCCTGCGCCGGCATGTTCCCGGTCCTCCACCTCGGGCGGCCGTGGCTGTTCTACTGGCTGCTCCCGTACCCGAACACGATGACCCTCTGGCCGCAGTTCCGCAGCCCGCTGATCTGGGACGTCTTCGCGGTGACCACCTACGCCACCGTGTCGGCGATGTTCTGGTTCGTCGGCCTGGTCCCGGACCTGGCGACGATGCGCGACCGGGCGAAGAACAAGGCGGCCAAGCTGCTCTACGGCATGGGCGCCCTCGGCTGGCGCGGCTCGGCCCGGCACTGGCACAACTACGAGACCGCCTACCTGCTGCTCGCGGGTCTGTCGACGCCGCTGGTGCTCTCGGTGCACACGGTGGTCTCCTTCGACTTCTCGATCGGCATCGTGCCCGGCTGGCACGCCACGATCTTCCCCCCCTACTTCGTGGCCGGCGCCATCTACGCCGGCTTCGCGATGGTGCTGCTGCTGGCGATCCCGCTGCGGGTGGGGTTCGGCTGGAAGGACTTCATCACCGACCGCCACCTGGAGAACATGGGCAAGGTGATGCTGGGAACCGGCCTGATCGTCTTCTACGGCTACATCATCGAGCTGTTCTTCTCCTGGTACAGCGCCAACACCTACGAGACCTTCATGGCCCGCAACCGCGTCTTCGGCCCCTACTGGGCCTTCTGGTGGGCGCTGATCTTCTGCAACGGCTTCACGCCGCAACTGCTCTGGTTCCGGCGGATCCGCACCTCGCCGCTCTGGCTGTTCCTGATCTCGCTGGTGGTCAGCGTCGGCATGTGGCTCGAGCGCTTCGTGATCGTCGTCACCAGCCTGACCCGCGACTTCCTCCCCTCTTCCTGGGGCCTGTACAAGGGGACGATCTGGGACTGGGCGACGTTCTTCGGCACGCTCGGCCTGTTCTCGACGCTGTTCTTCCTGTTCATCCGGATCCTGCCGGCGATCTCGATCTTCGAGATGCGGACGATGGTGCCCGGCGGCGAAGCCGGCGATGAAATCACGGAGGTGGTGTGATGAGCTCGCTCCGCGACCCCCGGCCGCCGATCTATGGCCTGATGGCGGAGTTCCCCTCGGCCGATGCCCTGATCGCCGCCGCCCATCAGGTGCACGAGGCGGGATTCCAGAAGGTCGACGCCTATACGCCCTTCCCGATCGAGGCGGTCTCCGAGGCGCTCGACCTGCCGCGCTCGAAGATGCCGATCATCGTGCTGATCGGCGGCCTGCTCGGCGGCCTCGGCGGCTACATGCTGCAGTTCTGGTCCCAGGTGATCCGCTACCCGATGAACATCGGCGGCCGTCCCGTCCATAGCTGGCCCGCCTTCATCGTGCCGACCTTCGAGTGCACGATCCTGGGCGCGTCGCTGGCGGCGGTGGTCGGCATGATCCTGATCAACGGGCTGCCGCTCCCCTATCACCCGGTGTTCAACGTGCCGCGCTTCGCCCTGGCGTCGCGCGACCGCTTCTTCCTGGTGATCGAGGCGATCGATCCGAAGTTCGATCCCGACGCCACCCGGAGCTTCCTGGCCGGACTGAACGCGAGCGAGGTATCCGAAGTTGACCACTAAGACGATCACTCCGCTCCTCGCCGCCGCGGCCTGCCTGCTGGCCGCCGGCTGCCGGCAGAACATGCACAACCAGCACAAGGTCAGGCCCCTGGGGGAGAGCACCTTCTTCGCCGGCGGCCAGGGCGCGCGCCCGATCCCGGCCCACACGGTGGCGCGCGGCGACCTGCGCGAGGGCGCCGCCTTCACCGGCCTCGGCGCCGACAACAAGCCGGTCGCCCAGATGCCGCCCGAGATCAAGCTCACCCGCGAGCTGCTGCTGCGCGGCCAGGAGCGCTTCAACATCTATTGCTCCCCCTGCCACGGCCGGCTGGGCGACGCCAACGGCATGATCGTGCAGCGCGGCTACAAGCGGCCGACCTCGTACCACATCGAACGGCTGCGCACGGCGCCGATCGGCTACTTCTTCAACGTGATGACGGAAGGGTACGGCGTGATGCCGACCTACGCGCCGCAGATCCCGGTGGCGGACCGCTGGGCGATCGCTTCCTATATCCGCGTGCTTCAGTACAGCCAGAACGCCAAGCTGGCGGAGCTGCCGCCCGCCGCTCAGCAGCTCGTGCGGGAGCAACTGGCCAACCCAGCCGCCGCCGGCGAGCCGCTGACGCCGTCGGCGGGCGGCAGCCAGGGAGTGCAGCGACCCGCGTCGATCCCGCGCGAGAACAACGGCCGGACCGAGAGCCCGGGGGACCACAAACCATGACGACCGACTCCATCCGCCGGCCTTCCCCGGCCTCCCCGGCGTTCGCCGCTCCGGCCGCCGTCGACCGCATGCAGAGGATCGGCCTGATCGCCGGCGCCGTCGGGCTGGTGCTCAGCGGGATCGGCCTTTTCCTCTCGCCCGACTACTTCTTCCGCGGCTACCTGGTCGGCTGGATCTTCTGGCTGGGCGTCTCCCTCGGCTGCTTGGCGCTCTGCATGCTGGGCCACCTGACCGGCGGGGACTGGGCGGTCGTCAGCCGGCGGATCCTGGAGGCCGCCTCCCGCGTTCTGCCGCTGCTGGCGGTCCTCTCCATTCCCCTCTTCTACTTCGGGATGCACCACCTCTATGAGTGGGCGAGCCCGGAGGCGGCGAACGACCCGATCCTGAAGCTCAAGCACGCCTACCTCAACGTCGGCAGCTTCTGGATCCGCCTGGTGATCTACTTCGTGATCTGGATCGGTCTCGCCTTCCGGATGAGCGGCCTGTCGCGGCGCCAGGATCGCGAGAGCGACCCCAGGCTGCCGGGACGCATGCGGGTGACCGCGGCCCCCGGGCTGATCATCTACGTGCTGTCGCTCACCTTCGCCTCGGTCGACTGGCTGATGTCGCTGCAGCCGCACTGGTTCTCGACCATCTTCGGCTTCTACCTGGTGGCCAGCCAGGCGCTCGCGGCCTTCGCGTTCCTCGCCGTCGTCGCCGTTCCCCTGTCGCGCGGCGAGACGATGTCCGGGGTCATCCAGCCGCGCCACTTCCACGACTGGGGCAAGCTCCTGTTCGCCTTCGTGATGATCTGGACCTACTTCTCCTGGTCGCAGTTCCTGATCACCTGGGCGGGCAACCTGCCGGAGGAGATCTCCTTCTTCCTGCCGCGCATCCACGGCAGCTTCGGCTGGGTCGCGCTCGCCATCGTGCTGTTCCACTTCACGGTGCCGTTCGCCCTCCTGCTGTCGCGCGACCTCAAGCGCAACGGCAAGACCCTGGCGATGGTGGCGCTGCTGCTGCTGTTCATGCGCTGGGTCGAGCTGTTCTGGCAGGTCGAGCCGGCGTTCCACGGCCCCCACCCGCACGCGGCGAACAACCCGGCCTTCTTCTGGCTCTACCCCGCGGCCGCGCTCGGCATCGGCGGCTTCTGGCTCTTCTTGTTCGCCCGCGAGCTCAAGTCCCGGCCACTGATGCCGGTTCAAGACCCCTATCTGCCGGAGGCGATCGCTCATGGCCACCACCACTGATCCCCACGGCGGCAAGCCCGGCACCGGCCTCCATGGCGAGGGCCAGCTCGACGCCTTGACCGACACCGCTCCGGGGCACGGACTCGCCGTCCAGCATGGGGCGGAGACCGGCGACTTCGATCGCGAGATCAGCGTCCACCGGATCCTCTGGCTGGGGGTCTGGCTGGCCGCCGGAACGCTGGTGTTCGCCCTGCTGATGTGGGGGTTCCTGCGCGGGCTCCAGGTCTGGGACGAGAAGCACGAGGTCCGGATGGCGCCGATGATGGCGCGCAACCCGCAGCAGCCGCCGCCCGAGCCGCGGCTGCAGAACGATCCGGGCAGGGACATGGTCAAGATGCGCGCCGCGGAGGACACCATGCTCGACCGCGCCGGCTGGATCGACCAGCAGGGCGGCACGCTGCGGGTGCCGGTGAACGTGGCGATCGACGCCATCCTCCAGCGCGGCGTGGCGCCGTTCCCCGCCACCGGCGCCACCGGCGCGCCGGCCGTCTCGATGGGCCAGACGCCGATCGAGGTACGGACTCAGCAGGAACGGCAGAACCCGACGGACAACCGCAAGCCGGGCGCGACGATGCAGAACACGCTCCCCCCCGCGGCACCCACGGCTCCGGCCCCGAGGCCGCCTGTCCGGTGAGCAGAATGAAACAATGAAAAAAGGTAGCAAAACGTTGCACGCGATTCCTGGACTCACCCTCTCGGCCCTGCTGCTGGCCGCCGGCGGCTCGACCGCCGCGCCAGCGCGCGCCGAATCGAGCATCGTGCCCGGCAACACCATGCCGGGCCCGCTCAAGGCGGTGCACTACGACCAGCGGCTCGGCGAGCAGGTGCCGCTCGACCTGCCGTTCCGCGACGACGCGGGGCGGCCGGTGAAGCTGGGGGATTACTTCGGCGCCCGGCCCGCTCTGCTGATCCTCGCCTACTATCGCTGCCCGATGCTGTGCGACATGGTGATGCAGGCGGCCGAGAGCGGCCTGAAGCCCGTCTCCCTGACGCCGGGCAAGGATTTCGAGGTGATCGTGGCGAGCATCGATCCGACCGACACGCCGGAGCGGGCGGCGATGAAGAAGCGCGACATCCTGAAGCGCTACGCGCGCCCGGGCACCGAGGCGGGCTGGCACTTCCTTAGCGGCCCCAAGGGCTCGATCGACCCGCTCGCCCGCGCCGTCGGCTTCCAGTACGTCTACGATCCGAAGCTCGACCAGTTCGCCCACGCCGCCGGCATCGTGCTGCTGACGCCCGAGGGGAAGGTCTCCCGCTATTTCTTCGGCATCGAGTACCCGCCGCGCGACCTGCGGCTCGGCCTGATCGAAGCCTCCGGCAACAAGATCGGCAGCCTCGTCGACCAGGTCCTGCTCTACTGCTTTCACTACGACCCGGTGATCGGCCGCTACAGCGTCATCACCCTGAGGCTCGTGCGCGTGGCCGGCCTCGCGACCGTGATCGGCCTCGTCCTCCTCGTCGTGATCCTGCGCCGGCGGGAGACCGCTCAGCCCCGGCCCTTGGGAGCCGCCTGATATGAAATCGACGTTCCCGCTCTTCCCTGATTCGGCCTCGACGCTCTCCGGACACGTCGATGCCCTGTTCATCGTCTGGTCGCTGGTCAGCCTCTTCTTCACCGTCCTGATCGCGGGGCTCATCGTCGTCCTGATGAGCCGCTATCGCCGCCGCTATCCCGAGGAGGTGGGCGCCGACGAGCGCGCCGGCATCTGGCTGGAGATCCTCTGGTCGGCGGTGCCGCTGGCGATCATGCTCGCGATGTTCACCTGGGGCACAAAGGTCTTCTTCGAGCTCTACCGGCCGCCGGCCGACGCCGTCGAGTACACGGCGATCGGCAAGCAGTGGATGTGGAAGGTCCAGCATCCGGAGGGGCAGAGCGAGATCAACGCCCTGCACATCCCGGTCGGCCAGCCGGTCAAGATCAAGCTGGCTTCGGAAGACGTGATCCACAGCTTCTACATCCCGGCCTTCCGGATCAAGCAGGACGCCGTCCCGGGGCGCTACACCTCGCTCTGGTTCAACCCCACCAAGCCGGGGGTTTATCATCTGTTCTGCGCCGAGTACTGCGGCACCGAGCACTCGCGGATGATCGGCAGCGTCATCGTCATGGAACCGCGCGACTACGAGATCTGGATGGCCGGCGGCACCCCCGGCAAGTCGATGGTCGCCTCGGGCGCCGACCTCTTCACCTCGCTGGCCTGCGTGACCTGCCACCGGGCGTCCCCGGGGGTGACCCAGCGCGGCCCGAGCCTCGAAGGGGTGTTCGGCAGCCAGGTCAAGCTCGCCGACGGCCGCGCGGTGACGGCGGACGACAACTACGTCCGCGAGTCGATCCTCAACCCCCTCGCCAAGGTCGTGGCCGGCTACGACCCGGTGATGCCGACCTTCCAGGGGCAGGTCAGCGAGGAGCAGCTCACGCAGCTCATCGCCTACGTCCGCTCGCTCGGCCCCACCGGCGCCGCGCCGGCCGGCGGAACCGGCGGCACGCCCACGGCGGCCACCAACCCCTCGAGCGCCCAGATGGACGCAACCTCGCCCCTAGTTAACGCGGGAAATACTACCGCGGGGCAGACCCAGGGCGCGGCGCAGAAGCCGCCGCAGAAGTGAGATAAGCCATGGATACGACAGTCGCACGCTCACCCATCCTCCCGACGCCGGAGACCTCCTTCGAGCGGCCGAACTACCTCAACGCGGAGTACGGCTGGAAGTCCTGGCTGTTCACGCTCGACCACAAGCGGATCGCCCTGCTGTACCTCCTCTCCGTGACCGTCTTCTTCGGCCTCGGGGGGATTTTCGCCGGGCTCATCCGCCTCGAGCTGCTGACCCCCGAGGGGGACCTGATGGGGCCGGACACCTACAACCGGGTGTTCACCATGCACGGCATCATCATGGTGTTCTTCTTCCTCATCCCGGCGATCCCGGCGGTGCTCGGCAACTTCCTGGTGCCGCTGATGATCGGGGCCAAGGACCTGGCGATGCCGCGGCTCAACCTGGCGAGCTGGTACGTCTACAACCTCGGCGGCATCTTCACCCTGTGGGCGATCGTCAACGGCGGCGTCGATACCGGCTGGACCTTCTACACGCCGTTCTCGACCACCTACTCGAACACCTACGTGGTGCCGACGGCGCTCGGCATCTTCATCACCGGCTTCTCGACCATCTTCACCGCGCTGAACTTCATCGTCACCATCCACCGGATGCGCGCGCCGGGCCTCAACTGGTTCCGGCTGCCGCTGTTCATCTGGTCGACCTACGCGACCAGCCTGATCATCATGCTGGGCACGCCGGTGATCGCGATCACCATCCTGCTGGTCGCCGCCGAAAGGGTGCTCGGCCTCGGCATCTTCAACCCGAAGCTGGGCGGCGATCCGGTGCTGTTCGAGCACATGTTCTGGTTCTACTCCCACCCGGCGGTCTACATCATGATCCTGCCGGCCATGGGGGTGGTCTCCGAGCTGATCGGCCACTTCGCCCGCAAGAAGGTGTTCGGCTATCGCGTCGTCGCCTTCGCCAGCGTGGCGATCGCCGTGCTCGGCTTCCTGGTCTGGGGGCATCACCTGTTCGTCGCCGGCGAGTCGATCTACTCGGCGACCGTCTTCTCGGTGCTCTCGATGCTGGTGGCGGTCCCCTCGGCGGTCAAGGTGTTCAACTGGACGGCGACCCTGTACGAGGGGTCGATCTCGTTCCAGACGCCGATGCTCTACGCCCTCGGCTTCATCGGCCTGTTCACCATCGGCGGCCTGACCGGCGTCATGGTAGCGACGCTCGGCATCGACCCGCACGTCCATGACACCTACTTCATCGTCGCCCACTTCCACTACGTGATGGTCGGCGGCACGATCATGGGCTACCTGGGGGGCATCCACTACTGGTGGCCCAAGATGACCGGCCGGCTCTACCCGGGATTCCTCTCCAAGCTCTCGGCGCTGCTGGTGTTCGTCGGCTTCAACCTGACCTTCTTCCCGCAGTTCATCCTCGGCTACATGGGCATGCCGCGGCGCTACTGGTCCTACCCGCCGGAGTTCCAGGTGCTCAACGTGCTGTCCACCGCCGGCGCCTCCGTCCTCGCCGTCGGCTACACGCTGCCGCTGTGCTACTTCGCCTGGTCGTTCAAATACGGCAAGAAGAGCGGCGACAATCCGTGGGGCGCCAACTCGCTCGAGTGGGATACCCCCTCGCCGCCGCCGACCGAAAACTTCTACACGACCCCGGTGGTCACCCACGGACCCTACGAGTACACCCGTGAGGGCGTCCACAACCGCACCACGCAGGAGGCGAACTTTGGCTAGCAGCCCGTTGGTGGATCGGCACGGGCACGACGTGCACGGCGGCCATGCCAGCCGCCGTCACCCGGCCCATCAGTTCGACACGATGGAGCAGCAGAAGGAGTCCTCCACGCTGGGGATGTGGCTGTTCCTGGTCACCGAGATCATGTTCTTCGGCGGCCTGTTCACCGCCTACCTGGTCTACCGGACCCTGTACCCGGCGGCCTTCGCGGCGGCGAGCTCGACGCTCAACGTCCCGCTGGGGGCGCTCAACACCGCCGTCCTGATCTGCAGCAGCTTGACCATGGCGCTGGCCATCCGGTCGGCGCAGGTGAACTGGCGCAAGGGGGCCATGATCTTCCTGGTGCTGACCATGGCGCTGGGCTCCACCTTCCTGGTGGTCAAGGCGTTCGAGTATCACGACAAGTTCGTGGAGCACCACGTGCCGGGCCACATCCTGAACACGCCCTTCCACTTCGTCCTCGAGGACGCCCGGGAGGCCAGCGCGATCGCGAAGCTGGATCCGGACTACCAGCGGCACGCCGAGATCTTCTTCTCCCTCTACTTCATCATGACGGGCGTCCACGCCACCCACATGATCATCGGCCTCGGCATCCTGGCGGTGCTGCTGTTCTACACCCGGCGGGGGAAGTACGACTCCGAGTACTACAACCCGCTCGAGATGACCGGCCTCTACTGGCACTTCGTCGACATCGTCTGGATCTTCCTTTTCCCCCTGCTCTACCTGCTGGGCGCCCATCTTCACGGCTGAGCCCGGGATGGCAATCGCGGAGAATGACCCATGTCTGAGCACGTAGTCACCCCCGTCAAGACCTACGTCTTCGTCTTCGTCGCGCTGCTCGTCGGCACCCTGCTGACCGTCCTGGTCTCCGAAGTAGACCTCGGGTGGGCCAACAACATCGCCGCGATGTCGATCGCGATCGTCAAGGCCCTGCTGGTGCTCTACTTCTTCATGGAGCTCCGCCACAGCACGCGGATGTCCGCCCTCACCGCCATCGCGGGGTTCTTCTGGCTGGTGCTGATGCTCGTGATGATCATGATGGACTACTGGAGCCGCCACGCCATCGTGCTGCCGGTGCCGGGGAAGTAAAGAAACCCACCCCCGCCCGGGCCCTCACTCCCCAACCCCTCTCTCCCGACCCCTCCCACCCTCCCGCACCGGGAGAGAGGGGCTCCGGAAAGAGGGGTTTTGCGTTTCTCCGCGGGCAGGTGCCGTCTTGACAGAAAAAGCACTTCTAAGTACACTCCGTGCTCTCTACCTGGTTAAAACTCTTGCCTTACATTTTCGCGGGACAACTTCAAATGTCTTGTCCCTGTTAGTAGCTGACCTCTATTCAAGGAGCAGCAAAATGGCCCGTTATTTCAAAGTGTATTTGCTGGTGATCCTTAGTCTCATCCTGATAGCCAATGAACTGCTGCCTCAAGGCCGCGCGGATTCGACCTCCACCAAGAAGGGCAGAACCCACTGCCTGAAGGATGATCGACTGACACAATGCAAGGGGGCTAAATATAGCCCTCAGAATGGCGGCTGCGTCTGCGCATTTGGGGGAATTTGTGGGGAGGAGATCTGATGACCTCATTCAGACAGGGAATCGGAAGCGCTCGACCGCTAAGGCAAGGACTGCTTTTTATCTTGCTGTTCGTCGGCGCCTTCCAGGGCGTAGCGCAGGCGGAATCCGCCCGATGCACTCGTGTCCACCTTAGAATTCCGCAGCCCCTCGCCATCAATTCCGCCGTCTATGTCGAGTCTCTCGGAAAGATTGTCGTTGTCGATCGCCTGAGGAACAACCTCATGCTGATCGACCCGAACGGCGAGACACAGCTCTACGACCCAAAGCGGCTTGTAGAGTCAGCCGAGGATATGGTTCCTCTTTACCTGAGCTCCCTGGATCAAGGCTTTGCGCTGTCCATGATCGACGGGAGATGGTTTCGGCTCGATAGGGACCTCAAAAAGGTCGAAGTGGCGGACCTGACGAAGGGCGATGCCAAGGGTTCAATCGTATCAACCTACGATTCCGTTTCCGCCGGGAAGCGTATCTTCTCCTTCGGAGCCATCCAGGCATCGGATGGCCAGATTCATATTGGCTTTTTTCGAGCCTGGTCCGAAACCCCAAGCCACCCTGAATTTTTGCGGGATGTAGCCGAAACTGACTACTACCTTCTGGGACATCATTATCTGACGGGCTTGGATGGGGATCAATATGCACTTTTGATGTCAGCCAACAAGCCTGTGGTTCTACGCTTCGCGCGGAATGGCACCAGCCAAAGCCTCGATATCCCGGAACGCTACAGGCGTGCCCCTGAGCTTAAGCACATGGCGACGGGCCCGGCCTCCGAGGCAGCCATGTACAAAGAAGTCGAGAGCTTGACCATACCTGTAGGCCTCTTCGGCCAGGATGGCTTCCTTTACCTCTTGACACGGAAACCGGGTCCGGATGGAAGGACGCGGTGGAACCTCTTCCGGATCGACCCGAAGAGACGGCAGGCAACTCGGGGCATGGTTCTTCCTACGACGGCAAATCACCTCAAGATTCTGAACACGACCCGGAACTGGTACATTTTTGAGGAAGGCTCCGTTCATGGGCTAGGTCAGCAGGAAATCGCGTCGATGCTCATCATTCCGAACGATGCGATTCAGTCGCTTGCAGTGCCGGCGGCATGCCGCACCGTCGATTGACAGTAGAGTGAGCTCCGTCTCTCGCCTCTCCCGGTGAGGGAGGGCGGGAGGGGACGGGAGAAGAGGGGCGGGGTGATGAGGACCTCTACCGCAGCCTGAATACGATCCCCACCGTTTCCCCGTCCGCCGGCAGCGGCGCGCCCTTCTTGACCCGGAAGCGGGTCGTCCCCTTCACCCAGTCGCGCACCGTGTAGCGGGCGTTCCCCACCTTGCTGCCGGGGCAGGAGTAGAGGCAGACCACGCACCCCGACTTCCACTTGGGGATGTTCGCCCGGTGGCCGCCGAAACGCATGTCGAAGCCGCGGCCGCCGGGATCCTCCAGGATCTGGTCGAGCGTCAGCGGCTCCGGCCGCCCCGGGACACGGATCAGGACCTCCACCGGCGGCCCCGCGATCACCTGGTCGGGCGCCTTCGACGCCCGATCCTTGCGCTCGTCCCAGGTCGCCATCCCGAGCGCGTCGCCCGGCCGCGCGCCCAGCCTCTCCAACGCGTCGAGCACCTGGACGTCCGTCACCTCGGCCTGGAACAGCGCCGCCATGGCGGCCTTGCCGTCCTTCCAGACGATCAGGTGATAGCCGGGCATGCCCATCCCGAGCATCTCGCGCTCGAACGCCTTGCGCGACACCGTGGCGGGGAACTCGACCTCCCGGCTCCCGGCGCGATCGACGCGGACCGGCCCCGCCGGAGAGGAGCCCGCCCGCGTGGCGAGCGCCCAGGCGACGCCGGCGCCGAGGAGGAGGAGGGCGGCGAGGAGGAGAGCGCGTGGTTTCATGGGTAGTTTCCTTCCGCCGAATAGCGTAGCCTCCCCCAGCCATGAAAGCGAACCACACCCTCCTCGACCTCCTGCTGGAGGTGCAGTCGCTCGACCGCGTCTCGCGCAGCGGCTACGTGCTGCGCGGCGTCGCCGATCCCGAGAGCGTCACCGAGCACACCCTGCACGTGCTTCTGCTGGTCTGGATGCTGGGACCGCGGATCGAGGGGATCGACGTCCACCGGGCGGTGGAGATCGCCCTGGTGCACGACCTCGCCGAGCTGCGGATCGGCGACCTGCCACGCACCTCCTCCCATTACTTTCCCAAGGGGGCCAAGAACGCGGCCGAGTCCGCGGCCATGGCGGACATCCTCGCGCCCGTCGCCGAACGGGCGCTCCCCCTCTACGAGGAATACCAGCAGGGAACCTCCCCCGAGGCCCGCCTGGTGAAGGCCTGCGACAAGCTGCAGCTCATGCTCAAGGTGGCGGTCTACGAGCGCTGGGGGACCGGCGCGCTCGCCGAGTTCTGGGACAATCCGGACAACTTCCCGGACGGCGGCTTCCCCGCCGTCAAGGAGCTGTTCGAGGCGTTGCGGGAGCGGCGGAACGCGGGCGCCCGCCTGTAGGGCAACCTTATTCCGCGTCGTCGAGCTCGATCCCGCGCCGCGACATCAGCCGGCGCAGGCGGTCGTAGAGGTTCTTGCCGAGCAGCGCCTGGGCGGTCGAGGTGACATCCTGGATGACCACCCGCAGATCCTCCGAGCCGCTCCAGTGCTTGCGGGCGTAAGGCTCGAGATCGCCGCCGAAAGCCTGCGCCAGCACCGCGGTCCCGAGCACCAGGTCGTCCAGATAGCCGGCGGCTCCCAGGAACGCTTCCGGCAGGAGGTCGATCGGCAGGATGAAGTAGGCGAGGGCGCCGCCGATCATGGCACGGGCCGAGCCCGGCACTTCCTTGTCGAGCGCCAGCCGCGCGAGCAGGATGAAGACGTCCGGCACCAGCAGCAGCCCGCGGACCGTGTCCTCGGTGAGCTTGGCGCCGCGCTTGCCGCTCCGCTTCTCCACTGTCTCCAGGATTCGATCGCGCAGCCGGTCGTAGAAGCTCAACAGGCCGCTGCTCGGCAGATTGGCGCCGCTCCCCAGTGCCTCCTCGGCATCCCGCTCCGCCTGCTCGGAATCGAAATTCTCGAAGTCCTCCGCGACAGCGGCATACATCGGGTCCGCGGCAGGGCGGGGCTTCGGTTCGTCGGGCGTCGAGTCTTTGGCCATTGATGGTCTCCGGGGACAGTCTATCCTTTCCAGGAAGTACTTCAATCCCCGTGCCATGGGCCGCCGCCCCCGCCGAAAAACCCCTACTCCTCCGCGACCTCCTCTTCCTCTCCCGCCTCCTCCGTCTCCGGCTCCCCGGCCTCCCCCGTCCAATCCATCCCCAGGTAATACCGGATGCGCTGATAGACCAGCTTCTGGAAAAAGAAGTTGTCGGTGAGGAGCAGCACAGAACTGTGCCCCGACACCGTTCCCACCAGATCGGGCCACTCGTCGTCCGCGATGGCCTGCTCCACCAACGACCCCGCGCCAGGATCGGTCACCACCAGGAGTTGATGCGGCCCGGCGGCGTTCATCTTGCGGATGAAGGGAACGACCTTACGGAACGGTGAATCCCCGCTCTGGGTCCAGGACGGGATCATGTACTTCCCCTGAGCCCGCACCGCACCGATGTCGCGCAGGTCGCGGCTCACGTTCGACTGGGTCGCCGAGAACCCGCGCTCCCGTAGCCGGTTCACCAAGTCCTGCTGCTGCTCCACTGGCTCGTCGTGTAACAGGATCTCCCGGATCGCCTGGCGGCGCCGCTCCCGGATCTCACGGTCTGACGGCATGTAGTCCCCTCCTATCCATGTGTATAGATTCGCACGATATTCCGGAAAATCTCAAGTCACCCCTTGACAAGGGGCTTCATTGCGTTCATCTTATGTACATCGAACGAGCAGTAAACCCCTCGGGCCGCCTACGACTCTGGCATGGGAACCAGCGGCGGCACAGGGGGACTTCAACGAAATCGAGTTTCCGGATGCCAATCAAGGCTCCGGGATTATGCGGGTCCGAGGACCCCAAAGCAAGGGAGAACGACCATGGCAAGAGAGACGACGTATGCGGGAATGTTGGGTGACTGGCAGCGCCTGCTGGGGACATTGGAGGCGAACAGCGCCGAAATCCCCCAGCTCGAGCCCTTCCGCCTCAAGCTGGTGGGGCTGATGAACCAGGCGCTGGACGTCAACAAGCGGCAGGCGGAGCACAGGGCGGGCAAGCAGGCCGCGTCGAAGCAGATGCGGCAACTCGCCACCGACGCACAGCGGCTGGCGAGCGCGGTGCGGGGCCTGCTCAAGGAGCACTACGGCATCCGGGACGAGAAGCTCGCCGCCTTCGGCCTGCAGCCGTTCCGGGGCCGCAACAAGAAGACCACCACCCAGGAGGAGCCGCAGGCCCCGCCGCCCACCGTGCACTCCACGGATCCCCGTCTAGATCCCAATCGCTGATTGCCGGTTTCAGGGGGCGTGCCCGTCACGCCCCCTCTTTTTTTGCCCGCTGCGCCTCCCCACCTCCCGAAAACAGTCTGCCTCCAGCGACGACGGTCCGCCGTACCGTTACGACGAACCGTCGTACGCGGAGGCAGACCGTCGTATCGGGAGACGGGTCGTCGTAACGATACGGTGCTCCGCCGCCAGCTACGACCGACCGTCGTACCGTTACGACGAACGGTCGTACGCGGAGGCAGACCGTCGTACCGGGAGGCAGGTCGTCGTAACGATACGGTGCTCTGCCTCCGGCTACGACGGACCGTCGTACCGTTACGACGAACCGCCGTACGTGGAGGCAGACCGTCGTACCGGGAGGCAGATCGTCGCACCGGGAGGCGAACCGTCGTAGCGATACGGTGCTCCGCCTCCAGTTACGACGGACCGTCGTACCATTACGATGAACCGTCGTACATGGAGGCAGAGCCAAAATCAGGAATTCTGAGCATCGGACAGCCTCGCGGCGAAGACGGTAGAGACGTTCCCAGGTCCTGAACGACACCCTCGGGAGGCCACGGGGACCGCGGGACGTCTCCGCCGGAGGGCATGCCGTCACCCAGGGCAATACCGAACCGGGGCAGTCTGAAGCCAAACCTGGCCCCCCTGCGCCTACCCAGGCGCGGCGAACCGGACATCGAGCGCCCGCGCGCCGCCGCCAGCGACGGCGAGCAGCCGGGCGCCTTCATCGGCCAGGGCGGTGCGGTCCCGCTTGGAAAGCGGCGCGAAGGGCTCGACGACCAAGCTTGCCGCCCCCTTCCGCCGATCGATCTTCCAGGTTCCGCGGACGAAGCCGTCGACGAGCACGGCCCCCTTCATGAAGACCAGCGGGCGGTGGGGATCGGCGATGACGCGGGTGCGGTCGTCGTGAGAGAGCAGGAGATTGTCGTACTCGGGCAGAAAGCGCGGCGGAGCCGGCGTGTCGGGATCGGGCCGGGGCGCATCGGGGAGATCGAACAGCTCGGCGCCGCGCTCGTCGCGAAAGGCGAGCAGGCCGGGCCGCAGCCGCTCGACGGCCGCGCGCAGCCCGGTCAACCCGGACCAGACCTGCACGTCCTTGACGGTGGCGGGGCCGAACGCGCCGAGGTAGCGCAGGATCATCGCGTCCGGCCGGCTGTCCGTGCTCGCGGGACGGCCGAGCCAGGCCTCGGCCGAGGTATGGGTGGCCTGCCCACTCTCGCCCCAGAGGCCGCGCGGCGGCACCTGCACGAGCGGCACCCCGGTGCGCACGGCCATGGCAAGGGCCTCGGGATCGTGATCGGGCCACCGCTCGCGCAGCAACGGGCCGAGCTCCGCGAAGGTGCGAGGCCGCTCCTCGACCAGCACCCGGCCGGCGGCGGCGACCTGATCGATCTCCACGCCTTGCAGACGGCGGCCAAAGGTGCCCTTGAGGCTCCGATCCAGCACCGCCCGCACCACGGGACGAAGAGCCAGGCAATCGCCGGCGGTGACCAGATGGATCGTCGACCGCATGAGAACGACGCGCACCACCTCCCGGCGGCTGATCAGCCCGGCGAGCTCGTCGAACCGGAAGCCCTCCAGCCGCGACCACAACCCGACATACGGCGCGCCCGGCGACTGCGCCTGCAGTCCCACCAGCCGCTCGACCGCCTCGAGGGCCGGCAGCTTCGCGCGCCGCAGCAGAAACTGCCGTTCGAGCAGAGCGCGGTTGAGCGCGCGCGGCCCCAGCACGCCACCCGGTTCGCTGTCGATCTGCTTCGGCATGAGTCCCCTCGCACGAGATCCGTCAAGGCTGTCGAGGATAGCTGATGAGCTGCCAGCCGGCGATCTGCCGGGACGTCAGCTTCGCCGTTTCAGGAGAGAGCCATGCGAAGAGCAGAAACACGCTGTCTCAGTCAGATGCCTTCTGGCCACCTCTTGCCGGCCCAGCCCGAGAAAGCGCAGGGCTGACCGCTTCTACGTTGCCGTGCCGCGGCGTTGACGCTGATTTCGAAGAGTCGTAAAATGATAAGAGCCCATAGAATTATAGACATGTAGTTGCCGTGCGGTTGGCGCCGCTGAAGCACAGTCTCGTTGGCCTAGAATAATCGGCTTTTAGCACTTCTTTTAGGGGCAGAGAACTCTATGCGGAGACATATCGCGACAGGAATCATCTTCGCTGTGATAACCACCTTGGCCCTTGGCTGCGGAGGAGGAGGAGGAGGAGGATCATCCTCTCCGACGGAGCCAGCTCGGCGGGATACAATCGTCCTGCTCAGTGTGGATCCTCCAGAAGGCACGCGGGTGCGGCTTGGCGGCAAGGTCCAGGTGCTTGCCCGGTTCCGTTATACGTTCGTACAGCCTGCTGGCGGCAAGATTGCCGTGTTGGTATACCCACTGCCTTTCGGTTTACCACTCATTACAGATCCACTTCTTGCCCAAACTGACGTCGAGGGTCAGCAAGGTGAGGCGACACTCCGCTTCTCCATCCTGCTGAATGATCCTGACCAGCAGCTGCGCCCTGGCCCCATCACGGCAGACTTTGCGTTATTCGCTCAAGGCCAGAGAGAGTCAACGACCCATGTTCAAGCTCGTTACGAAGTCGTGCCCTAGGCCCCTCGAAATAGGTTCCACCCGAATAATTTCCAATAGCCACCATGGCTCCCAGAATATTCGGCTGGCACTTCTTTGGCTTGAGCCGTATGCGGGGAAACTCGCACGTACGGTTCTTAGAGGGGCTGGGAGCCCGTAAGGGCTCCTGGCCTACTCGGCGGCGATCTGAGTTCGTCAGAAGTAGACCATTTTGAAGTTTTTGGCATAATCAAGTATCGTAAGCAAGTGGGAGAGCCTAGATGACCCGGGAACGGGAACGAAAGCGACTGCAACGAGACCCCCTGGGGAATCTCGTGCCGCCTGAACCTATGCCGGCTGATACGCGCGACCTCCTCGATTTGATGGAAGAGGCATTCCGTGTTGCAGTTATGGGTGAGCCGGGCTCACGAGCTTGGGAACGCGCCAAGATCCTTTTCGATCTGATTTATTCGAACTTCCAGCTCGAACTGCAGCCGAACTCGGTGAAGCGCACAATGGCCTAGAACGTGCGACGAAGGCTCTCAAAATTGCAACTTGGTGGCTGGCAGGAATTACCGTGTTTCTCGGGATAGTTGAGTTTCTGAGTTTTTTTCGGCACTGAACTGCTGGGGGCGTGCTCGGTATTGGGCAGGTAATCTTTATCTTCGGAGATTTATAGTGTTAGGAAAACTCCTGGACACTCGGTACCTCATGCAGTTGCCGAATGAGTTGAAGGCAAGGTGGTGCTTGCTGCGAAGTATTGAGTGGGGACGTTGGCCCTTCTTTGTGAGCCAACCGTTAGTCCCAATTGCTCTTGTCTTCTTCAAGTGGCCGACGGTTGTTTTGACGTTGGTCGTGCTTACATGGCTGTGGGCACTGGTAAGGTATCGAATTGTTAGCTTGGGCCTGGCTGAGTTTGGTGCCACATTCGCACATCTCAAATGGCCATCATCTCTTATTGCTGCCGGCTTCCTAACATTTCATGGCAACTACTCTGTGGCGCTGCTCGCAGGTCTATGGCCCTTTGCTGCGTTGTTTATTCAACTTTCAACGCCGCGGGCACGAATAGGAGACTTGGAACGGGCATTTGCCTACCGAATCATGGCCATGGAGGGAAACTTTGTGTAGGAGAAGCGGCCAACCCCGGCAGTCGAGCGGACGGATACCGCGCTGTCGCACGGTCCTGCCGCTCACCGCCATCGGTATTAGCCGCTCCTGTCTGCTTTAATAGCACGAGGTTATTTACTCATGGCTGAACCGAGCACCTCTAAGCATCACAACCCTCTCGAGAGTGACACCGCTGAACTCAGGAAGCTGGATCTTGAGATACGACGCCTTGAACAGGACAAGGAACTCAAAGAGAAAGAGTTGGAGATTCAGAGAGGGCAGGCTGCGAGGGGCCCTTGGGGAGCACCTGTTATAGCGGCCCTTATTGCAGGCATTGTCGGCTTACTGGGAACTTTTTGGAGTAGCTACCAGAGCAGAGAAATCGAGCGCCAGAAGCAAGAAGGAACCTTAATTCTGGAGGCTATAAAAACTGGAACTGGGGAGACAAAGCAGGCGGCTGGCAATCTCCTTTTTCTTGACAAGCTCGGCTTACTTCGGTTGAGTAATGAGCAGCGCGCACAACTAGAGAACGTTGCAGGCAGCCGGAACCCTCTCCCTTCATTGCCGACGGAAGCCAAATCGGCCAAGTTGGAACCGACACTTTGGGGATGTATACCTCCGGCCTACAGGCCGACTGGCGCGCTCAGCGTAATCAAGCCTAACGCGTCTCAGTTGACCGAAGGACTTCTAACGATGGTCTTGATGGGAGAACTAGATTGCGTCGAACTTCTCATGAAGAGCGGCGCTGATGTAAATGCGGTCCGTGTGCCACCTGAAGATAGTTTTGGTGACGGCCCACCGCTTCATGCTGCGTTGAACCAAGGCCACTGGGAAATAGCCAGGTTCCTACTCTCGAAGAATGCAGACCCTAATGAACTCACTAGTTAGTTCCTGTCCAGAAAAAGGTCATTTCCCGAGGGGCACCGCGCTGTATTGAAGAGAACACTGCTGAGGCCAAGAGAAGGCGATGGCCGCGGGGGCGGAAATAACGCGGTCCACGGGATTTTGGACTCCCTTCGGGCAAGCGAAGCTCACTGCGCTGCTGCCAGCGGCCCGGATCTCGAAGGCAAGTCGCTGCGAGCTCAGCTCAGCAGATGACGGGCGAAGACCAAGAGGTTGAAGCTGAGAATCGAGCCCCAGACATAGCTCTGGAAGGACGACCAAGATTTCCAGGTGCAGCGATCCAACCCAAAGATCCGTTTCAGAAACGAGATATTGCCTTCGATCCCGGCACGGAAATCCCGCAGCCGCTTGAACACCCAACTGCTTTTGACCATGTCGCCGATCTCCAGGCCCCGCCCCTTCGAGAACGCGACATCCTGGACCCCGATGGCTTTGATCTCACTCAGGTTCATCTTGGAGGCAAAGCCGCCATCGAAAACGATCTGCCGGGGAGGGCGAGAGAAAATCTCGACTTGCCGATCCACCATCGTCTTGGCCAAGGTGGAGTCCGCAGGATTGCCTTGCAGCACCTTGCAGTCCAAAATCATTGAGGACGCTCCACCCGTCAGACAGATCTTGTGGCCGTAAAGGGTTTCACGGTTGTCCTTGCGGATGATGTCGGTGTGCTCCTCAAAGATAGAGACGATCTTCTCGCCCGCCGGGACGCTCTGGCCTTCCAACACGCGGCGCTGGGCTTGGTCCATCACCCGTTGTGTCAAGGGGAGGAAGCGTTCGAGGCCGGTTGCGATTGCCTGGGCCGCGAGGGCTTCCCACAAGCCTAGGAGCCTGCGCGGCAGGAATCGTTGGCATGCGGTAAAATAGCCGTATGCCAACGACCTTTCGTCGCTACGTTCCGGAACAGTCTCTTCTTCTTCCGCCGTCGCCGCGGGATTGGCTTGCGGAGGGCCACCTGGCG
>DATHEF010000024.1:0-18007 GCA_035490435.1 Thermoanaerobaculia bacterium
GCCAGGAAGCTGGTCCTCCACAAGGAAACGCTGCGCGAGCTCACGGACGCTCAGGCCCGGCAGGCCGCGGGGCGCATCGGCCCCTCCCAACTGGTGGAAGACAGTTGCCGCGGCACCTGCCCGTGCAATCCGACCCAGTAGACCCTTATCCCGGCAGAACGGAACCCTCGGGGCGGCCCTCCGCGGCCGCCCTGATCGCCCGGCGCCCTGATCGCCTGGCAGCTCTCGCCGCAGCTCATCCCCAAGCGCTCCCTGGTAGAGCCTCCCTCCAGACACGGCGACTGACCGAGGCGCGCTCCGGCCACCTGCCTCGCCATCGATCCGATCCCTATCGGTACCCCGCCCGCCTCCCCGAGACTCGCCTGACACCTGCTGCCCGGGCCTCTCGTCTCCTCCGAGCTAGCAGACGTAGCAGCTGCAGATCGACCTGCAGGTGCCGGTGATGCCCCGGGTGCACTGCCCAACGGAATATCCTCCGCAGGGAGAGCAGATGTTGTCGCAGAAGGCCGCGCATTCGCTCGCGGAGCAGGAGCTTGCCTTTTCCTGGGGCCGGGCAAACAGCGATCCGGACAGATCCTCTGGCACAGCCTGCCCGCTCAGAATTTGAGCGAGGGTGTCCTGCCCGGCGCAGGCGGCGTTCTCTTGGATCTCCGAGGAAATCACCGGAGCCGGGCTGGCGGAGCCTGCCGCCCGCGACACAGAGGGAACCAGGAGTGCGGCGAGCAGAACCAGAACGAGACGAACTTTGGGAGTCAACACAGAATTCCTCCTTGGGATTCAAAGTTGAATAGTACTTCAACGCTTGCTCATAAAGCATCCAGGTGGTGAATCGCATGGCACCTCGCCGGGCGGGGAGCCGTCTCGACGAGATCCGCCTCCGCTGAATGGAGGGGAGGATCGCGGCCGGCCTCGGCGACCGGAGCGGCGCCCGGCGATCCTTCGGCGACGCGCGAAGGGAGTTCGCCGGCCGGGGAATGGCCTACGACGCGGCGCTGGTCTCCCTGGAGCTGGCCGTCCTCCTCATCGAGCAGGGGGAGACGGCGGAGGTCCGCGAGCTGGCCGAGGAGATACCGGAGATCTTCCGGGCCCGCGACGTCCACCGCGAGACCCTGGCCGCCCTCGCCGTCTTCCAGGCCGCCGCCCCTCGACGCCGCCACCGCCGATCTGGCCCGAGACCTCGCCGCCTACCTCACCGCGCCCGCCTGGACCCGGAGCTGCGCTTCGAACGGGAGCGGTGAACGGCGCCCTCCGGGCAAGGCTCCTCGCCTTGCCCCTCTTCACCCTCGAAGGCCAGGATTCGATGGATTCGCCCTGAAAGGGCGGCATTTGAATAGCCTGGTGCTTTAGCGCCAGGTTGACTGCCCCCCATTCCACCCGCCCGGAAGGGGCGGAACCTGCACTGAGCACCTGGCACCTCGTTCTCCGGGCACCCATTGCACGGCGTGTACCTGCCGTACTTGTTATTGCTGACCTCCAGCCAGCCGCTGCTCCAGCCTGAGGTGCGCTTCAGCAGTGCTACACTCTACGGTGTCTAAGGGCGTTCAATCACCAAGGAGATCCCACATGAAGAAGCAGACCAAGACCAAGAAGCTCGTGCTCCAGAAGGAAACTTTGACAGGCTTGCAGCATGTAAATGGCGGTTCCGTATACCAACAGACCGTTATCATCTATGGAGAAACTTTTGGCCCGACTGGCGGGTGTCAAAGCGGTGGCTGCACGATCTCCTGATTCTCCGAATAAAAGATGTGGGCCCCGTCAGCTAGCCGAACCAGTGATTTCTTTTGATGGAATATCAGGGTTCCGGACGAAACTTTCACACTGGTTGAGAACGTTATCTGCAGGTAGACGTCCGGGACTGGAGAATCGCATGGCACCTCCTTTGGGCAGCGAATCGCATGGCACCTCATTTCCGGAGATCTTCCGGGCCCGCGACGTCCACCGCGAGACCCTGGCCGCCCTCGCCGTCTTCCAGGCCGCCGCCGCCCTCGACGCCGCCACCGCCGACTTGGCCCGGGACCTCGCCGCCTACTTCACCCGCGCCCGCCTGGACCCGGAGCTGCGCTTCGAGCGGGAGCGGTGAACGGCATCCCCGGGCAAGACCACGCCTCGCTCCTCTTCACCCTCAAAGGTCAGGATTCGATGGCTTCGCCCTGAAAGGGCGGCATTTGAATAGCCTGGTGCTTTAGCGCCAGGTTGACCGCCCCCCTCCCCCACCCGCCCTGAAGGGCCGGAACCCAGCTCTCCGAAGGTCAATGTGGGTGGTGGAGGGGAGGGCTGCCCTCTGCTTTCGGACCAGGCAGTGAGGGCCCTTTTTTTAAAGAATTAACAATTCCGCGTCTGTGGCTGGATAACGACGCCGGAAGCTGTATATTGGCAGGTATAATCGCAAGACGCGCTAGCACAGAGGACTTGGGCGGTGTAGGGGCATCCGGCGGTGCTGTTGGTACAACCGTCGAGGGGGTCGCTGAAGCCTCCGGCTATGCGCCCGGGCTCAATGTTGAGATTCCTCACCGTCTCCTTTGTCAGCACCAGCTTCTTCATCTGCTTCTTCATGATGTCTCCCTAGGTTGCCGGGGGGACCATCCCCCGGTCCGGGCATTCTAGTTCATCTTCAAGTGCTCTTCTTCTCTCTCAGCCGCCGAAGCGAAACACCTGGCACCTTCCCCCCGGGCCCCCGGGCCGGGCCCGGGCCGAGGAGATCGCGGAGATCTTCCGGGCCCGCGACGTCCACCGCGAAACCCTGGCCGCCTCGCCGTCTTCCAGGCCGCCGCCGCCCTCGACGCCGCCACCGCCGATCTCGCCCGGGACCTCGCCGCCTACCTCACCCGCGCCCGCCTGGACCCGGAGCTGCGCTTCGAGCGGGAGCGGTGAACGGCGCCCCCGCAAGGCCCCTCGTCTTGCCCCTCTTCACCCTCGAAGGCCAGGATTCGATGGCTTCGCCCTGAAAGGGCGGCATTTGAATAGCCTGGTGCTTTAGCGCCAGGTTGACCGCCCCCCTCCCCCACCCGCCCTGAAGGGGCGGAACCTGCCGCATTGAGCGCCTGGCACCTCGTTCTCCGGGAGGAAACAACGAGGGCCAACGCCGCGGAGTCTTCAACGCCCCACCGATCGATACAATGCCCCGCCGATCGATAAAACGCCTTGCCGATCGATCGACAATCCGGATACCGATCCAACACTCCGCCAATCCATACGACGGGTCGCGGATGCATCTGGCGAGCCACCGATCCTTATCACGGCCCGCCGATCGATAGGACAGGCCGCCAATCCTTACAACCGGCCGCCGATCCGCACAACGCTCCGCTGATCGGTATGACGCCTCGCCAATCCATCCGAAGGACCGCCGATGCTTCGAACGATCCGCGGATCGATACAACGCTCCGCCGATGCTTCCAACACCTCGCCGATCGATACAACGGACCGTTGTCTCCATCCAACACCCCGTACATGCTTACAACGCTCCGCCGATCGATCGGCAAGCCGTTGGATCGATCCGACAGCCAGCGGACGCATCCGTGAGGTCGTGCCAAGGAATCTTTGGGGATAAAAAAGGGGACGTGCGGAGCACGCCCCCAAGACCCCGCACTGAGCGCCTGGCACCTCGTTCCGTTGGCCGAGGAGATCGCGGAGATCTTCCGAGCCCGCGACGTCCACCGCGAGACCCTGGCCGCCCTCGCCGTCTTCCAGGCCGCCGCCGCCCTCGACGCCGCCACCGCCGATCTGGCCCGAGACCTCGCCGCCTACCTCACCCGCGCCCGCCTGGACCCCGAGCTGCGCTTCGAGCGGGAGCGGTGAACGGCGTCCCGGGCAAGACCATGCCTCGCTCCTCTTCACCCCTCAAAGGCCAGGATTCGATGGCTTCGCCCTGAAAGGGCGGTATTTGAATAGCCTGGTGCTTCAGCGCCAGGTTGGCTGCCCCCCATCACTACCCGCCCTGAAAGGGCGGAACCCCGGCTCCGTTGTCACCTGCCCGCACGATTCGCCTGGCACCTCGTTCCGTTCCGTTCCATAGCAGAACCCATCCCAGGCGGACCATTGAGCTATCCCATTGAAGGCGCTAAAGTGATGCCGAGATCCCGACCGGCGATCCTTCATGCGTCTACGAGTAGCCGTCACCGACAACAATTGGTTCCGCTTCCTGCGGAGCCTGCCGGACGTGGACGAGGTGAACTTCTGGATGCCGGGCGGCGGGGCCTTCAAGGCCCTCTCTCCTGATGAGCCGTTGCTCTTCAAGCTGCACCACCCGGAGAACTACATCGCCGGCGGCGGCTTCTTCGTCCGCTACGTCCTCTTCCCCTGGAGCTTTGTCTGGGAATTCTTCGGTCAGAAGAACGGGACCTCGACCCGGGATGAGATGAGGCGGAGGATCGAGAAGTACCGCCGCGCGCCGGTCGGTCCCAACGACCAGATCGGCTGCATCCTGCTGCGGGACCCGTTCTTCTTTGACGAGCCGCTGTGGATCCCGTCCCCGCCGGACTTCGCGCTGAACATCGTGCAGGGGAAGAACTACGACACGGAGACGCCGGCAGGCAGGCACCTGTGGGACGAGGTGACCGCCCGGCTCCAGGGGCTCGCCGCCCCGGCGAGGATCGCGGCGGAAGAGGCGCCGAGCCTCTATGGCGATCCGGTGCTCGTCCGTCCGCGGCTGGGCCAAGGCACTTTCCGCGTCCTGGTGACGGACAACTACCAGCGCCGCTGCGCGGTGACGGGAGAGAAGGCCCTGCCGGCCTTGGACGCCGCCCACATCCGTCCGGTCGCCGAAGGGGGCCAGCACCGCCTCGACAACGGCCTCCTCCTCCGCACCGACGTCCACCGCCTCTACGACACCGGCTACGTCACCGTCACCCCCGATGGCCACTTCCTCGTTAGCCGCCGCATCAAGGACGACTTCGACAACGGCGAGCCCTACATGCCCTTCCACGGCCAGCGCATCTGGATGCCCGGAGACCCCGTCAGCCAGCCGAACCGGGAGGCTCTGGAGTGGCATGCGGAGGAAGTGTTTTTGGGGTGAGGGCTGCTTTTGAAGAGTCTGGTGCTTCAGCGCCAGGTTGATCGTCCTCACTCTCCACCCGCCCTGATTGGCTGAACCCAGCTTTTCACAAGCACAGGATCGAAGCCAGTCCCACACGGAGCCCCTGGTACCTCGTTCGGAACGACGATGGCCTCGGAGTTTGGTTGCGCAGCCAGCCTTACATGCTAGACAACAAGACTCCTGGCGGCGTAAACTAGCCGGTAGATGGCTATGTAATGGTTCAATCTTGCGTTCGATAGTGCAGGGCATCACAGCAAAGGACATCTATTAGCAGCCTGCCCCACACCCCCCCAGTCATGAAGGAGCTACAACCATGAAACCATTTGTCGCGAAGTTCGGAATCTCAAATCTTCCTAATGCTTCCCGAAGCCCAGAGGTGAAATACGACATCGAGAGAGAGAGTGTCATGCTCGTAGGTAGTTCCACTCTCGCAATTGAATCCCGAGAAGACCTGCGCGAGAATACGGGAAGTTTTTGTACCAGAGCACAGGCAGATCCTACTTCTGACGAAGCATCAGATCGCTAACAAGGGAAAACTATATGCGTCCTTTTATAGCCCGTTACTCAGTGGCTCACGATCACTACCCAACCTTTTCTATGCATGGGTATGATCCCGATCGAGACATTGCCATATCGTCCGATGGGATGTCAGTTCTTGAAGACCCGGCGCAGGCCCTAGCCCTAACAGGAAGCATTTTGTCCAAAGCAGATGCAGACCCCACTCGGGACGAGGCGACAGACCGGTAATGATCCTCCTTGTCACCAACACACATGACATCACCTGCGACTTCATTGTAAGGGAGCTCCAGCGACGAGACAGAGCTTTCGCTCGCTTGAACTTGGATGAATTCCCTCGCTTCGCGTCTGGAGTAATAACCGCTGGGCGAGGCAATCCCGAGCAGGCGGAAATTCGCTGGTCCAATAGGCGGAAGGTCTTACGCCTTGGAGAGGTTGCTTCCGTGCTTTACAGGAGACCAGTTCCTCCGGTAATCGATGATGCCGTCCGGGACGAGGCGCTCAGAAAGTTCTGCACTGACGAGTCCTACGATTTTTTGCGAGGCCTCTTGTTCACGCTAGAGTGTCACTGGATCAGCAATCCAGAGGCAATTCGAAAATCAGAGCACAAAGTATACCAGATGAGAGTTGCCTCAAAGGTTGGCCTGACTATGCCCCGCACACTGGTAACTAATGACCCCAGCGAGGTTTTGGATTTCTTTGAAGCGTGTTCAGGAAACATGGTGGTGAAATGCATCTATATGGGATTCATCGACAAACAAGGGGCTCCAGAAACTATTTTCACTAGCATAGTATCAAGGGAGGACCTTTCCGACATTGATTCAGTTCGGCTCGCTCCATCGATTTTTCAGGAGTACATATATAAACAATTTGACCTCCGCGTAACCGTAGTGGGAGAAAGAGTGTTTTCGGCAAAGATTGAAGCAGCGCTTCCTCCCAACAAACCCGATTGGCGCGCGTGCAGTATCGAGAACCTTCATCATACTCCATACCTTCTACCCACTTCGATCGAGAGGGCTTGCATAGAACTCGTCCACCTTTTGGGCCTCGACTTCGGCGCACTCGATTTTGTCGTCGACCGGAACGGAAATTTCTACTTCTTAGAAATTAACCCTAACGGGCAATGGGCATGGCTAGAGACGATCCTTGGGCTTCCTATTAGCTCTGCGCTAGTAGATCGTTTGGAGGGATTTGGGAGATGAGCTTCAGTCAGAAGCTATTGAGCCTTAAAGGTCGATTGCCACTTAATGGCGATTGGCTCTTTGTGACTGAGACCGCCCGAAGAGAAGGGCAGTTCGTCGACGTGGCCGAAAAATATACGAGGTCCGACGCTGTTCTTGGTAGATTCTCGGCAGAGACAGATGCTGATACGGCCAAGATGATATACGAGAGAGTAAAAGCTTATGAGGGCCGAGTGGGAGACACTGCGAACCGAGTCTACGATAAAGCAAAGGTCATATTTGGAACTGTTTCTTTCTCATCGACCATACTCCTAGCCTTAGGCTCTACGCTTCTCCCCCCTCTTCTGGCGAGCTCTCCTTGGATTAATGTTTTAGGTATTATGCTGGCATGCCTCCTCGCGGTGCACTTAGTTCGATCTTTGATAATAGCTTCTAGAGTCATGACAAGGGAGGAGATTATTCACGAAGGTCCGGAGGAATTGATCGACTTAAGCGAGAAGAAAGAGGTTGACCTGATTAAGGAAATCACAGCCAAGGTGCTTGCGTACGCGATTCAAACAGATGAGCGTGGCTCCCAGAAGGTTAACCGGCTAATAATTGCACAGCACTCCTTCCAGTGGGCTTTCATTTTCTTTTTTATTCTGGCCGTTCTTAGTATTGCTATGCGCATTGAAAGCACTAGGCTTGAGGAGTCTAGCGTCAGCAAGGCTCTCAGAGAGATTAGAACAATCCAAGAAGGGGATGCTGCTAGAGATTTAAGGTGGGAAAGAATGAATTACAAGGTTGACTCTCTGGCGAGTGGACAGGCGCTCGCTCGGCGAGAAGTGAGGGAGTTTGAGGCCCTGAGGCTGGCCGAAATGGAATTTCTCCGGGCTCTCGATACGCAGTTCAAAAAGGGACAGAATGCCCTATCACTCCAGTCCTCTGCTTCAAATAAAAAGCGGCCATAAACTTCGGTGGCCTTCAATCGGCGGCAGCGCTCGTCCGGTGCTTGGCGATAATATTTACCTAGTCCCCTATCCTGGGAACCCGACAGGGAATTATCGATGAGGGAAGGCTAGGATCACGAAGCGGACCGGCGCGAAGTCCCCTCCAACTCACAATCCAGCCCACTCAAGATGCCTCCGCAACGCCTCCTGACTCGGCCGCTTCGACGGGTCCGTGGGGATCCTAAGCTTTGCATTTCTCAGCTCTCCGTAAGCAGTACCGCTAAGTTTAGGCGAGAGGACAGCCATCATTTCCTCAGGCTCCACTCCGACAAGCCCTAAGTCAAAGAGCGTATGAATATCTGCACGCAAAAGTAGACCGTTGCTGACGTCGTTTGTGGCCGGACCCTGATAGGGCACAATATGAGCAGCTTCCAGAGCATCTACGACGTCGCAACTGGTAACAGCACAGCGCCGGTCGTAGGCAGCAAGCAGGCCCTCACGGAATTCTTTCTGACCTCGCCGGCGGACGATCTGTGCCAGGACTCTCTCTCGGGCGTCAACGGTACTACTGACGTCAAAGGAGTGGCTCGCAGAGGCCAACAGCTCCTGCTCTGCGGCGAGCAGCTCAATCTCGCTTTCGAGGCTTGGTGAATGAGCGACGCGATCTGGCCCGAATCCCTCAAAGAAGAAGTAGCCCTCATCCCAACGAGCCACGAGGGCCAACCCTAAGATTTGATATCGAACGGCGGGCTTGGGGCTTGTCTGGAGCATCACGCCGACCGGCACGGAGTCCCGCCGGCACAGCAGAAGGCTGCGATTGGTAAACTCTGCGTCCCGCTGCGCGGGGTCATCGTTTTCCTGGAAGTAGCCGTATAGCCAAGTTCCATCTTCTCGGAAGTAAGGTCCCTTCTCAGGGTAGCGGCTTTTCAGAACCTGTCTTACGCTGAGGGCGTAGTCGGACCAACTCGGTTTGTAAATTCCCTTCGCCCGGGTCGCTAAGAGGGTGTCGCCATCACTGTCCGGGATTGCGGCCGGCCAGGGCTGCTCTGTTCCAGCATGTCGCTGGAACCACTCCAGGGCATGGCGATGCCGTGTGGGGAGACGAGCGAGCAGGTCACGTAAAACTTCCACTTATTAAGGCAAGCCCATGGGGTTAGCGGAAGAAATAGCATGGGGTCTCCCCAGGATCAATGATCTAAAGATGTAATTGGCGGACCCGAGATTGTTTCCAGGATCGCCGTTAAGGATCTATGACCGTAGAAGGATGAAGAATTACGGGTAGAGATGTCCACGTCCAGGGTTGTCGCACTGGAGAAAGCACCTGAACAGCACCGCCCCCTCGGGGCGGATGGGGAGATTGGGGGTATCTACCTGGCCCTGAAGCGCCAGGCTAATCAGATTTCGCCCTTCCAGGGCGTGGCCAGAACCGGTCGCGTTGAAGCTGAGATTGCGTGGAGCACGCCGGTCTCCCCACCCGGGCGGCCACGCAGGGCCGCCCCTACATCAAGGCATCGAGGTCAGGAGACAGAAGGCCGTTCGCCACCCGCCGCAGCCCTCAGCCTGGGAGCAGCGGCGGGTAGGAGGTCTGGGGAGCTCAGTTCCAGGACAGGGCGGGTCGGCGAGGCGCGGACCGGTCAGTTGCTAACCTGACGGAATCCCAAGATCTCACACTCTGCGCGGCAGATACCGCACTCGGGTCCGAAGCACTGGCGAACGCTGACGCAGTCCGGATCACAGCAGATGGGCGGACATGCCGCGTTCGCGGCTTTCGGGGCGAGCCCCATCCCGAAACTTCCAGCCAGAATCGCCCCGGCTAGGGCCAGCTTCACGATCTTCTTGCGCATGGTGACTCCTTTCAGTCAGACAGATTCCCAGGACTCACGACCGTGGCCGTCGAGCATAAAACCCCCCGGCTTGCCCTGGCTCTTTTAGGAATTCTAAATACCTGATCCACTAGAGTCAAACCAGAGAAGGGACAGCGGTGCCGTCCGCGATACAGTGGATAGGAAATCAGCCGCGGGCGAGGCTTTGGGGAGAGCCCCGATCTGTCGGGTGCCATCGCGTGGCCCCGGGCACCAACCCATTTGCGGTATCCTCGATCGGTGATCCGGACTTCGAGAACGTCGTTCCGCTTGGTCCTGGCCGGCCGGCCTCCGGCGGCCTTCAGGGTGATCTTCGCTCTCCTGGTGGTCAACTTCGCGGTGAGCTATGGGCTGACCCTGTGGGGAGGGGAGCCGTCCCCCGACTCGGTCCACTCGTACGGCATCCGGTTCCGCGGCGGCCACTGGAGCTATTTCCAGCCCGCGCTCGGCTCGTATGTGGATCACTGGTCAATGCCGCTCCATTTCGTTCTGCTGGCCGCTGTATTCGCGATAGCATGGCGCCACCGCCACGGTTACCAGCAGCCCTGAGAGAACGCCCGCCCACGCGTGAGCGCTGCGGGCTGGCTCTCCGCGGAGCGATCCGGCGAGGACCGCGCCGGGTTCAGCGCAGGTACGGAGCGACGTTGTTCGCGATCGTCCGGAGCTCTTCTTCGGTCAGCGGCAGCCTGGTGCGAAAGGCATCCCACCCTTCCCGGGGCGAGAGGGCTTCGGGTACCGGGCCGTCGGTTCCGTAGAGGATGCGCTGGGGTCCGATCTGCCGGATGCGCTGGACGATCGTCCGCAAGGTCTCCTCGGAGGCGCCCGCGACGAGCACGGCCTCGGCGACGTCGAAGTAGAGGTTCTTCGTCGCCGGACGGCCGGCGGACACGGCGTCGGCGTAGGCGGCCAGGGCGGAGTCGGAGAAGGCTTCGCCGCCCCAGAGGTGCGCGATCTGCACGGGGATGTCGGGCGCCGCCGGGAGGAGCTGGTTCAGCAGGATCTCGGCGTGCTCGCGTCCGTAGGTCTGGTCCGCCCGGACGTGGACGATGATCGGCAGCCGGCGCCGGTTGGCCGCCTCGAACACCCGGCGGACCTTTTCCACGTGCTGCGGGTTCTTCAGGTCCACGACGGACATGCCGAAGTGCAGCTTCAGGCCCCGGAACCGGGAGTCGCTCGCGCAGCGGTCGAGCTCGGCGAGCGCGTAGTCCGCGAGCGGATTGAAGCTGCAGAACGCGACGAGGCGATCCGGGAACCGCGCGACCTGCTCCGCCGTCCAATCGTTCTCCGCCCGCATTTTCGCGTAAGCGTCCGCGACCGGCGCATTCTTCGGAGAGTCGAACCAATAGGCGTCGGACAGCACCACCGCGCGGCGGATGCAGGCGGCGTCCAGGAGTGACACGAGCTTCTGCCCGTCCTCCGGCTCCTCGACGGCGGGGCCAGGAAAGCTGGGGGTCTCGGCCGCGATCCGCCAGACGCCGTCGCGGCCTTTGTCCAGCTCGACGAAGAAGTGCCCGAAGTGCTTGGCGGCAGCCCCTTCGCCCCGCGTGAAGTAGCCGGCGACATGGCCCGCGGCACCCTCGACCCGGTAGACCACCGGCGTCATGCGGTACGCGCGGAGGAAACGGGTGCTCAGGTAGGCGGCGACCCCGTCCCGCCCGCGGATCCAGCCGGGATTCTCAGTGCTGAAGACGACGCTGTCCTCGGTATAGAGATCGGCGAGGCCGGCCTTGTCGTTCCACCGGGCCTCGACGTCCCGCAGCAGGCGAGCCAGATCCTGAGGCAGCTCGACGGCGGGCAGCGGCGGACGGTTCACCAGCTCCGCGCCGGCCGGGCTGAGCAGGTGCTGATGGTGATCGACCCGCGAGACGAGCTGGCACGCTGCCACCGAGGTCGCGGGTGCGGCGGTCGCGGCCGAGATGGCAGCGCTTTCAGCCGCCCCGCCGTGGCGAAGCCTCGGGCCTTGAGCGCAACCCGCCGCCAGGAGGGCCAGAGCGGTAAGGAGGGACTTCGTCAGGCTCGGAAGGACGTTCCGTAGGCCGGCAAGGCTCTTGGACATGGCAGAAGCCTATCAAATTTATAGAATAGATCTGCCCATTTCTTACCACATTAGCTGGCTTCTGGGTCTCTCCAATTCTCATATCGCAGGCTTGCCAGCTCGGGGCAGGGCCGATCTCCCCAGGGCGTGGGGAGATCGGCGAGGTGCGTCGCGGGGCAGTTAGTTGTTGTTGACGGGCTCACATAATTCTTTGCAGATACATCTGCCTCCCAGCCCGGAGCACTGGCGAACGCTAGTGCAGCTCGCGTTACAACAGATCGGCTGACAGAATGTGGCCGCGCTTACGACTCTCGGCGCGACCCCCACCCCGAGGCTTCCGGCCAACATCGACACGGCTACGACCAGCTTCACGATCTTCTTGTTCATGGGGACTCCTTCTAAGTCGGATAGGCTTCCTCGGCTCGCGACGACGACCGTCGCGAAAGACTCAGCTTCTCCAAGCTATTGTGAATTTTAAATATTCCTTCTCACGGTCAGCCTCCAGGGAAACTCCAGTATGCCCGAGCAGCACGTACCTGTCCTCATCGCCGGCGGCGGCACGGTCGGTCTGTCGGCGGCCCTGTTCCTGGCCCATCACGGGGTGCCGGCGCTGGCCGTGGAGCGGCGGGCGGGGATCTCGATCCATCCGCGGGCGCTCGGCATTGGAATCCGCTCGACCGAGATCTTCCGGGAGATGGGCATGGGCCTCGAGGATGCGGTGCGCGCCCTCAGGCGGCGGCTAGCGGCCGGCCAGGGGCGGATCTCGGCGCGGACCCTGGCCAGCGCCGACTGGACTTCCTTCGCCGACAGGCCGGCTGCCGCGGCGGCGGTAGCGGCCACGAATTCAGGCGCGCTCTCGAGCCCGGCTCAGGGGGGGCTCTGCAGTCAGGATCTCCTCGACGAGATCCTGCTCGCGGCCGCCCGGGAGCGTGGAGCCGAGATCCGTTTCGGCACGGAGGTGACCGCCGTCGAGCAGGACGCGGAGGGGGTGACGGCGACGCTGGCCGGGCCGGCTTTCACGGGGACGATCCGCGCCGACTACCTCATCGTGGCGGACGGGGCCGGCGGCGGGCTCCGCGAGGCTCTCGGCGTGCCGGTCTCGGGGCCGGGCCTGATCGGGCCACCGATCGTCAACATCCTCTTCCGCGCCGACCTGCGCGAGGTCACTCAGGGGCACGAGTTCTTCATCGCCCACCTGGAGAATGACGAGTTGAAGCGGGGGTTGTTGATATCCGTCGACGGCCGGGAACGCTGGATCCTCCACGTCCCCTACGATCCCGCGCGCGGCGAGACGGCGGCGGACTTCACTCCGGAACGCTGCCGCGAGATCGTGACGCGCGTCGCGATTGGAGTCGATCTGCCGGTGGAGATCCTCAGCGCGCTCCCCTGGCGCGTCGCCGCCCGCCTTGCCGACCGGTTCCGCGAGGGGCGGGCCTTCCTGGCCGGGGACGCCGCCCATGCGGTGCCGCCGACGGGGGGCTTCGGCATGAACACGGGGATCGCCGACGCGCACAATCTGGCCTGGAAGCTGGCGCTGACGCTCCGCGGCGAGGCCGGCCCCGCGCTGCTCGACAGCTACGACGCCGAGCGCCGCCCGGTCGCGCGCTTCACCATGGAGCAGGCGCTGCTCCGCCTGGAGCGCCCGGATCTCCACTTCGACCCGACCCGCACCGCCGAACGCGAGCAGCTCGGCATCGCCAACGACGCGGTGGTCCACCTCGGATACCGGTACGGCTCCTCCGCGCCCTCTCTCTATGACCTGGAGCGGGATCTCGACGGCACGCCCGGCTCGCGGGTGCCGCACGCCTGGCTGGAAATGGAGGGCCGGCGCGTCTCGACGCTCGATCTCGCCGGCCCCGGGTTCGCGCTCCTCGCCGGCGTGAAGGCCGAGGACTGGTGCGCCGCCGCCCGGGCCGCAGCGGCACGTGTGGGTGTGGACGTCCGGGCCTTCCGGATCGCTGGGACGGCCGGGGAAGGCGGCGCCGATGCGGTCGATCCCGAGGGGGCGTGGTGCCGCGCGGCGGGCGTGGGGGATCGCGGCGCGCTGCTGGTGCGGCCGGACGGTTTCGTGGCCTGGCGGGCGGGCGGGGCGGCGGCGGGATTGGAGGCGGAGGCCGGGGCGGTGTTGGAGGGGGTGGTGCGGGGGGTGTTGGGGCGGTAGGGGGTGGGGGGGGGTGGCGAGTCCGGGACGGGTCCTTGGTCTCGGCGGTGGCCCTCATCACCCCGGCCCTCTTCTCCCATCGCACTCCCCCCGACCGGGAGAAGAGGGAGCAGTTAGCTCGGAGTTAGTCTAAAAAGAACAGAACGGGTTTTAGCCCTCTCTCTCCCGGCGGTTGGGGGGGAGGCTGGGAGAGAGAGGGTTGGGAGAGTGAGGGCCCCTGCCGCGACAGCGGCAGGCTTTCTGCAGAAGGATGTTCCACGATCCCACCACGGCGTGGGGAGAGGGCGAATTTAACATCTTCAGAGGAGGTGCTTCATGGTCACACTCGCGGATGCGCGCCGGGTCATCGCGGCGGCGGAAGCCAAGGCGGCCGATATCGGCCAGCCGATGAACATCGCGGTCGTCGACGCCGGCGGCAATCTGGTCGCTCACGTGCGGATGGACAACGCCTGGATCGGCAGCGTCGACATCTCGATCAAGAAGGCCTGGACCGCGCGCGCCTTCGACATCGAGACCGGCGATCTCGGCAAGCAGAGCCAGTCCGGCGACCAGTTCTTCGGGATTCACGCGTCGAACGACGGCAAGGTGATGATCTTCGCCGGCGGCATCCCGCTCAAGCGCGACGGCCAGGTGGTCGGGGCGGTCGGGGTGAGCGGCGGGATCGGCAAGCAGGATCAGGCGGTGGCGGAGGCGGGGGCGGAGGCTTTTTGAGCGCCGTTTGCCGATAAGGCGGCGTTGTTCCGCCCCTTCGGGGCGGCCCTCACTCTCCCAACCCTCTCTCTCCCGACCCCTCCCACCCTCCCGCACCGGGAGAGAGAGGGCTTTAACACTTGTAGAGCCAACTTCTCCCTCTTCTCCCGGTGCGGGAGGGGGGAGGGGACGGGAGAAGAGGGCCGGGGTGATGAGGGTCCTTGCTCCCCCGCCCCCGTTTGGCTAACATCCCGCCGTTTGGGCGCTCGCCGTCTTTCCTACCGGAGCTGCCGCCCTTCCCCACAGGAGCCTCATGTACCGAGAACCCAATTTTTCCAAGCCGAGCCTCGCCAACGCCCCCGAGTGCCGGTTCGAGCCGGCGCCGGCCGATACCGTGCTGCCGGACGGCTTCATGTCGACGACCAATTTCCCCACCTACGTCAAGGTCGGCGGCAAGTGGCGGATGCCGGAGCGACCGCGGATGGACTCCCATCTGGTGTGGGACCCCGCCACGGAGCGGCTCGCCGTCAAGGAGTTCCGCCTCGTCGGCAAGGGGGATCTGGTGGCCGTCGCCACCTCCGAGGACGGCTCGGAGGGGGTGCTGGTCTGGGACCGCGGCTTCCTCGCCGAGGTGGACGACACGCTCGCCCCGGAGGCGTTCGCGTTCATGTCCTCGGAGGTGAGCCGCGAGAAGCCGGTCAACTATGACGCCATCTTCCGCGAGTTCATCAAGAACCGCGGGCCGAAGGGGTACATCCTCTGGGTGATCGGGCCGGCCCTGGTCCATGCCCGCGGGCGCATCGCCATGGAGTGGCTGATCCACAACGGCTACTGCCACGGCCTGATCACCGGCAACGCGGTGGGGGTGCACGACGTCGAGGCGGCGCTCTATGGCACCACGCTCGGCATGATGGCGGACGGCTCGGGGACGGCCGGCGGCCACGCCACCCACATGCGCGCCATCAACGAGGTGAAGAAGGCGGGCTCGATCCAGGCCCTGGTCGACGACGGAAAGCTGAAGGGGGGCATCATGCACGCCCTGACGGTCACCCAGACCCCCTACGTGCTCGCCGGCTCGATCCGCGACGACGGGCCGCTGCCGGAGACGATCCCCTCGGCGCTCGACTCCCAGGAAGCGATGCGCGAGATGACCGTGAAGGCCACCATGGTGGTGATGGTCGCCACCGCCCTCCACGCCATCGCCGCCGGCAACATGCTGCCGACCTTCTGCGTCCGCCCGGACGGCTCGATGGACGAGATCACCACGATCTGCGTCGACCAGACCGAGTTCGTGGTCAGCAAGCTCAAGGACCGCGGCACGCACCAGGCGTTCGGGGTGGTCACCAACGCGCAGGACTTCATGCGGCTGGTGCAGTTGGAGTTGATGGAGCGGGGGTAGGGGGGGGCCCCGGAGCCACGATAAACCCCTCCCGCAGCACCCGCTCGCCGCGGTCCACCACCGGCGGCAGGCCCACGGTTCCGCCCGGGAGCTCGTCGTCGAGGAGGCAGGCCTCGGCGGCGAGGGCGCAGAGCATGGCGTCGACGTGGTCGGGACGGGTCACGGGGTCGTCGCAGAGGTAGCCGGCCTCGCGCAGGCGAGCCCAGACGAAATCGACGTAGGCCGCGGGGTCTTTTCGCTTCGACGGCGGGCGCTCCCCCCAGAGCTGGAGGAGGACGTAGCGGGGGTAGGTCTCGAAGACGATCCCCTCGCCTCCCGGTACCGGAACGAGGCCGAGGATCGAGGCCAGCTCCTGCTCGTGGATCGACCAGAAGAGCTCGACGCCCGCCTCCACGAAGGGGCGGTAGAGGCGCCAGCCGGCGAGCTCGGCGCGGGTGCGCGGCAATACCTTGGTCGGCACTTTCGCCAGCAGATCCGACTGGCGGGAGCGCTCCCCCGCGCGCGGCAGCCCCTGCGGGCCGTCGATGCCGGTGAACGCGGGCGGCCAGCCGCCGGGAGCGGGAGGGAGGGGGTGCTCGCGGCTGGCGAGGTACTCGTCGAGGACGAACTGCTCGTCCTCCAGCCAGGCGACGTAGCTCGGGCTGCGGAAGGAGCCGAGGTCAATGCCGCAGAGGAGAGCCATGGGGGGATCATAGAGGGCACGAGCCCCGATCACGATACAATCCGCCCATCCTTTACCTGGGAGGGGAACCGATGAGCTATCAAGCCTACAAAGTGATCCACATCCTCGGGGTGCTGTTCGTCTTCGCTGCGCTGGGAGCCTTGATGCTCGCGTCCCGCGAGGGGGTGGAGCGCGGCAACGGGCGCAAGCTCGCGGGGATCACGCATGGGATCGCGCTGCTCCTGGTGCTGGTGGCCGGCTTCGGGACGGCCGCCCGGCTCGGCCTGCCGAACCCGGGGGCGTGGCCGATGTGGCTCTGGATCAAGCTGGCGATCTGGCTCGTGCTCGGCGGCATCATCGTGCTGATCCGCAGGGCGCCGCAACTCGGGACGCTGCTCTGGTGGCTGCTCCCCCTGCTGGGCGGGATCGCGGTCTGGGCGGCGATCTTCAAGCCGGTGTAGGCTCCGCAGTCTTGAGCCCTGAAAAACCGATGACGCCTGAACGAACCGACATCGCCGTCCGCTGCCAGGGGCTGGTCAAGCGCTACGCGGATGTGACCGCCGTCAACGGCCTCGACCTGGAGGTGCGCCGCGGCGAGTGCTTCGGCCTGCTCGGCCCCAACGGCGCCGGCAAGACGACGACCGTCGAGATCCTCGAGGGGTACCGTGCGCGCAGCGCGGGCGACGTGAGCGTGCTCGGCTTCGATCCGCAGTTGCGGGCGCGCGAGCTGCGCGAGCGCGTCGGGATCGTGCTGCAGAGCACGGGGATCTTCCGGCACGTGAGCGTGCGCGAGGTGCTGCAGCACTTCGCCGGCGTCTACCCCGCGCCGCGCGACGTCGACGAGGTGATCGACCTCGTCGGCCTGCGCGGCAAGGAGTCGGCGCGCACGCGCACGCTGTCGGGCGGGCAGCTGCGACGCCTCGACCTCGCGCTGGCGCTGGTCGGCGACCCCGAGCTGATCTTCCTCGACGAGCCGACGACCGGCTTCGACCCGGCAGCCCGCCGCGGCGCGTGGGACACGATCCGCTCACTGAAGGCGCTCGGCAAGACGGTCGTGCTGACGACGCACTACCTCGACGAGGCGCAGGCGCTCGCCGACCGCGTCGCGATCGTGAAGGACGGCCGGATCCTGATCGAGGGGGCGCCGGGCGAGCTTGGCGCGAACGGCCGCGGCGGGCGCGACCGCTACCTCGTCGCATGGCGGAACGGCACCGGCCTGCTCAAGCAGCAGGAGACGGACGATCCGACGAGCCTGCTGCACGAGCTGACGTCGGCGGCGCTCGCGAGAGGCGAGCGGCTGGAGGGCCTGAGCGTCACCCGGCCAACGCTCGAGGACGTCTACCTGGAGCTGACGGCGGATGGCTAGCTCAGCGTCACCCAGCTTCGCAGCGATCACGTGGCGCCAGTACCGCCTGGAGCGCCGCATGTTCTGGCGCAACCCGAGCGCCGCCTTCTTCAACTTCATGCTGCCGCTGATGCTGCTGGCGTTGTTCGGCGCCGTCTTCAGCTCCAACCAGGCCGACCTCGACGTGATCGTGCCC
>DATHEF010000025.1:0-51276 GCA_035490435.1 Thermoanaerobaculia bacterium
CTGTTCTTTTAAAGTTCAAGTTTTCCGGTGACTCTGGCGAGGGGGAAACACCCGTTCCCATTCCGAACACGGCAGTTAAGCCCCTCAGCGCCGATGGTACTGCACGCGCAAGTGTGTGGGAGAGTAGGTCGTCGCCGGGAAGTATTTTTGAAAGGCCCTTGGTTAACCCCAGGGGCCTTTGTTTTTGCTTTGTTGCTTTGGCCGGCCGCTCCAGCTAAGCTTCTGGGACTCTACTGCTTCTCGCCCTCCCCCTGCTGGCCAGCCAGGAGACGATCCCCGATCAGCCGTTCGCCGAATCGATCGACGTCAGCGTCGCCAACGTCGAGGTCGCGGTGACCGACCGCGAGGGCCGGCACGTCCAGGGTATGGGCCGCGGCGATTTCGATCTCTTCGTGGACGGCAAGAAGGTGGAGATCGTCAATTTCTCCGAGCTGGCGGAGACCGCCACCAAGGAGCCGGCCCCCACGCCGCCCGCTGAAGAAGCCGCGCCGCCGGCCGAAGCCGCGCCGGCTCCCCTCCCGGAGCGCTGGTGACCCACGATCAGGGGGTGAGCGTGCGCCGGCCGTTGATCGCGGGAAGAGAGTCGCTGGCGGCCGACCTCACGAAGCTCGCCGCCCGCGGCGCCCTGCGCGACAGCCATTTCCGGCGGACGGTGGAGACGATGCAGACCGTCGGGTGCGAGGACGCACCACCGGTGGCCCGTGCCTATGCCGAGGAGATGGCGAACGACGCCAGAATGACTCTGCGGGCGCTCGCGCGCGTAGTGGAGTCCCTGGCGGGAATCGAGGGGCGGAAAACCATCCTCTATGTCAGCGACGGGGCCGCCATGCATCCGGGAGAGGATATGTTCCTGGTGCTCGAGAAACTGTGCGGAGCCGCATCGGTCTTTCAGGCTCAGGATCTGGCGGCCGAGTTCCGGCGCCTGTCACGGCTGGCGAACGCCAACGGCGTGACGATCGATTCTCTGGAGACCGCGGGCCTGCGCGGTTTTTCGGGTGCCTCGGCGGAGGAGAACCCGCTCCCCATCGATCCGATGGCGCGCATCAACCTGGACTCCGCAAAGGCCGCCGACGCTCAGCAGCTCCTCTTCAACCTGGCGAGCGAGACCGGCGGCCGCGCCGCGCTCAACGGCAACGACCTGCGGACGGACCTCGCCCGGATCGCCGCCGATCTGCGCAGCTACTACTCGCTGGGCTATACGCCCGAGCGCTCCGGCGACGGCCGGGTGCCCGCGATCGAGGTCAAGGTGAAACGGGACGGGCTGCGGGTCCGGCACCGCAAGACCTACACCGACCTCCCCCGCGAGGAGCGGCTGGCGGCGCGGGTGCAGACGGCGCTCCTGCACGGGATCGTCGACAACCCCCTGCGGGCGGGGCTCGACCTCGTCTCCTCGCAGCCGGCCGGGCGAGGGCAGCATCTGGTGGTCCTGAGGCTGCGGCTGCCGGTCAAGCAGCTCGTCCTGCTGTCGCAGGGGGGCACCTGGACCGGCCAGCTCACCCTCTGGATCGGGGCCCGGGACGCCGCCGGCCGGATCGCGCCGGTCCAGAGCGTGCGCGTGCCGGTCCGCATCCCCGCCGCCGCGGGCAAGGAGCAACTGGGGCGCACTTTCGCGTACGATCTCCGGATGCGGATGGCGGAGCGAGGCGAGCAGACGGTCGCGGTGGGGATCCAGGACGACCTGGGGCACACCACGTCGTTCATTACCGGGGTCTTCCGGGTGGATCGGAAGGGTGTGACCGCCGTCTCGCCAGGCGGCGGATGACGGCGATCTCTCGCCGTCTCCTTACCGTCCTGCTGGTGGCCGCCACCCTTGCCGTCATGCTTGCCGGATGCCGGCGGGAGCCGGCGCCGGGCTCTGGGCGGCGGGGGCACCGGCCGCCGCTGATCGTCATCGGCATCGATGGCGGCGAGTGGAAGGTGATCCATCGCCTCTGGGCCGCGGGGAAGCTCCCTCATCTCAAGCGGATCTCCGAGCAGGGGGTCGCCACCACCCTGCGTACGGCCTACAACTCCTCGCCCGTCATCTGGACGACGATCGCGACCGGCGTCACCCCGGAGGTCCACGGCATCACCGATTTCGTGGTGCCGACCCCGCGCGGGGATGTGCCGGTCTCCTCGGCCGTCCGCAAGGTGCCGGCGCTCTGGAACATGCTGTCGCGCGCCGGCCGGCGGGTGGCGGTGCTCGGCTGGTGGGCCTCCTGGCCCGCCGAGAAGGTCGACGGGGTGGTGCTCAGCGACCGCGCCCTGCTGGATCTCGACGCGCGCGTCTCACCCGCCTCCTACCTGCCGCGCTTCCAGCAGGACCTCCGCCAGGCGGACGCCGATCCCGGCCTGTTCGCGGACGACGAGGCCCAGCGGCGGGACCGGGTGATGGCCCGTTCCGCGGCCCACTTGGTGCGCGAGGGGTACGACCTCGTCCTCCTCTACTTCCGCAGCGCCGACATCGTCAGCCACAACGAGTGGAAGTACTTCGATCCGGAAGGCTTCGACCCGATCGATCCGCGGGAGCTGGCGGCGCACCGGGACCGCGTCCCGCGCGTCTATGAGGCGATCGACCAGGAGATCGGGCGGGTCCTCGCCGCCGCGCCTCGGGGGTCGAATGTCCTGGTGCTCTCGGACCACGGGTTCCACGCCTCCCATCGCGAGGACGTCAAGGCTCTGGTCGACATGGACGCCCTGCTCGAGCGGCTCGGCTACCTCGCGCGCGGCAAGGACGGGATCGACTTCGCGCGCACCCGCGTCTACACCTACGGCTCGCCGGACTTCGAGCGCGCCAAGATGCTCCGCTTCTCGCTCGCCGGCCGCGAGCCCGGCGGCAAGGTGCGGCCGGACGAGCGCGAGGCTCTTCGCCGCCGCCTGGAGGCCGACCTCGCGAGCGTCACGAACGACCGCGGTGAGCCGGTCCTCTTCCTGCGCGAGGCGCGCCCGAAACGGGGGGAGGACGGCGACTTCGTGGCGATCGTCCGGCTGCCGCTGGTCACCCCGGTGCTGCGAGTCCGGGGGCGACCCTTCCCGCCGGCGCTGCGCAGCCTGGGACGGATCTCCGGCACCCATACCTCGAGCACCCACGGCATCTTTCTGGCCATGGGGCCGGACATCGATCCCAAGGCGGACCTGACGGGCATCCACGTCCATGACATGGCGCCGACGATCCTCTACGCGCTGGGGCTGCCGGTGGGGGAGGACTTCGCGGGACAGGCAAGGACGGCGCTTTTCAAGGAGGAGTTCCGCCGCGCGTACCCACCGCGGACGATCAAGACCTGGGGGACCCGGCAGGGGGTGGGGGGCGCCAAGGCTTCCAAGGCGGACGAGGATCTCCTCAACGAGCTGCGCTCGCTCGGCTATATTCGTTGAGTCACTTCGCTGAGCCACTGGCACCTCTCTTGCTCGATATCTCCCGCGAAAGGGGAACCGGCATGGAGAACGAACGCCACAAGACGCTCTGGTGGGACACGGTCAAGGAGGAGCCGGAGTATCCGGCGCTCGACGGAGATGCGCGGGTGGACGTCGCGATTGTGGGCGCCGGGATCACCGGCCTGACGGCGGCTCGCCTGCTGGTCCGCGAAGGCAAGCGGGTGGCGGTGCTCGACCAGGGGCGGGTCGGCGGCGGTACCACCGGCGGCACCACGGCTCACGTCACCCAGGTGCCCGACCTGCGCTACCGGGAACTGCGGTCGAAATGGGGACTGGAGGATCTGCGGACGGTGGTCGACTCGTCGCGCGCCGCCCTGGAGCGGATCGCCTCTTTCGTCGAGGAGGACGTGATCGACTGTGATTTCGTCCGCATCCCGGCGTACCTCTACACGGAGCTCCCGGACGAGCTCTCCAGTCTGGAGGAGGAGGCTGAGACCGCGCGCGAGGCCGGCATGGCCGCCACGCTGGTGCGCGAGGTCCCCCTGCCGTTTCCGGTGGCGGCGGTGGTCCGCTACGAGGACCAGGCGCGGTTCCACCCGCTGAAATATCTCGCCTCTCTCGCCCGGACCGTGCACCTCAACGGCGGCCGGATCTACGAGGGGACACGGGTCCTGGAGGTCGAGGCGGGAGAGCCCTGCCGGGTGAGGACGGAGCGGGGCACGGTCGTCGCGGACACGGTACTCTTCGCCACCCACACCCCGGCCGGCTTCTCGCTGCTGCACGCCGAGCTGGAGCCCTATCGCTCGTACGTCATGGGGGTGAAGCTGCGCGGCGGCGAGCCGCCGGAGGGGCTCTTCTTCGACACCGCGGATCCCTACAACTACACGCGACGGCAGGGGGACCTGCTGATCGTCGGCGGCAAGGACCACAAGACCGGCGAGGACCACAAGCCCGAGGAGAGCTACCGGGCCCTGGAGGAGTACGTCCGCCAGCGGTGGGAGGTCGAGTCGATCGACTACCGCTGGTCTGCGCAGTTCTACGATCCTCCGGACGGCCTGCCGATGATCGGCCGAGCGGTGACCTCGAAACACGTCTTCCTGGCGACCGGCTACTCCGGGACAGGGATGGTCTTCGGCACCCTGGGCGGCATGCTCCTGGCCGACTTCGCGCTGAGGCGCGAGAACCCGTGGGCACAAGTCTACCGCCCGTCGCGGATCAAGCCCCTCGCGGCCGGACCCCAGGTCGTCAAGATGACTATCGAGTCGGGGGTCGCCTTCGTCAAGGACCGTTTCACCATCCCCAAGATCGAGGGTGTCTCGGAGATCCCGGTGGGAGAGGGGCGGGTGGTGGAGATCGGTGGAGAACGGGCCGCGGTCTATCGCGACGAATCCGGCGCGGTGCGGGCGGTCTCGCCGGTCTGCACGCACGCCGGCTGCCTGGTCCACTGGAACTCCGCCGAGAAGAGCTGGGACTGCCCGTGTCACGGCAGCCGGTTCGCGACCGACGGCGGAGTTCTGGAAGGCCCGGCGGTGAAAGGGCTGGAGCCGGTCTCGATCCCGGCTCCGACACCAGAGAGATAGGGAGGGCTGGCCCGCCCCGAGCTCAATCCGTCCAGATCTGCTTCCACCAGGGCTCGTCCTTCGACGCTCCCTGGGCGGCGTTCGCCTTGAGGTTCATCTTGCCGCGGATCCTGTCGACGTCCCAGCCGGTGAGGGAGGCGAGGGTCGCGGCCTGCTTCTCGTACTGCTTCGGCAGCTCCCGGCGATACTCCCGCCCCGCCTGGCAGGTGGCTTTGCCCGTCCAGGGGTGGCGCAGGATGAAGCGCCCCTGGAAGTTCTCGCGGTCGGCGGTCTCCTGGAAGACCAGGTCCTCGGGGAAGTGCGCGGAGTCGTAGCGCAGGTGGAGGCGGGTGAGGAAGACGTTCTGCGCGCCGGGCGAGGCATACCCGGAGCCTCCGCGCTCGTTCCGGCCCTGCTCGTTCCAGAAGACGCCGAGCTGCCGCAGCTCGCCGGCGGCGAGGGGATCGGCCGCGCAGGGGTCGCACCAGCCCATGTCCCAGGCGTACTCGAGGAACAGCGTCCGCATCTCCTGCTTTTTGACCTGCTGGTTGAACATCGCCTTGTAGAAGGGGCCGAACTGGTCCTTGACGAACAGGGGGACCTCGGCGTCCGAGGGGAGGCGGACGGTGCGGTAGTTGGTGGTCTCGACCCGCCCCTTGCGGGTGAGGGCATAGATGAACAGCTCCTGGGGACCCGCGGCGTTGACCATGCCGAGGCGGATGGGGAGCATGAACTTGGGGCTCTCGTAGGCCACCTGCAGCGGCCGCAGGTAGGTGAAGCCGAGCTTCGACTGCTGGCCGAGGTTCACCTTGGCGACGAAGAACCGCATCCCCTGCTTGAGATAGCTGCCGAGCACGCGGGAGGCACCCGGAGGGACCCGGTAGCCGTTCTCGGTCAGCCAGGTCTCCAGCCCCTGGCTCTCCTTGGCCGAGAGGATCAGGATGTCGTACTCGCCCACCGTGTACTTCGCCTCGATGGTCACGCCGAGGCTCTTGGCGCGGTCCTCCCGCCGCGCGCCGCCGGCGACGCCCCCTTCCATGGCGGGCGCCTGCACCGCCATCGGGTAGGCCGGCTGGCACGGGTCGCCGTCGAAGTACTCGACCAGCCGCGGGGCCGAGTAGGCGTCGAGGTGGTCGAGCAGGGCCCTCTCGGCGACGTGGATCTGCTCCTTCTGGAGGAAGGTCGGGACGGGGATGACGATGGCGAACTCCTTCGGATCCCCCTTGAAGTCGTTGGCCATGGTGAGGACGGTGCGGCCGCCGTCGCGCGCCAGGACGACCTGCGAGGCCTGGTTGAACAGCCGGGTGTCGGCCTTCGCGACATAGAAGCCGCAGAAGCCGAGAGCGGTGCGGGCGGCCATCGCCAGCACGGTGAGGGTGAGGACGGTGGTGAGGAGCCGTTTCATGCGAATCTCCTTTCTTCGAGGAGAGAGGGTGGGGATACGGTTTGCACGCGGCGCCAGGTGTAGCGGCCTCCGGGGAGCAGCCGGTCGATCAGCGGGACCGCCGGGGCGAGGAAGAAGAGCGCCAGCAGGAGCCCATTGGGCCGGTAGAGGACGAAGTGGACGAAGCCGGCGCCGAGGGCGACCAGCAGGGCGAAGAGGATGCGGCCGGCCCGCGAGTCGGGGGTCGTCCGCGGGTCGGAGATCATGAAGAAAGTGAAGATCAGGAAGCCGCCGCTGCCGAGCTGATGGAGGGGGATGGCCGGCGGCTGGCCGAGCCAGAGGGCGCGTCCGAAGAGGATCGCGAGATAGAACGCCAGGAAGGCGTAGGTGACGTCGCTGCGCGCCGCGCGGTTGACCACCAGCCCGCCCAGGCAGGCGAGCAGGAAGGCGAGGAACGCCGCGTTCCCCCACTGGCCGGGCGAGACCCAGACGCCACCCGTGGCGAGCATCGTCGCCACGATGCCGAAATTGGTGGGGTTGAAGATGTGCTTGCCGCGGACGCGGAGCGCGAACTTGCAGGCGATAGTCACCGCCGCCGTCAGGACCGCGAGGGCCGCGGAGTTGGTGCGCAGCAGCAGGCAGAGCGACAGCCCCGAGATCAGGGCGCTCCGCGGATCGAAGGCCGGGAGCCGCCAGACCCGGGTGCAGGCGTACTGGGTGAGCAGGGCGGCCGCCAGCAGGAGGAGCGCGCGGCCGGGGGGGATCTCCAGGTCCAGGCGGATCACGCCGTAGACCAGCAGGGAGGCGAGGACGAGGATCTGATAGAGGCGGGGATCTCTCAGTCCGGGATGCGAAAGATTCATGGCGGTCTCCTCTCTTCCTATTGGACACCTCGGGCTGCGGCGAGGAAACCGCGAACGGCCTAAACGCGGGGACCGGTTGCTCCGTAGTAAGGTCGACGTATCGCACCTCTGGTATAGAAAGGAAGCTTCAATGGGGAAAGCAGTCGCCTTTTTTTGGGGAGCGCTCGCGCTCGGGCTCTCCGTCTCGGCCTGGGCCGGTCCCACGGCGCAGGGCGCGCCGTTCCGCGTCGGCTCTTGCACCACCTGCATTCAGCAAGCGCCGGCGGTCGCCGGTTCCGCCACCGGCGCCTTCCTGACGGTCTGGAAAGGCGCGAGCGCGGCCGATCCGAACGGGGTCAGCGGCCGGTTCTTCACGAGCAAGGGGATGCCCCGGGCGGCTGACTTCCTGATCAACAAGGCGCTGGAGCCGGATCAGTACGACCCGGCGGTGGCCCGCGACGCGCAGGGCAATTTCATCGTAGTCTGGTCGGAGGTCGCCAACGGCAACAGCGAGATCAAGGCCCGGCGCTACCAGGTGAGCGGCGTGCCGATCGGCCCCATCGTCAAGGTGAGCCAGGACCCGCCGGGGACGCCGACCCTCCCGGCCGACTTCAATCCGGCGGTCGCGGCGACCAAGGACGGTTACATCGTGGTCTGGGCCAACCTGCTGCCGGCGGGGGGCGGCTTCCCCGGGACGACGCCGCAGATCCTGGCGCGCAAGCTCAACGCGACCGGCGCGCCGGTCGGGACCCAGGTCAGGATCAGCACCGGGCTGGTCAATGGCGACCGTCCGGATGTCTGCGTCGACACTGCGGGCGGACCGGTGGTGGTCTGGACCAGCGTCGACGGCTTCCCTCTCTTCGAGGCCAACCAGAAAGGGGTGTCGCTGCGCCGGTTGACGGCCGCGGGCGCCCCCACCGGCACCGCCGAGACGGTGGTCGCCGCCCCCGCGGCCACCTCGGCCCAGCCGGCGGTCTCCTGCGGCAACGGCAGCACCTTCGTGGTCGTCTGGCACAGCGATCAGCCGCCGGCGGTGGAGCGGGCCGACATCCTGGGCCTGCGTTTCACCCGCCTCGGCCGTCCGGCGGGCAAGGTCTTCCGGGTCAACGTCACAACGACGAGGGATCAGAAGAACCCGTCGATCGTCCACGACGCCAAGGGGAACTTCGTCGTCGTCTGGCAATCGTCCGTGAGCCTCGAGCAGGTCGGCATTTACGGCCGCCGCTTCAGCGCGGCCGGCGCGGCTCTCGGCCCGGACTTCGAGGTGGTCTCCGGGCCCGACAACGCGACGGCTGCCAGCCATCCCGATATCTCGGCGATCGGCACCGCCGGCAATTTCGTGGTGGTCTGGCAGGCAGGTTCCCAGGCGATCTACGGCCGGCGCTTCATTCCCTAGACGCCCCGCCGCTCGCCCGCGGCCGGTTCGAGCGGCGTCCGTCCCGCGACCAGCGCGGTGACGGTCGCCGCTCCGGCGTTTTTGAGCGCCGCGGCGGCGGCGTCCAGGGTCGCCCCGGTGGTCGCCACGTCGTCGACCAGCAGGAGGTGGAGGCCGCGGACACGCTCGGGGTCGGGGACCCGGAAAGCCTTGCGGAGGTTGGCGAGGCGGTCGTCCCGGCCGAGCAGGCTCTGCGGCGGCGTGGCGCGCTGGCGTGAGAGCGCGGACAGACAGGGGAGGCCGAGGTGCCCGGCCAGGGGGCGGGCGATCCGCTCCGCCTGGTTGTAGCCGCGGGCCAGGCGGCGGCGCCAGTGGAGCGGCACGGGGACGACCCGGTCGCAGGCGGCGAGCCGGTCGCTCAACCCCGCGGCGAGCGCCGCCGCCAGGTGCCGTCCGAGATAGTCCAGACGCCCGAACTTGAGCCCGCGCACCACGGCGTCGAGCGGCGGCCGGTAGCTCCACAGCGCGAGCAGCCGGTCGAAGGCGGGCGGGCTCAGCCGGCAGGCGCCGCACCGGTAGTCCGCCGGCAGGGCATGGGCGGCGAGCGGCCGGGAGCAGACCGCGCAGGCTTCCCGCGGCAGCGGTGCGAGTGCCGCCCGGCACGCGACGCAGAGGCCGAGAGGAGCGCCGCGCGCCGGCAGCGGCCGTCCGCAGCCGAGACAGGGGGCCGGCAGCAGTGCGTGGACCAGCCGGTCGAGCAGGCGCTCTCCCGGCGGCGTGACAGGGGGGGAGTCTGGCGCGTATAAGGGATCGGGCATGAGAAATGGGAGCGCTCAGAGACGTGACGATATACTCTCAGGAACCGGGCGCCCCTGGGAGAGCCGGGCGCCGGAATCAGTCGGACATGACGCGAAGGAGGGGACTTTGATCCGGAATCATCGCCTGCTCGGCAGGCTTCTGCTGGGCTTCTCGTTGCTCGTGCTCCCCGCCGCCGGTGACGCGCAGGAGCTCTACAACTACACCGTGGGCGTCCTCGGCGGGATCGGCGGGTCGTTCGACGCCGATCCGGGGAACAACCTGGGCAACACCGGTTTCCAGGTCAACCTGGGCATGGTCACCGAGCCGCGCACCCTCCTGGTGCTGCGTGTCGGCCAGCTCGGGCTCGACAAGGACCAGTTCTTCGGCTCGCTGAGCGACGCGGACATGAAGTACGTCACCATCGGCGGCGAGTACCGCTATAGCGAGTCGTTCTACGAGTCGGGGGTCTTCGTCGCCCTGGGCGGCTACCGGCTGAGCGGGACCACACTCTTCGGCGACGACTCCCGGAAGGACACGTGGGGCGTTTCCGTGGGGTTCACCGGCGAGCTGCCGATCCGGCGCTGGGTGGGTATCCAGGCCGAGATCTCAGGCCACTACGTCGACTTCCGGGAGGCGCAATTCTTCGGCATGGCCCACGCGGGGGTCGCCTTCCACTTCTAGGGGAGGCCAAGCGCGGCGGTCTTGTCGGCACCTTTCAGGCGCGCGGCGATCTCCGCCCTCAGGGCGGGGTCGTCCCAGTCTGTCGCCCCCACCCACTTGCGCACGACCTGTCCGCGGATCACCAGGTAGGTCTCCGGCAGCTTGTCCGTGCCGTAGCGATTCGCCACCTTCCAGTTGGGATCGAACAGCACCATCGGCGAGCCCGGTCCCAGGAAGGTGTTGACCCGGTCCGAGGAGTCGGCGACGGCGACCATCAGCACCGCGAAGTCGCGATGGCCGGAGAAGTCGCGGATCAGCCGCTGGATCTTCGGCGCCTCCTGGACGCACGGCGGGCACCAGGTGGCCCAGAAGTGAACCAGGGTGACCGGGGCGAGGCGCTGGCCGATCGTGGCCGTCCGGCCTGACGAGTCGTAGAGGCCCCCGCCGGGCTCTTTGACCGCGCCGTCCCCCCGCGGCCAGAACAGGGCCGCGAGAGCGCAGACCGCGAGGGCCGCGAGCCCCATCCTGGCGGGCCATCCGAGGCGTGTGCTCGTGGTCTTCGCCGGGACGGCCGGAGAGGGGACTGGGGTTGTCTCGCCCGGTTCATTTAGGGAATTCATAAAGTAGCTCCGGTGTTGAAACCATCGGGTCGGACTGGACCCGAAATCCCGATTTCTCATAGAGTACCGCAAGGACTGGAAAAGATTGCACAACCTGGAAGAGACCAAGTTTCCGCGCTCCCGGCGGGCGTTTCTGGTGGGGCTCATATTGCCCGGCCAGCCGGGCTATGTCGTCGAGGAGCACCTGGACGAGCTGGCGCAGCTCGCCGATACGGCGGGCGCCGAGGTTGTGGGCCGCGCCGTGCAGGCGCGCAAGGCGCCGGACCCGGCGACGTCCATCGGCAAGGGCAAGGCCGAGGAAGTCGCCACCGCCGCTCGCGAGCTGGGGGCGGACCTGCTGATCTTCGACAACGATCTCTCGGGGAGCCAGGCGAAGAATCTCGAGGAGCTGACTAAGCTCCTGGTGATGGACCGCAGCGCCCTGATCCTGGACATCTTCGACCTCCGGGCGCAGAGCCGCGAGGCGCGCACGCAGGTCGAGCTCGCCCGGCTCAAGTACATGCTCCCCCGTCTGACCCGGCAGTGGAGCCATCTCTCCCGCCAGGGGGGTGGCGTCGGCACGCGCGGCGGCGAGGGTGAGAGCCAGCTCGAGCAGGACCGCCGCGTCATCCGGACGCGCGTCCGCCGGCTCGAGCAGGATCTGGAGAAGATCGAGCGCACCCGCGGCGTCCAGCGGCACGGCCGCGACGGCGCGCCGCTGGTCGCCCTCACCGGCTACACGAACGCCGGCAAGTCGACCCTGTTCAACAAGTTGACCGCCGCCGGCACGCTCGCCGAGAACCGCCTGTTCGCGACCCTCGACGCCAAGCTCCGGCGTGGCTCGGTCGACGGCTCCCGCACGGCGGTCTTCGCGGATACGGTCGGCTTTATCCGCAAGCTGCCGCACCACCTGGTCTCCTCGTTCCGCAGCACCCTGGGGGAGATCACCGCGGCCAATCTCGTGCTCCACGTCGTCGATCGCAGCCATCCCGGCTGGCAGGAGCAGGCGGAGGTGGCCGAGGCGGTAATGGACGAGCTGGGGGTCGATCGCGAGCGGGTGATCAAGGTGTTCAACAAGAGCGACCTCGTCCCGGCCGAGGAGCCGCGGGACAGCGGCGCGTTCTGGGTCTCGGCGGAGACGGGCGAGGGGATCCCGGCGCTCAAGGCCGAGCTGGCCCGCCGGTTGGGTTTCGGCGCCTCTGCCCAGGAAGCGCCGGTCGAGGCCGCCCCGGGTCTGGTTTGACACCCCCACCCTCACTCGGTACAATCCGCGCTCCTGTGGGGCCGTAGCTCAGTTGGGAGAGCGCTTGAATGGCATTCAAGAGGTCGTCGGTTCGATCCCGATCGGCTCCACCAGTTTCCCCTCCTTCTTCCTGAACTGAATCCAGCGACTTATTTGGGGATTTACTCGTCCGGCGGGACGATCAGGACGGACTTCGTCGAGTCGGCGAGGATCTGCAGGGTGACGTCGTGCCGGAGGGAGCGCTCGCCGGGCTGGCGGGCGTGGCGGCCGAGGACGATGAGGTCGTAGCCCCCCTCGGTGACCTCGGCCAGGATGCCCTGCAGCGGCGTGCGCGCCGGGCGAAGGGTGGAGCGGCCGGGCACCTCCAGCGCGCGTAGGGTGGCGAGGCCGGCGTTCAGATGGGCGTTCACCCAGGGGGCGGCGCCGGTGCCCTCCGGGAGCACGTGGAGCAGGGTCACCTCGGCGCCGAGCCGGCGCGCCAGCCAGCCGCCCACCCGCACGTCGGCTTTGCCCGGTTCGCCCACCGCGGTGCAGATCAGGATGCGCCGGAAGGAGGCGGGCTCCCCCTGTGCCACCAGGAGCGGCGCCGCGAGGCTCTCCAGCAGCTCCATCAGGACCTCGACGTGACCACCGGTGGGGAACTGGAAGAGGGTGAAGTCGTAGAGGCTCTGCCGCTGCTCGGCGGCGATCTCCGCGGCCGGATCGCCGCGCCGCACCACCGCCTCGGCGTCGGGGAGGTTCCCGGCCACGGTGCGCTCGGTCAGCGCGGCGCGCAGCGGTTCGACACCATCCGCGCTCCCGGCCACCGCGAGCAGGGAGACCTTGGCGTTGAACGGCGCCTGGAGAGTGCGGGCGAGCGGGAACGGCGCCGGGCTCCCCTGGTCCGGCAGGTCGCAGACCAGCAGCCGCGGCTGTGGCGGCGCCAGGATGTGCCAGCCGCGCAGGCTCACCCAGACGTCCGGCCCGCCCATGTCTGCCTCGGCGGGCAGGACGGCGTCGATCAGGAGCCCCTCCTCGCCGTAGACCGCCGGCGCCGCCTGGCGGGTGCCGGCGATCGGGGGCATCCGCACCCGCACCCGCCGCAGGGCGCCCAGGAAGTTCCGCTCGACGATCGTCCCCTGGCCGAGCAGGCGTACCCCGCGCTCGGGCGGGGCGGCCGAGATCTCGACCTGCTCGGGCCGCACCAGCACCCGCACCCGCTCATCCTCCTCGTGCTCGACCTCGGAAGGGATGGGGAGCGCCAGCGGCCCGATCCGCGCCGCGCCCTCCCGCGCCCGCCCCACGAGCACGGTCCCCGCCCCCAGGAAGGTGGCGCCGAAGAGCGTGTGCGGCCGGGCGTAGAGCCCCTCGGGCTCGCCCACCTCGAGGAGCTCGCCGCGCTCCATCAGGCCGATGCGGTCGGCGAGCTCGAAACCCTCTTCTTGATCGTGGGTAACCAGGATGGCGGTGACGCCGAGCTGCTGCTGCACCTCCCGCAGGTTGCGCCGGAGCTGGGAGCGAATCTTGACGTCGAGCGCGCCGAACGGCTCGTCGAGCAGCAGCACCGAGGGCTCGTGGACCAGGGCGCGGGCGAGCGCCACCCGCTGCTGCTGGCCGCCCGAGAGCTGGTGGGCGTAGCGGTTGCCGAAGCCGCCGAGGCCGACGCGGTCGAGCAGCTCCTCGCGCCGCCGGGCGCGCTCCGCCGGCGGCACCTTGCGGATCTTCAGCGGGAACTCGATGTTCTCGCCGACGCTCATGTGGCGGAAGATCGAGTAGTTCTGGAACACGAAGCCGATCCCCCGGTCCTGGGGCGGCAGCCGGGTGACGTCGCGGTCGTGCAGCCAGATGGTCCCCGAGTCGGGGGCGGTGAGCCCGGCGACCATGCGCAGAACCGTGCTCTTGCCGCTGCCGCTGGCGCCGAGCAGGACGAAGAGCTCGCCGTCGCGCACCTCGAGCGAGGTGGACTTGACCACCGGCTGGCCGCCGAAGCTCTTGGCGAGCTGTTCGAGACGGATCGACATCAGCGTTTCGCGTTCCCCGCGCCCCCGGAGTACCGGAGCAGGAAGAAGAAGATGACGAACGACAGCGCCGCCAGCACCGCCGCCACCGCGTTGGCCTCGGCCACGTGCCCCGCCTCGAACTGGGCGAAGATATAGAGTGGCGCCGTCTGGGTGCGTAGGCGGAGGTTGCCGGAGACCATCACCGTCGCCCCGAACTCCCCCAGCGAGTGGGCGAAGGTGAGCAGGGTGCCGCTGAACAGGCCCCCGCGCAGGGCGGGCAGGATCACATAGCGGAAGGTCTGCCACTTGCCCGCCCCGAGGGTATAGGCCGCCTCCTCGTAGGTCACCTCCAGCTCGTCGAGCAGCGGCTTGACCGATCCCAGCATGTAGGGGAAGGTGACGAAGAGATGGGCGAGGAGCACCCCGGCGGGGGTGAACATCGGCTGCAGCCCGAGCGGCTCCAGCATCCTGCCGAACAGTCCGATCGGCCCCCAGAGCAGCAGCAGGGAGGTGCCGACGACCACGGTCGGGATCGCCACCGGCAGGTTGATGGCGATCGCCAGCGGCCGCTCGCCACGGAAGCGGTACTTCGACAGCACGTAGGCCGCCCAGGTGCCGAGCACGGCGTTGATGACGGCGGTGAAGAAGGCGATCAGCAGGCTGAAGCGGAGGGCGAACTGCGCGTCCTCGGTGGTGAACGCGCGCCAGAACTCCCCCGGCCCCCCCTTCAGGGCGAAGACGAACACCGCCGCGATCGGCATCAGGATCAGCGGCAGCAGAACCAGGACGAGGAGGCCGACCGGGATCGCGGCCCGGGAGCGCTGGCCGGGGGCGTTGCCGATCACCTGCCCACCTCCCTGAGGACCCGGTCCTTCCAGATGCCGTCCACGATCTCCTTCTTCACCCGCTGCCAGCCGCCGAAGTCGCCGACCAGAAACGGGTCGTGGATCACCCCGAAGTGGGGGTTGGCGGCGTTCAGCCGCTCGTCGACGCTGCGGAAGCCGTTCTGGACGAACAGCGCCTGCGCCCGCTCGCTCCAGAGGAAGGCGACCAGGGCGTCGATCAGCGGGCGCTCGGAGGGTTCGATGTTGTGGTCCACGATCACCAGGGTGTGCTCCGACAGCACGGTGCTGGGAGGATAGACGATCTCGCCCGGCAGCGTGCCCTTCGCGGCGTCCTTGATGACGTCCTGCTCATAGGTGACGAGCACGTCGCCGAAGCCGTTCTCGAACTGGGTGCGGGCGGCGCGCGCCGAGGCCGCCTGGGCGGTCACGTGGCGCCAGACGCCGAGAAGGGACTGGAAGCCCGCCTCGCGCGGTTTGTCTGGAAAGCGGCGCGCGGCCGAGCCGTACTCGGCGAGGAGCGCCCAGTTGGCGCCCCCCGAGGTCAGCGGATCGGGGTGGATCACCCGCACCCCGGGCCGGGCGAGGTCGGAGAAGTCGCGGATCTGGAGCGGGTTCCCCTTGCGCACGACGAGCACGAACGGCGTCCGGTTGACCACGCCGCCGTGGGGGAGGCGCCGCCAGGAGCCGGGGGCGATGACGCCGGCCTGGGCCAGCCGCTCGGCGTCGAGCTCGAGCGAGAGGAGGGCTCCTTGCGCCGGCACCCCCATGATGAGCTGATTGGTGATCGTGCCCGAGCCGGCGAAGGAGGTGACGAACTCGATCTGCTCGCCGGTCCGCTGCCGCCACTGGCGGGCGAACTCGGGGAGCACGGCCTGGTTCATCGCCTCGCCGAGGATGCTGAAGCCGTAGAAGACCACCGTGCGCGGGCGCGCCGGCCGGCCGGGGACGGGCAGCCAAGGCCAGAGCGCATAGAGGAGCAGGGTGGCGCCGGCCGCCAGAATGAGCCCGCCGCGCAGCCGGGCGCCGAGGTCGGAATCGTTCGCCATCGCGGCAAAGACTATCCCGACTGAGACGCCCGGCCGCGCCTTTCCTTGAAACGCCATGCCCCTTTGGCTACACTCCACTGCGGGGATTCGATATCCAGACAGTGGGGGTTTGGCGGTGGCCGGTGGAAGGCCCCGCGTCTGAAACCTCGGTCTACCCCCCAATTGCGCTAAAATTCGGGGATTCCTTCCGGGAGAGCGCCGTGCAGCCAAGGAAAGTGCTGGTCGTTGACGATTCGAAGTTGATGCACAAGATGTATGAGGTGATGTTGCGTCAGTACCCGCTGGTCTACGCTCTGGACGGCCGTCAGGCGCTCGATCGCCTGCGGGAGCACGCGGACGTCGACCTCGTCCTGCTCGACATCAACATGCCCAACATGAACGGGCTGGAGTTCCTCGCTCAGCTCCGCTCGGACGGCGCGCGGCCGGACCTGACGGTGGTGATCATCAGCACCGAGGGGCGCGAGGAGGATACGGCCCGCGGCATCGAGGCCGGGGCGGACGCCTACATCAAGAAGCCGTTCCACAGCGAGGAGATCCTCGACGTCATCTCCCGCCTGGAAACCAAGGGTTCCGCCGCTTGAGCGAGAGAAACGCCACCGAAGCGCCGAAGTCGCGGCTGGACGCCCCCGGCGTCGGGCTCGATCTGGTCAGCGAGCTGCGCTCGACGCTCGAGCGCGCGGGCGAGCTGGTGCGCGTGGTCGAGTCGAACCTCCGCGGCGCCTCCGACGGCGGCGAGAGCGCCAGCGACGGCGAACGGGTCGCCGAGCTGGAGCGCCGGCTGGCCACCGCCGAGTCGGACGTCAAGGAGCTCGCCTCGCGGCTGGTCGACTCCGAGCACCAGGGCGGCCGGCTGATGAACCTCTACGTCGCCACCTATCAGCTCCACGCGACCCTCGAGCCGGCCGAGGTGCAGGCGACGATCGCCGAGATCGCCATCAACCTCCTCGGCGCCGCTCAGTTCGTGCTGCTGCTGCGCCGTGACGAGGGGGTGGACTACGAGATCGCCCTGCTCGAGGGGATGTACGACGGCGTCCTGCCGCTCTACGACGGCGAGACCTACCAGGGCGGCGACCCGATGGTGGATCAGACGCTCCGCGACGGCGTGCTGCGGCTCGGGCCGACCGCCGAATCGCAGGCGCTCGCGGCGGTGCCGTTGCGGGTGCAGAACGACATCGTCGGCGCCCTCGTGGTGCTGAAGCTGCTCGATCACAAGCCGATTCTGCGGGCCGAGGACCGCGACCTGCTCGACCTGCTCTCCGCCCACGCCGCGTCGGCGATGTTCGCCGCCCGGTTGTTCGCCACCAAAGACCGCAAGCTCCGCACGCTCGAGAGCCTGGTCAAGCTGGCTCGCGGGGAGTAGGTTTGGGAATCTCCGGCAGCCTGAAAGACGTCTCCGTCGCCGATGTGATGCAGTTCATTCACCTCGGCCGGCGGACGGGCACGCTGTTGCTGCTCCGCGGCAACGAGCGCTCGAGGATCGGCTTCCACGGCGGCCGGCTGGTCTCCGCCCAGGCGCCCCGCACCCCCAAGCTCGGCGACCTGCTGATCACCTCGGGGATGATCGACCGCGGCATCCTCGAAGGCGCCATCCGCTCGCAGAACGAGGAGCGCGAGCGCCGCTCGCTCGGGCAGATCCTGGTCTCCTCGGGCACCATCGACGCCGAGGGGCTGCGACGGATGATCGCCGAGCAGATCGAGCAGGCGGTCTCCGAGGTGATGGTCTGGGACACCGGCACCTTCGAGTTCGCGATCGACGACCTGCGGCCGATCGACGACATCGCGCTCTACCCGAGCGACGTGCTGCCGGACGCCGACATCAACACCCAGATGGTGCTGCTCGAGGCGGCGCGGATCTTCGACGAGCGCAACCGCGACAACCCTCCCACCCCCCATCCGGTCACCACGCCCGAGGCGCGGCATTCGTCGTCCGGCGGCAGCTATGAGGCGGGGGACTCGACGCATCCGGCGATCCTCGACACGACGCCGGCCGTCAGCAGGGCGCTCGCCGTGGCCGAGCCGGACGATTTCGAGCTGCGCGAGGTCACCCCCCGGCACGCCGCCGAGCAACTGCGGCTGCAGATCGTCTCCCTGGACGTGCCGTTCGCCGAGCAGCTCGCCGAGGCGCTCGTGCTCGAGGTGGCGGGGACGGAGATGGTGCCGCTCGACCAGGCCGGCATCGCCGAGCCCGGCGAGCCGCCGCCGATCGTGCTGGTCGACCTGCGGCGCGGCGGCGTCACCCTGGAGGAGGCGGCGACGCTCCGGCGCTCGGCGCCGCGCGCCTCGTTCGTCGCCCTGGTCGAGCCGGGCACGGGGTTCGCCCGGGTCTACGAGACGGGGATGCTGGCGGCGCTGCCCGCCGACGTCGAGGCCGTCGTCGCCTGCGTCGAGAACGTCATCGAGAGCCGGCGCGACCTGGTGCGCGGTACGCCGCGGCCGGACACCAAGTCGGGCGTCGCCCGCCTGCGCCGGGTCTTCGGCGACCTGCGCTCGGGGCTGATCTCGGCCACCGTGGCGCTCAACCTGATGCACATCATCTCGGAGTCGGTGGAGCGGGCGGTGCTTTTCCTGGTCAAGCGCGACCACCTGGTGTCGCTGGGCGCCTTCGGCACCGATCCCAAGGGGCGGCCGCTCGCCGAGGTGACGCGCGGCCTCAAGGTCCCGCTCAACCTCGGCAGCACCCTCGCCCACAGCCTCGATACCGGCGAGGTGCAGAGCGTCTCCTTCGACGAGGCCGAGCTTCCCGAGCCCTTCCGCTCCATGGTCGGCCCGCCCCGCAACGGGCAGGTGGTGATCTTCCCCGTGCTCGGCGCGCAGCGGGTGATCTCGGTCATCTACACCGACAACGGCGACAGCGAGAAGCCGATCGAGGACATCGACATCCTGGAGCTGGCGACAGCCCAGGTCGGCATGGCCTTCGAGAACGAGCTGCTGCGCCGGCAGATCTCGCAGGGAAAATAAAAATTACTGAGGTGCGCCGCCCCAGGGCTGGGCGGTGTAGCCGGCGGGCGGCTCGTAGGCGCCGGCGGGGGCATCCTTCGTCTCGACGGAGACGAGCTCCTCGCGGGTCTTGAAATGGCTGGCGCCCATGGTGACGTTCGCCTCCTGGGCCACGGGGAAGCCGTCGATCTGCTCGAGCTTGCGGGCCCAGTCGCCGGAGCCCGGCTGCAGGGCGGCGAGGCTGGCGGCGAGGCGGGTGAGCGCCGCGGAGGAGGCGATCTCCGTGCTCGCCCAGATCGTGGTGTCGAGGTGCAGGCCCGCCGGGTTCGAGATGTCCACCCGGTACTTGCGCGCGTTCCAGCTTCCGATCTTCTTCGTTTCGCCGGTCGACGTCACCTGCGCCTTGACCTGCGCCGCGTCCGCGGCCGGGGTCTTCTGGGGGTCGATGGGAAGCGGGATCTCGCTGTAGGTCCGGTCCGCGTGATTGATCACATAGAGCCTGCCGCGATCCAGCCGGAGGATGTAGGAGGCGTCCCCCTCGTCGCGCCGGAGCGCGTCCCCCCCCTTGTCGCCGCCATGGATCCAGATCCGGATCGGCTCCCCCTGCGCCGGGGCGATCTTGAGCCCCTCGATCGAGCTGCGTACGGTCAGCAGCGTGTCGGCCAGGCCGGGGGCTGCGGCGAGAAGGAGCAGGAGAGCGACGGTGGTGCGTCTCGGCATGCGACAAATCCTCGTTGAAGCGAAAGGGCGAGGGGTAGCTTAGCGGTCGTCTTCCGGCTTTACAAGACGATCCCTGGTGCGGACGTAGAGGAGCTTTTCGACCTCGGCCACCACCTCGCCAGCGTCGTCCAGTACGGCCACATGGAAAACCGGCTCGACTTTTCCCCGCGCGTCGGCGGAGGCGCGGATCTCCTCGATCTTCACGAGCGGGATATGGAAGGTGGCATGGACGGTGCCCCGGCCGGGACGGAGGAAACGGATGCTGGCCGCCTTGTCCCAGACCACGTACCCCGGTCCCAGCGCCTCGACCAGGATCAGCATGAAGAAGGGGTCGCACATCGTGTAGAGCGAGCCGCCGAACTGGGTGCCCACGTAATTGCGGTTCCACCAGTGGATTTTCATCCGCACCTCGAAGGTGCGCAGGTCGGGCGAGGCTTTGACGCGCACGCCCGCCCCGAGATAGGGGGGATAGAGGCTGAGCAACCGGATCATCCAGCGTCGCGAGGACATCCGGGGATTATGACGGATCGCGATCAGACGACCGATCGCGATCAGGGGCCGGCGCGGTCGATCTCGGCGAGGTACGCCTCTTCGAGATTGGGCTCGACCGGCTCCCCGGCGAGCTCCTCGTCCGGCCGGGCGATGGCCCGCACCTGGATCCCCTCGAGCACGCGCACCCGGGAGGTCACGCGGTAGCGGCGGCCGAACTCGAGCAGGTCTGCGTCGGCCACCAGGGCGCCGAACACCCGGCCGTGGGCGCGGGCCGCGAGCTCCTCGGGGGGGCCGTCGAAGCGGAGGCGCCCCCGGTGGAGGAGGAGGATGCGGGAGGCGGCCGCCTCGACGTCGCTCGCGATGTGGGTCGAGAAGACGACGACGCGCTCGCCCGCTTGCTCGAGGAGGATCTGGCGGAAGCGGCCGCGCGACTCGACGTCGAGCCCGGTCGTCGGCTCGTCGACGATCAGGATCGGCGGCGCGGCGAGCAGGGCGCGGGCGATGCCCACCCGCTGGCGCATGCCGCCCGAGTAGTCGCGCACCTTGCGGCCGGCGTGCTCGGCGAGACCGACGGCGGCGAGCAGGCGCTCGATCTCGGCCCGCCGCTGCCGCGGGTCGGAGAGGCCACGCTCAAGGGCCCAGTGGTCGAGGAACTGCTCGGCGGTGAAGCCGGGGTAGGCATTGAACTCCTGGGGGAGGAAGCCGATCCGCCGCCGGTACTCGGCGAGGTTGTCGGGAGTGATCGCGACGCCCCGGTAGAGCACCTTGCCGCGGGTGGGCTCGAGCAGGCCGGTGAGCACGCGCAGCAGGGTCGTCTTGCCGGCGCCGTTCGGCCCCAGCAGCCCGACGATGCCGGGCTCCAGGGTGAAGCTGACGCTGGAGAGGGCGGTGAACTTGCCGCCGTAGACCTTTGTCAGGCTGCGCACCTCGAGCCTGGGCGCCCCCGGCGCGCTCCAGGCCGGCGGCCGGCGGCGCTGCCGCTCCCGTTCGGGATCACGCTCGCGCCAGCGGCGGCCGGCGAGCAGCAGGGCCGGCACCAGGAGGAGGGAGGCGGCGAGCGAGGAGCCCCCTGCCACCGCCGCCGCCCGCAGGGGGACGGCCCAGGCCGCGGCGCCCATCTCCGCGCCCAGCGTGGGCGCCGCGAGGCCGAGCACCATGGGCGGCGCCGCCGCCAGGAGCCAGGGGGATTGGCGGAGCAGGGACCGGTAGAGCCGCCCGCCCGGCGCGGCGGGCGAGGCGGCGGCGGCCGTTGCCGAAGGGAGCGCGAGCGCCAGGGCGGCGGCGAGGGCGAAGAGGGTGAGCTCGTCGATCCGCTCCAGGCGCGTCGCGACGAGCGGCAGGGCGGCCACCAGCCCGATGACCAGGGCTGAAAGAGCGGCCAGCCCGCGCGCCAGCGAGCCCAGCCGGCAGGCGGCAAGGGCGAAGAGGAGCAGGGGGACGGCGAGGCCGAGCCCGATCAGCCGCAGGCGCTGCCGCTCCCAGAAGCGCGTCTTCAGCGGCGGCAGCTCGAGGACGCAGGCGGCCGGCAGGGGGAGCTGGCGGAGGCTGCGGTCGAGGTCCTTCCGCTTCTGCTTGCGTGCCTCCTCCGGGAACATCAGGATGTTGATCTCGACCGGCACCACGAACCGCCCCGACTGGCGGGCCACCCGCGGGTAGACCGCCTCTTCCGACAGGGCGAGCCCGGCGCCGGGGCTGATCGTCCGCTCGCCCACGCGCACCGGCCGGGAGAGCAGGTCGGCCAGTTGCGGGACGGCGCGGTCGGCGTCCTCGGGAGTGCCGGCGGGGACCACGGTCAGGGAGCGTTCCGCCCCTCCCGGCAGGAGAGCGGGGAGCCTGAGGGCGGGGGGTGGCAGGCTCGCCCGCTGGAGCTGGCTGGCGATCGCCGCCGCGTCCCCCGGGGTGGTGCCGGCGCGGGGGCGGAGGACGAGATGAATCGTCTGGTCCCCCCACCCCATGATCCAGTGGCGGCGCACCTTCAAGGTCGCCAGGCGCGCGAGCAGGCGGTCGTAGCCGGCGCGCACGGCGGCGAGGTCGGCCCCGCTCAGGACGACGCGGTAGGTGTTCGCCTCCTCGTCGGTCGACGGATGGTCCTCGAGGTCGTCGAGGAAACTGCCGCCCTGTCCGGACGAGGAGCGGAGGCCGGAGGCGATCTCCAGCGCTCCGAAGCGGCCCGCCTCGTACCGGAGGCGGGTGGCGAGGAGCCGGCGCCGCTCCGGCGATCGCCCCGCCGGCCGCAGCTCGGCCGTGGCCCGGGCCGTGCCCGGCATGGCGTAGATCCAGAACCGTTCGACCTCCTCCGCCTTCCCCAGCACCTCCTCCAGCTTGGCCGCCCGGCGGACGGTCTCCGCCAGCGGCGTCCCCTGGGGGAGCCGGAGGGTCGCCGTCAGGTTCCCCTGGTCAGGCCGCAGGTTTCCAGGCCGGGGGAGCAGGACGCCGCCGAAGAGGGTGAGCGCCAGATAGGCGGCGGTCGCGGCGATGAGGACGACGGTGCCGGGATCGCGAAGGGCGGAACGGATGGCCCCCCTCTCCCGTCCCCTCCCGCCCTCCCTCACCGGCAGAGGGGGAATCGGCAGCAGCATCACCGCCAGCACCCCTGCTCCCGCCGCCAGCAGCAGCGCCAGGGCGGGCTCGGAGAGCAGCGGCCCCAGCTCGACGGCGGCGAGGGAGACCGCCACCGGCACCAGCGCGGCGGCGGCGACGGCGGTCCACCCCCAGGCGCGGGCGCCCTGCCGGCGGGTGACGCGGAGGGCGGCCAGGGGGAGGAGGGAGATGGCGGCCACCGCGAGGGCGACCAGGGTGGCGATGTTCAGGGCGACGCCCGCCAGCAGGAAGGCGTTGGCGGCGGCCGCCACGGCTGCTGGGACCGCGAGGCCCAGGGAGAGGGCGCCCCAGCGGCCTGAGAGCCGCGCGCCCGCCAGGGCCGCGAGCGTCGAGGCGAGCAGCGCCGCGAGGGCGAGCCGCCGGATTAGCGCGCGCAGGGGAGCCGCCTCGCTCCAGCCCACCTCGCCGCGCACGCCGCCGGATAGCCGGGCGAGCCGTTGCCGCAGGACGCCGTCGAGGGTGAGCGGCGACACGTCGTGCGCGCGATAGACGAAGAGGGCCAGGGCGGGCTCGCCGCGGAAGCGCAGGGTGGCCCTGGCCGGCTGGCTACGGGGCTGGATCGTGGCCAGGGAGCCGAGCGGCACGGCGCCGGCACCCGCCTGGCGCGCCGGGATCGGCAGGCTCGCGAGGCTGCCCGCGGAGGCCGGCACGACCGGCCGCAGGCGGTCCCCCTGGCGGCTCCAGCCGAGGGCCGGCACGCGCAGCGACCGCCTGGCTTCGGCGAGCACGGTGCCGGCGACCCCCCAGGGATCGAGAGTGGTCGCCGCGAGCGTGATCCGCACCTCCTCCTCGCACAGGCCGAAAGGCTCGACGACCCGGACCCCCGGCACCGCGCGCAGCGCCTCGGCCGCGGCGCGGACGCCGGCGTCGTCCCGCGCGCCGGAGAGCCAGATCAGGGCATGGAAGTCCCCCTCCTGGTCGGCGGCGGGATCGACCCAGAGGGTGGACCCTTCAGGGAGGCGGGCGCGCAGGCGGGCGAGCTCCGAGTCGAGCCGCGCCGCCTTGCGCTCCGGATCGGTACCGGGGGCGAAGCGCACGGTGAGCTTCGCGCCGTCCGTCCGCACCTCGCCGGCCACCCCCCGCACCCGGCCGAGGGAGCGGACGGCGCTCTCGACCGGCTCGACCCACTCGCGGGTCACCTCGCCGGGATCGTGGTCCTCGCCGAGGGCGAGCCCCACCGTCAGCTCCGGGAAGCTGCGCTGCGGCAGGTAGTCGAGCGGCAGCCGCGCCAGAGCGAAGGCCCCCAGCACCAGCAGGGCCAGCGTCGCGATCAGGCGGGCGAGCGGTCGGCCGTTCATCGGTTCCTATGGATAAATCGGTAGAGGACCGGCACCAACAGCAGCGAGGCGAAAGTCGAGAGCGTCATGCCGCCGATCACCGCGAGCGCCAGGGAGCGCCGCAGCTCGACCCCCTCGCCGCCGAGGAGCGCCAGCGGCAGCATGCCGGCGACAGTGGTCAGCGTCGTCATCAGGATCGGCCGGTAGCGCTCGGCGCCCGTCTGCCGGACCGCCGCGTCGACCGCGGAGCCGGCGCGGAGGTGGTCCTCGATCCGGTGGACCAGCACGATGGCGTTGTTGACCACGATGCCGGCGAGCAGGATGAGGCCGAGGAAGGAGAGGACGTTGAGCGTCTGCCCGGCCGCCGCCAGCAGGCCGAGGGCGCCGCCGAGGGCGACCGGCACCGTGGTCATCACCACCAGCGGCGTGGTGAGCGACTCGTAGAGGGCGGCGACGGTGAGGAAGACCAGAAGGAGCGAGAGGGAGAGCGCGAGCCGGAGTTGGCCGAAGGCCCGCCGCAGCTCCAGAGCCTGACCGCCGGGGGCGACCTGCTCGTCCGCCGCCCGCGCCACGCCGCGCAGCAGCGCCTCCGGATCACGGTTCCCAAAGCCTCCGTCGAAAGCCAGGCGCACCGCCGGCAGGCCGTCCTCCCGCTCGAGCACGGGCGGCCGCGCGCCGGCGTCGAACCGGGCCAGGGCGCCCAGGGGGAGGACCCCCGGCCCGTCCGCCCTCGAGGTCGCCAGGACCGGCAGCAGCGCCGGATCCTCCTGCTGCGTGGGGCGCACCACGATGTCGGGCTCGACGCCATCGATGCGGGCGCGGCCGGCGGTCTGCTCCGACAGGGCCGCGCGCACCTGCTGCTCCAGTTGGTCGCGATCCGCGCCGAGGGCGGCCAGGCGGGGCACGTCCCAGGAGAGCAGGAGGGCCGCGCGGTCGCGATCCCGCCGCAGGCCCGCCTCGCGCAGACCGGCGGCACCACGCAGGCGCTCCTCCACTCGGCGGGCGAGGGCCGTGGCCCGCTCCGGGGTGGCGGCCGAGGCCACCACCTCCAGGCGCCGGCCGGCCCGCTCGATCGACCGCAGGAAGGCGCTCGTCCGCGGCTCCACCCAGACCTCGACGTCGGGGAGGCGGGAGAGGGACGCGCGCAGCTTCTTCCGCGCCTGGACGGCGCTCGCCGGATCGGGGAAGCGGAGCTCGATCCGCCCCGTCTCCTCGGCGTCGCCGGCGAGATCCGACTCGGGCGCCTGCCAGGCGAGGCGGCCTGCGGGGGCACTGGCCAGGATGGCGGCGGTCCGCGCCTCGACGATCCCGCCCAGCCGCCGCGCCGCCTCGGGCGAGAGGTCGGAGGGGAGCCGGTAGCGCACTACGAGGTCGCGCGTCTCGGCGTCCGGCACCAGCTCGCGGGGGAGGACGGCCAGGGCGAGCAGCGCCACCGCCGTGGCCGCGGCCGCCGCCAGCACCGGCAACGCCGGCCGGGCGAGGGCGCCGTCGAGCAGACGCAGGTAGGCCACGCGGCCGGGGGTTCGCCCCCGCGCGCCGCCGGCCCGCCGGTCGCGGGCGAGCACCGGCGTCACGGTCAGCGAGAAGAGGAGCGAGGCGGCGAGCGAGGCGACGATGGCGAACGCCTGGGCGCCGAAGAAGGCGCGCGCGAGCCCCTGGAGATAGACCAGCGGCAGGAAGACCACGGCGGTGGCGAGGAACCCCGCCACCACCGGCAGGGCGATCTGCTTCGTGCCCGCCACCTCGGGCGCCACCTCGGGATCAGACTCGCCGCTGGCGCGGGCGGTCGCGATCGACTCCAGCACCACGACCGAGCTGTCCACCAGCATGCCGGCGGCCAGCGCAAGGCCGGCGAGCGAGACCACGTCCAGCGGCACGCCGCAGAGGTGGAAGGCGGAGAATGTGGCGAGCATCGAGGCGGGCACCGCCACCGCCAGAGCCAGCGTCGGGCGCCAGCTCCCGAGCAGCAGCCGCAGCACGGCGACGCCGAGGGCGAGGCCGATCAGTGCCGCCAGCCCCATCGTCCGCAGGGCCGCGACCACCTCGGCGCTGCGGTCCGCTACTACCTGGACGCGCAGCCCGGCGGCGGCCCGCTTGCCCAGCTCCGCCGTCCGCTCGCGCACCCGGGCGGCGAGGGCGACCGCGTTCGCCTCCGGGGCGCGAAAGACGCGCACCAGGGTCCCCTCGCGGCCGGCGAGGCGGAAGAAGCTGCCGTCGCGCACCTCCTCGAACGACACGCCGGCCACGTCGCCCAGCACGCTCTCACCCCTAGGACCCTGGAGGCGCAGGGCGCGCAGGGCGTCGAGCGAGGAGGCATCCTCCCGCACCAGCAGGGGACGCACCGCCGCGCCGGCCCGCGCCCGGCCGGCGGCCACGGCGGTGCCGACCGGCCTGAGGCGCGCCACCAGGTCCGCGGGGGTGAGCCCGCGGGCGGCGAGGGCCGCGGCGCGCGGGCGGACGACCGGATGGAGCGGCGCCAAGCCCAGCGTCTCGATCCTCCCCGCACCGTCGAGCCGGGCGAGCTCCGGCACCAGCACCTCGCGAGTGAAGGCGGTGCGCGCGGCGCCCGAGCTACCGTCGAACACGGCGACCTCGACGATCGGCTCGGCATCGCCGGCCACCAGCTCGACGGCCAGCGCGACCCCCGGCGCCTCCAGCCCGGCGAGCCGGCGCTCGGCCTCGATCCGCAGCCGGTCGGGGTCGGTCTGCCACTCGCTCTCGACGCGCACGCGGGCGAAGCCGTCCCCCGTCGAGCTACGGACCGCGGTCACTCCGGAGACGGCGGTGAGCCGCTGCTCCAGCGGCCGGGTGACCCGCTCCAGCAGCTCCTCGCGGGCGCTCCCCGGGGCCGTGGCGGTGATCTCCAGGGCAGGGCGCTCCAGCGCCGGCAGCAGCGAGACGGGGAGGCGCAGCAGCGAGAAGACCCCGAGCACGACGACCGTCAGGGCGCCGAGCAGCGTCGAGACCGGCCGCTCGATGGCGCGGCGGATCATCTGGCCCCTCCAGGTTTATCCACGGGCTCCTCGACCGCCTCCACCCGGACGCCGTCCGAGAGCAGGGCGGCCCCGCTCACCACCACCTTGTCGCCGGCCGCGAGGCCGGAGACCACCTCGATCCGCCCCTCCCCCCGCGCGCCGGTGACCACCACCCGCCGCCGCGCCGCTCCCCCCTCGACCACGAACAGGGCGCTCCCCCCTTCGGAGACGACGAGCGCCTCCTCGGGCACGGTCAGCGCGTCCGGCCGCGGGTCGAGCTCCACGTGCACCTCGACCCCCTCGCCCGAGGCCGGCAGGCCGGCGCCCGCGGTCGCCTCCGCCACCACCGGCGCGGTGCCCCCCGCCTCCAGCTCGGGGGAAATTTCGCGGAGCACCCCGCGCCCGGCCGCTCCGGGGGTGCCCGGGAGGACGAAGCGTACCCCGAGCCCAGGGTGGAGGCGGGCGCGGTCCCCCGCCGCCGCCCGCGCCTCGACCCGCGGCGGCCCGCCGGCGGCGACGCGGGCGAGCACCGTGCCGGACTGCGCCTCCGCCTCGGGGGGCAACTGCCGCTGCACCAGGAGCCATCCCGAGACCGGCGAGCGCAGATCGAGGGTCCCATGCTTCTGCCGGGCCGCCGTCAGGCGCTGGCTGGCGAGGTCGGCCTCCGCCTTGTAGGAGGCGAGCTGCGCCGCCGAGACGACGCCGAGGTCGAAGGCCCGCTGGTAGCGCGCGAGGTCCGAGCTCGCTACCGCCAGGCGCAGCTTGGCCTCGGAGAGCCCCGACTCGGTGTCGGTGTTGACCAGCCGCGCGAGCACCTCGCCCGCCCGCACCGCTACGCCGGAGGAGAGGCCGGCGCGGAACCGGTCGGGGTAGCGCAGCCGTCCGGAGGAGGGGAGGATCACCTCCGCCTCCTGGGCCGGGCGCACCACGCCGAGCAGCACGAGGGTCGGCTGGAACGGCGCCCGCGCCACCTTCTCCAGCTTCACCGGCAGGGGGGGCGGTTCCTCGGGGGGCTCCGCAACCGGACGGCAGGCGGTGAGCAGGAGCAGGGCCAGTAGCGATCGGGAGAGCTTCATAGATCCTCCATCAGGAGAGCATCCGTTCCGGCCGGCGCAGGCGGCGGCGGGCGTAGAGGTAGAAGAGGGCCGCTCCGGCGGCGAGGACGGCCAGGTTGCCCAGCCAGGCGAGCGACTCGTCGGCCCCGGGCAGGAGCGGTCCGTAGACCGCTCCGAAGCGCGGTGGGATGGGGCTGGAGAAGAACCAGGGGCTCGAGCCGCCGATGGTGACCGCCGAGGCGAGCCAGACCGCGCCCGAGGTGCGCAGGCGGACCGCCCAGAACAGCGACACGGCGCCCAGGAAGAGGCTGATCACCGCGATCTGGACCAGCGGCGCGATCAGCGGAAAACGGGGCTCGGTCAAGAACCAGCCGAGGATCATCACCGCCATCCCCTGCGCCGCAATCACCGCGCAGACGGCCCCGGCCCGCCGCACGAAGTAGGCCTCGGCGGCCGGCGCCGAGAGCGCGAGGTCGAGGCAGCCGGCCCGGCGCTCGAGATCCACCATCCCGGCGAGGGCGGGCAGGGCGAGGATCAGCGACGGCAGGAGAAAGGCGTAGCGGTAGAGATCCCTCGCATCCCCGTCGGATTTGAGGAGCATGGCCATCACCAGCCAGCCGACCACCACCACGTCGATTACCACGAAGAGGAGGAGACGGCGGCCGAGGAGGAGCCCGAGGGAGAGGCGGAACGAGCGCAGGAGGTCTCTCATTTTTCCTCCTGGAAGAACACCCGGTCCCCCGGCGCGCCGTTGGGCACCAGGCGGTGGCACTGCTTGTCGGGATCGAGCAACACCGCCTGCGGCCGGCGCCTGGTGCGCAGCTCGAAGAGGCCATCCTTCCCCGGCTCGGCGCTCACCAGGGCAGGCACCGGGCCGAGGTCGGTCGTCAGCTCGACCTTGCAGAGCGCCTCCGCGTCCCCCCGGTTGTGCATCCTGCCGGTGACCCGCCAGCCGTCCGCCCCCTGATGGAACTCGACCCCTTCGATCACCGGCTGCGCGAGCTTCCCCTCCACGAAGTTGTCGCGCAGGAAGCGGGGGAGGTCCGGACCGCCGTGGCGCTCGAGGACCTCGAACAGCTCCTGGCGGGTACAGGGTCGCTGGTCCTGCTTGCGGGAGAGCAGCTCCGCGAGGGCCTGCTGCAGCGCCTCTTCGCCCATCCGGTGGCGCAGGCCCACGAGCAGCGCCGGGAAGCGGCTTCGCCAGTAGAGCGGGCTGTTGGGCTCCGTCGGCGGCGGCACGCTCAGGAGGCCCCCCTCGCCCGGCCGCAGGCCTGCCACCGCGGCGCCGTTCTCCGGACCGAGGCCGAGCCGCTGCAGCGCGAGATCCCGGAAGAGGTGGTGGAAGAGCAGCGAGTCCGCCTGCGCGAACGGGCGCTGGCGCGCGAGGCGGGAGGCCACCAGCTCGGCCACGAACCCCTCCGGCTTCAGGACCTCCCGGGTCTGGGTGAGGTCCCATTCGCTGAGCAGCACGAGATTGCCCAGCACCGACAGCGGCGCCTCGTTGTTGTCGCGCCAGCGGGCGGACCAGGCGACGGTGACCGGGTCGGGATCGAAGATCCGGTCACCGGACCATTCGAGCACCACGATCCGCTGCAGGCCGGCCAGCCCGGGCCAGGCCTCCTCGAGCTGGCGCGTGCCGTTCTGGAGGAACGCCAGGTGCAGCTCGCCGAGTTTGGCGTGGGCGGGGTAGACGGCGACCGTCGTGCCGCTCCGCGGGGCGGGCAGGGTGCGGTAGCTGGAGCCGCCCAGCACGGCGAGATCGGCGAGCGGGAGCCGGCAATTGCTCGCCAGGCGCCCCGAGCGGGCGACGCTGCCGCAAGAGTCAGCCAGGAAGAGGCCCGGCGGGATCGCGAGCGCCAGGGTGACGTCCGCCTGCGGGGTATACGACTCTTCCACGACCTGCTGATCTTCATCCAGCTTCCAGGGCTGGTAGCGGGGGATGGGCGAGAGGTCGGAGGCGGCGAGCCGGATCCGGCGCGGCGAGATCGCCGGCGCCCGGTAGCTGTTCGAGAGGTCCAGAAGCTCGCGGGCGAACCGGGGGTGCAGGTGGATGCCGAAGCGCTTGTGGAAGCTCGGGTACTCGAAAGTCTGGGGGGCGATCATCGGCGTCCCCGGCTCGCCGGCGAGGCGGAAGCGGAGCTCGCGGCGGCCGCCCGGGGGGATCGGCGGCGTGAGCTCCACGGCGAGACGGTCCCAGGAGCGCGAGAGCGTCAGCTCCCCTTCCCCGGCGCGGGCCTCGGCGATCTCGAGCAGCGGATCCAGCTCGAAGGCGAGGTGCGCCCGCGGCGACGTTCCCAGGTTGCGCAGCTCGGCGGTCACCGCGAGCGTCACGCGCCGGCCCGGGCCGATCGTCCCCTCCACCCGCCAGCGGCCGGGCACCACGTCGGCCGAGGTGGGGGCGGGACCCTGCGAGTGCTCGGCGGCGAAGCGCATCCGGCCGAGCGCCTCGTAGTGGCGCACCCGGCCGATGAGGAAGGCCAAGGCGCCGGCGGCGAGCAGGAGCGCCATCGCCATCGCCAGGAGGTCCGCCCGGGCCGGCGCCGGATCGGGGGCGTAGCGCTCCCGCAGCCGCGCCAGGGTGAGGAGGAACGTCCGCAATGGGTGTGCGGGGGGAATCCGTTGCGGGCGCACGTCCGGCCGGGTGCGGCGCAGGTAGCGCACGGCAAGGCCCAGCACAGCGGCGGCCAGCGCCACCGGCACCGCCGCCCGGGTCAGGTACTGCTCGCAGGCGACCCCGGCGTCATAGGGGATCTCGCTCACCGGCAGCGGGAACGAGTGCGACCACGCGTTGGGGTTGGAGATCCCGAGGATCCGGCCGAGCGACCGCTCCAGGCGCGGCAGCGCGAGCCATTCCATGGGGCTGGCCAGGCGGATGCCGAACCGGCCGAGCAGGACGTTCATCAGCGCCGGGACGAGCAGGAGCGCGAAGCCGCCGAGCAGGAAAGCGTTGAGCGCGCCGCCGGCAATCGTGCCGACGCCGACCGCCAGGCCTGAGAAGGTCAGGGCGACGGGGGCGACGTGCATCAGCCAGGGCCCCAGGAAGGGGCCGGGGGGCACCGCGCCGGGGCCGTTGGCCACTCCCGCCAGGATCGCCGCCACGGCGAGGGGGACCGCCGACAGCGGCAGCAGGAGCGTCTGCAGGGCGAGGCAGCGGCGCAGCAGGTAGCCGGCGCTCGACATCCCGGCCAGGGAGACGGTCGACCACGCCCCCTCGTCCTGCTCGCGGGTGATGGCGTCGAGAGAGATCAGGAAGGCGAGCACGGCGGCCAGCACCGGCAGGACCTCCAGCGTTTCGGCGGCGTAGGTGGCGGCGCCGACCGCCGCGCCCCCCGGGTCGCGGCGCAGCCAGATCACCAGCGCGGGAGCCGAGCCCGCGGCGGCGTAGACCGCGGCGAGCACCCGGAAGCGGAGCGACCTCCACTGCGTGCGCAGCTCGTGCGCGGCGAAGGCGGCGGCGAGCTTCACGCCGCGTCCTCCGCGGGCTTTGAGGGGGGCTCGATCCCCTGGAGGGCGAGGAAGGCGGCGTAGGACTCCTCCAGCGTCGGCCGCCGGGGCGCCGCTCCCGGCACCGGCGTCTCGCTGTAGACCACCCGCTCGATCCCCCCCTGGCGGTCGGTCCGCTGGGTGACTTCCACGGCTCCGGCCGGCAGCGGCTCACCCCCCGGCATCTGCCAGAGCCGCCCCGCGGCCCGGCGCAGCAGCTCCGTCGGCGCGCCGTCGAAGAGGAGCCGGCCCCCCGCGATCACCCCCAGCCGCGGGCAGGTCGCCTCGACGTCCTCCACGATGTGGGTGGAGAGCAGTACGGTCTTGCTCGCGGCGACATCGGTGATCAGGTTGCGGAAGCGGATCCGCTCTTCCGGGTCGAGGCCGGCCGTGGGTTCGTCGACCACCACCAGCCGGGGGGAGTGGAGGAGCGCCTGGGCGATCCCCAGTCGCCGCTGCATGCCCCCCGAGTACTCGCCCGCCCGCCGGTCCGCCGCCCGCTCCAGGCTCACCGATTCCAGCAGCTCCGCCACCCGGCGGCGCAGCGCGGCGCGTCCGAGCGGCACCTCGCGCAGCCGGGCGCAGTGCAGCAGGTACTCGCGCCCGGTCAGATGTCCGATCGGATGGAAGTCCTGGGGGAGGAAGCCGATCCGCCGCCGGATCGTCGCCCGCGCCCGCGCCGACGCCGCGTCCAGCCCGTCATAGACCCGCCGCCCCGATGTCGGCTCGAGCGCCAGCACCAGGATCGAGAGGAACGTCGTCTTGCCCGCCCCATTGTGGCCGAGCAGGCCGAACATCCCCTCGTCCAGCCGCAGCGAGATCCCCTTCAGGGCCTGCAGGCCGTCCGCGTAGGTCTTGGTGATCTCCTCGATCTCGATCATCGGAGCAAGGCTCTCCCCTTGGGATGCTCGGCCGCATTCCGCGTTTCAGAACTCCCGATTGAGTCTACGGATAGTGTATTGCAAGTGTCACACAGTTGGCGAGGGGAAGTGAGAAATGTCTTTGTGCCCGCTGGAGCGTCCTGCCCCTTCGAGGCCTCACCCTCGGTCCCTCTCCCAGGGGGAGAGGGAGGGCCCGGGATCCTGAGGAAGAGAACTCCGGCAGGTGTCTTTCTCCCCTCTCCCCCTGGGAGAGGGGCCGGGGGTGAGGCCTCGAAGGGCAGGACGCTTCAACCCGCAAAGACGCCTGTCCGCAGGAAACGCCCCCCTCCCGGGTTTCACCCTCACAATGCAGCCGATGACACACCCGCAAAGGAGCCGTCCATGAAACCCACTCTTCCCGCCGTCCTGATCGCCGCTTCCGTGGCCGTCTGCGCGGTTTGGGCCGGCGTGGCCCATGGCGAGCCGGAGAAGCCGCTCGCCGTCCATATGCCCTGGAAGCAGGCCGGGCTGAGCGAGAAGCAGGCGGCGGCCCATCTGCTGAACCGCTTCGCCTTCGGCCCCCGTCCCGGCGAGGTGGAGGCCGTGGTCAAGCTGGGGCTCGACCGCTGGCTGGAGCGCCAGCTTGGGGCCGCTCTCCCCGACGGCAGGGTCCAGGAGGACCTGCGCGCCCTGCCGGCCCTCGGCATGTCCACCGCCGAGATCTTCAAGACCTATCCGCCGGTGGGCCTCGTCCTGATCCAGGCCAAGGAGGCCGGAGTCATCCCCGACGACGTCAAGAAGGGGGATCTCAAGAAGAAGGAGAACGAGGATCAGCGCTCCGCGCTCAAGGAGAAGGTGATCGCCTTCGCCGCCACGAAGGGGTATCGCCCCCAGAAGGAGCTGCTCGGCCAGCTCATGACCCAGAAGCTGGTGCGCGCCGTGGAGTCCGAGAACCAGCTCGAAGAGGTGATGACCGACTTCTGGTACAACCACTTCAACGTCTCGCGGACCGACAACAAGGCGCGCCCCTTCCTGCTCTCCTACGAGCGGGACGCCATCCGCCCGCACGCCTTGGGGAATTTTCGCGATCTTCTGGAGGCCACGGCCAAGAGCCCGGCGATGCTGGTCTATCTCGACAACGCCCAGTCCACGGCGGCGGAGGACGAGCCGACGACGATGGCGGACGGAATGGGCCTCAGGCCGCGGGCTCGCTTCGGCGCGCGCCGGGCTCTCGCCCGGCCCATGCCCGGGGCCGACGCCAGCGCCGATCCCATGAAGCGCGTCAAGCCGCGGGGCGTCAACGAGAACTACGCCCGCGAGCTGATGGAGCTCCACACTCTCGGCGTTGATGGCGGCTACTCCCAGCAGGACGTCGGCGAGGTGGCCCGCGCCTTTACCGGCTGGACGATCCTGCCGGTGCGGGCTAAGGCGCGCGAGGCGGCCGAGACTCGGCTCGCCCGCGCCGAGCGGTCCGGCGGCCTCGGCTTCCACCAGGAGGGGGACTTCCTCTTCCGCGCCGACCGGCACGACGCGGCCGCCAAGACCATCCTCGGCACTCACCTCCCGGCAGGCCGGGGGATCGAGGATGGCGAGGCCGTGCTCGATCTGCTCGCCGCCCACCGCGCTACCGCCCGGCACATCGCCGAAAAAATCGCCATTCGCTTCGTCTCCGATCACCCGCCGCGGGCGCTGGTGGACCGGCTGACCGAGGTCTACCTGAAGACCGGGGGCGACGTCCGCCGGCTGGTGGCCGCCATCGCCGAGTCCCCCGAGTTCTGGAGCCGCGACGCCGTGGGCGCCAAGATCAAATCCCCCTTCGAGCTCGCCGCCTCGGCGCTGCGGGCCACCGGCGGCGAGGTCGGCGATCCGCGTGAGCTCCTCAAGTGGATCAACCGCATGGGGCAGCCGCTCTACGCCTACCAGGCGCCGACCGGCTTTCCCGACCGCGCCGAGGCGTGGGTGAACACGGGCTCGCTGCTCAACCGGATGAACTTCGGCCTCCAGCTCGCCGCCAACCGCGTCAAGGGGGCGAGCCTCGATCTGCCTGCCCTCAACAAGGGGCGCGAGCCCGCATCCCGCGAGGAGGGCCTGCGCACCTACGCGGCCCTCCTGATGCCCGGCCGTGATCTCACGGCCACCCTGAAGCTCCTCACCCCCATGGTCGCCGATCCCAACCTCGCGAAGCGGGTGGATCAGGCCGCGCCCAAGGACACCGGCAAGACCGCGAAGAAGGGGGACCCCGATGAAGACCTCCTCGACGCCAGCCCGGAGATGGCGACGCGGATGCCCCAGACCATCAAGGTCCGCGGACGCTTGGGCGATACGCCCAAGGAGCCGGTCGATCGCCATGCGCCCACGCCGCTGGAGCAGGTGGTGGGGGTGATCCTGGGGTCGCCGGAGTTTCAGCGGCGTTAGCAACTCCATTGAGAAGATAGGAAGCACACCATGTTGACCCGCAGATTCTTCCTCAAATCCGGGGGCATCGCCCTCTTCACCCTGGGCGTGGGCGGCGGGCCGGGATTCCTCGCCCGCGCGGCCATGGCCGCTCAGGGTTCCGGTTCGACCTCGTCGCGCCGGCGCAAGGTTCTGGTCACCATCTTCCAGCGCGGCGCCATGGACGGCCTCGCCGCCGTGCCGCCGATCGACGGCGCCGTCCTGAAGACCCTCCGCCCCCGTCTCGCGATGAGCGGCGCCCGCGCCGAGGGGGACCGGGCGCTGATCGACCTTGGCACGGGCTTCGGCCTCCATCCGGCGTTCGAGCCGCTGCTGCCGCTCTGGAAGGAGAAGCGGCTCGGCATCGTCCACGCCGTCGGCTCGCCCGATCCGACGCGCTCGCACTTCGACGCCCAGGACTTCATGGAGACCGGCACCCCCGGCCGCAAGGGGACGCCGGACGGCTGGCTCAACCGCGCCATGGGGCTCCTCGGCCATGAGGGCTCCCCCTTCCGGGCGGTCGCGATGACGCCGTCCCTGCCGCGCTCGCTCTACGGCGATGAGCCGGCGATCGCCGTCACCAACCTGGCCGATTTCAAGGTCCAGCTCCCGGGCGCGGACCGCACGGCCGCCGTCGCGGGCCACGGCTTCGAGACGCTCTACGAGCAGACCTCCCCAGGGCTGCTGCGGGACACCGGCGGCGAGACCTTCCGGGCGGTCCACATGCTCTCTGCGGCCGAGATCCAGCGCTACAAGCCGGCGGACGGGGCCGACTACCCTCAGACGCCGCTCGGCAACGCCTTGCGGCAGATCGCCCTCCTGGTCAAGTCCGACGTTGGGCTGGAGATCGCCTTCGCCGAGTCCGCCGGCTGGGACACCCACGTCCAGCAAGCCCCGTCCTTCAGCCGGCAGGCGCTGGACCTCGCGCGGTCGATCCAGGCCTTCTGGACCGATCTCGGCGCCTATCAGGACCGGGTGGTGCTGACCACGATGACCGAGTTCGGCCGCACCGTCCGCGAGAACGGCTCGGGCGGCACGGACCACGGCCACGGCTCCTGCCTGTTCGTGGTCGGCAACGCCGTCGACGGTGGCGAGGTCCACGGTTCCTTCCCCGGACTCGCGGAAGGCGCCCTCCATGAGGGTCGTGACCTGCCGGTGACCACCGACTTCCGCTCCGTCTTCTGCGAGCTGGCCGGCAAGCACCTGGGGGTCAAGGACGACGCGAAGCTCTTTCCGGATTGGACGGGGAAGCGGATCCCGCTGCTGAAGGTCTGAACGGCCGGATCGCGGGAGTCCATCCCCGCGAAATCTGTTTGGGTCCCTGGGAAATCTGTTTAGGTCCCCGGGAGCTCTGATCGGGCCCTCGCCAATTTTGGTTGCGCCCCCGGGGGAATTCGATCGAGCCCCGGGGAATTCCAAGGGTGCCCCGCGGGGATTCAATGGCCCCTGGCGGGGGGCGTACGAAATTTCGCCAGGGGCGGCCGGGCCCCGCGGGGGCGCAACCAAATTACGCGGGGGCCTGACGAGAATTCGTGGGGGGCCATCCGCGCCCCGCGGGGGCGCATCAGAATTCGCGGGGGCGCAACCAAAACTCGTGGGGGCGCAACCCAAATAGGCGGGGATTCAACCAGAATTTGCGAGGGGGCGAGGAGATTTTCCGCCCTTCCTCATGAATTCCCCGAGGAATCCCAGGACTCGCCGCTCGTACTCCTTCCCGGCGAACCAAAGGAGATCCACGTGCGCCGCGCCCGGTACCAGCCACAGCCGTTTGGGCTCCGCCGCCCGCGCGAAGAGTGCCCGGGTCTCGTCCGCCGTCGTGTGCTCGTCCCGCGTTCCCGAGAGGATGAACACCGGGCATTGAACCTTCCCGATTCGGTCGATGGGCCGGAGGGCAGCGGGGGAGATTCCCAGCCGCGGCTGAAGCTGAGCCAGCAGCAGGGGAGCGAGCGGCGGGCCGAGGGGGCCGAAGCGGATCCGCAGCCGGTTGGCGGTCCCCTCTTCAATCGTCGGATAGACCGATTCCAGGACCATTGCCCGTAGCGGCAGGGGAGGGTCCGCCAGGATCGCCGCGGCACCACCGAGCGAGGTCCCCACCGCCACCACGGGCTGGCCGGGGAACTCGCGGTGGACCCGGTCGAGCGCCGCCCGCGCGTCCCGGCTCTCCAGAGAGCCGAAGGTGATGTGCTCCCCGGGGCTCTCGCCATGCGCCTGGAAGTCGAAGAGCAGGACGGAGTAGCCGTTGGCGCGGAACAGCCGCGCCCTCTCCACCATGCTCAGCCGGTTCGCGCGCACGCCGTGCATCAGGATCACCACCCCGCGGGAGCCCGGAACCCGGCAGAGCCACCCGCGCAGCCGGCTCTCGGAAGAGCTCGGGATCTCGATCGCCTCCGCCTGGAGGTCCGGAGGCGGAGGCCCGATCACGGCCGGCATGGGCGCGGCGAGGGCATGGCCGACGTAGAGGAGGAGACCGGTCCCCACGAGGCCGGCCAGAAGGATCAGCGCGAGCAGCCTGCGCTTGCGGCGCATCAGGCTTGGGTGAGGCCTAGAAGGGCAGGCTGCCCCAGAGGCCACCGCACTATTGCTTGTCCCACTACTTCTTCCCCGCCGTGTAATAAACCGTCAGCACCGCGCGCCGCTCGCGCTCGGCGGGGCCGCTTTCGAAGGGGGCGAGGATGATCGTCCCCTGCAGGTTGCGGATGAGGACGGGGTCGATCGGCCAGCGGCCCGTGTTGTTCGGGCAACCCTGGCCGGTGGCGCAGTCGAGATAGTCGTTACCGTCCTGGACCTCGTAGCGGTAGGCGGTGTAGCGCGTGCCGGCCGGCAGGGTGATCCGCAGCACGTTGCAACCCGCCGGCAGGCCGGAGGGCACCTCGCCCCCCTTCAACCGCGCGGCGATGTCCCCGCAGCCGGGACCGCCGCCGGGGAGGATCACCCGCTCGGTGGATACGGCTGTCTCGCCCGGCTGGCACTCGACGCAGGAACGGTCCTTGGCGGTCCGCACCCGGACGGCGTCGACCGCTGGCGCGGCGGGCGGCGGGGCCGGTGCCGGAGTTGGAACCGTGGAGGGGGCGGCGGGCGCCGGAGGCTGCGGCGCGGGCGTCACCGGCCGGGGCGGCTCCGGGGCCGGCTGGACCTGGGGCCGTGGAGCGGGTTGGGCCGGAGGGGCCACGGGCTCTGGACGGCTGGGCTCCGGACGGGCGGGAGGCGCTTCCACCGGTGCCGGGGCGGGAGCTCGCTTTAACGTAGGAGCTGGCGCCGGAGCCGGCGGGGGAGCCGAGGCCCGCGCCGTCGGCGCCGTCGGGCTCCCGCGCGAGATCTTGACCCGCATCAGGCTCGTCCCGCCTCCGGGAACCCGGAACTGGGTGGCGTCCACCAACTCGGGTTTCCCCTTGCGGACGTTGATCTCCGCCATGTAGGTCATGAACCCGTCGTGGCTGACCTCCACATGCCAAGCGCCCTCGGCGAGGCCGCCCACGTTGGCGCGCCCCCGCGAGTCGGTGCCCACGGCCGGCGGCCCGTCCTTGGGATTGAGCGCGGTGTACACCAGCAGGACCTGGGCGCCGGCGAGGTTGTGCCCCTTCTGATCCTCGGCCTGGACCTCCACGGCCCCGGGTCCGCTCCAGAGCTGGGCCTGGGCCGCAGGCGTGGCCAGCAGCAGGAGAAGCGCGAGCTTGCGTACGTTGAACCGCATCTGGCCCCCTTTCCGCCGGGTCGCCCGGCAACGACACACTGAAAGACCATGCAATTCTACGCCCGCAAGGCGGGTGAAACCTTCCCCAATTTCTTCCGTACCTTCCTCTTGACGAGCAACGACCTGGGTAGTACTATCCTGGTAGTTGATGCGGAGGAAGCAATCATGGAAGCAGCAGAAACATCACACCACCTCGGAGATCTGCAGCTCGCGATCATGCGGATCCTGTGGCAGCGCGAGGAGGCAACGGTGGCCGAGGTCCACGAGGCGCTCGAGGCGGAGCGTGGGCTCGCCCTGACCACCATCGCCACCATGCTGACCAAGATGGAGAAGAAGGGCGTGGTGGATCACCGCGCCGAAGGCCGCCGGTTTATTTATCGCCCCCTGGTGAGCGAAGATCAGGTCCGCCGCTCGATGGTGACCGACCTGACGTCACAGCTCTTTCTGGGGGACGTTACCGCCCTGGTCAATCACCTGTTGTCGGAGCATGAGATCGATGCGCGGGAGCTCGCCCAGCTCCGGGAGCTGATCGCGTCCCGTGGACGCGAGGAGGAACGCTGATGTTTGCCCATCTGGCGAATAACGTCATTGCCTGGATGCTGACCTATCTGCTGCACAGCACCCTGCTGCTGGGCCTCGCCTGGCTGGTCTCGAAGCCGCTCTCCCGGTGGTCCGTGGCGGCGGAGGAGACGGTCTGGAAGCTCGCCCTGGTGGGAGCGCTCTGCACCGCGTCGCTCCAACTCGCTGCCGGCTGGCAGCCGCTCGCCGGCCAGTGGAAGCTGGCGGACCTCGGTGGCGTGGCCGCGACCGCGAGCCTCGACACTACAACGAATATAAATGTCGGGGAGGGGCTCGTCCCCTTCCGGGTGGGGGGAATCCCCGCCCCTACTTTGAAATCCCATGCAGTGCGCGCAAGAGTTGAAGGTCTGTCGTCCCCCACGGTCGTTCCGGCTTCGGTCCGGACGCTCCCCTCGGCTGCCGCCCTGATCCTGGGTGTCTGGGCCTTGGGCGCACTCGTCCTGCTCGCCGCGTTCGGGCGCTCGTTCCTGCGCCTCGGAAAGCGGCTCCGGAGCCGCCCGCGCATCGTAGGGGGGATGATCCACGCGCAGCTCCGCGAGCTGGCCGCCGAGGCCGGGCTCGGCGGCGCCGTCCGCCTCTCCTGTTCGTCGCGGGTGCCGGTGCCGGTGGCGCTCGGCATTCGCCGGCCCGAGATCTGCGTGCCGCCGCGGGCCCTCGCCGGCCTCACCGACGAGCAGCAGGAGGGGATGCTCGCCCACGAGCTCGCCCACCTGGCGCGGCGCGATCCGTTCTGGCTCGTGCTCCGGCAGGTGATTGCCTGCGTCCTCTTCTTCCAGCCGCTCAACTGGGTGGCCCGGCGCCGCCTGCGGGAGATCTCGGAGATGCTGAGCGACGAGTGGGCAGTGGCGCGCACCGGCCGTCCGCTCTCGCTCGCCGGCTGCCTCGCCGAGGTCGCCGGCTGGTCGGTGGGGACTCCGGCGCTACCGGTGCCCGGCATGGCGGACCGGCCGTCCAGCCTCGGGCGGCGCATCCGCCGCCTGCTCGACGAGACCCGCTCGCCGGAGAACCCGGCGCGCCGGGCTTGGCTCGCCGCCGCCATGGGCGTTCTGGTGATCGCGGTTGCCGCCGCGGCCCCCGCGGTCTCCGCCGCTCGTCCGGAGCCGCCGGCCGCCAAGCTGCCGGCCGCCCATGCCGCGACCGGGACCGCCGACGCGGCCGACGCGATCGATGTCAACGACGCCACCGACTCGCCCACGCGCCTCGCGGCGGCCGAAGTGGAGCGGCGGCACGAGGTTCGTCATCGCGATCACGAGGAGGCCACGGCGGACGACGATGACGATGAAAGCTACGACACTGAAGAGCCCCGTTTCGACTTCGAATTCGATTTCGACAACTCCGAGCCGGAAGATCTCGACGAGATGGTGGACGGATCGCTCCAGGCGGCCCTTTCCGGGCTGGACGGCCAGCTCGAGGCCCTCGCCGAGAACCATCAGTTGACCGGGGAGGAGCAGGAGAAGCTGTCCCGGGACATGGAGCGGAGAGGCCGCGAGATCGAGCGCAACCTCAAGCCCCGCCTGGAACAGCTCTCCCGCGAGCTCGCCGAGAAGTCGGCCCATCTCCAGGCTCTCAGCCCCGAGATGCAGCGGCTCACCGAGGAGATGGGCCGGCTCGGCAAGCAGATGGGCCCCTCCCGGGAGGAGATGGCTCGGCTCCACGCCCAGATCGACGAGCAGGTAAAGGCGATGCGCCATGACCATGAGGGGAAGCTGACGGCGGAGGAGCGCGAGCAAATCCGGCGCCAGGCCCGGGAAATGGCCGAGAAGATGAAGCCCACCGAGGAGCAGCGCCGGGAGATGGCGCGGCTCCGCGCCGAGATGAAGCGGGAGAGCTCCCGGATGGGCGAGCAGTTCCGGGTCGAGAACCGGGACGAGATCGAGAAGATCCAGCGCGAGGTCCGCGAGGAGGTCGAGCGCGAGATGCGGGGGGTGCGGGAAGAGCTGCGCCGCACCCTGGGAGAGCGCAAGGCGATCGAGCGCCAGGAGCGGAAAGACCGGAAGGACCACGACCGGCGGGACCACGACCGCCGGCACGCCAAGCCGGACCACGACCACGACGGAGATGACGACGACGATTCCTCCGGCCGCTGATCCAGACTCATCGGATCAGGTCGTAGGGGGGCGGGGAAAACCCCGCCCCTTACTTTTGTCTGACGCTCTTGAGCAGGGCCACGAAGGCATCGCGCTGGGGGCCGAGGGTCGAGTCCGGCCCCTGGGCCTTAAAGAACCAGGGACCGCCCGGTCCCTCGACCACCGCCCCAAAGAGCCGCGCGTCTGGGACCGGCGTGCTCGGCCCCATTCCCATCCCGCTGGGCTTCAGGGTTCCCTTCACGTCGATCCAGGTCACCTTGTAGCCGTTGGTCTCGAAGGTCTCGGGCGTGGGCTTGGTCGCTCCCTCCATCTGGCCCACCCAGCGGTCGATGTTGGCGTCGACCGGGCCACCGCCGCCGGGACCGAAGAAGAAGACCGCCAGATCGGCAGGGCCTCCTGGTCCCTGAATCGTGGCCTGGGCCAGGCGCATGCCCGACGACGGAGGCTGGGACTGCCAGGCAGTCGGGAGATCGAAGTCGATCGACCCCGCCGCCCCGGCCGCCTGTTGCGAGTTGGGAGCCGGATCGATGAGGCCGGCATGGGGAGAGATCGAGCTGACTGCATCCCCACTCGTTGCCGGCGCGGCGGCGGCAGCGGCCTGCGGGGCGGTGGAGGTTTCGGCGACGGCGGGAGGAGCGGCCTCCCGGTTGCCGCAGGCGGCGAGGCCGAGGAGAAGCACAGGAAGAATCAGGATCGAGCGGTTCATGCCGGAAGCGTATCACCGCCCCAGAGGCGCTGGATGGGCTAGAATCCTTCCCACGGAAGCGCTCGGGGGCTGGTGCCTTCTGCGGTCTTCAAAACCGTTGTCCCGTGCCGGTTGCGGTACGGGGGGTGGGTTCGATTCCCATGCGCTTCCGCCAGTAGATTCAATAACTTACGACAGTTTTTCGACGCCAACTTCCTTCAGCTTCAGATTTCCTTCTTTCCCCGATTCTGCGCCCTCAGTGACACGGGAGTGACACAAGGAAGACCGCAGAAGGCACCAGCCCCCGAGCGCTTCCGGGAGGAGTTCTGCTTCTCTTTCTTCAGGCATAGCGGTCGAACCAAAGATACTGCTTCCCCGGAAGGTATCCGATCTTCTCTAGGAAGGGGATGACCGGACCGTCAAGCAAGGCGTACCCGCCCACGAAGGCCACTTCTCGGGGGATATGAGCCTTCAGCTCCTGATGCAGGGCCGTACCGATCCCCCTCCGCCTGTACTCCGGGAGAACGGCGAGAAACACGATCCGGGCTGAAGTCTCCTCCAGGGTGGCATACAGGAAGCCCAAGATGCGGCCCCGCCGCTCGGCAACCAGGGTCACTGTGTTCATGACCTCGAAGAGCCAGCGGTTGAACTCGGCCTTGTCCATGAAGACCCGCTGGTTGCTCGCCTGTAGCTCGGGAACGCAGAGCGCGAGTTGGAAAAGGCGATCCAGCTCTACCCGGAGGGCTCGCCGGACGTTGACCTTGAGGGGCTTCTCGTGCTCCTCCTCTTCTGAGATCGCGTACAGCTCTTTCCGGCGGCGAGACATCGTGTACAGAGCCTCATCGAAGTCCCGGACTCCGTTCTCCGCCAGCGAGGTGAGCCAAGCTGCTACGGAACGGAACCCAAGGTGCTCCGCCATGGTGGACCACCGGAGAGACTGCAAGATGTCGGCTCGTACCGAGTAAGCCGTTGGTCTTGAGCGTGGCATGGCTACTGGACTCCCCCGAGAGCCTCTTCAAGCTCGTCAGCGATACGGTTCAACTCCCCTGACTGCCGGGCTGCAAGTCGCGAGAGAGCCATCTCCGGTTCCGTGAGGGAAGCTTCCTCATGCTCCCTCCCCACAGCTCCCAAATAGCCTTCCAGATGGCGGAGATCGGCAACAGCGGCTCGTAGCTCGGTTGCTGTGACTCCCTCCAGCCAGTTTGGCCAATGGCGGTAGTACTCCAACACGAGTTCATGAAGGAGACGGCCAAAGATCCGTAGAGCGGCGTTGTAGGCAGGGTCGGTGATGTAGAGGAGGAATGTCTCGCGGAAAACGGGAAAGTCCTCCCAGACGGCGGGATCGATGATCGGAACTGCTGGCGGTTGATCCGGTTCCATCGGGGGGAAATTGGGCGGAATGGAAGGCGGAACGAGGGCAGGTGTACACTGCGATGCTAGCTCGGGCATTGGCTTGCTCCTTTGCTCGGGTTAGGCTCCGGCGGAGGGGCCAAATCCTCCGTCGGGGCTGTCTCTATATTTAGGGGGCGTCTCTGGTCTGGTCATTCTATGGCTGTTCCGCTTCCTACACCTCCTCCCTGTCTGAAATCCCTAACAGCGTATCAGGTGCCCGCCCGTGTGTCTACCTGTGTGTCTATAATTGGGGTATTACGCTAGAGTATCCTTTCCTCTATGACTAACGAGAAGAATGGGGCAGGAGGACGAAAGCCTGCGACCTCCCGTGGACTCATACGCGAGGTCTGTTACCTACCTCCTGAGGAAGCAGAGGCACTGGCTTCAAGGGCGGTAGAGAAGCGGGTAAGCAAGTCTGAGATGATTAGGCGGGCCTTACGTTCGTATCTCGGAATAGAGGACTAGCGCCACGGCACATTCGTTTTAGGCTGACAACAACAGAGGAGACAAAATGCGAAGACTATCAACCTTCATGTTAGTGGCTATTGGCTTAGTATCTTGCTCGGGGAAAGACTATACGGAAACAATGAGGTCTCAGGTCAAGAAAGCGCTTGGTTCCCAGTTCACCATAGAGAAGCAAGATGTAAAAGATTACCAGTGGCTTACCTATCCGACAGACAACTTCGGTATTGGGACCATGTATATACCTGAGACTCCAGGTGCGCAACCTAGTGCGACGAATTTTGAGTGTGATACGTGGGAATGCTTTGGCCTCATTGCCCCACAGGACCCACAGAGTCGTCTAGAACTGCAAGGGTATGCTGCGGTTGGAACTGGTGGAGCCATAAAGTTAACTCAACAGCAACAGAATGATCTAGCCTTCGGCCTTGTCTTGCCAAGTGTCGCCGAGACCATTGGCTTGTCTTCGGACTTCATGCACTCGAACGGATTCTCTGCGTCATTAGAAATCGGAAAAGCCCATATTCGCATCCTAAGAAAGGGAAGGATGAGGACCTTTTTGGACGGCTTGCCAGCAACTGATGAGAAGAAAAAGGCATTCACTGATGGTCGCTTAGTTATGGTGATATCGGATGTTGTCATTGATGGTCTAAATGTTACTATAGCTCCTAGCTCGAAAACGAGCGTGAGCGCCAAAGCAGAATTAGACAGTAAAGTCGGAGAGTACCTTGCAAAAGGCTCCAAGCTCCAGTTTTCTTTGACTAGATCCCAGAGTGGTAGCTATAATTTGGTCGCAGCAAGGCCAGTCATCGTAGCTGTTCTGCCAAAGGGGCAACCCGGCCCAGGAGTTCTTTCGGCTGATCAGGAAAATGAAGGCTGGGAAGATTGGAGGCTACGCAAGATTCAGTCAAATGATTTGAATTAGCAGGAAGCTCTATGGGGGGGGCATCATGAGAGTAAGAATTTGGACTATGGTAGTAGCATTTTTGCTTGGTGCTCTCCCACTATCCTCGCAGAGCAACGTAGGTTTTGTCTCAGGCGGTAAATTCGAGGCAGGAGGAGAGCCGCATGATCTCGCCTCTGCAGATTTTAACTGCGACACAATAGTTGACTTAGCTGCTGGTAATCATGGGTCTCAGGATATTTCGGTTGTCTTTGGCAATCGTTCGGAGGCATTCGGCCCCCCTACGACAATCCCTCTAGAGAGCGCCCCGCAAGCAATCTTTAGTGTTGATTTCAACAAAGATGGGGCTCCTGATCTTTTGGTATCGTATGGAGGGCCGGCTTTCTCAATATTATATGGCGACTGTCAGGGGCACTTCAGCAGACAGGATCAACAACTATCGGTAGCAGCAGAGCCCGCTGCTTACGGCGACTTCAACTCAGATGGCTTGTATGATTTTCTGGTAATTGTCTCTAAGGGAGGGTCGAAGCGCGTGCATGTCTTTATTTCGTCGGCCGGGGGAGGCGGCGATCTGGTGCATTCCTATATAGCGGGAAATCCAAAATCAGTTGTTGTGGCAGATTTTAATGAAGACGGTAGACCAGATTTCGCGGTCGCAGACTATTCTGCTTCTCCTCACAAAGGAGGTAATGTTTATGTTTATTTGGGCGTCGGCGATGGGAGTTTTGTGTCATCTGGAACATTCTCTGTGGGGGGCAATCCGTTTACAATAGAAGCTGGCGATTTGAATGGCGATTCTAGAGTAGACTTGGTTACGGCAAACAATATTTCTCAAAATGTGACGATTCTCCTGGGGGACGGTCGGGGAAACTTTCCATTCACGCAAACTTTAGGCACAGACTGGTTTCCGACGGGCGTTAGCATTGGAAAATTTGGGCGAGAGAGTCTCCCGGGCTTATTTGTTGTTTATCAGTACAGAACTGATGGAGATTTTTTTAAGAGGGTGTTATCCAGGCCTACGCTTATTTTTGACCCTGCTGCGTTAGATGACCTAACCCTTGTTGCGTTATTCAGCGCCTTGACCAATCTGAAGCATCCGGAAAACTGGAAGGAGGTGCCAGTCGAAGTAGGAACGCGGCTGAGTTCCTACATTGAGAATATGTACAACCTAAGCCAAGCAGATAACCCGGCAACTTTCGCTAAAGTTTTAGCTTCTTTGTCTGTCGTTAACAAGGTCGAAGAAGACCTGCCGCTATCTGTGAATCGCTTGCGTGTGCCAACGCTTCCAGCGCTGCCATTAAAGGGGCACAGTCGAAGGGAATGGGCGCAGTACATAAACCTTGACACTGGTCTGACGATGGTAGTTGAGAATAGTAAAGCCCTGACTCAGGAGAGTCCCCCCGCATTGGATAACGCACGTTCAGTTGATGCAGGCATATGGGTCATGGTGGGTTCTCAGGAGCTGCTGAGTCGACTAGCAGGGGATCTGCCCGAGTTCATTTTTACAGCTAGTGGCGAAGCTCTCTATTTTGGAGCTGGAGAGGAGTCCTCTGTTCTTAGCCTTCCAGCGATCTCGTCAGATGAATCAAATCCCACAAGCCAAGAAGTTGTACCTTCGCAAGTGACGGAAGCGGTCAGAAAAGTTGATCCAAAGGATGCAGGGTTCTACGTTGTGCTAGATTTCTTTGAGTCGGGACTTGGTACATGTTCGCATGGTAGAAAGGTACTAGAAGTAGCGCAGCAAGTGGTGCGCAGCTATGGCGGTGACCGACTAGTAAAGAACATCGTGCCCGTAGATCTTGATTTCTTCAAAGACAAAGTGGTGAGCAAGAAAGCTATCGAGTCATATATAAACAGAGAGTTCGGAGATAGTGTGAGAGCATACATGCTTTCGACCCTTGAGTCTCTTTTAAAGAGTTCGAGGCGAGAGAAATACCAGACGCCACTCTTATTTGTGCAAGCAATAATATCAAATTTCATCGACGACAAAATTAGCCCTGTGCGAGTGATGTCTTCATCATTCAAGACTAACATGGACGGTTTTAGAGTACTTCCTCGTAACTTTAGAGCAGATGGACAGGTGGTTATGCTTTCTGCCGTAGACAACGTTGAGAATAGCTTTGTCGAGACCATAAGTTCAATTGAGCCGTTGGCTTCATATTGGAGTATACGACGTGACTACGCAATAGGGCTCGTTGGCGGTTATAAAGCGAATGGAGTGCCGTTTGGGATGACTTCCGAGAGAGGTGATGGTGTGACCTTCGCTGGGCGAGGATCTGGTTGGGGAGGAGGCGGTAATACGTGTATTCAGCCTCGCGAGTTGGGGACCAGCTTTTCGACTCCTGAAGTGGGAGCTAAACTCTTCCTTGCGCAAGCTTTCTGGAAATCGAAAGGCTTGTCAATTACTGGAGTCGAAGCTAAGCGCCGAGCACTTCTCGCAAGTGATATCGAGCCACAATTATTAGGAAAATTTGCATCCGCCGGTAGAATTGCTATGGAGAGATTGCTTGTTGCCAATGGGACGTTTGTAGTGGAACCTGATGGCAAGGTCACAGAGCTTAATCTAGGCTCAGATTCGTTTGAACTTGTTATCCGGGATGGTTCGTCTGTAGAGACGCTGCGGAGCCTGCGTAAAGGCGATGTTTCCGGGGTACAGTTTTCCGGCGGAAGGACATTCATATTTCGAGACCAAGATTTGCAATGGGAAGAGATAAAGGATTTCACTTTAAAAATCGGAGGTATGTCTTTTGACTCTGGCGCTGACGCAGGAAGGGTGTATAGGGCTATCTGGTCTCTCTAGCGGGCAATCAGGCACGTTCGGGAAAGGGATTACCATTTCTGGGGCAAGCATCCCTCGAATGAGCGAACATAACAAATCAATATGGAATACGAGGGCTGTTGTAGGAGGGCGGTAACTTGCAAAATGTCTAGCATGAGGTCCCATATTTTCTTCCCTTGCCTGAGTCCGGATCTCCTCCGTAATTATTAGAAAAACTGGGCGGTTAAGTTCCAGTCTTCTCCTGTCATTTTGCAGGGGCAATGGCAGTTGTTCCGTTCTGGGACTCCAGGCTTTGTCCCGGATCGATCGTCAGGCAAGTTTCCCTCTCAGGGCCGTGCCTACCTATAACGGCTCAGTAGCGGCTTCTTGCTTGTTGGCTGGCTCCTTGTGTCGCAAGCTTAGCGCGGATAGGGTAGGATGCTACTCCTTCTCTCGCATGCAACGGAGGGTTTAGGATTGATGCAAGGAACCTGTCCCAAACTGCCGGTCTGACCAGAAAATTCCAACGCATATGGACAAATAATTTCCTCGTGCTCAGTGGAGCGGAAGCCCGTTGAAGTGCCTCCCCTGCAAGCATGACCTTCTCTAATGGTTAGACCCCCGTGGCATATCTCGCCAGCAGCCCGAGGACGCACGATTTCTCATCAGCGCATGGTGAGTAGCCACCCTGTAGAGATCTTTGGCCCTAGAGGCGCTGAGGCTCGTCTTTTGGCTCATATGGGTGTATTCTTTTTGACGAAAGACAGCTAGCTTAAAGAGGAGCGATTATGGCCTCATATATACCTGCTCTGATTGCGCTTAGTGGTGTAGCCATTACCCTGCTGTACAACTTCATGGTCCAATCACGAGATCGGAGGATCGCTCTCCGAAAGGAGGTTTACTTACAAGCGGCCGAAGCTATGGCTGGGTTTCAAGAATATCTAGCTAACTTCGCTGACGCTAACATTCCTCAGGATAAGCACAAGGAGATGCTGAAGGGAGCAGCAGCGGCTGTAAACAAGATTCATGTAGCAGGTGAGATCGAAACGATAAGAAGGTTCGAGGCAGCGGGGCAGTTCTTTGCCGAGCAATTACAAAAGCTGCAACGAAGTCGTTTTCAACTCATCCTCCACGATATGAAAATGAGTAATCTTACCGACTACATTGAACGAGTAGAGAAGGCTTTAAGCGGCTTGCAGACTATGATGCAAGGACTTCAGAGAGAAGAACCAACTGAGGAAAATGTCAGGCAGTGGCATGGAACGATGGAGCTCTATCAGCGTGGGGAGGGAAGGCTAAATGAATTAATCGATGAGCGATCTCGGCTCATAGATGAGAGGCTACGATTGCAGCTAGCGCTAGTTAACGGAGCACTGAGTGCCTCGACTGAGTTTCGCGTCTACCTTGCCCAAGCAAATCTTGCGCTGAGAAACGAGCTAAAGCTAAGCCTTTCAGAAAGCGAGTACATGGGGATTATTGACCGGGGATTGCAGCGACTCCGCAGATCTTTTGAAGAATTCACGAGGGGTTTGGAGGAGGATGCTGGTATAAGGGAGGAGTAGTGATTTAAGGTCTTCTTCCCTTCGCCTCACAGATTATTTGTCGGAGGCTACGCACAGGTGCGATCCAGTGCCCGCCGCCTTTTGTGGCTCCCATGACGATTTCGTAATCTGTCCTGGGGAAATCTCACTTGTGTGGGGTCAGCGAGGCTAGCGAGTAGATGCTACTCCTACCCTCGCATGGCACGGAAAAGGCTAGGATGGATGCGAAGAACCTGTCCCGAGCTGCCGATGCTGACCTGAAAATTCCAACGCATACAGACAAATAGTTCTTCGTTAGCATGTGGGGAAATTTTGCCGGAGGGCATGCTTCGTAGAATCGGCAAGATTTGCAACGCGTGAATGGCTTGAACTCTTGACATTTCTTGTCGGAAGTGGCTGCGTGGAGGCTGTTGCTCTATTGAGTAGGAATGTCAAGAGTTCACCTCTCGGGGCAGAGCTTCCAGTCGCTCAGCCTGAAATTGTCTTGGGGCCAGATGCCACCCTTCGAGGTGCTCAGCCAGGGGCTCTGCTTAACCCTTTGACATATGAATCCGATCATAGGGGGGCGAACACTTGACATTGACAAGGCTTATGTCTATTGGTTATACTTGCTGAATCCGTGGGTTGTTCGTTGGCGCTGGCATTCAAGTCCTCCCATCTAGTCCAATCTGTGGTAGACTAATCTAGTCAAAAAGGTAAATTTCTATTGCCTTGCACAGTATCTGTGGGGAAGTGATAGAAGAAGGCTGTGCCATGCAGCGGTCATATTGAGAGCATGGAGCCTGTATACTTTCGGTTCTTGGGAGTGTGCAGGGGTGGCGGTATACTCTATGGGCAGGTTTCCCACCTAAAACGGTGTCCATCCAAGAAGATCTATGCCACTAGATCAAAGCTACGAAGAGAGGAAATTCCAGGCTCCGGGTACCTAGTAGATGGTACATAAGCCTACGTCCTGGTCCAATGAAGGTTAAGGGATCATCCCTAGTAAACTAACTCTCCTCCTCTGGCCTACTAGGTAACCTTCAGGGGAAGGCTCTATCCGATTGAGCGAGAGAGTTCATGCTTCAGTAGTGATGGAAATTAAGATGAGAGAGGGTAGGGCTCTATCGATTGGATGAACGACAGCTTCCTGATGAGTTCTATGAGTGCTCAGGAATGGCGCTAATGGCCCCGTAGAGTCACGATCTGAGGCAAGGCTATGGCTTCCCTCTTGGCTAAGGGATAGAAGGTCATAGAATCGAACCTGGGGCCTAATCTGGCAACCGGATGTAATGGGCTTCTTATGTGAAGTGTTATACTCAGGATGCATGAACTTCGAGAGTATTAGTGAGTCTCTGAGCTACTTTAACCTTGTGGGCATTGGCAATGTGAGCGTACCGGGCTGCCATAGCAGTTGACTTATGCCCAAGGGCTCCCATGATCTCCCTTTCTGTAGATCCCTCCATGGCCAGATAGGAAGCATGGGAGTGGCGGAGGTCGTGAAAGCGGAAGTCAGCGATCCTGGCGACCTGTAGTGCTCTCTCCCAACTCTTGCGTGGGAATGCAGGCTTCTTACTGGAGTGACTTCGAGAGAAGAGATAGTCGGAGGTCACCGACAGGCGACGCTTGATCAGAGCGAGAGCTTCGCCTACGAGGGGCACGAAGCGGTCCTCGTTTCCCTTGGTGGCCATGGCAGGGAGGCTGATGCCGGGGCTGTCCATGTCGAGACGAATCCATGGCCTGCGTATGGCCATCAACTCCCCTTGCCGCATCCCTGTGTAGAGGGCGAGCAACACCAGATCATAGAGGTCTGGGTTCCGGCTCTGCTTGCAAGCCGCAAGAAGCCGCTCTAGCTCGGAATCCTGTTCGTCTACGGGCCTGGAGAGGAAGCGGACCCTGCCTCTGGGTTCCTCCTTCCTCCTTACCGTCCTAACCACGTGCTGAGTGACCCAATTGAGGGCAGGGCTCATGCCATAGGTGTACACGGCGCTAAGGGTTGTCAGATAGCGGTTAACGGTCGCGTTGCTGCGCTTCCCCTTCGGCCCGGGCTCGCGAAGCAGCTTTTGCTTGCAGTCGTCAATCAGCCTTGGGCTGATGTCGGAGAGGTAGTAGGACCCGAGCTGGTCCCTCCACCAGCGGAGATGCCGAGCATAATCCCTTGCGCTGGCGGGAAGGTCCGGAAGGACATGCTCGGTGTAGCGGTCGATCAGGTCCTCCAGGGTCCGTTTCGAAGCTTCCGGGCTGAGCAGATAGCGTCCGGTCTGGACGGCAGTTTCGTGCTGCTTGGCCCACCGGATGGCGTCTGCCTTCCGGTCGAAGGTCTGGGATTGCTTTGGGTGCCCTTTGAGGCGTATATAAGCCGTGTAGCGGACTCTGCCGTCCTTGGTGAGACGCTTGTAGATGGTGGCCACGTGCCCTGCTCCGGTGTTCTTCAGTAGGCTGTAGACGGGCAGTGACACGGGAGTGACACAAGGGCATGGAGCCTTCCCGGGCCAAGCTGCTAAGCCTCGAAGAACCAAGGAGATACATGACAGAAGGCATGGGTGTCACCGATCGTCCTAAATTCCCCCCCGTGGATCACCTAAAAATCCCCCCCTCCTCCCAACCGTGAGAGCGAGGTATGGGATGGACAGCAGCGTGGGAAGCGAGATGCTAGCCGTGGTGCCTGAAGGCGCCACGGAGGA
>DATHEF010000026.1:0-17722 GCA_035490435.1 Thermoanaerobaculia bacterium
GGTCAAGGAGCAACTCCGGCGCGTGCCGCGCGGCGGGATCGGCTTCGGCGTCCTGCGCCATCTGAGCGCTGACGGCGAGGCTCTGGCCGCACAGCGTGAGCCGGAGATCTCTTTCAACTACCTGGGCCAGCTCGACCGCACCCTGGCGGAGGGCTCGCTGCTGCGGCCGGGGCGCGAGCCGGTCGGGAGCGTGGCGCCGGCCGGCCGGCGGCCGCGGCTGCTCGACGTGGTGAGCTCGGTCCTCGGCGGGCGGCTCCAGGTGTCGTGGACGTACAGCCAGAACCGGCACCGGCGCGAGACCATCGAGGAGCTGGCGCGGAGCTTCCTGGCCGAGTTGCAACGGCTGATCGCGCATTGCCTGTCGCCGGAGGCGGGGGGGTACACGCCGTCGGACTTCCCCCTGGCCGGCCTCGACCAGGCCACGCTCGACCGGCTGGCCGCGGCCCACCCCGACCTCGAGGATCTCTACCCCCTGTCGCCGATGCAGGAGGGGATGCTCTTCGAGACGCTCGCCGCGCCGGGGGCGGGGCTCTACGTGACGCACATGAGCTGCGCGCTGTACGGCGAGCTCGACGAGGATGCCCTGGCCGATGCGTGGCGCGCGGTGATCGAACGTCACGAGGTGTTGCGCACCTCCTTCACCGGCATCGATCTCGCGCGGCCGCTCCAGGTGGTGCACCGTCACGTCCCCTTGCCGATGGAGCGGCAGGACTGGCGGAGCCTGGACGCCGAGGAGCAGGAGCGCCGGCTGGAGTCGCTGCTCGCCGGGGACCGTGAGCGCGGTTTCACGCTCGACCGGCCGCCGCTGCTGCGGCTCTTCCTGTTGCGCACGGGGGAGAGCTCCTGGCGGCTGGCCTGGAGCCACCATCATGTACTGCTCGACGGCTGGAGCGTCTCGACCCTGATCGCCGAGGTCTTCGCCAGCTACGACGCCCTGAGGGGCGGCGAGAAGCCGAGGCTCGATCGGCCACGGCCCTACCGCGACTACATCGCCTGGCTCGAGCGGCAGGACCTCGTCCAGGCCGAGACGTACTGGCGCCAGCGCCTGGCGGGATTCCGCGTCGCCACCCGGTTGCGGCTGGAGCCGCGGCCGGGTTTGCCCGCCGGCCCCCGGGAGGAATGGCGCCGGCTTCCGGCCGCGCTGGTGGCGGCCCTCGAAGGGATCGCCCGCCACCACCGGCTGACGCTCAATACGCTGCTGCAAGGGGCCTGGGTGATCCTGCTCAGCCGCTACAGCGGCGATTCCGAGGTGATCTTCGGCACCACCGTCTCCGGCCGGCCGGAGAAGCTCGCCGGCGTCGAATCGATCGTCGGACTCTTCGTCAACACCCTGCCGGTCCGCGCCGAGGTCTTTCCCCATACGGAGCTCGGCCCCTGGCTGGCCGATGTCCAGCGCGAGCAGGTCCGCATGCGTGAGTTCGAGTCCACGTCGCTCGCGCGCATCCTGGCCTGGAGCGACGTGCCGCGCGGGACCCCGCTGTTCCAGACCCTGTTCGGTTTCGAGAACTTTCCGGCCTCGGTCGCCTTCGATTCGCAGGCCGAGCGCAGTGACCGCCTCACCATCGGCGACATCCGCAGCTCGGAGCGCGTCGATCTGCCGGTCAACTTCGGCGTGATGCCGAGCGGCGAGGCGCTGTCCCTGTATCTGGGCTTCGATGAGCGCCGGCTCGAGACCGCCGCGGCATTCCGCATGATCGGCCACTTCGCCGTTCTGCTCGCCGGCATCTCCCGCGGTTTCGATCAACTCGTGGGCGACTTGCCGATGCTGACGGAGGCCGAGGCCGCCCAGGTCCTGGTGGAGTGGAACGACACCGGGACGCCGGGTTCCGGCGAGCGCTGCCTGCACACCCTGTTCGAAGCCCAGACCCTGTGGACGCCGCAAGCGCCGGCGGCGATCTCCGCCGGGACGGCATGCTCCTATGAGGAGCTCAACGCGCGGGCCAACCAGCTGGCGCACCATCTGCGCGAGCTGGGCGTCGCACCGGAGGTGCCGGTGGGGATCTTCCTCGAGCGCGGCCTGGAGCTGCTGGTGGCGGTCCTCGGGGTGCTCAAGAGCGGCGGCGCCTATGTGCCCATCGATCCCGACTATCCGGCGGAGCGGGTGAGCTTCATGCTGGATGACCTTGGCGTCGCGGTGGTGGTGACGGAACGCCGCCTCGCCGAGCGGCTGGGCGCGGCCGGCGCGCACCTCGTCCTGCTCGACGCGGACGGGCCCGCGCTCGCCGCCCACAGTCGGAAGAACCCCGTGCCGCTGGCCTCGCCCTCGAACCTGGCCTACGCGATCTATACCTCCGGTTCCACCGGGCGGCCGAAAGCGGCGCTCGTCGAGCATCGCAGCCTGGCCGTCTACGTAGCGGATTTCGCCGAGCGCCTGGGGCTGACACCCGCGGACCGTTTCCTGCAGTTCGCCTCGCCGGGGTTCGACGTGCTCGGGGAGGAGCTGTTCCCGACCTGGTCGAGCGGCGGCGCCGTCGTCCTGCCCGCCCCCGGCCGCGAGGGCAAGGTGCCGGTGCCTCAGGAGCTCTCGCGGTTCGTCGAGGAGCAGGGGGTGACGGCGTTCGAGTTGCCCACGGGGTACTGGCAGGAGTGGATCTACGACCTCGCGCTCCGCGATCAGCCGCCGCCGCGGAGCCTGCGGCTCGCCATCGTCGGCGGCCAGAGGGTGTTGCCGGAGCGCCTGCGCGACTGGCGGCGGTCGGGCCTGCCGCTGGTCCATGTCTACGGGCTGACGGAGGTGACGATCACCTCGACCCTGTATCAGCTCCCTCCGGGAGAGCCCGAATCGGATGCCGAGCTCGAGCTGCCCATCGGCCGGCCGACCGGCGGGACGCGTCTGTACGTTCTGGATGCGGGGTACCAGCCGGTGCCGGCCGGGTTGTCCGGCGAGCTGTTCATCGGCGGCCCAGGCTGCGCGCGCGGCTATTTCAACCGCCCCCGCCTCACCGCGGAGCGGTTCGTCCCCGATCCCTTCGGGGGGAGCAGCGGCGGCCGGCTCTACCGCACCGGTGACCTCGTCCGCTACCGGAACGACGGCAACCTCGAGTTCCTCGGCCGCCTGGACAACCAGGTGAAGATCCGTGGCTACCGGGTCGAGCCGGGGGAGATCGAAAGCATGCTCTGCCGTTGCCCGGGAGTCCAGGAAGCGGTCGTGCTGGCGCATCCGGACGCCGGCGGGGAGAGCGCGCTGACGGCGTACGCGCGGGTCGGCGGCGGCGCCGAGGTCCCCACGGTCACCGAGATGCGGCGCTTCCTCGAGGAGCGGTTGCCGGCCTACATGCTGCCCGCGCACATCCTGGCCCTGCCGGCGCTTCCGCGCACGGCTCACGGCAAGGTGGATCGCCCCGCCCTGCCACGTCCCGACGAGATCCGCGCCGCGAGGGCCGAAACCACCCCGCCGCGCAACCTGCTGGAATTCGAGCTGGCGCGGATCTGGGAGGAGATCCTGCAACTACCGGGGGTGGGCGTCACCGACAATTTCTTCGAGCTCGGCGGCCAGTCGCTCTCGGCCATGCGCCTCGTCTTCCAGATCAAGGCCCGTCTCGGCCGGGAGCTGCCCATCGTCGCGCTGTTCGCGAACCCGACAGTGCAGGGGCTGGCCGCGGTCCTGCGGCGCGAGTCGGGCGAGTTGCCGTATTCGCCCCTGGTGGCGATCCAGCTCGGCGGGGCGTTGCCGCCCTTCTTCTGCGTTCACCCCGCCGGCGGCGGCGCGTTCGTCTACCGCGATCTCGCCCGCTGCCTGGGCGCCGACCGGCCCTTCTACGCCTTCCAGGCGCCGGGTCAGATCGAGGGCCAGGAGCCGCTGGATCGGATGGCGAGCCTGGCGGCGCTCTACGTGGAAGCGATGCGTGAAGCCCAGCCCGTGGGGCCTTACCTGCTCGGCGGCTGGTCCTTCGGCGCCTACGTGGCGTTCGAGATGGCGCAGCAGCTCACGGCGATTGGGAAGGAGGTGGCGCTGCTTGCCATCTTCGACGTCACGGCTCAGCCCGAGACCGGTGGGCGAAACCCCCTGGAGGTCAGCGACGCCAAGCTCCTCTGCGACCTGCTCGAGCTGCCGATTTCCGAGCAGGAGCTGATGAGCGTCGAGCCGGACCGGCAGCTGGCCTGGGTCGTCGAGCTCGGCCGGCAGCGGAACGCCCTGCCCGCCGACCTGGGGGCCGGGGAGATCGCGCGCCACCTCAAGCTGACCAGAGCGCACGCCACGGCCGAGCAGAGCTACACGGCGCGACCCTACCCGGGCCGGATCTCCCTCTTCCGGGCCGCGGAGCAGCCAGCTTCCAGAGCGCAGGATCGAGCCATGGGCTGGGATGCGCTGGCGCTCGGCGGGCTCGGGATCCACGAGGTTCCCGGCAACCACATGACCATGTTCGAAAAATCGTACGTCCGAGCCCTCGCCGAGCAGCTCGGGCAATGCCTGGCACCTTTCAACCGGTAGGATCTGGAGGTCCTGGATGAAACTGCTGTCGATTCTCCTTCGCTACTCCAGGGGCACCCTGGTGCTGGCCAGTCTCGCCGGGGTCCTGGCCGGGTTCTGCAGCGCCGGCCTGCTGGCGCTGGTCAACCGCCTGCTGAATCAGACGCAGGGGAGCGGCCGGCTGCTCTGGCCCTTCATCGGGCTCACCGTGCTGGCTCCCGTCGCCAGCATCCTCTCCACCTACCTGTTGATGCGGCTCGGCCAGCAGGCGGTCGTCGATCTGCGCCTGGACCTCAGCCGGCAGATCCTGCGCGCCCCCCTCGCTCGCCTCGAGCAGCTGGGCTCCCATCGCCTCCTCGCCTCGCTGACCGAGGACGTCACGGCGCTGACCCATGCGGTCTCCCTGGTCCCCGCCACCTGCACGAGCGGCGCGATGGTGGCGGGCTGCCTGGCCTATCTGGCTTCGCTCTCGTGGCGGATGTTCCTGGTGCTCCTGGTCCTCCTGATCGTCGGCAGCGCCAGCTATCAGCTGCCGGTCCTCATGGGCTCGCGCCGCCTGCGGATGTATCGCGAGGTGGGCGACAGGCTCTACGGCAATTTCCGTGGCCTCACCGAGGGGCTCAAGGAACTGAAGCTGAACCGTGATCGCCGCGGCGATTTCCTGGCCGAGCTGGAAACCAACTCGATCAAGCTGAGAGATCTCGGGGTGGCGGCGTTCACCCTCTTCTCGGCGGCGTCGAGCTGGGGGCTGCTGCTGCTCTTCAGCGTCCTCGGCGGCCTCCTCTTCGGCGCCTCTCATCTGCTCTCCGCGGACCGGCAGGTCCTCAACGGATTCGTGCTGGTGCTGCTCTTCATGATGGGGCCGCTGCAGGCGCTCCTGGCGGAGTTGCCCCAGCTCAGCCGGGCCAGCGTGGCGCTCGCCAAGATCGAGAGCCTGGGCCTGTCGCTGCAGAGCTCGATGGAGGCGGCCGCGCCGGTCCAGCCGCAGCCGGAGGCCTCCTGGCGGCGGCTGCAGTTGCGCGGCGTCACCCATGCCTATCACCGCGAGGGGGAGGAGGGGTCGTTCACCCTCGGACCCGTCGACCTCGATCTGGCGCCGGGGGAGCTCGTCTTCATCACCGGTGGCAATGGCAGCGGCAAGACGACGCTCGCCAAGATCCTCACCGGCCTCTACCCTCCCGAATCCGGGGAGATCCGGCTCGATGACCAGCTCGTCGGTGCGGAGCAGCTCGATGCTTACCGCCAGAAGTTCTCCGCCGTCTTCTCGGACTTCTACCTGTTCGCGGAGCTGCTCGGGATCAAGCGTCCCGGTCTCGACGCCGAGGCCCGGGCCTGCCTGGAGCGTCTCCAGCTCGACCACAAGGTGCAGGTCGAGGAGGGCCGGTTCTCGACGATCCGCCTGTCGCAGGGCCAGCGCAAGCGCCTCGCTCTGCTCACCGCCTATCTGGAGGACCGCCCCATCTTCCTCTTCGACGAATGGGCGGCGGATCAGGACCCCTACTTCAAGGAGATCTTCTATCGGCAGATCCTGCCCGAGCTGAAGTCCCGCGGCAAATGCGTCTGCGTGATCAGCCATGACGACCGCTACTACACCGTGGCGGACCGGGTGATCAAGCTGGAAAACGGCAGCGTCGTCTCCGACGGTGTGGGATCGTCCACGCCAAACCCCCTGGCGATAGCCAACTGACCTCAGGAGACGGAGAGCGATGTCGATCGTCCGCCAAGCCCTGCGCTCCCTTCTCGGGCGCCCTCTTTTCGCCCTGGTCGCCGTGCTGACCCTCGCGCTCGGCGTCGCGACCTGCCTGTCGGTCTTCAGCGTCGTCAGCGCCGTGCTGCTCAAGCCGCTGCCCTACTCGCAGCCCGACCGCCAGGTGATGCTCTGGGAGAGCAACCCATCGAAGGGGGAGGAAGCGGTCCATGTGTCCCCCGCCAACTTCGTGGATTGGCGCCACCAGAACCAGGCCTTCCGCACGCTGGCGGCCTTCGTCACCGGCACCGCGAGCCTGTCCGGAAACGGCGAGCCGCAGCGGGCCCAGGTCGCCTACGTGTCGGGGGACTTCTTCCCGGGCCTCGGCGTGGGGCCGCGCCTCGGCCGCGCGCTGACGCTTCAGGACGACCTGCCGGGAGCGAAGCAGGTGACCGTGTTGAGCGCCCGGCTCTGGAAATCGGCCTATGGCGGGGATCCCGGCATTCTCGGTAGGGTGCTCGACATCGACGGTCAGCCGTATGAAGTGGTGGGTGTGATGCCCGCGAGCTTCCGCTTTCCCGACACCACCGACCTCTGGCTGACGATGAACCTGGGGCCCGAGGCCGCCGGCCTGCGCGACAGCCATTACCTGCAGGTCGTCGGCGTTCTGCGCCCCGGGGTGCCGCTGGCGCGAGCGCAGTCCGAGATGAGCCTGATCGGCCGCCGCCTCGGGGAGCAATACCCGGCGACGAACGCCGGCAGGTCGGTGCGCGTGGTCTCGCTGCACGATCAGCTGGTGGGGGATGTCCGCCCGGCCCTGATCGCCCTCTTCGGCGCGGTCGGCCTGGTCCTGCTCCTCGCCTGCCTCAACATCTCCACGTTGATCCTGGCGCGTGCGCTGGGCCGCCGCAAGGAGTGCGCCGTCCGCATCGCCCTGGGCGCCAGCCGCTGGAGCCTGGCCCGGCAGTTCCTGGCCGAGGGCCTCATCGTGTCGACCCTCGGGGGGACTCTGGGCCTCGTCCTCGCGAACTGGGGGATCGAGCTGCTCACCGCTCTCGGTCCGGCCGACGTCCCGCGGCTCTCCGAGGCGACCATCGACGGCTCCGTCGCGGTGCTCGCGATCGGCCTGTCGCTCCTGACCGGCCTGTTTCTCGGCGGCGTGCCCCTCTTCCTGCTCACGGAGAAGGACCTCTACTCGGGTCTCCACGACCGGTCCGGCACCTCCACGGTGAGCTCCCTCGGACACCGGGGACGCGAGTGGCTGGTGGTGGCGGAGATCGTCCTGACCCTGATTCTGGTGATCGGATCGGGCCTGCTGATCCGCAGCTTTCAGCACCTGCGCGGGACCGACATGGGGTTCCGGCCGGCCGGGCTGTCCACCCTGCAACTCGCGCTGCAGCCGGTGAAATACCAGACCCCGCAGCAGCAGAGAACGATGTACCAGGAGCTTCTGGGCGCGATCTCCGCCATCCCGGGCGTCCGATCGGCGGCGGTCTCGACCAGCTTCCCGTTGGTCGGCGAGGATCCTTCCCTCCACTTCACGATCGTGGGGCGGCCGCTGCCGGGGCCGGGGTCCCGCTTCGGCGCCAAGTTCGAAGGGGTGAGCCCGGGCTACTTCCGCACCCTGGGCGTGTCTCTCCGCCAGGGCCGTGACTTCGAGGAGCGCGACGGCGCCGGCAACCCGGGGGTGGCCGTCATCGACGAGGCGATGGCCCGCCAGTTCTGGCCGGGCGAAAGCCCGCTGGGCCAGCGCCTGCTGGTCGGCCGCGAGACCCTGCCGCGCGAGATTGTGGGGGTGGTCGGGGACGTCAAGCACGGCAGCCTCGACGCACCGGCCGAGCCGCGGATGTATCTGCCGCTGGCTCAGTACCCCTGGCCGGAGCTCAGCCTGATCGTGCGCACGGCTCCCGGCGCCGCCGGGGTGGCCGACGGCTTGCGCAAGGCGGTGCGGTCGGTCGACCGGAACCAGGCCGTCTCCGATCTCGCGACCTTCGACCAGATTCTTGCCCGCGAGCTGGCGCGGCCCCTGTTCGACATGCTGATCCTTGTCGTCTTCGCGGTCCTGGCGCTGGTCCTGGCGGTGCTCGGCGTCTATGGTCTGTGCGCCTATCTGATCGAGCAGAAGACCGCCGAGATCGGCGTCCGCATGGCGCTCGGCGCACAGGCGGCGGACATCCTCGGCTACGTGATGCGACAGGGTCTACGGCCGGTCGTCGTCGGCGGCTTCCTGGGCCTCGCGGCGGCTCTGGCGGCCACGCGCCTGCTCTCGAGCCTGCTCTACGGCATCCGTGCCTTCGACCTGGCGACGTACGTCGTGAGCGCGCTGCTGCTGACGGTGATCGCTCTCCTCGCCTGCCTGTTGCCTGCCCGGCGCGCCTCCCGCGTCGATCCGATGATCGCCCTCAAACGGGCCGAGGTGTGAGATGCGAGATACCGCAAGCGCCGATCCGCCGAGCGTGAGATGGCTCTTCGAGAGCCATCTGTCGCGGCGGATCGAGAGCCATCCCGAGCTGGTGGAGGCCGCGAGGTCCTCGTTCCGCTTCGTGATCCAGGGGGAGGAGGCCGGGGTCTGGGTCGTCGATCTGCGGCCCGGTCAGGTCCAGGTGATTCCCGGCGGGGACGATGGACTGTGCACGGTCACCACGTCCGCCGCCACGCTCGCCGGCATCGCCCGCGGCCGGGTCAACCCGCGCGCGGCCTGGGAGGACGGCCGCCTGCGGGCGGAGGGGGAGCTCCAGCCGGCGCTGCTCGCGGGGCTGCTGCACCTGCTGCGGATCGAGGTGGAGGAGGCGCCCGCGCCAGCGCTGCCGGCAGGACTCCCAGCGGCCGTGGCGAAGGCCCCCGCTCAGCCGGCCTGCCGGCAGCCCGCGAGCGGCGGCGAGCTCGTCGTGGCCACCGCTCGGGAGCGCCCGGACCTGATTCCCGTCGCCAACGCGATCATCGCCTGCGCATGGCCCGAGTTCATGCTGCACGACCCGGTGGCGAACCGCTATTGGAAAGAGATGTACGCGGCCTTTCCGGATCTCCAGTTCATGCTGCGCGACCCGGTGAGCGAGGAGGTCGTGGCGGTGGGCGTCAGCGCGGCCCTGGCCTGGAACTTCGAGATCGACGGGTGGCCGGAAGGCGGATGGAACTGGGCCATTGCCAGAGCCGTCGAGGATCACCGGGAGAGGCGAACGCCGAACGCGCAGTGCGGGCTGGTGGTCGCCATCGCTCCCAACCATCAGGGCAAGGGCTTGAGCACCAAGATGCTCAAGGCGATGAAGGCGCTTGGCCAGCGCCACCGGTTCGAGGTGCTGGTGATTCCGGTCCGGCCCAACCTCAAGAGCCGCTACCCCCTGATCCCGATCGAGCGCTATATCACCTGGCGTCGCGGCGACGGCCGCCCGTTCGATACCTGGCTGCGGTCGCATACCTCGGTCGGCGCCGACATCATCGGCCCCTGTTTGCGCTCGACGCTCATCGAGGGCACCGTGAGCGAATGGGAGGAGTGGGCGAAGATGGAGTTCCCGGACAGCGGGTCCTACGTCGTGCCGGGCGCCCTCGTCCCCGTGGAGATCGACCGGACGCTCGACCGCGGGGTCTACCTGGAGCCGAACGTCTGGGTGCGTCACCCGATGGAAATTTGAAAGGAGCCTGCACCTTGTACAAGATCGCTCTCGTCAGCATGCCGTTCGCGGCGGCGGACATCCCTTCCATCGCCCTCACCCAGCTGCAGTCCGCTCTCGCCCGGGAGCTCGGCGACCGGGTGAGCTGCGAGATCCTTTATCTCAACCTGGACTTCGTCAACTACCTGGGGTACCCCGTGTACGAGGCGATCTCGATGTCCGTGCAGGCGAACACGGCGGGACTCGGGGACTGGTTCTTCAGCCAGGAAGCGTTTCCCGAGCTGCCGGATCAGACCGAGCTCTACCTCACCCGCCACTTCGCGGAGCAACGGGCGCAGTTCGCTAAGATCCGGGGGCCGATGCTCGCCAAGCGTCAGACCGTCGGCGTCTTCCTGCAGCGCCTGATCGACCGCTACCACCTGGCCGATTACTCGCTCGTCGGCTTCACCTCGATGTTCTCGCAGAACACCGGCTCTTTCGCGGTGGCCAGGCGATTGAAGGAGCGGCGCCCCGAGGTCGTGGTGGTCATGGGCGGCGCCAACTGTGAAGCGCCGATGGGAGCGGTGATCGCGAAGAACGTCGAAGCGGTGGACTTCGTGTTCTCGGGGCCGGCGCTGCGCAGCTTCCCGCGGCTCGTCGGGCGCCTGCTCGACGGCAACGAGGCGGAGTGCCACCGGATTCCGGGCATCCTGTCACGGCGCAAGCTGGCGCTGACGCAGGCCGCCCAGTGCCACGAGATCGGCGAGGAGCTCGACATCGACGAGAACCTGGAGCTCGATTACGACGGTTACTTCACGGCGTTCGACCGCAAGCTCGAGGGGCTGCCGATCAAGCCGAGGGTGCCCTTCGAGACCTCGCGCGGCTGCTGGTGGGGCGAGCGGTCCCACTGCACCTTTTGCGGCCTGAACGGGGGAACGATGAAGTATCGGGCGATGTCGCCCGATCAGGCGGTCGAGCAGCTACAGCAACTTTTCGCCCGTTATGGCTCGCGGGTGGTCGAGTTCGAGTCGGTCGACAACATCCTGCCCCGGGAGTACCTGCGGGACGTGCTGCCGCGCCTCACCCCGCCGCCGCACGCCAACCTCTTCTACGAGGTGAAGGCCGATCTCAAGGAGCATGAGATCGCGATCCTCGAACAGGCGCGGGTCACCAGGATCCAGCCGGGGATCGAGGCGCTGTCGACCTCATCGCTGAAGCTGATGAAGAAGGGGACGACCGCGTTCCAGAACCTGCGGTTCCTGATGCACTGCCAGGCCTATCGAGTGACGCCGAACTGGAACCTGCTGGTCGGCTTTCCGAACGAGCCGGAATCGGTCTACCAGAAGTACTACGAAGACATCCCGCTGCTCACCCATCTATATCCGCCGGGCGGCGTCTTCCCGGTGCGCTTCGATCGCTTCAGCCCGTACTTCAAGCTGGCTGCCGAGTACGGCCTGAAGCTGCGGCCGAGCGACTTCTACGCCATGATCTACCCGTTCCCGAGCGAGGACCTGGAGAACCTGGCGTACTTCTTCCGGGACGCGGATTTCCAGAGCCCGTATCTGATCAGCACCGCGCGCTGGCTGGGGAAGCTGCGCGAGCGAGTCGCGCAGTGGCAGGCCCTCTGGGCCGGCGACGTCAAGCCGGAGCTGACCCTCGAGGACCGCGGGGCCGACGCGGTCGTGATCGACAGCCGCACCGGCAGCCGGACCGAGCACCCGATCGGACCGGTAGGCCGGCAGGTGCTGAACGCCCTCGGCCAGCACCGCCGGCTCCCGAGCCTCGTCGAGAAGCTCGCGGGTTTCGCCGCCGACGTGGTCGCGCGAGAGGTCGACTCCCTGCGCCAGCTCGGCCTGCTCTTCGAGGAAGACGGGTATTACCTGAGCCTCGTGCCGCATGCGGAGGGCGAACGGCAAGCGAAGCCGGCGCTCGGGCGGGAGCTGAAGACCAACCCGGGAGAATCGGCTCTCCAGGCGCTCAGCTGAGCGCGGAGGCCTCGCCGGTTCCGCTCTCGAGGAAGGAGGCGAGCAATTCCAGGGTCCTGTCCAGGGCTCCCTGCTGGGAGTCGATCAGCTTCGCCGCCCTCTCCCCCAGGGCCCGGGCGAGGGCGGGCTGCTCGAGCCACGAGGTCCAGGCGCGGGCGAGCCCCTCGGAGTCGGCGACCCGCTGCCAAGCCTCCGCGCGGTCGAACACCTCGGCGACGGAGCTGAAGTTCTTCATCGCCGGTCCGACGGCGATCGGCATCCCCGCTCGGGCGGCTTCGAGGGGGCTCTGGCCGCCGCCGTCGGGCACCAGGCTGCCCCCCACGAACACCGCGGCGGCCAGCCGATACAAGGCGGCCAGCTCTCCGAGCTGGTCGAGGAACACCACGGCGGGCCGGCCGGCGGCGGGAAGCTGGCTGCGCTTGCGATAGTCGAGTCGCCGATTCCGCAGCAGGGCCTCCGACGCCTGGAAGTCCCTGGAATGCCGGGTCGCCAGGATCAGAAGGGCCCGCTGTCCGCCGCCGAGTTGCTCGAAGGCGTCGAGCACCTGCGGCTCTTCGCGGGGATCGGTCGAGCCCGCGATGAGGATGGGACGGCCGCCGGCAAGCTGGCGGATCTGGGCTTCCACGTCCGGATAAGTGGGGGCGCTGCCATGAAACTTCAGGTCGCCGGTGATCCGGATGCGCGCCTCCGGGACGCCGAAGTCGACGAGCCTCTTCCGGTCCCCTTCGTGCCGGACGCCGAACCACTGGATCCAGTGCAGGAACGGCGCCAGATCGTGCAAGCGCCGGAACTGGATGTCGTTGAACCAGCCGTCGACGACGGCCGCCGGAAGCTCCCGCCCGATCGTCGCGAGCGCGAGGAGCGGCTGAAGTTGCCCGCCTTCGACGATGACGAGCTTTGCGGGTGCGAACCGTCTGATGAACCGGCGCATCGCGCTCGGGAAGGGGGCGGGGAAGAACGTCACCGCCGCGCGCTGTCCGAGCTGCTCGCGGCCCAGGTTCAAGGCCCAGTGCTCAAAGGTAGTGATCACTAAAGGTAGGTTTTTCGGAAGAGCGCCGGCAAGAGCAATGGCGGTCTTCATCTCTCCGATGCTGATCGCGTGGATCCATAGCCCGCCCTTGAAAGACGTGCCTGGATACCGTCCCCAGAGCGCCCTGAGCCGGTCCCAACGCCCCTTGCTCATGCCTCGCAGATAGGATGGCTCGAACACGAGCGTGGCTATTTTTTCCCGCCGAATAAAGGGCCGGAGCTGTGCCACCAGATCGGCTCGGGATAAATGACTCATAAATTCTGAAAAAATATTCTATTGTGTGCATCCAGGAAGGTCAAGGGCTCGTAAAAGTCTCCACTGCGCACTGTAAGATATAGGAAGGCCTGCCGGCGACTGGTCGGTAGAGAAGTCTCATCATCACGAAGAGGAGATCCCTGTGAGCTTGGCACTCAAGGAACAGGATTTAAGAATAATAGGTGATCTTCTGAGCGAGGTATCCGCTCGTTTCAGTTCGGCCGAAGATGCGGATTTCCTCGCCCAGGCGACGGTCCTGGCCCATCAGCTGCCGCGAGACCTGCGGCTCGCGCTGAACGATTTCCGGCTCCAGGAGCCGGGCGCGGCAATCTGTCGGATTTCGGGCTATCCCATCGACGATCGGAAGATCGGTCCGACCCCCGCTCATTGGAAGGAGCGGCAGCGACGGTGCATCCCGGTCCGGGAGGAGTTCCTGCTCGTCCTGATCGCTTCCCTGTTGGGAGAAGTCATCGCCTGGTCCACGCAGCAGGACGGGGCTGTGGTGCATGACATCGCGCCGGTCAAGAACCATGAGCGCGAGCAGCTCGGAAGCGGTAGCGCCGAAGAGCTGACCTGGCACACGGAGGATGCTTTCCACACGTACCGCGGCGACTATATCGGCATGATGTGTCTACGCAACCCCGATCGGGTGCCGACGACGTTCGCCGCGCTCGACATCTCGGAGCTGGACGCCGCGACCGTCGATCTCCTGTTCCAGCCTCTCTACACGATCCGACCGGATGAATCGCACCTCCGCAAGAACCGTGTCGATCTGCCTTCGGATCAGCAGCAGCTCGAAGCCGCTCACGACCGGATCGACCAGATGAACCAGCAGCCAGACAAGATCGCGGTGCTCTTCGGCAGCCGGGAGGAGCCCTACTGCCGGCTCGACCCCTATTTCATGGACTCTCCGGAAGAGCCGGAAGCGCGCGAGGCCTTGGATCGCCTGATCAGGCTCGTCGACAGCCAGCTGGAGGACCTGATTCTGGCGCCCGGTGAGCTCTGCTTCATCGACAACTTCAAAGCCGTTCATGGGCGGCGGCCCTTCAAGGCTCGTTTCGACGGTACTGACCGCTGGCTGAAGCGGGTCAACATAACCCGGGACCTCAGGCGTTCGAGATCCTCCCGGCCGTCTGCCGAGTCTCGTCTGCTTCTGTAGACCGGCTCCGGTCATCGCTGAGGAATCCAGGTGTTGCCCATACGTCTGCCCGGCCCTGCTTGAAGACTGGATGCGGGACTACTATCGTCCTGGTCCTGTTGTCGCTCTCGCGAGCTCCGCGCCTCTCCCACCAATGTCCCAAATATCGCGAGAGGATTTGGTGTTTCACTCGCGAGTGAACACCAAACCAAGAAAATCCAACAGGGAGAATAAGTTGAGGGTGGTGGGCCGTCAGAGACTCGAACTCTGGACCCGCGGATTAAAAGTCCCTTCCCGGTCAATACGTGGCAACACGTCCCAACAGAGCAAAAGTATAATAATCAATAGCTTACGTCTGGTAGACGACCTCCTGGCTGTTGGCTCCTGCTGGCGAAAGTTGGGCGAAAATGTCCCGCATTTGTCCCGCGATTGTCCCGCGATTGTCCCGCTGGATTGAACTAGCGACCATAGGAAGCCGATTGTCGATAGCGGTAACTGCGCTACGGGTCCTGGAATTTAAGGGCCAGGAGCAACGCCCCCGCTCTCGCTTCTCAAGTTCGTCTTCCACTACTCGCTTCACTGCCGGCAACTTTCCCATCCCTTTGTCCTACATACCGCCGCTTGAGGTGAGCGTAAGTAGGACATTATATTATTCATGATAATAATTCTTATCGTGTTATACTCTTCCGTTGGCGCCGGTCCCCGGCGCCCCCCGATCGGCGAACGGCGTTCGCTCCAACGGTGGGGGGAGGGGAGCCAAGGCGCCGGCGGGAAACGACGGGGCTCAATCAAGGAGATCGCGATGGACAAGGACGACACGACGAGGCTCGAGGCGCTCCGGCTCACGATCGGCCGCGCCTTCGGCGTCGACTTGAGCGACGTCGGCGCCTGGGACGTCGACGGCCGCCTAGCCGGCGGCTTCTGGGATCCGCGCCTGCGGCGGCCGCGAACCTTCCACGCCGCCGAGCTGGCCCCGGGGACCTTTCGCCTGCACGAGGAAGAGCCGACGGCCGCCGCGGCAGCGTAGGCGAGGACATCCGGATGGAACAGCTCGTTCTGCGCTGGGGACCGGTCGCGATCGCGGTCCTCGACCCCGCGATGCAAGCCCTGGCGGCCTGGGGCTGCGTCGCGCCGGCGCCGCCGCCCCGGTGCTCGCGCCGGCGGGCGGCCGAACAGCTCGCGCTCTTCGCGGCGACCGTGGCGGGCCCGGCCTTGCCGGGGATCGTCCCGCCGGCGTCGGCCATCGTGCGGGTGGCGGCGCTGCCGGTGGCGCGCGGCGGCTGGCTCGTGCGCTGGAAGGTGCCGAGCGGCTCGCGGGCCGGGTGCCTGTGGACGGTGGCGCGCCGCGCCGACGGCACCATGGGCTGCAGCTGTCCCGGATGGACTTTTCATGCCTCGCGCCCGGAGTGCCGACACATCCGGGCTGTGCGGGCGGCCGAGGCCGGCGCGTGAGCGGCGAGGACCTCGCCCTCGCGCCGGGGGGCAATCCGTTCGCGGCGCTGACGCCGGCCGAGATCCTCGCCGTCGCCGGCGAGCGCGTGACGAGCGAGCACTCGCGGCGCGCCTACCGGGCGGGGCTCGCGGCTCTCGCCGCCCACTTGGGGGCCCCCGACCCCGGCGCCGCGCTCGCCGCGCTGCTCGCCGCCGGCAGCGCCGGCGCGCACGCGGCGATGGTGCGGTTTCGGGCGGCGCTCCTCGAGCGCGGCTTGGCCCCGGCCACCATCAACCTGCGCTTGGCCGCCGTGCGGAGCGCTATACGGCTCGCCCGCCTGGCCGGCACCATCGAATGGGAGCTCCACGTGCCGGCGGTGCCGGCCGCGCCCCGGCGCGAGACCCGGGGCCCGGCCCCGGCCGACGTCCGCCGATTGGGCGAGGCGGCCGGCCGCCAGGACACGGCCGAGAAGGCGACGCGGGACGTGGCGCTGATCCGCCTGCTCTTCGACCTCGGGCTGCGGCGCGGCGGGGTTTCCCGGCGCGCGGTATGACTCCCGGGGGCCGTCGCTCTGGGTGCGCCGGAAGGGTGGGGCGCGGGTGCGCCTCGAGCTGCCCGAGGAGACGGCGGCCGCCGTGGCGGCGTGGCTCGCGGTGCGCGGCGGGGGAGGGGGGGCGCTCTTCGTGGGCCTCGCCCCCGGCGGGGAGCGCGAGCGCCTGACCGGCGCCGGCGTCTACTACGTCGTCCGCACCTTGGGCTGGCGGGCGGGGATGCGCTGCTGGCCGCACGGCCTGCGCCATGCCTCGATCACCGCCGCCCTGCGCGGTGCGGCCGACCGCGGCATCCCGCTCCCCGAGGTGCTGCCGGCGACCGGCCACGCGCCGGGGAGCGTTCGGATCGTGTTGCGGTACTTCGACCACGACCACAGCCGCCAGGGCGAGCTCGCCCGCCTCGTCGCCGGCGCCCTCGCCCTGCCGCGCTCGAACCTGCCGCCAGGACGGCTCAGCGCCGGCCTTTGACAGGATCGAGAATCCCACACCACCGTCACGAATGACTTGGGACCGCGACCGCCTTCCGCCTTAAAGAGAGCAGACGCAGCAACTGGCTTTAGGATTATTGGCCGTCTGGCCAGTTGCAACGGCAGAGCAGGATCCCGTATCTGCTGCAACCTCGCAGGAACCACCTGCAACTCTACTAACAAGTGTACCTGTACAGGTGCAGAGTCTGTTATCAGCATTTAGGCAAAAGGCGACTGTCCTAGTACCCCGTCACTCTAGAAACGGTGGGTAGAGGTTGCGCAGCTTCACCCGAGCATCCTCGGTGGTGAACTGACCAAGTAGAGTTAATCAGGACCGGCTGGCTGTCCGGATCGGCTCTCTCCGTCCGGTCGGCCTTGCGGGTCGTCAGACTGCGCGCCGAAGCCGTCGGCGTGGGCGCCGACATCAGCTGCCACTCCTATAGAGCATCGGCATCACCAACTACCTGCTCAACGGAGGGACCCATCGAGCGCGCCGAAGCGATCGCCGGCCACGCCTCGACTCGCACCACCCAGCTCTACGACCGCAGGTGCGTTAGCGACGACGGCCGCCGGTGGCTCGATGTGAGTGACGATCCCTCCGGGGCGGCAAACGTCGTTCGCCTTCCTAAAACTTCACCCGCTCGATCTCGTCCGGCTCCACCAGCTCGCTGCCTCGGCTGAGGCGCTGGCCCTCATTATCCCGGCCCTCTTCTCCCGCCGAACTCCCCCCGACCGGGAGAGAAGGGAGGAGTCTTCGCAAATGACGGTAAACATAACTTATCTGGTTCTTCCCACGAAATAGGTAATGGGTAGGTACAAGGACGCGAGCTTACGCCAAGCTCATCCCCAAAGGATCGGGCGCCAGAATCCCAGCCATCCAAGATCTGGAGGAGGTGAGACCCATGTTGCGTGAGACCGTGCAGGAGTGGACATAACAGTGGCTCGAGGAGAGGCGGCAGGAGGGCCGGCAGGAAGGTGAGGCCGAGCTCCTCCTGCGGATGATCGAACGCCGCTTCGGTCTTCTGTCCGCGGCCGACCGGGCACGGATTCAGCGGGCGGATGCCGGCGCGCTCCTGATCTGGGGAGATCGGCTCCTCAGCGCCCGGTCGTTGGCCGAGGTCTTCGTCGACTGAGCGCCTGAACCACGGCTCGCGTGCGCCGGACGCGGGGGCTCTGGCA
>DATHEF010000027.1:0-92199 GCA_035490435.1 Thermoanaerobaculia bacterium
GGCCCGCAGCAGCGCCCGACCTGAGCACGACCGCGCTCACACCGCCGCCCGCCGTCGCCGCACGAGCAGCACCGCCCCGCCGCCGAGGAGCACGAGCGCGGCGATCGAGACGACGGCCGCCGTCGGGACGGACGAGCCGGCGCCCGGCTCGCCGACCCATGTGAGCGTTCCGAGGATCGCGCCGCGCTCGCCGGCAACGGCGATCGGCACGCGCCAGTCCTCGACCTTCGTCTCCTCGTCGCGGTCGGTCACCTGCGGCGGCACGCCGGGGCCGCGGTAGTTGATGCGCGGGTCGTGCCACTGGAAGCGGCCGGTTCTGTCGAGCGTCGTCCAGGCGATCGTCTCGCGCCCGTCGCCCTCGCCGCCACCGGACCCGCTTCCGCCACGCCCGCGGCCCCGCCCCCGTCCGCGGCCGCTCGCGTCGTCGGAGTGGTCCTCGCCCGCGTGCGCCAGCAGCGCGCCGTCGCCGATCGGGAGCGCCGGCGGCGCCGCGTCGGTCGTGCTCGCGCCCTCGCGCTCGGCGGCGTCGCCCTCCTGCTCCTCCGCCTCCTCGGACTCGCCCTCGGCGATCTCGGAGTCCGGGTTGACCTGCACCGTCCCGTCGGCGAGCAGGCGCGCGTACGGCTCGCCCGCGCCGTCGAAGACGACGACCGTGCGGTTGCTGCGGTTCACGACCAGCAGCGCGTCGTCGTGGTCGAGCACGCGGGCGGTCAGACCTTCGGTCGGCGGCAGGATCTCGCGCACGACCGAGCGGTAGTTCGCGTCGCCGAGATGGGCGACGGCCGGGACGGCGACCAACGCAACCAGCAGCACCGCTGGCGCAGCCGCCCGTCTGAGATGGGAACGGGACATGAGTCTCCTTCGGAGGTCGATCGCTGTCGAGCGCCGCGCGGGCGCCGATCGCATGACCGGTCCCGAGGGCGCTACGCGGATGTGGGCACAACCGCGCGCGGCGGCGCGCGGCCCGCGGCGGCGCGCGCGAGCGGCGCTGCCGTCGCGAGCTCCGGAGACGCCGGCCGCAGCCGAAGCGTCCGCAGCGCGGCCCGCAGCGTCAGCCGCAGCGGCGCCAGATCGTCGAGCACCTCGGCGACGACCACCCCGCCGCGCAGCAGCAGCGCGAGCGCGCCGCCGACCGCGAACGCCGCTGGCAGCGCCCACCAGCCGCCGCTGCCGACGACCGCCGCGACACCGGACGCGTGACCGGCCGCGAACGCGCCCTCCAGCAACTCCTGGCCGGCGTAGATCGCGAACAGCCCGAGCGTGGCGAGCAGCCAGATGCGCGCACCGGCGAAGCGCGGCGCGCCGACATCGGCGCGCGAGCCCGCGCGCAGCCCGCCGCCGGCCGCCCACCGCTGCACCAGCGCCCCAAGCGAGGCGCCGAGCGCAAGCGCGGCCAGCAGCACGAGCCACGGCGTCAGCGACGACAGGTACGCATGGCCCTGCTCCCCCAGCGCCCGCGACGCGTCGCCGCGGTATGCCAGCTCGTAGCGCAACTGGTGCACGAGCAGCGCGGCCGCCGGCATCAGCGCGGCGCCGCGCAGGACCGGCGGCAGCGCCGCCGTCACACGCGTCCGATGAGCGCTAACGGCCATCGCCGCCGGAGATTAGCGCTCGCTCACGGGGATGACTGCACGTCTGAGCCCGAATAGGGTGCTCAGAGCTGCAGTCATCGCCGACGCGCCAAGTCTGACGGCGCTCGGCGACCGCCGCGTCAGCCGACCGGCACGCCTTCGCGCGCTTCCCGCGCCCGCGCTCGCGCCGCCTTCACGCGCGCATGCGGGTCGAGCTCGGCCTTGCGCAGGCGGATCGCGCCGGGGGTGACCTCGACGCACTCGTCCTCGCGCACGAACTCAAGCGCCTCGTCCAGCGTCGGCGGTGCCGGCGGCGTCAGGCGCTCCAGCTCGTCGGCGGTCGAGGAGCGGATGTTCGTGAGGTGCTTCTCGCGCACGATGTTGACCTCGAGGTCCTCGGGACGGTTGTGCTCGCCGACGATCATGCCGTTGTAGACCTCGGTCGTCGCCGCGACGAACATCGCGCCGCGGTCCTGCAGCCCCGTCAGCGCGAACGTCGTCACCCTGCCGGGGCGGTCGGCGACGAGCGAGCCGCTCGGGCGCAGCCGCAGCGGGCCCTGCCACGGCTCGTAGCCGTCGAAGACGTGATGGATGATCCCCGTGCCGCGCGTCTCGGTGAGGAACTCGGTGCGGAAGCCGATCAGCCCGCGCGCCGGCACGCGGTATTCCATCCGCACCCAGCCGGTGCCGTGGTTGACCATCTCGCCCATCCGTCCCTTGCGCGTGGCGAGCAGCTGCGTGACGACGCCGACGTGCTCGTCGGGGATGTCGATCGTCATGTGCTCCATCGGCTCGTGCAGCACGCCGTCTATCTCCTGCGTGACGACCTGTGGCTTGCCGACCGTCATCTCGAAGCCCTCGCGCCGCATCAACTCCACGAGCACCGCGAGCTGCAGCTCGCCGCGGCCCTGGACCTCCCAGGTGTCGGGCCGCTCGGTCGGCAGGACGCGCAGCGACACGTTGCCGACGAGCTCGGCGTCGAGCCGATTCTTCAGCAGGCGCGCCGTCACCTTCGTGCCTCTCTCGGTGCCGGCCAGCGGCGAGGTGTTGATGCCGATGGTCACGGACAAGGACGGGTCGTCGACGTGGATCACCGGCAGCGGGCGCGGGTCCTCGGGGTCGGCGAGCGTCTCGCCGATCGTCACCTCGGCGAGCCCCGCTATCGCGATGATCTCGCCGGGTCCCGCCTCCTCCGCCTCGACGCGCTCCAGCGCGTCGGTCACGAACAGCTCCGTCACCTTCACCCGCTCGACGCTGCCGTCGGTGCGGCACCAGGCGATCTGCTGGCCGCGCTTGAGCGTGCCATGGCGCACGCGGCAGAGCGCTATGCGGCCGAGATACGGCGAGGCGTCGAGGTTCGTCACCAAAGCCTGCAACGGGTGCTCGGTGTCGTGCGACGGCGCCGGGATGTGCTCGACGATCAGGTCGAGCAGCGGTCTCAGCGTCGACCCCTCCTCGCCCTCTCTCATCGACGCCCAGCCGTCCTTCGCGTTGGTGTAGACGATCGGGAACTCGATCTGCGACTCCTCGGCGTCGAGGTCGAGGAACAGCTCGTACGTCTCGTCGATCACTTCGCCGATGCGCGCGTCGGGCCGGTCGACCTTGTTGACGACGAGGATCACCGGCAGTTTCGACTCCAGCGCCTTGCGCAGCACGAAGCGGGTCTGCGGCAGCGGGCCCTCGGACGCGTCGACCAGGAGCAGCACGCCGTCGACCATCGACAGGCCCCGCTCGACCTCGCCACCGAAGTCGGCGTGGCCCGGGGTGTCGATGATGTTGATCCGTGTCCCCAGGAAGTGGATGGAGGTGTTCTTGGCCATGATGGTGATGCCCTTCTCGCGCTCGAGGTCGATCGAGTCCATCACTCGCTCGGCCACGTGCTCGTGGGCGCCGAAGGTGCCGCTCTGCCAGAGCATCGCGTCCACCAGGGTCGTCTTGCCATGATCGACGTGCGCGATGATCGCAAGGTTGCGCACGTCGTTTCGGGTCTCGAAAGTCAAACCGTCCTCACTATCTGGAAGAGTGGGAAAATCGGTGAAAAGGTTACACACCCCGCGGGGACGGGGAGGATACCATACCTGGCGGGGTGTGCCCGCCAGGGGGACTCAGGCCTGGCCGGCCGGCTTCAGGGACCGCATGGCCCGTAGCGCCTGCTTGACGGTCTGGACCTCGTCGGGTTCGAAGTAGGCGAGCTCGCAGCGGGTGCAGACCCAGGCCGGCACCTGCTCCCAGGCCAGCCGGTATCCATGCCCCTCGAGGCAGACCGGCGCCGTTCCCTTCTCGACCGGCCCCTGGCAGCGCAGGCAGCGCATCGGCAGCACCTCGGTTGCCGGCCGCAGCCGCGCCCTCTGCCCCAGGGGGAGCGTCGCGTCGAGATCCACCACCGGGCGCAGGGCGCCCCGCGAGCGCGCCGGCACCGCGGCGCTTGTCGTCGTGGAGGGAACAGACATCATCCGAGAGCCAACCTTCATCAGCATTGGACGCTCCTCTTCGCCAGATACCTCGAACAGCGCAGGAGTCAAATGCAATTCCCTTGCCTGAATCGCGCCGCCCGGGCCTCATGTACCATCGAGCCATGAAATCCGCTCTGATCCTGGCGCTCGCCCTGCTGGCCGCGCCTCCCGCGCCCGCTCCCGTTTCTCCCGCCGTTTCCAGCCTGCCCCGCGGCCAGGTGATCGAAAAGGTCGCCTGCGCGGCCCGGCCCGACGAGAGCTACGCCCTCTACCTGCCGAGCGGCTACACCGCCGGCCGCGCCTGGCCCATCCTCTATGTGATGGACCCGCGATCGCGGGGGAAGCTCGCGGCCGAGCGGTTCCGTCCCGGCGCCGAGAAGTACGGCTATGTCATCGCCAGCTCCAACAACTCCCTGAGCGACGGCCCGGCGGAGCCGAACGTCGACGCCATGCGGGCGATGTGGACCGACACCCACGGCCGCCTCGCGATCGACGACAAGCGGATCTACGCCGCCGGCTTCTCCGGCACCGTCCGCTCCTGCTGCACCCTGGCCCGGGCCGTCCCCGGCACGATCGCCGGCATCATCGGCGCCGGCGCCGGCTTCCCCTTCCACGAGCCGCCGCGCAAGGGGGACCCCTTCGTCTTCTTCGGCACGGTCGGGGACAAGGACTTCAACTACTACGAGATGATGGACCTCGAGCCCAGGCTCCAGGAGACCGGGATCGTCCATCGCGTCGAGATCTTCGACGGCGTCCACCAGTGGCCGCCCGAGGAGCTCGCCACCCGCGCTCTCGGCTGGATGGAGATTCAGGCGATTAAGGCCGGCACGCGGGCGAAGGACCCGGCGAGGGACCCCGCGATCATTGACGAGCTGTGGAAACAGACGCTGGCGCGGGCCCGCGAGGCCGAGGCCGCCGGCAACCTGTACCTCGCGCATCGCTATTACGCGGGCGCCGCGGCGGACTTCGCCGGCCTGCGCGCCGCCGCCGACCTCGCCGCGGCCACCGCCAAAACCGCCGAGCTGGCGGCCAACCCCGCCCTCCAGCGCGACTGGAAGGAGCGCGAGGCAAGGCTCAAGCACGACAAGGAATTCCTCGCGCAGGCTCCCGGCATCCTCGCCGCCGTCAATCCCGCGGGCGAGCCGGTGACCGTGGCGCAGGTGGTGGCGGCGCTGAAGATCCCCGAGCTGCGCTCCAAGGCGAAGAGCGCTCCCGAGCCGGACGAGCGGCTCTCCGCCCAGCGCATTCTCAACACCCTCGGCGTACAGACCGGCTACTACCTGCCGCAGGCGTTCAGCGAGCACAAGCAGTACGACCGCGCGGTCTTCGTGCTCTCGATCGCCGCCGAAATCGATCCCGAGAACCCCAACGTCTGGTACAGCCGCGCCGCCGCCTACGCCTACAGGGGGGACCGCAAGCGGGCGCTCGCCGACCTTCTGGAGTCCGTGGACAAGGGCTGGAAAGACCTCGCCGCCCTCCAGAAGGAGGAGGCTTTCGCCCCGCTCCGCCAGGACCCCGAGTACCAGCGCGCCATCTCGGCGCTCCAGTCGAGGAATCCGAGCTGATGAAAAGCGCTCCGCTGCTCCTGCTGCTCCTGGCACTCCAGGCGACCGCGCAGACCGCCCCGCCTCCGGCCGTCCACTCCTCGCCCCGGGCAAAGGCGGCGGCGAAGGATTCCCCCCCGACCGCCACCGCGCCGGCGCCGCCGACCGAGACTCTCACCTACGGCCGCTTCGGCAAGGTCTATCTCTACCGGCGCACGCCCCATCCCCGGCACGTCGCGCTCTTCTTCTCGGGCGACGGCGGCTGGAACCTGGGGGTGGTCGACATGGCCAGGATCCTGGCCGACCAGGACACCCTGGTGGTCGGCATCAGCGTTCCCTACTACGTGGCGAAGCTCAACGCCGCCAGGGAGAGCTGCACCTCCGCGGCCGTCGACCTCGAGCTGCTCTCCAAATACGTGCAGAAGACGCTCGGCCTGCCCAACTACGAGCCGCCGGTTCTGGTGGGCTACTCCTCGGGCGCGACGCTCGCCTACGCCGCCCTCGTCCAGGCGCCCCCCAGCACCTTCAAGGGGGCGATCAGCATGGGCTTCTGCCCCGACCTCAACCTCGTCCACCCCTTCTGCCCCGGTCACGGCATCGCCAGCGACCCCGATCCCAACCCGAAGGTGAAGGGGATCGTCTTCCGTCCCGCCTCGACCCTCGAGCAGCCTTGGATCGCCTTCCAGGGGACGATCGACCAGGTCTGCGCCAAGGACGACGTCGTCAAGTACACCACCAGGGTGAAGGGCGCGGAGCTCGTGCTGCTGCCGGATGTCGGCCACGGCTTTTCCAAGACTTACAAATGGGCACCGCAGTTCCGCCAGGCGTTCCGCAAGATCGTCGGGGAAGACAGGCCGGAACGGCCCGCCGCGGCTCCCGCCGCCAAGGGGATTCCGGCGGTGGGCGACCTGCCGCTCGTCGAAGTCCCCGCCAAAGGTTCTGGAAAGACCCTCGCCATCATGATCTCGGGCGACGGCGGCTGGGCGGGCATCGACAAGGACGTCTCGAAGGCGCTCTCGGCGAAGGGGATCCCGGTGGTGGGCTGGAACTCCCTGCAGTACTTCTGGACCGCCCGCAAGCCGGACGCCGCGGCCCGCGACCTGGAGCGAATCCTCCGCCACTACCTAGCCGTCTGGAACAAGCAGGAGGTTCTGCTGATCGGCTACTCCTTCGGCGCCGACGTGCTCCCCTTCTTCGCCAACCGCCTGCCTGCCGACCTGCTGGAGCGGGTGCGCCTGGTGGCGCTGCTCGGACCCAGCGAGACGGCCACCTTCGAATTCCACGTCACCGACTGGCTGGGCGGCGGCAGCAAGGGGCAGCCGGTGCTCCCCGAGGTGAAGAAGCTCGCGGGGCACCCGCCCGTCCTCTGCCTCTACGGCAGCAAGGAAAAGGACAGCATCTGCCCGCGGGTCCCCGCCGCCGCGGGCAAGGCTCAGGTGCTGCCGGGCGCCCACCATTTCGGAGGGGACTACGACGTCCTCGCCGCGCTGATCCTCAAGGAGGCGCAGGGGGGAAGCGGTCACTGATTCCTGGGAGCGCCGGCGCTCCCAGGGTCTAGCGGATCGGCTCTTCCGCCCCGATCGAGAAGATCCGCTCCAGGTCGTAGCGCGAGAAGGCGCGGAACGCGAGCAGGGTCTCCGAGCGGATGATCCCCTCGATCTTCAGCATCTGGCGGGTGACCGCGTCGGCGATCGCCTCGTTGTCCTTGACGCGCGCGATCGCCACCAGATCGTACTGGCCGGCCACCGAATAGACCTCGGTGATCCCCTGCAGGTCGACCAGTTGCTGGGCGACCTCGTTCACCCTTGCCTTCTCCACCACCAGCAGAATGACGGCACTGACCATGGGATACCCCTCCAAGTGAACCGGAGCCGGCAGGCGGCTCCATCTTCCGTGACTCTATACCAGCGGTGCCACCCACGCTTCCGGCCGGGACGGTCGCACTCCTTCGAGACTGTTGCAATGCATACGGACTCGTTGCGTAGCCACTGGAGGCGTCGCGTTGTCCCGGGAAGATGTCGCGTCGCCAGCAGAGTCGTCGCAATGTACCCTGAATATGCCGCGTACTCAGTGGAGGCGTTACTTAGCCGGGAGATGATGTCACGTAGCCACGGGAGGCGTCACGATGTACGTGGATATGTCGCGATCTACCGTTACGACGTCGCGTTGCACCTGGAGGCGTTGCATTGTCTCCGGAGGCGTCGCGATGTAACGAGAAGCCGTCGCGTCTTCTCCGGAGGCGTTGCATTGTCCCGGGAGACGTTGCGACTTCCCGGGAAGATGTCGCGTCGCCGCCGGAGGCGGCGCATTGTCCAGGGAGGCGGAGCGCCGCACCGGGAGATCGCAACGATTCTTCGGAGACGGCTACCTTCTGCGATACCTTACCCGTCCATGGAACCAGCTGTCGCGAATCTCCCCGAACCCCTCTTCGAACGGGCCGTCGAGCTCCTCCGCGAGCTGACCGCCATCTCCTCCGACAGCGGCGATCCCGCGGGGCTCCGCCGCGTGGCGGAACGGCTCGCGTCGGCTCTCCGCGAGCGCGGGCTCGCCGTCGAGATCCGGGACGAGGATGGCGCCTCTACTCTGCCGGTGCTCTACGCCCGGGGAGCGGACACCTCACGCGGGCATCTCCTGCTGATCGGCCACCTCGACACCGTCCTGCCGGCCATGAAGCCGCATCTCAACGGCGACAGGCTGGTCGCGACCGGCGCCATCGACATGAAAGGGGGGCTCGCGGCCTTCGTGGGAGCCCTGGATCTCCTCCATCACCGCGGACAGCAGCCGCCCGCCGACCTGCTGCTGGTGGTGGTGCCGGACGAGGAAGTAGGGGGCGAGCTGTCGCGGGCCGCTGTCCGCCTCTGGGGGGAGACCGCCCGCGCGCTCTGGGTGCTGGAGCCGGGCGAGCCCGCCAGTAACGCGGAGACTGACGCGGGGACGGACGCGGAGACGATCGTGGCCGGCCGCCGGGGGATGTTCCAGTGGCGCCTCGAAGCGCGCGGGCAGGCGGCCCATTCCGGGCTCCACTACTGGGAAGGGCGCTCGGCCCTCGTCGCCGCCGCGAGCTGGGTCGCCAAGGCCGAGGCGCTCTCGCACCAGAAGGGCGGTCCCACCGTGAACGCCGGCCGCTTCGTCGCCGGCGACGCCACCTTCGTGGACGGCCTCGCCACCGCCCATGACCTGCTCGGCACCGACCGCCAGCTCAACGTCGTCCCCGACCGCGCGATCGTCGAAGGCGAGGCCCGCTTCCTCCGCGCCAGCGAGTGCGGCGAGCTCGCCCGCCGGCTCGAAGACCTCGCGCGGGAGGTGGCCCTCGCCACCGGCGCGGAGATCACCTTCGCCACCAGCGGGACGATCCCGCCGGTCGATCCGAGCGGCCCCCACTGTGGCACCTGCAACCGCGCCGTGGCCCTCGCCGCCGACGAGGGCTGGCGCCTGGAGGTCGAAGACCAGCGCGGCGGCATCTCCTTCCCCAACTTCCTCCCCGACCCCGACCGCATCCCCATCCTCGACGGCCTGGGCCCGATCGGCGGCGGGATGCACACCCGGGAGGAGTACGTGGAGCTGCGCTCGCTGGGGAGAAGGATCGTGCTGCTGGCGGATTTGATGGCGGAGGATGTCAGCGCGGGAAGATCCCTCTGACCACCAGCCTCAGACCTGAAAGCACCTACCCCGCCCGCCACACCGGCCGCGTCAGGCACGTCGGTCCGCCTTCGGCCTTGAGGGAGATCTCCCGGCCACGGTAGGTCAGCACCTCGCAGCCGGCCTCCTCCAGGCGCCGCTGGGTGATCGGATTGTCTTCCAGCATCAGGACCTTGCGCGGCGAGAGGGCCAGGACATTGGAGCCCTGGGTCGCGAACTCCAGGTTCGGCACTTCGATCAGGCGGATGCCCCGGTCCTGGAGGAATCGCCAGAAGGGGACGGCGAGGAGGGATGGATAGACCACCGCGAGGTCGTGATCCACCAGGCTGATCAGGGAAAGAAGGTGCAGGCAGGCCTCGGGACCCCCGAAGTACGGCAGCTCGACGGGAATGACCTCGACGTCCAGCGGCGCGAGGATCTCCCGGAGTTGGCGGAGCCCCTCGGCGTTGGTGCGGAAGCCCTGGCCGGCCGCCAGGGTGTGGCGGTCGAGCCAGAGGAGATCTCCCCCCTCGGCCGTGGCCTCCCCCTGGAGTGCGGCGAAGGTGGGGACTCCGACCTCCCGCAGCCTCTGGCCGAGCGCTTCTTCCTCGCCACGGCGCAACGCCTTCCCCATCCGCAGCAGGACCGCGCCGCGTTCGGTGATCAGGACGGGATCGAAGACGTAGATCGCGTCCGCCCGGTCCGGCTGGGGGTCGGAATGCTCGATCACCTCGGCGCCGGCGTCGCGCAGCAGATTCACCAGGGCATCGTGCTCGCGCCGGGCCTCCCGGAGGTCGGGATGGGAAGTGTAGTGCCAGCGCGCCGGGTCGGCGTCGCCGAAAGCTTCGTCCGGGCGGCGGACGAGGACCCGCCGCAGGGGATCGACCATGCTCTGGCAGCCGTAGGATGTAGTCATTTGGCGGGGAGCATAGCGGATTCGTACGGCTCATAGATCCGCCTTTCGACGAGTCCGCGGATCTCCCGAAGGAAGGACGGGCCACGCTGGAGGCTGGCCGTCAGGCCAACCTCCAGCGAAATGCGCGATCAGCAGGCGTCAGCGGCCGTGGGGGCCGGGCAGTTCGCGTTGCAGGTGAAGGACTGACCGTCGCAGGTCGAGTTCGACTGGCAAGAGGGATGATTCTGGAAGTAGCATGGGTAATCGGCGACGAGCTCGGCGCAGACCAGACAGCCAGTGCCGCGGCACCCCTGCCAGCCACCCGAAGTACCGTTGCATTGCAGGTCCGACGAGTTGGGCGCTGGACAGGCCGCGTTGCAGGTGAAGTAGAGACCCTGGCAATTGGTGTTGGGGGTGCAGCTAGGATGATTGAGGAAGTAATAAGGATAAGAGCTGACCAGCTCCCAACAGGGCGTGCATCCGGTGCCGCGGCAGCCCGACCACTGTCCGGCCGTGCCGTTGCAGGTCTGTGCGGTCGCTGTCCGTGCACTCAACAGACCCGCGATCAGGACGAGAATGAACGTTAGTTTCTTCATCGGAGGTCTCCTTTCTGAGTCATGCCCCAGGAGGGCCTCCAGATCTTAATCAAATTTAATATAATTCGCAATATGCTAAGGGCCTGACTCTCTCCCGACCTTCCCGCCAGAACGACCGCGTCAGGCGAGGGTCGCGATCCCACCAAGCAGATCAGGGCCGCGCGCTTTCGTCCTCCTCGTAGATCCGCGCCTCGATCGATCCGCGGAGATCCCGCAGCCGAAGGCGGAGGCCACAGACGTTATCTCTCCGCTCCTCCGCCCAGACGCCGGCGGACCGCAGATTGAGATGTGCAATATAGGCCGCCGTCTCGCCGCTGGCAATCGCGCTCAGGGTCGCGGCGGCCGCCTCTCCCTGGGCATTCCGGAACCCCCGTTCGTGCAGCTCGAGCCCGATCTCCGCGAGGGCGGCACAGTGCTCCGCGATCTCGATGGGGATGTCGGCCGCGCGCTGGAGATTCTCCTCCGTGCGGTCCCGCCAGAACCGGTCGAACGCGGCGGCGTCCGCGTCCACGGCATCGCGCAGGCGGAGAGACCGGTCGCGCGCCTCCTCCAGGATCGCCTCGGCCCGCTCGCGAAAGGGAGCGTAGACCTCGCGCCGCTTCGAGCCCTCCGCCGCCTTGATCGTATGCCGCGCGACGGTCTGGAGGACGCTCCCGGCGAGCGCGCCCATCAGGGCCGCGGCGCTCCCGGCTCCCGGGGTGTTCCTGCCGGCGGCGAAGAGATCCAGCAGTTCCAGGGTGGTGCGGTCCAGAGTTGGCATTTCCCTACTCTAGCAGCCTGCCGTTAACCATTCCTCCCGCTTCGGAGTTGTACCCCGCAGAACCCGAGCCTCCAAAGGAGATCCGATGAGATTCAGGCCGCGCAGCCCCGTTCCCCTCCTCCTGATCCTGACACTCATGACGGCGCCGGCCCGGGCGAGCACCCTTCCCGCCTCTCTCGACGGCTTCTTCGCGCGCCTTGCCGACTATGGCTTCTCCGGCTCCGTACTGGTGACCCGGCACGGTGAGATCCTGCTGCGGAAGGGATACGGACTGGCTGACCGAAAAACGGCGACCCCCGTCGAGCCGGACACGGCGTTCGACGTCGGATCGATCACCAAACAGTTCACGGCCACCGCCATCCTGCGACTCGAGATGGACGGCAAGCTCAGCACGGCGGACCGCCTGGGAAAATTCCTACCCGGCATCGCGAGGAGCGTGGGGCTCGATCTCCCACCCGGCGCCATCCGCGAGGACATGGCCGCGATCACCCTGCACCAGATGCTCTCGCACACCTCGGGGATCGACAGCTTCTACCTCGATCAGTCCCCCTCGTGGAAGGAGTATCTCCAGGAGATCCTCAAGCAGCCCCTCACCGCGCCGCCGGGCACGAAGTTCCTCTACAGCAACTCCGGCTACGACCTGCTGGCGAAGATCATCGAGGTCGTCTCCGGCGAGCCCTACGAGCGCTATGTCCGGGATCATTTGCTGCTGCCCGCCGGCCTCCAGTCGACGGGGTTCGACCTGCCGAAATGGAATCGTGACCGGATCGCACGCTATCAGGACTGGACGACGCGCGAGTGGGGCTTCCCCGTCGAGATGCCGATCGACCGCCCCGCGAAGCTCCGGCTCGTCGGCTCGGGCGGCATGCTCTCGACGGTGGACGACCTCTACCGGTGGCACCAGGCTCTGCTCGGCGACCGCATTCTCTCCGCCGCCGCCAAGGCGAAGCTCTACCGGCCCGTGCTCGACGATTTCGGCTACGGCTGGCGCATCCTTCCGACCCGCCGCGGGACCCAGGTGATCTACCATGGCGGTTACGACATGAGCCTCGGCGTGGCCGCCGCGTTCTACCGCTTCGTGGACGAGGATACGGTCTTCATCCTGCTCGCCAACACCCACCTCAACCGGCAGCTCACCACCGAGTTCGTCGCCCAATGGGTGGAGAACCTCCTCTTCGGCGGCGCGGTGCCGATGCCACCCGCCGCGGACCCCGCCGTCCCGCCCCGGCCCGAGATCGCCGGCCGCTACGCGCTCGCTTCCGGAGGCGAGATCGAAATCTCCTGGCGAAACGGCCGCCCCATCCTGGCGACCGCCGATCCGGAGGCCATCCTGCGGCTCAACGTCCCCGACGCCCTCGCGCCGGACCTGCCCGGTTCCGAGGACGAGCAGATGACGCGGATCTTCCGTGGCATCGACACGGGGGATTGGGAGCCTCTGCGCGCCGCCCTGGGACCGAATCAATCTTTCGAAGGGATGCAAAAACAGATACGTTCCTGGTGGGAGACCCAGAAGAAGGAGCTCGGCGGCTTCGTCTCGGTGCGGCCGGTCTATCAGCTCTGGCAGGACTATCACGATAATCCTGAGCTCCAGATCTTCCTGCGGCTGGATTTCGAGCGCGGCCGGCAGATCGTGCGAGCCCTGCGCAGCCCCGGCGGCCGGTATGAGTTCCGGCCGGAGAAGCTCCCCGAAAGGATGGAGCTGGCGCTGGCGCCCGAATCGGCGGGCATTTACAACGTATGGAATTTCCGGTATCAAACCGGACCGCGAATCGTGTTCGAACCGTCGGACGGCGGAAGCTTGAAAATCCTCGGCCAGCGCGCGGTAGCGATAGCACGCCGCAAGCCGGCAAACCCTGGAGAATCGGCTCATGGGCTTCTTTGAAACGTATCGGCTGATCCAGTTGGTCGGCGGGTTGTTGCTCCTCGGCTGGATCGCTGGCCTGGCGTGGCGGTGGTCGGCGCGGAACGCGGCGCTGCGGCACGAGCTGCGGATGAAAATACTCGATCGGTTCAGCTCCGAGGAGTTCGTCGCCCTGTTGCAGACCGAGGGGGGGCGGAGATGGATGGCGGACGTCCTCTCCGGCCGTTCCGAGCCGCAGGAGCTGCTGAACAGCAGCCTCCGGCAGGCGATCGTTCTCACCTTCATCGGCCTGGGGGTGTTGGGCGTCGCCAAGGTGGCGGAGTCGCGGTTCCTGCTGGGGTCGGGAATTCTGATCGTCTGCGGCGCCGCGGGACTCTGGGCTGCGACCTGGGTCGTGGCGCGCCGGCGGATCTCGCGGCAAGACTCTGAGACGCCCTAGATTCCGGCCGACCCCTCCATGGATGAGCCGGAATTCGAGGCGTTCTACCGGGCCACCGCCGAGCGCCTACGCGTCTATCTTTATCGCGTCTGCCGCGAGCGGCGGATCGTGGACGATCTGTTGCAGGAGACCTATTACCGCTTCCTGCGTTCCAGGTTCGCGGGCGGGAGCGAGGAGGACCGGATGCGCTATCTGTTCCGCATCGCCACCAACCTGTTGAAGGATCATTGGGCGGCGGCGAAAAGATCGGCGGAGCTGACCTCCGAGCTACCCGATCCCCCCGCGGGAGAAGGGATGGCGATCCGCCTGGACGTCCACTCCGCCCTGGGCGCGCTCAGAGCGGCCGACCGCGAGATGCTCTGGCTGGCCTACGCGGAGGGCTGCTCGCACGCGGAGATCGCCGAAATCCTGGAGGTGAAGGCGGCCAGTGTGCGCGTCCTGCTCTTCCGGGCTCGCGCGCGCCTGCTGGAGTTGCTTCGCCGGAAAGGAGGAGAGTCGTGAAAGATGATGAGCTCACCGAGATCTTCCGTCACAGCCGAGACGAGGAGCGCTGGCCGGAGCCCTTGCCGGCACCGGCGGCCATCTGGTGGCGCGCCCGCGCGGCGGACCTGCTCGCCGGAGAGATCCGCCAACGCGAGCGGAAGATCCGTCCGCTCGCCGTGGCCCGCGGCCTCGCGAGTCTGGCCGCCCTCGTGGCCGCCGAATTGGGGATCTTGGAAGGTTTTTTCAGACTGCCTGAGGAGTTTGGAAAGACATTGACCGCCGCGGGCCTCTCCCCCTGGACGGTCACGCTCCTGATCCTCGCGGCGGTGCCGACGGCGGCTCTGATCTACCGGTTAAGACGGGAGGCGCCGGCGGCTTGAAGGACTAAGGCTGGATCAGTTCCAAATCCGTTTGAGGGAAATCGTTCCCTTTATAGAGGAGCGGATCGCCTGTAGCTCGGGCGAGAGCATACGAACAGCAATCACCCAAGTTCAATGCCGCCGGATGACGGCCCTTGCCAAAACGTTCCCAGGCTTGGCGAGCCAGGCGCATATGCTCGGCGGTAAACGGCACCACTTCCAGTGCGAGCTCTTCGCACAAAGAATCGAAGATCAATCGCCCGGCAGGTCCCTTTCGGGACAGGATGACGGAACTCGCCTCGAAGACGGAAAAAGCGCTGATCCTCCGCTCTTCCCTATCAAAGATCAGGTCGAGGAAAGCGTTCTGTTCGGGTTCCCCGAAAAGGATAGCCAGCAGAGCGGAGCTATCCAGAACAACACCCGACATCAAAAGAGTCCTCTCTCGTCATAGCCGAGAATTTCATCGCTGCTACGTTCGTCGAGATCCGGCAGAGACCCCAACTGAGAGACAAGGGTCTCGACCCTTGCCCGCCGAGATTTCCGGACGGTGTTCTCCATCTCGGCCTGTTCCATCGGGATCAACCGGACGAACCGGGCGCCCTTGCTGGCGATGACCACCTCTTCGCCGGCGATCGCTTCGTCGACGAGACTCTCCAGGTGGTCCTTGGCGTATCCGAGATTGACCTTTCTCATAGAGACAACGTAACTCCATCCGAAGTGGAGATCAAGCCTCTAGTCCTCCCCCTCCCCCGCTCCCTGATCCGAGGGGGACTCTGGAGCCAGGATGGCGCTCGCCAGCGGCGGCTCGTTGCCGGCGAAGATGGGGATGGCGTGAGATCCGGTTTCGGGCGCTCCGGCGGGGCGGCCGAAGCTGACGATCTGCTGCCAGACACGGTCGAGGTCGTCACCGAAGATGACCAGCAGGTCCCCCGGCTGGGCCGCCTCCAGCGAACGCTGGACGGCCTCCTCCTCGCTGTAGACCTCCGGGGAGATCCGGTCGGTCGGAAAGCCGGCGGCGAGGAGACCCTGGCGGACCAGCGCGCCGGTATCCCCCCGCCGGCGCCCCCGCAGGTTGTCGTCCTCGCGCAGGATGATGAAGTCGAAGGCCGGGGCGGCGGCGCGGGCGAGCTCGAGGATGTCCTCGTCCCGGCGATCCCCCGGAGCGGCGAGGACGCCGAGACGCCGGCCGTTGACGGTGAGCCCGCGGATCGTCTGCGCCATCGCCGTCATGCCGTGGGCGTTGTGCGCGTAGTCGAGCAGCACCCGGAAGGGGTGCTCGTTGTAGAAGTTCATCCGGCCCGGAGTCTGGAAGAAGTCGGTCGTGAAAGTGCGCAGCCCCTGGCGGATGTTCTCCAGGCTGATCCCCATCGCGTGCGCGATCGCGGTGGCGAACATGGCGTTCTGGATGTTGTGGATCGCGTGCCCCTCGACCGTCGCCGGGATCTGCCGCGCCCACAGCAGCGGGATCTGCTCCTCCCCCTCGTAGAGCACGATCAGCCGGCCGTTGAGCCCCTCCTCCAACGCCACCGCCCGTCCCCCCTGCTCGCGGATGTGCCGCCGCACGAGATCGTTCTCCCGCCGCATCGTCACGTAGATCGGCTTGGCCGGGCTGTGCTCGGCCATCCGCGCCACCCGCTCGTCGTCGGCGTTGAGCACGCACCAGTCCTGGGCCACCTCGACGACGACGCGCTTGATCTCCGCCAGCTCGTCGAGATCCTTGACGCCCCCCATCCCCAGATGGTCGGAGGCGACGTTGAGCACCGCTCCCACCTTGCATTTGCGCCAGCCGAGCCCGGCGCGCACGATGCCGCCGCGCGCCGTCTCGAGCACCGCCGCGTCGACCGACGGGTCGCGCAGTACGAGGTGGCTCGCCCACGGGCCGGTCATGTCCCCCGAGACCGTCAGCTCGCCGTCGATGTAGACGCCGTCGCTGGTGGTCATGCCGACCGTGGCGCCGGCGAGCTTGAGGATGTGCCCGACCATGCGGGTCGTCGTCGTCTTGCCGTTGGTGCCGGTGATGGCGGCGATCGGGATGCGGTACGGCGTCCCCTTGGGGAACAGCATGTCGATCACCGGGCCGGCGACGTCGCGGGCCTTGCCCTCGGTCGGCGCGGTGTGCATGCGGAAGCCGGGCGCGGCGTTGACCTCGACGATCGCGCCGCCGACCTGCTTGTGGCTGCGGGAGATGTCCGGCGAGATGAAGTCGACGCCGCCGACGTCGAGGCCGATCGCCTTGACGGACCGCTCGGCCATGATCCGGTTGTCGTAGTGGATGGCGTCCGTCTTGTCGACCGACGTGCCGCCCGTCGACAGGTTCCCCGTCGAGCGCAGGTAGAAGACCTGCCCCGCGGGGAGGACCGCGTCGGGCCCCAGCCCCGCCTGCTCGAGCAGCCGCTCGGCCTGATGGTCGAATTCCAGGCGGGTCAGCACCTTCTCGTGGCCGATGCCGCGCCGGGGGTCCTGGTTGACGATCTCGACCAGCTCGGCGACCGTGTGCCGCCCATCCCCCACCACGCGGCCGGGCACCCGCTCGGCCGCCGCCACGACCTTGCCGTCGACCACCAGGATCCGGTAGTCGTGACCCTCCTGGAAGGTCTCGACGATCACCACCGAGGAGTACTCGTACGCCTTCTCGAACGCCACCTCGACCTGTTCCCGGGTGGTGAGATTGATCGACACGCCCTTGCCGTGATTGCCGTCGAGCGGCTTGAGGACGACCGGGAAGCCCAGCCGCTCGGCGGCTTCGACGGCGTCTTCCACCCCGCGCACCCGCGCCTGCCGGGGGACTGGCAGCCCGAGATCCGAGAGGATCTGATTGGTCAGCCGCTTGTCCGAGGCGATCTCGACGGCGGTGTGGCGGGTCTCGCTGGTGACGGTCGCCTGGATACGGCGCTGGAACTTGCCGTGGCCGAGCTGCACCAGCGAGCGTTCGTTCAGGCGGATCCACGGCATGTCCCGCTCCTCGGCGGCACGCACCAGGGAGGCGGTCGAGGGACCGAAGGCGCGGCGATGGGCGAGGCGGACGAGATCCTCGAGCTCGGCCTTGAAGTCGTACGGCCCCGGCAGGTGGGCCGCGCGCTCGGGCGGGAGCAGATGCAGGAGGAGGCGCAGGCCCAGCTCGGCGGCCTCCAGGCCGACGATCTCCTCGTCGTAGCTGAAGATGACGTGGTATTGCCCCGCCGGCAGGTCGTGGCTCCGCGTCTTGCCGTAGCTGACCGGCGTGCCGGCGAGGCACTGGAGCTCGATGGCGACGTGCTCCAGCACGTGCCCCAGCCAGGTCCCCTCCTCCTCGGTCATGCGGCGCACGAAGCCGCCAGGCGTGCCATAGGAGCAGCCGTGCTCGCGCAACGTCGGGATCGCCTCCAGCAGCGCGTCCACGAAGCCGGGGAGCCGGTTGGTCGGGTAGTCCTCCAGCTCGCCGAGATCGACGCGCAGGCGGATCACCTTGCGCAGGGCGTAGAGGTTGGGGCCACGGTAGACGCGGGTGTCGAGGATCTTCATCGGTCGAGGCTCCCCACTTCGATGGTCTCGGCGGCCATATCCGCGGTGGTCTGTTGAGCGGAGCCGGCCGGGACGACCGCCGTCCGCCGCTGGACGTCGTACCGGCAGCCCCGGGTCAGGAAATCCACCTTGAGCCCGAGCATGGCGACTGGCTGCCCGCGGTGCACCGCGTGGCTGTCGGTGAAGCGCAGGCCCGAGGCGTCCACCACCGTCACCGCGCCCGAGCCGAGGACGGTGATCACGCCGTCGGCGTCGATCATCGCGGCCGTGTCCTCGTCGACTCCGACGCCGAGCGGCTCGGGGTTGTAGGAGAGGGCGGTGAGCAGCCGCCCCATGCGGTCGCGGCGGCGGAAGTGCTGATCGATCAGGAGGCCGGGCGCGAAGCCGAGCCCCTGGGCCATCTGGACCAGCCGCCGGCGCGGGGTGCCGCCGCTCTCCCCCATTGAGATCATGTGCCGGGAGATGACGGCGGCGCCGGCGCTGGTGCCGGCCACCACCATCCCCTCGGCATGCCGGCGGCGGAGCGCCGCGGCGAGCGCCGTGCCGCCGAGGGCCGAGGAGATGCGGAGCTGGCTGCCGCCGGTCATGAAGAACCCGGTCGCGTACTCCAGGACGTCGAAGACCTCGCGGCTGCACTCGATCGCATCCTCGCGGTTGCGGACGCGGAGCACCTCGACGGTGCTGGCGTCCATGCCATAGAACAGCTCGGCGTAGCGCTCCCCCGTCTCGGGGAACTCCGAAGCGGTGGCCAGCACGACGATCGAGGCGTCCGGTCCGCCGGCCTCCTCGACGAAGCGGCGCAGGATGACCCGCTCGCGGACTTTGTCCTCGGCGCCGCCGATCGCCATGATGAGGCCCGGCCGGCCGGCCGGATTGGGGCTCGAATCCATGCACTCTCCTCGGTCCGCGCCTCGCGCGCGGCCCCCGAACGGAACGACTTTCAGGTGCCAGAAGGCCCGGAGATCGTAACATGGCTACTGCGGGGGAGTGGCCTTGGCCAGGGCCGTCGCGCGAGTCTCGAGACCGCGCCCCTGTCCCGTCTTGAGGGGGAACGAGCACCCTACTTGTGACGTAGCCATCTGCTTGCATGGGCGCTTAAGCGGGTGGTCGACGGATTCCTCTCGGCGAGCCTCGTCGTGAGCCTTCCATCGTGGTACGATAGCCATCTGTCTTTTGTGCCGTGAGAAGAGCCACCGCTGTCACGCGTCGCGACGATTCGTGCGATGTGGTACGCGGGGTTTGGTAGCAGATGCACATTTATTAGGCGCGCATGAAGGTATGCGCACCCATCTGGCCCCCTGGGGTTGATAGGAGAAAAGGCTGTGAAACTCGGATACATAGCAGTCGCCGCCGCATTGACGGCGATCGTAGCACCTGGCGCGGTGGTCGCACGCGACAGCCGCACCCCGATCAGGGTGGTGACGGACGTCCCGCCGATTAACGGCAGCAACCACAATCTGAGCGATCCCCACGCCAATCAGGCGGGTACCGCGGAGAAGCGCTTCCTGCCGGACGCCTACATAGACCGTATGGGCGGCGATGAAGCGATGTTTCCGGGGAAAAACCGGCCTGCCCCGCGCGCCATCTCGAACCATGTGTTCGCTCAGGACCAGGATCCCGTCCTGAATCCGCTGGATAACAACAACTTCCTGTGGCAGTTTGGACAGTTCCTGGATCACGACTTCGGGATCACGGTTGATAACGACACGTTGCCGTTACAGCCGCTCAACCTGGTCATTCCGCCGAACGATCCGTACTTCGATCCGGTCATCCGTCCGTTCATGACCATCACGCGGCAGCAGTATGACCCCAGATCGGGCATCCTGCCGGCCCCGAATCCACGCATGTCGATGAACACCCAGACCGGCTGGATCGATGCATCCCAGGTCTATGGCTATGGCCAGACCCTGCCAGGGCCAGGCCCCGCGGGGCCGACCCCGGGCGTGCTGCGGGAATTCTCCGGCGGCCGCATGCTCGTCGACCCAGACACCAACCTGCTGCCGCGGATTCAGTCGGTCCTGCCGTCCCCGCAGTTCCCGTCCACCCTGTTCGTCTGCGGCGACTTCTTCCCGCGCTGCAACGAAACGCCGGGCCTGACGATGATCCACACCCTGTTCGTGCGCGAGCACAACCGGAAGGTGGCTGAATACGCCGCGGAGAACCCCTCCCTGACCGATGAGCAACTGTTCCAGCTCGGCCGCCGGTGGGTGGCCAGCCTCATGCAGTCGATCGTGGTCAACGAGTTCCTCCCGACCCTGACCGGCGAGAAAGTGGCAAAGTACAAGGGGCACAAACCGTCGGTGAACGGTCGTCTCGGGCTCGAGTTCGAGCAGTCGCTCTACCGCGTCGGCCACACGCTGCTCCCCCGCGAGTTGCAGCGCTTCGGCTCCCCGGGCGGGCACAGTCCGCTGCCGGCGCTCGATCTCGGCGAGTCCCTGTTCCAGTCGCCCAACCTCTTCCAGACGTCCTCGGATCTGGACGCGCTGGTGCGCGGGTTCATTCGCCAGCCGCACGAGAAGGTGGATTGCGTCGTGTCGGACGGCGTGCGCAATACGCTGGTCGTCGATCAGCCGGGGACCGCGGGGACTCTGTTCGACCTGCCGGCGATCAATATCGTGCGTGGCCGGGAGCTTGGCCTGCCGAGCTACAACCTCGCCCGCGTGGGCTTCGGCCTGCCCCCTGTCAATCGCTTCGCCGACGCCTTCGATACCAAGGCGGCGGCGCGCCTGAGATCGGTCTACTCGAATCCGAACCAGGTGGACCTGTTCGCGGGCGGCATCTGCGAGACGGCCGCTCATCCGCGGTCCGGTCACACCGGCCCCCTGATCACGGCCGTCATCCAGCGGCAGATCAGGGACGTCCGCGACGCGGATCGCTTCTGGTACCAGAACATCCTGACGAAGGAGGAGATCAGGGAAGTAGAGAGCTACAAGCTCTCGGATCTGATCCTCAACAACACGGGATTGAATCCGGATGAGATCAACAGCGACGCCTTCAAGGTGAAGCACTAGCACCCTTGCCGGCCCCCATCCGACGATGAGGGGCCGGCGGTTGAGTTCCGCCTATTCTGCCTTCCGCTTCGCCGTCCACTCCAGATAGGTCTTGAATTCCTTGGTCGTACCCGGCTGGGCGAGCTCGAGCTTGCCACTCAGCCGGCCGTCCGGCAGCTTCTTGTAGGAGAGCCGGAACCAGGGAGTGCCTGGAACCGTCTCGGAGACGAAGGTCACCGCGCCCGGAGCCTTGGCTTCCATCCTATAGCGGATCACATGCCCTTCGCTGTCAGCGTAGATCGCCCGCACATCCCCTTCGCGATAGAACATCATGAGGTCGTCATGATTGACGGCGGGCCGAGGTTTGGCGGCGGGGTAATCCGCGTGGTTGCGGCGGATCATGACCTTGCCTTGAACATCGGACGTGAATTCAAAATGGCCAGCGGGGGCCGAGGCGGGGCTGTCCGGGACCCACTCCCCCAGCAGAAACCGCAAGGCTGAGAAGGGATCGCCGGGCGGTCCCTGGGCGGGAGCGGCGGTTGCGCCGCAGAGCAAGAGGATCAGAAACAGAAACGAGAGCCGTCGCATCGGTGTCCTCCTAAATCAACCTGAAATCTATTACCGTGCCAGAAGGCGGGGAGATCGTAACATGGCCGCCGCAGGGGGTGGCGGGGGGTATTTCCCCCCTCTCCACAGGGTGGAGAGGGGGCCAGGGGGTGAGGATTCGAAGGGCGGGACGCGCCAACCGCTCAGGGCGCCTTGGGCGCCGCCGCTACACTCTGCCGGTCGAGCAGGGCTTCCAGCCGCTGGATGCGGGCTTCCTGCGCCGCGAGTTGGGCCTTCTGCTCCTCCACCTGCGTGTGCTGCTTCTGGAGCTCGTTGAGCAGCATCGTATTGAGCGCCTGATAGCGGACCGTGAAGGGCTTCCCCTGGGCGTCGTACTGGACCAGGGCGGGATAGACCTTCGCCACCTCTTCGGCGATCAGGCCGTACTGGAGGAGACGCGAGCCGTCGTCATACGGGGCCTTGTAGTGGAAGGTGACCGGGCGGAGCTTCATCAGATCCCCGGTCGCCTCGCCCATGTCCTCCACGTCTTCCTTGAAGCGCAGCGAGGAGGTCACCGTGCCGAGTTGGCCGGAGCTGTTGACGTAGACCGCGACGCCGCTCGAGGAGGTCGCGCCGTTGACGCCGGCCAGGAACGCCCGGGTCTGGGTGTTGCCGACGCGGATGGTGTCGGACTCGTTGCTCGGAGCGCTGTTGCCGATGTCGATGTTGTTGCTGCCGCTGCTGATGCTGGAGCCGGCCAGCCTGCCAAGTCCGATGTTGCCGGAGCCGGTCACGCTGCCCATGGCATTGGCGCCGACCGCCGTGTTGTTGGCTCCGGTCGAGTTTCCGAACAGGGCCTGATATCCGATGGCCGTGTTGGCGTCACCCGTCGTATTGAAGTCCAGGGCGTTGGTGCCAAACGCCGAGTTGGAGTTGCCCGTCGTATTGGAGGGCAGGGCGCCGGCGCCAACCGCCGAGTTGGCCGATCCGGTCGTGTTGGAACCGAGGGCGAACGAGCCGAGCGATGCGTTGGCGCTGCCGGTCGTGTTGAAGAAGGAGGCCTCCGCGCCGACCGCGCTGTTGTCGTTCCCGCTCGTATTGGAGGACAGGGCATACTCCCCGATCGCGGTGTTCCGGTCTCCCGTCGAAGTCCCCGGGTTGCCCGCGCCGGTGCCCAGGTAGAGATCTTCGAAGCCCGTGGCATAGAGGGCGAAGGCGCCAAAAGACAGCACGGCGAGCAGGACGAACGGACGGTACCTTTTTTGAATCAGTGGCATGCGAGGCATGGCTGAGCTCCTTGGGGTCAAATGCCACCTACGAGCTACCTGAGCCTCAAAGGTTCAAAGTGCCGCCAGGTGGCGGGTTGATTAACTGCCCGCCATGATATTCCCAAAGCTCTATGTTAGCAAGAGACCAGGGGCTTGCTTCCCGCGTTGACTTCCCCGCAGCCGCGTAACAAACTTGCCGAGGTTCCTACCGAGGTTCTCCATGAGCTCAGCGCCGGCCGTCACTCCGGAATCCGCCCCCAGCCCCGCCGCGGGGCCGCGGCATCCGCTCACCGTGCCGCATTTCCGCAACCTGTGGCTCGGCGCCACGATCTCGCAGCTCGGCGACCAGTTCTATCTGGTGGCGCTCCCCTGGCTGGCGCTGCAACTGACGGGATCGAGCCTGGCGCTGGGCGCGATCCTGATGACCGCCGCGATTCCACGCGCGGCGCTGATGCTGGTCGGCGGCGCGGTGATCGATCGCTTTTCGGCGCGGCGCGTGCTGATGACCACGGGAGCGATCCGCACGGTGCTCGTCGGCACGGTGGCGGCGCTGGTCTGGCTCCGCCTCATCCAGCTCTGGGAGCTCTACGCCCTGACCTTCGCCTTCGGCGTGGCCGACGCGTTCTCCTTTCCCGCCGGGCCGGCGCTGATGCCGACGCTGGTCGAGACGAACCAGTTGCAGCCCGCGAATGCCCTGATGCAAAGCTCCACGGTGATGACGCAGATGGCCGGGCCGGCGCCCGCGGGCCTGCTGATCAAAAGCCTCGGCGTCGCCTTCGCGCTCTTCTTCGACGCTCTGAGCTTTCTCGGCGTGATCGTGGCGCTGCTCAGAATCCCCGATCCACCCAAGGTGCCGCCGGCGGCTGGAGCGCCGGCCCGCCCGAGCATGCTGCACTCCATCGCCGAGGGATTGCGGGCGGTGCGCAACGATCCACCGTTGCTGTCGTTGATGATCGTGATCGCCACCATCAACATCTGTATTTCCGGGCCGATCGGCGTCGGTCTCGCCGCGATGGCGAAATTCAACTTCCACTCGGCGGCGGCGTTCGGAACCTTTCTGTCCTGTTTTAGCGGCGGCATGCTGGCGGGGATGCTGGCCGGCGGCATGGTGAAGCGCCCGCGCCGGCGCGGACTGCAGTTCATCATCATGAGCGGGCTGTGCGGCCTCGAGCTGATCGCCATCGGCCTGATCCTGAAGTTCGCCGCCATCGTCGCGCTGCTGGTGGTCATGGGCCTGGGCGTCGGCTTCGTCAACGTGCAGTTCGCCGCCTGGATGCAGATGCGCGTCGAGCGCGCCCTCCTCGGCCGCGTGATGAGCGTGATGATGTTCTCCGCCGTGGGCCTGGTGCCGATCTCCTACGCCGCCGCCGGCATGTTGGCGAACTGGAGCCTCCCCGCGCTGTTCGTCATCGCGGGAGGGATCCTCGCGGGCACCTCCGCCCTGGCGGTATTCGGCAAGGCGGCGCGCGAGATCGACTGAGAACGAGAGACAGCCCACGCAGGGACCGCCCTTTCCGGGAGGTCCGCCGGCGTTTCAGGAGCTCTCGCCAGGGTTTTTCAGACTCTCGCCAGCGCTTCCGAGACTCTCGCCGGCATTTTTCGGACTCCCGCCAACGTTTCGGAGACTTCCGCCGTCATTTCCGGGGTTATTGCCCGACTTTTCCAGAGGCTTGCCAGCGTTTGGAGAGTCTCGGAAATGTCGGCGAGACTCTCCGAAACATTTCAGGGAAAGCCGGAGACGCTTCAGCGAGTCTTCGAAAGCCGGGCGAACCTCGAAAACAGGCTGGCGGACGGCAAAATAACCGGAGCGAATGTCGGGGTAAGGATTCCGCCTCAGAGAAAAACGGTCTGAGTCCTCTCCATAAGGTGGGCCCTCTACTTGAATACCCCCACGGCGATCAGGATCAGGACCAGCAGGAAGATTCCCAGGCAGATGCGGGCTGCGGTCATCAGGTGGGTGTTGCCTACTTGGCGGGTTCCCTTGGTCTTGATACCGGTGAGGGCGACCAGGGCGATGGCGACGACGACGATTCCGAGGATGACGATCCAGCTCATAGGGCTCAATATGTCACAATCGGAGACCTATGAGATACGCCCTTCGCCTCTCCGTGCTCCTCCTGGCCGCCGCCCCGGCGCTCTGCGGGCAGACCCCGGCTCCGGCCGAGAGGGACTGCACGCTCCGTGACTTCCATTTCGCGAGCGGCGAGACGCTGCCCGAGTTGCGCGTCCACTACACCACTCTCGGCACGCCCGCCAAGGACGCAGCCGGGAAAGTGCGCAACGCCGTGCTGATCCTCCACGGCACGACCGGCGATGGAAAGGGTTTCCTTCGTGACCAGTTCTCCGGCCAGCTCTTCGGTCCCGGGCAGACCCTCGACGCGGCGAGCCACTTCATCATCCTCCCGGACGGGATCGGCCACGGCAAGTCGAGCCGCCCGAGCGACGGGCTCCACATGCGCTTCCCGAAGTACACCTACGACGACATGGTGCGGGCGCAGCACGATCTGCTCACCCAATGTCTGAAAGTCGATCACCTCCGCCTGGTGATGGGCACCTCCATGGGCGGCATGCACACCTGGGTCTGGGGGTATACCTATCCCGATTTCATGGAGGCCCTGATGCCGCTCGCCAGCGCGCCCGTCGAGATCGCCGGACGCAACCGGATGATGCGGAAGATGATCCTCGATTCGATCACCAGCGATCCCGAGTGGAAGCACGGCGAATATACCGCTCAGCCCCGCGGGCTCGCCTCGGCGATCCACATCCTGCTCCTGATGGGGTCGAGCCCCCTCCAGTGGCAGAAGGAGGCCCCGACCCGCGAGAAGGCCGAGGCGCTCCTGGACACCCTGATCCAGCGCCAGGCCGCGATCCTCGACGCCAACGACCTGATCTACCAGTTCGACGCCTCCAAGAGCTACAACCCCCTCCCCCACCTCGGGAAGATCCGCGCTCCCCTCTTCGCCGTCAATTCCGCGGACGACGAGGTCAATCCGCCGGAGCTCGGCATTCTCGACGAGGCGATCCACCGCGTCCCCCGCGGCCGGTACATCCTGCTCCCCATCACCGCCGAGACCCGCGGCCATGGCACCCACTCCCTGCCGGCGGTCTGGGGGAAGTACCTGGCCGAGCTCCTCGCCGGAGCGGAGGGGCCGAAGGCCAGCCTGCAAGCCGGGGGACCGCCTGAGGCCGGATGATATTATCGGCGCCCATGGACGCTCTGAGAAGAAACAATGTCAAGCTATCGGGCCCGGAAGGGGGCCAGGCGATGATCTTCGCCCATGGCTTCGGTTGCGATCAGAACATGTGGCGGTTCGTCACCCCCGCTTTCGAGGAGACGTACCGGATCGTCCTCTTCGACCACGTCGGCGCCGGCCAGTCGGACCCCTCGGCCTACAGCCGCGGCAAGTACGAATCGCTGAAGGGCTACGCCAGCGACGTGCTCGAGATCTGCCGCGAGCTGGGGCTGACCCGGGCGATCTTCGTCGGCCACTCGGTGAGCGCGATGATCGGCGTGCTCGCGGCGCTCCAGGAGCCGGACCGCTTCGAGCGGCTGGTCCTGGTGGGGCCTTCGCCGCGCTACATCGACGACGAAGACTACGCCGGCGGCTTCAGCCGGGAGGACATCGAGGGTCTGCTCGAAACGCTCGACAGCAACTACCTCGGTTGGTCGACCGCCATGGCGCCGGTGATCATGGGGAACCCGGACCGCCCCGAGCTCGGGGTGGAGCTGACCAACAGCTTCTGCCGCACCAACCCCGAGATCGCAAAGCACTTCGCCCGCGTCACCTTCCTCTCCGATAACCGGGCTGACCTCCCGCGGTTGACGACCCGTTCGCTGATCCTGCAATGCCGGGACGACGCCATCGCCCCGCGGTCGGTGGGCGAGTACGTGCACAGCCAGATCCCTGACAGCGAGCTGGTGCTGCTGGAGGCGACCGGGCACTGCCCCAACCTGAGCGCTCCGCAAGAGACGATCGCCGCGATCCAGGGGTTCCTCTAGACGGTGGGGCTTTGACCGACCGCGACGAAACCCAGGGGGCGGGTCCCGCCGCGCCGTTCGAGGAGAGCGTCGAGGACCTCTACGACAACGCCCCCTGCGGTTATCTCTCGGCGCTCCCCGGCGGGCTGATCGTCAAGGTCAACCAGACCTTTCTGGACTGGACGGGCTACCGGCGGGAGGAGCTCGTCGGCCGCCGGCGGTTTCAGGACTTGCTCACCGCCGGCGGCAGGATCTTCCACGAGACGCACTACGCGCCGCTGCTGCGGATGCAAGGGGCGGTGCGCGAGATCGCCGTCGACGTAGTCTGCCCCGACGGCCGCCGGCTGCCGGCACTGATCAACTCGGTGCTCAAGAAGGATGAAGAGGGCACGCCGCTGCTCGTGCGCACCACGGTCTTCAACGCCACCGACCGCAAGGAGTACGAGCGCGAGCTGCTGCGCGAGCGGCAGCGGGCCGAGCAGGAGGCGAAGGCCAAGTCGGACCTGATCTCGATGATCAGCCACGAGATCCGCACCCCGCTCAACGCCATCATGGGGGTCGGGCACCTCCTCGGGGCTACCGAGCTCACCGCGCAGCAGCAGAAGTTCGTCCGCATCCTCCGCTCGTCCTCGGAGAGCCTGCTGGGCCTGATCAACGACATCCTCGATTTCAGCAAGATCGAGGCCGGCAAGGTCGTCCTGGAAGAGCGGAGCGTGGACCTCCGGCAACTGATCCACGGCATCGCCGACAACCTCCACGTCAAGGCCGAGGAAAAAGGGCTGGAGCTCGCGGTGCACGTCGACGAGCGGATGCCGGTCTCCGTCCTCGGCGACCCGATCAAGATCGGGCAGGTGCTCACCAACCTGCTCAGCAACGCCATCAAGTTCACGTCCACGGGGTCGGTGACGGCGACGCTGCAGGTCCGCGAGCAGATCGCGGACGCGGTGTCGATCGACTTTCAGGTCGCCGACACCGGGATCGGGATCGCCCCGGACCGATTGCCGCACATCTTCGACGAATTCACCCAGGCCAACTACGACATCGGCCTGAAGTATGGTGGCACCGGCCTCGGGCTATCGATCAGCAAGAAACTGGTGGAGCTGTACGGCAGCCACATCGCCGTCGAGAGCGAGCTCGGGCGGGGAACGACGTTCTCCTTCGTCCTGCGCCTGCGGACGCCGGAGGCTGGCGAGGCGGCCGGCGAGACCGCCGGTCAGCAGGCTCTACGGGGGTTGACAGTCCTGGTGGCGGACGACAACGAGGTCAACGTGCTCGTCCTCACCGGGTTCCTGCGGGGGTGGGGCGCCGAGATCGACGTCGTATCCAACGGCCGGCACGCCGTCGAGCGGATCCAGGAGCGGGATTACGATCTCGTGTTGATGGATCTGCGCATGCCGGAGCTGGACGGCTACGCCGCCACACGCCAGATCCGCTCCCTGGCGGACCCGCGATACGCGCGGCTGCCGATCTTCGCGGTCTCGGCCTCCACCCGGATGGGCCATCAGCACGAGCTCGACAACGCCGGTTTCACCGAGTTCGTCGGCAAGCCGGTTAGTCCCGAGATCCTGCTCGCGAAGATCGCCCGGCACGCGCGCCGCGATTCCTAGCCCCCACCTGGAACAGCCTCCACCGGCGGAATTTTTCGCATGGAGGCACGACAGTTGCTTCCAAACGAGATTCTCGCCCATCCTCATCTGGGGATGACGTGGACCACTCGCTCAGGGAAGGAGCCTCAATGTTCTACCACGTCAAGGAATTGCAGTTCAACGCGCGGGTTTCGAAGCCGGATCCTCGTTTCGCGACCCTCCTGCTCGAGCAGTTTGGAGGTGGAAATGGCGAGCTCAAGGCCGCCATGCAGTATTTCGTACAAGCGTTCGGTTGCCGCCAGGCCTATCCCGACAAGTACGACCTGCTGATGGACATCGCCACCGAGGAGTTCAGCCATCTCGAGATCGTCGGCGCCACGATCACCATGCTCCTCAACGGCATCAATGGCGAGCTCAAGAACACCGCCGAGCAGAGCGACCTCATGCGCCTGCTCAAGGGGAAGGCGGCGAAGGAGGAGTACATCCACGACGCGATCATGAACCCGCACTTCCTCGTCCTTTCCGGCGGCGGACCGACGGTGACCGACAGCCAGGGGGTGCCCTGGTCGGGCGCCTACGTCAACGCCAATGGCGACCTCACCGTGGACCTGCGCTCGAACATCGCGGCCGAGTCGCGGGCGAAGATCGTCTACGAGTACCTCCTCCACTTCACCGACGACCCCCACGTCCATGAGACGCTCCGCTTCCTGATGACCCGCGAAATCGCCCATTTCCAGATGTTCACGGCGGCGCTGGAGACCATCCAGCCGAACTTCCCGCCGGGCGTACTGCAGGGGGATCCGCGCTACACCCACACCTACTTCAACATGTCGAACGGCGCCAGCGCGCGCGGGCCGTGGAACGAGGGCTCGGGCCCGTGGGGGCCGGGCGAGAGCTGGGAGTACATCGACGATCCGCTCCGCCACGTCGTCGAGACGCAGGGGCTGGTCGACGAGGAGATTCGCGGCACCGACGAGACGCCGGCGGACGCGACGAAGCTCGAGACCGAGCTCGGCGTCCTGCGGAGCGGAGAGGTCAAGTCCGCCCTTCCCAAGGGCGCCAACCAGTGGTCCAGCTACCCCCAGGATCAGCTCGCCAGCCCGGGGAGCACCCCGGTCGATCCCAACGCCAGCAAGAAGGCGGGCAAGAAGACCGCCGCCAAGGCCGCCGCGAAGACCGGCGGAAAGGCCAGCTCGAAGCCGGCATCGAGGCCCAGCCCAGCCTAACGCCTGAGGGGCGGCCGCGCGCGGCCGCCCCGTTTCATCCTGACTCCGAATTGATCACGGCTTCAAAATAATGACTCCCGAGATCGAAGTTACCTACTTCACCGACCCGCTCTGTTCGTGGAGTTGGGCGTTCGAGGCCATCTGGCGCCGCCTGCGCTACGAGCTCCAGGGGCGGATCGCCTGGCGCTACGCGCTCGGGGGGATGATCCCGGACTGGAAGAGCTTCAATGATCCGCTCCACTCGGTTCACCGGCCGGCGCAGATGGGTCCGAGCTGGTACGAGGTACGGCACCTCACCGGCATGCCGATCGACGAGATGATCTGGGTCGAGGACCCGCCGGCCTCCTCCTACCCCGCCTGTGTGGCGGTCAAGGCCGCCGGACGGCAGAGCACGGCCGTCGAGGAGGCCTACCTGCGCCGTCTGCGTGAAGCCGTCATGCTCGAGCGGCGCAACGTGGCCCGGCGCGAGGTGCTGACGGAGCTGTTCGAGGAGTTGGCCGGCAATCCTCTCCGATTCCGGCGCGATCTCGTGGGCGGCGAGGCGCTGGAGGCGTTCCGCGAGGATCTCAAGGATGCCGGCTATCGCAACATCGGACGCTTTCCCGCCTTCGTGCTGCGGGGGGCGACCGGCCGCGCCGTCCTCCTCGTCGGCTACCGCCCCTATGCGGTGTTCCGCGAGGCGATGGCTGCCGTGGCGCCGGACCTCGCGCCGTCACAGACCGCGGCCGACCCGATCGCCTACGCTCTGCACTGGAAATCGATAACCGCCGCCGAGGTCGCCGAAGCCGTCGGCCGGCCTGTGGACGAGGTCGTCCGCCACCTGGATGGAGCGGTGGCGGACGGAGGTCTCCTGCGTGAAGGCCGGATCTATCGCGGTCCGGTGAGAGTCCCAGCCTAGACCAGCAAAGTGTTCAGACTGAAGGCTGGATCGTTTTTAGTTTTTCCTGGCCTTGATCAGGACCGCGATCTCGTCGGGGCGGGGGTTCACGAAGTCGAGGCGGACACGGCCGTCGGCGGTCGTGGAGACCATGGCGGGGATCGAGCTCGCGGTCAGCGACCAGCCGGCCGGCAGGACCACCGCGTTGCGGGGGCGGCCGAGCGTGCGGTCGAACACCAGCTCGTCCCCCTCCAGCCGGTAGCTCTTGGGATCGGTGTAGGTCTCGGCGATGCGGAGACGGACCGACCCACCCGGCTGAACCGCGGGGAAGCGGATGACCACCACCTCGGAGCCGGCCGGGATCTCCCCTGCCGTTTCCCCTGGATGAAGCCCCGCCTTCAGGAGCGCCTCCCCGGTCTGGGTCTCCACCGGGAGGGTCTCGCCGGTGTCGAGGACGCGCGCCGACGGCCTGGAAGCCGCGCTCCCCGTGCGCACGACGTTGAGGTAGCGGTCCACGCCGGGCCGCGACTCCGTGTAGTCGTGGTAGAGGTCGAAGGCGTGCGTCTCGGGCGGCTGCAGGAAATAGACGATGGTCCGGTCCTGATGCGCCCGCTCGGAAAGCCGCTCCTCCTCGGGCGCTCCCGACTGCCGCGCGGCCGCCGACCGCCGCGCCTCGATCGTCACCGGCAGCGCCTCCGGGCCGGTGTGCATCAGGCTCACCCGCAGGCGGCCGTCCGGCTGGGTGAGGATCTGGGCCGGCACGTTGCACGCGAGCACCTCGTATCCCGCCGGCATCACGATGGCGTTGCGGCGGATGCCCAGCGTGCGGGTGAAGACGATCCGGTCCGCCCCTTGCCGCAGATAGCTCTTCGGGTCCTGGTAGGTCTTCTCGATCAGCAGCCGGATGCCGCCCTCCGGCGGGACCGGATGCGGCAGGTGGATCCGGATGTAGTGAGTATCCAGGTCGGCGCCGGGGAGGCCGCTGCGCCGGGCCTCCCCGCCGCTCACCTCCTCGAACTGAAGCGGCCGGGAGGTCGCCCGGTCGCGCACCGACTCGCCGCTCGCCGCGCTCCCCTTGCGGATCGGATTGAAGAAGACCTTCGCGCCGGGATCGATCGCGGTGACCTCGTAGAGGATGTGGAACGAGGCCGACTCCGGATCGAGCAGCTCATAGAGCGAGTACTCGTCGGTCTCGAGCGGGCGCTCCTCCGTCCGTGCCTGCTGAGGAGCGGCGGGCGGCGTCACGGGACGCGGCGGCTGAGCGCAGGCCGCGAGCAGGGGGAGGATCAGGACGAGAGATTCCAGGCGTCGCATCGCGGAATCATAGCCTCCCGTCAGCGGCGCGCGAGCATCACCAGCGCGAGGGCGATCAGCCCCGGGACCGCCTGCACCCAGAGGATCTTCCGGCTGGCAGTCAACGCTCCGAAGACGCCGGCGATGATCACGCAGAGCAGAAAGAAGATCTTGATCGAGAGACCGGTCCCGCCCAGGCTCAGCCCCCAGAGCAGGCCCGCCGCCAGGAAACCGTTGTAGAGCCCCTGATTCGCGGCCAGGGGCGCCGTCGCCTCCGCGAGCTCGGGGCGCAGGCCGAAGGCCCGGCGGCCGAGCGGCTTTTTCCAGAAGAACATCTCCAGCACGAGGATGTAGACGTGAATGGCGGCAATAAAAACCACGGCGACGTCGGCGGCGATCTTCATCGGTTTCCTTTCAGGACGAGGGTGCTACCGCGGTTCCCGGGCGCTTTTCGCCAGCCCGGCGATGACGTCGGTCAGCTCGTGGGGATCGACCGGCTTGGCGAGATGGACCTGGAAACCGGCGGTGAGGGCCCGCCGGCGGTCCTCCGGGCTGGCGAACGCGGTCACCGCCACGGCCGGGAGGTCCTCGGCGTCGTAGCCGAGGGCGCGGATCTCGCGGATCAGGTCGTAGCCGTCGCGCTCGGGCATGCCGATGTCGCTCACCAGGACGTCGGGGGTGAAATCCGCGAGCAGCCCGAGGGCCTGATTGACGGAGGCGGCCGCGGCCATCTCCGCCCCCTGCAGGGACAGCAGCTCGGTGAGGGCGTCGAGAGTCGCCTCGTCGTCTTCCACCGCCAGCACGCGCAGGCCGGCGAGCGGCGCTCCTCTCGCGCGGCGGCCGGCCGGCTCGGCTGCGGCGGCCTCGACGACGGGGTGCTCCTTCGTCGCCTGCTGGGGCTGCACGAGCGGCAGGGTGACGGTGAACGTGGCGCCCTCCCCCTTGCCGGGGCTGGCCGCCGAGATGGCGCCGCCGTGCAACTCGACGAGCTGGCGCACGATCGCCAGGCCGAGGCCCAGCCCCCCCTGCCGCCGGGTCGTCGAGGCATCCGCCTGCCAGAAGAAGTCGAAGATGTGGGGCAGCATCTCAGGCTCGATCCCCTCGCCGCCGTCGCGTACCTGGATGCGGACCTCGCCGCTCCCCTCCTCCAGGCGGATCTCCACCCAGCCGCCCCGCGGCGTGAACTTGACGGCGTTGCCCAACAGGTTGACCACGATCTGCTCCAGGCGGCCGGGATCGGCGAGCACCGGGCCGGCGCCCGGATCGAGGAGCCGCTCGATGCGGACCTCCCGGGCCTCGGCGGCCGGGCGTACGGAGGCGAGGGCGGCCTCGACGATCTCCACGAGATAAGCGGGGCGCATCTCGAGCCGCAGCTTGCCGGAGATCACGCGCGAGATGTCGAGCAGGTCGCCGATGAGCTGGGCCTGGAGCCTGGCGTTGCGTTCGATCACGTCGAGGGCGCGCGATTTCCCGGCGGCGTCGAGCTGGCCGGAGCGCAGGATCTGCGTCCAGCCAGTGATGGCGTGGACCGGTGTGCGCAGCTCGTGCGAGAGGGTGGCGAGGAACTGGTCCTTCATCTGGTTCGCCGTTTCGGCCTCGGCGCGCGCCCGCTCGGCGTCCTCCTTGGCGGCCCGCAGGCTCTCCTCGGTCCGCTTGAGCTCGGAGATGTCGGTCGCCGAGACCGAGATCCCGACTTCGGTGGGCTCGACGACGACCCGGAACCAGCGCTCGCTGATGTAGCTCCGCTGGTCGAACTGGCTGGCCACCCCCTCCTCCATCGCCCGGCGGTAGTGGCCGTCCATCTCGGTGCCCGCCAGCTCCGGGTAGGCCTCCCAGAGGGAGCGCCCGATGATCTGCGAGGCCGGCCCGCGGCCGTAGCGCTCGATGAATTTCCGGTTGACGTAGAGAAACCGCCAGTCGCGGTCGACGGCGAAGAAGGAGCCGCTGATGTTCTCGAGGGCGCGCAGCCGCAGGAAGTCCGCCGCTTCCGGCTGGCTCCTGGCGCCCGCCGCCTGAACCGAGGCCCGGTACAGGAGGTACGCCAGCAGGACGATCACCCCCATCAGCAGCGCTACGATCGCGATCCCGGCGGCCGGCATCTCTACGCCTCGCGGGCCACTTCGCGCAGGGTGGCCTGCAGCGCGGGCAGGTCCACCGGCTTGGTCAGGTGCTTGAGGAAGCCGGCCTCCAGGCTCTGCCGGATGTCTTCCTCCATGCCGTAGCCGGAGAGGGCGATGCCGCGCAGGCCGTGGCGCGCCGACAGCTCGCGCATCAGGTCGAGGCCGCTGCCGTCCGGCAAGCCGAGGTCGCTAATGACGAAGTCGAAGGCGCCGTCCGCGCCCGCCGCCGTGATCAGCGCCTCGGCGACGGAGCCCGCAGTGGTGACCTGGTGCCCGTTCAGGGAGAGCAGGTCGGCCATCGCCTCGGCGGTATCGGCGTGATCCTCGACCAGGAGAATCTTCAGATTTTGGATTTTGGATTTTGGATTTTGGATTTCCAGCCCTGGTTCGTTGGCGGCGGGGATCGCGACGGCTGTGCGATCGCAAGGAAGGGAGAGGGTGAAGGCAGCGCCCTGCCCCAGCCCCGCGCTCGCGGCGGTGAGCGCGCCGCCGTGCATCTCGGCGATCGCCTTGCTGATGGCGAGCCCGAGTCCCAGCCCGCCGGTCCGGCGCGGGCTGCGTGCCCGCCCCTGCTCGAAGGCGTCGAAGATGTGAGGAATCGCCGCCGGATCGATGCCGATGCCGGAGTCGGCGACCTGGATCAGCAGGCTTCCCGGCTCGGACCACGACCGCACGGTGATTGCGCCGCCGACCGGCGTGAACTTGACGGCGTTGCTGAGCAGGTTCCAGAGCACCTGGGTCAGCCGCGGGGGGTCGGCCCAGAGGCGATGGTCCTCGGCCGCCAGCTCCGCGATCACCCGCAGGCGGCCGGCGGCGGCTTCCCGCTCGCAGCAGATCTCGATCGTGTGCTCGATGACCTTGCGGGCGTCGGTGACCTCCAGGCGCAGGTCGAGCTTGCCGCGGGTGATGCGGGTGAGGTCGAGCAGGTCGTCGATCAGCCGCGCCTCGAGCTCGACGTTGCGCCGGATCATGTCCAGCGGCCGGCGCAGCTCGGCGGGGAGGCGCTCGTCCCCGGCGAGCCCGGAGGCGAGGAGCAGCACGGGGGTCAGCGGCGTGCGCAGCTCGTGGCTGAGAGTGGCGAGGAAGTGATCCTTCGCCTCGTTGGCGGCCTCGGCCTCGGCGCGCGCCTCGCTCTCGCGGTCGAGCAGCCGGGCGCGCTCCTCCTCGGCCTGATGGCGGTCGGTGACGTCGAGCATGGCCCCCAGCATCCGCACGGGAGTCCCTGATTCGTCATGGAACCCCCGGCCGTTGGTGAGGATCCAGCGCGCTTCGCCGTCCGGCCGGACGATCCGGAACTCGAGCTCGTAGCCTTCGCGGCTTTCAAGGGCCTGCCGGATCGCCTCCCCGACCCGCCCGGCGTCCTCGGGGTGGATGACGGCGGTGAAGTCCTCGATGCGCCCCTTGAAGTCCGCCGGCGAGATGCCGTGAATCGCGAAGACCTCCTCCGACCAGTTCAGGCGCTGCCTCGCGATGTCCCAGTCCCAGACGCCGCAGCGGCCGGCGTCGAGGGCCAGGCGCAGGCTCTCCTCGCTCCGCCGGGCCCCTTCCTCGGCCTGCCGGCGCTCGGCGAATACCGCGGCGAGGAGCATCGAGGTCACCACCGACACGGCCGTATAGCTGTAGAGATACATCAGCCGCTCCTCCACCGTGCCGAGCGCGAAGGGGGCCAAGCCCCTGGCCGTCGCCCAAAAGGCAATCACGACCGCCAGAAACGTCGCGATCGCCGCTCCCCGGGGACCGAACCGCAGGGCCGCCCAGACGAGGAACGGGAAGAGGGTGAAGGCGAGCGGCGGATGGAGGACCGGGTTGGCGCTCCAGGAGCTCAGCGTCAGCGCGCCGGCGAGGAACAGGCAGAACCCCAGCGCCGCCGCTTCGACGAGACGCTCCCGGCGCGCCGGCCGGAAAGGGCGCGCGAAGCCGGTCAGCAGCACCGGCGCCACCAGCAGGACGCCCATGGCGTCGCCCAGCCACCAGGAGAACGCGGACTGGAGCACGCGCGCCGAGGGCACCCGCCAGGCGAGGTTGAGGGCGGCGACCCCGACGACGGCGCTGATCAGCGGCGCGACCACCACCCCGAGCGTCAGCAGGGCGAGGATGTCGCGCACCCGCTTCAGGCGGTTGCGGAAGCCCAGCCGGCGCAGCAGCCACCCTCCCGCGAGCGCCCCCAGGGTATTGCCTGCCGCGATCACCGTCGCCGCGACCGGCGGCGTTCCGGTCGAGAAGCTCACCAGCAGTGAGCCGAGGAAGATGGCGGGCCACACCCAGGCGCCGCAGAGGAGCACGGCCGCCAGGGCGATCCCGGTGGGGGGCCAGAGCAGGGTCATCCTCTGCTGGACGAGCGGCACCAGCAGCCCGATCTTGCCGCCGGCGAAGCAGAGGGTGGCGATGAGGACGAGGACGGCCACGCGCTGACCGGGGCTCAGATCGCGAGCGCCGAACCGCGCGCCGTACAGGTCTTCATTCATGACGGTACAATCTCATCCATGCCCTACGCAGGGGAAGGGGGAGCTGCTGGCCCTGGAACGCCCCTGAGCCCCGCCTCATCACTTCGGCAGCCGCCGCCGCACACCCGCCAATAGCGACTCCACCTCCTCGATCCGGGCCAGCTTCGCCAGGATCAGGTAGGACAGTCCGTAGGTCCCCAGCACCAGAAGGGCCGTGAAGATGGGCCGGAGTGGCGGCAGCAGCCACCAGACCAGGGCTCCAGGCAGCGCCGCCGCGAGCGCCAGCAGCGCCATTCGGGCGTCTTCCCGCCAGGGGAGCTCGAAATCCGGCAGCCTTCTCCGTAGCGCGGCGCGGAGTTGGTAAAGCTCCATCCAGGCGCCGAAGCCGGAGGCGAGGGCGAGCCCGACAGAGCCCAGGTAGCGTGTCTGCCCGGGCAGCGGCCCGACCAGCGACGAGAGCTGGAAGCGGTCGAGGAAAAACATCAGGGGCACTGCCACCAGCACCGAGGTCCCCACCCGCATCGCCGCGATGCGGGCCGGCGAGCGGGTGTCGCCGAGGGCGTAGAAGGTGTTCTGCAGCAGGCGCGAGGTGGTGGTGGCGAGGATGCCCGTCGAGTAGCCGCAGAGCACCAGGTAGACCAGCCAGTTAGCCGCCAGGTTGAAGTTGCCTCCGCGGTAGAAGCCGATCACCAGGAAGCCGAAGGCGAGATAGCCGATCACGGTGGGGATGTTCAGGAAGGCGACGTAGCGCAGCGCGCGCCGGACGCGGGCGAGCAGCGCCGGCGCCATCCCCTCGCCGCGCAGGCGCGACATCTCCGGCAGCTCCGAGGCCGCCACCGAGATGCCGAAGAGGCTGATCGGCAACAGATAGAAAATCTGCGCGAAGCGGTCCGCCGAGGCGGCGCCGGTCGCCAGCAGGGTGGCGAGGAAGAGGTCGATAAAGCCGGCGACTTGCACCACCCCCCGGCCGGCCACCGCCGGCCACCACGCCGCCAGCGCCTGCCGCACCCCCGGCACGCTGAGCGAGAGCGACGGCCGGAAGCCGCGCAGGATGCCCAGTACCGTGGGGAGTTGTACGGCGAACTGCAGCAGGCCGCCCGCGAGGGCGCCCCAGCAGGCCACCTTGAAGAGCTGGACCTGTCCGGAGGCCCCGCGGGTGCCGGCGAGCCAGTGGCTGGCGATCAGCAACGCGGCGACGATCGCCGAGTTCCAGAGCACCGGCGCGAAGTACGGCAGGAAGAAGCGGCGATTGCTGTTGAGGATCGCCAGCGCCCAGACCGACAGCACGAGCAGGCCGGCCATCGGGAAGAGGATGCGAACGCCGGTCACCGTCAGGGCGAAGCGGTCCACAGCCATCGTGCCCGCGGCCACGGCGGCGGCGTCGTGCCGGAAGCCGGGCGCCAGCGCGAAGACGATCGGCTTGGCGAGCAGGATGCCGAGCAGGGCGAAAGCCGCCGCCGCCGCCGCCATCAGGCCGAAGATGGCGCCGGCGAACTTTCCCGCCTCCTCGTCCCTCCCCTCCTCCAGCAACCCGCTGTAGATGGGGATGAACGACGCCGAGAGCACCCCCTCTCCCAGCAGGTTCTGAATGATGTTGGGGACCCGCATGGCGGCGGTCAGCGCGTCCTGGTGGGGACCGACGCCGAGATAGCGGGCAAAGGCCCCCTCGCGCACGAACCCCATCAGCCGGCTAAGCACGATGCCGGCGAAAACGCTGGCCGCTCCCGCTCGCGAGCGGGGGCGGCGCAGCGGCGCCTGGGGCGGCTCCGACGGGGTCGGGTCGGCGCTCTCTATAGGCTCGCTCACCGCGGCAGGTCGTTCCAGTTCAACAGGGCGTTGTAGACGAACCGGAAGTCGGCGAGGTTCAGGTAACGGTGGAGCGGGTCGAAGGCGTAGAGGATCACCCGCCCCTTGCCGGTGGGGACATCGAGGATCGCCGGCTTGCCGTCGAGCTCCTCCTTCCCGCGGGCGAGCCCGGAGAGCACGAAACGGTCGTCCTTCTTCTCCGCTTTCGGCTTCGCCGCCGGAGCGGCCGCCGGAGCGTCGAGATCCTCCACCTCGATCCCGGAGGCGGAGCCCGGCTTTTTGTCCCCCTCCTCGTCCTCCTCCCCGTCGGGCTTCCTGGTGCCGAACTGCAGCACCACCCGGGCTCGATCCACCTTCGGCACGTCGAACACCGGGCCGTTGCCGCGGAAGACCTGGGTCAGCTCCTCGTAGCCGTAGACCAGCGGATGCTCCGGCCGCACCACCTTGACCCGCACCTCCGATCCCGGCGTATTGGCGCCCAGCCGCGTGCTGGAGACCCCGCGCACGATCCCGCCGTCGACCGGCAGCGTCCCGCCGCTGCCGAGCGCGATCAGCACGCCGCCGCCACGGACGAACTTGTCCAGATTGAGCAGCCCCTCGAAACCCATGCCGCCGGTGATGTCCTCCGAGCCGTCGGGGATCCCCTGGCTGGGGAACTCCGGGGTCTTGGTGTAGGCGAGCGGACCGTACTTGGGATCGATGCCGTGCACGAGATCGGAGAGCTCCCCGTAGGTCCTGGGGTAGAGGACGACGTCGAAACGCTCGGCGAGGTTCCCCCGCTTGAGGTCGTCGTCGTTGATCAGCGTGTAGGGGACCTTGGCGCGGTCGAGGGTGTAGCGCACCCAGCCGGCGTCCTGGGTGTCGATCCAGTTGTGGAGCACCGCCAGGCGCGGCAGGTCGACGAGATGGCGCCGGACCTCCGGCGCCGAGGCGACCGCCGCGAACGACAGGCCGGTCTGACGCGCGACCTCCCCCACCGCCTCGCGCGGCGCCTGGACGATCCAGCTCCCCGGCGGATAGGTGACGCCCCCGGCGGTGAAGGCGGCCTCCGCCACGTCCACTTGGTTGGTCCCCAGAATCACGCGTCCCGCCAGCAGCGCCGTCTGCCCGGTGTCGCGCAACAGGAAAAGCTCGCCGGCGCCGTCGATCCTGCCGGTGGGGACGACGTCGGCCGCCACCCGCTCCATGGCGCCGTCGAGGATCTTCTTGTCCGCCACCGCCTCCGCCTTGACGCCGTAGAGCAGCGGCCAGGTCCAGGCCACGTCGTCGTAGGGCGGGTTCGGCTCGTCCGCCGGGAACTTCTGCTCTTCGAGGAGGTCGTTGGCCATGCGGCCATAGGGCTGGTCCAGCCGCACCACGTAGGTCCCCGCGCCCCAAGTCCGGGCGCCGGCCTTCGCCTCGGCGGTCAGCCGGTGAACCTCGATCCGGTGCTGGCGGAGCTGGTTGACCAGATAGGCCAGCCGGGCCGGATCGCGCTGATCGGCCGGAAAGACCCAGGCGTAGGGGGCCGTGGTCTTCCCCTTCACGAGCGCGTGGTCCCCCTTGGTCCAGAAATCCTCGAGCAGCTCCTCGCGATGGAGGGCGGCGTACTCGAGGGCCGAGAGGGCCCCCGCCTCCATGTAGTTGGTGTTGTTGCGCAGCGACCAGCGGAGCTTCTTCGCCGGCGGCGCCGGGCGGTACCACTGAACGTCGGTCACCGGCCGGCCCGCGAACTTCGCCCGCGAGAGGTCGCGGTCGAAGGTGCCGGCCGAGCCGTTGCCGAAGGTCTCGTAGAAACGCCCTACCGAGTGATGGAGGTTGGCCACCGAGTTGAGATAGCCGGGCCACCAGCCGTCCCAGAAGGCCCAGGTGAAGATCCCCGGCAGACCCTGAGCGGAGAGGGCTCCGGCCTCGTGATAGCCGAATTGCGTCCACTCGCTGATCGTCACCGGATCGATCGCCCGGTTGTAGGGTCCGTAGCCGGTCATGATGTAGAGCAGCGGCAACGACTCGTGGAGGTCGTGCATCACCTGCGGATGGAACTCGTAGAAGGTCTCGTGGACGGCGCGGGTGAGCGCCTGGGTGACCTGCATGCCGTCGCGGTTGTTGTCGTGCAGCACGTAATGCCCCCAGTAGGGCGGGGACATGATCTCGTCGAGATCCTCGTAGGAGCCCTTGCGGTCGCGCAGGTGGCGGTAATACCAGTCGACCTGCCGGTCGCGGCCGTCCGGCTCGGTGACCGGGGTGATCATGACGATCGTGTTCTTGCGGATCGCCTGGATCTCCGGCTTCTCCGAGACCGCCAGCCGGTAGGCGAGCTCCATCAGCATCTCGGGGCTGCCGGTCTCGGTCGAGTGGAGGCCGCCGGTGAACCAGTAGAAGACCTTCCCCTCGGCGGCCAGCTTGCGGGCCTCCTCGCGCGGGGTGCGGCGGGGGTCGGCCAAGCGGGCGGTGACGTCCTTGTAGCGGTCGAGCGCCGCCAGGTTCTCAGGGTCCGAGACCAGGGCGACGATCATCTCGCGCCCCTCCTCGCTGGTGCCGATCACCTTGACCTGGACGCGGTCGGTCGCCCCGGCGAGGCGGCGGAAGTAGTCGTGAACGTCCTTGACGCGCGACAGCTCGTCCGGCGCGCCGGCGAGATGCCCCAGCGCCTTGGTGGGCGACGGCACCGTCTCCGAGTCCGGCACGTAGGCGACCGACTCGGGGAGGTACTCGGGAGCGGTCGTGTACTCCTTGATCTTCTCGACGCTCCCCGGTTCCGGTCGGTCGGGGGCCCAGGAGCCGGCGGCCGCGGGAGCCGCCATGGGAGCCGGGGGAGGCGTTTCCTGGGCGAAGACGGTGCTGGCGCAGAGAAGGGGGAGAAGGAAGATCACAGATCGGACGTTCACAGAGGGGTCTCCTTGGAAGGATTGCTACGATATCGGTTCCCGGACGGCGGGACAAGGCGGCTTGACGCTCTTGACTTGACACTCTTGACGGACCACACTCATCCCATGACGCGAGCCCACGCCGCCGCCAAAGCCTTCGAGGAAGCCCTGGAGGAGTTCTCCCTTCCCGAGGATGCTCCTGAGCTCAAAAATCCGGAAGCCCTGGGGAGGCGAGCCGCCTTGCTGGCCGTGGCGGAGGCTTCCTGGGGTCAGGTGCTCGGCCCCTTGCTGGATGTCGAGCAGGCCCAGACCCTTCTCAACGTAAAGAGTCGGCAGGCCGTCAGCGACCTCGCGAAGAGAGGCCGCCTGCTGGCACTCGGCGGTACCGGAGGACGCAAGCTCTACCCGGCGTTCCAGTTCGGCCCCAGCGGCCGCCCACATCCCGAGGTCGCGAAGGTCCTTTCCATCTTCGACGGAGTCGTGGAGACGCCCTATACGATCGCCTCCTGGTTTGTCAGCCCTCAGGATCTTCTGGAGGGAGAAAATCCAGCGGCTTGGCTCCGGTCTCGACGTGATCCGGAAATGGTTTTCGAAGCTGCGAGGCGTGCGGCAGACAAACTGGCCCACTGACCCCTGAGCCCTCTCTCCTCCCCTCCACCCGATCTCCGGCGGTTCCCTCGCCGCGATCTGCCAAGCGGATTTCCGCTTTTCCGGATCCACCTCGCCCGCTTCGGGCCCTGGTGGTTCTCACGGAGCGGCTACGGCCGTTTCGATCTCCGTGGGCCGGACGGGGTGGGTACCTGCTACCTCGCGGAACAGCCAGAGGGCTGTTTTCTAGAGGTCTTCAGGGAATTTTCCACCATTCCCGAGACAGAGGTACAGATCCGGAATCTTGCGAAGATCGAGATGGAACGCCCTCTCTCACTCGCGGACTGCACTACGGAAAGCGCGCGCGTCTGGGGCATCACGGCGGAGATCCATTCAAGCCCCGACTATAAGAAGACCCAGGATTGGGCGGCGGCGTTCGCCCGTGCGGGATTCGACGGGATCTGCTACCTCTTGCGACACGATCCGGCGCAGCGCCTGACAGGTATAGCGCTCTTCGGACCGGAAGGCTCACAGCCTGGTTTTCCCGTCGCTGCCAGCGAACCGATCGGAACCGACCTGCTCCAGCGTGTGGAGGATCGCTTCGGGATTCGTGTCAAGCAACCTCTCTGACCTACCGTAACCGCACCACCACCACCGTCATATCGTCCGCCTGTTCCTGGTCCCCCTTGAAGTTCGAGAGGTCGCCCAGGATGGCGTCGCGGACCTCGCGGGCGGTGCGGCTGGCGGCGGCACGGGCGACGGCCCGCTGGAGGCGCGCGTCGCCGTAATCCTGATCCTGGTCGTTGCGGGCCTCCACCAAGCCGTCGGTGTAGAAGATCAGCAGGTCCCCGGGCGCGATGGGGTGCTTGACCAGCTCGTAGCTGGCGTTCAGGAAGGTGCCGAGAGGGGGCGCCCCCTCCCCCACCTCAGCGAAGCGGCCGGAGCGCGGATCGTAATGGAGCATCGGCGGATGGCCCGCGGTCACCAGGGTCACCGAGCCCTCCTCCCGGTTGATCACGGCGCAGAGCAGGGTGACGTAGGTCCGCTTGTCCGTGGTCCGCCGGACCATGTGGTTCAGACGGTCGAAAACCCCGAGCGGCGAAGCGAGATCCTCCTCCAGCAGGTAGAGGCAGCTCCGCACCCCCGAGAGCAGCAGCCCGCTCGCGAGGCCGTGCCCGGCCACGTCGCCGATCACCAGGACGAGCTGGGAGTCACTCAGCTTGAAGTACTCGTAGTAGTCGCCACCCACCTCGGTCGCCGGGAGCGAGGCCGCGGCGAGGTCGATCCAGCTCAGTTGGGGCGCGGTCTGGGGGAGCATGCTGAGCTGGATCTTGCGCGCGTAGTCGATCTCCTCGCGCATCCGCAGCCGCTCGCGAGCTCGCGAGTACTCGCGGCGCCAGACGTTGAGGAACCGTTTGCGGTCGAGCTGGGAGATCCCCATGGCGGTCACCAGGCAGATCACGCTGATGATCGAGACCGCGATGACCGCGTCCTGGTCCGCTGGAACCGAGACCCGCCGCAGCCCCACCCATTCCAGGGGGAAGACCGCGGTCACCCAGAACACGGCGAACAGCATGAGGTGCTCGGAGACCCGCAGCCGGAAGGCCAGCAGCAGGAAGCAGACCAGGATGAACGGCACGTGCTCGCCGTTGTCGATGTAGCTGGTCGCGAGCTTGAGCACCACGATCTGGAAGAACAGGAAGACGAGCAGGATCTGGCGGAAGTTGCGGGCAAAGATCTCGCGGTCGCGCAGGATGAAGAGCGCCACGCAGGCCAGGGAGTCGGCGATGTAGATCGCGAGGCCGTAGCCGTCGTGCAGGGTCACCGAGGAGGCGATGCCGCCCAGGCAGAGGAGCGGCACCAGGGCCAGCAGCCAGCGGAAGGCGCGATAGTTGCGGGCGTCGAAGTGGCGCTGGACGGCGAGCGGCTCGGGCAGCAGCACGAGCTCGTCGAGGGTGGGGGCTTTCATGGCGGCGGATCTACTTGAAGAGCCAGCGGATCGCGCCGCTCAAGAGACCCGAGACGAGCTCCCCGGCCAGCGATCCCGAACGGCCGTGGCCGCCGAGCAGCAGACGCTCCGACTCCGCCTGATTCCACGGTTGGAGACTCTCCCCGAGCCTCTGCTGCCGCGTCTCGATCTGCTCCTGCTCCCGCTGGACCTTCTCGGCCCGCGCCTCGCCCCCCTCGCGGATCCAGCGCAGCAGGCGGTCCAGCTCATGGAGGTCGAACCAGATCCCGTGGCGGGCGCAGACGTCGACGATGACGCCGCTCTTCCTGCCGTAGTTGCGGCGGTTCATCAGCGCGCCGCAGGTCACGCAGGGACGATACTGGAGCGGCTGCGCTGGGGCCGCCTCCGCCTCGGCGGGACCGCCGCCGCCGAACCCCTCCGAGAGCTGGCCCGACCGCGCGCGATCGGCCATCACCTCGAAAATCTCCTTCTCGAGCCAGAGCCCGCCGCAGGCGGAGCACTCGAAGAGAGCCACGTTGGCCCGCCCCAGGCGGCGGCTGGACAGGGGGCGCCCGCCCTTGCAGGCGGGGCACCGGTAGCCGTCCTCGCCGGCCGCCGCCTGGGCGGCCAGGACCGGAGTGCCGCAGTGATGGCAGAAGCGGGCCCGGCCGCTCACCCGCGCCATGCAGCCGGGGCAGATGGTGTCGAGGTCGCGGTCGTGGAGGGTGAACTCCGCGGCGCAGAAACGGCAGGCCGCCGCCATCCCCTCCCGCGGCGCGCCGCAGGAGGAGCAGCGCACCACGGCCGCGTCGTGCGCGTCGGGCAGGGGCACGGTCACCGTGGCGCCGCAGGAGCACGGGAAGGCGGAGCCCACCGGACGCGCGGTGGCGTCGAACTGGCGATGGCAATCGGGGCAGGCGACGAGGAAACGCATGCGATCAGTCCCGCCTCACATCAATCAGTCCTGCCGCAGGGCGACCAGGGGATCGACGCGCGTGGCGCGCCGGGCCGGCAGGTAATTGGCCACCAGGGCCACCGCGGCAAGGCCCAGCGGCACGGCGACGAAGGTGAGCGGGTCGGTGGCGCTCAGGCCGTAGATCTGGCCGGCGAGGAAACGGCTGGCGAACCATGCCAGGACGAGGCCGAGCGCCAGTCCGATCAGCACCTGCGTCATCCCCTGCCGCACCACCAGCCCGAGGACCTGTTCGCGCCGAGCCCCCAGGGCCATGCGAATACCGAGCTCATGTGTCCGCTGAGTTACTGAATAGCTTACCACGCCATAGACCCCGACCAGGGCCAGCACCAGGGCGAGCCCGGCGAACAGGGCGAGCAGCACGGCCTTGAAACGGCTCTGCGCCAGCGAGGCCGACACCACGTCGCTCAGCGTCGCCACCTTGTCCAGCGGCAGATCCGGATCGAGCGCTCGCACCGCCTCCCGGATCGGCCCGGTCAGAGCGCCCGGGTCCCCCGCGCCGCGCACCACCAGCGTGGCGCTGCTGATCGGGTCCTGGAACTGGGGCCAGTAGGCCTCCGAGCCGGCCTCTTCGGCGAGAGCCTGGTGGCGGACGTCTCCGACCACTCCCACGACCGTGTACCAGCGCGCCTTCGGATCCTTGGTGTCGTCGAAGGTGATCCGTTTGCCCAGCGGGTCCTCGTTCGGCCAGACCTGGGCCGCCATGGTCTCGTTGACCAGGAGCACCGGCATCCCCGACTCGTTGTCCCGCTCGTCGAACATCCGCCCGCGGCGCAGGGGGATGCCGAGGGCCCGGAACGCGCCGGGGGTCGCCGTCCGCACGTTGGTGCTGGGCACCGCGCTGGGAGGGGGATCCGGCCGGCCCGCGACGGAGAAGGCGAGGATCATGTTGCCGCCGCCGAGCGGCAGGGGGAAGAGGAAACCGGCGTCCTCGACGCCGGGGAGGGCGCGCACGCGTTCCAGCAGTCCGCGATAGAAGACGATCTGGCGCTGCGGCTCCGGGTACTTCGCCTGCGGGAGCTCCAGCTTGACCGTCAGCACCCCCTGGGGACGGAAGCCGGGGTCCACCGCCTGCAGCCGCGCGAAGCTCTGGATCAGCAGTCCGGCCCCCACCAGCAGGACGAGGGTCAGCGCGACCTGGGCCAGCACCAGGGCATTGCGCACCAGCCGGCCGCGGACGCCCCCAGCCACCGCCCGCCCCCCCTGCTTGAGCGATTCGGAAAGGTGGCTTCCCACCCCCGCGAGAGCGGGCACCAGCCCGAAGAGCAGCCCGGTCGCCAGCGACACCGCGAAGGTGAACAGCAGGACGCCGCCGTCGAGGCGCACCTCCCGCGACCGCGGAATGCCGTCCGGGTTGAGCGCGATCAGCGCCTGGATCCCCCAGTGGGCGAGCAGCAGGCCCAGCGCTCCCCCGGCCAGGAACAGGACCAGCGTCTCGGTGAGCATCTGGCGCAGCAGACGCACCCGGTCGGCGCCGAGAGCCGCCCGCAGCGCGATCTCCCGTTCCCGGGCCGCCACCCGGGCCAGCAGGAGGTTCGCCACGTCCGCGCAGGCGATCAACAGGACGAAGCTGACGAAGACGAGCAGGATCAGGAGAGCCGTCCGGATCTTTTCGACCTGGAGCTCCGCGAGGGGGATCAGCAGGGTGCCCCAGCCGGTGTTGGTGTCCGGATACTGCCGTTCGAGCCGCCCGGCGACCGCCGCCATCTCCGTCCCCGCCTGCTTCAGGCTGATCCCCGGCTTCAGGCGGCCCAGGACCAGGAGGTAATGGGCGCCGCGGCCCTCTTTCGCGGCGTCCACCGCCAGCGGCAGCCAGATCTCGCTCTTGGACGGCAGCTCCACCCCGGGGGGCGCCACGCCGATCACCGTGCGGGCTTCGCCATCCAGCGTCACGGCGCGCCCGACGATCCCCGGATCGGCGCCGAAACGCCGCCGCCAGAGCCCCTCGGAGAGCACCACCACCCGTTCGCCGCCCACCCGGTCCTCGCCGGGGTTGAATCCCCGCCCGAGGAGAGGCTCCATCTTCAGGGTACGGAAGAAGTCCGCCGACACCCGGGCACCCTGGAGGGCCTCGGGGCGGTCCCCCGCCGTCAGGTTGAAACGTCCAGGACTGAGCGCCACGAGCCCCTCGAACGACCGGCTCTCGCGCCGCCAGTCCTCGAAATCAGGCACCGAGACGCTGAAGCGCGGAAATCCGGCCTCGGGGTTCTTCGTCATCACGACGACCAACTGGTCCGGCTGCGGATAGGGCAGCGGCTTCAGCAGCACGCCGTTGACGACGCTGAAGATCGCGCTGTTGGCGCCGATCCCGAGCGCCAGCGCGAGCAGGGCGGCCAGGGTCGTCCCGGGGCTCTTGGCCAGGGTGCGCAGCCCGAAACGGATGTCCTTCCAGAAACTGCTCAAGAGAAACCTCCGGGAGTCTGTACCACTCCCGGAATCCTATCGCGTTCGGGGGCTCAGGAGAGCAGCGCTTCCCCCGCCGGCTCGCGCAGGTTGTAGCGCGAGCTCATCACCCGCCCGTAGGCGCCGGCGTTGGCGATCAGGATCACGTCCCCCTCGGCGGTGGGCGGCAGGCGGCGCGAACGGCCGAGGATGTCGCCGGTCTCGCAGATCGGGCCCACGACGTGGGCGATCCAGGTGGCCGGCTCGCCGAGCCGCGAGAGGTTGACCAGCGGATGGTAGGCGCCGTAGAGCGCCGGCCGGATCAGCGAGTTCATCCCGGTCTCCAGGCCGATGTAGATCACCTCCCCCTTGTGCTTGACCTGCGTTACCCGCGCCAGCAGCACCCCGGCGGTGGCCACCAGGAAGCGCCCCGGCTCGAGCCAGAGCTCGAAGCGGGGGTTGGCGGCCTGGAATTGCCGCAACTGCTCGCCCAGGGCGTCGAGATCGAGCGGGCTCTGCTCCGGCTGCTCCGGCACCCCCAGGCCGCCGCCGAGATCGAGCACCCGCACGCCCGGGAAGCGCTCGGCGGCCTCGGCCAGGAAGAGCGCCACCTCGCTCCAGGCCTCGGGAGTGCGGATACCGCTGCCGGCATGGGCGTGGAGACCGACGACGCGGGCGCCGCAGGCGTCGAGCAGCGCGCGGGCCTCCGCCATCTGCTCCGGCGCCAGGCCGAACTTGGACTGCGCCCCGGCGGTGCGGACGTGGGCGTGATGCCCCCTCCCCCGCCCCGGATCGAGCCGCAGGAAGACCTCGCGGCCGCGGAAGACCTCCGGCCACTCGCGCAGTGGATGGACGTTGTCCACGGTCACCCGCGCCCCCGACTCGAAGCCCCGCCGGTACTCCTCGCGCGGCGCGAAGTTGGGAGTGAAGAGGAGCCGCGCGGCGTCGAGCTCGGGGAAGAGGGCCAGCACGTGGTCCAGCTCGGCGGCCGAGACACACTCGAAGCCGATTCCGGCGTCATGGAGGACCCGCAGCACGCCGGGATGGCAGTTCGCCTTGACCGAGTAGAAGACCCGGGCCACGGCGTCGAGCGCCCGCAGCGACTCCGCGGCGGAGCGCAGGGTCGCCGCGTCGTAGGCGTAGACCGGCCCCTGCCCGGCCGCGAGCTCCAGCAGCTCGCTCCGGCGGGCGTGCCACCACGTATGGGGATAGACCGGGGCCTCTTCCGCAACGCCCCCGGAGAGCTCGCTCCAGGTGGGGCCGAACAGCGCGCTCTCCCCCTTCCGCGCGAACAGCAGCCCGTGGAGCTGGCGGATCAGCCGCTCGCTCTGCTCCTCATCGACCATGAAGGTGAGGTTGAGATCGCTCGCCGACTGGGTCAGCAGGTGGACCTTGAACTCCTCGAAGGCCTCCATCACCGGCCCCAGCTCATGGAGGATGGCGCGGATCCCCCGCCCCACCAGCGACAGCGAGGCCGTCGGCGCAATCACGCGCGGCTCGCAGAAGAGCGCGAGGTCGGCCAGCAGGCGGGAGATCACCGGCTCGTCGAGCAGGTTGGCGCCGGGGTCGAGCGAGACCGTGACGTTGGTCTCCGAGGTCGAGACCGAATCGATCGACAGGCCGTGTTTGGCGAAGACGGTGAAGGCGCGGGCGAGGAAGCCGACCTCCTGCCACATGCCGACCGTATCCATGGAGACCAGCGTGATGCCGCCGCGCGAGGAGATTGCCTTGACCTGCGGTCCGCCCGCCGCGCCGACGGCGGAGATCACAGTCCCCGGCGCGTCCGGCCGGTCGGTCGAGAGGACGTGGAGCGGGATGCCGTGCCGGCGCAGCGGCGGGATCGAGCGCGGATGGAGCACCTTGGCCCCCATGCTGGCGATCTCCTGCGCCTCGTCGTAGTCGAGGGCGCGCAGCAGCCGGGCCGAGGGGAGGAGCGCCGGGTTGGCCGTGAACAGGCCGGGCACGTCGGTCCAGATCTCGCAGCGCGCGGCGCCCAGGCGGGCGGCGAAGTAGGCGGCTGAGGTGTCCGAGCCGCCGCGGCCGAGGAGCACCGTCTGCCCCTCGCGGTTGCGGGCGATGAACCCCTGGGTGATCACCGCCCGGGCCGGCGTCTCGCCGAGATGGGCGATCAGCGCCTCGTCACGCTCGAAGTCGCAGGTGGCCGAGAGGTAGGCGCGCGGACTGGGGGCCGGCGGCTCCTCGCGGGCCACCAGCGAGGTCCGGGCGTCGTGCCAGGCGGTCGCGATCCCCCGCGATTCCAGGAAAGCGGCGCCGAGACGGGTGGACAGCAGCTCGCCGAAGGCCAGCACCCGCGCCTTGAGAGCGGGCCCCGCCTCGCGCAGGAGGGAGGCGGCGAGGGCGAGACGGGAGAGCTCCTCGAAGTCGGACCGCAGCAGCTCGGCAGCGGCGACCCCGAGCCCCGCCCCCAGCTCAAGGTGACGCTCCTCGATCGCCGCCAGCGGCTCCTCGTGACCCCCTCCCATATCGGCGACGGCGGAGGCGAGGAGCGCTTCGAGCCGGTCGGAGACACCTGAAAGGGCCGAGCAGACGACGAGGGGGCGCAGCCCCTCGCCGATCCGCCGGTGGACGAGATCGGCGATCGTCGCCCAGCGCTCCGGCGTCGAGACGCTGGTGCCGCCGAACTTGAGGACCACCCAGGAGGGAGCCACTACCCCTTCGCGGCCTGGATCGCCTCGGTCAACGCCGGCAGCACCTCGTGGAGATCGCCGACGATGCCGTAGTCGGCGATGGTGAAGATCGGCGCGCCGGGGTCCTTGTTGATCGCCACGATCACCGTCGAGCCCTTCATGCCGACCAGGTGCTGGATGGCGCCGGAGATGCCGGCCGCGATGTAGAGCTTGGGGGCGACCGTCTGTCCCGAGGAGCCGATCTGGCGGTCGCGCGGCAGCCAGCCGTTGTCGATCACCGGCCGGCTGGCGCCGATCTCGGCCCCGAGTGCCTTGGCGAGGTTCTCGACCGGGCCCATCTTGTCCGCCCCGCCGACGCCGCGGCCGACGGCGACGATGATCCCCGCCTTGGTGAGGTCGACCGTGTCGCCACCCACCTCCTCGTAGCCGAGGATCTCGCGGTCCGGCTTGACGCCCGAGAGGTCGACGTCGAGCGGCTTGACCTCGGCCTCGCCCGCCTCGCCAAGACGGGCGGCGCCGTCCACCTGGAAGGCGCCGGACTGCACCGAGACCAGCACCGTCCCCTCACCTCTAACGCGCACCTTCGACTGCAGCTTGCCGCCCATCACCGGGCGGGTCCAGACCAAGCCGCCGTCCGCCGACTGGAAAGCGGTCACCTCCGGCAGCAGCCCAGCGCCGATCGTCTCCGCCAGGCGGGGCATGTAGTCGACCGTCTGGTAGGTGTGCGGGAAGACCACGAAGGCCGGCGCCGCGGCCTGGATCGCGGGTCTCAGCGCGCCGATGTAGGAGCCGGGGGTGTAGACTCGGAGGGCGTCGTGGTCCGCCACGTGGACGGCGGCGAGGTCGAATCTGGCCACCTCGGCCGCCGCGAGACCGACGCCGGCGCCGAGCAGCACGGCCTCGGCCTTGCCGCCGAGCTCCGCCGCCAGCTTCTGCGCCGCGGCCACCGCTTCCCAGGAGATGCGGGGGAACTGCCCCTCGCGATGTTGCAGGACGACCCAGACAAGATTCGCCATCAGAGCACCCTCGCTTCCTTCTGCAGTTTCTCGACCAGCTTCGCCGCCGCGGCTTTGGCGTCACCCTCCAGCATCTGAGCCCCCTTGCCCGACTCCGGGAAGCTGACCGAGACGATCTCCAGCCGCGAGCCCGCCGCTCCCACCTTCCCGGCGTCGAGCCCGAGGTCGGCCGGCGAGGCGGTGGCGATCTCCTTCTTCTTGGCGGCCATGATCCCCTTGAGCGAGGCGTAGCGCGGGTGGTTGATCCCCGCCTGGATCTCCAGCACGGCGGGCAGGCGGACGCGCGACACCTCGTTGACACCGCTCTCCATCTCGCGGGTCACCTTGGCGCTCGTATTGCTGTCCTCGATCTCGACCCCCATCACCAGCCAGACGTGAGGCCAGCCGAGGCGGCCGGCGACCACCGAGCCGGTGCCGCCGTAGCCGACGTCGTCCGACTGCGAGCCGGTGAGCACCAGGTCGAAGGCGTCGCGGGAGATGGCGGCCGCGAGCGCGCGGCCGGTCGCCAGGGCGTCGCCGCCGGCGAACGCGGGGTCCGAGAGATGGACGGCGCGCGCCGCTCCCACCGCCAGGGCCTTGCGCAGGGCCTCCTTGACCCGCTCGGGACCGAGGCTGAAGACGACGACCTCGCCGCCGGTCTTCTCTGCGATGCGGAGCCCCTCCTCGAGGGCGTACTCGTCGCTCTCGTTGATCACGAACGGCAGGTCCTCCTCCTCCACCCACCGCCCGTCGCGGCTGACGCGCAGCCGCGCCTCGGTGTTGGGGACCTGCTTGATACATACGGCGATCTTCATGGGATCTCCCTTGATGCTTGGTTCTAGAGGGGGATTCCTGTGGTTCTTCGTAGGGGCGGGGCTTGTCCCCGCCCTTATCCCCCACCCGGGCGGGGACAAGCCCCGCCCCTACGGAAACAGCCTATACCGCCTTTGCCCGCCCGTTCAAAAGGCGGCGCAGCAGCGGCGGAGCCGGGTTGAAGGCCCACACGCGGTCGTCGAACCGGAGCGTGGGCACGACCCGCCGGCCGCCGCTGCGCTCGAGCACCATCGCCTCGGCGGCCGGGTCCTCGTCGATGTCCACCTCGGCGAACGGGGCCTCGGCCTCCTCCAGCACACGCTTGGCGCGCCGGCAGTCCGGGCACCAGGAGGAGCTGTAGACGACCACGCCGCCGGCGTGGATCCCCTCGCCGGTCGCCAGCTTGACCGTCTCCGCGGCCGAGAGGCGGACGCCGACGATGCGGATCTTGCCGTCCGGCTCGGTGAGAAGCACGGCCGGCAGGTCGTCGGGCGAGAGCCCCAGCCGGGCGAGGCGGCCGGCGGCCTCGGGATCGGCGGCCAGATCGACGCGGTCCCCGCACTCGGCGGGGGGCGCGGGCTGGCGGGTTGAATCGTAATAGACGTGACAGTCCAGATGGCTCATAGGTTTGGTCCCGGGACCCTCACCGCGGAGCCATTGACGGCTACCGCGGCGGCGGTCGTGAGGAAGTGGATGACCGACGCGACATCCTCGGTCTTTGCCCATTGGGAAGGATCGGCGTCAGGCATCGCCGTCCGGTTCGCGGGGGTGTCCATGGTGCCGGGGAGCACGGCGTTGGCCCGTCCTCCGAACGGCGCCATCTCGCGCGCCAGCGACTCGACCATGCGCAACACCCCGGCCTTGGTGGCGGCGTACCCTCCAACCCCGGCCTCTCCCAGGAGAGCCGCCGGAGCCGACACCGCGACCACCACGCCGCCGCCCGCCCGCTCGAACCGGCGGGCGCACTCGCGGAAGACGCGGAACGTGGTGTCGAGATTGAGCTTGAACAGATAGGACCAGTCGGCGTCCGAGAGGTCGGCGAGGCGCGACCAGCGGAAGCCGCCGACCAGATGGACCACGGCCCGGGGCACCCCCGCGCCGCTCTCCTCCTCGTCGAACAGCCGCTCCACCTCGGGGGTGGACGACAGGTCCGCGCGCCGCGCGGTCAGCACGTCCGCGGATCCCAGCGGCGTCAGCTCTGCCAGGGCGGCTTCGGTCGCTCCAACGGCGAGGACACTGTCGCCAGCCGCCAGGAACCGCTCCACCACGCTCCGCCCGAGGGCGCCCGAAGCGCCGGTGATGAGAACTCGACCGCTCATGCTCTCTCCAGGGTTGGGTACGGCAAGGGCACGGCCCCCGCCCAGCCCTATGAGTGCCGGGAGGGACCGCGAGCGAGACTATCATGGTCGAGGCAGGAGAGTGGGCGGGTTGACGGGAGGCGTGCGGAGACGTAAAATCGCGTCATGACGAAACGCGTTATCCTGCCTCCACTCAAGAAGGGCTCACGGACCCCCGAGGAGATCCGCGAGGCGGTGAGGGTCGTGATGACAACCCGGGATGCAGCGACCTGGCAGAAGGTACAGCGGTTCGATCCGGACCCCATCGTGATCGTCGCGGACCCGCCTTCAGGCACGCGTGAAGACCGTTAACCAATCCCTCTATCCCCTTTTCCCTTGTCCGAACCAGGTTCGCGTCCCACTGGGACTGCCTATCGTCAGAGCGTTTTCATCAACTGCCCTTTCGACCTTCAGTACCAGCCCCTCTTCGAAGCCATCGTCTTCGCGGTTTCCGACTGCGGATTTCAACCTCGTAGCGCATTGGAAATTGATGACGGAAGCCAGATCAGGATTCAGAACATCTTCAGCATCATCTCCGGCTGCAAGTTCGGTATCCACGATATCTCGAAGACGGAACTAGACGCGGTCAACCAGCTTCCGCGGTTCAACATGCCCCTGGAACTGGGCGTTTTTCTCGGCGCCAAGAGATACGGACAGGGCGGACAGAAAGAAAAGATCTGCCTGATCCTGGACCGAGCCAGCTACCGGTACCAGAAGTTCCTCTCGGATATCGCTGGACAGGACATCCGTGCTCACGGAGATGACCCTAGAATGGCGATTTCCCTTGTAAGGAACTGGCTTCGCAATGCCTCGCCGCTGATCACCATGCCGGGGGGTGAAGCGATCGGTGACCGTTACCATGAGTTTCGTAACGCGCTCCCCTCCCTCTGCCGTACCCTGAAACTCTCGACGCTCGAGCTGACCTTTACCGACTACAGGTGGCTCATCGCTGCATGGCTCGATCAGAATCCTTAATTCTCTAGAAGTTGGGCCAAACCCCCGGCCGGGCTACAATCCCCCGGCCATGCCGTCCCGCCGCATCTTCCCGCCCGAGCCCGCCGTCACCGGGGAGACCCGCATACAGCGCTGGCGGCGCAAGCGGCGCACCTACGTCCTGCGCTGGTTCGACCGCGCGATCCTCTCCCTCTACCGGATGATCCACTGGCTCGACCGCAAGGCTCCCGTCGAGAGGCGCTACTTCCGGGTGGCGATCTTCGGCTCCAGCCGCATCCAGCCGGAGGACGAGACCTATGCCCAGGTGCGCGAGCTCGCCCGCCAGCTCTCCTACATGGGGTGCGACATCGTCACCGGCGGCGGCCCCGGCCTGATGCGGGCGGCCAACGAGGGGGCCCGGGCCGGCGCCTACCACTACAAGACCCGCTCCTTCGGGCTCACCATCCTCCTGCCCATGGAGGAGCAGCCCAATCCCTTCATCGACGAGGTGGCCCAGCACTCGATGTTCTTCTCCCGCCTCCACCAGTTCATCCGCCTCTCGCACGCCTACATCGTGATGGACGGCGGCATCGGCACCACCCTGGAGGCGATGATGGTCTGGCAGCTCCTGCAGGTGCGGCTGATGAGCGGCCGGACGCTCATCTTCGTGGGGCCGATGTGGCGGGGCTTGCGGAGCTGGATCGAGCGCGAGATCATCGGACGCGGACTCGCCTCGCCGCCGGATCTCGACCTCGCCGTCTGGGTGGATACCGTCGACGAAGCCCTGGAGGTGGTGACGCGCGCGCTCGCGGATTTCCTCCGCCAGCACAAGGTGATCCTCCCGCCGGCGCTGGAAGAGCCGCCCGGAGGGGCCCCCGTGATCCCGGTCGGCCCCGAGGTCGAGTGAGCTTGGCGACCCGCGGTTTCAACTCTCCGACCCACGGTCCGAGGACTCCGACCCGTGGGTTCAAGATCCCGACCCGCGGGTCCGACTCTCCGACCCATGGATCCAGCACTCCGACCCACGGGTCCACTTCTCCGGACCACGGGTCCAAGACTCCGACCCCCGGGTCCGACTCTCCGGACCGCGGGTCCGCCCCTCCGACCCACGGGTCCGGCTTTCCAATTCACGGGTCCGACTCCGCGGACCACGGGTCCGGCGCTGCAAACCGCGGGTCCGGCCGCGGCTCCGAATTCGCGCCCGGCACATCCTTTGCTCATGCCGAGGTGACATGGTACGTTCCGGCCGCGTAGCGCGTAGAAGGGTGAAAGGGGACGCATGCTCTCAATGGCTCTGATCTTTTTCCAGGCCGGTCCCGCGGGGTCTGGCATGTTCCGCTTCTTTCTGCAGGCGGGGCCGATGGCGAAGTTCATCCTCGCCCTGCTCGTGCTGTTCTCGATCGGCTCCTGGGCGATCATCTTCGGCAAGCTGGTGCAGTTCCGCCGCGCCGACCGCCAGAGCGAGAAGTTCCTCGAGACCTTCCACCGCAGCCAGCGGTTCAGCGAGGTCAACGCCCAGTCCAGCAAGCTCAGCGCCTCGCCGCTGGTGGGGATCTTCCAGGCCGGTTATGCCGAGATCGACGCCCAGATCAAGAACGCCCCGGACCCGGAGCGGCCCGGCGAGAAGCGGGCCTACCGCATCAGCTCGGTCCCCGCTCTGGAGCGGACGCTGACGCGGGCGGTCAACGGCGAGCTCCAGGGGGTCACTCGCTGGCTGGGTTTCCTTGCCACCACCGCCTCCGCGACGCCGTTCATCGGCCTTTTTGGCACGGTGTGGGGGATCATGCAGGCCTTCAACGACATCGGCCTCCAGGGCTCGACCTCGATCGTGGCGGTGGCGCCGGGCATTGCCGAGGCGCTGATCAACACCGCGGCCGGCCTCGCCGCGGCCATCCCGGCCCTGATCAGCTACAACTACTTCTCCCAGTACTCCCGCCGGCTGCGGATGCGCATGGAAGACTTCTCCCTGGAGTTCCTGAACCTCGCGGAGCGGAACTTCACGTAGGCCCGGTGTCTTTTCCCCGGGTCGCGGTGTCTAAGAGGTAGGAAGACGATGGCATTCAATTTTGGCAGCGGCGGCGACGACGAACCGGTCCTCGCCGACATCAACGTCACCCCGCTGGTGGACGTGATGCTGGTGCTTCTGATCATCTTCATGATCGCCGCCCCCATGCTGCACCAGGGGGTCGAGGTCGCCCTGCCGAAGGCGAACGCCCCCAACCTGCCTTTGCGGGTGCAGGACCCGCTGGTGGTCTCGATCGACCGCAACGGCCGCATCTACCTGCGGGAGTCGGCGGTGGAGAGCGACGAGCTGGTCGCCCGCATCAAGGCCCAGATCTCCGCGCGCGGCGACGATACGGTGTTCCTCAAGGGGGACCGCGACGTCCCCTACGGCAAGGTCATCGAGGTGCTCGACATTCTCCACCAGGGGGGCATCGTGCACGTGGGCATGGTCACGGATCGCCGGACGGAAAGGGGACGGCGCGCGTCGTGAGCCTGGCGGTCGACCGCATCCTCGAGCGGCGATCGCGGCGCGAGGGTCGCCGGCCGGAGGCGATGAGCCTCGCCGCCGCCGCGGTTCTCCACCTGGCCGTGGTGGCGCTGGTCCTGCTGCTGCCGCGCCTCAACCCTCCTCCCCCACCCCTGGCGTTCGTGCCGGTGCAGATCGTCCCCGCCCAGGCGCTGGGGGTCCGCAAGCCGGCGAGCCGGCCCAAGGCCGAGAAGCCCGCGCCGCCCAAACCGGAGCCGGCCGAAGAGGAGCCGGAGCCCCCGGCGCCCGAGCCGCCGAAGCCGAAGCCGGAACCCAAGCCGGAGCCCCCCGAGCCGAAGCCGGTCCGCGAGGACGTGCCGGTGCTCCCCGACAAGCCGGTCAAGAAGCCCGAGAAGCCGAAGCCGGCCGACACCAGCGAGCTCCCCAGACCGGCGGCGCCGGCCAGCAAGAAACCGGCCGTCCCCAAGCCGCCGGCGAGCGGCGGCACCGGCAACAACCCCGCCGGCACCACGCCCAAGGGGGACGACAACGGCGAGGCCGGCCGGCGCGGCGCGCCCGACGCCAACCCGCTCGGCACCTCCTCGTTCGGCTCGCAGATCGCCGGGCTGGACAACCCGGACTTCAAGTTCGGCTACTACATCGACCAGCTCCTGGGGGCGATCGACTCGAAATGGGTGCGGCCGCCGCTCGGCAACGAGGTCAAGGCGACAATCTCCTTCCGCATTCAGCGGGACGGCAGCATCACCGATCTCCAGGTAGCCCAATCCTCGGGCTACAATTCCTTCGATCTCGCGGCGTTGCGCGCGGTCCAGAACGCGTCCCCCTTCCCGCCCCTGCCGCGGGCGTATCGCAACGATTCCCTGGGAGTCAACCTGATCGTCCGCTGAGGTGACATGAAACCGAGATTCGCTATCCTGACCGTTCTTCTTTCCTGCCTGCTCCTCGCCGGGCTGGTGCTCTCCGCCCAACAGACGCCACCGCCGCAGGAGCTGCAGCCCGGGCAACCGCCGGGGCAGGTCACGATCACGCTCGACCGCGGCGGCGCGCAGCCACGCAAGATCAAGCTCGCCTTCCCCGCCTTCCGCAGCCTGGGACAGCTCACCGGCGCCGGCGGCGCGGTCCGCGAGCTCGAAGAGACGGTGCGGCGCGACCTCGACGTCTCGGGCTACTTCGAGATTCAGGGGCCGGACGCGCTCTCCGGGCTCTCGCTCACCGGCGACGTGCAGAAGGACCTCGTGGCCTACCGCTCGACCGGCAACGAGGTGCTGCTGCTCGGCGACCTGCGGGTGGAAGGGGAAAAGCTGGTCTTCGAGGGGCGGGTGCTCGACCTCGGCAGCGGCCAGGCGGTGCTCGCCAAGCGCTACAGCGGCCCCTTCTCGGTCAGCCGGCGGATGGCCCATACCTTCGCCGACGAGGTGATCCGCTTCCTGGTCGGCAAGAAGGGGATCGCCCTCTCCGAGATCGCCTATACCTCGGACCGCGGCGGCAGCAAAGAGATCTACGTCATGGACTACGATGGGGAGAACCCGCGCAAGATCACCGGCCACCGCTCGACCTCGATGTCCCCGGCGTGGAGCCCGAACGGCGGGTCGATCGCCTACACCTCCTTCTTCAACGGCGGGCCGGGCCTTTATCTCGCCGACCTCGGGAGCGGCCGCAAGCGCCCGATCATCACCTCCGGCTCGCTCAACACCAGCCCAAGCTTCGCGCCCGACGGCGGCCGCGTCGCGTTCGCGCGCTCCTTCGACGGCAACGTCGAGATCGTCGTCACCGATCTCAGCGGCGGCAACCTGCGCCGGCTGACCAACTCGAACGCCATCGAGACCAATCCGGCCTGGAGCCCCAAGGGAGGGGAGATCGCCTTCACCTCCAGCCGGGCCGGCAATCCGCACATCTACCTGATGGACTCCGAGGGGGCCAACCAGCGGCGCATCACCTACGACGGCACCTACAACGACGGCGCGTCCTGGAACCCGGAAGGGGACCTGATCGCCTACACCAGCCGGCGCGACGGGCAGTTCCAGATCGCGGTGACCAACGTGGTGACCCTGGAGAGCCGGGTGCTCACCTCCGGCCCCGGCGAGAACCAGTCGCCGACCTTTTCGCCGGACGGCCGCAAGATCGCCTTCACCTCCAGCCGCGGCGGCGGCAAGCAGATCTACGTCATGGACCTCGACGGCGGCAACGTCCGCCAGCTCACGACCGAGGGGAGCAACGATCTCGCCGATTGGTCGCGGAGCGTGCCAGAGAGGTAAACGTTTGATAGAGTTGAGAGACGACGTATTCCGAGCTGTACCGACCAGCGTTTTGAACGAGGAGAGATCATGAACCGAAAGTGGATGATATGGATGGTGATGGCGACCCTTCTGACCTTCCTGTATGGATGCCCGAAGAAGAAGCCCGCCACCCCGCCGTCCGACCTGAACGTGGAGACCACCACCGTGCCGGCCTCCCCCAGCACCCCGCCGCCGGCTCAGGACGTGCAGCAGCCGGCGACCCCCGAGGTGAACGACCAGACGGAGGATCTGCTGAAGTCGGCGGATCTCCAGGTGGTCAACGACGAGCTCAAGCGGCGCGGCTTCAGCCCGGACATCTACTTCGACTACGACGAGGCCACCCTGAGCGACGACACCCGGGACAAGCTGTCGCGCAACGCCGACCTGCTGAAGAGCCAGGCGCAGTTCTCGATGACCCTCGAGGGGCACGCCGACTCGCGGGGCACCAACGAGTACAACCTGGCCCTCGGCGAGCGCCGCGCCAACGCGGTCAAGCAGTACCTGGGATCGCTTGGCGTGGGCGCCGACCGCATGCGCACCCTCTCCTACGGCAAGGAGCGCCCCGTCTGCACCGAGGAGGTCGAGAGCTGCTGGTCGCAGAACCGCCGCGTCCACATGATCATCACCGGGCGCTCGAACGTCGGTTGAGCGGGCTGTCATGAAGCACCACCGCGCTCTTCCCCTCGCCGTTTGCCTCGTGGCGGCGCTGGCCGCCACGGGGTGCGTCTCGACCCAGGACATCGAGGGCCTACAGTCGCAGCTCTCCGACATCCAGCGGCAGATGCTGCAGCTCCAGAAGCAGGCCCAGGAGGCCCCGAGCAAGCAGGAGGTCGCAACCCTCGGCAGCAACGTCGGCCAGCAGATGCAGGGCCTGCTCAGGACCGAGGCCGACATGCAGGTCAAGCTGCAGGACCTCGGCGGCCAGATCGAGGCTCTGCAGGCCAAGCTCGAGGACACCAACTACCGCCTCTCGCAGCTCTCGCAGCAGATCGCGACGACCAACCAGGAGCTCAAGAGCTTCCGCAACCAGCCCGCGGCCCCGCAGGCCGCGCCGGCTGACGACGGCGCCCCGCCACCGCAGTCCCCGCCGCCGGCACAGCCGCCGGTGCCAAGCGGCGGCGGCGGCGCCGGGATCGATCCCAAGAGCCTCTACGACGCGGCCTACAACGATTACCTGAAGGGGAACTTCGACCTCGGGGTGCGCGAGTTCCAGGAGTACCTGGCGAACTTCCCCGCCACCGACCTCTCCGACAACGCGGCCTACTGGATCGCCGAGTCCTACTACCGGCAGCGGCGCTTCCGGCAGGCGATCGACCAGTTCGACGTCGTGCTGAACCGCTATCCCAAGGGGGACAAGGTGCCGAGCGCCCTGCTCAAGAAGGGGTACTCGCTCCTCGAGCTCGGCCAGCGCCCGCAGGGTGTGGTCCAGCTCCAGCACGTCATCCGCCAGTACCCCACGAGCGACGAGGCCAACCTCGCGCGGCAGCGGCTGCGCGAGGTCGGGGTCGACGCCGGTTAAATACCGGTTAGTTGACAGGCCCGGAGGCAGATGCTATAAAGCTTTGTCGCACTTCGGTGCGACTTCGTGTTTCACGGGAACTCTTTCCCTCCGACAACCGAAACCCAAGCGAGAGCGACGAAGGAAATATGGCGAATACCAAGTCGGCTGAGAAGCGCATCCGTCAGAACGTTCAGGCCCGGGAGCGCAACCGCGCGCACCGTTCGACCCTGCGCACCGCGATCAAGAAGCTCCGCACCGCCGTCGCGAGCGGCGATGCCACCCGCGCGCAGGCGCTCCTGCCGGAGACGCTGGGCATCATCGACAAGACGGCCCAGAAGAAGGTCATCCACTCGAACACCGCCTCGCGCTACAAGTCCCGCCTGGCCCTGAAAGTCGCCGCCCTCGGCAAGTAGGGCGGTCGTTCATGAAAAAGCCCCGAAGGGGCGACACCCAACGTTGAGTGTCGCCCCTTCGGGGCTTTGAGCTTTCAGGGCAACTCCTAGAAACCTTCGAGCAGGTCCGTCACCAGCGTCTCGGCGAAGCGCTTCGAGGCGCGGTCGATCGTCTCGTTCTCACGGTCGAAAAAATCGGCGGCGGTGGGGTCGAGAGGATAGTTCTCGCGGAAGGTGTAGCGGTCGCTCTTCCAGATCACCTTCCCCTCCGTCCCCACCCGCTTGAAGGTGATCTGGGCGGTGATCGCGATCTCGTACTCGTTGGCGCGGCCGGTGGCGTCGAAGGTGACCGGAGTCACCGCGAAGCCGGTCACCGCGCCGACGATCTCGGCGTTGGCCTGCGCTTCGCTGGCCACGATCGAGAAGCGCTGGCGGGTCACCAACTCGGTGGCGATCGCCTGGGTGAGCGACTGCTCCACCTGCTGGCGCTGGGTCTGGTTGACCAGCGGCTGGAGATAGACCGCCTTGACGTCCGCCGGCACGTTGCTGCTGCGCCCTACCAGGGCGTAGCCGCAGCCGGAGAGGGCGAGCAGCAGGGCCGCGAGCGACCCGGATAGCAACGCTTTTTTCATCCAAATTACTTTCATGCGGTCTTCCTCGTCACCAGGTTCATCAGCCGCCCCGGAACCAGGACGGCCTTGGCCACCTCCCGCCCCGCCAGGTGCTCCTGCACCTTCGGGCTGGCGAGAACTATGGCGCGCACCTCTTGCTCGCCGGCGGTGGCATCCACCTCCACCCGGTCGCGCAGCTTGCCGTCGACCTGGACGACCAGGGAAATGCGGTCGCGGTGGAGCTTCGCCTCATCGTACCGCGGCCAGGAGGTGTCGAGCAGGCTACCTGTGTACCCGCGGCGCTCCCAGAGCTCCTCGGTGATGTGAGGCGCCAGGGGGTGCAGGAGCTGCACCAAAGTGTCGAACGCCGCCTCGCAGCACAGCCGCGAAGCGGTCTTCTCCTCCAGCGCCCGCGACAGGCTGTTCGACAGCTCCATCAGCGACGCCACGGCGGTGTTGAAAGAGAAGCGCTCGAAGCTCTGCGTCACCCGCTGAATGGTGGCGTGGCGGTCGCGCTCGAGCTCGACGTCGGACGGCGCCGTGGGCGGGGCCTCGGGCAGCCGCTCCTGCATCCGCCAGACCCGCGAGAGGAACCGGTAGGCGCCCGATACCGCCTCGTTGCTCCACTCGGCTTCCTTCTCCGGCGGACCGATGAAAAGCGTGTAGACCCGCTCGGTGTCGGCCCCCATCTCGTCGATCAGCTCGTCCGGCGAGACCGTGTTGCCGCGCGACTTCGACATCTTCTCCACCCGCCCGGACTTGTCCGAGAAGCGGGTGATCATCCCCTGGTTGAACAGGTTCTGGAACGGCTCCTCGATCCCCACCATCCCGAAGTCGTGCAGCACCTTGCAGATGAACCGCGCGTAGAGCAGGTGGAGGATCGCGTGCTCGATGCCGCCGATGTACTGGTCGACCGGCATCCAGCGGTTGGCGATCTCGGGATCGAACATCCGCGTCGCGTCGCGCGGCGAGAGGTAGCGCAGGTAGTACCAGGAGCTGTCGACGAAGGTGTCCATGGTGTCGGTCTCGCGCCGGGCGGGGCCGCCGCACTTCGGGCACCGGGTCTCGACGAACGACTTCGAGCGCGACAGCGGGTTCCCCTCGCGGCCGGTGAACTCGACGTCATAGGGGAGCTCGACCGGGAGCTGATCGTCCGGCAGCGGCACCATGCCGTCCTGCTCGCAGTAGACGACCGGGATCGGGGTCCCCCAGTAGCGCTGGCGCGAGATCAGCCAGTCGCGCAGCCGGTAGACCACCTTGCGGCGGCCGAACCCCTGCGCCGCCATCCAGTCGATGAACTTGCCGATCGTCTCCTCGCCGTCCGCCAGGCCGTCGAACGGCGGAGCATTGCGGATCACCCCCTCGTGCAGGATGGGCTCGGCCAGGCTCGCCGGGTCGATCGCTTCCCCCTCAGGATGGTAGACAAGGCGTACCGGCAATCCTTCCTGGCGGGCGAAGGCGAGGTCGCGCGCGTCGTGGGCCGGCACCGCCATGATGGCGCCGGTGCCGTACTCGGGCAGCACGTAGTTGGCGAGCCAGACGGGGATCTCCTCCCCCGTCGCCGGGTTGACCGCCATCGCGCCGGTGTCGCGCCCCTCCTTGGGATTCTCCTCGGCCGAGCGCTGGATGCGCGGAGTGTTGCGCACCGTCTCGATCCAGGCCTCGATCCCGGCGCGGTCGGGGTGCCCGGCGATCAGCCGCGCGGCGAACGGATGCTCGGGCGCCAGCACCAGGAAGGTGGCGCCGTGGATGGTGTCCGGACGGGTGGTGAAGACGGTCAGCGTCTCCTCCATGGCGGGCAGCCGGAAGTCGACCTCCCCACCCTCGGAGCGGCCGATCCAGTTGCGCTGCATCACCTTGACCTTCTCGGGCCACCCCTCCAGGCCGTCGAGCCCGGCGAGCAGGCGGTCGGCGAAGTCGGTGATGCGGAAGAACCATTGCTCGAGGTCGCGCTGGACGACCGGCGTGCCGCAGCGCTCGCAGGCGCCGTCCACCACCTGCTCGTTGGCGAGCACGGTCTGGCAGCTCGAGCACCAGTTGACCGGCGCCATCTTCTTGTAGGCGATCCCCTTCTCCAGCATGCGCAGGAACAGCCACTGGTTCCAGCGGTAGTAGTCCGGGAAGCAGGAGGCGATCTCCTTGGACCAGTCGTAGAGGATCCCCCAGCGCCGGAACTGCTCCTTCATCACCTTGATGTTGGCCAGCGTCCAGTCGTTCGGATGGATGCCGCGCTGGATGGCGGCGTTCTCGGCCGGCAGGCCGAAGGCGTCCCAGCCCATCGGGTTGAGCGCCCGCTTGCCGTTCATCCGCAAGTAGCGGTAGAGGGAGTCGCCCAGGATGTAGTTGCGCCCGTGCCCGACGTGGAGGCGGTCCCCCGACGGATAGGGGAACATCATCAGCATGTAGTACTTGTCTTGGGAATGGCTGTCGCCGGCCTGGCGCAGGTCCACCTCGGCCGCCCGTGTCTTTTCCCAGCGGTCCTGCCATTTGGCCTCGACGGCCTTGTGGTCGTATGGCGTGCTCATCCCTCGGCTCTTTCTGTGTTCTCTTACGTCAGGCTGCCCGGAAAGGTGTGCTGCTTCAGCAGGCCGTCCAGCAGGCCGTTGACGAAACGGCCCGACTGCTCGGAGCCGAACTTCTTGGCGAGCTCGATGGCTTCGTCGAGCACCACCAGCTTGGGGGTATCCCGCTCCTCGAGCATCTCATAGACGGCGAGGCGCAGGATGTTGCGGTCCACCGGGGGCATCCGCTCCAGCCGCCAGTTGTCGGCCTGGCCGCGGATGAGCTCGTCGATCCGCTCGCGGTTGTCGACCGCGCCGCGGACCAGCAACTGGGCGTATTCGAACGCCTCCTGCACCCGCTGCTTGCGCCGGGTGTGCTCTTCCCGCTCGTCGGGCGTGGGCAGCCCCCGCTTCTTGTCCTGGGAAGCCGCCTCGCGCGCCAGATATTCCGAGAGATCGAACGAGTTGAAGATGTTTGGCAGCGAGCTCCCTCCCAGATCGTTCTGATACAGCATCTGGACCGCCATCTCCCGCGCCATTCGCCGCTTTCCTGCCGTCATGTACCTCGCCTCAAAGAGCCCAGTCGAAAACGTCATCGAAGTCGATTGAAAACAATGGCCGCTCCCGCGACCGGGAACGGCCGTCCGAATCATAGCCGCCGCAGGGACGATCCGCTAGCGTCCGGAGCCGCCGCGGAGCCGCGCGAAGAGATCCGCCATCTCGAGGGCGGCGAGCGCCGCCTCCCAACCCTTGTTGCCCGCCTTGCCGCCGGCCCGCTCGGCCGCCTGCTCCGAGCTGTCGCAGGTCAGCAGGCCGAAGCCCACCGGCACCCGGTGGCGCTCGGCCACCGCCGCGATGCCGCGGCTCGCCTGGCTGCAGATGTAGTCGAAATGGGGCGTCTCCCCCCGGATCACCACGCCGATCGCGACCAGGCCGTCGACCTTGCCGGCCACCGCCAGCTCCTCGAGCGCCGGCGGGATCTCCCAGGCGCCCGGAACCGACACGAGATGGATCTCCCCCGGCTCGACCCCGTGCCGGCGCAGGCAGTCGACGGCGCCGGCGACCAGCAGGTCGCCGATGCGCGAGTTGAAGCGCGACGCGACGATGCCGAACCGCCGGCCGGCGCCGCTCAGAGCCCCTCTTGTCTCTTGGATTTCACTCAAAATAGTGCCTTTCGGAAGCGCGGGCAGTATAGGAAGGGGCCGCCGCGGGAGTCAATCCAGGAACCGGCTAGAGACCGGCTAGAGACCGGCGAGGCCGGTCCCCCCCGCCATCTGCCGCAGGAAGATCCCGTAGCTGGGCGCGAAGAGCGACTTGACCAGCAGGTCGATCACGATCCCCGCCAGGGCGAGCGCCATCAGGCGCAGCTCCCAGCGTTCGAACGGCCAGGCCCGGCGCGCCGGCAGGGGCCGCGAGAACAGCGCCCCGAGCAGCACGAAGGCGCACACCCGCACCACCGACCAGGGCACCCAGGCGGCGAACGACCCCAGCAGCGGATGGCCGCTCGCCGCCGCATAGCTTCCCACGAAGTAGCTCATGTAGGCCACCAGGAACGCCCCGAGGGCGAGGCCGAGGTAGCCGCCGCTCGCCCAGGTCAGCAGGACGAAGACGCCGAAGTGCAGGAGATGCTGCGGAATGAAGACGCGCGGATCGTTCTCCGGCGCCACCCCGGTCGAGATCCAGCCGAACATCTCCCGGCGGTAGTCCTCGCCGTGGAGGATGCCGCCGCGGGCCGCCTCCGGCGCCCAGAGCGTCAGCAGGATCACGCCGGCGCTCAGGGCACAGGCCCAGATCATGCCGAACGTCCAGGCGCCGAGGTAGTCCCGCGTCCGCACCCGCTCGCGGAAGGCCGGCCAGAGGGTCAGCGGCGCGATCAGCGGCAGGGCCCACTGCCCGCCGGGCACATAGGCCATGAGAGGGAGAAAGAGAGTGAGCGGCAGCAGCCAGCTCACAGGGCGCCCCCGGCCGGCCCCAGGTGGACCTCCTCGACCAGGGTCGCGGGATCGGCGTCGAGGATGTAGCCCAGGGCCCGTGCCACCTCGCGGGGGGGCACCATGGCCGCGCGGTTCCACTCGCCGGGGAGGCGGTCCCAGATCGGCGTGTCGGTCGCTCCCGGGTAGAGCGCGCTGATCCGCACGCCGCTCCCCGCCAGTTCCTCGCGCAGCGCCGCCACCAGGCCGGCCAGCCCCCACTTGCTGGCGCAGTAGGCCGACCAGCCGGCGAACCCCCGCCGGGCGGCGACCGAGAGGATTGGGAAGATCCACCCCCGGCCGCGCTCCTTCATCGCCGGCAGCAGGGCGCGGAGGAGCAGGAAGACGCCGGTCAGGTTGGTGTCGACGATCGCCGCGAAGTCGTCCGGCTTGGTCTCCTCCACCGGCGCGATGATGGTCGCTCCGGCGGCCGGCACTACCACGTCGGCCGCGCCCCAGCGCGCTCCGATCTCCTCGGCGCAGCGCTCCAGCGCCACCTCGTCGCGCACGTCGCAGGGGAGGATGAGCCCGTCCGCTCGCCGTCCCGCGAGGTCGAGAGTTTCCTCCAGGGGCGCCAGCCGCCGGCCCAGCAGCGCCAGGGCGTACCCCCGCCGAGCCAGCTCCAGGGCGATCTCCCGCCCCAGACCGGAGCCTCCACCGCTCACCACGGCGACGCCGCGCGATTCCGTGCTCATGGCGCGTAGCCTATCAGCAGGTCATTTCGGCAGGTCAGCCGCGGCTACCAACGCCTCGCGATGGATCGCCTCCGACTCTGCCCAGCGCCCCTGACGGTAGAGCGCGGTGGCCAGATGCGCCAGCGTCATGGCCAGGTCGGGGTGCTCCTGGCCAAGAATCCGCCGCTGCGCCCGCAGGGAAGCTCGCAGCAGGTTCTCCGCCTCCTTGAACTTGCCCGCCTCGATCAGGACCTCTCCGACGTTCGTCTGAAAGCGATAGAGGCCCGGATCCTGGGGATCCAGAACCTTGCGCTCGACGATCAGCCCCTGCCGGGCAATCCTCTCGGCGGCGGCGTAATTTCCCAGACCCTTCTTCGATTTGGCGAGCAGGAGCAGACTCTCGGCCACGGTCGGCCCGATCGCTCCCTCGACCCGCATCGCGATGGAGAGGGCCTCCCGGTGCAGCTTCTCGGCTTCGGTGGATTCCCCTTTCGTCACCAGGAGATCGCCCAGTTGATTCAGCGCCTTCGCGGTCTCCAGGCGGCGGTCGCCCAACCGGCTCCGTTTAATCGCCAGGGCGCGGCGGAGCAGCTCCTCGGAGTCGGCGTAAGCGGAACGGTCCTGCTTGAGCCGGCCCAGATGCTCCAGGCTGTCCGCGACCTCCATGGACGATGGCCCGAAGGTCGCGCTACGGAGCTCGAGGCCCCGCTCGAGCAGCGGCTCGGCGCGGTCGTAGCGGCCAAGGCCCCGCTCGACCTCGCCAATGGCATCCATCAGCGCCGCCTGGATGTCGGGCTGTCGCGAGAGATCCCGCGAGACCCGCTCGGCCCCGCGGGTCATGATCTCGTCCGCCGTCAAGCGCTCCCCCTTGGTGTGATAGGGATCGGCATCCTTGAAGGTGTCCAGCAGGAAGGTCAGGGAGTAGCGGGCCTTGTCGCGCTCCCGGGCGATCCGCCGCCCCTGCACGATCAGGCTGCCGATGAACCCCGCGACGAGCAGGACCACCACCGCGGCGGCGGCCACGCCCGCGCGATGGCGCCGCACGAATTTGCGGGCGCGGTATGGCAGCGTATCCGGCCGCGCCATCACCGGCAGGCTCTGGAGATGGCTATCGAGGTCCCGGGCGAGTTGCGCCGCCGAGCCGTACCGCCGCCCGGGATCCTTGCGCAGCGCCATCAGTACGATGTTGTCGAGGTCCCCCCGCAACCGCCGTTGCAAGGCGTGTGGCCGCATTCCACGAGCCTGGGCTATCGCCTCGGGCGAAAGCGCGCCGGCGACGGCGCGGAACAGGGCGACGCTCGGCCGCTCCGGCTCCTGCTCGCAGATCGCGCGCTCGATCTCGTGCGGCAGGCCGTTCACCACCCGGTAGGGGCTGCGGCCAGCGAGCAGCTCGTAGAGCAGGACGCCCAGCGCGTAGACGTCGCTGGTGGTGGCGATCGCCTCCCCCCGGACCTGCTCCGGGCTGGCGTAGACCGGAGTCATCATCCGCAGCCCGGTCCGCGTCATATTGGGGACCGTCGAGGCGCCGGGCTCCAGCCGCTTGGCGATGCCGAAGTCGAGCAGCTTCGGCTCCCCCGCGGCGGTGACCAGGATGTTGGCCGGCTTCAGATCGCGATGAACCAGCAGGTTCTGATGGGCGTACTGGACGGCGGCGCAGATCTGGCGGAAGAGATCGAGCCGCTGGTCGATCGAGAGCTGATGGGCGTCGCAGTACTCGTCGACGGGCACCCCCTCGACGAGCTCCATGACCAGATAGGGGCGGCCGTCCTCCGTGCTGCCGCCGTCGTAGAGGCGGGCGATGTTGGGGTGCTCGAGGCGGGCCAGGATCTGCCGTTCGGCAAAGAAGCGATGGAGCGCCTCGGGGCTCTGCAGCCCTGAGCGGATGACCTTGACCGCGACGTCCCGCTCGTAGTGCTCGTCCTCGCGGCGGGCGAGATAGACAGTGCCCATCCCGCCGTCGCCCAGCCGGCGCAGCAGCCGGTAGGGGCCGAGGCGCCCCTCCAGCTCCGGCACGAAACCCAGCAGCTCGCCCGCCGGGCGTTCGAGGAATGTGGCGCTGGCGCTCTCCTCATCCGCGGCGAGGAGCTCCTCGACCGCCCGCAGCAGCTCGGCGTCCCCCTGGCATGCCGCCGCGAGAAAGGCCTCCCGCTCTCCAGCCGGCCGTTCCAGGGCCTCGGCGAAGAGGGTATCGATCTGCCGCCAGCGGTCCGGCTGGATCAAGCCTCCGTCCCCGGCTGCAGCTCCTTGTAGAGCCACGCCTTGGCCCGCCGCCATTCGCGGCCGACCGTCTCGGGCGAGATGCCGAGCTGCGTGGCGGTCTCCTCGAGAGTCAGACCGCCGAAGAACCGGAGCTCCACCACCGCGGCCTTGCGCGGATCGATCGCCTCCAGGCTCTGCAGCGCCTCGTCCACCGCCAGCAGATCGGCGCTCTTCACGGATGCCAGGTCGGCGATCTCGGCCAGCGTCACCTTCTCCGCCTTCCCACCCCGCTTCTGCCGGTTCTGGTGGCGGGCGTAGTCCACCAGGATGCGCCGGATCAGGTGGGCGGCGAAGGCGAAGAAATGCTCGCGGCTGGGCCAGTAGAAGCCCTCCTGCCCGTCGAGGCGCATATAGGCCTCGTGGACGATCGCGGTCGCCTGGAGCGTGTGGTCGCCGCGCTCGCGGCGGAGCTGTTGCGAGGCGATGCGGCGCAACTCGTCATAGATCAGGGGCAGGACCCGCGTCGCCGCCTCCTGATCGCCGGCGCTCCACTTCTGGAGCAACTGCGTGACCCCTACCCCGGCCAGGTTGGTAACTCTCGTGCCTGGAACTTGCTCCTTCAATCGCGCGCCTCCCGGAACCGTCGATCTCTGGATTCAGACTCCTCGCTATGCCTATTTCACATAAAGTATAGCTGAGATCGCCTGCGAGAAAGACGGGAACGGCCAGGAGGGAAAGGAGGAGGGAAATTGGTCGGGACGCCGGGATTTGAACCCGGGACCCCCTGAACCCCATTCAGGTACGCTACCAGACTGCGCTACGTCCCGACCGGAAAAGCGGTGTCTCAAGGCGATTTCGGCCCGAGGAGGGTGAGAATCTCACGTGCCTCCTGGAGGGTCTCTTCGATCCCCGAGAGGAGACGTTGTACCCGTTCGGCGGCATCCGTGTCAAGCTCGGCAGCCGCCGGGGGCCCAGGGACAGGAGGCTCAGGAACGGGCTCCGGGGCGATCACCGGCAGCGTCGCCTGCGCCGGGGGCGCCGCGGCGGCCTCTTCCTCGGATTCCGCTCCTTCCCCCTCCGGCTCTCCCAGGGCGCCGGATGCTATCTCCCCCTCGAGCTTCTTCTTCGCCCCGGCGATCGTGTACCCCTCTTCGTAGAGGAGCTCCTTGATCCGCCGGATGATCTCCAGCTCTTTCTCGCTGTAGACGCGCTGGCCGGACCGGCTCTTGCTGGGGGTGAGCGCCGGGAACTCGGTCTCCCAGTAGCGCAGCACGTAGGGCTGGATACCGAGGGCTTTGCAGGCCTCCCCGATCTTGTAGTAAAGCCGCTTCTGGACCCGGGCCTTCGACGCCATCCGGGTCACTCGGGCTTACTGGGGAGCTTGTGGGAAAGAGTGTCGGGATGCATCTCGTCGCGCAGGCGCCGCGCCGGCTTGAAGCTCAAGCCCTTGTGCGGCCGAATGAACATCCGCTCGCCGCTCACCGGGTTGACCCCCATCCGACCCGGCCGGCGAGTAACCTCGAAGGTGCCGAAGTTCTTGATCCGGACCGGCCGGCCATCCGCCAGCGAAACCTTCACGGTCCGGAAGATGGTGTCGACGATCTCCGCCGCCTCGTCCTTGGTCAGACCGCCGTGACGGTCGTAGACCACGTCGACGAGATCGGCCTTGGTGACACCGGGGTGGGGTTTCTTGATGGCCATGGGCTCGGGAAAGGGACTTGCCTCAGCAGCCGGATGGGCTGAAGGAGTCCCTGAAGTATAGGAGATCAAACCGGCACGAGCAAGGGAGATCCCAGCGCCGTCAGGTAGCCCTCCCGGTAGCGCGCCGCGACCGCGTCCCAGGTCAGCTCCGCCTCGGCCTTGCGCCGCCCCCGCTCCCCCATCGACCGGGCCGCCGCGGGGTCCGCGAGCAGCCGCCGCAGGGCGCCCAGCAGGGCCGCGGGATCGCGCTCCGGAACCAGCAGGCCGGTCCGGCCGTCCTCCACCGCCAGCGGGATCCCCGAGATCCCCGAGGCCACCACCGGCAGGCCGCTCGCCATCGCTTCCAGGATGACGTTCGGCAGGCCGTCCACGTTCCCCTTGCCGTCGTGCACGGCCGGCAGCACGAAGAGGTCCGCCGCCCGGTAGAGGTCCGGCAGGGTGTCGCGCAGCACCGGCCCCGGCAGATGGACCCGTCCCTCCCAGGGCCGGACCGCCTCGCGGAACGGTTCGAGCAGATCGCCGCCGCCGGCGAGTACCACCCGCAGCTCCGGAAACTCCGCGAGCAGCGCCGGCAGGACCTCGATCAGCACCTGGAACCCCTTCTTGGTCGCCATCCGGCCGACGCCGAGGAGGAGCGGCGCGCCGTTCGGAACCCCCAGCCGCCGGCGCCAGAGGGGCCGCCGTTCCGGCGCGGGAGAGAAGGCCGCGACGTCCACTCCGTAGGGGATCACCCGCGAACGCTCGGCCGGGAATCCCAGCGCGCGCACGCGGTCCACCAGCTCGGGCGAGCAGCCGGTCAGCAGGCGGGCTCGCGACAGCGCCCAGCGGGCGAACGTCCGCACCCCCGCCTTCTCCGCCAGGAACACGTCGCTGCCATGGAGCCCGATGGCGAGCGGCGTCCGCTTCTCCCTTGCCAGCGGCCCCGCCGCCGCGGCCACGATCCCATTGGGGACGATCCAGTGGGCGTGGACGAGATCGAACCGCCGCCGCCCGAGCTGCCGGCGGACCGCCCGGCGCGCGGCGAGGGCATAGAGCGGCGCGGCGAGCGCCGCCGCCCCCTTCACCCGCTCGTCCGCCTCCAGGCTGCGGCCGTAGCCCAGCACCTCGCGGCGCTCCGGGGCGTAACGGAAGGAGACGACCTCCACGCCGCCGTCGTCCCAGGCGGCGGCCACCCCTTCGGCGTGCGGCGTCAGCACGGTCACCCGGTCGCCGCCGCGGACCAGCCCGCGGGCGAGGTCGCGGATGAACGGGCCGGCCGTGTCCCCCTCGAAACGGGGGTAGGTCTGGGTGAGGAAGAGAAGTTGGAGGGGGCTCTCGCCCCTCACTCCAGCCATTCCTTGATCGAATAGCTGTCGCGGCGGCGGAAGTTCTTGAAGGTGATCATCTCGCCGATCAGGCCGGTGGTCAGCACCTGGATACCGAGCACCATCAGCAGGATGCCGAGCTGGAGCAGCGGCCGGTTGCCGAGATGCCCGCCGCCGAACCAGAGGATGGCGAGATAGGAGCAGATGCCGAATCCGCCCACCAGGAACAGCAGCCCGACGGCGCCGAAGAGATGGAGCGGCCGCCGCGTGTAGCGGGTGATGAAGAGCACCGTGATCAGGTCGAGGAGCCCCTTGTAGAAGCGGTCCCAACCGTATTTGCTGATGCCGTGCCGCCGCGGGTGGTGGGTGACCTCGATCTCGCCGACCGCGAACCCCCGCCGGCTCGCCAGCACCGGGATGTAGCGGTGGAGCTCGCCATAGACCGAGATCTCCGCCAGCACCTCCCGGCGGTAGGCCTTGAAGCCGCAGTTGAAATCGTGGAGATCGACCTGCGCCAGCGCCCGCGTCACCCAGTTGAACAGGCGCGACGGGAGGGTCTTGCTCATCGGATCGTGCCGCCGCCGCTTCCAGCCGGAGACGAGATCGAGATCCTTCTCCTCCAGAGTGGCCAGGAAGCGGGGGATCTCGTCCGGATCGTCCTGCAGGTCGCCGTCCATGGTGATGATGACGCGGCCGAGCGAGTGGTCGAAACCGGCGGAGAGGGCCGCGGCCTTGCCGAAGTTGCGCCGCAGCCGGACCAGCTTGACCCTGGGGTCGCGCGTCCGGGCCTCGCGGACCCGCTTGGGCGTGCCGTCGCCCGAGCCGTCGTCGACGAAGACGATCTCGAAGCTCTTGCCCAGCCGCTCGAGGACCGCGGCCACCCGGGCGGCCAGCTCCCCCACCGAATCCGCCTCGTCGCGCACCGGGACGATCACCGTGACGTCGAGCTCGCTCGGCTCGGGCGACGTCTCCACGGGAGGACGGATCGGGATCGGCTGGCTGGTCATCGGGCCGCATTGTAACAGGCAGCCCTATGATCACCTCTATAATCTCCGCCTATAATCCCCGCCCATGCAGCGCTTCGGAAGCTGGGCCGTGCTCGGCCTGCTGCTGGCGGCGACGCTGGCCGGGGCGCTGACCTTCGACCGGCGGAGCTGGCCGGGGCAGGTCGGCGACGAGGCCACGTACCTCATGCAGGCCCAGAGTCTGGCCTGGGACTTCGACCTCCGCTACTCGCGGCGGGATTACGACCGCTTCGTCGAGCAGTGGAGGACGAAACCCGACGGGCTGATCCTGCAGAGCGGCGACGGCGGCCGCACGCTTGTCTACGCCAAGCCCGCCTCCTATGCGCTCTGGATCGCTCCCTTCCTGCGCCTCTCCCCCACACGAGGCGCCGCGATCGCCAACGTTCTGCTCCTGGCTCTCGCCGCCGTCCTCGCCGCGCGTACCCTCGAGCGGCGCCTCGGCCCCGCCGCCCCGCTCTGGGTGGCGGTCTGGATCTTCGGCTCGGTCGCCTTCGCCTACGTCTTCTGGGCCCACGCCGATCTCTTCCTGATGAGCCTCGCGGCGATCGCCCTCGCCCTCGCCTATGGCGGCGTCGAGGAGTCTACCGGCCGGACGGCTCTGCGCTGGGCCGCCGCTGGCCTTCTCCTCGGCTTGGTCCTCGCCGCCCGTCCCTTCTACGGAACCCTGCTCGTGCCCGCCGCGCTGGCGGTGCCGGCATTGCGGCGGAACCTGGGGATCGCCGCCCTGGCGGCTGGAACGATCGTCGCCGTGCTCGGCTCCGGCCTCACCCACCTGGCCGAGACGGACTCCTGGACCCCCTACTCCGGCGAGCGCCAGAGCTTCGACGCCAAGTCCGGCTTCCCCGAGGTTGATCTCCCCCCGGGGAGCTGGCAGGAGCGGGGCGCCGGGCGCGGCAATCGCTCCTGGCTGCCGTCGGACATGGTCGGAACCCGGCTGACGGCGTGGAACGCGCTCTATTTCCTAACCGGGCGGGACGTGGGGATCCTCCCCTACTTCCTGCCGTTCCTGCTCGGGCTCGCCGCCTTCCGCCGGGGCGAGGGGCGGGGCGCGCTGATCCTCGCGGCACTCGCGGCCATGGCGTGTTTCCTCCTCACCCGGCCCTTCAACTTCTACGGCGGCGGCGGCGCGATCGCCAACCGCTACTTCCTGCCGGTCTACCCCGCCTTCTGGTTCGCCGCTGGCCGGCCCGCCCGCGCCTGGTGGGGGCTGCTGGCGGCGGCGCTCGCCGCGCCCTTCCTGCTCGCCCTCTGGCGCGAGCCGCGCGCCTTCCTCCTCGACGAGAGCAACGGCTACCGCTACGTCACCAGCGCCGCCCGTCGCCTGCTCCCCTTCGAGACCACCCAGTCGCACCTGAAGCCCTCCGGCGGCGAGGACCTCACCCACAACGGCCTCTGGATCAAGCCGCTCTCGACCAGCCTCCGTCCCGAGGCGAACGGCGCGCTCCTCCGGCTCGGCCCCGCCGGCAGCGGCGAGCTCCTGGTCGGCAGCTCCCACCCCCTCCCCGGCCTGCGGATGATCGTCGATCCTCCAGCGCCGCCGAGGATCGCCATCTCCGGCGCCGAGGTGAGCGCCAGCCGCCTCCGGCCACGCGGCGGCTCCGTCCTCCTGCTCCGGCTCCAGGGCCCCCGCGCCGTCCACCGGATGTGGTGGAGCGAGGACGAGAATCCGGTCTACCTCTACCAGCTCCGCCTGGACGCGCCGGCGGGCTTCGCCTTCCAGCTCCAGCCATTGGCCCGGACCCCCTGACCCATGCGCAAGAAACTGGCCCTCTCCGCCGTCTCGATCCTGATCACGCTCCTCCTCGCCGAGGGCGCCATGCGCCTGCTCGGCGTCGGCGCGATGGGCCGCGGGTCTTCCTGGTTCGCCGGCGGCAATCACCCGCGCTTTCTCTTTCAGTCCGACCCGGTAAGCGTCTACACACTCCGCCCCGGGTTCCACGGTAGAGAGGTCGCGCTCGGCGGGGAGTTCGACGTGCCGGTCGCCATTGATGGGCAGGGATTGCGCGTCCAGCCGCACACCGCTCCGCCCTACCCCAGCGTGCTGACCGTCGGCGACTCGATGACTTTCGGCGAAGGGGTGACGGACGCTCAGACCTACTCGGCGGTGCTCGAGCGGACGCTCGGGGTACGCGTCAACAACGCCGGCGTGCCGGGCTACAGCAGCGCGCAGATGCTCGGCCACCTGCGCCGCTACCTGCCCGCTCTCCGCCCCGAGGTGGTGGTGATGACCCTCTCCCCGCTCTGGGACCGGCAGCGCTGCGCCTCCCCCTTCGTCTACAAGGAGGGGTACATCGTGGGCCGGGGGTATGCCGACCGCCTCGTCCTGCTGGACGGCAATCTCTATCTGCGGGAGACCCGCCTCCCCGTCCTCGGCACCGCGACCGCCTACGCCGAGCGCTACTCGAACCTGATGCGGCTGGCGATCCCCGCCCTGGCGGGAGCCGCTCGCGGCGTGGTCCGGTCCCGGCAGAAGGAGACCCCGGACCTCGCGGACTTCGAACCCACCGTCCGCAATCTCCAGGCGGCCCGGCAGCTCGCCAACCGCTCCGGCGCCCGCTTCCTGGCGGTGCTGATCGACGATCGGGGAGAAGAATTCCGCCGCGACCGCCAGCTCCTCGAAAAACGCCTCAGGGAGCTCGGCATCCCCTGGGTGGCCGCCGACGACCTCCTCCCCGGCGCGCGCTGGCCGCGCCTGCGCTACCCGCGCGACACCCACTGGAACGCCGCCGGCCACGAAGCGGTGGGAAAAGCGCTGGCGCCGCGGATCAGGCCGCTCCTCGTTCCTAGCGGTTGAAAGGGTACTCGTTGATCCAGTGGAAACCCCGGGTCATCAGCCGGAACTTGGGAATGTCGGCCCGGTTCAGCACCGCCCGGACCTTCTTGCCGTCGAACGTCCCTTCCAGCAGGAGGCGCCCTTGCTCGGGTCGCTGGTACGTGAGGGTCGATTTCCAGGCCGGATCATCACGCCGGGTCAGGGCGAACGTCCGTTTGGCGGCGTCCAGCCTCAGAGAGTAGCGTTCGCGGGAGTCGCTCATCTGTTGAATCGCGACACTCCGGGGGTAGTCGAAGACCCACCGGCGCCACCGGGCTCCGTCCGTCGTCAGCGGCGGCCGGGCCTGCCCGTCGTCGACGAGCTCGTCGACGTTCCAGATGCCGTAGAACGGCGATTTTCTCGCCGGGTCCCCATAGGTCTTGTAACCGTCGTACGTCGTGTCGACGATCAGGGCGGCGAAGCCCACGACGAAGAGCGTGCGGAAGACCAGCGCGCCGCGGTGGAGCCCTCTTCTCGCGAACAGAGGGCGATCTTCGGCGGGCTCCACCGGACGGTTGAGCACGAACAGGTTGGCGAGCCGCCGCAGGTCGGGAAGGATCAGGAAAAGCGCCATCGCCAGCAGGTGGAACGAAAAGATTTTCACCGGCACGTCGTAGCTGAAGTTGAGAAGGACCACGTTGGCCATCGCCCCCGCGCTCACCAGCGCTCCCAGCAGCAGGGTGCGGCGCATGGTGAGGAGCAGCCCGCCGAGCGTCTCGGTCACCCCGGCAAACAGGGTGTAGCTCGTGGAGGCGCCCATGAACGTCCAGAGGAGCCCCATCGGTGAGGCATCGCCGAAGGGCTGCAGCAGGCGGTCGAGCGAGGGCGGGCCGAACTGGCCGCCCGGAACGATCTTCAGCAGGCCGTACAGGATCATCACCATGGCGAGCCCGAAACGGACGTAGATCCTGAGCCATTCATACAGCCGCGCGTAGTTGGCCCGCCGCCGGTCGAGGAGCGTCCAGACCAACGCCGCCATGACGGCGACGATCGCGAAGCAGAGGATCTCGAGATAGTTGTACGTCGTGTCTCCGCTGCCATTGGTGAAGACGGTGATGTTCTGTTGGAAAGCCTGCCTGCCGACCCAGGGCACGACCGCTTGCCAGAAGTCCCCGTACCCCTTGACGATGCTGTCGCTATAAGGGACGTAGCTCAGAAACTCCAGATAGGACGGCACCAGGTAGAGCAGGAGGTAGGAGAAACCAAAGCGAAAGAGGAGCCGCTTCGCGGGGCTCCACTCGGGAGCGGCAGCCCGCGCCGGCTCCGTGCTCTCCCCCGCCGGCGGGGATTCCAGCAGCCCATCCGGCAGTCCCTTCGTAACCATCGATCGGTCTAATACGGCCATAACGCCCCCCCCGGGTTTTTTCCGCTTCCTTCATCGATGAGGGATATTTTTTTCTATTGTAGCGTCCGGCGGACGAACGCCGCCATCTCCTCGAGGGTCCGCGCCGGACGCTCCCGGTGCGGCGAATGCCCGCAACCGGCGAGAGCGATCGCCTCGACGGGCCCGCCGGACTGCCGCTGGATCGCCTCGACCTGCCGCCAGGTGCCGTACTCGTCGTCCTCCCCCTGAAGAATCAGGATCGGCGCTTGGATCGACGGCAGATACTCCTCGATGTTCCAGGCGCGGAACTCCGGATCGAGCCAGACGTCGTTCCACCCCCGGAACGCGACGTCCACATTGGCGCCGTGGTGGCGCGCCAGACGCTGCCGCAGGTCCGTGGTGCGGTAGACCTCCGTCATTTTCGCGATGCTCGCGAGGCCGTGCGGCTCGGTGAAGACGTGCGGCGCTTCCAGGATGAGCCCACGCAGCCCGGCGGGCTTCCCTCCTGAATAGATCAAGGCAATCGAGGCGCCGTCGCTGTGCCCGATCAGGATGCTGTCGCGGACGCCGGCCCGCACGAGGACTTTCGAAAGAGTTTCCGCCTCGTCGTGCATGAAGCGGACCGGCCGCGGCAGCGCGACCGGAGCGGATTTCCCATATCCCGCGCGGGAGTAGACCAGCGCGCCGCAGCCGGTCTCCCCCGCCAGCCGGTCGGGAAAATCTTTCCAGAGGGACGTTGAGCCGAGACCCTCGTGCAGGAACACGAGGGTCGGCGCGCTCTCCGGCGGCGGACCGATCCGCCGGGCCTCGAGGCGGATACCATCCACGTCGAGAAAGCCCGGCTCCATCGATCTCCCGCCGTCCGCCGGTAGGGCCTACTTGTACGCCTCGACGTGGACGTTGGCGGCCTCGGGAGTCAAGGAAAGCGGCCGGTCGACGGCGTGCGCCACGCCGGCCGTACAAAGAGCAAGAAAAAGACTATGAAGGACAGTCCTGGGCATGCGGTCTCCCTGGAACAAATGGCTAGATGGGCCCTCAGATGCTACAGGGAGCGGGAGGAGGTGTCCAGGCGCTAGACTGAGCCATGCTCTCCCCCGCCGTCGACCGGGCCCGCGCCCTGGTCCTGCGCCATGGCTGGAACGCCATGGCCTACCAGATCCTCAACCCCGGCATGCGGCTCTGGTTCTCCTCCAACGGCGAGGGCGTGGCGGGCTATGTCTGCGCCAACAACTACCGCGTCGTCGCCGGAGCCCCGATCTGCCCGCCGGAGCGGCTCGCCGAGACCGCGGCCGAGCTCGCGGCCGATACGCGCCGTGCCGGGCAGCGGCTCTGCTACTTCGGCGCTCAGGACCGTCTCCACCACCTCATGGCCGAGCGCGGTCCGGCCTCGGCGCTGCTCCTCGGCGCCCAGCCGGTCTGGGATCCCCGGCGCTGGCATTCGATCCTCGACGGCAAGGCCTCCCTGCGCGCGCAACTGGCCCGGGCGCGCAACAAGGGGGTGACCGTTCAGCCGGGGCCAGCCGCCGACCGCCCCGCGCTGCAGCGCTGCCTCACCGAATGGCTGCGGACGCGCGGGCTGCCGCCGATGCACTTTCTCGTCGAGTGGAACCTCCTCCCCCGCCTCCTCGACCGGCGCCTGTTCGTGGCCGAACGCGCCGGGCAGACCCTCGGCTTCCTGATCGCCTCCCCCGTCCCCCGCCGCGACGGCTGGCTGATCGAACAGATCATCCGTGGCCGGGCGGCGCCGAACGGAACCACCGAATTGCTGCTCGACACGGCGATCCGCGCGCTCGCGGCGGAGGGAGCTGGCTACGTCACCCTGGGCCTGTCTCCCCTCTCACGGGCCGTGCCGCGATATCCGATCCCGCAATATCCGGTCCCGCCCTGGCCGGTCCGCCTGCTGCTCGCGTGGGTGCGCGTCCACGGCCGGCGCTTTTACAACTTCGAAGGATTGGAAATTTTCAAGCGGAAGTTTCAACCCGAGGATTGGGAGCCGATCTACGCGATCACGGACCGGCGGCGGATCTCCCTGCGCACCCTCTACGCGATCGCCGGCGCCTTCGGCGGCGCGTCGCCGGTCTGGTTCATCGGGCGAGCGCTGCTCCGCTCGCTGGCGCAGGAGGCGCGCTGGGCCGCCGGCCGGAAAAGAAAACGCCCCACCCCCGGACCGCGGGATGGGGCGTCGTGATCGCCCAGGGTGCCTTGCTCTAGCTCAGATCGCCGTCTTGCGGCGGCGGAGCGTGCTCCAGGCGGCGAGCAGCAGGAAGAACCCGAGCGCCATCAGGCCCATCTCGGACAGCGTCGGAATCGGCGGGATGACCCCGCCGGCCACGACGACGAACGTGGTCGGGTCGGCGGCGCCGGCGGCTGCCGGGCTGTCGGTCTGGACCGTCGTCTCGTTGCTGCCGTCGAGGTCGGCGTCATAAGAGACGCTCCCCTGGTTGCTGATCGTGGTGCCGGCGGCGGTGCCGGCGTTGATGGTGGCGGTGATGGTGATCGTCACGCTGCCGGCCGCCGGGATGCTGCCGTTCCAGTTGACGGTGCTGGCCACGGTCGTCGCCGTGCCGCTGGTGGCGTTGGCGCTGACCAGGGTCAGGCCGGCGGGCAGGGTGTCGGTGAACTCGTTGCCGGCGTTGTCGGGCGATGCCGAGCTACCGGTGTTCGAGATCACGATCGTATAGGTCACCGTGCTGCCGGCCACGAAGGTGCCGCTCACGGTCTTGGTCGCCGAGAGGGTCGCGCCGCCGACCGTGAACGTGGTCGGATCATTGGCCCCACCCACCGACGGATCGTCGCTGGTTCCCGACGACTCGTTGGTGCCGTTGAGATCGGCGTCGAAGGCGATCGACGCCTGGTTGGAGACCGTGGTGCCGGGGGCGGTGCCGGCATTGACCGTGGCGGTGATGGTGATCGTCACGCTGCCGGCCGCCGGGATGCTGCCGTTCCAGTTGACGGTGCTGGCCACGGTCGTCGCCGTGCCGCTGGTGGCGTTGGCGCTGACCAGGGTCAGGCCGGCGGGCAGGGTGTCGGTGAGCTCGTTGCCGGCGTTGTCGGGCGAGGCCGAGCTGCCGGTGTTCGAGATCACGATCGTGTAGGTCACCGTGCTGCCGGCCACGAAGGTGCCGCTCACCGTCTTGGTCGCCGAGATCGCCGCGCTGCCGACCACGAAGATGGTCGGATCGCTCGCGCCGCCGGCGCTGGGGTCGTCGGTGGAGTTGCTGGCCTCGTTCGTGCCGTCGTTGTTGGCGTCGTACGAAACGGTGCCCTGGTTGCTGATCGTCGTGCCTTGAGCGCCGGCGTTGACCGTCGCGGTGATGGTGATGGTGACGCTGCCGCCGAGAGGCGCCAGCGAGCCGTTCCAGGTGGCCGTGTTGGCCGCGGTCGCCGCCGTGCCGCTGGTGGCGGTGGCACTGACCAGGGTCAGGCCGGCGGGCAGGACGTCGGTGAACTCGTTGCCGGCGTTGTCCGCCTGGGCGGCCGTGCCGCTGTTGGTGAGCGTCACGGTGTAGGTCACCGTGCCGCCGACCTGGAAGGTGCCGGTCACCGTCTTGGTCGCCGTCACGTTGACCGTGCCGGTAAAGCCCGCGCAGACGAAGTGGACGGGGGTGACGAACATCGACCAGGCGTTGAAGCTGCCGTTGCCGGCCGGACAGCCGCCGGCCGCCGCCGAGAACATGTCCGCGGCCAGCGCCGACCAAGTCCCCTTCGAGCTGGTGCCGTCGTAACGCGACAGGCTGCCGATGGGATCCGCCGGGCGAGTCGGATCGACGAGGACTGTCCAGGGAGAGTTGTAAACCGGCAGCCAGGACTTGGAGTACGGTGCGATGGCGGCCGTCGCCTGCACCATGTCGTTGGTCGCGATCGCCGCGACGTCGTCGTCGATCACCATGTTGGTGATGGCCGGGCCGCCGCAGTCGAAGAGACCGTCCAGCAGCGCGACGAGGTCGGTGCCGACGCCGCCGGGCGAGCGCAGCATCACCGCCATGTCGCCGGTGGCGGGGCCGGTGAGGCTGTCGACGCGGAAGTCGACGTCGGCGATCTCGAAGTCGTCGGTGACGTTGATCTGGTGGAAGACGCCGCGCGCCCGGTTGTCCGCGATGACGAGGTCGGGGTTCGGATCGCCCGTGTAGGTGACGACCGGATCGGTGCCGCTGCGGGCGCCCATCCGCACGCGGAAGGTGGTCGAGCTGGTGCCGAGGCTCGACGTCGTGGTGAGGGTGAAGTCGATGGCGCTGCCGCAGACGACCGACGGGTCGACGGTGATGAGGAAGGTATCGCCGGTCGCCGTGCCCTGCGGCGCGATCGCGCCGTAGGTCGAGCTGTTGTCGAAGATCGTCACGCCGGGCGTCGAGGTCGAGAGCGTCGCCGTGGCGCTGGCCACCGCCTTGCTCGCGGCGCGCCACGGGTTGGTCAGCTTGACCGTGAGCTTGACCGGCTCGCCGGGATCGATCGCGCCGTTGTTATTGGCGGCGCTGTCGTCGATGGTGACGTCGGTGAGCGGATCGACGACTTCGAGGAAGGGCACGAGGAACGACTCGTGGACGGCCTCGTGGCTGCGCAGGTAGCGCCCCTGGACCGTGAACGGAGCCTGGGCGCCGTAGCCCAGCCCGCGGTCGGCGAAACCGGCCCAGATCGACGCCTCGTTGGCGCAGGCGTTGGTGGCGCAGTCGGCATCGAAGACCGCGTCGCGGGCGTCGGTAAAGCTGGGGTTGACCGGCGTCATCTTCAGCGCGTCGGTCACCAGTTGCAGCATCGTCTGGTTACCGGTCGGCACGTCGCCGTTGGCGCCGGCGGGATCGGCGATCACCCGGCTGCGCACCTCCCACAGACTGAGCGCCCAGATCTCGCCCGAGTTGTGGACCTCCATCGCACCGCCCAGGTTGCTGCCGAGCGGGTCCGGGGGGGAGAAGCCGCCGCTGAGGTCGTTGGTGACGTCGTCGACGTCGGCCCAGGTCAGCGGGTTGACGGTGTTGTCCGTCGCATAGGGGAACCGGCGGATGCCGTAGATGTAGTTGTCGAAATAGGCGAGGCCGCCGAACTTGTAGGTCGCGTAGGCGCCCGTCCCGTAGTGCCCGTTGGGATCGTCGGCGTTGGTGGCGTTGAGCAGGGACAGGGCATAGAAGTCGCTCCACCCCTCGCCCATGCCGCGGGCGGGGTCCCAGTTGAGCCCCGCGGCGTTGCCGACCAGGCGGTTGCTGGTGCCGTGCGTCAGCTCGTGAATCAGGACCTCGTTGTCGATGTCGCCGTCGCGGTCGATCGTCGGACCGGTGAAGCGGAACATCTGCGCCCGGCCCGAGGTGCCGTCCGGCGCGGTCGAGAAGTTGGCGTTGTTGGTCCCGGAGCCGTCCTGCGCGTCGGCGTTGACGCGATCGTTGCCGAGGCCCATGCCGCTGAAGTTGGTCTGCTGGAAGTTGGCGCTGGCCTCGTCGAAGCCGAGCTCGTAGAGCTGGTCGTGGTACCAGTTGGCGACGTAGAAGAGCGAGGTCACGATGCCCCGGCGAAAGCTGTTGTTGGCCGGCGTCGACGGGCTCGTATCGAGGGGAGTGTTCGAAGCCGTCTGGCCGGCTTCGGGGTTCCCTCCCTGCGGAGGCGGCAGGAAGCCGGTCTCAAAATCGCGCGGCGCGGTACCCAGGAAGTCGCGGTTGCGCGTGTTGGCGTCCGGGTTGCCGGTTGGCCGGCCACCGCCATCGAGCACGCTGTTGACGTCCGAGTCGCAGATATTGGCGTTGGCGCCGCCGGTGCGGTCGAGGCAGGCCAGCACGTTGTTGCCCAGGGTCTGGCTCTCGTTGGCGGTGCAGACGCCGCCCGGGCAGTCGTTGATCCAGCCGTTCGGGCTGGCGATCGGATCGTAGGCGGTATGCATGCTGACGATCACCGGCGCGATCTCCGGGAACTGCGTGCCGGAGCCCGGCACGATCGTGCTCGGCGACTGCGGCGCCGGGCTGTCGGCCGGGGTCTTGCCGTCGGTCTGCACGTAGACCCGGAAGCGCGCGTCGTGGGCCGAGGCGTAATCGCGGATGTCCTTGCGCCAGAGCACGGCGCCGGTCTCGGCGTCGACCATGGCGTACCAGTCCTGGTCGCCGGTGGTGAACACGACCAGCGACCACGCCGGCACCAGCACGCCCGGAGAGAGCGGGAAGAGCACCTGGCGGGCGGTGACCGGCCCGGCGACGAACGGATCGTTCTCCGCCAGTTGGATCCGCCCGTCCGTCTCGGAGGCGACCGTGAAGGCGGCCGGAGCCGCGGTCTTGCCGTCGGCCTCGAGCAGCCGGCTGACCGCCGCGGCCGGGGTCAGGAGGTCCGCCGGCTTCACCACCGGCGCGAACGACCGCGCGTGCGGGACCATCAGGCCGACGCTCTTCAGCAACCGGCCCTCGCGGTCGAGGAGGAAGCGGGTCTCGCTCTGGAACACCGGCCGGCCGTCGATCTGCTGCTCCATCCGGAGCATGCGCAGCCCGCTCGCGCCGCCCGGGCTGTCGCCGAGGACGACGAGATCGGCGACGTCGGCAGGCGAGAGCCCGTAGAGGTTGCCGTTCTTGAGCAGGAAGTCGCGCACGATGGCCTCGCTGCTGAGGCCCGGCGCGGCGCCGGTCAGCGCTCCCCGCTTATTGACGACCTCGGCCGGGGCGCCGGTGTCGCCGGAGAGCTTCACCACGAGGCCGGGCAACGCGCGCTTGAGCTTCGCGGCCGCGGCGGTGATCTCCGCCGCCTGGCCGCGGAGCGCCGCCGGATTCGCGGCGGCCCGCTTGGAGGAGTCCTGAAGATTGACCCGGACGTCGACCATGCGGCCGAGCGGGGGTCTGCTTTTCATCGGTGGCGCCGTAATGGCCGCAAGGGGAAGAGCGCATACGAGTAGTACTAGGGCCAGGATGATGCGACGGCCTGAGCCGCCCCTGAGGTCAAACAACTTGCCACCTCCCGATTGGATGTGTACAGGACTCTGATTACCGACTTTCTGGGGAGGCTACCATGATTCCACCCCGATCGTGGTCTCCGGCGCGTGGAACGACCGGAGCCCTGGCGGCTCCGGCAGATCTCGGTCGCGACTGTCTCCAATTTGCCTCCGGCCAGCACAAAGAAGGGTAACCAGCTTACGACGAGCGGGCCCTGAACGATTCAGCGTATCTCTCTCGTCCGGTTTTCGGGCGGGATTTTACCTGTGGATCCTCGACCTCGAGGAGACTAAGGAGGTTTGCATGAAGCGTATCGTATTGGTGGGTGTGATCGCGTCGGCGTTGGCGGCGATTCCAGGAATCGCCGCCCCACCGGACTTCTTCGCGGCGGGGCCGCAGGCCAATTCGGAGACAGTCGGCACGCCACGGGATCCGGGCGCGCGCGCCGCGGAGATGAAGGCGCTGCAGCAGCGGTTGACCGCCGGCCAGGTCGAGAAGGCGCTGGGCCGGCCGGTCGTGATCCAGCTCACCGCCGCCGACCGCCACCAGATCAACGACGCCAACACCAGCCGCGCCCAGGGCAAGTACCTGGTCGGGGTGGCGAAGCCGGTGGGCACGACCATCAACTTCTCGCCCGCCCGCTCGCTCGACAAGAGAGTCGCCTCCCTGAGCGTGGGCGCCGCCCGCGGTACCGGCAGTGACGGCTTCGTCTGGACCGCCGCGGTGCAGGTCCCCGGCGCCAACGCCCTCCGTCTCCACCTGACCGGCGTCGACCTGCCGCGCGGAGCCGAGCTCTACGTCTACAACCGCTCGGGCCAGGCCTTCGGCCCCTACACCGGCCGCGGCCCGCTCGGCGACGGTGTGCTGCACACCAACACGGTCTTCGGCGAGCAGCTCCTGCTCCAGGTCCACTCGCCGGTGAACAGCGAGCGTGCTCCGCAACTGACCCTGGCGGAAGTCGGCGTCATGGGCGCCCGCTTCGCCGCTCCGCGCTACCAGCCCGAGGGCGTCTTCGATGCCAACGATCTCGGCGCCATCGCCAAGGCCAGCAATCTCTGCTCGATCAACGCCACCTGCGTTATCAACGCGGCGTGCCAGTCGAGCGCCGTGGTCAATACCGCCAAGGACGCGGTGGCCAGCATGCTGTTCCAGTCCGGGGCCTCCTACTACATCTGCACCGGCGGCCTGATCGCGGACACCGTCACCACCTCGGTGATCCCCCTCTTCCTCACCGCCCACCATTGCATCAGCAGCAGCGGCGAGGCCTCCAGCCTGGAGACCTACTTCGACTACGAGACCACCTGCAGCAATCCCAACTGCACGCAGCCCTACAACAACACCGGCGACACCGTCGGCGCCACCATCAAGGCGAGCGGCTCGACCAGCGACTACACGCTGCTGCAGTTGGCCACGACTCCGGCGTCGCGCGACGGCGTCACCACCTACCTGGGCTGGCTGAGCACGGCGGTCGCCAACACCAACAACCTGGCGCTCTACCGCATCAGCCACCCGCAGGGCTCGCCCCAGGCCTATACCGAGGGCGTGGTCGACACCACCAAGGGCACCTGCCGCACCCTGGCGCGCGGCAACTTCATCTACAGCCGTGACACCGTCGGCGCCACCGAGGGCGGCAGCAGCGGCTCGCCGGTGCTCAACGGCTCTGGCCAGATCGTCGGCCAGCTCTACGGAGCGTGCGGCACCAACCTCAACGACGTCTGCGACGCCGCGAACAACGGCACCGTCGACGGCGCCTTCGCGGTCAGCTACCCCAACCTGGCGGCCTTCCTGAATCCGGCCGGCGGCGGCAGTTGCAGCGCCAAGGGCGCGAGCTGCACCAGCAACAGCCAGTGCTGCTCGAACAGCTGCAAGACGAAAGCTGGAGTGAAGACCTGCCAGTAAGCTGAAGTCCGGCGGCATCAGGAGAGGGGCCCCGCGGGGCCCCTCTTTTTGTTTGGATGGCTGGCTACTGGCCGACCGTGAGGGTCAGGTTGGGCGAGAGGTCGCCGAACCAGGCCGATCTTCCGTGACGATGTCGATGACGACAACGCCTGCCTTCTCTCCAGTCTGGACGTAACGATAGGCATCGGCGATGGCGGCGAGAGGATATCTGCGATCGATGACGGGAATGAATCGGCCCGCTTCGATCTTGTCCCTCAATTCGTTCACGAACGCCTGCCCGCTTCCCCGCTTCGCCAAGGGAACCACGACCCGCCCGCTTCCCGTGACCCTCGACCAGAGCAGGAACAGCAGATTCTGCGACCAGGGGCCGAGATCCGTCGTCGCGAAGACGCCCCCGGGCTTGAGCAATCGCCGCCATCGGCGGATGCCCAGCTTTCCCACCGCGTCCAGCACGAAGTCGAAGCTGCGGCCAAGCTGGTCGAATTCGTCGGTAGCATAGTCGACTGCCAGGTCGGCTCCCAGCGATCGGGCCAGTTCGAGGTGGCGGCCTGCCACCACCGCGACAACCTCGGCGCCGCGATCTTTGGCGAGTTGAAGCGCTGCCGTGCCGATCGCGCCGGATGCGCCGTAGATCAGGATCCTGTGGCCGGGTTTCAGGGCGAAATGCTCGATGGTCGGAGTTGCGTAAAAGGCGCCTTCGCAGACGACAGCCTGATCGAAGCGCAGATTCGAGGGCATGTGCGCGATCGGCCCGGTTTCGGGCATGCGGAAATGTTCCGCTTGGGCGCCGTCATTTCTGGACGGGCACATGCCGAAGACGCGGTCTCCGGGCTTGAACAGGCTGGCCGCCGCGCCAACCGCTTCGACGGTTCCGGCGAAATCCATGCCGAGGATGTTTCGTCGCGATCGCCCGGCGCCGGTCAGCAGCCGTATGAGTGTCGGATGAAGGAGCTCGCCGCAATCGGTCCTGTTGACCGTCGCGGCATGGACCCGGACCAGCACCTCGTCCGGTCCAGGCACCGGCGCCGGGACGTCGCGCACCTCGATCACGCCGGGTGATCCATAACGCACGATTGTGGCTGCCTTCATCGGTCCTCCAATAATTCTCGACGAGTCTCTAATGCCAACCTGCGCGCTAAGGCCGCACCTCGTAACGAAGCGCCACCATGCCGCTCTTGTAGGCTTTGACCTCCGCCAGATGGAGGGCGATGTCTCTGTCGAGCCTCTCGAAGAATGGGATACCCTCACCAATCAAGATCGGCAGGATCGAATAGCGAACTTCGTCGGCTAGCCCAAGACGAAGGCATTCGGCGGAGACCATACCGCCTCCAGCAAACCAGATGGTGCGGAACGTGGGCCGTAGGCGTCCATTCACGAACTGCGCGAGATCGCCTGAGTAGAACTCGACGGTATCCCGGGTCCGTGGCAGTTCGCGACTCGTGAGCACGAAGGTGGGTTTGCCGCCGTACGCCCACCCCAGCCCCTGGGCCTCAAAACCAAGCGCGGTCTCATACGTTCGCGATCCCATGACGTAGCAGTCGATCGTCTCGAGGAACGCCGCGACGAATCCTGGGGCCATGGTGTCCCCGCCTACGAATTCGTCTGCGGTTTCGAGCCAGTCGACGCGCCCGTCCTTGCGAGCGATAAAGCCGTCGAGGCTCGCCGCCATATGGATCGTTACCCGAGAATCAGTGTTTGCCATTGTTTTGTCCCGACGTCGATTCGAGCTTACCCGCGAGCTCTAGCGAGTTAGCCGTCGGTCCTCCTCGCGAGTAACCGAGCTTCATTGCCCTTGTGGCGGTTGCCAGAGTTCAACTTTGTTGCCCTCGGGGTCCATGACCCATCCGAATTTCCCGTACTCCGAGTCGTCGGTCTTCTCGAGCACGTCGCAACCTTCCTCGCGCAGTGCTTTGAGAAGTGCCGCCAGATCTTCGACTCGATAGTTGACCATGAAGGTCGACTTGCTCGGAGTGAAGTGGTTGCCGTCCGCTGGACCGACTGACCAGATCGTAGTTCCCTTGGTCGGGTTGCCTTCAGAGTCAGTCCAGGTGAAGGCTGCTCCACCCCAGTCCTGAACGTCGATCCCGAGGTGCTTCTTATACCAATCGCATAGCGCCTTCGGATCCTTGGCGCTCATGAAGATGCCGCCAATACCTGTGACTCTTCGCATTCGGACCTCCGATGTTGGCTGAAATCTCCAAGGGTAGCTTCAAGAGTAAGTGAGTCCAAGGTTCAGGTCAAGAGAAGGCGGTGCGCGTTATCGAAAAACGAGCTTCTTGCAGCGGACATAGAACTCGGCGAACCGCTGTCGGCTTGTCATATCGTCACCGACTGGAAAAATTCCCAGATCTCGTTTGCGGCGTGGATATCCCGGTTGGAATTGCCAAGCAGGCGCGGGCCCCGCAAGGCGGGATGCGGGCAGTTGTGGCCGCCGCCTTTGATGGTGTAGAGCGCGACATGGCGCTTGCCGGGCGCGGACCATGACGAACGCTCCGCGGTGCTCCCGTCGCCGGAATCGCGGTCCGGGAATCGCGTCACGCGGGGCGCACCTTCGAATCCCGCGAGCTTGCGGAAGTAGTCGATGCTCGCTTGCGTGGAGAGCACCGGCCCGCGGTTACCCCAGACACCATGGAGGACGACATCGCCACCTCGCCACGGGTTGAAGGGATCGCCCGTGCCGTTCATGATCAGCATGGACACGGGCTGGTTTTTCGGCGTGACGGCCATATTCTCCGGCGCGGGGACGCTGGCGACGACGGCGGCGTACGCCCGCGCGAAATCCGGCGTCTGCAATGCGAGGCGCAAAACCATCTGTCCGCCGTTGGAAATGCCGGTGACGTAGACCCGCGCGCGATCGGCATCGTGGTCCTTTACGAGGCGATCCACCAGGGCGTGCAGGAATGCCACGTCATCGACGTTCTCGCGCTTGGCCGTAAAGGGTCCCCTCACGCGGCAATCGTTCCAGTAGCCTTCGTAGCCCTGCGGATAAACGGCGATGAAACCCTGTTGATCCGCAAGGAGATCGAAGTCATACCCATAGGCCGCGCGCGCCTGTTCCGCCGAGCCCATCGATCCGTGCAGCGCGATGACCAGTGCGAGGTGGGTCGCCGGCTTCGCGGGCAAATACGCGATCCAGCTACGCATTCGCCCGCCATCTTCCAACGCGCCACGCTCGATTTTTCCAGACAGCTTCGGCATTGGCGGCAAGGAAGACCGCAAGGCCCAAAACGCGAGCCCCGCGAATACGGCCACGATAAGCGCAATTGACAAGAACGCGATCTTCAGGAATCGGCGCATAAATCTGATCATTTCTTGAACGGTACCTCCTCTGGTACTTCCTCCGAATGTTCAGCGGATGATGCTGACGCATGCCCAAAGCTATTCCTTGAATGCTCGATACTCAAGAACGAAGCCGACCACCACAGCAATCCCGACGACAAAGATGGCAACAGGCAACTTCGCTGCCTGTTGCGGTAAATAGGAGTAGATGAGTGCTACGACGACAAGTGACAATCCCACGCAAAGCCACAGTCGCCACAGCTCCAGAAAATCGAGCAGGAACTCTAGTATATCCCACATTTCGAGATTACGGCGTTCCGGTATTCACTGACGATGTCGCGTCGTCGAACTATCCGGTCTTCAAAGGCCCGGCGACCTTATAAGTACTGAGGATGATGCCGGACGGCATTGCTTTCGTGCTGACGAGCTCGAATGAGCGTGGCGGGGTTCCTTCCGCAAAGAAGCGCTTCCCCGTGCCCAACAGGACCGGATAGACGACCAGCAGGACTTCATCCGCAAGCCCATGTTCGAGCAGCGTCGATGTCAGCGTGGAGCTACCCGAGAGGATAAGGCCCGGGCCGTCCTGCGACTTGATGCGGCGAATGCCCTCGACGATGTCCGGTCCAAGGCCCTCGAACGGGCCCCATTCAAGACTTTCCGGACGGTGGGTAACGATATATTTTGTTGCCGCATTGAGGCCGTCCGCAATCGGACTGCTCGGCGCCTTTGGCCAGAAGCCCGACCAGATATCGTAGGTGCGACGGCCAAGCAGAGGCAGCTGTAGGCACAGCCGCTGTCTCCGCAGTTGGTGAGGGTGCAGCGTGCAGTAACCCCTCCCATAACGCCCTCGAGTTGATTCTTCTCGAGCAGGCGGACGGTTTCGCGGTTGAGGCTGAGCTTCTTGGGCAGGGTGCGATTCTTCATTTCGGATCCTCCTTTTAGACTGAATTATACATTATCGCCGGCGAAACCAAAGGTGCCCCGCCATATGCCCACCCATGCCGATCTCCAGATACTCGCTGAGCGGCACCACGACTCCTCACCTCTCGAACAGTGCCCGGAGCGTCTCCCCCACCGTGGCGCCGGCCTCGACGGCCACCGCGCGCCGGCCGGGTCGTAGTACACGCCTTTCATGGGCGAGACATCGAGGGCCGAATATCTGACGGCCAACGGTCAGAAGGTCAGCGTGCGGCGCTAGCAGTCCGCTGGACCGCAGAGTTGGGCGCTCCTTGCAAGTCAGTTCTAAGCCTCCTTTGCCTATTCAAGATAGGATAGACAGTGCAAGGCTTGTTGCTCCTATAACTGCCACCAAGAGTGGAACGGTGGACCAGTAGAAGTAGGTCCGATGCTTCGCAATCCAGTTATTAGCCTGCGTCTGAACAAGCCTCGGCCCTTCAGGGTAATTCTGATAGTGCATCCCTTCACCGCGCGCTCGTACCGCCATTAGGTTGAGTGCACCAACTCGCCCGGGATTAGCAATCTCATCATCAACCTCATCTCGGATACTGCCCAAGATTGCCGAGTGGTATCGGTTGCGCTCGTAATGCTTTAGAGAGAAGAGCCATCCAAAAATACCAAGTACTATCAAAACTCCTGAGGCAAGCAACCGAAACTCACGTCCAATCTTATCCTGAGTTAAGAAGCCTACTATTATGCCAGCAAGTGCGACAAGTAGCGCCGTCATTCGCTCACGTTGATCCTCATGTTGGCGTGCTTGGTTTGCATGCTCTGTATAGAAGTTCCAGAGAGCCTCTAACTTGTTCGGCATATAGTCCTCCTATGGAGTATCAGTGCGCCGATGTGACGCCCAACGTTGTGGCACCTCAGCGTGCGGCGTCAGCCGTCCGCTGAAGGTGTTTGTTATGCGACCGGTTACCATCATCAGCGGTGGTTGCAGATAGAGTCTCAGAATTGCTAGCGGCAATGTGTTTGCTATTAAGAGCCATTCTCCAGTACTGTGCGCTTCTGCCGTAGGAGCGCTTACCGAAGGTAAGTTGGTGGACAATAATTACGCTATAAATGATAGACCCGAAGGTCACCAAAGCACAGAATCCAATAGCCCACCGTCTTAGCAGTTCAAGCGGCTGAATAGAAGTTGGGAACCACCAGCCAGAGATACAACAAAGCGCTGCAAGGCCAGCGAATGTATAGAAATTTACCATCCAGTATCGATGGCGAGTTCTTAAAGCAAGAAGTTCGATCCACTCCCTGGCGCGTACCCCCCGCCCCGGAGCGGGTTCAGCCGGAGGAGGTGACGCCTCGCCCCTGTTAACTTTGTCCTCATACTCTCGAAAAAGAGACAGTGCTTCCTCATACCCCGGGTAGGTGAGATCAGGATTAGGACCTCGGGCCAGTAGCTCTTCTATGAGGCGAACGTACCCTACGATACGCGTAATGGTTGTAGCTTTGTCAAAGAAGATCCACCAGCATGGGATTATTATTGCCAGCGGCGCGAGAAGGCTTGGGCCAAGAAGCTCTTTATTGCTGAGCGAGCCAGCAAAGCCGAGAATTGCTGCTGTGCCGGTTACCGATAATGTGAAATATTGAAGTTGACAGCGCTTCAGCTCTTGGAGCTCTTGCCTAAGGAGTGGCAATTCAGTCCGAGCATTGTCCTGCAACCGAGCAGTCAACTGAGCATCGTCGGAAGGCATGGCGCGTTTCCTCCCTATTGAGACAAATATGACCGCATAACGCTCAAAGGTGAGCGGCGGGAACTGTGCTGTTTGCGGTTGCCGTCCGCTCGACCGCCGGGGTTGGCCGCCACATCGCTACGTTGCGATACCGCTATACAGTTTCTTTTCTTCGGCATTTTCCATTATACCTCGAGACGCCCGGCTAAGCTCCTGCCCACTTCTGCCTTCATGCCGCTTAAGGCTCTCCTGGACTTCCCGCAGAGCCCAGATAAGTTGCGATAGACCTAGTGAAAGACCGACCGTGCCTAATATAACCACGACTATTTTGACCCAATATGGCCAGTCGAGTAGAGCCTTGTAAAAAGAGACGACTACTAGATTTGGAGCCCCAGTAGACTTATCGAGTGCAAAGCCGACGCTTCTTAGGGTGCTTTCACAACTATCAGTGCTGATTGCCAAAATGCCAAGACAGAGCAGGGCAAGGCCTAACTTGAGGGAAATTCCAGCGATCACGATGCCGCGCTTTTGGGATGACGCACGATCAGCCGCTTGGCGTACTCGAGCAGCCTCGAACTCGGCCAACGTGCGTCGGGCTTCTTCAGTAAGCGTTCGCTCTGGCATGTGCGCTACCTACGCCTAGTCTTTTGACGGCCAACCATTAAGCGTCTATCTGAAGTCCTCCCCACACCGAGCCCCCGAAGTCCTCCACCGGTCCGGGAGGATTTCAGATAGACGCAGGTTGAACGAAGCCGCGGGGGAGTCAGGGACGGTCCCATGGAGATTCAATCCTTCGCAGGCCCCTTCGCGCACCACTCTGCCGGCCTCCACACCACTCCGAGAGTCGCCGTGAGGCTTTCAGAGGACCGTCCAGCGAAGGGATCTGCCGCATGCCTAACCCAACTTCCACGGCCTACCCCAGTCTCCCCAGGGAAACATTGGGGTGAGGCCCAATTTTCGTCACTGTCCTGGGTCGCCCCCGCCCTGGATGGGTAGCCAGGTCTTTATCGGAGCCATGACCTCCTCTGGAATCCCCAGG
>DATHEF010000028.1:0-118823 GCA_035490435.1 Thermoanaerobaculia bacterium
CGCCAGGTGGCCCTCCGCAAGCCAATCCCGCGGCGACGGCGGAAGAAGAAGAGACTGTTCCGGAACGTAGCGACGAAAGGTCGTTGGCATACGGCTATTTTACCGCATGCCAACGATTCCTGCCGCGCAGGCTCCTAGGCTCCGTCCCTACTCGCGAACCAGCAGGTACTCCTGGATGCCGTGCTTCAACAGGAAGGAGCGGTCGACGCGGAACCCCTTGAGCAGGCCGGTGACCTCGGCCGGGGCGAGGCGCGGCGAGGGGCGGTCGGCGCCCGTGCGCCGCTCGTAGATCAGGTGCTGCTCGTCCTTGATCCGGAACCGGTACGGCTGGGCCGGGATCGTCTTGTGGTACGAGACCAGCGCGAACACCAGCGCGCCGCTGTTGGTGAGTTTCCGGAGCTGCTCGGAGAAGGCCGCCAGCTCCTTGCGCTGGAGATAGTCGAAGAGGTCCCAGGCGAGGACCACGTCGAAGCGGGTATCCTCGGGCAGCGAGAGGAATTCGGCGAAGAAGCTGGGACCCGCGAGCTCGCCGTCGCTCCCCGGCGGGCGGGACGCGAGGGCGGCGTAGAGGTCCTCGATGAACAGCTTGCAGCCGTACTGGGAAAGGAACTCGACGTTCGAGCCGACGGCCGAGCCGAGGTCCAGCACCTGCAGCTTGCGCCGGCGGATCTCTTCGCAGAGGGCCGCCAGCGCGAGCGAACGATGGACGTCGGGCTCGACTTCGGTCTGAACCCGGCCCTGCTCCTTGCGGGGGCCGGAGCCGCGGGAGGAAAACCAACTCATCAGGCGGTGGCCTTCACTCCAGTGGCCTCGGGCCGGTTCGCCTCACGGTCGCGGTCCTGCCGGGAAGGGCCGCCGCCGGTCTCCTTCGGAGCCTCCATGTCGATGCTCCCCTTGAAGCGGGAGCCGTCCTCGAGCATCACGCGCGGGGCCGTGATGTTGCCCCGGATCGCTCCGGCCTGGCGGAGGATCGCCTGCTCGCGGGCGAAGACGTTGCCGTCCACCTCTCCCTCGATGATGACGACTTTGCCGAACACGTCGGCGCGCACGCGGCCGTTCTTGCCGATGGTCACGTTGTTCTGCTTGAGGTCAACCTTCCCTTCGACCCGGCCCTCGATCACGAGGTCCTCCTCGCCGGAAAGGTCCCCCTTGATGAAGATCGAGGGGCCGATCGTGGCGTTGGTCGAGCTGCGCCGGGGGGGCTCGTTCGCGGCGGACGTGGACGCGGGCGACGGCGCGGGCGCCGAGGCGGTCATCGGGCGCGGTGCGGGGGTCGGCTCAGGGTGCTGGGTCGGTGGGTCGTCACTCTTTTTCCAAACCATTGCAAACTTCTCCTTCTCTACATTTGGAGTGAGTAAACGGGAGGGTATGGGCCACAGGAGGAGAAGTCAAGGAGAAAATAGAAGCTTGTCGATATTTCCGTTGCGGAAGAAGAGGATTTGGATGCTTGTGCACGTGGGGTGACACAGCTCTCCGATGACGCGTCGGTGGCCTGCGACCTCACCCTCGGTCCCTCTCCTGAAGGAGAGGGAGGGCTTGGCTGGATGGGTGGAGCTCGTAGGGTGCGCTGTGCGCACCTTCGAGGCCGTTCATGGTGCGCACAGCGCACCCTACGGGCCACACGACCCGCAGTTGTCCCCCTTCTCCTCTAGGAGAAGGGGATAGGGGATGAGGTCGCAGGCCACGGACGCCTCATCGGAGGCGTTTTCGGAGCCTCAACCCGCCAGCCGCGCATTGAGGGTGATCTCGACGCCGCCCAGGGCCTGGGAGACGGGGCACCCTTCCTTGGCCTTGCGGGCCTGCTCCTGGAAACCGGCCTCGTCGATGCCCGGTACCGCGGACTCGTTGTCGAGCTCGATACGGGTGATCTTGAACCCTTCGCCGACCTTCTCGAGGTGGACCTTGGCGGTGGTGGCCACGCGCGTGGGCGTGAAGCCCGCGCGGCCGAGGCCCGCCGAGAGGGCCATCGAGAAGCAGCCGGCGTGCGCGGCGCCGATCAGCTCCTCGGGGTTGGTGCCCGTCCCCTCCTCGAAGCGGGAGCCGAACGAGTACTGCCCCTCGAAGGCGCCGCTGCCCAGCTTGACCGTCCCGTGACCTTCCTTGAGATTCCCTTCCCAGACCGCACTGGCTTTACGTACCGGCATAAAAACATCCTCCTTCGGATTGGATACCTTCAGATTCTGTGGCGCTATGGCTTCCCGGGCGGCCGGGCCGCGCGGAACTCGAGATGCAGGTCGGGGGAGTGCTTGCGCAGGCCGATGATCTCGACCGCCCGGTCGGCCGCCTGCCAGTCGACGTGCAGGAGGACCTCGACCTTGTCGCCGGGCCGGATCTCCGTCAACGGAATGTTTTTGGCGACCAGGAATGGCATGGTCATCGAGTCCATGCCTTCCACCTTGCCGTCGCGGGTCACGAAACCGTCGACCGCTTCATGGTGAAGGACGAAGAGATGACCGTTGGCGTCGCTGGGCAGCTCCACCACCTCGGCGCGGACGGTGTAGTTCTGCCCCCTCGGCGGCCGGCATCCGGCGGCGAGCAGGACGGCCAGGCAGACCAGGATCAGACTCGATTTCAGCGCTTCCCGCATTCTCCCTCCCTCGACGATGGATCGTAGCATGGGCCCTGGGTAAGGGTTTGATAAGGTAGGTGACGGTTGAGGAAGGGAGGAGAAGCATGAGCGATCAGGGGGATCTCCGGTTGGGTGGATACGCCGCCGCGGTCGACGCGCGGCTGGCGAGATGGCAGGAGGAGGCTTTCGGCAGGCGGCTGTGGGAGAAGGATTACCGGCTCTGGTCGCCGGAGCCGATTCCGGAGCTGAGCGACCGGCTGGGCTGGCTGGATCTGCCGAACAGCATGACGGCCGCGGTGGATACGCTCTCGCGCCTCGCCCGCGAGGTGGCGGCGGAGGGGATCCGCGACGCCGTGGTGCTGGGGATGGGCGGCTCGAGCCTCGCCCCGGAGGTGTTCGCGCGGACGTTCGCGCCCGCCTTCGGGCATCCGGCGCTGACGGTGCTCGACAGCACCCACCCCGACGCCGTGCGCGCCCTCGGCACCCGGCTCGATCCCGAGAAGAGCCTGTTCGTGGTGTCGAGCAAGTCGGGCACCACCACTGAGATGCGCTCTTTCTTCTTCTACTTCTGGGAGCTGCTGAAGGACGTGCCGCAGCGGGGGCGGCACTTCGTGGCGGTGACCGATCCCGGCACGCCGCTCGAGAAGATGGCTCGCGAGCGGGGCTTCCGGATGGTGATCAACGCGCCCGAGGAGGTGGGGGGGCGCTACAGCGCTCTCACCCCGTTCGGCCTGGTGCCGGCGGCGCTGCTCGGCGTCGACCCTGCCCGCCTGCTCTCGCGGGCGCGCGGCATGGCCGAGGCCTGCGGTCCCAATGAGAACGCCGACGGCAATCCCGGCCTGCGCCTGGGCGCCGCGATGGGCGAGCTGGCCCTGGCCGGCCGCGACAAGGTGACCTTCGTCACCTCCCACTCGCTGGAGTCGTTTCCGGACTGGATCGAGCAGCTCATCGCCGAGAGCACGGGCAAGACCATCCTCGCGGGCGGCGAGCGCCGGGGGATCGTGCCGGTCGCGGGCGAGCCGCTGGGACCGCCGGAGGCCTACGGCGACGACCGCTTCTTCGCCGCCCTGCTGCTCCAGGGGGACGATGTCGCCGCCATCGAGCAGCGCCTCATCGCCCTGGAGGGGGCCGGCCATCCGGTGGCCCGCTTCCGCCTCTCGGACCGCTACGACCTCGGCGCCGAGATGTTCCGCTGGGAGGTGGCGACCGCCGCGGCCGGCGCGGTGCTCGGGGTCAACCCCTTCGATCAGCCGGACGTGCAACTCGCCAAGGAGCTGGCGGGCAAGATGATGCAGGCCGCCGAGAGCGGCATCCTGCCCCCCTCCGAGCGCGAGGTCCGCGCCGCCGACGCCGAGGCACTCGCCGCCGCGCTGACGGGTTGGGTGCGCGGCGCCAGGCCGGGGGACTACCTGGGGATCCACGCCTATCTCGCGCCGACCCCGCGCAGGTCGGAGGAGCTGCGCGCTCTCCAGGCCGCGCTGCACGGGAAGACCCGGCTCGCCGTCACCCTCGGCTACGGTCCGCGCTTCCTCCACTCGACGGGGCAGCTTCACAAGGGGGGGACGGACCGCTGCCGTTTCCTCCAGCTCGTCGACCGCGCGGCGGACGACCTGCCGGTGCCGGAGACCAATTACACCTTCGGCACCCTGATCCACGCCCAGGCCGAGGGGGACCGGCAGGCGCTGGAGCAGCGGGGGCGCGAGGTGCTGCGCGTCCAGCTCGGCCGCGACGACGACCAGGGGCTCCGCCGTCTGATCCAGGATCTGGAGACAGCCTTCTAAAGGAAGAAAGCCAAGGGAAGGGAGACGCGAATGATCCTGGCGGGGGACGTCGGCGGCACGAAGACCAACCTGGGCCTGTTCGAGCGGGAAGAGGACGGGCTGCGCCTGGTCCGTTCGGACAAGTTCCACAGCCCGGATTTTCCCGGCCTCTCGGCGGTGATTCACGTGTTCCTGGGCGCCGGGACGGTCCGGGAGATCGAGGCCGCCTGTTTCGGCATCCCGGGGCCGGTGATCGAGAACCGGGCGAGCACCCCCAACCTCGCCTGGGTGGTGGACGGCGCGCGGATCGCCGCGGACCTCCGTGTCGAGCGCCTCGCCCTGATCAACGACCTGGTCGCCACGGCGGAGGGGATCCAACTGTTGAAGGCGGATGAGGTGGCGGTGCTTCAGGAGGGGAGCCCGGAGCCCGCCGGGAACCGGGCGCTGATCGCCGCCGGCACCGGGCTCGGCATGGCCCTTCTGCCACGCGTCGGGGACCGCTGGGTGCCCGTCCCGTCCGAAGGGGGGCACGCCGACTATCCGCCACGGACCGAGGACGAGATCGATCTGCTCCGCTATCTGCGCGAGCCTTTCGGACGGGTGAGCAGCGAGCGGGTGGTGTCCGGGATGGGCCTGTTCAACATCTACAACTTCCTGCGGGACGTGCGGAAAGTGCCGGAGAATCCGCGGGTGCGCGAGGCGCTTGGCCGCGGGGAGGACCCGGCGAAGGTCATCGGCGAGGCGGCCATGGCCTCCGGACCGCAGGGGTGCGACCTCTGCTCGCGGGCCCTCGACATGCTCGTCGTCGCCTACGGCGCCCTGGCGGGGAACCTGGCGCTGCTCGGCACGGCGACCGGCGGCCTCTACCTGGGGGGCGGCATCGCGCCCAAGATCCTGCCACGGCTCGTCCCCGGCCCCTTCATGCAGGCGTTCATCGCCAAGGGGCGCTTCGTCCCCTATGTCGAGAAGATCCCCGTGCGGGTGATCCTGAACGATCAGGCGGCCCTCCTGGGAGCAGCCCGGCACGCCTCCCTGCTCTGAAGGTCTCTCCCATCAATACTGCCGTTTTGGCGCATTTGCGTCCGAACGGCATGCCAAGTAGGTCTCCTGGAGCGAGCCTCAGGCCCTTTCTCCTGCGGAAAGTTTACAGAAGTAAACAGTCTGTAAAAATTTTTACCTCTTGGCATCCTCAATGCAGAGTAGATCTTCCATCATGGACGGAGATGATCTCCGGCCTATCTTTGGAGGGCGCTACCATGCGCAAGCTTTCGACGATTGCCCTTGTTTCGTGTCTGACCCTCGGTGCGACGGCGGCTATGGCCGCCCAGACGACCCCGCCGGCCACCAGCGGCACCATGGCCAAGACCACCAAGGCCGCGAAGACGACCACCATGACCACCACCAAGACCAAGCCCGGCCACACCAGCGGTGCGCTCACCGCCATGGACGCGACGGCCAGGACGATTACGGTCAAGGACACCTACACCGTGACCGACGCCACCAAGATCACCGCCAAGGGCAAGGCGATCATGATGGCCGACCTGCACGTGGGCGACACCGTCTCGGTGACTTACACCAAGAACGGCGACAAGTGGGACGCCACCCGCGTCATCGTCACCAAAGCCGCCAAGATGTAAAGACAGATTTTCTTTCGATGTTCAAGGGGGGGCGGCGAGTGATTCGCCGCCCCCCCTTTTGTTGATCAGGCTGCCGATCAGGGCTACTTCTTGAGGGTCCGTGCGAGGAAGGCGGTCGTCCGCTGCCAGGCGTCCTTGGCGGCGTCCGGCCGGTAGTTGCCGCCCGAGGGGTTGGCGAAGGCATGGCCGGCGCCGTCGTAGATCTTGATCTCGACCGGCGTGCCCTGCTTCTTGAGCGCGCTCTCGAAGGCGCGGACGGAGGCGGCCGGGATGCTCTTGTCCTCGGCGCCGAACAGCCCGAGCACGGGGTGCTTGATGGCCGCCAGCTTGGCGGGATCGGTCTCCAGGTGGCCGTAGTAGATCACCGTGCCGTCGATCTTGCCGGGCATCAGCAGGGTCGTGCCGAGCGACCAGCCGCCGCCGAAGCACCAGCCGACCACGCCGAGCTTCTTCGCTCCCTTGCCTTCCAGCCAGGCGGCGGCTTGCTTCAGGTTGTCCTGGGCGGCGGCGGGCTTCTCCATCACGGCGTTCATGAGCTTCATCGCCGCGTCCGGGGTGTCCGCGTGGGCGCCGCCGTAGAGGTCGACCGCCAGGGCCTGGTACCCCTCGCCGGCGAGCCGCCGGGTCATGGCGCGGATATTGTCGTTCAGCCCCCACCACTCGTGGATGACGATCACGCTCGGCAGCGCCCCCTGTGCCGACTTGGGGCGGGCGACGTAGCCGTGCAGGGGCTTGCCGCCGGCCTCGCCGTAGGTCACCTCCGCGCCGGTGACTGGCTGCGCCGGCTCCTGCATCGCCGCCGGGCTCGGCGTCGGTTTGTCGTGCTGGTGCTCCTGCGCCATGCGCCGCATGTCCGCTTTCTCGTCGGCGTGGACGTCCACGGGGATCATGGCGGGGGCGAAGGTCATGAGCAGCAGGGCCGGAAGAAAGAGCTTTCTCATGGGCGGGTCTCCTTTGGAGAGTTTGAAAAGAAGCGACCGGTTGGCTCTCCGGTTTCGAAGCTACCACGATGCTGCTATGATTCGGGGCCTCAGCCAGCTTGTGACATGGTCGACTACTCGAATATCCCCCGCGACTCGCGGCGCGTTCCTCTCGAAACGCGCGTGCAGTTCAAGTTCGACCGTTTCGACGGTTTCATCAGCGAGTACTCGGCGAACATCTCGCCCGGTGGCATGTTCATCCGTACGCGGGTGCCCCAGCCCCCCGGCACCGTGCTCGATTTCGAGTTCCGCCTCGGCGACGGCTTCGAGTTGATCCGCGGGCGGGGCGAGGTGGTCTGGAACCGTCTGGAAGACGAGGGTCCGACGCGGCCCGGCGGCATGGGGCTCCATTTCCTCGAGCTCGCCGAGGGGAGCCGGGAGCTCGTCTACCGCATCGTCGACCAGCACGTCGCGCTCGGCGGTACGCCGTTCGACCTGGAGCAACAACCCCGGGATCCGGTGCCCCTGACGCCGCCTGACCTGGCGCCGCCGCTTTCCACCGCGACGTCCTGGCCCCGGCCGGCGCCGCCGCCGCCGCCACTGAATCAGCCGCCGCCAATCGACCGGGACGTCTTCGATCTGCCGCCGGTACCGGCAAATCCCACGCCCGCTCCGGTGCCGGAGCTCTCCTCGTGGCTTCCCGCCGTTGACGAGCCCGGCCGCCCTGGCGTCTCTTCCCTGGATGAGCCGTTCCCCGATCTCTTCTCAGGGCCGGAGCCGCCTCGAGCCGAAGCGGCGCCGATGTTCGCCCCGACCTTTGGCCATGCTTCGGTACGGCAGCCTCGCCGCGTGCTCCCGCTGGCGCTGCTGGCGGCCGGCCTGCTGCTGGCGGTGGTGCTCTTCCTGTTCCGCGACCGGCTGATGGGCTGGGTGGGTCTCGGCGGCGAGGAGGGGACGGTCGCCCAGGCGACGCCTCCCCGGCGGCCGAAAACGGTGCCTCCGGCCCGGCCGTCCGCGCCGGCCACGCCCCCGGAATCCGGCACGAGCGATTCGGCTCTCCCCGAGGCGTCGGCGACCCCGCCGGCCGCCACTCCGGGCGCCGTCGCCGGCGGCGTGGCTACTGGGACTCCCGCGCCGGCGATCCCCGGGTCGCCCGCTCCCGCGGCTCCGCCCCCGGCCCGGCCTCCCGTGGCGCCGTTCCCGGCGGTCCCCGAGGATGGCGGTACGGTGCTCACGGCGGTCGACAAGATCACCTTCGAGGCCGCCGGCGGCGGCACGGACGTGATCCTCTGGGGGAACGGGGCAATCCCGGCCTCCGTCTATACGCAGACCCGGCTCGAAGGCAATCCGCCGCGCGAGCTGTTCCGCCTCTCCGGAATCCGCCAGCAGTTCGCCAAGGCGCGCCTGGTCGTCGGCACTCCGGAGGTCCTGCAGATCCGCACCGGCCTGCACGCCGGAGAGCACGGCAGCGAGCTCCACGTGGTGCTCGATCTGGCGCATCCGAACGTTACCGTCACCCAGGTGGAGTCCGGTCCGCACCGGCTGCGGATTCACCTGCAGCGGAAATAAGGCCGCCGCGCGGTCCCGCGGTGTAGTAATATTCCTCCCCCTGAATATCCTTTTTGAAGTAGCGCCGGAACGAAGCACGCCGTTGAAGCCGCTCAGGAATCGCTGATGGCGAACGTGGACCGCGTCAAGCGCCAGCTCCTGCACGACCTGGTGCAACAGAATGTCGACCTCGCCGAGGGCCGTCTGCCCCGGACCTTGCGCAAGCGGCGCCGCTGGACGCCGGCCGCGCGGGTCGTCGCCGGGATCCTGTTCGCGGTCATCCTGCTCGGTTCTTCGCGGCTGATCTCCTCGCGATTGAATCCCCAGATTCCGGAGCGGCCCGCCGTCCCGGCTCGCGCGGCCCTGAACCGCGCTCCCGGGAAAGTTGCCGCCGTCGCGCCGGCGTCCATGCCGCTGCCGGCCGCCCCGCTCCAGCCGGTCGACGCCGCGGTCTTCCCGCTGGCCGTCCGCAAGATCGTCGTCGATGCCGGGCACGGCGGCGGCAGCACCGGCACCCGCACTCCGGAGGGGATGCTGGAGAAGGAGCTGACGCTCGACATCGCCGAGCGCTTGCGCCGGCTGCTGGCCCAGCAGGCCTTCGAGGTGGTGATGACCCGCGAGAGCGACCACGACGTCACGCTCAAGGAGCGCGGCGCCCTCGCCAATCGGGTCGGGGGGGACATCTTCGTCTCGATCCACCTCAACTGGATCGAGAACCGGCGCTCGCGGGGGGTCGAGACCTACTACATGGGCACCACCGACGACCCCTACCTCAACCGGCTCGCCGCCGCCGAGAACCGGGAGTCCGGCTACTCGCTGACCGACATGCGGCGCCTGCTCGACCGCATCTATGCCGGCGTGCGGCAGGAGAAGTCGCATAAGCTGGCCGAGACGGTGCAGACCGCTCTGTTCCAGTCGCTGGGCAAGGTCAGCCCCGAGATCCAGAACCGGGGGGTCAAGACCGCCCCCTTCATCGTGCTGCTGACCACCGACATGCCCGCCATCCTGGCCGAGGTCTCCTCGATGTCGAACGAGGGGGAGGCCCGGCTGCTGACCAGACCGCTATACCGGCAGTACATCGCCGAGGCCCTCGCAAAAGGGATACGCTCCTACGCGGAAAGCGTCGAGGAAACCCCGGAAGTGGCCCCGGCTGCAAGAAAGGAATCGCGATGAGTGACAAGAAAAACGAGATTCTCCACGTGGGGATCGACCTGGGCACGTCGAGGAGCTCGATCTCGGCGTCCAACGGCCAGCGTCACGTGATCGAGAGCTATGTCGGCTGGCCCCTCGACATGGTGGCCAAGCGGGTGCTGAAGAAGTCGGTCCTGATCGGCCGCGAGGCGCTGGAGAACCGCTCCATGCTGGACCTCCACCGGCCGCTCGAGGAGGGGCTGATCAAGGACGGCTCGGAGAAGGACGAGGAGGCCGTGCGCGAGCTGCTGCGCCACCTGCTGACGCTGGTGGGGGTCGAGCCGGACTCGCGCAACGGCCGGGTGCGCGCCGTGGTCGGCGTGCCGGCCGAGGCGCTGCGGGTCAACAAGCAGCAGGTGCGCAAGGCGCTGCAGAACGCCGTCGACAGCCTGCTGATCGTCTCCGAGCCGTTCGCCGTCGCCTACGGCATCGAGGCGCTGCTCCACACGATGATCATCGACAGCGGTGCCGGCACCACCGACTTCTGTGTCATGAACGGCCGCCTGCCCACCGAGGAGGACCAGCGCACCCTCCCCCAGGCCGGCGACTTCATTGACGAGACGCTGACCCGGCTGGTCCGCGGCCGCTATCCGGAGGCGAAGTTTTCCGTCCACATGGTCCGTGAGTGGAAAGAGGCGGGGAGCTTCGTCGGGCCGCCGAAGAGCCCGGTGGTCGTCACCGCCCCGGTCAATGGCAAGCCGACCCAGCTCGACATCACCCAGGACATGCGCCAGGCGTGCGAGAGCATCCTGCCGCCGATGGTGGAGTCGATGCTCGACCTGCTCTCCCGCGTGCAGCCCGAGTACCAGGAGAAGGTCCGCAACAACATCGTCCTCTCCGGCGGCACCGGGCTGATCCGCGGCCTCGGACCCCGTCTGGAGCAGGAGCTGCAGGTCGTCGGCGGCGGCAAGGTGCGGGTGGTCAAGGACCCAATCTTCGTCGGCTCGGACGGCGGCCTCGCTATCGCGACGGATGCTCCGGACTCGGATTGGGAGAAGCTGTCGGCCTGACCGGTTCTTGTTTGAGCGCCCGCGCCACGGCGTGACCCAGGCCATAGGTCAGGAAAGCCCAGACCACCCCGAGTATCGCGGCGAGGAGGGCGCCCCCCCAGGGGGCGCCCGGCACGCTCGCCAGCTCGCCAAACTTCTTCCCGAGGTCATCCCCGCGCAGCAGGGTTCGCATCGCCGGCTCCGTCCAGGGCGGGAGGTGAGTGGTGAGGATCGACCCGATCTCGTAGGCGTCCCCGGTGAGCGAGAGGAAGGGGGCGAGAGCGAAAGGGAGCGCGGCCCCGAACAGCGCCGCGTTCCGTGCCGCCGCGGCCCGGCGCAGCGCCCAGACGCCCGGGAACAGAGTCAGCAGAAAGGGGCCGAGGTCCGTCGCGAGATAGATGAGATCGCGGCCGCGGGTGTTGAACCCCGAGAGGCGCCCCGCGTACTCACTCGCCGGCACCACGAAAGGGACGGCCCGCGCGATCAGGGCACCGCCATAGAGCCGGTCGATCTCCAGCCGCGTCACCTCGCCACCGAAGGCCAGACAGGCCGCCGCGTGCAACAGTTCGTGCGTGGGCACGTAGATCCACCAGCCCGCGAGGAGCCCGAGGACGGCGAAGGCGAGGCCCCGCGCGCCGCGGTCGAGGCAGCGGTCGAGCCCGTTCAAGACATCGGTGAGAGGAACGAGCAGGAGGCGGGGAATTCGGCGGCGCATGGGCTGGAGCGGGATGATACTCTACGCGGCTTCGAGAAGCTGGTCCCGCTCCGCATAATCCTGTAACATAGTTAAAGATCAGAAGAGCTGAAATGACTTTACACCCTGAAGAACGCCGCATCGCCGGCCTGCTCCGGGAATTGATCGTCCAGAGTGGCACTCCTCCGGAGACCCTGGAGAGTCGTCTCGGCTGGGAGCTGGGACGCCTGTCGAGCCTGCTCGACGGCCGTCTGAGGTTGAGATTCGAGGACGTCCTGGAGCTTCTCCCGCTGCTGAGCACGACGCCGACCGACTTCTTCGCCTGGCTCTACGGCTTCGACGCCAAGGATTCGGATGCGTCGGGAAAGGGGAAGATGGAACTGACGACTTTGGCGAACGACTCCGTGGCCCAGAGAGCGCTCGATCGCCGCTTCGAGCAGAGCCTGCGTGTGGTCAGAGCCGCGATCTCCCGCCGGCAGGCCTGGAAAGAGGAGCGGGGCAAGATCTGAGTCTTGCCCCGCCGCAACCGTCCCATACTCCAGCCCCGGAAATCAGTGGGCGGATTTGTTCTTCGCCAGGGACTCGACTCGGGCGTTGAGAGTGCGAATGAGCTCGAGAGCCTGCTGTTCCTGGTCGGCCACCTGCTGAAGCTGCAGCAGGGCGGCGAGTGTTTCGACCTTCACCCGCAGGGCATGGAAGATTGGAATCGCCATCAACGCCGTCCGTTTGACCTCCTCAACCAGTCCCAGCTTCACGTATACGGTCGCGAGATCGAGTGAAATAAGCGCGACTTCGTGGATGAGCTCTTCTTCCAGAAAGCCTTTGCGGGCCTGAAGCAGGGCGGTTTCGGCGGCCCGGAGGTGGCCGAGGTCGCGGAGGAGCCGCCCCTCCTGCCAAGTCGCCCGCAGGAGGATCAATGGATCGTCGAATTCCTGATAGAGCTCGCGGACCTCATTGTAAAGCGTCAAGGCCTTGTCGGGTTGGTCGAGGTCGACGTAGCACCAGATCAGGTTGTGGCAAGCGGCGAGCAGGAGGTGCGGGTCCTCCTCATGATCAATCAAGGGGATCGCCTGGTTCAGGGTGTGGACCGCCTGCTCGGCTTCTCCGGAGTAGATCGAAGCGATGGCCTTCTGGACCATCGTGCCGGCAAACTGGTGATTTTCATCGAGCCCTTGATAAACCTGTCCCGCCTCTTCGAACTGTTCAATGGCTACTTCGTAATGCCCCTGGAAGACCAGTAGCGAAGCGGCCCTTTCGAGCATCCAGGCGCGTAGCACGGGATCCCCGGTGCCCTGCTCGCGATGATCCCAGCCGGTCGCTAGCGCCATTTCGGCTTCCCGCGGACGACCGCAGAGACGCAGGGCATTGCCGTACTGCCCCCAGGCACGCGTCTGGAGATCGGCCAGCCGCATCTCGTCTCCCATCTGTTCGGGGGAGCACCCGTCGGCGGCGAGGCGGGCCAGGTTGGCGAGATGCAGCATCTCGCCGGTATCCGTGTACCGGACTGAATGGCTGCGGTCGACCAGGAGGCGCACGAGCGCGGGTGTAACGAACGGTGCCCCGCCGCGCATCCTTTCGGCCTGCTCACTGGCAGCAAGGGCCTCAAGCTCTGCTAAGAGGACGGGAGCGGGGACATCCGCAGGTGGCTCGGTCGTGAGCAGAGCGGAGACCGACCGCTCTGCAACGGCGAACGCACTGCTGTAATCATAGGCATTGGCGCCCGCTTCCATGGAAGCCTCTTCAGCCGTTGGCTGGAGCAGACGGCCCAGCCGGTCCTTACTCCAGCCCATGAGGACGAGACGGTCGCGGCAGGGGGCGCAATTATTCAAGAGGTGCCGCATGACCTGCGGATTGCGCGGGTTTCTACCCAAACGAGGATTCCCTCGCAAGAAACTCTCGAAATCCTCCTTGCTTGGATGCTCTAAAAACATTTTACACCTCTTGACCTGGAATTAGATGAGGCATGGAATCCATGGAATCGTCGGCGCTCAGTAGCAGGGCCTGGGACGCCCAAGCGGATCGATACAGCCGCCGCTCTGGACGGCGTTGATCGTGCTGTCCGTCTTCTGGTTTGGCGTCTGCCGCCCGGACTGCCCATGAGCGTGGCCGGGGCGGTGTAGTCCGACGAGATTCTGCGCCCAGCTCAGGACGCCACCGATCCAGTCGCCGTCAGCCGGGTGAATCGATGGAGAACCCACGGTACGGGCGCCGGCCATCGGCACGATGAGCAGGGTGAGAAGGGCGGTGACGGCGAGAACCAGACGAACGCGGGGCATACAAGACATGGCAATCATCTCCTCTCCAACAAAACGCGGCTCCAACTCGAAGTCCGACACCGGAAACCGCGGAAATTACGACCCTCAATGGATACGTCTCTAAACAAGTCGGTGTGCCGGCCGGGAAAAACGTGACACACAGAGAGGATCGTAGTGCAGGCCGTCTGCGGCCCCGAAGGCCTCGCCCGCCGCGGGCATGGCAGGAGCCGGTGAGAGGGGGGAATGCCGCGAAGCGGCGCCGGTGCGCCCGAGGGCTGCCGGCGCCGCCGCGGAAGATTCATTTGAGCAGTCCGTGTTTCGCGAACGGCTCGATCCGCGCGTTGAGGAAGCGGATCAGCTCCATCGCCTGGTGCTCCTGGTCCGCGACCTGCTGGAGCTGGAGCAGGGAGGCCAGCGCCTCGCGATCGACCTGGAGGGCGCGGAAGATGGGCACCGTGGCGATCACGGTCTCCTTGAGATCTTCGACATTCTTGAGCTTGATATAAAGGGCCGCCAGGTCGAGACAGACGACCGCCACTTCGTACATCAGGTCGCGATCCAGGAAGCCCTGGCGGGCACGGAGGAGCGCCGTCTCGGCGGCGCGCAGGTGGCCGAGGTCGCGAAGCAGTTGGCCCTCCTGCCAGTTGGCCCGCAGCAGGATCAGGCTGTCGCCGAACTCCTTGTAGAGGTCGCGGGTCTCCGAGTAGATCGACAGTGCCTGCTCCGGCAGATCCAGATCGATGTAGCAACGCACCAGGTTATGGCAGGCCGCGAGCAGCAGGTGGGGGTCCCCTTCGTGGTCGATCAGAGGGATCGCCCGGTTGAGGAGGCCGACAGCGCTGTCCGCCTCGCCCGCGTACAGAGAGGCGATCGCCTCCTGGACGAGTGTCCGCGCGAAGGCGTGCGTCTCGCCCAGTTGACGGTAGATCTCGGCGGCGTCGGCGAGCACCGTAATGGCCGCGCTGAAGCGCCGCTGGAACGTATGGAGAGAGGCGATCTGCTCATTCAATCTGGCCTTGAGGGCGGGATCTCCGGTCCCCTCCTGGAGGTACCCCTGAGCGGTGACCATCGCCTCTTCCGCCTCGGGGAGCCGGCTGGCGACGCGCAGAGCGTTGCCATACTGACCCCAGGCCCGGGCCCGCAGATCCGCCAGACGGGGAGCGCTGCCCAGCGACTCGGCAGCCGAGCGGGCGGCGACGCCGCGACCCATGCGAGCCCAGTGGAGCATCATCTCCGGGTCCGCGTAGCGGGCGGTATGGCTGCGCTCGATCAGCAACTCCACGAGTTGCGGAACCCAGAACTTCTCGTCCTCTTCGACCCGCGCGAGCTGGCGGTCGTGCGGCACCTGGTCAAGCTCCTTGAGGAGCTGGCCGGGGGACATCCGTGGCAGCGGGGCGACCGCCAGGAAATCGTCGATCGCCTGCTCGGCCCGGGCGAACGCGCGGTCGTAGTTGTAGCCGTTCGCCCTTGCCCGCGGTTGCTCCTCGCGTCCATCCATGCGCCCTGGGAGATAGACCAGATGTTCCAACCGGCTGCCGGACCATCCCAGGGCATCCAGCCGGTCGTGGCAGGCCCGGCACTCGGCGAGCAGATGACGCAGGACTTTCGCATTGCGCGCGGCATGACCAGGCCTGGAAGCATCTCGCAGGAAGCCTGTCAGATCCTCAACGGTCGGATGATCTTGCAGCATCACTCACCTCCCGAAAACAACTCAATCCAGAAAATCCCCCCGCGCCATGGGCGCGGGGGGAAGGCGGCACAGCCGCCGGCTAAATCCCGCCTCCGAAGACGCAGCCGTTGGGGTCGATACAAGACCCGGTCATCGGCTTGTATCCACCGTCGAGTGGGATCGGGTAGATCGTCACCTTCTCCGTGCTCCGGGCCGTCTGTCCCTGCGGCGTACCTACGAAGAAACCACCCAGCCACTTCAGGGCGGCATCAAACAATCCGCCGGCGACGACCGAGGCGGAAGGTTGTGGCTTGGTGAGGTTGCGGGCCTGCGCGGCGGGCGCGGCGGCGACCAGCAGGGTGGCGGCGAGGGCGACCGTGACGGCGGTGCTGGAAATGCGGTTCATGACTTCTCTCCTCTCAAATAGATATATAGCAACAGATTGCGGGCCTGCTTGACGTTATGCCTCGCTTCCCGCGTCAACAACTCCAACTTCAGAACCGGTTCTATCCCGTAAGTGTACCCCCAAAGGCGAACCGGGACATCTGCTGACATTCTTTTGGGAAAAAGAAGAGGGCGCGGGGGGAAGGCAGGGGAGGCCTGCGAGGCGGTAGCGGCAAGCCGCGACTCCGTGGCACACATCTTGTATTTACGCGACATGGAGGAGATAATGATGCCGAAGATCATAACTCATCCGTCCGCCTTCGAGTTCATCCCCGAGCGGCCGACGATCCCGAAGCTCTGGGAGGCGGCCCAGGGGTGCACGGCCTGTGACCTCTATAAGAACGCCACCCAGGCGGTGCTGGGAGTGGGCCCGCGGGAGTCGGCGGCCTTCTTCATCGGCGAGCAGCCGGGGGATCAGGAGGATCTGGCGGGGAAGCCCTTCGTGGGACCGGCCGGCCGGGTGCTCGACGAGGCGCTGGTCGAGGCGGGGATCCCGCGGGGGGAGGTCTTCGTCACCAACGCCGTCAAGCACTTCAAGTGGGAGCCGCGCGGCAAGAAGCGCATCCATGCCAAGCCGACGATGGGGGAGGTCAAGGCCTGCCGCCCCTGGGTGGAGACGGAGCTGGCGATCGTCAAGCCGCGGGTGATCGTCTGCCTCGGCGCCACCGCCGCCCAGACGCTGATGGGTCCGAAGTTCAAGATCACCCTCGAGCGCGGCAAATTCTTCGAGAGCCCCTGGGCCCCCTGGCTCACCGCGACCTACCACCCCTCGGCCCTCCTGCGGATGCCGGACGAGATCGCGCGCCGCGAGGCACGGGCGCTGTTCGTGGCGGATCTGCGCGGCGTGGCGGAACGGCTGCGAGTGGTCGCGGTTTCGTAGCGTCGCCAGAGGCGATAAGCTCCCCGGTCCAAGGAGGGAGCATGCCGGCCACCAACATCGACGACGTACTCCGTATCCTCGACGGCATCATCGCCGGCTGCAAGGCGAAGAGCGATCCGCTGCCGGAGGGCTGATCCCCATGGACAATCCCCGCGTCCAGCTCCTTCTGCGCGCCCTCGACACCGGCTACGACCACAAGTCCTGGCACGGCACGATCCTCCGCGGATCGCTGCGCGGCATGTCGGCCGAAGAGGCGGCCTGGCGCCCCCGCCCCGACCGTCACAACGTCTGGGAGCTCGCTCTTCACGCCGCCTATTGGAAGTACTCCGTCCTCCACCGGTTGCGCCGCGAGGTCCGCTTCCCCCTGAAAGGGAGCAACTGGTTCCCGCGTCCGGAAGGGGAGATCGATGAGCAGGCCTGGAAGGCGGACCTGCGGATTCTGGGCGAGATCCACCGCGACCTGCGCGCGGCCGTCACCGCCCTCCGGGACCAGGATCTGGACGCCGTGCCGGAGGGGAGCAAGACGACCGTGCAGGACCTCGTCCTCGGCGCCGCCTACCATGACATCTACCACGCCGGGCAGATCCAACTCCTCAAGCGGCTGCGCGAGGGGCGTTAAGCCCGCGCGTTTGCGTTTTCCTTCATGCTTTTGTAGCATGAAGAGGTTCCGGCTGAGCTGACGGTGGCCACTCCCGCGGTCACGAAAAGGAGGAGAGGATGAGATCTCTTTGTGCCTGGAGTCTCGCGTTCCTGGTCTGGATGTCGACGTCTGGCCCGGTCCTGGCTCAGGGGGACCCCTTCGTCCCCTGGATCAAGATCACGGCTTCGGATGCCGCCGCCGGAGACGAATTCGGCGCCGGTTTTCCGACTGGGGTCGCCATCTCGGCGGACGGCTCCACCGCCCTGGTGTCGGCCCATCTGGCCGATTGTGCCGCCGGGGCGGACTGCGGAACGGCCTATGTTTTCGTCCGTGACCGCGGGACCTGGGTCCAGCAGGTGAAGCTGCCGCTACCCAGCGCCCCGGGGGACCGGGTCGAGGACGTGGCCCTCTCGGCCGACGGCGACACGGCCCTGGTGGGGGCCGAGAAGGCGGACTGTGCCGCGGGCGCGGACTGCGGCGCGGCCTACATCTTCGTCCGTACCGGGACCACCTGGAGCCTGCAGCAGAAGATCGCGGGGGCCGACACCACGGCCGGCGATTTCTTCGGCCTTGCGGTGGCACTCTCGGCGGACGGCACTACCGCCCTGGTGGGGGCCTATCAGGTAAGGTGCGGAGCCTTCTCCAGTTGCGGCGCAGCCTACGTCTTCACCCGTAGCGGTGAGGTTTGGACCCAGGAGCAGAAGCTCACCGGAGAGGCCAGCCCCAACAACTACTTCGGCGGCACCGTGGCGCTCTCCGCGAACGGCGACACCGCGCTGGTGGCGGGGGACCGGCAAGGCGGCGCCTTTCATGGAGAGGTCTATGTCTTCACCCGGAGCGGCGGCGCCTGGAGCTTGCAGACGAAGCTGTCCCCTTCGAACTCGCCGAGCGTCCTCGCCTTCGGCTTCGCCGCGGCCCTCTCCGCGGACGGCAACATCGCGCTGATCCACGGCGCCTCTTTCGGGCAGATCGGGGCTGCCTACGTCTTCGTCCGCTCCGGCGCCACGTGGTCCGAAGAGGACATCTTCTCCTCTACCGACGCCGCCTTCCTGGACCGCTTCAGCGAGCACTTGGCCCTCTCGGGCGATGGCGAGACAGCCCTGGTCGGGGCCATCTGGCACGACTGCGCCGCCGGACCGCGGTGCGGGGCCGCCTACGTCTTCCGGCGCAACGGCGGAGACTGGACCCAGGTCCAGAAGCTGACCGCGGCCGATGCCGTCGCCGACCACCAATTCGGCGTCGTGGCGCTGTCAGGCGATGCCCGCACCGCCCTGGCCGGCGCTCCCGGCGCTCCCTGCGCCGCGGGAGCAAACTGCGGCGCGGGCTATCTGTTCACGAACGCGCCGCTGGCCGTCGGCATCCCCACCCTGGGCGCCACCGGGCTCTCCCTGCTGACGCTCTTTCTGGTCGCGGGCGCCCTGCTCCTCCTCCAGCGGCGCCGTTCGCTTTAGGCGGCCTGAGCCGTGAGCCAAGCCGCCGACTCCCGCCAGAGCGTCTCGCGGAAACGCTCGCGGAAGAAGCCGAAATGTCCGATCGCCGGCGCGCCCACCTCGCGGGGGGTGACGTGCCGGTGGTCCACCCGCGCCTCGCGGTAGGCGTCGAGCAGGCTTTCGACCGCGGCGCGAGGGGCGTAGTCGTCGTCCGCGAAGCTGTAGGCGAGGAAGGGTTTGGCAAAGCGCTCGAAGCCGCGGCGGCGCTCGTCGTGCCCTTGGAAGAGAAAGCCTGGACGGCGGCACCAGGCGGCCCATTCGCGGGCGACCCCGCCGGGGAGGTCTTCCTTGATTCCGAGCCAGCCGGGGACATAGCCAAAGAGGCTCGTCGCCAGCGGCAAGGCCAGATACCAGCGCAGGGCCATCCGGTAGCGGGAAGGGGAAGGCCAGTGCCCCCAGTAGCCGTTCTGGGCCGCGACGCCGACCAGCCCGGCGATCCGCTCGTTGCCGGGAGCGAGCCCGACGATCTGCCCACCCACGCTGTGCCCCACGACAAGGAGCCTGGAGGTGTCCAGGCTGCCGGCGATCCAGTCGAGGACGCCCCCCTGGTCCTCCTCTGCCCACTGGCGCAGCCGGGCTTGGAACCGGACGAGGCTGCGCGGGCGCGAGCCGCCGATCCCCTGGTAGTCGTAGGTCAGAACGGTGAAACCCTCGCCCGCCAGATAGCGGGCGAAAGGGTCGTAGTAGCGGCGTTTGACCGCGGTGGCGGAGTTGATCAGTACCGCCGTCCGCCGGTCCGTGCCGGCGGCCGGCTCGTAGAGGGTAGCCGCGAGCTCGAAGCCGTCGAGCGCGCGAATGCGGAGTCCGTCGTCGATCCGAACGTCCATCTTCCTCCCTCCTCTCAGGTTTTTTAAACCCTTTCGATGATCGTCGCGATCCCCTGGCCACCGCCGATGCAGAGGGTGATCAGGGCGGTGTTGAGGTCCCGCCGCTCGAGCTCGTCGAGAGCGGTGCCGAGGAGGATCGCGCCGGTCGCCCCGAGCGGATGGCCGAGGGCGATCGCGCCGCCGTTGACGTTGACCCGCGCGGGATCGATCCCGAGGCTGCGGATGGTCTGCAGCGGCACCACGGCGAAGGCCTCGTTGATCTCCCAGAGATCGATGTCGCTCACCTCCATGCCGGCCTTCGCCAGCGCCTTGCGCGATGCCGGGGCCGGAGCGGTGAGCATGATCAGCGGCTCGGAGCCGACGGTGGCCATCGCCCGGATGCGCGCCCGCGGCTTGATCCCCCGCGATTCGGCGTACTCTCGCGAGCCGATCAGCACGGCCGCGGCGCCGTCCACGATGCCGCTGGAGTTGCCGGCGGTGTGGACGTGCTGGATCGCGGAGAGCTGCGGATAGCGCGCGAGGGCGATCTGATCCAGAGTCTCCCCAGCGGGGCCCACCGGGGTCGCGCCCAGGGCCACGAAGGCGGGATTGAGCGTGGCGAGCCCCTCAAGGGTCGTGTCGTGCCGCGGGTGCTCGTCCTTTTCCAGCAGCACCGCGCCGGTGGCGGGGTCCATGACCGGGAAGATGCCGCGGCTGAAAAAGCAGGAGCTCTGGGCGACCGCCGCCTTGCGCTGCGACTCCAGTGCGAAGGCGTCCAGCTCCTCGCGGGAGATCCCCTCGAGAGAGGCGATCAAGTCGGCGCTGATCCCCTGCGGCACCTGGAAAACCTTCCCGCGCAGCGTCATGTTCTCGCCGTCCTGGCCGGCGCGATCCGCGCCCATGGGCACCCGCGACATGCTCTCGACGCCGCCGCCGACCACCAGATCCTGGGCGCCGGCCATCACGCCCATGGCGCCGAAGTTGATCGCCTGCAGCCCGGAGCCGCAGAAGCGGTTGACGGTCGTCCCGGTGACCTCCTCGGGCCAGCCGGCGGCGAGGACCGCGTTGCGGGAGATGTTGGCTCCCTGCTCGCCGGCCTGCGAGACGCAGCCGGCCACGACGTCGTCGACGTCCGCCGGGTTGATCCCAGTCCTCTCGACGAGCCGGTTGAGCGTCTGGGCCAGAAGCTCCTGGGGGTGGACGTTGGACAGGGCGCCCTTGCCCGCCTTGCCGCGGCCACGAGGCGTACGGACGGTATCCAGAATGTAGGCGTCGGTCATTGGCGTATCTCCTTGGTATACGAACGGTCGTTCGATTATTTAGACAAAGTCAGACTCGGGCATCCGCGAGCAGCCGCTCGAACGCGGCGCGTGCGCGCTTGCCCGCTTTGGCGTCGCGCAACATGCGGTGGGTATGGTGATAGCCGAGGGCGATGGCGGTCACGTCGAAGGAGAACTGTCCGGTGTCGAGATCGCCGCGGAAGTGGCCGGCTTCGACGGCCATCCGGGCTCCCTTGGCGATGAAATCGAAGCGCCGCTGGTGAGCCTGCTGGAGGAAGTCGCGCTGCGGTCCGGGGCGGTCGTCGAACTCGACGGAGGCGGCGACCAGCAGGCAGCCCCCCGGCATCCCGGGGTCGTCTTCCCAGGCCAGCCAGTTCTCGAAGAACGCCCGAATGCGGGGCTCGCCCCGCGGCGCCGAGAGAGCCGGTCGGATCACCATCTCCTCGAACCGCTCGACCGTCGCCTGAAGCACCTGGAGCTGGAGCTCGTCCTTGGACCCGAAGTGGGCGAAAAGGCCGCTCTTCGACAGCCCCAGCTCGGTCGAGAGGATGCCGATCGTCAAACCCTCCAGGCCGTCCCGGCTGGCCAGCCGGACGGCTTGGTCGAGGATGCGCTCGCGGGTCTCGGCTCCCTTCCTCATGAGGATGATAATTATACGAACGATCGTTCTATTTCGTCAAGAGGGTTTCCGATTCCGTGACCCCCATAAACGAAAGACCCCGGCGTCCCTTTCGGGGCCGGGGTCTTAAGGGTCTGTTTCGGTGGCGTTGGGTTCCCCTTCGGGACTACCCTCCGGTGCCACGGACACGTGGAGAATCCCCTTTACGAGGACGCCACCTCCACTAAACCGTGTTTACCTTCTATCACTGGACCACCTCCTTCCTGGGCGTATGCATCATCGGCGGGTCCCAACCCGCCCGGTTCCGTGGGCCGCCCAAGCCTCTTTGGAACCGCCACGTCACTCCAGGTAGGAGGCGCGGACCCTAGACACAACAATATGTTGGGGCACGAATTCCCAAAAGTCAACGGCCAAGATGAGTTAGCTGGGGTTTCTTCAAGTAGGCGATCCCGCCGCCCGGCTCCTGCCCCGAAATGGGGGGCTGGGAGCCCGCCATTGAGCCCTGTGGTATGTTGCCCGGAAGTCCGAAGATCGGGACGAAATCGGAGGGAACAGATGAAGAAAGCAGGCATCCTTTTCGGGCAGGAGGACACCTTTCCTCAGGCCCTGATCGACCGGGTGAACTCCAGGAAGACGGATGGAATCGTGGCGGAGGCGGTCCGCATCGACAAGCTGATCCAGGGGGAGCCCTCGGGATACGACGTCATCATCGACCGCATCTCCCAGGACGTCCCCTTCTACCGCGGCTATCTGAAGAACGCGGCCCTCAACGGCACGGCGGTGATCAACAACCCGTTCTGGTGGAGCGCCGATGAAAAGTTCTTCAACAACTGCCTGGCGACCAAGATCGGCGTCGCGGTCCCCAAGACCGTGCTGCTCCCCTCCAAGGAGCACCCGCCGGACACCAGCGGCAAGTCGTTCCGCAACCTCGCCTATCCGCTCGACTGGGACGGGATCTTCGAGTACATCGGCTTCCCGGCCTTCTTCAAGCCCTTCGCCGGCGGCGGCTGGAAGAGCGTCTACCGGGTGACGAGCCCGGACGACTTCTTCCGCGCCTACGAGGAGACCGGCCAGCTCGTGATGATGCTCCAGGAGGAGATCGTCTTCAACGAGTACTTCCGCTGCTATGCCCTCGACTGCCAGGACATCCACATCATGCAGTACGACCCCCGGCGGCCATTCCACGAGCGCTACGTGCGGAACGGCCCGCCGGTCGACCCCGCTCTGCTCAAGAAAGTGCACGACGACGTGCTCGCCTTGAACCTCTGGCTCGGCTACGACTTCAACACCGTCGAGATGGCGGTGCGCGACGGCATCCCCTATGCGATCGACTTCTGCAACCCGGCGCCGGACGCCGACGTCAACTCGATCGGCGAGGACAACTTCTCCTGGATCGTCGAGAAGGCCGCCGACATGGTGATCCGCAAGGCCACCCTGCACATCGGCGGCGGCGACAACCTGCGCTGGGGGCAGTACGTCCGCAGAGCGGCCGCGCCGCCGGTTCCGGCCGTGGGGGCCACCCCCGTAATGGCCACCGAGACCACCGCTCAGGCATCCCAGGCGGTCACCAGCAAGGGGTAGACCCTCATGTCCGAAGCGAAGCTGTTCACGCTGGGGATCGAGGAGGAGTTTCAGCTCATCGATCCGGAGACGCGCGACCTTCGCTCGCACGTCCAGTACCTGCTCGACGACGAGCACACGCTCGCCGACCAGTTGAAGCCCGAGCTTCACCAGTCGGTCATCGAGGTGGGGACGAACATCTGCCGGGACATCCACGAGGCCCGCCGCGAGGTCACCTCGCTGCGCGCCAACCTGTCGAAGCTGGCGCGGCGCAACGGCCTGACCATCGCGGCGGCGGGCACCCACCCGTTCGCCCACTGGAAGGACCAGCTCATCTCCCCCCACGAGCGGTACACCGAGATCGTCGAGGATCTCCAGCAGATCGCGCGGGCGAACCTGATCTTCGGCCTCCACGTCCACGTCGGCATCGAGGACCGCGAGGTGGCGATTCACATCATGAATGCCGCCCGCTACTTCCTGCCGCACATCTTCGCGCTGTCCACCAACTCCCCCTTCTGGCAGGGGCAGAACACCGGCCTGAAGTCCTATCGCAGCAAGGTCTTCGACCGCTTCCCGCGCACCGGCATCCCGGATCACTTCGGCAGCCTCTCCGAGTACGACAACTACATCAAGCTGCTGATCAAGACCCGGTGCATCGACAACGCCAAGAAGGTCTGGTGGGACATCCGGATGCACCCCTTCTTCAACACCCTGGAGTTCCGGATCTGCGACGTGCCGATGCGGGTGGACGAGACGATCGCGCTGGCGGCGCTGATCCAGGCGGTCACCGTCAAACTCTACAAGCTGATCCGGCAGAACCTCGGTTTCCGGCTCTACCGGCGCCTGCTGCTCGCGGAGAACAAGTGGCGGGCCGCCCGCCACGGCATCTCCGGCAAGCTGATCGATTTCGGCAAGCAGGAGGAGGTGGACTGCGTGGCGCTGATCCACGAGCTGTTGGCCTTCGTGGACGACGTCTTGGACGAGCTCGGGAGCCGCGAGGAGATCGAGTCCATCCACAAGATCCTGCAAATGGGGACCGGGGCGGACCGCCAGCTCGCGGTCTGGGAGCAGACCAACGACATCCGCAGCGTCGTCGACTACATCGTGCAGGAAACCCACCTCGGGCTGGAGTGACGGTCCACGATGGTTCCAGACATCCGCCGCGCCTACAACGCCGATTTCACTCAACAGCGCTATGAGGACATGGTCCGCGATCTGGAGCGGGACGCGGGCTGCCCCTCCATCTTCCGGATCTGCGAGACGCCGCTCTTCCTCTCCGAGCGCCTGACCCGCGAGCTGATCGCGGCGTCCGACGAGGTGCTGGGCTTCGTCACCTCCGAGGAGTACCTGAAGCAGTCCGACCGCGCCGTGCCGCCGCACCTCCGGGTGCCGGGCGACGAGGGGCACACCGTCTTCTTCCAGGTCGACTTCGCCATCGTGCGCGGGGAGGACGGCGAGCTGACCCCCCGGCTGATCGAGCTCCAGGGGTTTCCCTCGCTCTACGGCTTTCAGTGGCTGCTCGAGAAGGAGTTTCGCTCCCACTTCCCGGCGGTCCCGGACGGCTGGTCCCCCTACTTTTCGGGGCTGACCGCCGAGACCTACCCCGCCGCCCTGCGGGACGTGATCGTGGCCGACTGCGATCCGGAGCAGGCCGTCCTCCTGGAGATCGATCCCGCGCACCAGAAGACACGGATCGACTTCTGCGTCACCGAGCAGCTCCTGGGCATCCCGGTGGTCGACGCCCGGGAGGTGATCGAGCGCGGCGGCCGGCTGTTCTACCCGCGGGATGGCCGGGAGGTGCCGATTCGGCGGATCTACAACCGGGTGATCTTCGACGAGCTGGAGCGCAAGGGGATCGACCTCTCGCGCATCTTCCACCGCGACCTGGTGGACGTCACCTGGGTGGGGCACCCGAACTGGTACCTCAAGATCAGCAAGTTCTCGCTCCCCTTCATCAAGAGCCGCTACTGCCCGCCGACCTGGTTCGTGAGCGATCTCAAGGAATATCCGGAGGATCTGGAGAGCTACGTCCTGAAGCCGCTCTTCTCCTTCGCCGGCCTCGGCGTCGAGCTGGGCCCCACGCGGGAGCGTCTTCGCTCGCTGCCGGACCCGGAGAACTTCATCCTCCAGCGGCGGGTCGACTACGCCCCCGCCCTCGAGACCCCGGACGAGCCCGCCAAGGCCGAGGTCCGCATGATGTTCGTCTGGAAGGACCGCCCCATGCTCGTCAACAACCTCGTCCGCATCAGCAAGGGGAAGATGATGGGCGTCGACTTCAACAAGGACAAGACCTGGATCGGGGCGAGCTCCGCGTATCATCCGCCGCTTGGGTGAGAGCGCTTTAGAGGACGAGCTTTCCTCGGACCCAAAACGCCGCCGTCGTACCGGGAGCAACACTGTCTACTGATATAACGGACCGCCGCAGCCTGAGGCGAACCGCCGTACGCGGAGGCAGACCGTCGTAAGGTACGGCGAGCCGCCGCAGCCTGAGGCGAACCGCCGTACGCGGAGGCAGACCGTCGTAAGATACGGCGAGCCGCCGCAGCATGAGGCAAACCGCCGTACGCGGAGGCAGACCGTCGTAAGGGTACGACGGACCGTAGCAGCCGGAGGCAGACCGCCGTATCGCGCGCAAAACCGCCGCACCATTACGACGGACCTTCGTAGCTGGAGACAAACCGTCGTACGCGGAGGCAGACCGTCGTAAGGATACGACGGACCGTCGCAGCCGGAGGCAGACCGCCGTATCGCGCGCAAAACCGTCGTACCGTTACGATGGACCGTCGTAGCTGGAGATAAAACGTCGTATGCGGAGGCAGACCGTCGTAAGGGTACGACGAGCCGTCGTAGCCGGAGGCAGATCGTCGTATCGCGCGCAAACCCGTCGTACCGTTACGACGGACCGTCGTAGCTGGAGACAAACCGTCGTACGCGGAGGCAGAGCACATGCAGAACGATGAACAGGAAATACGGCAACTCGTCTCCACCTGGATGGCTGCCACCAAGGCGGGTGATGTCGAGCAGGTCCTGTCGCTGATGGCGGATGACGTCGTCTTTCTCGTGCCTGGCCAGCCGGTCATGCGCAAAGCCGACTTCGCTGCCGCGGCGCGGGCTCAATCAGGCCCGGACGGTCCCCAATTCGACGGCTCGAGCGAGATTCAGGAGATCAAGATTCTCGGCGACTGGGCCTTTATGTGGACCAGGCTCACCGTCGTCGCGACTCCGCCCGGTGGCGCTAAACCCATGACGCGTGCGGGCCATACCTTGACCATTCTGAAGAAGGAAAGCGGCAAGTGGGTGCTTGCGCGGGATGCCAACCTGCTGGCGCCTGTGCCGAAGGACGCCTGACGCTCCGTAGACCGCCTCTACCTGTTCGATCCTGAGGTGAAGACCGGCGTCTTGGGCGCTGGATGCTTCCAATAGACCTGAAGATAACTCCGCGCCATGGCGAGAGACTGGCGGGTCAGCGCCTGCCGCTCGGCGGCGTCCCTCAACTGCGTCCAGACGGCGCGGAGCTGGTCGTGCCCGAGCTCGAGCAATTCGAGCTGCGCGAGCGCCCGCCGGCAGATGTCGACCGCCTTCTCCGCCGCGCCCGCGCGGATGTGGAACCCGAAGAGATAGAGGAAGTCGAGAAAGGCTGTGTGGTAGTTCTCCTGGTGGAGATCCCCGGCAATCACCTCCTCGAACAGCCTCTCCGCCTCCTGGGTGCGGCCCATCGCCTCTAAAAGGCGCGCCGCGGTAAACGTGCTCCTCTGCTTTGCGTCCGGCCGTGCTTGGAAATCCCGCAGCGACTCCGCCCATTGAAAAGCTATGAGCGCTTGGGCGACCTGCCCGGTCTCGATCAGGCCTTCCGTGCGAAGCGTAGCGGCGAGCCACCTCAGAGTGGTCTCCTCAGCAGGTATCAAGGGACTGGCCTGGTCGAGAAGGGTCAGGCCTCTTTCCGGCTCCTGGTCAATCAAAACATAGGCCATCTGCACCAGAGTACGAGCCACCAGGGGCCAGTCCTTGCTGGTCTCATGGATCTGTCGGCACTGCTCCAGGAGTGCCACCGCTTCGGAGGGATATCCCTGGTCTTCTCGTAGAGATGCGGTGATGGAGAGCGCCCTCGCCTTGGGCAACGGGTTCCCTGTTCCCTCCTCCAGGTATTGCTCGGCTTTCCGAAGGGCGGCGGCGGCGTGGGTCCATTCGGTCGCGATCCGGCGGGCGTTGGCGACCTCGGTCCACACTCCTGCAAGGAGGTCATTCTTGAGTGCAGTGGGGTACTTCTTCGCGTCCATGCCCTGCACTGCCAAGGTGGCAAGGCTAGCGAGAAACTCTGATTCTTCCCAGGAACTCGCCGAGCGCAACTCCGCGAGAAAGATCTCCACGAATGCCCAGGAGTGACAGGCGCGCGACTGAATCACGCGGTCTTTCTGGGCTCTTCGAGTCAATCTTCGGCAGGAGGACCATTCCGCTCTAGCCAGGAGGACGTCTAAGGCCTTCTCCCTGTCCGTCCTCGTAAGCTCAACAAGTGCCTTGAGCGGCCCTTCTCGCATAACCCGCGCGGCAATATCTTCGATATGACCGGCAACCAGAGCCCGGCAGGATTGGCAGGTGAGCGCATGCTGCGCCAGCGTTTCGGCCTCAACTTCTGCGGCTTCACCCATGACAAGCCGCCAGAGTGCCTCTTTCGAGACATGCGCCATTTCACATTCTCCTAAACGAAGGATGTACCAATCTCTCTTTAGCCTAACTCAAAGTACGAGTCTCTGTACATTACTGCTTGGGAAAGGGGGAGGCTTCTCTCTGCCCTCCCCCGGTTCAGCACGGCACCGCGACTACTTCGCTCCGTTCGGGTCTAGCCCAGGCATCTGATCGGACGTTTGAGTCGCCGTTGGGTGGCTGTTGGGATCGACTCCCGCGACGACCTTTTCGTGAGCCGCGAGAGCGCCGGTGAGGAGGATCGCGAAGAGTAAGAGGATTCGAAGCACAGCTTCTCCCTTCAGGGGCCTGGACACACGAGCGGCATTGCTCGCGACAGGAGCTCCTATGGCTGAAGTGTCTGCTTCTGCCAACTCGCGGACAAGGACTTTGACGGAGGGAGAATCTCAATGGACGATCTCGTCATCCCGATTCTGGAAACGGAGCGCCTGCGGCTGCGGCCGTTTCGGCTGAGCGACTTCGACGACTACGCTGCGATGTGCGGGGACCCCGAGGTCGCGCGCTACCTCGGCACGCGGTTCAGCCGCGAGCAGTCCTGGCGGCACCTGGCCTTCCTGGTGGGACACTGGGAGTTGCGGGGATACGGCATGTGGGCGGTGGAGGAGAGGGAGACCGGCACGTTCGTCGGCCGGATCGGGTTCGCCGATCCGGACGGCTGGCCGGGTTGCGAGCTGGCCTGGACTCTGCTGAGGCACTGGTGGGGGCGCGGGTACGCCACCGAAGGCGCCCGCGCCGCCCTGGTCCACGCCTTCACCGCGTTGGACAAGGACCGCGTCATCAGCCTCATCCACCCGGAGAACCACGCCTCCATCCGGGTGGCCGAACGCCTCGGCGAGAGCCTGCGAGGCCGCGCTGAGATTCTGGGGAGGGAGCACCTCGTCTACGGCATCGACCGGAAAGACTGCGCCAGCGATTTGTTGTGCTCACGCGTGAGAAGATCGCGAGCCTCCTCGTTGGTTTCCATTCGCGGAATTCGAGAGTCTCTCCAGGTAGACAATTTATGAACTCTTCTCGTACATACTCTGTTGACAGATTCTCAAGGAGAAGCTCATGAAGCGAGCCGTCGCGCTGTCGTCGTTGCTGCTGGGTCTGCTGATCGCCGGGGCCGCCACCGGTCAGGGGACGCCGCCACCGTCCGATCCTCAACTCACGTTCGAGGACAGTGCGGTGGTGGCGAGCGGCCTGACTCCCGGCAAGGCGGTGGCCTGGTTCGGCGTCGAGCACCGGATCGACCCCGGGTACTCCGGCGAAATGATCCAGCGTTACGATGTCGGCACGGCCGCCGCCGACGGCACGGCCCGCCTCGAGCTGCCTCAGCCTCTGGCCCCGCGCTCGTTCTGGGTGGCGGTAGACCTCGAAAGCGGTGGATTCGCGGTCGCTGCCCCGGGCGGCTATCGGCTGGCGAAGCCCCTCCACCCCTCGCGCCTGCGGGCGCTGGAGGGAGCCGCGTCCGACGAGATCCTCGACGATCGTCCCTATCTCATGGGTCTGGTCGTCCGTCCCGGCGGGGGAGCCTGGGCCTTCGCGGGAGGCGACGGCGGCCCGCGCGACGAGGACGGCGCGAGCGACGGCCATCTGCGCTTCGCGCTCGACAAGCTCGATCCGCTCCTCGGCAGCCCCGCCGCGCCGGCGAGGTCGCAGAAGGCCGACCTCTGGTTCATCGTCGCTCCACTGACCATGGAGATCTCGGTGCACAAGGGCGGGGTGGCGCAATGAGCTGGCGCAAGGTCTTTCTTCCTCTCGCCTTCCTCGCCGCGCCGGTCCTGGCCGATGTCCACCCGAACACGGCGCCGGGCTTCCCGGTCGATCAGTCGTTCCACGTGGGCGATGTCGACAGCGTCAACCTGTTCAACGGCGCGCTGACGTTGACGATCCCGATCGGGACGTCCTATCCGGTCAACGGCGGCTTCTCCTACAGCCTGAAGCTCACCTACAACTCCAGCCCTTGGCTGTTCAAGACCGTCCGTTATCTGATCCCGCCCGATTTCCACGAGGTCTCGCGGACGCAGGCGTATCCGAACCCTTGCTCGAACGCGGGCCTGGGCTGGCGGGTGTCGTTCGGCCGCCTGAACCCTCTCTGCCAGGTGCCGGACGAATTCAATCAGCCCCCCCTGGATCCGGTCTATCAGGACGAGAACGGGACCGATCACCTCTTCTACCCGACTCTGCACGCCGGCGATGCCGAGGATGCCCCGGTCTCCGGGGTCTACGATGTCCAGTACACGCGCGACGGCAGTTACCTGCGGCTGAAGAAGTACACGGCCGGCTATCGGGAGATCGAGTTTCCGGACGGCTCGGTGCGCAAGTTCGGCAACGACGGCCTGCCGACCGAGATCCGCGACTCGTTCAATAACAAGCTGTCGATCAGCTATGCGATCGCCGATCAGTGGGTACTGACCGACACCCAGGGCCGCACGCACCGGATCCACTTCCGCACCGACCTGGCCAGCTACAGCCAGGTGATCGATCGCATCGAGCTGATGACGTTCGGCGGCGTCACCACGCCCTATCAGTTCAGCTACACGTCGCGGACGATCGGCCGCGCCTGCCCGCACAACGACACCGATCAGATGAACAGCATCGGACCGACGGTGTCCGTGCCGCTGCTGACCGGCGTCACCCTGGCGGACGGCTCGTCGTGGGCGGCGGCGGTGAGCGATTATGTGACCACGATCCCGTCCGGTCCCACCTGGTCCGAGAACGCCTGCACGGAGAATGGCGGCAATCTCACCGGGCTAACCCTGCCGACGCGCGGGCGCATGGAGTGGAGCTGGCAAAGGATCGTCTTCCCGACCGGCTCGACCGCGAGGCTGCACCTGAGGACCAGTTCCGGCGTGGCGACGCGGATGATGCGCAATGCGGACGGCACCGTGCAGGGGACCTGGACCTACGCGCACGCCCCCGGCTTTCCCGCCGCCCTCAGCAGCCGCGAGCACACGACGACGGTCGTCGATCCGCTCGGCCACCGGACGGTCAATTACTTCTCGACCGCCGCCGACCCCAACTTCACCGGCTGGAGCGCGTACGAGTACAGCCTGCCGTTCACCCACGACCAGACGGTGAACGCCTCCGGCACCACGCTGAACCTCTCGCGGCAGACCTACGACGGCCCGACGCTACTACGCTCGGAGTACGTGCTCTACGAGCGGGATCCCATCTTCTCGTCGGACCCGCCGGACAGCTACAACACCAACCGGCGGATGGTGCGCGGCCGAACGGTCTACAACGACGACGGGAATCCCAACATTTACGCGGGCGTGGTGAGCTCCGGTTTCGACGGCCTGGGACACTACCGGACGCAAACCACGGAAGGCAATTTCGACGCCGGCAACGTTCGCACCCACTTCGCCAACTACAACCTGGCCCAGGGGACCTACGCCGTCAACCCCGTGACCAACACCGGCGCGGGCTATTCCCTGTTCCCGGCGGGCTCGCCGTGGGTGCTCGAGGCGCCTTCGTCCATGTCGGACTCCGAGGGGAGCGCGACCGCGCAAGTCGATCTCTGCTACGCGCCGGACACGCCCGCGGTAACGCGCAAACGAGTTCACCGCCTTGGAGCGGCGCCGTCCACGAATGATCTGCTGACCGTCTACGACCTGGAAACCCTGCCTCCTCCCGATTCCCGGGTTTCCGGCAACGTGGCCTCCGAGAAATCCTACGGCGGCGACTTTCTCGGGCACGGGATCGGCACGAGCGCTCTCTGCACGATGACGCTGCCGGCCTCGCCCGAAATCCAGATCGACCATACCTATGTCTCCGGCGTACGGAAGATCTCGAAGTACACGTCTTCGACTCCTTCGGGCGGGTCTACCAGGAGCTGAAAACCCTTCCGGACGGCACCACGGCCAAGCGTCAGACCGCCTACGACAGCGTCGGCAACAAGAGCACGGTCTCCGAATGGACGGTCGGATCGCCGGCGAACTTTACCCGCTTCCTCTCCTACGACCCCTTCGGCCGGCCGGGGACGATCCGGCCGGCGGACGGCTCGACGCATGACGTCACCCTGACGTACCTCGGCGTGCGGCAGGTCAGCCGCGCGGTGAAGATCGCCACCGCTCAAGGCTCCGAGGCCGCCGCCACCACGACCGAGGTCTACGACCGCCAGGGCCGGCTGATCTCGGTCACCGAGCCCTCCGGCAGCGCCGGGGCGAACGTGACGACCAGCTACGGCTACGACGTCGGCAACCGCCTCGCGTCCGTCTCGACGACGTCGGGCTCCATCACTCAGACGCGCGGCTTCAGCTACGACCTTGCCGGTTTGCTCAAGTCCGAGACCCATCCGGAGAAAGGGGCTTCCGGCAACGGCACCGTCACGTATCCGCTCTATGACTCCCGGGGACACGTCCTGCGGAAGACCGATGGCCCGCACGATCTGAGCTTCACCTACGATCCCGCCGAACGGCTGTTCCGGGTCCAGGAGGCCGGCTCCTCTGGCCGGTTGCTCAAGGAGTTCCTCTACGCCGGCGCCAACGGCGCCGACGACTGGCGGCAGGGCAGGCTCCAGCAAGCCAGCCGCTATAACTACGAGACCGCCCTCGGGGCTTCCATCGCCGTGAAGGTCGACGAGACGTATGTCTACGGTGGCCGGGACGGCCGGGTCTCCCGGCGCGACACGCTGGTGACCCCTACCATCAACGGCACGGCCCAGGCAGCCCATGCCTTTACCCAGGGGTTCACCTACAACGATCTCGGGCTGGTGAGCTCGCTGGATTACCCGACCTGCACCCACGCGGAGTGCGTCCAGCCGGCTCCCGCGGTGTTCTTCGACGTGCCGGCGGGGTATGGGGCGCGGCTCGAGATCGAAGCGATCTACAAGGCCGCGATCACCGATGGTTGTCTGACCAATCCTCTGCGGTACTGCCCGGAGGCCCAGCTTCTGCGATCCCAGATGGCAAAGTTTTTGGTAAAGGCCGCCGCGGGGCCGAGCTACATTCCGCCGGCTTGCACCGGAATCTTCGCGGATGTGCCCTGTCCGAGTCCGTCCGGCAATTGGGCTGACTGGATCGAAGACCTGTACCATCGGGGTATCACGGCCGGCTGTGGAGTCAGTCCCTTGCGGTATTGCCCGGACAGCAACGTCTCCAACACCCAGATGGCGATCTTCCTGCTGCGCAGCAAGGAGGGAGCGGGCTATCAGCCGCCGCCGTGCTCGGCGCCGCCGTTTCTCGACGTCTCCTGCGCCACCACCGGCTCGGCGGCGTGGATCGTGGAAGCCGGGCGGCGGCAGATCGCGGTGAGTTGCACCCCGGGCTTCTTCTGTCCGGATACGCCGCTGACCCGCGCCCAGATGGCGGTGATGCTGACGCGGGGCTTCGATCTTCCGGTGACCACGGATCCGAACACCTCGCGTACGGTCCAGTTCGCTTACACTCAGGGCCTGCTGACCAACGTGGCCGGCTACGTCAGTCTTCTTACTTATTATCCGAACCTCCTGGTGAGCCAGATCGCACACGGCAACGGCGTCACGGAGACGCAAGGCAACGACCCCAACCAGATGCGCCGCCCCTCGTCGCTCTCCGCCTCCGGGCTCTACGCGAACTGGACCTCGGGGACCTACGGTTACGACGGCGCCGGCAACATCAAGACGATCGGCGCCTCCTGGTACGCCTACGACAAGGTGAACCGTCTGGTCTCAGCGACCCTCTACGACGGCCCAACCGGAGGGGGGACTCAGAAGCAGCAGAGCTACACTTTTGACGCCTTCGGCAACCTGACGAACATCGCGGGCACGGTCGGCCGGATGACGCCCACCAGCGCTCAGACGAACCGCCTGACCGGCGCCGTCACCTACGATGCCCCGGGCAACCTGACGAGCTGGAACGGCGCGGTCTACCGGTACGACGCCTTCAACCAGATGACCCACATGACCTCAGGCGCCGAGGACTGGGTCTACCTCTACACGGCCGACGACGAGCGCCTCTGGTCCTACGACGTCCCCAGGAACTCCTCCCGCTGGACCGTTCGGGACCTGGGCGGCAAAGTCCTGCGCGAGTACCTGAGCGACAACGGCCGCTGGAGCGCGGGGACGGACTACATCTACCGCGACGGTCTCCTGCTGGCCGCCGAGACTCCGACCGGCCAGCGCCACTTCCATCTCGATCACCTGGGCACCCCGCGCCTGATCACGAGAGCCTCCGGGTACCCCGCGAGCTACCACGTCTACTACCCCTTCGGAGAAGAAGCCACCGCCTTCAACCAGGACGCCGAGCGCATGAAGTTCACTGGCCACGAACGGGATCTCGCGAGCCCGACGGGGGCGGGGGATGACCTGGACTATATGCATGCGCGGCATGAGAGCCCGGTGATGGGGCGGTTCTTGAGTGTGGACAGTGGGAATGGTACGGACGGCGATTTAAAATTTCCTCAAAGCTGGAATCGTTATACATACGCGCGAGACAATCCCCTGACCGCTATAGATCCGGATGGTCAAGAAATTCGTATCGTTGCTTATAGTCCCGCGTTTAAAGCTTCGGTAGAAGGCGCCTTAGATCACTTGGAGAGAGCTACGCCTCGGCTGGAAACAATGGTCCAGGGATTGCGCAATTCCACCCATGTCCACGTTATTCAGGAATCGTCACAAGCTGACAATGGTTTCAATGCACCTGCTTCTCGAGAAGACGGCGCCAACGGGAAAGGCACAAATACAACAACCTATGTGGGCTTATACATGCTCGATACGGACGGGAACCTCGTGACCATTGACGAGGTATTAGCCCATGAACTATCTCATGCGGAAGATAACGATACCGGAACTCGCGCTGATAGATCTTCCTGCCAGGGTTGTGCTCCTGATACAGAAGTGAAAGCTGTTCGGATGCAGAATCAGCTTCGACCAGATAACCCTAGGACACGTTACGGCAAAATGACTGTCCCCAAACCAAAGGAAACCCCAAAGGATACTCGCAATAGGCGGCCACGCAGTTCAACGACGAAAAAGAGGCCTCAATGAAGCTTGCACCAAGCACACTTCTCTTTTGTGTAGCCGTGTTTGTGGTTGGCTCTATGGAAGCGACCACAACCCTGAAGACTTCTTACGACCGAGCAATTAAAGATGCTGCCAAAACTACAAGCAACCAAGCAGATGCACGCCGCCTACGCCAATTTCTAGAGGAGAGCATGTCCACTTGGAATAGCCGATCAGATTTTGTCGATGTACGCAGGAAAATTTCAACCCTCAAAGGAATAAAGCGCCAATTCAGGCTTGAAATCGGGAATATCAATTCAGGCGGCTATCACGTTGTGTGGTTTGTCGAAACCGATAGAGGAATTGCAGTGTTCTCAAACATGTCTTCCAGGCGCCAAGTGCTTCGCGGAAGCCTGCAGCAGTCTGAATGGATAGAATTACTTAACAAGATTTCTGAGCTGAAGAAGGACGTTCGATGCAAATCTGACTTAGGGGTTAGCGATGGCTCCAGTTATTTCGGCATCTTGGCCTCGAACTCAAGCGTTAAGTCCTTTGCTGTATACGGAGCCATCCCCTTTCCTCGCACGTCCACCGCAGAAGACCTCTACTTTCGACTGTCACCTTGCAGCGAGATCGTTCTGAAGGCCTACGCGCTGGCGCAAACTGCAATTCCTTAATAGGATCAGATCAACCAAAGCGGATCCCCGGTAGCCCCGCCGCGCCGGCGGCCTGCTCACCCCCGCCGGTACATGAACCGCAACGCCGCCGGCAGCCGCCGTCTCCAGGCGGCCTCGCTGTGGGTGCCCTTGGCGTCGGCGCGCCACATCAGGCGGTCGGAGTCGTAGTCCCGCTCGACCAGGTGCTCGGCCATTCTCTTGACGGCCTCGACGACACGGCCTTTGTCCTCGCGGGCGCCGGCGTCGACGTAGATGCGGGAGACCTCCGGGGTGGGCTGCGTGGCGATGTCGGTGAAGATGGCCTGGTTCGCCACCCAGAAGGAGGGGGACATCACCAGCGCTCCGCCGAAGGCGTGCGGGTAGTGGAAGTGCGACCAGAAGGCGGCGAGACCGCCCATCGAGGAGCCGCCCACGACGGCTCCGAACGGGCCAGGGACCAGGTTGAGCTCGGCGGTCAGGGTGGGCATCAGGTGGTTGGTCACCCAGTCGAGGAGGATCGCGATCTGCCCCGGCTCGGCCTCGAAGGGGAAGGGGGAGAGCTCCAGGTTCCTCCCCGGTCCCCCGTGCTCGATGCCGATGACGACCGGCATCGGTCGCTTCGACCTCGCCAGCCCCTCGACGGCCTCGTGGAGGTACCAGCCGCCGGAGAAGGACGGCAGGTCGTCGAAGACGTTCTGGCCGTCGAACATGTAAAGGGCGAAGTGCGGCTCCGCCGGGTTGTAGTTTCGCGGCAGGTAGACGCGGATCGGGCGCGGCGCCAGCCCCGGCACCTGGAAGGGGCCCAGGAGGTTGATCTCCCCCGGTCTCATCCGCGCCAGCGAGCCGGGGATGCCCGCCTCGACCGTGGGCTCGTCCGGCTCGGGCGCCGGCGGCTCGACGTGAATCAGCGGCTCCTGCTCCGGCCACTCCTCGCGCCGCAGGAAGGTCTCGATCCGGTAGCCGTGCAGCAGGTCGTGCAGGGTGATGTGCCGGACCACTCCGAAGATGTTGTAGACCGCGTACTCCGGATGCCGGCCCGGGCGCTTCCAGGCCTCTGGCGGCAATTCTCGAAGTCGCAGGATCAGCTCTTCGCGCTCGTGGAGGAACCGCGCGATGGCCTCCTCGAGATCGACGTTCAGCAGCCCTCCGGCCTCGTCCTCGGGCGCGGGATAGAAGGGCTCGAGCTCGGGGTTGTCCTCGGCGAGCATCTTCTCCAGCCGTGCCCGGAATTTCGATTCCAGGGAGACGACGTGGCAGAAGTGCTCGTGGGCCGACCACTTGTGCGGCAGGGGCCGGCGCTTGCGCCAGGCCTCGGGGACGTCAAGGATCAGCGGGACGAGAAGCGCCGGCGCGTTCTCCAGCGCCACCAGTACGGCTTTGGGATCGGTCACGGTTGTCTCTCCAGGTCGTATTGCGCGGGGCGGGAGTGTAGCAGCCGCTCCAGCAGCTCCACCACCTCCCCCGTATCCCGAAGCTGATACTCCGCCGCGGTCTCGCGCGCCTCGCCGGCGACCAGGATACCGATCCCTCTTCCGGCGACCGCCCGGAAGGCGTCCTCGTCCGTGAGGTCGTCGCCGATGTAGAAGGGGAGGACGTCCGGGCGGTCGAGGCCGAGGGCGTCGAGGAGCCAGAGGAGGGCGCGCCCCTTGTCCCAGTCGAGATCGGGGCGCAGCTCGAAGAGCTTCTTGCCGTGATCCTTGCGCAGGCCGGGCACGGCGGCCGCGGCGTCGTCGACCGCGCGCTCGATGCGCGGCAGGTCGCGCTCGTCCGCCAGGCGGAAGTGGATGGAGATCGCGAAGCGCTTGGGCTCGATGACCACCCCCTCGATGCCCGCGAGGTCGCGGCGGAGCCGCTCGGTGGCCTGCTCGACTTTTTCGGGGATCCCCTCGCCGACCTCGAGCCGCAGCGGCGCGCCCCCGTCGGCGGCCGGCGGGCCGGCGATGTCGTAGCCGTGGCTCCCGGCATAGGCGAGATCACTCAAGGTAACCAGGGCGGCCACGTCCTCCCGGCCACGGCCGGAGATGATGACCACCGGGAAGCGGCCGGAGAGGCGGCGCAACAGCTCCCGCGTCGCCTCCGGCAGGGTGGCGAGCTCCGGGCGGGGTGCCAGCGGCGAGAGGGTGCCGTCGTAGTCGAGGAAGAGGGCGGGACGGCGGCCGTCCAGGCGGGCCGCGATTTCGTCCCAGCGTTCGAGGGCGGAAGGGCGCATGGGGGCGGGAGCTCAGAGGTACTCTTCGAATCCCATCGGGGGGAAATATTCCTTCAGCGCGCGGAAATCATGGGGCACGGTGCCCAGGGCGGCCTGGAGATAGTAGTCCACCCACCAGAAGATGTCCTGCTCGCGCACGATCGTCCGCATCTCCTCCATGCGGCGCCGGCGCTCCTCTTCGTCCATCTCGAAAGCGGCCTTCAGGGCGTCGGCCGTCCCCTCGATGTCGTGCGGGTTGACCAGCAGCGCCCCGGCCTGGAGCTGCGCCGCGGCGCCCGCGAACTCGGAGAGGATGAGGACGCCGTCGCCGTCCACTTGGGCCGCGCAGAACTCCTTGGCCACCAGATTCATGCCGTCCTTGATCGAGGTGACCAGGCAGACCCGGGCCATGCGGTAGAGCGCCAGCAGGTCCCGCCGCGCCAGGCTCTTGTAGTGGTAGTGCACGGGCACCCAGCCCGCCATCGAGAACTCGCCGTTGATCTCGCCGACCAGCCGATCGATCTCGGCCTTGAGGGCCTGGTACTCGGGGACCCCCTCGCGGCTGGGCACCACGAACTGGAAGAGGATCACCTGCTCGCGCAACTCTTCGTGGCGCTGCAGAGCGTTGCGGAACGCCTTCAGCCGCTCGAGCAGCCCCTTGGTGTAGTCCAGCCGGTCGACCCCGACGATGATCTGGGCGGGTCCCATCCGCTGTCTGAGCTCCGCCGTCCGGCGCGTCACCTCATCGGAACGGGCGGCGGTGTCGAAGGATCTGAAATCGATGCCGATGGGGAAGGCCCCGACCCGGACCGTGTGAGAGCCGGCGCGCACCTCGGTGATCGGACCCCGTTCCTCGATCTCGACCTCGGGCAGCAGGTTCTCGATGCAGGTGAGGAAGTTCCGGCTGTCGCGCGGAGTCTGGAAGCCCAGCAGGTCATAGGCGAGCAGGGCTCTGAGGATCTGGCCGCGCCAGGGGAGCCGCAGGAGGTTGTCGAGAGGCGGAAACGGAATATGGAGAAAGAAGCCGATCCGGGCGGACTCGTCCTGGTGGCGGATGTATTCGGCGACGTGGATGAGCTGGTAGTCCTGCACCCAGATGAAGTCCCCCTCCCGGCTGTTGTGGAGGACGCTGCCGGCGAACTTCTCGTTGACCTGCAGGTAGGCATACCAGAACGAGGGGTCGAAATTACACTGCCCCAGCAGGTCGTGGAAGAGGGGCCAGAGGATGCCGTTGGCGAACCCCTCGTAGAAATCCTTGACCTCCTCTTCCGAGAGGAGGACGGGCAGGAGGTCGTATCCCCGTTCTTTGTAGCCCGCGTCGAGCACGGCCTCCCAGGCGCCCCCTCGCTCGAGAGCCATCCCCGGCCAGCCGACCCAGAGACCGCCGCGATGGGAGAGCACCGGAGCCAGCGCGCTCACCAGACCGCCGGCCCCGGGCTTCAGACCCCAGCCGTCGCTCTTTTTTTCGAGCACGATCGGAAGGCGGTTGGAGACGACGAGCAGGCGTTGCGTGGGGGGGCTCAAAGCAGGTTGGAAGTCGTGCAAGGCGTGAGCCAGAGATTTTTTTCGCGCCCCGAAACTTTCCTCTTACCTCGGTCGTAGACTGCTCCATGATCCGCTCCTACCCCGTGGCCCTGGCACTTCTCCTCGCGACTCCTTCCCTCCTGCGCGCCCAGCCGGCGGCGCAGGAGACGCTCCATATCACGAAGGCGGTGGGGCCGATCACGGTGGACGGCCAGTTGGGGGATCCGGGGTGGAGCGGCGCGACCCGGGTGGATACCTTTTACGAGACGAACCCCGGCGACAGCGTGGAGCCGAAGGTGAAGACGGTCGCCTGGCTCACCTATGACGATCGCTTCTTCTACGCCGCCTTCGACTTCTCGGACCCCGACCCGAAGGCCATCCGCGCCCCCCTGGGGGACCGCGACGAGGTGCCGAGCTATACCGACTACGGCGGCGTCCTCCTCGATACCCGCAACGACGGCAAGACCGCGTTCATGTTCCTGGCCAACCCGCGCGGCATCCAATATGACGCCATCAGCAACGACACCAGCGGCGAGGACAACTCTCCCGACTTCTACTGGGAATCGTCGGCGCGGATCACGCCCACCGGCTGGACGCTGGAGATCCGGATCCCCTTCTCCTCCCTGCGCTACAACTCGGCCGACGTCCAGACCTGGGGCATCCTGCTCTACCGCAACCGCCCGCGCGACTTCCGGTATCAGATGTTCAACAGCAAGCTGCCGCGCGGCTCGAGCTGCTTCATCTGCCACTCCCAGAAGATGACCGGCCTCACCGGGCTGCCAAGCGGCAATCACCTCGTGCTGGCCCCCTACGCCACGGGGCGCCAGGAGTGGCTGCCGGAAGGGGGCGCCGGCACCTCCCTGGCCCGTCAAGCCGCCCAATTGGAAGCCGGGCTCGACGCCAAGTGGACGCCGAACGCCAACACGGCGATCGATGCCACGATCAACCCGGACTTCTCGCAGATCGAGTCGGACGTGGCGCAGATCACGGCCAACGAGCGCTTCGCCCTGTTCTTCCCCGAGAAGCGCCCGTTTTTTCTGGAGGGGCTGGAGCTCTTCTCGACCCCCCTGCAGGCGGTCTACACCCGCACCATCACCTCCCCGCGCTGGGGTCTGCGGGCCACCGGGGAGGCCGGCGGCGCTCTGTACACCGTTCTGGTTACCGAGGACCGTGGGGGCGGCAGCGTCATCCTGCCGGGCCCTAATGGGTCGAGCCTGGCCGACCAGGACTTCTCCTCGCGGGTGGCGATCGGCCGCGGGCGGAAGGATTTCGGCAACTCCTTCGCGAGCTTTCTGTTGACCGACCGCGAGATCGAGGGTGGCGGGCACAACCGGGTCCTCGGCCCCGATTTTCAGTGGCGCCCGAACGGCTCCGACACGGTCACCGGGCAACTCCTGGTGAGCGATTCGCAGACCCCGGACCGACCCGGCCTCGCCGCGGAGTGGAATGGGCAGGATCTCGGCTCGCACGCCGGCTACCTGAGCTGGAGCCACTCGACGCGCACCTGGGACTGGAACCTCCGGTACCTCGACATCGGCGACGAGTTCCGGGCGGACCTCGGTTTCCTCCCGCAGGTGGGAGTGCGAGACTCCACCGCCTTCCTCGGGCGGTCGGTCTACGTCGACAAGGGGCCGTTCCGCCGCATCCACCCCTACTTCCAACTGCGCAACGTCGACGATACGGAGGGCGGACTGCTCCTGCGCCGCTTCGTCCCTGGCGTCGAGCTCGAGGGGTTCTGGAACAGCTACTTCGGCGTCGAGCGGCGGACCGAAACCATACGGGCCGGGAACCGGCTCTTCGATTCCAACTACTATTCGGTCGTCGCGCAGATGAGCCCGTCGCAACGGATCGGCGACGTGTCGTTCAACCTCATCTTCGGGGACGACGTCGATTTCGCCAACGTGCGGCCGGCCCGGGGCGCCACGGTCAGCCTGCAGGGGACGGTGCGGCCGACCGACCATCTGGCCGTGCAGCTCAACGCCAACCGGCGCTGGCTCGACGTCTCACCCACCGGTTCGGGCCCGCGGGAGGCTCGCCTGTTCACCGCCGACGTGGCCCGCGTCAAGGCGACCTACACCTTCACCTCCCGCGCCTTCCTGCGGCTGATCGCCCAGCGCGTCCGCACCGATCGGGATACGGACCTCTACGCCCCCGGGCTCGGCGTCACCCGCCGCGACGAGGGGATCACCGGCTCGGCCCTCTTCGCCTACAAGCTCAACTGGCAGACCGTCCTCTTCCTCGGCTACTCGGACGATCGCGAGCTCTCGGTGGACGACCGGCTGGAGCCGGCGGGCCGCGCGCTGTTCTTCAAGATCTCCTACGCCTTCCAGCGCTGAGGTGGGATAGCATCTCAGCGTGTCAGGTGTCTGCCTCACCAGGAGATCCGCATGAACCGACGCCGCGTCCTGCCGTTTGCCGTACTGGCCCTGACCTTCCCCGCCCTGCTGGGAGCCGGGAGCCTGATCATGACCCAGCAGCAGGCCCGCAGGAATTCCAAGGACAGGCTCTACCTGCAGAAGGGCGATCTGCGGATCGAGACGGAAGGCGGCCAGGTGATGATCTACCGCTCAGCCGACGACGCGTTCTGGTTGCTCGATCCGGCCCGGAAGACCTATCTGGACATTGGAGCTCGGCAAGCCGCGGAGGGCGAGCACAAGACGGGCGCCCGGGCCGACCCGGTTCCCGCCACCTACCGGAAGGTCGCTTCCGGAGTGGAGGTGAACGGTTTCAAGGCGGACCAGTACGACGTCCTCCAGGGGGCGGAGAAGATCGCCGAGGTCTGGCTGGCCGCTCCCCAGGCGATCGGCCTCGATCCCGCCGACGCCGCCGGCCTGCGCCTGCTGGCGAAGCGGCTGGGATTCCGCGCGCCCTCCTATTTCGGCTTTGCCCTGAGCGAGAGCCTGCCGGAGGGAGTGCCGGTGCGCACCGTCACCTATTCTCATGGGCAGCGGATCTCGATCAACGACTTCAAGACGGTCCAGCGGCAGGATTTCCCCGCCTCCCTGTTCGAGCTGCCACCGGACTACAAGCCGGGCGCCATGAAACCGTGAGAATCGAATCCCAGCTTCAGCCCGGCGAGGAGATCCTCTACCGGGCCTACGTCACGCGCCTGACCCTGGCGCCGCTGGTGGCCGTGGTGGCGGCGGGCCTGGTGATCGCGGCGGTCGCCTGGTTCCAGTTCCAGAACGCGCCCGGAGCGCTGGTCGCCCTCGCCGTGGCGGTGGTCGCCGGGCTCATTTTCGCCTGGAAGGATTTCATCCGCCGCGCCAACGACTACGTGCTGACCAATCACCGGATCATCCAGGAGATCGGGGTCCTCTCCCGGCGGTCGATGGATTCCCGGCTGGACAAGATCAACAACGTCGAGCACCGGCAGACCCTCTGGGGGCGGCTGCTCAACTACGGCGACGTCGAGATCGACACCGCCAGCGAGACGGGCGCGGCCCTGTTCCGCAACATCTCCCATCCGCTGCCGTTCAAGAACGCCATCCTGGCGGCGGCGGAGCAGTACCGCGGCGCCGGCCGCATGCCCCTCGCCGCGCCCGCCGGCCCCTCCGGCGCCGAGCGGATGCGCCAGCTCAAGGCCCTCCTCGACGACGGCCTGATCTCCCCCGAGGAGTACGAGGCCAAGCGGCGCGAGCTGCTCTCGCAGCTCTGACCGGCCCGCGCGGCCGGTCCGCGAGCACCTTTCTCTTTTGGATCGATCCAACCTGACGAAAGGAGAGGAACGATGAAAAAGAAGCTGCTGCTCCTGGCTCTGGCCCTGGGGACCGTTGGAGGCGCGCTCACGACCGGAGCGCGGAACGCCGAGGCGAACTCCTGCGGCTACAACGTCTGCTACCCGGGCGATCCCGGCTGGGTCTGCTGCGACTATTGCTGCAAGGACGACGCCGGCCACATCCTCTGGTGCTCCGACCAGCCCAGCCGTTGCTCGACGATCTCCTGAACCGCAGCGCCGCCGCCCTGGCCGCTCCGGATCGGGGGCGGCGGCGTGCTACCATCAGGCGGTAATGCCCCGTAACGCGACCGCCTCTGTAGTTCTTCCTTCCGGCTCTACGCTCGGCCCCCTGATCGAGGAGCTGAGCCTCGATCCCAAGCTCGGCCCCCAGCTCCTCTACGCCACGCATCTGCCGGGGAGCGAGGCCCGTTATGGCGATCTCGAGCTGCCGGAATCGATCTCCCGGGCGCTGGGGCGAGGGGGCGTGCCGCGCCTCTGGACGCATCAGACGGAAGGGATCGAGGCCGTGCGGCGAGGGGAGAACGTGCTCGTCACCACCCCCACGGCCTCGGGCAAATCGCTGATCTTTCAGGTTCCGCCCCTGGAAGAGGCGGCGCGGGGGGGACCCGGGCATGGTCTGTTCCTCTTCCCCCTGAAGGCCCTGGGGCAGGATCAGCGGGGGAAGTTCCTCCGCCTGGCCGAGGCCGCGGGGCTGCCGCCGGAGGTCGCCGGGTGCGAGATCTACGACGGCGACACCCCGGCCGCGAAACGGACGGCGATCCGCAAGAACTTTCCGCGGGTGGTGATCTCCAACCCGGACATGCTCCACCTCGGCATCCTCGGCCACTGGACCGGCTGGGGGCCGTTCCTCGCCGACCTGCGCTGGGTCGTGCTCGACGAGCTGCACACCTATCGCGGCATCTTCGGCAGCCACTTCCATCATGTCCTGCAGCGCTTCTTCCGCCTCTGCCGCTCGGTGGGATCGGACCCGGTGTTGATCGCCTCCTCGGCGACCGCCGCCAACGCCGGCGAGTTCGCGGAGACGCTCACCGGGCGGAAGTTCCACTGGATCACCGAGTCGGGGTCGCCGCGGGAGGACCGCCACCTGCTGCTCTTCCGGCCGGAGGCGAGCCCGTACACCGCCGCGCTCCAGCTCTTCATCCGCTTCGTCAACGCCGGCCTGAAGACGATCGTCTTCACCAAGGCCCGGCGGATCACCGAGCTCCTCTACTCCTGGCTGCGGCGGCAGGAGCCGGCGCTCGCCTCGCGGGTTGCGAGCTATCGCGCCGGCTTCCTCGCCGAGGAGCGGCGGCGGATCGAGCAGTCGCTCTTCGAGGGGAAGCTCGACGGCGTCATCTCCACCTCAGCGCTGGAGATGGGGATCGACGTCGGCGGCCTCGACGCCTGCATTCTCGTCGGCTACCCCGGCAGCATGATGGCCACCTGGCAGCGCTCGGGACGGGTGGGGCGCGCCGGCCGCGAGTCGATCACCGCCCTGGTGGCGATGCCCGACGCGCTCGACCAGTATTTCCTCGATCACCCCGAGCAGTTCCTCGAGCGCCCCTGCGAGCGGCTGATCGTCGATCCGGTCAACGATCCGGTGTCGCGGGCGCACCTGGTCTGCGCCGCCTCCGAGATGCCGCTCTGCGGGGACGACCAGGGCTACCTGGCGCCGCACAAGGAGCGGGTGGAGAAGCTGCTGCGCCAGGGGCACCTGCTCGCCGCCGCCGAGGGGGACGAGATCTTCTCCCTGCGCCGCCGGCCGCAGCGCCACGTCAACCTGCGGGGGGCGGGGGAGACCTACGCCATCATGGCCGGCGGCCGGACCATCGGCACCGTCGACGGCGTGCGGGCGCTCCACGAGTGCCACCCCGGCGCGGTCTATCTCCACGCCGGCCGGCAGTTCCTGGTCTCGGCGCTGGAGCGCGAGGAGCGGCGGGCGCTGGCCGAGGCGGCGGACCTCGACTACTTCACGACGCCGCTGACCGAGAAGGAGACCGAGATCCTGGAGGTGCTGGAGGAAAAGAGCGTGGGGCCGCTCCAGGCCTGGCTCGGCCGCCTCAAGGTGACCGAGCGGGTGGTCGGCTTCGAGCGCAAGCGCATCCACGGCCAGGAGGTGATCGACCAGACGCCGCTCGACCTCCCCCCCGTCGAGTTCGAGACGGTGGGGCTCTGGTGGGCGGCACCGCGGCCGGCCGAGGAGACCCTGCGCCAGCGGGGGGAGCACTTCCTGGGCTCGCTCCACGCCTCCGAGCACGCCGGCATCTCCCTTTTTCCGATCCTGGCGCTCTGCGACCGCGGGGACATCGGCGGCATCTCCTACCCCCTGCATCCGCAGATGGGCACCGGCGCCGTCTTCATCTACGACGGCCACCCGGGGGGAGTGGGGATCGCCGCGCGCGGTTTCGAGGATCTGACGGACCTGCTCGGGCGGGTGCTGCTGCTGATCGAGGGGTGTCCGTGCGAGAAGGGGTGCCCCTCGTGCGTCCAGTCCCCAAAGTGCGGCAACGGCAACCGTCCGCTCGACAAGCCCGGCGCGGCCCGGGTGCTGCGCCTGCTGCTCGGCCGCGAGGAGCCGGCGGTGCCCTGGGGGGAAGCGGTGAAGGTGACGCTGGTGGTGGCGGAGGAGGCTCCCGCTTCCGATACAGATTTCGTAGGGGCGGGGCTTGTTCCCGCCCGGGTGGGGGTGCCGGACCACGAAAAGGACGGGGACAAGCCCCGCCCCTACGTTCCCTCCGCCGTAATTTCAGAGCAGGAGGCGAGCGAGGCCTCTCTCCTTGATAATTTCGCTCCCGGCGGCCGCCACGCCCATCTGCGGACCGGCCCGGCGCCCGCGTTCGAGCCGATCCGGGCCGAGCCCTTCCTTCTCCAGCGCTCGGTTCTGATGCCGGCGCGGAAGGTGGAGAACGGCTGCCAGGGCACCGTCCTCTTCGACCTCGAAACCCTCCGCTCCGCCGCCGACGTGGGGGGCTGGCACAAGGCTTACCGCATGGGGGTCGCCGTCGGCGTGGTCTGCTTCCTGGAGGAGGGGCGGGTGGAGGTCTACCCCGAATCCCAGGTGCGCGCCCTGGTGGACGCCCTGCGCGGGGCCTCCCTGGTGATCGGCTTCAACATCAAGCGCTTCGACTACCTGGTCCTCGCCGGCTACACGGGGGAGGACTTCGCTCGCACCCTGCCGACGCTCGACCTGCTGGAGGACGTCGCCTCGCGCATCGGCTTCCGAGTGGGGATGGGCCATCTCGCCCAGGAGACGCTGGGGATCGGGAAGTCCGCCGACGGCCTGCAGTCCCTGGAATGGGTCCGCCAGGGGCGGCTCGACCTCGTCGAGGAATATTGCCGGAAGGATGTCGAGATCCTGCGCGACCTCTATCTCCACGGCCGGCGCGAGGGGTGCCTGTTCTATCGTGACCGGCAGCGGGACGTGCGGCTGAAGCTCGGCGTGGAATGGTAGGGTGGTGAGGATGAAAGGAGCCCACCCATGAACCGACCTCTCCGTCTCCTCCTCTTCGCTGCGCTGTTCGCCCTCGCCGGTTGCGCGGGTCTCTCCACCCTCTCCGAGATGACCGCCCCCGAGGTCGATGTCACCGGCGTCAAGCTGCTGGGGACGAGCCTCACCGGCGCCGACGTGCTCGTGCAGTTCCGGGTGGACAACCCCAACGCCGTGGACCTCGTGCTCGACGGCATCGGCTACCGGCTGCGGCTCAACGGCGAGCCCCTCCTGACCGGGCGGCACGACCGGCAGGTGACGATCGCCGCCAGCGGCCGCACCGCCGTCGAGCTGCCGGTGACCATCAAATTCGAGGATCTCTACCGTGTCGTCCGCACCCTCCAGGGGCGCAAGGACCCCGAGTACACCCTCGACGCCGATCTCCGCTTCGCCGTTCCGGTGCTGGGCGAGGTCACCGTGCCGGTCACCCAGTCGGGGAAGGTGCCGGTCGACCGGCTGCTCCAGCAGATCGGGCAATGATCAGGCAATAGGGCGACGACATCAAAAATTCTAAATTAGCAACAAAGCTGTAGATTTGAGTGGGTTCTCCCGCGGCGCTCCCCATATAATTTCCAAGCTCAGTCAAGGAGATCCCCATGCGGAGTACCCGTTCGTCCATCGTTTTCGCCCTCCTCGCCGGCCTGTCTCTGGCCGGCTGCCGTACCGCGCCGCCGGCCGCCATGCCGGTCACCCTGGCCTCTGAGCCGCGGGAGCTCCATTACGGTTTCCTTCTCTCCGGCAACCGGACCGGCTCCGCGGCCTCCCGCGTCGAAGCGGACGGCACCCAGGTCCACACCTTCGAGTTCAACGATCGTGGGCGCGGATCGAACACCACGAGCCGGTACCGGCTCGATGCCGCCGGGCTGCCGGTGTTCGTCGAGACCACGGGCAACGACTACCTGAAGAGCCCGGTCAACGAGCGGTTCGAGCGCAAGGGGACCCGGGCCTCCTGGAAGAGCACGGCGGAGAAGGGGGAGCGCGAGGTCCGCGAGCCGGCCTTCTTCCTCAGCCTGAACGGTCCGCCCCAGGAGGCGGCCCTGCTGGCGAAGGCGTTGCTGGCGGCCCCGGACCACCGCCTGCCGCTCCTCCCCACGGGGGAGGCGCGGATCGAGGAGCTCGCCTCCGAGGAGGTCAAGAACGGCGGGGCCACGCGAAAGATCAAGCTCTACGCGCTCTCCGGCCTTGGCTTCGCCCCCGGCTATGTCTGGCTCGACGAGAATCGTGACCTCTTCGCCTCGGTCGGAGGGTGGTCGGCGGTTTACCGCGAAGGCTGGGTGGACGTCGTGCCGCGGCTCACCAGCATCCAGTCCGCGGCCGAGAAGGCGCGCTACAAGGATCTCGCCGCCAAGCTCACCCATCACCCCCAGGGGGGCGGGCTCGCCATCCGCCATGCCCGGCTCTTCGATCCGGCGACCCTGGCGGTTCAGCCGGGGATGACCGTGATCGTCTCCGGCGACCGTATCCAGGCGGTGGGTAAGGACGGCGAGGTCAGCGTGCCCCCCGGCGTAGAGGTGATCGACGCCGGCGGCAAGATGCTCCTGCCGGGGCTCTGGGACATGCACGTCCATCTCTCCGAGTCGGACGGGCTGTTCAACCTGGCGGCGGGCGTGACCTCCGTACGCGACATGGCCAACGACATCGACGAGCTCCAGGACATGCGCCGGCGCTGGGAAACGGGCGAGGGGATCGGCCCGCGCGTGCTGATGGCCGGCTTCATCGACGGCCCCGGCCCCTACGCCGGCCCTACCAAGGTCCTGGTCTCGACCGAGCGGGAGGCGCTGGATTGGGTGGAGCGCTACGCCAAGCTCGGCTACGTGCAGATCAAGCTCTACAGCTCGCTCGATCCCAAGCTGGTGCCGCCGATCGTCAAGCGCGCCCACGAGCTGGGCCTGCGGGTCTCCGGCCATATCCCCAACGGCATGAACGCCGAGCAGGCGGTGCGCGCCGGGTTCGACGAGATCCAGCACGTCAACTTCCTGATGCTCAACTTCCTCGATCCCAAGATCGACACCCGCACCCCGTCCCGTTTCGTGGAGGTGGCCAAGCATGGGGCCGAGCTCGACCTCCGCTCCGACCGGGTGAAGAGCTTCATCGCTCTGCTCAAGGAGCGCGGCATCGTCTCCGACCCTACGCTCGCCACCTTCGAGGGGATGTTCAAGGGCCAGCCCGGCGAGGTCGATCCTGGCTTCGCCGCGGTCGCGGACCGCCTGCCGCCACAGGTGCGGCGCAGCCTTTACGGCGGCGGCCTCAACCCGCCGGCCGACCAGGTGCAGCGCTACCGCGATTCGTACCGGGCGATGCAGAACATGGTGAAGGCCCTCCACGATGCCGGCGTGACGATCGTCGCCGGCACCGACAGCCTGGCCGGCTTCACCCTCCACCGCGAGCTCGAGCTCTACGTCGACTCCGGCATCCCGGCTCCCGAGGCGCTGCGCATCGCCACCCTCGGCGCGGCGCGCGTCATGAAGCGGGATCAGGAGCTCGGCTCGATCGCCCCGGGCAAGCTGGCCGACATGATCCTGGTGGATGGCGATCCGCTGAATCGTATCTCTGACATCCGCCGCGTTGTACTGACCGTCAAGGGTGGTTCTACTTACGATACCAACGCGATTTGGCAGACTCTGGGCGTGAAGCCCGTAGGCTGAGGACATTCCTGTTGTAACATCGCTGCCACATTGAACTGACTTTTTGCCCGCCTATTGAGGGGCTTTGCTGGGGATGGGGGAAAATCCGATGGGGAAGGTGTATTCCTGCGCCCTTGCGCTCGTCCTGTGCGCTCGGCTCGGGTCCGCGGCCGTCGCGCCGGCCGCGCTGACCTCCGGAGGGGAGTTTCGCTACACAGTCTGCCTGGGCAACCTGCGGCCCGCGGGTCTCGTGACCCTGCGGATCGAGCCGGATGGCGAGAACGTCCTCACCCTGAAGGTGAGCGACCGTGGGCGCGGCGAAGATCTCACCGACCGTATCCGGGTCGACGGCGCGGGGATCCCCGTGCGGGAGCAGGTCACCGGCTTCGGCTACTGGAAGAATCCGCTCGACGAGCGGTTCGAGCTCGCCAACGGGGTCGCCACCTGGAGCAACGTCCCGGAAAAAGGTGAGAAGAAGATCACCGGTCCGGCCTTCTACATCGCCCGTACCGCCGACAATCTCTCTCTCGCCCTGCTGGCGACCGCTCTGCTCCGCAGCCCGCACCAGAGGCTGCCGCTGCTCCCCGAGGGGGAGGCCACGATCGAGACCATCGGCTCGGCGCGGATCGCGGCCGGGGAGAAGGCGAGGGACGTCACCCTCTACGGTATCTCCGGCCTCGGCTTCACCCCGCTCTATATCTGGATGGAGGATCCGCGGACCTTCTTCGGCCGCTACGACGGCTACATCACGGCTTTCCCCGAGGGGTGGGACGATGCGGCTCCCGCACTGATCAAGGCCCAGTCCCAGGCGGTGGCGGCGCGGAACAAGGCGGTGGCGGCGAAGCTCAGCCACCGGCCGGCGGGGGCGTTGGCGGTCAAGGGGGCCCGTCTCTTCGATCCCGAGACCGGAACGGTGCGGTCCGGCACCACCGTCGTCATCTCCGGCAACCGCATCCAGGCGGTGGGCCGGGACGGCGAGGTCCCGGTGCCCGCCGGCGCGGAGATCGTGGAGGCGCGGGGGAAGATGCTGCTGCCAGGGCTCTGGGACATGCACCAGCACTTCACCGAGGCCGACGGCATCCTCGACCTGGCCGCCGGCGTGACCACCGGCCGTGACCTCGCCAACGACATGGACTACCTGCTCGACCTCAAGAGCCAATGGGATACCGGCGGGGCCCTGGGGCCGCGCGTGGTGCTGGCGGGCGTCATCGACGGCCCAGGCCCCTACGCCGGCCCCACCAAGGTGCTGGTGGATACCGAGACAAAGGCGCGCGCCGCGGTGGACGAGTACGTCGCGCACGGCTACGCGCAGATCAAGCTCTACAGCTCCCTCGACCCGAAGCTCGTGCCGCCGATCGTGGCCGAGGCCCATCAGCACGCCCTGCGGGTCTCCGGCCACATCCCCTACGGAATGACGGCCGCCGATGCGGTGCGCGCGGGGTTCGACGAGGTCCAGCACGTCAATTTCCTCTTCCTCAACTTCATCCCGGGAGTCGACACCCGCACTCTGGCCCGGATCTCCGCCGTCGCCGAGCACGCCGCGGAGCTGGACCTCGCCTCCGAGCCCGTGCGCGCCTTCCTCCGGTTGCTCAAGGAGCGTCACACGGTGGTGGACCCCACCGTCTCGAGTCTCGAGGATAGGTTCATCAGCCGTCCCGGCGCGGTGAGCGCCAGCCTGGCCCCGGTGGCCGACCGCCTTCCCTATCAGGTGCGGCGGCAACTGTTCGGCGGCAGCCTGCCCATCGCGCCGGACATGGAGAAGCGCTACCACGACTCCTTCCGCGCCTGCCTCGCCCTGATTCGCCTCCTCCACGACCAGGGCATTCCGATCGTCGCCGGCACCGACTCCGTGGCGGGCTTCACCCTGCACCACGAGCTGGAGAACTACGTCCAGGCGGGCATCCCGGCGCCCGAGGTGCTGCGCATCGCCACCCTCGGCGCGGCCCGGGTGATGAAGCTCGACCGCGACCTCGGTACGATCGCCCCCGGCAAGCTCGCCGACCTGATCCTGGTCGACGGCGACCCCACCCGGAACATCAGCGACATCCGCCGCGTCATCCTGGTCGTCAAGGACGGCGTGATATACGACCCCGCGAAGCTGTACCGGGAGATCGGCGTGAAGCCCGCGGTGTGAGATCGTTGTGCCGAGGAGACCGTATGTCAAAGGATGAGCCGGAGGATTTCGAGGAAGAGTTCGCGGACTATATCGCCGCGTTCGAGCAGCAGGAGCCGAGGCCCCTGACCGAGGTGCTGCCCGAGGCGGGCGTGGCCCTGCCGCCGCCGGACGAGTTGGACGACGCCCAGGTCAGCGCCAAGCTGTGGGAGGTCATCAACATGCTCGCGCTGATGGGGACCTTCCTGCACAGCACCAACCACCTGAGCGACCGCGAGCTGTATGCCGAGCTGTGGGGCGATGTGCTGCAGGAGCCGACGGTCCTGATGCCCGACAACGCGGCCTACGCCTGCCACATCGATATGGTCGGGAGCGGCAGCGAGGAGCACACGCTCCTCTACATGAAGTACTACGCCAGCGAACAGGAGCGCCGGAGCTGGCTGAAGGAATGGCCGGGGGATGTTCTCCCCGACCATGAAGACCCGCCCTACGATCGCGACCGGCTCCTGCCGCAGGCCGAGTCGAGGAAAGACGGCCCGATCATGTAGGTAGGACCGAGCTGTCCCGGAATGGGAGCCGTAGGCGGACTCTGGTTACCTTGCGATGCGCGCATCTATTACTTCGTCAGGGCAGAACAAGGCCCGGAAAGCTTTTGCGCCACCCGCCAGGCTCTCCGCAGCCAGCCTGAAACCTCGCGAGCCTGCCCTGGAATCTTTCGCGGAGAACGTTGTCGCTCTTCAAGCTACCGCTGAAGGCGCGTGGAAGATACCGGAGCCGCTCCGGGATGTAATGAAACCACGCCGGTTGTGCACGAAACGTTTTGAGCGCTGTCAAACCGAAAGGGCGGGTGGCCGTCGAAATAGGGGAGCCGCCGGAGAGAGTGGGGGAGGCGTCCGGAAGCTTGGGGGAACCGACTTTCGGAATTGGGGAACCGCCTCCGCGAGAGGGGGAAACGGTCTCGCCAGTGGGGGAGACGCCCGGAGCTACGGGGGAAACGGCCGTCCGAATCGGGGAGGCGTCTCCGCGCTACGGGGAACCGTCGCACGACTCCGGGGAGACGGCGAAACGAAAAGGGCAGCCGTCTTCGGGCTTGGGGGGAACCGTTCCGGAAACCCGGAGGGGCGGTTCAGCGCGCCCCCAATCTGCCGCGAGACCGGCCGCCCCCCTGCGTCCGGGAGCCGGGAGAATAGCATCCTCCTGCCTGGCCACCTGGGGCGGGCCGACGCTGGTCTCGGCGACCCAGACCTGTACCGCGACCTGCTCGGGGGGCACGCTGACCTGTACCGTGGCGACCGGCACCTGCTCGAGCTCGAGCGGCAGCGTCACCTGCTGCGGGCAGACCCACGACTGCGTCGCCCTCAACGCCTACACTGCCTGCAGGAACAGCTGCACGGCGCAGTACAACACCTGCAGGAGCCACTGCACGGTCCGCGACTCCTGCCTGTCCGACTGCTTCGACGCCCGGATCGACTGCTTTTCGAGCTGCGGCCCGGCCCCGGCGACCAGCTTCTCCTGCTGATTCCGATCCCCAAAACGGCCTGAAGTAAGAATGCCGCCGTCCCGTAAGGGGCGGCGGTCCGTCGTGTAAGTAGGAAAAAGCAGACGCGCCGTCGAGAATCACGGACGGCGCGACCCGGCCGCCGGCGGCCCGGGTCAGCCGGAGAAGGCTGTAAGCTATAATGTATAGAAGGTTTTACGAATAAAGTGCCCATGGCGCTCGTCCTGCAATAGGAGTGGTCGGCTTTTTGATGTTGGTTTCAACCCAAAAGGAGACTCTCATGCACGCACGGTTGATCTGGAGCACTGGGGCCCTGGTGATCGCGGGCCTGGTCCTCGGTAGTGGCTCGGCTCCGGTCCGGGCTCAAGGCAGTTTCGGCATCTCCGCCGGCCTCTATCAGCCCGACGACAACGACCTGGATCGGACTGAGGTGTACGGCCTCCGTGGCGGTTATCGCTTTCACCCCAGCTTCGGTTTCGAGGCCGCCTTGAGCAAGGTGGATCTGGCGGATGCACTCTCCCTGGATGAAGGGGTGCCGGGCCCTGGCCTCGGATTCGACGCCGACTTCAAGATCGACCTCTACAATCTCGATCTCTCCTTGCAGTGGTTTCCAAACGGGAGCAATTTCGTGGTCTTCGGCGGCCCCGGCGTCGCTCGGCTGGATACCAGAGTCCGCGTGACGGCCTTCGGCCAGACTTTTTCGGAATCCGATACCTCGAACATCCTCACGGCTCATCTTGGCCTGGCGTACCAGTGGCAGGTCACCGACCGCTTCTTCCTGCGCCCGGAGGCCCGGGTGCGCCGTTACTTCGACGACGAGGCCTCGCTTTCGGGGGACGACAGTCTCGCGGTCTCCTACAAGGCGACCGACTATGAAGCCAGCCTGATCTTCGGCTGGCGGTTCGGGTCCTGAGCGGCGGCGAAGGCGATGACGTGCGATGCGCGCATACCGGCCTCCCGGGCACCGGAGAAGATGAGGGGGAGAAACCTCGAACAACCAGATTCGTACCGGAGAGGAGAGTCCATGCGCAGAGCCTTTGTGATGATCGGATTGATGACGGTGGTGTTTCTGGCCACCTGGGGCGGGCCGACGCTGGTCTCGGCGACCCAGACCTGCACCGCGACCTGCTCGGGGGGATCGACGCTGACCTGTACCGTGGCGACCGGCACCTGCTCGAGCGCCAGCGGCACCGTCACCTGCTGCGGGCAGACCCACGACTGCGTGGCCATCAACGCCTACAACGCCTGCCGGAGCAACTGCACCACGGAGTACAATCTCTGCAGGAGCCGCTGCACGGTCCGCGACCCCTGCCTGTCCGACTGCAACGACGCCCAGCATGCCTGCTGGACCGATTGCGGGCCGCGACCGGTGACCAGCTTCTCCTGCTGATCCCCGCCGTCAGAAATAAAAATGCCGCCGTCCCGTGAGGGCGGCGGCCGTGGAGACTGAGCCGGTCGATTTCGTCGCCTGAAACCGATGGAAGCTACCATGCTCCTCGTGCACCGTGATGGGCCGGGGCAACTGCGCCCAATGATCTCAAACGCCGGCCACCGCTCCCTCAGGGAGCTCGTTCCCGCGCGGCGCTTCGCGGTACCAGGTGGGGACCAGATAACTCACCGCGAAGCCGATGATGCAGGCCCGGACCAGAGCCGGAATGAGAGGAGGAAGCACGTGCTCATGCGCGATGGCGCTGGTCACCGGCGGCAATTGAGCCAGCCAGGAGCGGATGACGAGGGAGGTAAGCGCGAGCGAACCCGCACCTATCAAGCCTTCGACCCATCGCAAATGGCGACGAGATATTCTGGTTGTCGGTTGATCGTCGCTCATCAAGGCCAACATGAAAGCGGTGACAAAGGAGGAAAGAGCCCAAGGATAGCTCTCCAGGAAGTGACCCCAACCTGTGACTAAGCCCTGGTGGATGATGACCTGGAATCCGAAGTTCACGCTCAAGCTGATCGCGGCAGCCATGGCTCCAGCTAAGGCATAGAAGGTCACAGGTCGCACTTTCCTGGGATCCCTACGAGCCAGCTTCCAGCGATCCTTTGGATAAAGGGCGCAGACCACGGCAATACTGTAGAGGGAGGCGATTAGCATCGCCCTCTCAATACGTTCAGAAATACTATCATCTGCAGAATTGGGGAGGAGAGCGAAGCTGGAGAGGACGACGACTCCGACAAAGCCGAACACGATCATAAGCTGATCCAGGCTCAACACGCCATTGACTTCTATGGCATTGCGATCAAAGCCTAGAGTCGTTAGCCTTGCGGCCCGTATGTTGTAAGTTGTTCCACACTGTAACAGTCCACGGCTGATAAAGCTGTAGAGATCGCCCAGTAGGTCGGATAACTGCTCCGTGAGGTCGGTCTGAAACTGGAGCACCGCCCCATCGTTCTTCACGCTTTCGTTCTCTATCGTAACATCCTGGAGCAGACGCAGGCAGTTCTTGACCCTGGGCGTAAGGGCCCGGTAGCGCCTCTGAATCCGGTCGAAATCGGAGGAGAACCTCGATAGGAAGCCGATAAACCTGCGATCACTCTCCCACTCCTCGATCTCGATCATCAGAACCGATGCCTTCGTCCAGAAGTATCTAAGGTCGGAGCTATCCTCGAACTGGATGTCGTTGGGGTGAAAGCCCGCATTGCGCAAACGCGTCGTGACTTCTCCGCGGACGTGAGGTGGAACCGAAAATGGAGACTTGCGTAGTTCGGCCGCCAAGCGCCTCGCCTCGTGAGGAATTGATCCCATCTCCTGGAGCTGCTCCCGGATCCAATTGTCCGCCTCCGCCAAGATGGGAACCTTGGGTAGCAGCACGGTCAGCAACAGGGCGGCAAAAGGAGCGACCGGGAGGTCCTTTAGCGAGTGGGCCCACGTCGAGTCAACTTTGATCACCTCGAGTAGCACCGGCGAGTAGGCGAGGCCCAGGTACAGCATCATGCCAAAGAGCAAATAGGAAAATGCTGCCAAATAGTAGCGGAGCGCTGTCGTTGAGGAGCGATTAGTCTCGGGCGTATTGAAGCGGTCCAGGGCAGAGAAAAGAACGAAGATGGCGCCGATCAGAAGCTCGGTATCGGCGTGCTCGGTATTGACGTGCATGATGACTCCTGTTCTTTGAAGATTGGAACATCCCTGAATCAAGATGGCAGCCGCGATCCTCCTGTTTTATAGAGACGGTCGGTCTACGAAAATTCCTGCAATCATCGTAGCTCCGCGAAAGTAAAGACGCAACGAATTTAGCCTTATTGAATATAGCCACAGGCCAGAGCTGCCGGGCATGCAGGCATTCGGGTCCGCCGCAGGGAAATGCCACGACCGATGATGGGACCTGAAAACAAAAATGCCGCCGTCCCGGGAGGGGCGGCGGCCGTGGAGACTGAGCCGAACGATCAGGGACGGCTCAGTGCGGGATGCTGGCGAAGGTGCCGTCCTCGAGCGGCGTCTCGAACAGGAGGCGCCCCTCGCGGTAGCTGGCGCCCCGGAGGGTCAGGGCGAGGGCGTCGCCCAGATCCTCGGCGAAGTGGATCGTCAAGGTGTCCCGTACCTCGCGGGGCAGATCCTCGAGATCGGCCTCGTTGTCCTTCGGCAGCAGGACCTCGCTGATCCCCGCCCGCACGGCGCCGAGGACCTTCTCCTTGACGCCGCCGATCGGCAGCACCCGGCCGGAGAGGGTGATCTCGCCGGTCATCGCGAAGTCGTGCTTCGCCTTGCGGCCGGAGAGGGCGGAGACCATGGCGGTCGCCATCGCCACGCCCGCGGAGGGACCATCCTTCGGGATGGCGCCCGCCGGCACGTGGACGTGGAGGTCGCGGTCGAAGCACTCGGGCGCGATGCCGAGCGAATCGGCGTGCGACCGGGCGTAGCTCCAGGCGGCCCGGGCCGACTCCTTCATCACGTCGCCGAGCTGGCCGGTGAGCACCAGCTCGCCCTTACCCTTCATGGTCGAGACCTCGACGAACATGATGTCGCCACCCATCGGCGTGTAGTACATGCCGGTGGCGACGCCCACCTGATCCTCGCGGGAGGCCCGCTCGGGGTGGACCTTCGGCCGGCCGAGGAGCTCGTGCACCTTGTCGGCGTCGACGTCCACCCGCTCGACCTCGCGGGCGGCGACCTTGCGGGCGACCTTGCGGCCGAGCTTGCCGAGCTCACGCTCGAGCTGCCGGACGCCGGATTCCCGGGTATAGCCCGTGATCACCTCGGCCAGGGCGGCGTCGCTGATGTCGATATGCTCCGCCTTCAGGCCGTTCTCCTGGAGCTGCCGCGGCACCAGGAAGCGCTGTGCGATCGCCAGCTTCTCCCGCTCCGTGTAGCCGGAGAACTGCACCACCTCCATGCGGTCGAGCAGCGGCCCGGGGATGTTCTGGATGAAGTTCGCCGTAGCGACGAACAGCACCTCCGACAGGTCGAACGGCACGCCGAGGTAGTGATCGGTGAACGAGTCGTTCTGTGCCGGATCGAGCACCTCGAGCAGCGCGCTCGACGGATCCCCCTGGTAGGAGGTGCCGAGCTTGTCGACCTCGTCCAGCAGGAAGACCGGGTTCTTGGTGCCGGCCTGCCGCATGCCCTGGATGATCCGGCCGGGCATGGCGCCGACGTAGGTGCGCCGGTGGCCGCGGATGTCGGCCTCGTCGCGCACGCCGCCGAGGGAGATGCGCACGTACTCGCGTCCCATCGACCGCGCGATCGACTTGGCGACCGAGGTCTTGCCGACGCCCGGAGGGCCGACGAAGAGGAGGATCGGACCCTTGGACTTCCGCTTCTCCTCGGCGGTGGTGGGCGGCACCACCTCGTCCTTGCCGAAGCCGGCTCCGAGGACGCCGACCTCGTTGCTGGCGAAATTGTTGATCTCGTCGGTGCCCTCGGCGGCCTCCTCGGCCTTGATGGCCTCCTCTTCGGCCTGCCGGAGCTGGCGGACGGCGAGGAACTCGAGCACCCGGTCCTTGACGTCGCCCAGGGCGTAGTGATCCGTATCGAGGATCTCGGAGGCCGTGGGGATGTCCAGGTGCTCGGGGCTGCGGGTGCCCCACGGCAGCTCGGAGATGGTCTCGAGATAGGTGCGGATCACCTGGCTCTCCATCGCCTCGCGGCCCATGCGGCTCAAGCGGCCGAGCTCGCGGTCGACCTCCTTGCGGACGCCCGCCGGCAGCTCGAGACCGGCGAGCTTCTCGCGCAGCTCGTCAATGTCGTTGCCCCCCTCCCCCTCGCCGAGCTCCTTCTGGATCGCCTTGAGCTGCTCGCGCAGGAGCATCTCGCGCTGGCGGTCGCCGAGCTCTTCCTGGACCTTGCTCTTGATGTCCTCCTGGGCCTCCAGCACGTTGAGCTGCCGCTGGACGTGCACCAGGACGCGCCGCATCCGCTCCTCGACCGAGAGGGTCTCGAGCAGCATCTGGCGCTGCGTCTTGCTGAGGTCGGTGTAGCCGGCCACCAGGTCGGCGAGCCGGCTCGGCTCTTCCACTCCCTCGAGCACCTGCTGCACGACCTCCTCGGGCAGGCCGGACTTGGTACCCAGCTCCGCCGCGCGCTCCCGCAGCTCCTTGGAGAGAGCGACAAAAGCCGGATCCTGTGAATTCAGAGGCTGCATCTCCTCGGCCTCGCGGACGATGGCCTGCAAATAGCCATCCTTCTCGACGATCTTCATCGCGATCCCGCGGTTCTCGCCATGGAGGAGAAGCTGCATGCCGGCGAGCCCCCGCTGGAGCTGGCCGATGCGGGCCACAGTGCCGATGGTGTGGAGCACCTCGGGGGTGACCGGCTGAACGTCCTCACGCTGAGACACCGCGAACACCAGCCGCCCAGGCGTGTTCAGAGCGGCTTCAATCGCCTTCAAAGTGGCGGGCTTGCCGGCGTTGATCGGCGCCGTCACGCCCGGCAGCAGTACGAAGTCCCTCAGCGGTAGAACGGGAAGGGTCATTCTTTCACTCATCTGGATCTCCTTGTCGACCGCGGCGCCTCAGAGGGTCGTGGTCTCGTACCAGGATAACCAGGGGACGGGGGTGTCCATTCCAGACTTGCGTGCTGGTCACTCAGTATGGCTGAAGTTGACAGCCGGCGACTCAGCTATCGCCGGTACTCGATGTACCTCGCCGTCTCGTCGGCCACCTCGCGGCCGAAGATCGTCTCGACGATGTGGAAGGACATGTCAATCCCGGAGGCGACGCCGGCGGAGGTGATGATGCCGTCGTCGACCACCCGCTCGTCGCGCTCGACGGTGATCTCGGCGTCCAGGGAGGCGAGGAGATCGAGGGAGGCCCAGTGGGTGGTGGCGCGGTGCCCCTTGAGGAGGCCGGCCTGGGCGAGGAGCAGGGCGCCGGTGCAGACCGAGGAGACCTGGCGCGCCGCCGCGGCCGTCCGCCGGATCCAGCCGAGCATCTCGTCGTCGTGGAGGAGGGTGCGGGTGCCGAACCCGCCCGGCACCAGGAGGAGGTCGATCCGGGGGTTGTCGGCGAAGGCGTGATGGGGGATCACGGCGAGGCCGCCGGTCGCGGTGATGGGCTCCCGGGTGCGGGCGATCGTGAACACGCGGAACGGCGCGCTCTGCTCCGAGCGGCGGGACTCGACGCCGGGGGTGAGGCGGGTGCGCGAGAACACCTCGAAAGGCCCCGCGAAGTCCAGCACCTCGACGTCGTCGAAAATCAGAATGCCCACCTGGATGCGGTCCATGCTTCCCCCTCTCTCTCGTTTACCGGCGCGGATCGTCCTCGATCTTCACGATAACGATACATCGGTCCGTGAACCGGGAATCAGAAGCGATCCGCTATCCTTTTCAGGGATGGCCATGCACACGACCTCCTCTCCCTCCTCTTCTCCGGCCCGCGAGCGCTTCGCGGCGATCGCCGAATTGCCAGACGAGCGCATCGACCTCGCCGAGGCGGCGCTCTGGATCGCCGCCGAGGAGCAGCCCGGGCTCGATCCGGCCCTCTGGCTCGCCCGGCTGGACGAGATGGCCGCCCGGCTGCGTCCGCGTCTGGAGAGGGTGCCCGACGAGCTCGACCGGGTGGAGCGGCTCGCCGGCTTCCTGGTCGACGAGGTCGGGCTGCGCGGCAACGCCGAGGACTACTACGATCCCCGCAACAGCCTGCTCAACGAGGTGCTCGCCCGCGGGCTGGGGATTCCGATCACCCTCGCGCTCGTCTATATGGAGGTCGGCCGGCGGGCGGGGGTGCCGCTCGACGGCGTCGGGTTTCCCGGTCACTTCCTGCTGCGCCATTCGCTCTGCCCGCGCCTCCTCTTCGACCCCTTCGACGGCGGCCGGCTGCTCACCGAGGAGGACTGCCGGGCGATGCTCGACCGGCTGAGCGGCGGCACGCTGGCCTTCGATCCGCGCCTGCTGAAGCCGGCGGGCCCGCGCCACATCCTGATCCGCATGCTCAACAACCTGCGGCGGGTCTATCTGCATCGCGGCGAGTTCCTGCGCACCATTGGCGCCCTCGACCGCGTCCTGCTGCTCGATCCGGACGACGTGGGGGCGCGGCGCGACCGCGGCCTGCTGTCGCTGCGCTGGGGGGACCCGGCGCGGGGGATCGCGGATCTCGAGTGCTATCTCGCCCTCGAGCCCGAGGCGCCGGACCACGCGGCGATCGAGGGGCTGATCAAAGAGGCGGGGACCCGGCACGTCCATTAGGTCCGTCCGGTAAGCTCATTCGGCGGGATGATCCGGACGGTACGGCTTGCCGTTCCAGCCGAACGTCTGCACCCACACCACCCGCCACTCGCCGCCGCTCTTCCCGATCGCGAGGCCGACGCCGAGCTCCTTGAAGTCGCGGTCGAGGATGTTCCTCCGGTGGCCGGGGCTCCGCATCCAGGTCTCCATCACCTCGTCCACCGAGAACTGCCCCTCGGCGATGTTCTCGCCGATCACCCTCCAGACATAGCCGGCGGCGCGTGAGCGTTCGCGTACGGTTTTCCCCTCGGGGCTTTCGTGGGCGAAGTAGTTGCGGGCGAGCATGTCCTCGGCGTGGCGCTGGGCCGCCAGGTCGAGCTGGGCGTTCTGCCGCAGGGGATAGGCAGAGGTCCGGCGGGCGGCGTTGACGCTCTCCAGCATCGCGGCGCGCACCCGGGCGAGGTCATGGAGCCCCGCCGTCCGGCGCGCGAAGTAGTCGACCCGCGGCACGGCGAAGAGGAAGGTGTAGAGCGGCGTCCGCCCGACCCGGTCGAGGCCGATCCCGAGGTCCCGGTACTCGGGGTCCAGGAGCTTGCGCCAGGTCTCGGGGTCCCCCTGCCGGAAGTCGCGCAGCACCGACTCGAGGCCGCCGGAGGTGGCCGCCAGGCTCTCCGTCCAGGCGTGGGCCTGATAGCCGGCGCGCTTCAACCGCTCGCGCATCTCCTCGGTGGAGCCCGCCCGCAGCTTGAGCGAGCCGCGGGCGGCGACCTCGGCCGCGTGCGCCTGGGCGGCGCGGGTGAGCTCGGGGGAGAGGCGGAGCGGCGGCGAGCCCGCCCGCTGCCGCTCGGCGTTGATCCGCCTCAGGAGCTCGCCGCGCGCATCGCTCTGCGCCGCGGAGGGGATCGCGAGAAGGAGCAGCAGCAGGAGAAGGGGAGATCTCATGGCATTTTCGGGTACGATGTCAGGGCTTTGCTCACGGCACCAAGGCCCGCTCCAGCCCGCCTCAGCGACCACGACCGCCCGGTCGCGGCGCATCGATGGATCCTCGCCGCCGCCTGGGGGATCTGGTGCACGGGATTCTACTCCCTGACCCTCCTCTCCTTCCTGCTGCCGCAGATCCAGGGGGAGCTGGGGGCAACGGAGGCGGACCTCGCGACCCTCACCGCCGTCGGCGTCGGGATGACCGGCGTCGGCGGGCTCCTCTTCGGCTGGATGAGCGACCGGCTCGGCCGCCGCGCCTCGATGGCGATCTCGATCGTCGCCTTCTCGCTGGGCAACGCCGCCTGCGCCTTCGCCCCTGGATTCGGCTGGCTGCTCGCCGCCCGCGCCTTCGCCGGTCTCGGCATCGGCGGCACCTGGGGAGCGGGGCAGGCGATGCTGGGCGAGACCTTCCCGCCGGCCCTGCGTGGGCGCTACGGCGCCATCGCCCAGAGTGGCGCGCCGGCCGGTCTCGGCCTCGCCACCATCGTCGGCTCCTTCCTCGCGCCCCACCTGGGATGGCGTCCGATCTTCCTGCTCTCGGCGGCGCCGGTCCTGGTGCTGCTGGCCTGGAAGCGCCTACCGGAGTCCGACCTCTGGCTCGAGCACCGCCGGCGGCTGGGCGCGGGCGAGCTCGGCGCCCGCGACCGGCGCCCCATCCTGGCGCAGCTCGTGGGGGCGGACCTCGCCGGGCTCTTCGCCCGCGCCTTCATCCTGACCATCCTCAACATGTCCGCCTACTGGTTCGCCATCGTCTGGCTGCCGCGCTATCTCCAGAAGGACCGCGGCCTGTCCATCTTCGGCTCCGGCTGGTGGACGCTGACCTTCGTGGCCGGCTCGCTGCTGGGGTACCTCACCTTCGGCCGGATCTCGGATTCGATCGGCCGGCGGCGCGCCTTCGCAATCTACTGCGCGATCACGGCCGCGGGACTGCTGATGGTGACCCTGTTCTGGGACGTCCTGGCGTCGCGCCCGGCGGTGGGGCTCGCCTGCATGTTCATCGCCGGGGTGGGGACGGGGACCTGGTCCTGTTATGGGCCCTACTTCTCGGAGATCTTCCCGACGCGGGTGCGGGGCGCCGCGATGTCGATCATCATGAACGTCACCCGCGGCGTGCAGTTCGTGGCGCCCCTGGTCATCGCCGGCGTCGCCGGCCGCTGGGGCTTGGCGGGAGGGGTGGCCCTCGCCGCCGGCTTCGCCGCCCTGGCGGGTCTGTGGGTGTGGACGCTGCCGGAGACGGTCGGCGCGAGAATTGAAGTTTAGTGAGCAAGGACAACAAGGAACGAAAGGGACTTCAGGGACACCAGAGACGTCAGGAAACTGCAGGGACCCTGGCTTTCTCGTCCCTGTTGTCCCTGCTGTCCCTTGGGTCCCTTGTTTCGGCTTTCCACTGAATTTCGGATACCATCACCGGGCTTGATCGACTCCAGCCCTTCCCCGGCCGCACCCCAGAGCGTGAGCATGCGCCGCGCGGTCTCCCGCTGGGAGATCGTCGGCTTCTCGGTCAACGACGTCATCGGCAGCGGCGTCTACCTGTTGCCGGCGGCGGCGGCGGCGATCCTGGGGGCGGCGAGCGTGGGGGCGGTGGTGATCGCCGGCTTCGCCGTGCTCCTGCTGGTGCTCTGCTTCGCCGAGGCGGGGAGCTACTTCGATCGTCCGGGGAGCGCCTACGTCTACACCCGCGAAGCGTTCGGCGAGCTGATCGGCTTCGAGGTGGGGTGGATGACCTGGCTCGCCCGGGTCGCCTCGGTCTCCTCGCTGTCGGTGGGCTTCGCGCGGGCGCTCGGCTACCTCTGGCCGGCCGCCAACGTGGGATGGGGGAGAGGGCTCGCGATCGTTCTGCCGGTGCTCATCCTGACCGGGATCAACATCATCGGGGTCAAGTCGGGCGTGCGCACGGCGGTCTTCCTGGCGATCACCAAGACCCTGCCGCTCCTCCTCTTCGTCTTCGTGGGGATCTTCTACGTCTCGACCAGCCTCGCCACCTCGGTCGCCGCGAAGCCGGGGTCCGGGACCCTGGGGGACGCCGTGCTGCTCCTGCTCTTCGCCTACGCCGGGTTCGAGAACACGGCGGCCCCGGCCGGCGAGTTCAAGAATCCGCGCCGGGACGTGCCGTTCGCCCTCATCGTGCAGATCGTCATCGTCACCCTGATCTACTCGGGCGTGCAGTGGGTGGCGCTGGGGACCCTCCCGGGCGTGGTGAATTCGCAGACCCCGCTGGCCGATGCCGCCGCCCGCTTCATGGGCAGCGGGGGGGGCCTGCTGATGACGATCGGCGGGGTGATCTCGATCCTCGGCACCAACAGCAACACGGTGCTCTCCGGGCCGCGTTACCTCTTCGCCCTGGCCCAGGACGGCTTCGGCCCGCGCTTCCTGTCGAACCTCCATCCGCGCTACCGCACGCCGGCGGCGGCGATCCTGGTGCAGACCGCGATCGCCCTGCCGCTCGCCTTCACCGGCTCCTTCGAGGCGCTCGCCACCCTGTCGGCCGTGGCCCGGCTCGCGACCTACTTCGGCACCGCTCTCGCGGTGCCGGTGCTGCGCCGCAAGCTGCCGCGGCAGGGCGCGGTCCGCCTGCCGGGCGGACCGCTGATCCCGATCGCCGCCGCGCTGCTCTGCCTGGTCTTCGCGGCGAGCGCGAAGAAGGAGAACCTGATCGCCGGCGCCATCGCCCTGGCCGTCGGCGGGGTGATCTACGCGCTGCGCAGACGGCCGGCTACTACCCCGGGTACGGAGACCTGAGGTAGGTCCGCGCCTTGTCGCGGACCTCGCCGGGCGGCCTCGACGCGATCGCCCGGTTGTACCAGTAGACCGCCTCGTCGCGCTTCCCCAGGGCGTCGAGCGCCATCCCCCGGTAGAGGCGGCCATAGGCCTTGTAGTCGCCTGCCGTGCCCGAGGGTAGCCCTTCGAGCCGCGAGAGCACCGGGATCGCCTCGCCGAACTGCCGCCACCGCACGTCGTCCCGGCCGAGCACATAAAGGGCCTGCGTCATCACATCGCCGCGATAGCCGGGCTTTCCTTCCGAATGCCGCTCCAGCACGTCGAGCAGGGACTGGTGCTCGTCCGGCCAGAGGTTCAGGCGGGCGAGGGTACGCCCCTCGTAGACGTGGAAGAGGGCGTTGTTCGGGTAGCGGTCGCGCAGCCAGCGGGCGTAGTGCAGCGAGGTCGCGTAGTCGTGCTCGAAGATGTAGTGGATCTGCACCAGGCAGAAGGCCGCCTCGGCCTGCACGAACTGCCCCTTCTCGACCGCCTCGGCGATCTCCCGCAGCCCCCGCTCGCGGCTCCCCTTGGGGAAGAAGCGGGTAAACGGCTTCAGGACCGGGTACTGGCTGGGCGCCACGTCCGCCAGGTAGTCGAAGAGGCCGATTCCCAGCAGCAGGTCGGGGTTCTCCGGGTCGCGCTTGCGGACCTCCTCGAGCAACTGGAGCGCCTTGCGGCCGTCGAGCGCCGCGCGCAGCCAGTTCTTGCGGTCGGTGTTCAGCCGGCCGCGGAACGCCAGGGCGCCGGCCTTGAAGAACATGCCGTCGAGATCCTGCGGATCGGCCTTGAGCCGCCGGTCGCAGCGCTTGATCACCTCGTCCATGGCCTTGAAGAAGGCATCGTCCTGGGAGTCGTCGTCGGGATCGACCAGGATCTCCCACCAGGGGAGCAGCGCGCGCAGGAACGGGCCGACGGGGTGGCCCGGGTAGTGCTGCTCGATCATCGCGAAAGCGGCGTTGGCGCCGTCGTAGTCCATGTCGTAGAGGCGGTCGAGCCCCTGCCGGACGTCGGTGCGGAACTGCTCGTCGTCGAGGATGGACGCCGGCCGGGTGGTGGCGGCCGCGGTCAACGCGCTGCCGAGGAGCAGGGCGAGAGAAAGAAAAGCTTGTCGAATCCAAACGCTCGCCGGGTGTGCATGCATGGGGTTTAACCTCCGAAATCTAAGCAACAAAACGGAGCGGGGGCGATCCGCTATTCCAGGCCCCCTACGTGCGGAACAGCCGTTTCGTTTCAGTGTCCCACCGCCAGGCCGCCTCGGCGCCCTGGAGGTGAACCCCGCCGAGCCAGCGGTCGATGCCGCGGCTGCGCACCCAGTCGTCCCGCCCCTCCAGGACCCCGCGGCCGCTGGCAGTGAGAGCGACCCGCAGCGAGCGCAGGGTGCCCTGGGCGCCCGGCTCGAGGCGGAGGAGGGGGCGGGGGGGAGCGGCGAGCTCGCGCAGGATGCGCTCGAAGGAGCTGTCCCCCATGTAGACCCGCTCCTCCATCGCCTGCGTGGCGCGGAAGACCTCCTCGAAGGTGCCGGCCCCCGCGGCGACCGCGCTCAGGATCTGCCGCTCGGAGCGCGAGAGGCCGTTGGCGACGGCGGGGAACTCCTCGAGATGCCGGCGCAGCGCCCCGGCGAGGAAGGGGAGCGGGGAGGTGTCGCGCCCGAAGATCGCCACCAGGGCGGTGGGGTCCGGGGCGCGGAAGGCCCGCCAAGCGTCGCGCGCCAGGAGCTTCTGCTCCTCGTCGACCCGCTGGCGCCGCGGCAGCAGGGTGGCCATTTGCTGGGGAGTGAGCTGTCCCAGGCCGTGGAAGGGTTCGATCCCGGGGAACTCGCCGACGCAGATCAGCGACAGCTCCGTGCCGTCGAGGCTGCGGCCCGCGAAGAAATCGAGGGCGCGGATCAGCAGGAGCTGGTCGAACAAATCGTGCTCGAACCAGAGGACGACCTCGTCATAGGAGGGGTAGTCCTCGAGGGTGCGGTCCCAGCGGGTGAGCCGGGCGAGGCAGGAGTCGTAGTCGTCATAGCCGCTCTCGGCGAGGTAGCGGGCGCGCACCTTCCGCCACCGCTCCGGGGGGAGGCCGCCGGGTGCCGGGCCCTCGTGGAGCAGGTCGGCGGTGACCGCGACCTCGCCCCTCTCCCCGGCGACTCCGGAAACGCGAATCGTCCCCGCCGCGACGTCGCCGTTGGTGACGTGGAGCACCCGCCGCGCCGGTGCCGGCCGGACCCCTATCGTCTGTGGGCCTTCAGCGCGCTGGGCCGGAATCCGGGCCACGGCCATACCGCCCTGGGCTGGGAACTTGAACCCCAGTTGCCGCATCAGCTCGGCGGCGGTCAGTGGATGGGCGGTGGCAGGGTTGGACATGGCCGTGAAGCTCCGAACGGAGCGACGCATGCAACAACGCCAATATACTACTCTTTGTCCTTCGCGATCGCTCCGACGGTGCCGCGGACGGCGCGCAGGTAGCCGGCCGGCGCGAGCAGAAGCTGGGTGCCACGGACACCCGCCGAGACCGAGATCACGTCGAACAGCTCGATCGTCTCGTCCACGAACACGGGGTAATCCTTCTTGCCGGCGAGCGCCGTGACTCCGCCGCGCACGTAGCCAGTGAGCGGCGTCACCTCGCGCAGCGGCACCACCTCAATCTTGCGGTCTCCGGAGGCGCGGGCGAGCGCCTTCAGGTCCAGCTCCGCGTCCCCCGGCACCACGGCGAGCAGCACGCCGGTGCGGTCCCCCCGGGCCACCAGGGTCTTGAACACCTGCTCGGGAGGGAGCCCGATCTTGCGGGCCACGGACTCGGCCGCGAGGTCCTCGGGATCGACCTCGTAGTCGCGCAGCTCGTAAGGAATGCCGAGGGAGTCGAGGAGGCGGGCGGCGTTGGTCTTCACGGAGACCTATATATAGAGGAAGGGGGCTGGTTGCCCAGCCCATGCCTTTCCTTGAAGATCCCGCTCTTACTTCGCGGCGGCGGTCGGGGCCGCCTTGACCGTCTCCAGGTTGATGGAGACGTTCACGTCGTCGCCCAGGAGCACGCCACCGTTGTCGATCGCCTTGTTCCAGACGATGCCGTACGCCTTGCGGTCGAGCGTGGTCGCGGTCTCGAAGCCGGCCCGGGTGTTGCCCCAGGGGTCCTTGGCCTCGCCGTTGAGGGTCACCGGCAGCGTGACCTTCTTGCTGACGCCGTGCATCGTCAGGGTGCCGGCCACGTTGTACTTGTTCTTGCCTGCGGGCTTCACCGAGTCGCTCTTGAAGGTAATCTCGGGGTACTTCTCGACATCGAAGAAGTCGGCCGTGCGCAGGTGCTTGTCGCGGTCGGCGTTGCCGGTGTCGATGCTCGTGGTCTTGACGCTGAACTCGACCGAGCCCTTCTGCGGGGCCTTGGGGTCCATGTCGACCGTGCCCGAGAAGTCGTTGAAGCGCCCGCGGACGTTGGAAACCATGTGACGGATGGTGAAACCCACCTCCGAATGGCTGGGATCGATCTTGTAGCTCTCCGCCTGCAGCGGCAGGGCGGCGAGAGTGGTGAGAACGGCAGCGGCAAAAAGTTTTCTGGTCATCGGCGTTTCCTCCTGATAAAAGTCCCTTACGGGATAAGTGTCGGGTTAAAGGTTGTCGGTTCAACCTTTTGACTAAATTTTTTTACCGGCGGCTGGCGCGGATCGCGTCCAGCATCCGGAGCAGACGGTCCTGTTCCTCGGGAGTGAGCATGGCGACGGCCTCGGCGTCCGCGGAGTCGACGGGCTCGTCCAGCCGCTCCACCAGCTCGAGGCCGGCGGGGGTGAGCCAGCAGAGCACCTGCCGCCGGTCCTGGGCGCAGCGCTGCCGGCGCACGAGCCCCTTGACCTCGAGGCGGTCGAGGAGCCGGGTGACGCCGGGCGCCTGCTCGATCATCCGCTCGGCGATCTCCAGCGTCGGCAGCCCCTGCTCGCCCGCGCCGCGCAGAATGCGCAGCACGTTGTATTGTTGGGCCGTGATGTCGTAGGGCTCCAGCGTCCGGCCCACCACGCGCCGGACGAGGTCCGCCGTGCGAAGCAGCGACACGACTACCTCCTGTCCGCGGGAGCGGAAGGGCTTTCCCTGCCGGATCTCCCGCTGCAATGGGCTCAGATCTTCCATACAGGAATCATTGTAGGGGTACATAGTTGACGTGTCAAGTATATGGCTTACGTTGATTGTCGGGATCATGCTCGCGGCCGGGGGACAACAACACGCTCCGCGCTACCTGGCCCTGGGCGATTCCTACACGATCGGGGAGAGCGTCGGCGCGGCCGACCGCTGGCCGGTCCGGCTGGCGGCGCTGCTGCGGGAGCGGGGAGTGGCGGTCGCCGATCCTGAGATCGTGGCGCGGACTGGCTGGACCGTTCGCGAGCTCTCCCAGGGGATCGATGCCGCGGCTCCTCACGGTGCTTACGAACTGGTGACGCTGCTGATCGGCGTCAACGACCAGTATCGGGGAGGGGATGCGGAGGCCTACCGGGCCGATTTCGTGGCGATGCTGCGGCGGGCGGCCGGGTTCGCCGGCGGGCGGGTGGAGCGCGTGGTCGTGCTCTCGATCCCCGACTGGGGCGTCACCCCCTTTGCTGAAAAGAGCGGCCGCGACCGGGGGAAGATCGCCACCGAGATCGACCGCTTCAATCAGATCAACCGGGAAGAGACGGCGCGCGCGGGCGCCCACTATGTAGATGTGACCCCGATCTCCCGCAAAGCGGCGACCGAGCGCTCGCTGATCGCCATCGACGGCCTTCACCCCTCCGGAACGATGTACGCCGAATGGGCCCGGCTCGCCCTGCCCGCCGCCCAGGCGGCGCTCGGCAAGTAATTTCGGTCCGCCGTTTGCATCCGCTTTGAGACGCCCATGCTCGTCTACGGAGATGCCAAGCGGGTCGAAGACCCCCGGGAGAAGGTTGCGGCGATGCGTGCCGGCCTGCAACGGCTGGTGACCACCCAGCCGCGGATCGAGCGCCATGCCATCCTGGCCGAGCTGCTGGTCGAGGCCGGGGAGCTGGAGCAGGGATTGCTCGACCAGCAGCTCGCGGTCAACGGCGACGAGCGGCCGAGCCCGGTGGGGGAGGCGGCCTCGCGGCTGACCCGGACGGTCGCCGCGGTGCTGCTCCCCTCGTTCCGCACTTTCGGCTCTCTTCCCGTGGGAGAGGACGCGCGCTTCGCCACGGCGCCGATCGAGCGCGCGCTCGACGAGCTCCTCGCCGCTGAGCTCCCGAAGACGATCGAGGTCTCCGTCCCCGAGGGGTATGCCTTCTACGGGCTCTATCCCGAGACCTATTTCTCCGCCGCCGAGACCGCGTTGCGCGGAGAGGGGCGCAGGGAGGGAGAGGAGGGGCCGTTGCGGGTGATCGGCATCCGCAGCATCGGCACCGGGCTCGCCGCCGCGGTGGCGGCGGTGGCGGGCGAGCAGGCTACCACCGCCAGCGTGCGTCCCGAGGGGCACCCCTTCTCGCGCAAGGTCGGGATCAGTCAGTGGCTCGGGCGCGAGCTGCTGGGCGAGAGCGGCGGCGGCGCCCGGCCGCGCTACGCCGTGGTGGACGAGGGGCCGGGGCTCTCCGGCAGCTCCTTCGGCTGCGTGGCCGACTGGCTGGAGGACCGCGGGGTGGCGCCGGAGTCGATCTCCTTCTTCCCCAGCCACCAAGGCGGCCTGGGCCCCTACTCCAGCGAGCGTCACCGGGCGCGTTGGGAGCGGGCGCGCCGGCAGGTGGTCGAGTTCGAGGATCTCTTCGCCTCTCCCCAGGCGCGCTGGCCGCTGGCGAGCTGGGTGAAAGACCTGACCGGCGAGCCGGAGGGGGCGCTGGAGGATCTGAGCGCCGGCCGGTGGCGGGAGAAGCTCTTCCCCGACCGCTCCCTGTGGCCGGCGGCGGACGTCCAGGGGGAGCGGCGCAAGTACCTGCTGGCCGCGGGGGGGCGGCGCTGGCTGCTCAAGTTCGCCGGGCTCGGCCGCTATGGCCGGGAGAAACTGGCGGTCGCCCGGGTCCTCGGCGAGGCCGGGCTAATCCCGCCGGTCGCCGGGCTGCGCCACGGCTTCCTGGCCGGCCCCTGGCTGGAGGAGGTCCGCCCGCTGCCGCTCGCGCCCGAGGTCGACCGCCTCCGCCTGCTCGACGCCGTGGCGGGCTATCTCGCCTGCCGCGCCGTCCACCTGCCGGCGGCGGTGGAGGAGCGCGGGGCGACGCCGGTCAAGCTGTTCGAGATGATGGTCTTCAATACCCAGCGGGCGCTCGGGCCGATGCTGGCGGGGATCGTCAAGGACTGGCGCCGCCGGTTGCCGGAGGTGGCCCGCCTGGAGCGGCTCGTCCTCACCGACAACAAGATGCACGCCTGGGAGTGGCTGGTCACGCGCGGCGGGAAGATCCTCAAAGCCGACGCCCTCGATCACCACCGGGGGAACGATCTCGTCGGCCCCCAGGACCTCGCCTGGGACCTCGCCGGCGCCGCCGTCGAATTCGATCTCGACGCGGCCGAGCTGGATCTCCTGGCCGACGCCGTGGCCCGCCGGAGCGGCACGCCGCGCGCCGAGCGGGTCCAGCTCGATTTCTACCGGTTGGCCTACCTGGCCTTCCAGACCGGCCGCCACACGCTGGCCGCAGAGGCCCTGGAGCACTCCGTTCCCGCGGAGTCGGCGGGGATGCGCTCCGAGATGGAGCGCTACGCCGAGAGGCTGCGCCGCGCGATCACCCAGGGGGTGGGGACGGCGCCTTAGTCCTCGCCGTCCTTTACGCCTCTTCCTCCCAGTGCGCCCGGAAGCGGGCGATCTCCTCCAGCGTCTCGCCGTAGTCCCCGCGGAAGCAGACCGCGCGGTCGTCGACGAAGACGTGGGCGGCGGGCTTCCTGTCCGTCACCTCGGAGACCCAGCGGTCGAGGCCGTGCTCCGCGAGCCAAGCGCGGGCGTCGTCCGCCCAACGGGTGGTGAAGACGACCACCCGGAACCCCCGCTCGCCGAGCTGGCGCAGGAACTCGTCCGAGCCGGGGCGGGGCGGGTCCCAGTGCTTCTCGTGCTTCCAGCCGGTGTAGCGGTCGAGCACGCCGTTGAGATCGACGCAGACGATCGGGCGGGAATCAGGGCGGGGATCATTCATGGGAACGATTTTCTTACATCTTCATGGCACATGCGTTGCACAAGATTGTAGAAGCTGTTGGTGTGCTTCGAAGGGAGATCCTCATGAGCCAGAAGGGCGTTCACATCGAGCCGGCGGACGGGAAACTGGGCGTGCTGCTGGTGGGGCTAGGGGCGGTGAGCACCACGTTCATCGCCGGGGTCGAGGCGGTCAAGCGCGGCCTGGGCAAGCCGGTCGGCTCGCTGACGCAGATGGGCACGATCCGCCTCGGCAAGCGGACGGAGAACCGGGTGCCGCGCATCCAGGACTTCGTCCCCCTCGCCAAGCTCGAGGATCTGGTCTTCGGCGCCTGGGACATCTTCCCCGACGACGCCTACGCCGCCGCCGCTGAGGCCAATGTCCTCGAGAAGAGCCTGCTCGATCAGCTCCGCCCCGATCTCGAGGCGATCCGGCCGATGAAGGGGGTGTTCGATCCCCGTTACGTCAAGCGCCTGCATGGGACCTACGTCAAGGAAGGGAGCAAGTGGGAGCTCGCCCGCCAGCTCATCGCGGAGATCGAGACTTTCCAGCGCGAGCGCGGCGTCGACCGCTCGGTGATGGTCTGGTGCGGCTCGACCGAGATCTTCATGGATGCCTCCGAGGTCCACGAGTCGCTCGACGCCTTCGAGGAGGGGCTGAAGCAGAGCTCCGACGAGATCTCGTCGAGCATGATCTACGCCTACGCGGCGCTCTCGCTCGGCATCCCCTTCGCCAACGGCGCGCCCAACCTGACGATCGATGTGCCGGCGCTCCGCGAGCTGGCCGCGAGGAAGCGGGTGCCGATCTGCGGCAAGGACTTCAAGACCGGCCAGACGCTGATGAAGACTATCCTCGCCCCCGGGCTCAAAGCGCGCATGCTGGGCCTGCAGGGGTGGTTTTCGACCAACATTCTCGGCAACCGCGACGGCGAGGTGCTCGACGATCCCGACAACTTCAAGACCAAGGAGGTCAGCAAGCTGTCGGTGCTGGAGCACATCCTCCAGCCCCACCTCTACCCGGACCTCTACGAGGGGTTCCACCACCAGGTGCGGATCAACTACTACCCGCCCCGGGGGGACAACAAGGAAGGGTGGGACGCCCTCGACATCTTCGGCTGGCTCGGCTACCCGATGCAGATCAAGATCGATTTCATGTGCCGCGACAGCATCCTGGCTGCGCCGCTGGTGCTCGACCTCGCTCTCTTCCTCGACCTCGCCCGCCGCGCCGGCATGCACGGCATCCAGGAGTGGCTCTCCTTCTACTTCAAGAGCCCGATGACGCTGCCCGAGCTCTACCCGGAGCACGACCTGTTCATCCAGGGGATGAAGCTGAAGAACACGTTGCGCTTCCTGATGGGCGAGGAGCAGATCACCCACCTCGGGCTGAACTACTACGAGGCGGATTAGGTTTTAGGGATGACCGTCCGCCGGAACGTCTCCCGGTCCGTCGCTCCCCACGCGTACTTGTAGGCCTCGCGCCCGCGGAGAAAGTCGATCCGCTTCGCCCCCTGGCGGATGACGTCCTCGATCACCGCGCCGACCACCATCGCTCCGGGGCTGAGCTTCGCCCGCTCGGGATCGAACCCCTGCATGTAGCAGTAGAAGGTGTCTTTCTCCCGGAAGCCATAGAGCGCGGCGAGGGGATTGCCGTCGAGGCAGAGCGCGTAGAGGCCGAGGCAGCCGCGGGCGTGGAAGCCGGCGGCGGCCTCGCGGTGGAAGGCGCGCAGCCCCTCCCCCCCAAGCATCCCCGCCTCGCCCAGTTCGCTCCAGCGGGCGCCATGGAGGTCGATCAGGGTGTCCAGCAACTCTTCCCAAGGGCGGTCGTCGACCGTCTGGAGGCGGAGCTCTCCCAGGGCCTCGGCCTTGCGGCGGTACTTGCGGAGATTCGCGAGCTGGCGGGTGGAGACCACCTCGCGGAGTTCCTCGACGCGGTCCGGCAGGTCCAGCCCCGGACAGACGTCCCGCGGCTCGGTCCGGACTTGGAGGCCGTCCGGCGTGGCTCGCAGGAGCGGGCTGTCGCCGGGGACAGGCTCGAAGTCTCCGGCGTCCCAGCGCTCCCGCCGCGCCGCCAGATGATCGAGCAGGGCGGCGACGGCCTCCTCTTCCCCCTCCGGCCCGGTGATCACGTCGCAGTAATCCGAGATACCGCCGCCGCAGAAGGCCACAATCCTCTTTCCTTCCTTGAGATAGACGAGCAGGGGAGCCAGAGCGGCCAGCCGCTCCGGATTCCGGACCGCCACCACCCAGGGCTCACCCGGCTGAAAGGCGCGCCACCAGGGGATCAGCCACTCCGGACGCTGGAAGGGGGTGGCGCGCGGCGCACGGTCGCAGAGCGCGGTCCAGTCGCCGCGAAGCGCTTCCAGGTCGTCGAGAGATGTAATTTCTTCAGCCGGCATGGACGGCCTGGGGCACGAGCTGCCGGTAGAGGTCGAAGTAGCGGGAGATCATCAGCTCGGACGAGAAGCGCTGTTCGGCCTCCCGGCGGCACTCGGCGGGATCGATCGCCTCGACGTCGCGGAGCGCCCGGGCCATCTCGTGGATGTCGGAGACGAGGAGGCCCGTCCTGCCGTGAGCGATGATGTCGGGTAGCGCGCCGGCACGGAACGCCACGACCGGGGTGCCGCAGGCGAGCGCCTCCATCGCCACCAGCGAGCTGGTCTCGGCGATCCGGCTGGGGATGACCAGGCAGCGCGCCGCCGCCAGGAGCCGCCGCTTGGGCGCCAGCCCCAGGGGGCCCAGAAAGCGGATGTTTCCCCCGAGCCGGGGCCGGATCTTCTCGCGGAAGTAGCGCTGGTGGTTCGCATAGGCGAACACCTCGCCGGCGAGCAGGATGGGGACGCCCGCCTCCCGCGCCGCGTCGAGCGCCTGGTGGAAATTCTTCTCGCGGCAGATCCGGCCCAGCGAGAGGGCGAACCGGTGCTTGCGCGGGCCGGGCCGCAGGACCGAGAGATCGACCCCGTTGGGCACCGGCGGCAGCAGAGGGACCCGCGGCGGGCAGTCGCGCTGCTGGGATGCCGAGACGCAGTGCAGCCACGTCCGGGGCCGGCGCGGGAACAGCGCTTCCGCGGGGTAGAGATGAATCGGCAGGTGGAGCGTCGCGAGAGCCGGCGGACCGTCCGCCGGCAGATACGAGGCGAAGTCCACGCCGTGGAAGTGGAGGAGGTCCACGGGGAAGCGCTCTCGCGCTACGGCGATCGCCCGCCGGACGTGGACGTGCCCCTGGGCCTGAGCCTGCTCGTCAAGGGTGTTCGGGGAGGGGATCGGCAACAGGGTCCCCTTGCACGACGACCCCTCGCGGGCGATGACGATCGACCGGTGCCCGGCCTGGACCAGCGCGTCATCGAGAGCCGTCAGGATCTGTTCCGCTCCACCTACCGCATCCGGACCGACAGAAGAGAAAGGGTACGCGACAGCAACAACCAACATCGCACGACGGCACGTGCAAAGGGAACGCCAGGTTCCGTCTTATGAGGACCGCGCCGCATCCCTCCAGCGCTCGCCGTCGACCGGAAATCCCCAGATTTCGTACTGCAGGCGCCCTTCGTGGGGCGGGCGGGTAAAGTCGTAGGCCGGAGCCGGACGGAACCGTTCGTCGCGGGGGGGCAAAAAGGCGCCGAGGGTCTCCTCCTGGGTGGCGAAGGACTGGATCATGCGTTGTTTCAGATCCCGTTCTTCATCGGTGAGGATCAGGAGTACCTCGTCAGGGCCGGGGAGGAACTCCTGGACGGTCATTCTCTCCGTCCCCGGATTGGCATGGTAGAGCGGCATTTCGAAAGTTTCGATCCCCGCCGCCGCCCGCCGGACGGCCAGCGCGACGGCGTCGTGGTCCGGATGGCCACCCTCGTAGGCGAGGGTAAGGATCCTGCCGGGCTGAATTTTCTGGAGGGTCTCGGCAATCCCTTCCACGAGCCGGGGGAGCTCGAAGACCGCCTCCTGGTCCCCGATTCCCAGACTGAGCAGGCGATCGGGTCCGATCCCCGCGAGCGCCATGGCCGTCTCCAGCTCCCGTCGCCGGGCCCTGGCGTACTCCTCGCGGGTCCCGGAGAAGCCCCGCGCCATGAAGCGGGGATCGCGCGGCGCTCCGTCCGTGGCGTGGAGGATCCAGGCGTCCGGCAGGCGGGCGAGCAGGGCGCCGGCCCCGACCGTCTCGTCGTCCGGATGGGCCACGACGACAAGGACGCGCGGATTCGGCGGATTCAAGCGTACCGCTTCGTCATCCGGGCGCAGAAGTCCGCGTACTCCTCCAGGCATTGCGGCGGGCTCGTGTGGTGCGGCTGGATGCCGCGGTGCTCCGGCGTGAAGCAGTAGGTGATGGTGACGTCGAACTCGTCGAGGGCCTTCATCTGGTGATCGAACCAGGCGTCGGCGCCCGGGCGGAAGCTGTCCGCCCAGGAGAGGCCGGTGCGCAGCCGCTTGACTCCGAGCTGGCGGAGCCAGCGGATGGCATCGTCGAGGCGGTGGTCCTCGAAGTGGAACCACTGGCAGATGCCGAGCTCGGGCGTGAAGTCAGAGAAATGCTTGAGGGAGAGCTTGGGGGTACCGTCCTCGCGCAGGATGCCCATGTAGAAGTGCCGGTAGTAGGACGAGCCCTCGGCCTCGCGGTGGCGGGTGGTGGCCGGCCAGGCGCGCGGCAGATCGTAGAGGCTGTACCAGTGGATGCGCGGCGCGCGGCCGAGGAGGAGCTCGGCGGTGCGGCGGAGGCCGAACTCCTGCACCTCCTCGGCGCCGAAGCTCGAGACCCCCACCTCGGTCACCCAGACCGGCAGGTCGGTCAGCGCCTGGACCTCGGCCAGCCGGTCGGGCCACTCGTTGATCTGCCAGTGGTTCCAGTCGAGCGGGAAGCCATGGACGGCGATCGCGTCGACATGGTCGAGCACGCCCTGGTCCTTCATGTTGATAACGAACTTGGCGTCGATCGGCGAGATGCCGCCGAGGACGCGGGTCAAGGTGCCGTTCTCGCCGCGGACGGCGTCGCCCGCCAGCGTGGCCATGCGGGCGAACAGCTTCCATTCGGGATCGATCTCGAAATCCCAGTGCGACTTGTTGTTCGGCTCGTTCCACAGCTTCACCGCTTCGATCACGCCAGCACCTCGCGCCGCTCCAGAAGTTGAATCGCCTCGCGGTAGCCGTGGAGCGTGCCGACGTCTACATAGGCCTCGCCGGCGCGGACCCCGCGGGCCACGCCGCCGCGCGCCAGCCATTCGTTGATCAGGGTGCCGACGTAGACGTCGCGCCCCTCGCGCTCGCGCCAGAGGGCGTGGAGGTCGTGGAACACCTGGGCCGGCATGCGGAACGCTCCCCAGACCCAGGAGCTGGACGCGCCCGGCCGCTTGACCTGGATCTCGAGCACCCGGCCATCGTCGTCGGTCACCACGGCGTCGAACAGCTCGGGGTTGCGGACGGGGAAGAGGAGAAAGGAGAGCGCGTCCGCGTCGAGGCGGCAGAGGCCGTCCTCCGGGAACCAGACGGTGTCCGGCAGTCCGATCAGCACCTGGTCGCCGGCGCCGATCAGCGGCAGGGCGCGGAACAGGGCGTCGCAGAGCCCCTGCGGCTCCGGCTGCACGACGTAGCAGATGTGGGCCGGGCCGATGCTGCCGCCGTAGTACTCGACGATGTCCGACTTGCCGGCGGAGATCGTGAAGCAGATCCGGGTGGCGCCGGCGAGGATCATCCGCTCGACGAGGTACTCCGAGACCGCCTTGGGGCGCTCCGTCCCGCCGTCCTGGCGGCTGCCCACCGGCAGCAGCTCCTTGGAGAAGGCGAGCGGCTGGATGCGGCTGCCCACGCCCGCGGCGGGGACGAGCCCCCAGATGCTCATGCCGGCACTCCCACCCGCAGCATCTCCACCATCTCCGCCGCCCGCCGCTCCGCCGTGTGCTCGGCGAGCGTCCGCTCGCGGGCGGCGCGGGCGACCCGGTCGATCTCCTGGCGGGGGAGGGAGAGGATCTCGAAGACCTCCTCCGTGCCGCCGGCGGTGAAGATCTCGCGGCCCGGCTCGAAGAAGCGGTCGAGCCCCTCCCAGCGGTCGGAGAGCGCGGCCGTGCCGCAGGCCGCCGCCTCGAACAGCCGGCCGGAGGGGCAGTAGCCCATTCCAGCCATGGCCGCCCGCGTCACGTTGAGAGTGAGGGGCGAGGAGGCGTAGAAGGCCGGGTGGTCCGCCGGCGGCAGGTGGCGGACGAACCAGACGTTGGTCCCCCAGGGGAAGTCGACCGGATACTGGGCGCCGCCGATCACGAACCGCTTCTCCGGCAGCCGCCGGGCCGGCTCCAGGAAGAGCCGCTGGAGCGCCTCCTGGCGGTCGGCGGCATAGGTGCCGAGATAGGAGAAATCCGCCTGGAAGGCCGGGACGGGAGCGGCCGGCCGGTGCGTCTCCGGATCGACGCTGCCGTAGAGCGGGGCCACCCGGCGGGCCCCGAGGCGCTCGCGCAGCTCGTCGAGCGCCCGGCCGCCGGTGTAGGAGAGCACGAGGTCGAAGCCGCCGAGCCCCTCGGCCGGCAGGTAGGGCACCTTCTCGCCGGCGCTGAGCCGCTCGAGGGTGACCGGGGTGTCGAGATCGTAGAAGACGGAGACCGGGCCGTCCGTCCCGAGCACGAGTTCGGAGGCCGCGACGCCGTCCGGGCAGTAGGAGGTCACCATCGCCGCGTCGGCGTCCGCCACCTCCCGGCGGGCCGCGGCGAGGACCTCCTCCCAGCTCGAATAGAAGCGCAGGTCGGTGCCGGGGAGCTCGCGCAGGTCGCGGTGGAGGGCGTAATACGGGACGTCCCGCTCGAAGAAGACGACCCGGTGGCCGCTCTTCGCCAGCGCCCGGCAGAGCCCTCGCCAGAGAGTGGCGTGGCCGTTCCCCCACGACGAGCTGATCGTCAGCCCGAAGATCACCAGCTTCATGCCACGACCTCCGGTACTTCCTCCAGAAGCGCCTCCAGTTCCCTTGATACAACGGGGCGCAGGCGGATGCCGTCGAGGTGCCGGCGGGCCTCCGGGCGGAGCCGCCGCAGGGTGTAGGCCACCTTGCGGCGGGTCGCCTCCGGCCCGAAGTAGTCGAGATATCCCACGCTGTTGAGCGAGAAGAAGGAGAGCGCGTCGGCGTCGTTGAGCAGGGCGATCGCCCCGGCGTCCGGATCGCCCGGCGCCGCGGCGTGCTCATGCCCCGCGATCAGGCGGGCCGTCCGCCGCCGCGTCTGGGTGTCGACGCCGGCCTCTTCGAGGAGGGCCCCCGCCATCTCGGCTCCCCGCGCCGCGTGACCGTCCTTGAACACCTGGTAGTCGTCCGCGCGGTGCTCGATCCGCCGGTCCGCCTCGGTGTCCAGGCGCTCGATGTCGTGGAGGAGCGCCGCGAGCTGGACGGCGAGGTCCGCCTCCGGATCGAGCCGGAGCGCCCACTGCCAGGTGTCCAGGGCATGGTTGTAATCGGCCCGCACCAGCGGCTTCGAGAGATCGTGCTCCCGCCGGTGCCGGTTCAGCACGCGGTCGAAGAGCTCGCCGCGCGAGGCGCCGTTGCGGCGGTCCATCCACCGCTGGCAGCGGGTGAGGACCTCGCGCGCCATCCGCGGCGCGCCGCCCAGGATCTCCACGGCGAACGGCCCGCCACGCTCCGCGAGGGCATCGAGATCTCCGTCCAGCTCGTAGAAGTTGAAAAATTGGGATTCCCACTCCGCGGAGGGTACGAGGAGGCTCGGCAGCCCCCTCCCATTCGCGGACGTCGGCCACCATAGCTCGACCGCCGGAAAATCCTTCGCCAGCGTCTCCCAGGAGGGGGGCAGCCTGTCCGCTCCTCCCTTCCTCACGCCACCGCGTAAGATCGCTCTCAGCTCGGCCATCATCTGGAAGTTCCGTAAATGCAAGCCGCGAGCCATCCTGAGTACCTTTTGAGGGATCTCGGACGGCAGCTTAAGGCGGGGGTTCCGAAAGCCAACCCGCCCTGCGGAAGAAGCCCTGCACGCTCGCCGTCTCATGCCATAATCCGCCCTTCCTATGACCACCCCTCAATCCGCGCCCAACCGGTTCGCGATCTACGCGACCGGCGTCCTTCTCTTCCTGTTCATCCCGGCGGTGCTGTTCCTCTTCGTGCGCCACCCGGAGCCGGTGGGGTTGAGCCTGGCCGGCGGCGTGGTGCTGATCGTCGCTCACCGCTTCCTCGCCCGGCCTTACATGGAGCGGGTTCTGGCGGTCAAATGCCTCTGGTGCAACCGGGTCCCGCCGCGGACGCCCGTGGAGCTCGAGCTGCGCTCCGGCGCCCGCAAGGTCGCGGCCCGCTGCTGCGCCGAGCACCGTCAGCCGGCGGCGAAGTTCTTCTCGTTCCTGCACGCCTGGCGCTGGCCGTTGCGGCTGGGGATCTTCCTCCCACTGCTCTTCCTGCTCACCGCGCTCGCCGCCTCCGCCGCCGGGCAGCCGGCGCCGGTGCCGATCGCCACCACCTGGTTCAAGCTGGTGGTCGGCGTCACGGTGAACGTGGCCGCCCTCGGATATTTTCTCGCCCGCGAGCACTCCCCCCTCGAGGTCCCCTTCCCGGTCCACAACTTCTTTCTGCTCGGCGTGCGGAACCTGCTCTGGATCTTCCGCCTCGTCGGGCTCTGGTGGATCTGGCAGGGGGTCTCCTCGGTGGTCTTTTGAGCTATTCTTAAAGGCTGGCCGCGCCGTTCCCGCTGTTCCAACCGTCGACGCGGTTTCCTCAAGGAGGCTTGAGTCATGGCTCGTAATGCGATCGTCAGGTTGTGTACGCTCCTCGTCCTCGTCCTTCTGGTCAGTGCGGCAACCTCCGGATGGGCACAGTCCGGCACCGGCTCCAGCTCCGACAAGAAGGGAGCCATGTGCGGCGGCATCGCCGGCCTGCGTTGCCCGGAGGGGCAGGCCTGCCGGTATCCGGTCAACATGTGCAACGTCGCCGACCTTGCCGGCACCTGCGTGAAGGTCAAGAGCCCCTGCCCGACGGGCGGGTCGCAGGTGTGCGGCTGCGACGGCACCACCTACGCGAATGAGTGCGAGCTGCTGACGGCTGGCGCGCGCGAAGCCTACAAGGGTGCCTGCAAGAAGCCGGCTTGAAGTACTGAGACGTGCAGGGCGGCCCTGTGTGGCCGCCCCCTTTCCCCGGTCAGCCCCGCCTCAGGTCAGCCCGAGATCCTCGTAGAGCGCGTCGAGCACCGAGCGGATCCGCCGCTCGTGGGCGTCACCTGCCGGCGTGCCGTTGAAGGCCAGCGCCACGGCGAGGCCGCGCTCCGGGTCCGCGAAGCCGGCCGACGAGCGGTAGCCGCTGTGGCCGAAGGTGCGGGGGGAGGCGTGGTGGCCGTAGCCGTAGGGCACCGTCTCCGCTCCGTACTGGATCGAGTTGACGATGAAACCCAATCCCCAGTCCAGCACGTGCTTGAAGGTGACGTCGGTCATCCCGATCCGGTGCGGGGTGGTGAAGGCCTCGACCGTCTGCGGCAGCAGGATGCGGCGGGCGTTCCAGGAGCCCCGCCCGAGCAGCATCTCGTAGAAGCGCCCTAATTCACGCAAGGGGCCGTAGCCGTTGCCACCGGGGCTCGGGCGAACGCAGCGCTCCTCGGTGTCCCAGCCGTGGTCCTTCGGCTCGCCCCCCTCGGTGTTCCACATCGCCCCGATCCGGCCGGATTCCTGGTAAGAAAGGTAGCGTTCGGGGGTCATGCCGATCCAGGAGTCGGCCATCCCGAGCGGCTGGAAGATCTCGTCGCGGATGTAGACGGAGAACGGGCGGCCGCCGGCACGCTGGATCACCTCGCCGAGGATGAACCAGCTCGACGCCTGATGGTAGCCGGCCTTCTGCCCGGGAACCCACCGGGGCTCCGGCTTCATGGCGCAGATCTTCGCGACGATCTCCTCCCAGGAGGCCTGGGGCCAGCCGGTGTCGAGCAGCCGGATGCCGCCGGTGTGGGTGAGGAGATGGCGAAGGGTGATCCCCTCCTTGCCGTTGGCCGCGAACTCGGGGATGTGCCGCGCCACCGGATCGTCCAGCTCGAGCCGCCCGCGCTCCCAGAGCTGGGCGATGGCCACCGCCGGGATCGGCTTGGTGGAGGAGAGCCAGAGCATCAGATGAGCGCGGGTGAGCGGCGCGCCGGGGCGGTCCTCGCCCAGGGCCGCGTCGGCCACGGGCTCGCCTCGTAGCGAGGCGTAGATCTGCGCGCCGAGGTGGAGCCCAGCGTGGATTCCCGCCTCGATCGCCTCCCGCGTCCGGGGGAGCCGGTCCAGTGAGCCGTCGGTCATGGCAGGGGATTGTAGCGGAGGGGCGGGAAACAGGGCGGCCCGTGGGCCGCCCTCAGGGGGACGGGATGCCTAGTGGCCCGAGTGGCTCATGCTGCTGGTCTTCATCATCGTCGAGTGGATGTCCTGCACCATCTTCAGATGGTCCTCCAGGGTGGGCAGGGTCGTGGAAGCCCAGCTCTTGACGTCCGAGTCCTTCCCGTTCTTCGATTCCTTCTGGAACTCGGCGACATCCTTCTTGTGGTCCTTGACCATCATGCTGACGTACGCGCTGTCGAACGCGGCGCCCGAGAGCTTGGAGAGCCTGTTCATTTCCTGCTTCTGCGAGGCGGACATCGACGTCGGCAGCGTCACGCCCTTCTGGGCGGCGAGCTGCTTGAGCTGGTCGTTGGCCTTGGAATGGTCGTCGACCATGTGCTGGCCGAAGTTCTTGACCTCCGGGCTGGAAGCCTTCTGGGCCGCCAGTTGCCCGAGCTCGACCTCCTCCATGCCGCCCATCGCCGCTTCCTTCATGAACTTGGTGTCGCTGGCGCTGAGCTTCGACGTCATGGTCATGGTCGTGGTGGTTTTCGACATGCTGCTGCTCGTGGACTGTGTCGCCCCGGGGTGTGAATCCATGGACCCGCCTCCGGACGAGCCCGAGGTGCTCTGGGCGATGAGGGCAGGGCCGACTATCAGGATGCCGGTCAGGGTGGTGGCCACGGCGAGGTACTTGCTGTTCTTATTCATGATGTCTCCTCTCCTTTCAAGATGAGGACTGCGCCAAACGGCATAAGAAGACGGCCCTGGACCGGGATCCAGAGCGCGGCCTGAGGAAGATTTGAGCAAGAACAGTGCCAGTCAACCGCTATTTCTTGAGCTGCCGCGGGACGAATTCCTCGAACACCGCCTTGCGCAGCAGGGAGGGGGGGAGCAGCCCCTGGGCGAGGAGGAAGTCGTGGTAGGTCCTGCGGTCGAACTTCGGACCCAGGGCGCGCTCGGTCTCCTGCCGCAGCTCCATCAGCCGGGTGTAGCCGCAGAAGTAGGCGGTCGCCTGCCCCGGGCTGCGGAAGGTGTAGCGCTGCACCTCCTGGAGGGCCATTCCCTCCGAGAGGCCGACGTCCTCGCGCAGGATGCGCGTCGCCTCCTCGCGCGTGATCTGGCCGCTCTGCAGGCCGGGGTCGATGAGCGCCCGGGCGGCCCGGGTCAGCCGGCTCTGCAGGGCGGCGAGCTGGCCGTCGAGCGGCAGGTAGGGCTTGACCTCGGCCTCGGCGTAGAGCGCCCACCCCTCGACGTTGACGCTGTTCATGGCGAAGATCGCCCGCGCTTTCGAGACCCCGCCCTCGATCAGCGACGCGAACTGGAGCTCGTGGCCGGGTCGCCCCTCGTGGGCGGTCACCGGCCAGGAGAAGGCGTCGTAGGTGAAGTCGTCGAGGGCGAGGTTCGCCTTCCCCTGCGCGCCGGGGATGCGCAGCGGCAGCACGAACTCGCCCATCTCGCCGGTGTTGCCGATCAGCCGCGGCGGCTGCATGTGCGGAGCGGGGCTCGCCACGCTCTCGGCCTCGCTCGCCAGCCGGAACTTCATCGGCCGGTCGGGGAGGCTGACGATCCCCTCGCGCCGGATGATCTCCTCCAGCGCCTTGATCCGCTCCTGGAAGAAGGGGAGGACGGCGTCGCCGGTGATCTGCTGCTTCTTGAGCTCGCGGATCACCCCCCGGTAGGTCGGTGACGCCGAGCCCCTTCTCGCGGGCGACCAGCGGCGCCAAGGTCGCCATCTCGCTCTGGATCTCCTTGAAGGCCACCTCGGCGCGCCTCACCAGCTCCTCGACCGGCATGTCGATCCCCACCTGTTGCAGGCTGTAGGCGTAGAGCTCCGGCGGCAGGCGGAAGTCGTTGCCGGCGCGGGGGAGCATTTCCCGGCGCAGGAAATCGTCGTAGGCGGCGAGCTGCTCCTTGAGCTTCGCGTAGGGCTCCTCGTACCCCGCGATGCCGTATTTCTTGAACAGCTCCTCGATGCCGGCGACCACCGTCTGGTTGTTGGCGAGGTCGCGCTCGATCCGGTCCTTGAACGGGCCGCGCAGCTTGGGGTTCTTCAGCTTCTCGCGCGTGTAGTCCTCGGTCAGCCGGGTCAGCGGCGTGGTGCCGGGCGCCATGCCGGCGTACTTGCGCAGGCGCACCAGGGCCGCCGGGCGCCGCGCCGGCTCCACCTGATCGTCGAGCAGGGCGCGGAGGCCCCCGAAGACCGTCTGGGTGACGTTGGAGTAGGGGAGGTTGTACTTGCGTCCGAGCTCGCCTCCCTTCTGGTCGTCTTCGACGGTCTGGATCAGGATCTCTAGATCCTGGCGGACGCGGGGGTCGGTCTCCGCGCCCAGCCGGCGGCGCAGCTCCTCCCGCATCTTCCGGGAAGCGGCCTTGGCGCGTTCTTCGAAGCCGGGTGTGCGGTCGAGGATCTGCTCGTCGAGCCCCGGCACGCCGAGCTCGCCGGCGCTCTCGGGGGCGAAACGGGCGAGCTGGTCGAGCAGAATCTGGGTGTTCTGGTCGCTCTTCACCACCCAGGCGGGCGGCGCTGGGGCAGCGATGGCTGGGGCGGCGAGGGCCGCGAGCGCCAGGGCCCCGGCGAGGAGCCGCGAGGCGCGATGAGAATGTTGGCGGAGTTGAGGGTCCATCGAGATCTCCTGAGGTCCAATGAGTCCTGAGGTCGGACGGAAGGCGGCGAGGGTGCCGGTCGTATGGATGCTAACGATGATCGGGGGAGAAAAGTTCTTGACGGAGACTGGCACGTCCCTTGCTCTTGACCCTTTGCGTCCCGGCTGGCGGGGTCGCTCCCGGAATTGAGACGAAGCGAAGACTTACCGCCCAGCTTTTAGAGATACAACAAGGAGTACCGACGATGACGCCAAAATATAGCAGCTTCCCCCTCCTGCCGCTTCTCGGAGCCCTGGCCCTGTTCACGCTGGCTCCGGCCGCGCGGGCCCAGGATGCCGCCCCCCTTCAGGAGGATGCCGCGCGGGCGATGCAGAGAGGTGAGCGTCTCGTCCAGGAGGGAAATTACAAGGCGGCCTCGGCCGAGTTCGAACGGGCCAGCGAGCTCGCTGGCGGTCCCTGCCCCGACTGCCTGCTCGGCGTCGGCCGCGCCTACAGCGGCGCCCGGCAGTACAACGCCGCTCTGCAGGTGACCCGCATGGCCCTGGCCCTCTACTCCTCTCCCGAGGACCAGGCCCGCGCTTACGACCAGCTCGGCACCATCCTGACTCTCAAGGGGGAGACCGGCGCCGCCCGCGAGGCTTTCGCCAAGGCGGTCCAGCTCGACGGCCGGATGGAGGGGCAGGTCCGCTCCAGCCTGGCCGGGGCTCTGCTCCAGCGCGCGAACTACGCACAGGCCCCCGAGACGGTCGACGCCGAGGCCGGCGTGGCGCTCGCCGGCGCCCTGAGCGCCCCGCACTAACCGGAATTCCGTAGGGGCGGCCCTGTGTGGCCGCCCTGTTCCGCAACCCAGGGCGGCCACACAGGGCCGCCCCTACAGCTCCCCTTCCTCTCCTGCTACACTCCCGCCGGTCTTGATCACTCTCAAAGACATCGAGGAGGCCCGCGCGCGGATCGGCGGGATCGTGCAACCCACCCCGTGCCTGCGCTCGTGGGCCTTCTCCGAGGAGCTGGGCGCGCACGCCTGGTTCAAGTACGAGACCCTCCAGCTCACCGGTTCCTTCAAGGTCCGGGGCGCCTACAACAAGATCGCCGGGCTGCCGGCGGACGAGGTCCGGCGGGGGGTGATCACCGCCTCGGCCGGCAACCATGCCCAGGGGGTGGCCTTCAGCGCCACCCAGGCCGGGGTGCCGTCGATCATCGTCATGCCGGTGACCACTCCCCTGATCAAGATCGAGAATACCCGCCGGCTCGGCGGCGAGGTCGTGCTGGCCGGGGAGACCTTCGACGAGGCCTATCACGAGGCGCGGCGGCTCGAGCGCGAGCGGGGGCTGGTCTTCGTCCACCCATTCGACGACGAGCAGGTGATGGCGGGGCAGGGGACGATCGGCCTCGAGATCCTCGAGCAGACACCGGAGGTGGAGGTGGTGGTGGTCCCCATCGGCGGCGGCGGGCTGATCTCCGGCGTCGCCACGGCGATCAAGGCGAAGCGGCCGTCGGTGCGGATCTACGGCGTCCAGACCGTGGCCGCCCCGGCGATGGCCGAGAGCTTCCAGGCCGGCCAGATCCGCGTCTGCCCGGCCGAGCGGTCGGTCGCCGACGGCATCGCCGTCAAGACACCCGGCGAGCGCACCTTCGAGCACATCCGCCGCTATGTGGATGCCGTCGTCACCGTCTCGGAAGACGAGATCCGCGCCGCCATGGTCCGCCTGGTCGAGACCGGCAAGACGGTCACCGAGGGGGCCGCCGCCGTCACCCTGGCCGCCATGGCCGCCCACCGGATCCCCGACGTGGCGGGGCGCCACGTCGTCATGCTCCTCTCGGGCGCCAACGTCGACATCGCCCTGCTCGCGCGCATCATCGACCGTTACCTCGTCGAGAGCCGGCGCCTGGTGCGCGTCCGTACCCATGTCCCGGACCGTCCCGGGGCGCTGGCCGAGCTGCTCCAGGTGATCGGCCAGCACGGCGGCAACGTGGTGCGCATCCAGCACGACCGGGTCTTCATGCACGCCGGCTTCTGGGAGGCCCAGGTCGACGTCACCCTGGAGACCCGGAACGCCGGGCACATCGACGAGCTGCGCCAAGCGCTCCACGAGAGGCAGTATGAGGTGGAGCTGCTGTGATCGGGTTGAATTTTTTACCAGCCAGATTTCTGGACCGGCGGCCCTGGTAGGGAATAAAACGCTGGTGAACAGCTTCTATTCTTTGCAGCTTATTAACAAATTCATATAAACACTCGATATTAGAACTTATTCTCTTCGGGTTTTTTCAGGCTGTGGGAATAACGGTCTCCTGGGGCCTGTTGTGCTTGGTGTAGAGCGAATTACAAAAACAGCCTTGACATTAGACAAGTTCGACTCCAAACTCGCAGATCTCACACATCGAAAAGGCAAAGCCGCCGCGAGGCGGTGACGCAAAGCCGCGGGTCTCACAGAGACAGCCGGGTTGCCGAAAGAAGAAGGACGTAGGACGGCGGCAGGAGTGTCTCTGGGTGTCTTTGGAAAGTACCAGACCTGAACCCCAGTGTCCCGAACTCCACGGGATCCTGCACTGAAGCATTGGCTCGTTTCTTCTTAGATTGGATCTTCTGTTTCGCGAGCGCTGGCCGGCATGGTGCTGGTCTCTCTCCGGAACATGCCTCGATGCAACCCCTAACGGGAGGATGGTTATGACGAATTCGTATGGAAAAGGCGTCCGTATCGCCGCTCTGGGTCTCGCCGCCGCGACGGTGCTGAGCCTGACGGCTCCGGCTCATGCCGCCAAGGCGCGGCAGGCCAAGGCTCCGGCCCCGACTGCCCAGTCCGGCATGATGGTCGCGATCGATCCCGCGACCGGCAAGATCCGGCAGCCCACGGCGGCCGAGAGCAAGGCTCTCGTCGCCGGCATCCAGGAAATGACCAAGGCCTCGGCCGTCAAGCCGGAGCTGAAGCAGTTCGCGGACGGCACGATGTCGGTCGACCTCTCCAATTCGTACCTGAACATCTCCATGGCGCAGGTGCAGCCGGATGGCTCCGTCCGCGAGGTCTGCGTTGACAGTGCCGCCGATGCCAATGCCGTTCTAACCGCCGCCCCGGCCTTCGAGAACAAGTAAAACACCATGAAGACCACCAAACTCCTCGGCCTCTTCGCCATCGCCGCCCTCCTGCTCACCGGCCCCGTCTTCGGCGCCGCCCAGATCATCATCGTCAACACCAACGCTCCCGGCGTGGGCTTCAACGAAACCACTCCCGCCGCTCCCGTCGGCGGCAACCCCGGCACCACCGTCGGCCAGCAGCGGCTGAACGCCTTTCAGTACGCCGCCGATGCCTGGGGCTCGATCCTGAGCAGCCCGGTTCCGATCTACATCCAGGCGTCCTTCACCCCGCTCGCCTGCACGGCGACCGCGGCCACCCTGGGTTCGGCCGGCGCGATCCAGGTCTTCGGCAACTTCCCGAACACCGAGCTCCTGGACACTTGGTACCACGTGGCCCTGGCCAACAAGCTGGCCGGCGAGGACCTCGCTGCGGACCCGAGCCAAGGCAACACGAACGACATCATCGCCAACTTCAACAGCAACCTCGGCCAGCCCAACTGCCTCGCCGGGATCGGCTGGTACTATGGCCTGGACACCAACCACGGCACCAACATCGACCTGGTGACGGTGCTGCTCCACGAGTTCGGCCACGGTCTGGGCTTCTCCGGCTTCTATAACAAGTCGACCGGCACGCAGCTCGCCGGCTTCCCGGACGTCTACGGCACCTACACCTTCAGCACCACCTTCAACAAGGCCTGGCCGCAGATGACGGATCTCCAGCGGAAGGCCGCGACCATCGACACCAACAACGTGGTCTGGAGCGGCATCAACGTCACCGCCGCGGTGCCGAATGTGCTGCAGTTCGGCACGCCGCTGGTGACGGTCAACGCGCCCGCCCTGGGCAGCTACCGGGTCGGCACCGCGACCTTCGGCCCGCTCCTCGCCTCGCCGGGCGTGACCGGCGATCTCCTCGTCGGCTTCGACGCGGCGGACGCCGCGGGCCCGTCGACCACGGACGGCTGCTCGACCATCACCACCAACCTCACCGGTAAGATCGGCCTCGTCGACCGCGGCACCTGCGGCTTCGCGATCAAGGTGAAGAACCTGCAGGACGCCGGCGCCACCGCCGTGCTGATCGCCGATAACGTGGCCGGCAGCCCGCCGGCCGGCATGTCCGGCGTCGATGCCACCATCACCATCCCGTCGGTCCGGATCAGCCTGGCCAACGGCAATGCCCTCAAGGCGGCGCTCGCCAGCGGCACGGTCAACGTCACGCTCGGCATCAACCTCGCCGTCCGCGCCGGCGCCAACCCGGCCGGACGGGTGCTCCTCAACGCCCCTGATCCGGTGGTCTCCGGCTCGTCGATCTCGCATTGGGATCCGATCGCTTTCCCCAACCTGCTCATGGAGCCGGCGATCAACGGCGACCTGACCCACGGCGTCGACCTGACCCGCCAGGAGATGATCGACATCGGCTGGTTCTCCGACGGCGACGGCGTCGCCGACGGCGTCGACCAGTGCATCGGTTCCTCCCGTAGCGCGACCGTGGTCATCGACGGCTGCAACTCGGGCGTGGCCAACACCACGTTCGCCACCGGCTGCCGCATCACCGACCAGATCAACGACTGCGCGGTCGGCGCGCGCAATCATGGCGCGTTCGTGAGCTGCGTCGCGCACCTCACCGACACGCTCAAGAATCAGGGCGCCATCTCGGCCAACCAGAAGGGCGCCATCCAGAGCTGCGCGGCGCACGCGAGCCATTAATCCACTTGGATAACTCGCTCGCCTCGTCGTAGAGCTGCCAGGGCCGGTGCGCGAGCGCCGGCCCTTTTCTCATTCCACTCCTTCACTCAATCCACGGGAAGCCCTGCGGTATAATGATTTCTCAAGGTACCCCGTAACACGGAGGGATGTTCATGACCAGATCGTACCGGAGCGTCCAGCTCTTCGCTCTCGCCGCGCTGCTGCTCGCGGGCCCGTCCTTCGCCGCCGCCGAGATCGTCATCGTCAACACCAACGCGGCGGGTGTCGGCTTCAACGATCCCGCGCCGGCGACGCCGGTCGGCGGCAATTCCGGCACCACGGTCGGCCAGCAGCGGCTCATCGCCTTCCAGTATGCCGCCGACCTCTGGGGAGCCATCCTGAACAGTCCGGTGACGATCAACATCCAGTCGGCCTTCCAGGCCCTGCCCTGCTCGGCGACCAGCGGCACGCTAGGCGCGGCGTCGACGATCCAGCTCTTCGGCAACTTTCCGCACGCCGAGCTCCACAACACCTGGTACCCGGTGGCGCTCGCCAACAAGATGGCGGGCGACGACCTGTCCCCCGGCGACCCGAACACCAACGCGGACGACATCGTCGCCGTGTTCAACAGCGACCTGGGGAAGGCGAGCTGCCTGCCGAGTCTCGGCTGGTATTACGGCCTCGACGGCAACCATGGCAGCAACATCGATCTGGTGACGGTGCTGCTCCACGAGTTCGCCCACGGCCTGGGCTTCGCCGGTTACTATGACAAGACGACCGGCGCCCAGCTCCAGGGTTATCCGGACGTCTACGGCACCTATACCTACAGCACCACCTTCAAGAAGGCCTGGCCCAAGCTGAAGGACGCCCAGCGCAGGGCCGCCACCATCGACACCAACCACGTGGTCTGGATCGGCAAGAACGTCAGCGCCGCCGCGCCGCACGTGCTGCAGTCGGGCACGCCGCTGGTGACGGTCAACGTGCCGGCCTCCCTGGGCAGCTTCGCCGTCGGCACCGCCACCTTCGGCGCGCCTCTCACCTCGCCGGGGGTCAAGGGCAACGTCCTCCTGGCCAAGGACGCGGACGAGGACGGCCCCGGCGGCGGATCGACCGCGACGGATGGCTGCTCGGCGATCTCCTCCAGCCTCCGCGGCAAGATCGCGCTGATCGACCGCGGCACCTGCGACTTCGTGGTCAAGGTGAAGAACGCCCAGGACGCCGGCGCGATCGGCGTGATCGTCGCGGACAACGTGGCCGGCAGTCCGCCCTCCGGGATCTCCGGCACCGATCCGAGCATCACCATCCCCGCGGTCCGGATCAGCCTGGCCGACGGCAACAAGCTGCGGGCCAAGGCGACCCGCGGCAAGGCGCAGGCGACGATCGGCGTCAACCCGCGCATCCGCGCCGGCGCCGACGCCCAGGGACGGGTGCTCCTCTACGCCCCCAACCCGGTCGCCCTCGGCTCGTCGTACTCGCACTGGGACCCGGTCGCCTTCCCCAACCTGCTGATGGAGCCGTCGATCAACGGCGACCTCACGCACGACCCTGATCTGACCCGCCAGCAGTTGACCGACATCGGGTGGTTCTCCGACAAGGACGGCGTGGCGGATGGCGTCGATCAGTGCATCGGCTCGTCGAGCAACCCGACCGTGATCATCGACGGCTGCGACTCGGGCGTCGTCAACACGGTGTTCTCGGACGGCTGCCGGATCTCCGACCAGATCGCCGACTGCAAGGTCGACGCGAACGGCCACGACGCCTTCGTGAGCTGTGTCGGCCGCCTCGCCGATAGCCTCGGCAAGGCGGGCTCCCTTTCGGGCGGTCAGGGAGACGCCCTCCGGAGCTGCGCGCAAAAGAGCCGTTGATGCGATTCGAGACCCTCGCGGTCCACGCTGGCCACCGGATCGATCCCGCGACCGGTTCGGTGGCTCCGCCCATCTATCTCTCCACTACCTTCGCCCGCGATCCGGAGAGCGTCCCGATCGGCGGCCATACCTACATCCGCGAGTCGAACCCCGCCCAGGAGCAGCTCGAGGACGCCCTCTCCCCCCTCGAGGGGGGGGAGGCGGCGCTGGTCTTCGCTTCCGGGATGGCGGCCGGGATCGCCCTGCTCCAGGCTCTGCCGCCGGGCTCCCACGTCCTGTTTCCGGACGACGTCTACTACGGCTTCCGCGCCGCCGCCGGGGAGGTCCTCCCCAACTGGGGGATCCGGTCGGACTTCGTGGCCATGGGGGACCTCGCGGCGCTGGCGGCGGCGATCCGTCCGGAGACCCGTCTGGTCTGGCTGGAGACGCCGTCCAACCCCCTGCTCAACGTGGTCGATCTGGCGGGTGCCGCCGCCCTCGCCCGCCAGGCCGGAGCCCTGGTGGCGGTGGACAACACCTTCGCCACCCCCGTGCTCCAGCGTCCGATCGAGCACGGGGCCGACGTCGTCCTCCACTCGACCACCAAGTACCTCGGCGGTCACAGCGACGTCCAGGGGGGCGCCCTCGTCTTCGCTCGCCGCGATCCGCTCTGGGAGCGGGTCGGCCACCTGCGCCATATCCTGGGGGCGGTCGCCGCGCCGTTCAACGACTGGCTGGTCCTGCGCGGCGTGCGCACCCTCGCCTGCCGGATGGCGGCCCAGAGCACGGGAGCCCTCGCCGTCGCCCGCGCCCTGGAGACCCTCCCGGCGGTCTCCGTGGTTCACTACCCGGGGCTCCCTTCCCATCCCGGGCACGAGATCGCCCGGCGCCAGATGTCAGGCTTCGGCGCCATGCTCTCCTTCCGGGTGGCGGGGGGGCGGGAGGCGGCCCTCGAGGCGGTCGGCCGCGCGCGCCTGTTCACCCGCGCCACCTCGCTCGGCGGCGTCGAGAGCCTGATCGAGCACCGCGCCACCAGCGAGGGACCCGGCTCGCGTACGCCGCCGGAGCTGATCCGCGTCTCGATCGGCCTCGAGCACCCGGATGACCTGATCGAGGATCTCGCCCAGGCGCTCGGCGGCTCCTGAAGCGAGTGTGCACGTTTCTTGCTGTAAGCCGCGGCAGCAGGAACTGTTGTCGTTTGGCTCTCCAGAAAGGAGCTTTCCATGGCCTCGAGCAAGAAGCCGTCCGATAAGACCGCTCCGCCGACCCCGTCCGCCAAGAAGCCCGCCGCGAGCCGCAAGACCGTCCTCGCGTCGGCCGCGGCCGCGGTCGCCGGCGTAGCCGCCGCCGCGGCGGGGATCGCCGCCGTGGTCCGCAAGAAGAACGCACCGGCCGCCAAGCCCGCCGCCTCCGGCGAGGCGAAGGCCGAGAAGAAGGCGGCCAAGCCCGCCAAGAAGGCGGCGAGCGCGAAGAAGCCTGCTCCGGCGAAGAAGGCCGCCAAGAAGAGCTAGGAAGGCACCACGGACGAGCACAGACCCACACGGACAAACACGCACGGACAAGGGGCCCCGCTCTTTGCTGTCCGTGTGGGTCCGTGTTTGTCCCTGTTCGTCCGTGCTCCTCCTTCCCCCTCCTACCGCTCCCGCGTCAGCGCCCGCAGGGCGGCGTCGAAGGTTTGCCGGAACCCCTCGCGGTCGCGCTCCTCGACCAGCCGCTCGATCTGGCCGAGCGCCTCGCGGGTCGCGGCGTAGACCTCGTGCCGGTGCGGGTTGAGATTCTGGATATCGAGGTAGAGGTCCGGATTTTCCGAGAGCACGAACCCCGCGGTCGTCGCCTGCCGGGTGAACGTCGTCGAGGCGCAGGCGTGGAGCTCGTCCGCCTCCACTCCCGAGCGGGCGATGGCGGCTCCGAACAGGATGTTCGAGAGGTGGGCGAGCCCCAGGAGCCAGCCCATCAAGCGGTCGTGATGGGGGAAGGGGACCGCCACCAGCTTGGTGTAGGGGTGCGTCAGCAGCGGCGCCAGCTCCTTCTTCTCGGCCGCGGGGTCCCCCTGGGCGGCGAGCACGAAGGTCAGCGGCTCGTAGAGCGACTTGCTGGGTCCGAACATCGGGTGGAGGGCGAACGCCCGTACCCCGCGGTCGCGGGCCCGCGCCAGGGCCGGCGAGAGCGGGTCCTTGATCGAGGCGATCTCCACTACCAGCCCGCGCGGCTCCCGCGCCACCACCTCCGCCAGCACCTGGGCGGTGCGGCCGAGCGGCACCGAGACCAGGATGGCGGCGTAGGCGTCGAGGTCCGCCACCTCGCTTAAGGAGGCGAAGCGTCCCGGCGCGCGGGGGAGGGTGCCGAGCGTGGGATCGGTGAGGTCCACGCTGTGCCCCGCGAGCTCGAGGAAGCCGCGGAACCAGCCGCCCATACCGCCGGCGCCGCCGACGATCAGCACCCGCTCGCCGCGCTGCTCGCGCAGCGAGATCCCCACCCGGTACTGTCGCTCGACCGAGCCCCGGATGATCCCCTGGAAGACCTCCGCCATCACCTCTTCCGAGACTCCGCAGGCCTCGGCGTGCTGGCGGGCGCGGCCGAGCACCCGGTCCTCGACGTCGCGCACCACCACGGGCAGGTCCGCGGCGGCCTTGACGCGGCCCACCTCGGCGGCGAGGTCCATGCGGCGGCGCAGCAGCTCGAGCAGGGCGCGGTCGACTTCGGCGATCGAGTCGCGCAGCGGAGAGAGCGGATCGGGTGAGGCCATGGCGATCTCCTTCAGAGTCCTTCGGCGACAGGCCGCGATTCTACGCCGCGTTGATGTTGATGGAGATATTGAGGAGGGGAGGGAAGCCGGGCGGGGGCGCCCGACTTCCCCCGGGGTGCCGCGCGGCGATGTGCTGCCGCGGGTCAGATGGGTGAAGCTCGTAACCGTCAAGGAGATATCGCAAGGGGGGTGCCATGCCGCTCTCTATAGGAGGAGGAGGGTTTTCCGGTCCGTGATCGACCTCTGGAGTGAACGGTCCCGCATACGGTGCCGTCCTCAGAAAAAGACGGAGGCCGGCTCCGTCCCGGCGCGAGATCGGGTGGCACTGGGCTTGCTGCTGCGCCCTGGTGCGGTAAGCTCGCGATTCTCGAATCGAAGGCAGGCAAGATCAACCTTTTTTTAGGTGGTGCTCATGGTCAAGACCCCTGATCTGGAAATCGCCAATCCGGCGACCGGCACGAGCGCCGGCAACGTCGTCCCCGAGTTGGGAGGGTTCTTCGGGCACCCTCGGGGCCTCTCGACCCTCTTCTTCACCGAGATGTGGGAGCGGTTCAGCTTCTACGGCATGCGCGCCATCCTCCTCCTCTTCATGACCGCCCCGGCGGCCGTGGGCGGGCTGGCGTGGGGCACGGAGAAGGCGGGGCCGATCTATGGCCTCTACACCTCGCTGGTCTACCTGACGGCGCTGCCGGGTGGCTGGATCGCCGACCGGCTCATCGGCCAGCGGCGCAGCGTGCTGATCGGCGGGATCGTGATCGCCCTCGGACACGTGAGCCTGACCGTCCGCAGCACTCCCTTCTTCTTTCTCGGGTTGTTCCTGATCATCTGCGGCACCGGCCTGCTCAAGCCGAACATCAGCACCATGGTCGGCGGGCTCTATGGCCCCGAGGACACGCGGCGCGACGCCGGCTTCTCGGTGTTCTACATGGGCATCAACATCGGCGCCTTCGCCGCCCCTCTGGTCTGCGGCTTCCTCGCCCAGAGCGTCCAGTTCCGCGCCTTCCTCCAGGGTCACGGGCTCGATCCGAAGAGCTGCTGGCACTGGGGATTCGGCGCCGCGGCGGTGGGCATGACGCTGGGGGTCATCCAGTACGTCCTCGGCGGGCGGCGCCTGGGCACCACCGGCCTGGCTCCCTCCACCGACGCCGTGACCCGCGTCCGCGATCGCCGCAACCTCCTGATCGGCGGCGCCGTCACCGCGCTGCTCGCCGTCATCCTCTGGGTGCAGCCGTTCGCCGTCACCGACGTGATGAGCTACCTGCTGCCGCTCGTCCCCATCCTCTACTTCGTCTATCTGTTCAATCAGAAGTGGGAGCCCCAGGAGCGCAAGCACCTGTGGGCGATCCTGGCGTTCTTCCTTTTCGCCTCCCTGTTCTGGTCCGCCTTCGAGCAGGCGGGATCGACCCTCAACCTGTTCGCCGACCGCTTCACCCGCGACACGATCCTCGGCTTCCGGTACCCCCCCTCCTGGTTCCAGTCGGTCAACTCGGCCTTCCTCTGGATGCTCGCGCCGGTTTTCGCTTGGCTCTGGGTCGCTCTCGGCCGGCGCCGCCGCGAGCCGTCAAGCCCGACCAAGTTCGCCTACGGCCTGTTCTTCGTGGGGGCCGGCTTCCTGGTCATGGTGGGCGCCGCCCTGGCCTCCGGACCCGCCAGCGGCAAGGTGACGCCGATGTGGCTGCTCACCGTCTACCTGCTGCACACGATCGGCGAGCTCTGCCTGAGCCCGGTGGGCCTCTCGACGATGACCAAGCTGGCGCCGGCGCGGGTGGTGAGCCAGATGATGGGGGTCTGGTTCCTCGCCTCGGCCCTCGGCAACTTCATCGGCGGCCGGGTGGCGGGCGTGTTCGAGAAATTTCCCCTGCCCTGGATCTTCGGCGCCGTCTTCGGGGTCTGCATGCTCTTCACCCTGATCGCCGTCGTCCTGATCCGCCCGCTCAAGCGGCTGATGGGCGAGGTGCACTGAGGGGGCGCCCTATCGCGGCACCTACAGCCGGACCTGCATCCCCAGCTCGACCACCCGGTTGACGGGGATGCGGAAGAAGTCGGTCGGGCGCTGGGCGTTGCGGACCATCAGGACGAACAGCTTCTCGCGCCAGATCGCCATGCCCGGCTCCTTGCTGGCGATCAGGTTCTCGCGGCTGAGGAAGAAGGTGGTCGACATCTCGTCGAGCTCGATCCCTTTCTCCTTCAGCAGCTCCAGCACCTCCGGCACCCCCGGGTTCTGCATGAACCCGTAGTGGGTGATCACGCGATAGAACTCCTTGCCGAGCGGCTGGACCTCCAGCCGCTCCTCGGGCGGCACCGCCGGCACCTCCTCGGTGATCATCGTCAGCACCATCACCCGCGAGTGCAGCACCTTGTTGTGCTTGAGGTTGTGCAGCAGGGCGGTGGGCACGCCGGCGGGATCGCGGGACATGAAGATCGCCGTTCCCGGCACGCGGATCGGAGAGTCCGGCCGGACCCCCTCCACGAACTTCTCGAGCGGCAGGGAGTCCTGCGCCAGCCGCTCGACCAGGATCTGCCGTCCGCGCTTCCAGGTGGACATCAGGGTGTAGACGGCGATCCCCACCAGCAGCGGGAACCAGCCGCCGTCGGGGACCTTGATGATGTTCGAGGCGAAGAACGAGCTGTCGATGAACAGGAAGGCGAGCGCCACCGGCGCCACCGCCAGCCGGCTCCACTTCCAGCGGTGGCGGGCGACCACGTAGCCGATCAGGGTGGTGATGATCATCGCGTTCGTCACCGCCACGCCGTAGGCCGCCGCCAGGTTGGTCGACTTCTGGAACCCGAGCACCAGCCCGAAGGTGGCGATCATCAGCACCCAGTTGATCGCCGGGATGTAGATCTGGCCGATCTCCTCGTTCGAGGTGTGGACGATCGCGATGCGCGGGATGTAGCCGAGCTGCACCGCCTGGCGGGTCAGCGAGAAGGCGCCCGAGATCACCGCCTGCGAGGCGATGATCGCCGCCGCCGTGCTGAGCACGACCATCGGATAGAGCATCCCGGGGGCGAGCCGCCGCACCGTCTCATAGAAAGGCTGCGCGGAGGCGTCCGGATGGGTCACCAGCAGGGCGCCCTGGCCGAAGTAGCAGAGCAGCAGGGAGGGGAGCACCAGCGCGAACCAGGCGATCCGGATCGGGCGGCGGCCGAAGTGACCCATGTCCGCGTACAGCGACTCGCCGCCGGTGACCACCAGGAAGACCGAGCCGAGCACCAGGAAGCCGTGCCCCCGGTTGACCAGGAAGAACCGCACCGCGTGCCAGGGGTTCACCGCCGCCAGCACGGAGGGGACGCGGATCACCCAGAGAATGCCGAGGACGCCGATGGTGACGAACCAGAGGATCATCACCGGCCCGAAAAGCTTCCCGATCCCCGCCGTGCCGCGCCGCTGAATGACGAACAGCGCGAACAGGACGGCGATCGTGATCGGCTCCACGTAGGGGTTGAAGAACGGCGTCGCCGTCTCCAGCCCCTCGACCGCCGAGAGCACCGAGATCGCCGGGGTGATCATGCCGTCGCCGTAGAGCAGGGCGGCGCCGAAGAGGCTCAGCGCGGTCAGCAGCCATCGCCTCTCGAGCGCGTGCTCGCGCAGGTCGTGGGGCACCAGGGCGGTCAGCGCCAGGACCCCTCCCTCGCCCCGGTTGTCGGCGCGCATGACGAAGACCAGGTACTTGATGGAGATGACGATGATCAGCGCCCAGAAGACCAGCGACAGCACGCCCAGCACGTTGTCATGGCTGGGGGCGATGCCGTGCTCGCCGTGGAAGCACTCGCGCAGCGCGTACAGCGGGCTGGTGCCGATGTCGCCATAGACGACTCCCAGGGCGCCGAGGGAGAGGGCGAACAGGTAGCCCTTGCCGGTTTTGGATGTGGATGAATGCGTCATGGTCCGGACGGGCTCCCCCGCGGCAGCCTTCTACAGGCGTACTTGCAATCCCAGCTCCACCACGCGGTTGGCGGGGATGCGGAAGAAGTCGGTCGGGCGCTGGGCGTTGCGCATCATGACGGTGAACAGCTTCTCGCGCCAGAGGGCCATGCCGGGCGCCTTGCTGGGGATCAGGGTCTCGCGGCTGAGGAAGAAGGTGGTCGACATCAGGTTGAGGTCGAGCCCCTTCTCCCGCAGCAGGGCCAGCACCTCCGGCACCTCCGGGGTCTGCATGAAGCCGTTGTGCGCGAGGACCCGGTAGAACTCCTTGCCCAGCGGCTGGATCTCGATCTGCTCGTCGGCCCCCACCACGGGGAACTCCTCGGTGAGCAGGGTCAGCACCACGACCTTGGAATGCAGCACCTTGTTGTGCTTGAGGTTGTGGAGGAGCGCCGGAGGGGTGCCGTTGGGGTCGCGGGCGAGGAAGACCGCGGTGCCGGGGACCCGGTGCGGCGAGTCCGGCTTGACCTGCGCCACGAAGCTCTCGAGCGGCAGGGAGTCCTCCTGCAGCCGCTGGGTGAGGATCTGGCGCCCCTTCTTCCAGGTGGCCATCAGCGCATAGACCGCGATGCCGACCAGCAGCGGGAACCAGCCGCCGTCCTCCACCTTGATGATGTTGGCGCCGAAGAACGAGCTGTCGATCATCAGGAAGAAGGCGGTCACCGGTACCACAGCCGCCCGCTTCCAACCCCAGACCTGGCGTTCGACGACGTGGAAGAGGATCGTCGTGATCACCATCGTCGCGGTGACCGCCACCCCGTAGGCCGCGGCCAGGTGGGTCGACTTCTGGAACCCGAACACCAGCGCGAAGGTGGCGAGCATCAGCAGCCAGTTGACCGACGGGATGTAGATCTGGCCGATCTCCTTGCGCGAGGTGTGGATGATCGCGATCCGCGGGATGTAGCCGAGCTGCACCGCCTGGCGGGTGAGCGAGAAGGCGCCGGAGATCACCGCCTGCGAGGCGATGATCGTGGCGAAGGTCGAGAGCACGACCATCGGGTAGAGCAGCCAGGAGGTGCCGAGCCGGGCCGACATCTCGAAGAAGGGGTTCTTGGCGGCGTCGGGGTGAGTCAGCAGCAGCGCCCCCTGGCCGAAATAGTTGAGCAGCAGGCAGGGGAGCACGACGGTGAACCAGGCCAGCCGGATCGGCCGCCGCCCGAAGTGCCCCATGTCGGCGTAGAGGGCCTCGCCGCCGGTGACCACCAGGAAGACCGAGCCGAGGACGAGAAAGCCACGCCACCGGTTTTCCAGGAAGAACCGCACCGCGTGCCAGGGGTTGACGGCGCCGAGCACCGCGGGGTAGCGCAGGGTCCACAGGACGCCGAGCACCGCCAGCACCAGGAACCAGAGGATCATCACCGGGCCGAACAGGGCGCCGATGCCGGCCGTGCCGCGCCGCTGGATCACGAACAGCACGAGCAGGACGCCGATCGTGATCGGCACGACATAGGGGGTGAAGAACGGCGTCGCCACCGAGAGCCCCTCGACCGCCGAGAGCACCGAGATGGCCGGCGTGATCATGCCGTCGCCATACAGCAGGGCGGCGCCGAAGAGGCCGAGCGCCACCAGCACCCAGTGCCCCTCCGGGCCGACCCTTCGGAGCTTCTTCGGGATCAGCGCCATCAGCGCCAGGATCCCCCCCTCGCCCCGGTTGTCGGCGCGCATGACGAAGATCAGGTACTTGATCGAGATGACGACGATGAGCACCCAGAAGACGAGCGACAGCACCCCGAGCACGTTGTCGTGGGTGGGAACGACCGAGTGCTCGCCGTGGAAGCACTCGCGCATCGAGTAGAGGGGGCTCGTGCCGATGTCGCCATAGACGATCCCCAGGGCGCCCAGAGAGAGCCCGAGGAGGTCGCGAGTCCCGTGCTTGTGTGAGGGGAGGTGGGCCATCGTCCGGCCGGTGAAACTATCACACCCTCCGCATGGCCGCCCTGGAGGTGGCGGGGCGCCCGGAAGGGCGCCCCTGCGGTTTCCCTACAAAAGCGTCAAGCCTCCACGGCGGCTTCGACGTTGATCGAGCTCTCGGCGAGCTGGGTGAGCAGCTTGTCCGTGTTCCCTTCCTCGTCGAGGGTCTGCTGCAGGAGCTTGGCGTGCTCCTTCTCGCCGAGGACCTGGGCGTAGGTGCGCACCGTGCCGTAGCCGGCGATCTCATAATGCTCGATACGCTGAGCGGCCGCGATCAGGGCGGCGTCCATCACCTCGGGCTCCATGTCCTCCTGCATCATCTCCTTGCCTTCCTCGATCAGCCCCTCCATCGCCTTGCACTTCTTGCCGCGGGCGGCTTTGCCGAGCATCTCGAAGACGCGGTCCAGACGCTCGACCTGCATCTCGGTCACCTGGCGGTGATCCTCGAAGGCCTTCTTGAGCTGCTCGTTCTGGGCTTTCTTGATCATCTTCGGCAGCGCCTGGAGGATCTGCTTCTCCGCGCTGTAAAGGTCCTTGAGCTCGTCGACGTAGAGCTTCCTGAGGGAATCGATCTCCATGATGCACTCCTTTTTTCCATACAGGCGCCATTGCCCTCGGCCGTTGCCGAAGCAAGAGGAGTGCCAGAGAGGGCGGGGAAACTCGGAACGGGTGCCCTTCGAATCCTCACCCTCGGTCCCTCTCCACTCCGTGGAGAGGGAGGGCGCGTGTCGGGGAGACTTGTCTGAATCGAAAAGATTCTGGAACCAGCTTCCCCCTCTCCACCGCGTGGAGAGGGGGCCAGGGGGTGAGGCTTCGAAGGGCAGGGTGCCGTCAGGCGAGGGAGCCCTGAAGAGCGCCGTTCCTACAGCGTCTTCAAAACTTTCTGCTCGGCCTTCGGGTCGAGCTTGCCGACCCAGACGTCGAGGACCTTGCCGGTGTTGTCCACCAGCATCAGGGTGGGGGTGCCGGGCACCTTGATGGCGGCGAAGTCGAGGTTCACCATGCCGTCCGGCTGGGCGCCGCCGGCGGCGAACTTCTGCGACTCCTCGGAGACCAGCTTCTGCGCCTCCTCCGGCTTCTCGTTCGCGGGGACCGCGGCGATGAACTTGACGTCCGAGTTCTTCTGGTTCCGCTGGTCGATGAGGTTCTTGTAGAAGGGGATGCTGTCGTTGCAGAAGTGGCATCCGGGAGCGACCGCCACCACCAGGGCGCGGTTGCTGCCGGCGGGCACCACTGCCTTGAGCTGGTCATACTGCTCGCCCTTCTCGACCTGCGGCATTCCCCCCGGCGCCTGCGTCCTGGGGAAGAACTGGTTGCGGACCAGCACCACGGCCGCGATCGCACAGACGAGGATGATGGCGATGTTCGCCACGGTATCGAGCGTGCTCTTCTTAGCGGGTACAGGGTTGTTGATGGCCATCGATTTGTCTCCTGTCGCCGGGTCCGTTCATGCCGGCCGGCGCTGCCAGTTTGCTTGTCAACGAGGGTAGCACAGCCCCAAATTTCCGAAGCGCCGATTGACAGAGTGCGCAAGATCTTGCAACGTACCCGGCGACTCCACACCACAAAGGGCGCCTCTCTTCAATGAAGAGGTGCCGGAGAGCCCAAAAACCGATCATGGCCGCCGAGCCGGACCCTCACTCCCCCTACCCCCTCTCTCCCAGCCTCCCCCCCGGGCCGCCGGGAGAGAGGGGAATGCGGCCCGCCGACCGCTTCCTCCGGGCGTTCGTGCGCCTGATCCTCAAGGCCTTCTTCCGCGAGGTCGAGGTGGCCGGGGCGGAGCGCATCCCGCGCGGCCGGCCGCTGGTGCTGGTGGCGAACCACGGCAACGGCCTGATCGACCCGGCCCTGCTGTATGGGCCGCTGCCGGTGACGCCGCGGTTCCTCGCCAAGAGCACTCTGTGGAAGAACCCGTTCGTCCGCCCGTTCCTCGACGTGGCGCAGGCGATCCCCGTCTACCGCCGGCAGGACGAGGGGTCCGACCTCACCAAGAACGCCGACACCTTCGCCCGCTGCCATGAGCTGCTGGCCAGTGGGGGCTCGCTCGCCCTCTTCCCCGAGGGGACGAGCCACAGTGAGCCCTCGCTCAAGCCGCTGAAGACCGGCGCCGCGCGCATTACCCTGGAAGCCGAGCGGAAGTTCCCCGGCACCGGTGTCCGGATCGTCCCCGTCGGCCTCCTCTTCGACTCCAAGCACACTTTCCGTTCCCGCGTCCTCTTGCAGGTGGGGGAGCCGGTCGACCCGGCGCCGGAGATCGCCCTCGACGCCCAGGACCCCGTGGCCGCCGCCCGCGCCCTGACCGCCCGCATCGACGACGCCTTGAAAGAGGTCACCCTCAACTACGAGACCTGGGAAGACGCCCGGCTGATCGCCCGCGCCGCGGACCTCTACCGCCACCGTGCCGCCGAGCTGCCGACGCGGGGGAGCCTCGCCGAGGGGTACGCCTTCCGCCGCGCCTTCCTGGAGGGGTATGGGGAGATGCGGGAGAGCCATCCCGAGAAGGTGGCCGCCGCGGCCCAGTGCGTCAAGGAGTACGACGACCTCCTCCGCGCCTTCGACCTCCGGGACGATCAGGTGGGAGCGGCCTACCCCCCCTCGCCGGTCCTGAAGTTCATCGGCCACACCCTGCTGCGCCTCCTCGTGCACCTCCCCCTGGCGGCGGTGGGGACCGTCCTCAACTACCCCGCCTACCGTCTGGTGGGGGAGCTCGTGAAAAGGGTCATCCGCGACCGCGACCAGAAAGCCACCTACAAAGTCTTCGGCTCCTTCCTCTTCCTCCCCCTCGCCTGGATCGCCGAAGGCTGGCTCGCCGGCCACTACCTGAACGGCTGGATCGGCCTCGCCGTCACCCTGATCGCCCCGCCCACCGGCTACATCGCCCTCCTCTTCCACGACCGCCGGGCCATCTTCTGGCACGAAGCGAGGGCCTTCCTGCTTCTGAGGACGAGAAGACGCCTCGCCGAAGAGCTCAAGAAGAGGCGGGAAGGGGTCCTGAAGCAGGTAGAAGAGCTGGCCTCTCTCTACGAGACGGATCATCGCCCCGCCGGCTAGTTTTGCGCCACCAGTGCAGTCGCAATGTCACCCAGCGGCGTCGCGTCGCCATGGGAGGCGACGCAATGCCGCCGGAGGCGTCGCATACTCACTGGAGGTGTCGCGATGTCTGATGGCGACGAAGCGGCGCCAGTGGAGGCGTTGCATAGACGGCGGAGGCGTTGCAATGTATCTTGGAAATGACGCATAACCGCTGGAGACGACGCATAGACCGTGGAGATGTTGCGATGTCTCTGTGCAGCGTCGCATAGAGCGCGGAGGCGTCGCGATAACGCTAGAGACGATGCAATGCGCCCGGAGAGGTCGCGTAGTCCGTGGAGGGGACGCATAATCGCGGGAGATGTCGCGTTATTTGAGGTCATTGCGACAAGGCCGCCAGAGATCTGGCGACAGGCCGGGGATTTGGAGAAGCGCTTGAAAGTTCGCGACAGGTCACCAGGCTGCAGTTCCCCCTAGAAGGTACTGGATGTCCTTGCGTCGGATTCCGTGCCGCTCCAGTTCCTTCCGCAGTTTCTCGTAGACCTTATCAAGACGCTTGTAGAGAGGCTTCTGCTCAATTTCGCGCAAGCGGGCGATCTCCGAGACCTTGAGCTCCGTCCGCATCCGGACGAGGACCTGCTCTTCCGAGGTCAGGGTCTTGAGCGCCTGCAGGAGGATCGCGAGGACCCGCCGCTTGACCCGGGCCTGCTCCTTCCTCTCCAGGCGCTCGTCCGGTCGCGGCTCCCGGGTGATCTCATCCTGCAACTGCTTCTCACTGACGAACCGGCGGCGGCTCCTGGGTGGCAGCTTGGCCCGGAGATCAGCGAGCTCCAGCACCGTCATCTTCACCCCTTCCCCTCGGAGGATCTTGCAGACCTCGTCGAAAGAGAACTCGTCCCGCACGAGCAGCCGTTCCATCCGTATCGCTACTCGCCCGAGCCGTTCCGCCTCCGCCGACGGCCGCCACTTCCCCCAGATGTGGTTCTGGTAGTCGAGGAGCAGGCGCTCGATGGTCACCATCAGGTAGGTCTTGAGGCTGCTCCGCCCCCGGAACTCCCGGAAGACCCGGTACTTACCCTCAACGAGCTTGAGCATGACCCATCCCCCGAAGTCCTCGGCCTCCTGCGGGGAGAAGTGGGCCCGCCGGCAGTAATGGCCGATGATCTGCTCGATGAGGGGCAGGTTTTCCCGGAACATCTCCAGAGGGCGATCGGGGTCCCGTGGCGAGGGTTCTACAGGAGTTGTGAGCATCCGAGCGTTTAAGCTTCTCTGGCAGAGGAGCTTGGAACCTCCCGAGGAGCGTTCAAGGCCGCGAGACGATGCCACTCGTCCCCCCCTTCTGTGCAATGAGACTTCTGCTTATCTCCAGCACGGCGAATGGTACCTCCTACCCTGGATGCAACTCATGAAATGGGTTGGCAGGCAGTGAGAGGCTCTCTAGAAGTAGCACTGTCACTCCAGGTAAACCTTAGACGGACGTTCCTGGATGATTCTCTGGAGGCACTAATGCCGTACAGGCGCCTTGTCTCGGCGCCAGCAGGCGGGTGAGCGTTCCTCTAGGTTTTGGGGTAGTAGATTTCGAGGATTTTGTCGAACTGGCGTTGCAACTCGGCGTAATCAGAGGCTTGGAGAGCGCTCTTGGACGCGATCTCGGAGATCTGGTTGAGGCTCTCGCGAGAGACTGGATCGAGCTTCGTGTCGCCGAGTCCCAGCTTGTCGCGCCAATAGAGGCGACGGAGGAAACTCTGGGTGTCCGACTGCTGGAAGAAGGACGGGTTGTGCGCGAGGGCGGCCAGCCGGCCGGCCTCTACCCATTGGCCGAGGTCGAGAGGGGTGGCGGGATCGAATAAATCGCGAGACTCTTGCGCCAGGCGGGAGGCCTCGGGGAGGAGCTCGCTCGGGGGCTTGTGATTTTCCAGAGCGACCGTGATTCCTGTATAGCCCTTCTGAAGATCATCGGTAAAAGACTGTGCCTTCAGGAGCCCCAGGATGCGCGCCACCACGTCCTGAGCTGCCGGAACGTTGCCCGCCTGGAGGCTGGCCTGGAGATTTACCAGCTGAACCCCCATGCGGAAAGCTCCTTCGTCGAGCTTGACCTCTTGGTCGCCTCCTTCTCCACGGAAGGTCGGCCCCAGCCATAACCGGCCGTCCACACTCGATGGATCCGCGAGGGGAGGGACTAGCTTGGTTGGCACCAGCCCTGGAGGAAGGGCCAGGAATTGGAATGAGCCGGCTCCAACGCTGACTAGGAGAAGTGCGGCGATGGGGAGCCACAGGCGGACAGCAAAGGCCCTGGCGGCGGCCCTTTCCTTCTTATCAGGGGAAGGGAACGGCAGCACCTCGCCTTCCAGGAATACGGACTCGGTATCCAGTTGAAACCGCAGCGTTTCCGTGTAGACGGCGTAGCAGTCCTCGCAGGAAGCCAGGTGCTCGGTGATGCGTTGCCTCTCCGCTTCTCCGAGCTCGCCATCGATATAGGCGGCCAGGTCTTCAGCGGAAGGGCACTGTCCCTTTGGGGGCGCTGAATCTTCTTGTGCAAATTCCTGCATTTTCGTGAACCGCCTAAACTCCGTCCCTTACTTAGACGGACATCTATAGAAGATTACTCCGATTCCGTTCCTACGCTACTAAGACCCGCCCTTGTCATCCTCGTCATCATCTTCATCATCGGGCTGGAGGCCCCCCAGAAGGTCCTGGATGTCCGAGCGCCGGATGCCATGCCGCTCCAGCTCCTTCCGCAGTTTCTCGTAGATCTTCTCCAAACGCTTGTAGAGAGGCTTCTGCTCCATCCCGCGCAACCGGGCGATCTCCGAGACCTTGAACTCCGTCCGCATCCGGACGAGGACCTGCTCTTCCGAGGTCAGGATCTTGAGCGCCTGCAGGAGGAGCGCGAAGACCCGCCGCCGGAAGCCGGCCCGCTCCTTCCCCTCCAGCCGCTCGTCTGGCCGCGGCTCCCGGGTGATCTCATCCTGCAGCCGCTCCTCGCTGACGAACCGCCGGAGGCTCCTGACCGGCAGCTTGGCCCTGAGGTCGGCGAGCTCCAGCACCGTCATCTCCACCCCCTCCCCCCGGAGGATCTTGCAGACCTCGTCGAAAGAGAGCCCGTCCCGCACGAGCAGCCTCTCCATCCGCATCGCCACCCGCCCGAGCCGCTCTGCCTCCGCCGACGACCGCCACTTTCCCCAGATGTGGTTCTGGTAGTCGAGGAGCAACCGGTTGATGGTCACCGTGAGGTAGGTCTTGATGCTGCTCCGCCCCCGGAACTCCCGGAAGACCCGGTAGTCGTCGTCGACGAGCTTGAGCATGACGTCCCCCCAAAAGTCCTTCGCCTCCTGCGGGCTGAAGTGAGCCCGCCGGCAGCAATAGCCGATGATCTGCTCGATGAGGCGCAGATTCTCCTGGAACATTTTCAGAAGGCGGCCATCTACTGGGGGAGGGGGAGGCGTCATAGGTAACAGTACGGAGTGTCCTCTCTTAGGGCTTGGCGGCGAGGATTCTACAGGAGTCGGGTCACCCGGGAAACTCAAGCTTCTCTGGGAGAGGAGCTTGGAGCCTCTGGAGGCGCGTTCAAGGCCACGCGGTGATGCCACTAATCCTTCCCTCCTGTGAGATGAGACTTCAGCTTGTCTCGGTCACCTACAACCCTCCTGCGCCTTGTGAAGAAGATTGGTAAACAAGTCGGAAGGCAAAGTTGGAGATAGCAGTGTCAATCCGGACGGGTCTTAGGCGGACGTTCCTAAGAACTTCTCTAGTTAGCACTGAAGATGTACCGGCTTTTTATCTAGATGCGTGCCCGATTTATCTGCGGCGGGGGTTGGTTAACTATGATGCAGCTTGTCATTTGCAATGGAGAGTAATTCGAATAGTTGCTTATTTCGCTTCATTGATATTCTGGCGCATGTGTGGCTGGGCTCGTTTCGACCATGAACATCAAGCCCTCTCTGACGAGAGTAAAACGAAGTTTATCGCTCCTGTGGTATATTGCTGATGATCAACCAACAAGCTGCATCAGAAGCCAGGGTACCTGACAGGTGATGTCTCTCCGCAGCCGCTTCCGTCTCAGTCGATGGGGGATCGGTGGTACCCTCTTGGGTCTCGCTGCTCTAGGAATGACGCTCCTCGAAGGGCAGGGTTCGCCACGGTCGGAGTTATTGGCAGCCTGCGGATCTTCCCGGCTCACTCCGGGCCGGCTGGCGGGCGAGGCGGATTATCGACCCTGGGGGAAGAAGTGCGTTCTCGGCGCCCGCGAGTGGACGGCTCTCCAGCGTACTGTGCGCAACCGAATGAAGACAAACACCGAGGAGGGTCTTCTCGATCTCGCCCTTCTTCATCTGCTCTCCGGAAAAGTCCCCCAGGCGATTGCCCATCTCGAGCTCGCGGCCGGCCGGCCAGCGACGGCGATGGCCGCACTCACCGACCTGTCTGCGGCCTACCTGGCCCGCTTCGAGACGGAAGGGGATCTCCAGGACCTCCTCCGCTCCGTCCAAGCCGCGGACCGCGGGCTCGCCCTGGCGCCTGCCCAGCCCTCTCTCCTCTTCAACAGGGCTCTGGCCTTTTCTACGCTGGGAACGCCCCGGATTGGGGCGAAAGCTTGGCGCCCCTTTGTGGACGACCCGACACCGAGCGGTTGGCGCGAAGAGGCGGTCGCTCACCTGCGGAAGCTCAGCGGGCCGAGCGCGGAGGAGGAATGGCAACGCCTGCTCCCAGAGATCGAAGCGCCAGCGGCGGACCTGCAACAGATCACCACCCGCGTCGAGCGCCTCCCCGCGAACGCACGATCCTACGCCGAAGAAGTCCTCCTGCCGCGATGGGCTGCAGCCGTTTCGCGCAGTGATCTCGCCGTTGCGGAAAGGTCTCTACGTCTGGCCACAATAATTGGAGAGGTGCTCGAACGGTCCCATGGCGAGACGCTCCTCACCGACGCTCTCGTCTCAGTCCAGCGCACGATGGAGCACGGAAGCCCGGACCAGCGCAGAGCCCTTCTCCAAGGCTTGCAGGACTTCGGGCCCGGGGTCGTTCACTACAACGAGCAAAACCTGGCCTCAGCGCGTAAGCTCTTAGTGCGGGCGCAGGACAACCTCGCCGCCGTCGATTGTCCCCTGAGCTTCTGGGCGCGTCTCTATCTCGCAATAGATAAGTACTACGTCGATGCGGATCGGGGTCTCGCGGAGTATAAAGCTCTGCTTGCGGAGATCCCCCAGAACCGCTACCCGGCCTTGACGGGTCGCCTCGAGTGGCTAGCCGGCACGGCCGACAAGGTCCAGGGGCGGATCCAGTCGTCGGTCCGCCGGTATACGCACGCTGCGGCGGCCCTCCGTCGCTCCGGCGGCCCGGAGGCCGCGTTTGTCTCCGTCCTCTTAGCGGAGTCGTACAGCCTGCTCGGCGAGCACTCCCTTGGCTGGCAACAACGCCGCCTCGCGTTCCAACGGGTCTGTTTCTCCGAAGGGCCGCGGCGCAACATCGCCATGTGGACTGAGGCTAAAGAGGCCCTCCTCCGGCAAGGCCGTCTGGATCTGGCCGGCCCCTTCGTTGATGAAGCGGTGGCGGAGGCAGCTCGCTGGGGAAGGCCCCTGGGCCAGGTGTCGGCCCATGTGGAACGCGCCGCCTACCGGCTCGAGATCGGAGCGCGCCCTGCCGCCCTGGCCGATCTCCGGGAGGTGCAGCAGGCGTTGTCGCAGATGGAGGAGAGTGGACTTAAGAAGCAGATGGCCTCCATCGTTCTCCTCACCGAGGGCCTCTATGAGCAGGCGACCGATCCCGCCCGTGCCGCCTCGCTTCTGCAACAGGCGCTGGACGAGCAGTCCGTCTCCGGCAACCGCTTCGAGGCCATCACTTACACCACCGCCAAGGCTACCGCGCAACTCGCCGCCGGCGACTTGCAGGAAAGCGCGGCCAGCTTGGAAGGCGCCCTCTCGATCTTTGAAGCGATCCGCGCCACAGTCGAGGATCCAGTCTCCCGGATGCAGGCGTTTCGCCAGGCGCAGCCGGCCTTCGACCACTTGATCCGGCTACGTACCGGCGTTCTGGCTGGGGATCGGGAAGAGCCTTTTCGTCTCTCGGAACGCGCGCGTGCCCGAGTTCTCCTCGAGCTGCGAACGAGAACCGACGCGCCGGCCCCGAAGCGACAGGAGTTCGCCCGCCTCACCGATCTCGAAAAGCTCCTTCCGGCAGGCGTCGCTCTGGCAAGCTATGCGGTCTTGGAGGACCAGACGCTGGCCTGGGTCGTGGAGAACGGCCGCGCCCGCCTCCAAGTCTTGCCGATCCACCGCGGTGATCTCGCGAGCACAATCGAGACTCTCCGGCTGGAGATGACGCGTGGAGCCGCGGAGTCGGCGATCCAGAACGCCGCCACGCCCCTGTACGACGCCCTGGTCCGGCCGCTCGGTCTCGCTCCGGACCGTGAGGGATCGCTGATCATCGTGCCGGACCGTTGGCTCACCCGCCTCCCCTTCGCCGCTCTTTTCGATCGCCAGTCCGGCCAATACCTGATCGAACAGCGGACGGTCACGATGGTGCCCAGTGCAACACTGTTGCTGCGGGGCTCTCGGGCGCGCCGCCCCCTCGCAGCCGCGAAGCTCTCGGCGCTCGTCCTGGGCGTCTCCCGGCCCGGCTTGTTCGGCGGCAAGGTCCTGCACAGCTTGCCGCACGCCGAAGAAGAGGCCCGCGACGTGGCGGCGCTCTATCAACAACCGACAGCTCTCGTAGGCGCGGCCGCAAGCAAGGCGAATTTCCTCCGTATGTCCGTCTCTCAAGACGTGATGCACTTCGCGGGACACGCGATCGTGGATTTGGAGTCACCCCGCCGGTCGGTTCTACTGTTCGCCGGTAGCGCGCCCGACGCCCTGGAGCCGCTGTCCCTCGGGGAGCTGTTCGATGCCGGGCTCGGCCACGCGCACCTCGTCGTGCTCTCGGCCTGCCGGGCGCAGGACAGCTTGGTGGATGACCGGGAAGGCCTCCTCGGCATCGCCGGCGCCTTCTTCGCCGCCGGCGTCCCCGAGGTTGTGGCGAGCCCCTGGGACGTTAACGACCGCTCGGCGGTCCCGGTGATGGTTGCCTTCCATCGTGCCTATCAGAAGCATCGTTCGGCAGGAGTCGCCTTTCGTCAAGCCGTTCTCGAGCTACTGCGCTCCGGTAACCCGGAACAGCGCTCACCAGCCTCGTGGGGCGGCTTCACTGTGATCGCAGGAGATCTGGACAACGGAGGTGTGTGATGCCTTTCAATCTCGAGCTGACGATTTCCGGACTGTGTGTGATCGTGCTGAAGTCGCCGAACGACCGGCCGCCTACGCCAACCGCCGTGGACATCGTGTGTATAGCGGCCTACGGCCACCGGTCACGGTTGAGCTATCCACCAGAGTTCGTCTCTGCAGATGGTGAGGTGGAACCGGAGCTCTGCGTCGACTCCACCGGTCAAAGGATCGCCGTTCTCGATATTCGGGACAGGGTTCTCTCCCTGCAGGCTCGGCCGAATGCGGCAGAGTTCTCCTTGGAGTGGGGAGATACAACGAAGAAAACTCCTCCGTACGATGTCGATGAGCGCTGGATGCAGTGGATTCCCTCTATCGCCGACCTCGGCCTGACCGGCATTCGGCTTAAGGAGGATGACGCCCATGAGCACCTCCATCACATCCATGGGAAGAGACGCCATTCTAGGAAGGCCTCCCGGAACACCGCGCAGAAATACTCCCAGGGCGTTCAGGACGATAATATCCTGCTCGCGCGGGGAATGAGCTCTCGTATGAGCCTCCCTCCGGGGCGGCTCTTCGCTCGGAACATCCTCAAAGACGAAGACGATGAGTACTTCGTGTGGGGATTTCCTGGATCCGGCGCTCAACGGGCTCTTGCCAACGAGATCGTCTATCGCGCTGAGGGCCTCGAGCAGCTTCTCGTGTCCTGGGACGACAAACAACTGTCGTATGACCGGGAATCTGATCTGTACCTTTGCGTCAGCAACGACATGGAAATAGTTCCCTCGTCATATTCGGACGGCGATACCGAGCTCCACCACATGGCCTTTTTAGAGAATCTAGCCGATCCCCTTATGCCTGTCCAGATTCCCAAGGTCGTCGATACAAGACGCACTGGCCGACCTATTTGCAACCAAGTCTACTTCGTGGACAAGACCTGAACGGAGACAATCTTACGATGGCGCATTATCGAATAGGCGAGGTCAGTCTGGACCTTGAAGTTGTTGGGGTCGGGCTGCAAAACGGCACTCTACCTCCTGCGTTGGCTGCGTTCGCTCACGATCTCAAAGAGCTCCCCGGCCTTGGAGACCGGGAGACGGACGACCTGAACGCTTTCCTGGCTTCCGGCTGGCAATTCAGCACCGGAAAAGATCTTGATTGGGCGGAGGTGATCGCCTACAACCGAGGCGCAGAAATCGAGCCCGGCCTTCTCGCTCGATATCCCGGAGGAGGCCTTGTCATCATTCGCAACCGCGTGGTCCTGCAACTCAAGCCATCTTTGGCGCCGGAACAGATCGACAAAGTCGTACCGGAGGCTAGCAGGGCCAGGATTATATCACCTAGGTTCGGTGCGAGGAACCTCTTCGAAGTTGTGCTGAAGATCCCGGAGCGCAGCCTTGGTCTAGAGGAAGCAATCCTGAAGACAATCGCCTCTTTAACGGCAGACCGCAACGTTCTCTTCTGCGAGCCCACCCTGTTCTACCATGTGAGCACCTGGGCGGATCAGCCCGAGGATGGCGTTGAGCTCCGCAAGTTAGGGATGGCGAAGAAGAAAGACGAGTCCCAACAGTGGCATTGGGACAAGATTGAGCTCCCGGAAGCTTGGAAAACAACACGCGGGAAGGATATCCGAGTGGCAGTGATCGATCATGGCTTCTTTGAAGACGAGGAATTCATCCCTGTCGCCTGGACCGCTCTGCTCAGCCAGGACGGCGACTACGTCGGGCAAGGTCCTCTTCCGAAGGTTTCTCATGGAACGCTCTGCGCAGGCTTGGTTGGGGCGCATGATGACGACAAGTTAGTAAACGGCGCAGCACCTGAATGCAAGCTTATCCTGGTCGCCATTCAGAAATCACAGCAGGCCCTGTCACAGGTGGCCCTCGGAAATGCTCTACGGCTCTGTCTCTACGGGCCCAACGGAGAACCTGGGGCAGATATCATCTGTTGTAGTCTCGGTTTAAACGCGAACAACTGGATCCTGGAACCATGGCTAAAAAAGGCGATCGATGACGTCCATCAAAATGGGCGGCCTGACCCCAATGGTAATCGTGGTGCCGTCATCGTTTGGGCAAGCTTTGATCAGAACAAACCGATCTGCCCAGACACCGTAGAAGACTATAGAGATCTTATCGTCGTCTCCCAGAGCGATGAACAGGACCGCCGCCGCCAAAGCGGATACGGAGCGGCTCTGGACCTGATAGCGCCCGGCTTTGACGTGAGGGTGCTCAAATATGTTAATGGGGTGCGGGGCACGAACAAGTGTAAGGGCTCCAGTCTGGCTGCCCCGTGCGTGGCCGGCGTCGCGGCTCTGGTGCTGGCGGCAAACCCAAACCTTACCTGGCAACAGGTGGCCGAGGTCTTGACCACGACCTGCGATCCCCTGGGACAGACAGTCCCAAACCCATGTATCGGCCATGGCCGGCTCAATGCACAGCAAGCCGTATACAGGGCTACCCGAATGAAACAGGGAGAGAGAATCATGCCGAGAGAACTAGGTGCCAGAGAGAACTAGGGCCACGTCTATGGATAAGCCTTCAATTCTCTTTCCTCCCCCAAGTGCCACGTCCCTGGGGAAAATCGCACCTCGCCGAGGCGTTTTTCGACTTGTCAAGCCCTCAGGAAGCGACCCTTGAGGAGGCCGAAGGCTCTTCAGAACATCGATATGCGACAGCTATTTCGTGAGATTCACGCCGAAACTGCCTTCTGGACACACCTCTCCCCTCCACCCCTGACCCAAGCGGCGGAACCGAGTCGTCTACCTACCCGCCGACGAACGGCAACGCCGGCGGGAAGCTCCCGATGGGGAAGTGCGGGTCGGGATCTCCTCTCTGGAGTTTTTCGGCCGCGGTGGGGTAGGCGGGCCACGAACCAGGAGAAGCCCTCATAGAAGTAGTGGCGCATGGCCTTGCTCGCGGCGTGAAAGAGTGGGGCAGGCGATTTCTTCACCCTTTTGGGGCAGGGGAGGGGCGAGAAGGTCGCCGTCTCGGGGGGTGGCGTAGCGGAGGCGATCGACGATCTCTCCCTTACCGCCGCTCCCAGATCTTCCCCGTCCAGCCGGTGAGCCGGCTGACCTCCCGCGCCAGGTGTCATCGATACGCCTAAATTCCCCCCTGTTGGACGCTAAAATTCCCCCCCTCCGCGAGGAGGAGAGATGGAGCCCCGAGAACTAGGTGCCACGTCCGTGGATAAGCCTTCATTCTCTACCTCCCCCAAGTGCCCCCAAGTGCCACGTCCCTGGAGAAAATCGCGCCTCGCCGAGGGGCTTTTCGACTTGTCAAGTCCCCAGGAAGCAGCCTTGGGAGCCTTGGGGGTGTCGAGAGGCCTCTCATGACGGCAACTTACGACAGCGATTTCCTGAAATTCACGCCAAATCGGCCTCCTGGATACACCTTCTCCTTCCCCTCTAGCCGGTGAAGGTCGAGACCGCCAGATAGCCGATCAGGATCTGCCGCGGGGGTCGCGTCCTATCCGCCGACGAACGGCAACGCCGGTGGGAAGCTTCCGATGGGGAAGCGCGGGTCGGGATCTCCCTTCTGGAGTTTCTCGGCCGCCGTGCGGTAGGCCGCCACGAACCAGGAGAAGCCCTCATAGAAGTAATGGCGCATGGCTTTGCTCGCCGCGTGGAAGAGCGGGGCGAGCGATTTCTTGAGCCGTTTGGGGCGGCTCGCGGGGTCTTGGGCCAGGATCGCCGCCGCGCCGAGGGGCTCGGTTCCTGTCTGCTTCCTTGTCGCGGCGGCGTCCTCTTCGATCTCGATGGCCATGTTGGCGACACGTTGCCGGTAGGCTTCTGGGGAGAGGTGCTTCCAGCAAGGGAGGGGCGAGAAGGTCACGGTCTCGGAGGTGGCGTAGCGGAGGCGGTCGATCTCCTCTCCCTTGCGCCGGGCGAGGTACGCCTGGGTGCGGTCGAACCAGGTGCCGACGAGAGGCTCGCCGTCCGCAAGCTGCCGGATGGACTGGAGACCGGGCCACTGGCGGAGGTGGGAGACAAGCTGCTCCTTGACCCCATGGCTGAGAACATACTTCAGCCTTGCGACCTGCACCTCCTCCTCGTTGCTGATCAGGATCGCCTGGTAGCGCCGGTCCCAGATCTTCCCCGTCCAGCCGGTGAGCCGGCTGACCTCCTTCGCCAGGTTCGAGTTGAAGTAGCCGACGAACCGCGAGAGCCGCTTGGCACTCTCCGCCCGCACGATCATGTGGTAGTGGTTCGACACCAGACTGAGCGCCATGAGATCGACCGGATAGAGCCGCTGGGCCCTGCCGAGGACCCCGGCGGCGATGTCGTTGAGCTCCGGGCTCGGCCGGAGCAGCAGGCGTCCTTGCAAGGTCCGGCAGGTGACCTCGACCAGGGCGCCCTCCTCGGGAAGGTAGCGAAGTTTTCGTCCCATACCCCTAATAAGACGTAAAATCTCGCCTCTTCTGACAAATCCTTTGCTGCTCGTAGTTTGCAGAGGCATTTTGGCGGGCGGGGAGAAGAGATGCCAGCCAGCGGTCCCGTTGTAGGGGACCTCCGCAGGGCGGAGCGGTCGAGCCTGGGGCTTCTCGGCGTGGCCTCCTCAGCCTTCGCGATCCAGAAGGTCCAGGAGCGCCAACCCCTCCTCCCGCGAGCTCAAGGCAGCCCGTGCCCGGAAGCGGATCCTAGGCGTGACTTGTCAAGTCATGCCTAGGAAATGGGCTCCGCTGTCACCGCTCGCCGCCATACAATCCCCCCATGCTCCCCGCCCCCTTCCTCCAGCTCGCGGTCGCCCTCGGGCTCGGCCTTCTCGTCGGGCTTCAGCGGGAACGGATGGACTCGGCGATCGCGGGGATCCGGACGTTCGCGCTGATCACGCTGTTCGGGGCGGTGGCGGGGCAGCTCGGACAGGTGTTCGGCGGGTGGGTGGTGGCGGTGGGGCTGCTGGCGTCGGCGGGGCTGGTGACGGCGGGCAATCTCTCCCGGCTGCCGGAAGGGAAGGCCGAGCCGGGGCAGACGACCGAGTTCGCGGCCCTCCTCATGTATGGCATCGGCGCCTGGGTGGTCGTCGGGTCGATGACCCAGGCGGTCGTGCTGGGCGGCGTGGTCGCGGTGCTGCTGCAACTCCGCGAGCCCCTCCATCAGTTCGCGGGGCGGATGGGGGAGCCGGACATCAAGGCGATCATGCAGCTCGTCCTGATCGCCCTGGTCATCCTGCCGTTGCTGCCGGACCGGACGTTCGGCCCCTACGGCGTCCTCAATCCCTACCAGGTCTGGTGGATGGTCGTCCTCATCGTCGGCCTTTCCCTGCTCGGCTACGTCGCCTATAAGCTGTTCGGCGCCCGGGCGGGGACGGTCCTCGCCGGCATCCTCGGCGGCGTCATCTCGAGCACGGCCACCACGGCGAGCTATGCCCGGCGGACGAAGCAGGACCCGGAGATCTCCCGGCTGGCGGCCCTGGTGGTGATGATCGCCTCGGCGGTGGTCTTCGCCCGCGTGCTGGTCGAGATCGCGGTAGCGGCCCACGGCAGCTTCCTCGCCCTGGCGCCGCCACTCGCCGGCATGCTCGGCGTGGCGGCGGTGCTTTCGGTGCTCGCCTGGCTGATCGACCGCCGGGCCGCGCAGGAGCCGCCGGCGCCGGGCAACCCGGCGGAGCTCAAGGCGGCCCTCTTCTTCGGGGTGATCTACGCCGCCGTGCTCCTCGCCGTCGCCTTCGCCCGCGACCGCTTCGGCACCGCCGGCCTCTATACCGTCGCCGCGCTCTCAGGGCTGACCGACGTCGACGCCCTTACCCTCTCGACCGCCCGCCTCGTCGACGGCGGCCGCCTCGCCCCCGGCGACGGCTGGCGGGCGATCCTCCTCGCCGTGCTCTCCAACCTCGTCTTCAAGGCCGGGATCGTGGCCGTCCTCGGCAGCCGGCGGATGCTCGGGCGGGTGGCGGTGCTCTTCGCGGCGGTGCTGGCGGGGGGCGGGGCGATCTGGTGGTTGTGGCCATAGTAAGAGGAAGAGGGCCCCTGGACACCAGCCCCGGATGGGAATACACTCCACCCCGTAGTCGTTGTGAGGTCCGTGCTGGGCAGTTGGGGCCGGGAGGTGGGTCTTCCCCTCATCCTTATATAGATAGGGATCAGGAAGGGAGCTCAAACCACCGGTCTTGCGGAGTGGGGACGCTCCGGTTATACTGCGCGTCCCGCTGGCCGACCTGGGATCAGGCGAGGCGCGGTCGTCTGTTGACGCGCGCCGGCCTCTCAATGTAGACTCTGCGGGTTTCGCCGCCGATGGTCCCGCCAGGGACGGGGGCGGTTACAGTCTTCAAACCGAAGACCACTGAACCCTGAACACCGTTCGGGGCCGGAGTTGGGGCCAGCAGACCCATCTTGGATGGGCTGGGGTCTTGTCGCTCCGCGGAAGAACATCGAATCAACGGGTCTGAGGAGATCTGGACGCATGCCTACGATTCATCAATTGGTGCGCAAGGGTCGCGAACGCGTGGAGACCAAAACCAAGAGCCCCGCGCTGCAGTCTTCCCCCCAGAAGCGGGGAGTCTGCATTCGCGTCTACACCCAGACGCCCAAGAAGCCGAACTCGGCGCTCCGCAAGGTGGCCCGTGTGCGCCTCACCAACGGCATCGAGGTGACCACCTACATTCCGGGGGTCGGCCACAACCTGCAGGAGCACTCGATCGTGTTGATTCGCGGCGGCCGCGTGAAGGATCTCCCCGGCGTCCGTTACCACGTCATCCGGGGCACGCTCGACGCGGTCGGCGTGCAGGCTCGTCGCCAGGGGCGCTCGAAGTACGGCGCCAAGCGACCGAAGGCTCAGGGAGGCAAGTAAGTCATGCCGAGGCGCAGAGAAGTTCCGAAGCGCGAGATCCTGCCGGATCCGCTCTACAACTCGCAGTTGGTCACCAAGTTCGTCAACGTGGTGATGAAGCAGGGCAAGAAGTCGGTGGCCGAGCGCATCCTGTACGACGCCCTCGAGGCGATCCGGACGCGCACCAGCGACGACCCGATGAAGGTGTTCAAGAAGGCGATCGAGAACGTCAAGCCCGCGGTCGAGGTGAAGTCCCGGCGCGTCGGCGGTTCGACCTATCAGGTCCCCGTCGAGGTGCGCCCCTCCCGCAAGCTGGCGCTGGCGATGCGCTGGATCATCAACTCCGCTCTCGGGCGTGGCGAGAAGACGATGCGCGCCCGTCTGGCGGGCGAGCTGCTGGAAGCCGCCGAGAACCGCGGCGGCGCGATCAAGAAGAAGGAAGACACGCACCGTATGGCAGAAGCCAACAAGGCGTTCGCTCACTATCGCTGGTAAAAAACCGGCGTTGGTAGTCGCGGGTCTCGCCGGTCTCCCCTCGGGGCGGCTGGCGGCCCCGGGCGGAATCCTCCTTCGAGCCTAAGAGACGAGACATAACGAGCGGTTAGAGAGACGAGACGTCAAAGGTTTAGACCATGGCACGGCAATCACCCCTGAAAGATACGCGCAACATCGGCATCATGGCCCACATCGACGCTGGCAAGACCACTGCCACCGAGCGGATCCTGTATTACACCGGGGTCAACTACAAGATCGGTGAGGTCCACGAGGGTACCGCCACCATGGACTGGATGGTGCAGGAGCAGGAGCGCGGCATCACCATCACCTCTGCCGCCACTACTTGCTTCTGGAACAAGCACCGGATCAACATCATCGACACCCCTGGCCACGTCGACTTCACGGCCGAGGTGGAGCGTTCGCTGCGCGTGCTCGACGGCGCCGTCGCGGTGTTCGACTCGGTCGCCGGCGTCGAGCCGCAGTCGGAGACGGTCTGGCGTCAGGCCGACCGTTACAAGGTGCCGCGGCTCGCGTTCGTCAACAAGATGGACCGCATCGGCGCCGACTTCGACCGCACGGTCTCGATGATGCGCACCCGCCTGGGCGCCAACCCGGTCGTCATCCAGCTCCCCTGGGGCCGCGAGGATCGCTTCAAGGGGATCATCGACCTCCTGCAGATGAAGGGGCTCTTCTACAAGGACGAGACCATGGGGGCCGCCTACGATCTGGTGGACATCCCGGAGGAGCACGCCGACCAGGCGCACAAGATGCGCGAGGTGATGGTCGAGGCGATCTCCGAGACCGACGACCAGCTCCTGGAGAAGTACCTCTCCGGCGAGGAGGTCACCAACGATGAGCTGAAGGCCGCGCTGCGCCGGGCGACGATCTCCAACCAGATCCAGCCGGTGACCTGCGGCAGCGCCTTCAAGAACAAGGGGGTCCAGCCGCTGCTCGACGCGGTGGTCGACTATCTCCCGTCACCGCTCGACATTCCGCCGATCCAGGGGATCGATCCCAACAACGAGCAGCCGGTCCTCCGCCACTCGGACGACTCGGAGCCGTTCTCGGGCCTGGTGTTCAAGATCATGACCGACCCGTTCGTCGGCCAGCTCGTCTTCTTCCGTGTCTACTCGGGGTTCGTCCAGTCGGGCGCCACGGTGCTCGGCTCGAAGCGCAACAGCACCGAGCGCATCGGCCGGCTGCTCAAGATGCACGCCAACAAGCGCGAGGAGATCGAGGAGGTCTGGGCGGGGGACATCGCGGCGGCGGTCGGCCTGAAGAACGTCACCACCGGCGACACCATCTGCGATCCCAGGTCCCCGGTGGTCCTGGAGTCGATGAGCTTCCCGGAGCCGGTGATCGAGGTCTCGATCGAGCCGAAGACCAAGTCCGACCAGGAGAAGCTCGGCTCCTCGCTCGCCAAGCTGATGCAGGAGGACCCGACCTTCCGCGTTCACACGGACAAGGACACGGGTCAGACCATCATCGCCGGCATGGGCGAGCTGCACCTCGAGATCATCGTCGACCGCCTGGTGCGCGAGTTCAACGTCGGCGCCAACGTCGGCAAGCCGCAGGTCGCCTACAAGGAGACGATCACCCAGGAGGCTTCCGGCGAGGGGCGCTACATTCGCCAGACCGGCGGCCGCGGCCAGTATGGCCACGCCAAGATCCACATGCGGCCGACCACCGAGGGTGATTTCATCTTCAACAACAAGGTGGTGGGCGGCTCGATCCCCAAGGAGTTCATCAAGCCGATCGAGCAGGGGATCAAGGAGGCGCTGGAGACGGGGCCGCTGGCCGGCTTCCCGTGCACCGGGGTCGAGGTCGACCTCTACGAGGGGAGCTACCACGACGTCGACTCCTCGGAGATCGCGTTCAAGATCGCGGGCTCGATGGCCTTCCAGGACGCCTGCAAGCGGGCGCGGCCGGTCATCATGGAACCGGTGATGGCGGTCGAGGTGGTCACGCCCGAGGATTACATGGGCTCGGTCATCGGCGACATCACCTCGCGGCGCGGCCGCATTCAGAGCATGGAGGGGCGCGGCAACGCCCAGGTGATCACCTGCCGGGTACCGCTCTCCGAGATGTTCGGCTACGCGACCGACCTGCGCTCGATGTCGCAGGGGCGCGCCCAGTACACGATGCAGTTCGCCGCCTACGAGCAGGCTCCGAAGAACGTCAGTGAGGAGATCGTGGCCAAGGCCGCCGGTTGATTCTAGGTAGTAAAAGACAACCGGGGACCTTTACCGCGAGATCCAGGAATTCGAGGAGAGACCATGGGTAAGGAAAAATTCAATCGTTCGAAGCCGCACGTCAACGTCGGCACCATCGGTCACGTCGATCACGGCAAGACGACCCTGACGGCGGCGATCACGCGCGTTCTGGCCTCGAAGGGTCTGGCGAACTTCGTGGCCTTCGACCAGATCGATAAGGCTCCCGAGGAGCGCGAGCGCGGCATCACGATCGCGACGGCCCACGTGGAGTACCAGAGCGAGAAGCGCCACTACGCTCACGTCGATTGCCCGGGGCACGCCGACTACGTGAAGAACATGATCACCGGAGCGGCGCAG